>JANRJC010000067.1:0-19800 GCA_033764335.1 Bacteroidia bacterium | reverse complement strand
AATTATAAACTTATTGGGATATAAGATCAAACCTACCTGTCTAAGCAGAGAGACGCCTCGGTGATTCTCTTCTTCCTCGGTGGTTTTTTGATTGCGTAGTATTTAAACCACGGAGAAGTCGGAGAAGCACGGAGGAGATTCATCTCGGTGATTCACAGGGATTCATTATCCCAATTACTTTATAATTCCCTAAATTATTCAACTTTCAAATCAGTTGACTTTTAAGGGGTGCAATTGAGGTTATAGGGTTATTTACTTCACCTCCATCACCTCCACAATTACACTCGTGCGCCGCTGGCTCATGCCGGGATTAAAACCTACATTCATCAGAAATTCTCCTGAATAAAGGGTTTCCGTATCTATAAATGACTGTGTGCCGGGATAAATGTTGAGTTCCTTCAGTCGGTATTTTTTTGCGGGATCAAGACCCTTTAGTTTCACCGGCAGAGTCGAATAGGTGAAGTCAAACCGGTTGGTTACCAGGTAATTAAACACCACCGCCCGGTCGCGGTTTTTGCTCACGCTCATCATCGAGGCAAACGAATTTTCCCACGGACTCACCATTCGGTAAAAGTCGCCGTGCCATACCACATCGCTGATAGACTGATAGGTTTTGACCGCTTCCTGACTAAACTGCAAATCCTTTTCGTCCAGATGATCTACCACAATGTCGTAGCCCAGTTTGCCCATCATCGCTACGTCGGTGCGGTATTTAATGCCCACTTTGCTCCAATCGGTGACGTGGTTGCAGTGCGAAATCATGGGGTAAAAAAACGAATATTCCCACTGGATAAATACTCTCTCCAGCGGATCGGTATTGTCGCTGAGCCAAAACTCGGTGAAGTATTTCAGTGCCTCATAATCCACTCTTCCTCCCCCACCCGAACACAACATCATCGGCACTTTCGGGTATTTGCTCCGTAATCGCTCCAGCACGCTGTACAGTCCTTTGACATAATCCACGTAGAGATGTGACTGTTTCTCTCCCTTTTTTTCCAGATAAGCCGAATGGGCATTAAACATGAGCGCGTTGCAATCCCACTTCACAAAAGCGAGTGTGGGATTTTCGGTAAAAAGGGTATCGAGCACGTTATATACAAAGTCCTGAACGGCAGGATTTGCGAGGTCGAGCACCAGTTGGTTGCGGAAATATTGCTCCGGTCTTTCCGGCTGGCGGATCACCCATTCGGGGTGTTTTTCGTAGAGTTCGCTTTTGGGGTTGACCATTTCGGGTTCGACCCAGATGCCAAATTTTACCCCTGCTTTTTCTGCTTCCGCGACCAGATACCCGATGCCGTGGGGGAGTTTTTTGCGGTTTTCCTGCCAGTCACCAAGCCCGGCATTGTCGCCGTTGCGGGGGTACTTGTTGCCAAACCAGCCGTCATCCAGCAAAAACATATCCACGCCTAGTTTTTTGGCTCCCTGAAATAGGCTTACGAGTTTGTTTTCATCAAAGTCAAAATAGGTAGCCTCCCAGTTGTTGAGCAGGGTAAGGCGCGAACCATTTCCATCGGGAATGCGGTACTGACGCGCCCAGTCGTGCATCTGAAGGCTGGCCTGACCGGTTCCTTGCTCGGAGTAGGTGTAGATAAATGCCGGGGTCTGAAAAGTTTCTCCGCCTTTGAGCGCATATTCGGAGGCAAAGGGATTGATGCCGGCGATGAGGCGGAGGTTATGGTAGGAGTCTATTTCAAAATCCAGCTTAAAATTGCCGGACCAGGCCAAGGTTCCGAGCAGCACTTTTCCTGCGTCCTCTGTTGCGGGTTGGTCAAATGAAACCGAAAATGTCGGTGCCTGATAGAGATTGGCGCGGCTGCCGAGTTTGGAATCGAGGCTTTTGATGCCTGCGGTAAGGAGGGTTTCTTCGGGTTTCATTTCTCTCGCCCAGTTTCCGTGGTAGTGCCGAAGGTAAAAATTCTGGCCTGTGAAATAGAGATTGGCAGATGCATATTTTTCAAGGGTAAGGGTTTTTTTACCGGTATTTTTAATTTCCGTCCACTGCTCAATGACATTTTCTTTGTGGTATGATTTATAGAAAAGCATCACCTCCACGGGATAGAGGGGGTCCTTGAGATTAACGGTGGTGAGGCTTACGTTGTCAGTTTGTGAGACCGTTTTATGGCCGACATAGTGGAGGTCAGTGGAGAGGTTGCCGTCAGCCTGCTCAACAGAAAGGGCCGGTTCCACGAGGTTGAATGTGCCCGCAGGTGTGTAGGCGTTGGTATAGGTTCCTGCGTTATTGTCGTTCATCCAATAGAAGCGGGAAATGGCTGCATATTCGGAAGCAGAATGAAGTTTTTTTCCAAAAAAGACCATATTCAACCGCTGAAGGGCATCAGTCTGCAAAACGAGTGAATAGTCGTTGGTTTCGACAGGAATGGTGGTAATTTCCTGTGCAGAGAGGAATGGCAGAAGGAAAATATTTACCAGCAGAAAAACAGAAGCAAAACGCATGGGGCTTGAATTTAAAACATTAATGCCCCAAAATAAGGATAATTATTCATTCGTGTGCATTCGTGTCATTCGTGGCTTTTACTTACAACAAGTTCATTAAGCCACGAATACCCCTGATGGGATCTTGCGACACGAATAATGGATCGAATGGTTTACTTATTCCTCCTCACGGCGTAAATCAGGTCGTCCTCGTATCTTCCCCATTTGTACAGGGTTTTTTCCAGGCGGGCTTCGAGGGTAAATCCTGCTTTTTCGAGCACGCGCTGCGAACCGATATTCGAGCCAAAAGGGCGTGCATAAATGCGGTCTATATCGAAGTTGGCAAATCCGTATTCGACCATTTGTTTGACCACTTCTGTAACGATTCCTTTACCCCAGAAAGGCTCAGCCAGCCAATAGCCCATTTCCGCATTTTTGCACATTATATCTTCCTGCTGATGAATCCCGGATGCGCCCACGACTTCTCCTTCAATATCAATCGCCAGAATATGAACCGGGTTTCGGCTTGTGGCAAAGGTAATAAAGCTCCTTCCCACTTCTTCGGTATAGGGATGAGGAAATTTGTCGGTCAGATTTTTGGCGATATTGGGGTTGTTGGCGTATTTCACCAGACTCTCAAGATCGTCAATGTTCCAGGGGCGGAGAGAGAAGTTCATGGCTTTAAGTATTTAGGCTAAATTACAATTAAAAAAGAAGTTTCTAAAAAACTCTGTGATCCTCTGTGTACCTCTGTGATCCCTCCGCGGAACTCTGTGTTCCCACTTCCTGAAATTTGTCTTTGACAAACGAAACAAATGGTTAACACAGAGTTCCACAGAGGGATCACAGAGTTTCTCAGAGTTTCACAGAGATGATAATTCCGTTAAAATTTGATCTGAACTTTCTCAAACCCCAAAAACCGCCCGTAATGGGCTGCGGCCTTCTCCAACTGTAGGGAAATCGCCGGATCGGGCGACTCAAAAAATCGGGCTTCTACTTGTAAATGATCCTTCTTGGCAGTACGTGTCCAGAGGCCTTTTATCTGACCATCTATCACGATAATGGGGCGGAAAACGCCGTTGTCGGAGACGGCTTTTTTGTAATTTTCGGAGGACAATACGGCTCTTCGGTCAGTATAACTGATATAATATTCATCGAAAGCGGGCAGTAAAAAGAGGGATTCTACAGAATCTGAAAAGGCGGAAAACCGGGGTAAAAAACTGTATTCCTGTCCGTCATCGTTTTTGATTACTTCGAGGTCGGGCCGGATCATCTCCCACGCCCTGCGGGCAGCCGTTTTGGTCAGTCCCGACCACCAGACAAAGTCTTCGAGTGTTGCCGGGCCATGGCTGAAGAAATACTTTCGCGCCAGTTTTTCCAGTGACTCATCCTCCGTCAGTATCTGCATTACCGGTACTCTTTCCGGAAGCAGTGCATAGGTTTGTTTTTTGTGTTTTACTTTTCCGCTACACACTTTCATGTCTATTTCTGCCAATGCCATGATATGGGAAAACCGCCCATTGCCCGTTGAAATTCCTTCTTTTTCAAATAGGGTTATCACTTCTTCTCTCGTCAGGTGGTTTTCTCCCTCAAGGTGTTTTTCCAGCAGATCATAACATTTGCCCATCAGTTTTTCCGTGAGTTCCAATTCGACGTGTCGCCCTTTCATCAAAGCTTTGATCCTCGGGCCGGTCAATCGGAGCATCCAGTATATATCATCGGGGGAAACCAAATGCCACGTAGGACGCATGACATGGGTACGGATAACCAATCCTGCGCTAATGGCTGACTCGATTTCCATGTCGGTTGTGCCCGGTAATCGAACGCCCATTGCCCATTTTGCCATAGGATAATCCTGCGCCTGGATCGCTCCCATCCAGGCGATTGTCTCAGATATATCGCGCCCCAGTTGGGTGGTAATTTGCTGGCTCGCAAGGCGAATGTGGGAAATTTGGGTTAATTTGTCTGCCATTTATTTTCAAGATTATGCAGTTTCATCATATCGGCTTAGTAGTACCCAATATTCAAAATTCTTTAAAAGATCTCAAACCGTTTATTCCTTTTCGGGAAATAAGCCTTCCTTCCTTTGTCGGCAGCCAAAAAGTGAATGTCTGTTTTTTGAATATGGAGAATGGGTTTGTAGAACTGATCGAACCCGTCAACAATGAATCACCCGTAGCGGGTTACGCAAGTTCCGGTGGAGGAATTCATCATATTTGTTTTGAGGTAGAAGACATATACGCCGCAGTCGCCCAAATGCAAGGCAAAGGAGCAAAGGTAATTGTGGAACCTGTATTAGGATTTGAAAACAGGTTGATTGCTTTTTTATTTTTAAATATGAAAAACACCAACTTCAACCTTATTGAACTGGCAGAAAAAAGCAGCCGGGAACAAAACTAATGTTTGTAATTCAATGAATGAAACAATCGCTGCAAGGACACTGAGCAAAAATGCGGGGTTGATTGATCCGAAGACATGCAAAACATCTTGCCGACTGGCAATACTGGGCTATCGTTCTACCCCGTTTTTAGCTCGATTTATCAAAGAAGCGGGCCTTATCGCCGGTGTAAAAATTGAGTTGTATGAAGCGGGTTATGATCAGGTAGAACTGGCGGTATTTAATCCGGATTCAGACTTTTACAAGTTTAATCCTCAGTTTGTATTAATCGTTAATTCTTTAGGCAAACTCCGCAACCAGTTTTATGATACCTCGCTGGAGGAGAAAAAATTATTTTCACCCAAAATACTGAATACCTGGAGCCTTTTAGCCCAAACCATTCTGTCAAAATCTTCCCCACAGATATTTATCACTAACCTCGAAGAGACCCCTGACGGAGTATTTGGAAATTTTTCCAATAAAACGAGGCTTTCCTTCTCCAACCAAATCCGCCGCCTAAATACGGGCCTGATGGATATGGCGGAAGCGGAAAGTAATCTGCATATTCTGGATGTGTCGGCGATTGCAAGTCTTTTGGGAGCCGACAAGTTTTTGGATTCGGGTCTGTATGTAAATGCAGATATACCTTATACGCTGGACACAGAGGCAAAAATTGCAACCGAATTTGTTGTTATGCTCCAGGCGTTTATGGGCAAAATCCGGAAATGTCTGATTATAGATCTCGACAATACGATCTGGGGGGGAACTGTCGGGGATGACGGGATTGAGGGAATTATACTAAGCACCACAGGTCCGGGTAAAGCGTTTAAGGAACTTCAAAAATGGATAAAACAGCTAAAGGAAAGGGGAATAATTCTCGCCGTTTGCAGTAAAAATGAAGAAAATCTCGCCAAAGAGGTTTTTTCTAAACACGAAAGCATGATCCTCTCTCTTGAGGATATTGCGGTTTTTCTCGCAAACTGGAACAACAAGGCCGACAATATCCGTCACATTCAGCAAGTGCTGAATATAGGCTTTGACGCTATGGTTTTCATTGATGACAACCCGGCAGAAAGAACGTTGGTTCGAGACTCGCTGCCGGAAGTGCTTGTGCCAGACTTGCCTACAGACCCGGCGCATTTTCTACCTTTCCTTAGCCGACTAAATCTGTTTGAAACACCGACCTTTTCCAGCGATGACCCGGCTCGTACCTTGTTGTATCAGGAAGAAGCACAACGGCGATCTATGGCGCAGGAATACACAGATATTGATAGTTTTTTAAAATCGCTTGAGATGAAAGGGCAGATAAGTCCTTTTCAGGACAACCATATCGCCCGAATCGCACAGCTTAGCCAAAGGTCGAATCAATTTAATCTCCGCACCTTGCGTTACTCCGAAGCAGAAGTGAAAAAAATTCAGTCTGCCTCCGAATACCTTCATTACGAGGTGAGTCTGGCAGACAAACTGGGCGACTATGGTCTGATTTCGGTTGTAGTGATGAGGAAAATCGGAGAACACGATCTGTTTATCGAAAACTGGCTGATGAGTTGCCGGGTAATGCAAAGAGGAGTGGAAAAGTTTGTGCTCAATTGTCTTGTCCGGGCAGCCCGGGAAAGGGGGTTTCACCGATTGATCGGAGAATATTTGTCCACCGCTAAAAATACACCTGTCGAAAACCATTACCCACAGCTCGGGTTTACCCAAAATGAAAAAGATCTGTGGGAACTTTCTCTTTCAACCTTCGCCCCTTTGCCTCATTATATTGCAGAAGATTCTTTTAAGGAATAACCCAACCCGTCGAATACAAAACGCATTTGTTGATTGATTTTTGCCATGATGTCGGGCGGTAATGCGTCATAATCATTTTGGCGGTATGATTTAAGCGAGCGCAGATAGGCCTCAAGAGCATCTTTATCCCGTTTTTTTTCTCCCAAAAATTGATAAACGGTTTCCATTATTTCGACGGGATTTTTTTTCAGATCCTCAAAACGAAGCGTTAACAATTTTCCTTCCGGAATGAGTTTTTGATCTTCAAACCAACACTGGTGCATTTCTTTATATACCTCCAGAATAAAGGTATCCCTGCCTGCCTTCAGTTCTTTTAAGGATTGAAAACTGGCCATATCAAACCATGCTTCGTAAAGATGAATGGTAGAACGGAGGGTTTCGTAGGGATTTCGGTGAATGTGAATAAATCGCGCATCCGGATACATTTCCAGCAGCAGCGGTACACGGGCAGTATTGGCGGGGGATTTTAATACGAGAGGTCGGTCGTTTCCATATTTTGCCACAATTTTCCGCACATATTTTCGATACGCCTTTTTCCATTGATCCACCGCTTTTGAGTCAGCAGTCCGAAAGGAAACATAGGTGCGGTACCGCTGATGGTCTCTTGGAAAATTAATCGCCAGGTACGAAGACGGCGCCCCCAATGAGGCAAGCGCAATCTCTTCTTCGTTTGCACTCGACATAAGCATGGCCATATTATCCATCGGCCTCACTCCAGGGCTTATCCGGTCAAAAAAGGGAGCCAGCCATTTTTCGGAGTAAAAAAATAGATGGGGAAAAGCGACCTGAAAAGTATTGGGCGTGGAAAAGGTTGAGTCTATCGTCATCAGGTTATGCAGGTGTGTTGTGCCGCTACGCCAGTGGCCCAGGATAAAAACGGGGCTGACCGGGTCTTTTTCCCATCGAAAAAAACGCTCAGGAATACTTATCACCGTATTAAATACCGCAAAACAAAAATGAAGCAAAACAGAGGGTAAACGCCGTATGTCCAACCGAAATCTTTGCTGCCAGAAAAGTTGAACCAAAGTCTTTAGGTCAGCTCCGTATAAAAAGGATACTTTCATCTGTTTGGGGAATATTTTACCGGAATTTATCCATTATTTCTATCAGAGATCGAAGGGTTATATGCCCGCCGGTATTTAAAACTTCATTAAAAAATGCACTTTCGGAGTTTATCGGATGATTTGAGGTAAGTGCTGACAACATAAATAATAGTTTCAGGGAATCTCCACCCAGGTCGTGGAAAGTAACTTCCGGATGAACCGATTCCATTGGGCATCCGAGAATTTCGGCCCACAAACTTTTTAATACCCGTACCTCTTCCGGAGGAAGTTCTGGAGAAATCACCTTCGGTTTTTTTTCAGGTGAACCCGCGCTTAAGGTTTCTGACAGGCTGCTTTTTAAGCCTTGAATATCCCTTCCCACAGGCAGCGAAAAGGCAATATTGGTTCGCTCCGCATGATGTACCACCGCAATACACAAAGGTGCAAGTGGGATATAAACGGGCAGAGAAATCACATTTTTTGCCGTAAAAGAGGGCGTTGACCATGCTTGCAAGTCTATAAAACCATTATCCGATAAAATACCACTCATCGGAAAACGACTAATTTTAGAGGATCGTTTGATCGTATGAGTCATAATCAAACGCAACAGCGGTTGAGGAATCATCAGTGCCAGTTGTTCGAGTTTCTCTCCTGCGAGTTCCTGGTTGTTTTTCAGGGCGGAAAGAAGAGAAGATTGAATCTCCTGCCAACCCTGTCCTGGACGTATAGGCAAGTAAATCGGCAAACTCAGGTTCGAGGCCGAAGAGGGAACATTGTCATGCCTGCGCAAATCAACCGGAATCATCATGCGGCAAGTCTCGCCCAGTTTATCGGCATACCAACTTCCACACCGGGCAATCGCACCTTCCAGCCGGAAATCAAAAGTGATTACCTCCGTCTGATAGTGAACAGGGTGATCCGGGGAAAGGGGAAAACCCGGCCATCGGGATTGGTAACCCTCACGTGCGGCGGTAGCATCTTCCCACAACCGCTTTTGTACTTCCTGGTCCGAGCTAAAATTTGTATTTTGCTCAATCGGCTCCCCCCGCAACAGCGCAAAAAAGCTGCGAATCACCAACTGAATACCTTTTGCATCCATCAACTTGTGCAAAACCCGAAAAACGAGCGTGCTGTTCTTCCCCTGAAAAAGATGTAGTTCTGCATAACTATTTTTTTCTGCGTTTAGGGGAGAATGGAAAATCGGGTCATTCCAGTTTCCGGAAAAAGGTTTTTCATGCACAATAAGGGCTGGAGTATGGTCCCCCAAAGACCAGTTACGACCTTTAAGGACAAGTCGGAGAATCGGCAATTTTTCGGATAATTGGATCAGGCTATTGCGCACTTCTTCAACCCCAAGCCTACCGTTTCCTTCGATAATGTATTGCAAAGAAAAAGGCGGCACGAGGGTCTCTCCCACCTGATAAAGGTATTCGTTGAGGGTAACCTTGCGGGATAAATGGGGAAATGCCATATTTTTTTATTAAAAATAATAATACTCCGGGTGGTTTTCGGAAAAAGTTGTCGTAAACCCGACTTTCCATTCCCCGTAAAAAAAGTTAAATTTGTACGCTTAATTCTTTATGTTTCATTATGCGTAACCCTGCCATGTTTTTCTTCTTCTTCCTGATGAATATTTCGGTATTCGCTCAGTTTGAAAATGCTGTGTCGCTTGACCATACCATTAAACCGAAAGAAAACCTGGCTGTGGGGGATGTGATTACCCTTTCGATTACGGCTTCCATTGACCCGGGATACCACATGTATTCGGCAAAACAAACCGAAAAAATGGCGATGATTGCGGCTACTTTTGATCTGGACAAAGAATCCAAAGGTGTCGAAATCGTTGGTAAACTTGATGACGAGGGGCATGTCGAAACGGCCTACGACGATATTTTTGAAGATAATATTTCGCTTTACCACGACGAGGTTACCTATATCCAAAAGCTGAAAATCACTGCCGAAAATCCTCAAATCGCCGGATACCTCAGCTATCAGGTTTGTAATGATTCACGCTGCATTCCCAGTTCGTATGATGTTGTTTTAGCGATCAAAACCGTTAAAAAAAATACAACCCCGCTCATCGAGCCAAAATCCGCAAAAGTCGAAATAACCCAACCGGAAAAAAACCAATCGGAAATAACCCAACCGGAAAAAACACAATCGGTAGTTCTAACCACGCTTGAAACTGCGCCTAAAGAAACCGAGGTTGAGCCGGTGGTTGAAACGGAAAATATCACCCCGCCAGTACCACGTGAAAGTCTCTGGATTTTAATTCTTAAGGGTCTTGCCCTGGGTTTTGGTTCGGTACTTACTCCCTGCGTATTTCCATTGATTCCGCTTACGGTGAGTTTTTTTACAAAACAAAGCACCAACCGCGCCAAAGGCATACGCAATGCCTCGCTTTACGGGCTTTCGATTGTGCTGATTTATACTGTGTTGGGATTGATTGTTTCCGCCCTATTTGGCCCCGATGCCATGCGCCAGCTTTCGGTGAGTCCGGG
Organism: Bacteroidia bacterium; assembly: GCA_033764335.1. GTDB lineage: Bacteria > Bacteroidota > Bacteroidia > J057 > J057 > JAGQVA01. The sequence continues at coordinate 9,658 of JANRJC010000067.1, read as the reverse complement.
GTTTAATATTGCCCTGTTTGCCTTTATTTTCATCTTCGGACTCTCCTTTCTGGGAATGTTTGAAATCACCCTGCCTTCTTCCTGGAGTACCGCTCTGAGCAAAGGCAGTGACAAAGGGGGACTGATCGGCATATTTCTTATGGCCATGACGTTGGCGATTGTATCCTTTTCCTGCACCGGACCGCTGGTATTCACGGCTTTGGCAGATGCCGCCGGTGGAAGTGAGTTTATCCGGCCTGTTGCGGCTATGCTCGCTTATTCTTCGGCGCTGGCCTTGCCGTTTGTGTTTTTTGCTATTTTCCCTGGTTATATGAATTCCCTGCCCAACTCCGGCGGCTGGCTTAATAGTGTAAAAGTTGTGCTGGGCTTACTTGAAATTGCGCTGGCATTTATCTACCTCAGCCGGGCCGATCTTGTGATGCACTGGGGACTGCTCGACCGGGAAATCTTTATCGGTGCCTGGGTGGTGATTTTTTCGATGTTGGGTTTGTATTTATTAGGCAAAATCTCTTTACCGCATGACAGCCCGGTGAGTAATCTTTCCGTACCCCGGTTCCTCATGGCTATGGGTGCATTCTGGTTTGTGACGTATCTGATTCCCGGTCTCTGGGGTGCGCCGTTGAACATGCTCGGCGGTTATATTCCGGAAAGTAATAAACAAATGGGTGTGATGATTCTCGATGGACAAATCAGCTCCGCTGCATCTTCATCCGAATCCACGTATTCCTCTGCCGACGGCGATATTTGCAATTATCCCGACAAAATATCAGACCACCTTTCAGAAGGTACTCCCAAAGGATTTTGTGCATTCTATGACCTTGAGCAGGGACTTGAATACGCTCGCAAAGTAAACAAACCGGTGTTTCTTGACTTCACCGGCCATACCTGCGCCAATTGTCGTTACCTCGAAAAAAATGCCTGGGTGGACCCCCAGGTCAGCCAGTACATCCGCGAAGAGTTTGTGCTGATTTCTCTCTATACCGATGACCGGGAAAAGTTGCCGGAGACCGAAACGACCCCCGATGGTTACAAACTTCGTACAGTGGGTGACAAATGGATTCAGTACGAGAGAGACGTTTATCGTCAGAATGCTCAGCCCTATTATGTCTTGCTGGATCACGACAAATCCAATCTGATAGAACCTACCGGCTATAATCCACCTTTAAACGTACAAGAGTATCGCGACTTTTTCGCCCGAGGGCTGGAAGAGTTTCAGAAACGGCACTCGCTGTAAAACCTTTTCTTAATGCACAGGAATCCGCACACTCCGAATCAAAATCGGGCGGGCCGAGGAATGCGTCTTGATCCGAAGATAGAGGACAAACTCTTCGGTTTGGGGATTAGGGGTAAGCAGGAGAGGGAATTTTTCGTTTCCACTGTGGTCTATTTTTCCGTCGGTAGAAGCAAAACTGATAAACTCACTCGGAACCTGCGGAATAAAAACCTGCACGGCGTTAGGATGGTTGCGACTCAATGTTTGGCCGTTTTCGCAGAATATTTCCGGGGCAGGCAACATACTCGTATCAATCGGCGCAGGAATATAACGTACCCTTTCGCCCAACAACATTCCCTCTGTGTCAAAACGCTGAGCAAATAGCAGAGAATCATTTTCCAGCAAACCATACATCCGCATCATACCATCGGGATACCAGGCAAACATAGGCCCGTTTTTTTTCCCTTCCCTCCATTCCTGCGAAATCTGCAACTGTCCCGTCGCGTAATAACCCGAACAGGATCCATGCTTTAAACCATTTACATACTCACATTTGGATTTTAGGACTCCCTCAGGATAATACTCTTTCAAAAGACCATTTACGACGCCTTGTTGATAAGGAATTTCCTCCTTTAATGCACCGTCGGAATCATAAATATAACCTGTACCTTCATACAAACCGTCCAGGTTTATGGGAATTCGGGATTTAAGGATACCGGAAGGGTAATAGGTTTCTACAACCTGAGCGAAAATACAAGGGATTACAAAGCAAGATAAAAACAGGAGTACTATTCTCTTCATTGTAACAGGAAACCACAAGGCGTATGACTTTCTGTGCAGGAATTATGCCAGAATCCAAGAAGTGATCCGGAATAAAGCCTTTATAATACCCAAAAATCTGTAAATTAGACTTATCATACAGCGAAAATCAGCCTTTTATTCTATGAAGGAGCAACATGATGAAGAGATTATAGCAGGTATTTTGGCCGGAGGAAAAGACCGGGAAAAAACCATCACCAAGCTATATAAGGAATATTTTCATCTGACCCGGACCGGCAAAAAGTTATTTAGACAACTCTCTCGGGAAGATTTAACGGATGCTTATACTAGTGCTATTCTTTCTCTTATCAATGAGGTAATCAACCACCGATTTCGCGGAGATAGTTCCTTATGGACTTTCCTTTTTCGAATATTTAAAAACAAATGCGTTGATATTCTTCGAAAAAATTCGTCAAACCCCGAAAACCATCCCGAAATTCCGGAATATGAAAACGAGCCCGGCAATATATTTAGGGGAATGGAAATTAAAGAGACTTTTGATCGTATGTTGATTGTACTGGATGAGTTAGGCGAACCCTGTAAACAGATCATATTAGATTCGGAATACTTCGGATACAATGCTGAAGAAATTGCCCAAAGAATTGGGTTTAAAAACGCCCGAAGTGTCAGCAGTAAAAAATATACCTGCCTGCAACAACTCCGGGAAATGCTGAATAATAGGAATTTTTAAAAAAATCGGTAACTAATCATGAATAAAGAACTCTACGACCTCGTCACAAAATATTACAGAAACCAGCTATCTGATGACGAGAGAACACAATTTGAACAGAAAATCCGCACCGATGAGGTTTTTGCAAAAGAAGCAAAATCTTATGCCCAAATGTATGAGGTGATTCAGGAATATGGAGACCGCATGCTCAATGAAAAACTCACTGCTCTGGGAAAAGAGATGATGCAGGAAAGCCAGCCCTCCGTTTTTAAAGCCCCGTTTTTTACCCGATTCAAAATCTATTGGGCAACGGCGGCGGCAGTGTTGATTGTAGGGGTAGTGATAATTCGCTATTTTTTCTCCACTGCTCCGCTGTCGGCCGAAAAATTATATACCGAGAACTACCGCCGGCCTGTTATTTCGGAGACTGCGGCAAGGTCAGGCTCCGAAGAAGAACTCTGGATCAAAGCCGCACAGGCGTATGGAGCCGAAAATTTCGATACCGCTTCCGTAATTTTTGAAAAACTCATCAGTGATTCTACCTTCGAACGTAGGTCGGAAGCCTGGTTATTCCTCGGCATTACCCGTATGGAACAAAATCGTTTTCAGGAAGCAGTTGCTGCCTTTTCACAGGTTGATCCTACTAATATGATCATTACCAATGTTAGATGGTATATGGCTCTTTCGTATCTTAAAATGAACCAACTCGCAAAGGCAAAAACCTTATTCAACCGCATCGCCTACGATCCGCCCAAAAGCGAACATACCGAAAGCGCAAAAAACATTCTCGCGAAATTTTCTCAGTTAAACTAAAGCTTCTGTTTACTTTACCATATCTCCACAATTTCACTCCGGAACATTCCATCTCCTTCTTTTACGCCAAAGGCTTCGTAAAAAGGTCGGAAGTTGGAAAGTGTACCTTTTGCGCGGTATTCACCGGGAGAGTGTGGGTCGGTTTTGATCCGCTGTAACTGGGCGTCCTCGCGGTATTTTCCCTGCCAAAGGATCGCAAAATTCAGGAAAAACTGCTGCTCAGGAGTATAACCATCCACGAGTTCGGGTCTGCCGTCGCGTTTAAATGCCAACTGCATGGCCTCATACGCAATGGCTATGCCGCCATGATCCGCAATATTTTCCCCCAAAGTCAGTTGACCATTTACATGTACGGTATCAAGAACGGTATAGGCATCGTATTGCTGGCGAATTTTCTGAGTTAATTCCCTAAATCTTAAACTATCTTCCGAAGTCCACCAGTTGCGCAGATTTCCCTGAGAGTCAAATTTGCTGCCATTGTCATCAAACCCATGTGTAATTTCATGCCCAATCACGGTTCCTATTCCGCCATAATTAACGGCATCCACGGCATTGGGATCAAAAAAAGGAGGCTGAAGTATGCCTGCGGGAAAAGTAATTTCATTATTGGTAGGGTTGTAACTGGCGTTTACAATCTGGGGGGACATAAACCATTCTTCGCGATCCACCTCTTTCCCGATCCGATCCAGCCGACGGCGGATTTCAAATTCCCGGGCGCGTTGAACATTTCCGATATAAGAATCCGTATTGATTTCCAGCTTGGTGTAATCCTCCCATTTATCGGGATAACCAAGCTTCTGGCGCATGGTTTTAAGTTTTTTGAGGGCTTCGGTTTTGGTTTCGGCACTCATCCACTCAAGTCTTTCGATTCTTTGGGCAAATGCATCGCGAAGGTCGTTGACCATCTGATTTACTTTTGCTTTGGCTTCCGGGCTGAAATGTTTTTCGACATATAGTTGTCCCACCAGCATTCCGATCATTCCGCTGGTTTGCTGACCGACAATTTTCCAGCGGGGTTCCTTCTCTTTTACTCCGCGAAGGGTTGCATCATTAAACCGGAAATCGGCATCTGCAAATGCATTACTCAGATAGGGCGCACTTGACCGCAAAATGGTAAACTCCATATATGCCTTCAAGGTTTCAAGCGAAACTTCTGCCATAAGCTTGTTTAGCCCTTCCAGAAACTCCGGTTGCCCGATAATGATCGAATCTTGTTGTGGGATTTTTAACACGGATAAATAAGCATTCAGCCCAAAATTTGATAACAAAGCTTCGGCTTCCGCATAAGGCATTTTATGGTAGTTCTTTTCAGCCTCCCGGAGATCAACGCTTTTCCGCGAAATTTCGGCCATCTGCTTTTCCAGATCGTAGATCGCTCCGGCTGCCTCAGGATTACCGCCCGCTTCCGAAAACAACGTCTGAATATAAACCAGGTACTCTTCCCTGTATTTGTCAAAGCGCCCTCCTTCTGTCAGGTAATAATCCCGGTTGGGCATTCCAAGTCCGCCCTGATAGAGATACAAAGCATAAACATTACTTTTTTTAAGGTCATTTCTGACGAAAGTGCGGAAAAATCCGTCAGCACCGCGCAAACCGATTTTAGCCGCCGTTTCCGCGATTTGATTTTTATCAGAAATATTCCTCACATCGTCCAGCAAATCCTGAATCGGCGTCACACCTGCACGCTCAATCGCTGCGGTATCCATACCCGTTTTGTAGAAATCACCGACTTTCTGCTTTACGCTTCCTTTTTCAGCTGCAGAAATTCCGGCTTCCTCCATGAGTGCGCGCAGTTTTTCTACATTCTGATAACGAAGTTCGACAAAACTACCCCAGGAACTTTCGCTCGGGGGAATTTCTACCGATTTTAGCCATAGACCATTGACATACGAGTAAAAATCATCGGTCGCGCGTACCGTAGTATCAACATTGGAAATGTCTGCGCCACGAAGCGTTTGTTTCGTCGTGGATTCACCACAGGAAACCATCACAAAACTCAGTACAGTTGTGATTATAAGTAAAGAAAGTCGGGGTAAATTCATAAGGATACAAGATTTTAGCAGGGAAAGATACATTACCCGTTTCTTTCATGCAAATCCTGATTCCATCATCCTTCCTCAGGGAATTTCTTTCGCAAGATTAAACGCACCGGTATGGGTAACCGAAAACTTATGAAAACAACCCTGGGTACGGGAAACGGTATCTGTGGTGGCAACAGATGCTTCCCACTCGCGGAGTTTCTGTTGGTAAATCTGGTACTCTCGTTCGGCGGCAGCTATTTTTTCCTGTTCCCTGCGGCGTGCTTCTGCTTGCTGGCGGAGTTCTTCCCGGGAATTTTCCCACGCCCGATAATTCTGGCGGTAAAGTGCCTCGGCCTCTTCCGGAGTGTTCACCTCAGCCATCGGCGTAGCAAATACTATTTGGGTGAGGATTTGCCCGGAAGCGTCGGTTTGTGTGAAACGAAGTTCATACTCCCTCGCAGAAGTTTTGCGTGCTTTTACCTCATACCCCGCAATATTTTCACCCAGCAAACCTTCTTCCCAGGGATTGACCGAGCCGGGTTTTTCGAGATATTCCCAGTAAGTTTTTCCGGTATTACGAAACTCCGGGAAATCCCTGTGGTTGCTGATTTTTACTTCGAACGGCTTCCCGGGTTTAGGTAAAATCGGAGTTATGCTTTTGGCAATCAGTTGGTCATTTACCTGATCGAGAATATAAGTACTTGCCGGTCGTTCCGGCTTAGAAATACCACGGGGCGTGGCATCTGCCAGTAACACCTCTGTGGCCCCGGCAGCAGCCCAGTTGTCGCGAGTCTCATTGAGCGCAAACACATTATAGCCGGAAGTAGTATCTTCGCTAAAAAAGGAAACATCAATAAATGCGTTCTTGCGAAGTTTTAGCGCGTATCCCTTTTGCGAACAGAGAATTTCCACCACACCGAGGGAATTTGCCTCCGCCGTTGACTCATTGCGAAGTTCGCGATAGCGGATTTCCACTTGGCCTGATACCGGCTCATCGTCAGGGCCGGTAAAAGCATGAGCAGGTATTTGCACTTTAGAACAGGTCGAAGATTCGAAAGAAAATGCTTTTTCGGCATTTATATTCAAAATCATCACGTCAGGATCACTTGCCGTAAGGGGTGCGAGTTTGGGAATGATTTTTTCCGGGCGGATTTCTTCATCCACCGTATCAAACACCAGGAAAATAATAGCAATCGCCGCCGCAACAGCCGCAAAATAAGTGGGTTTGCGGTAAAGATTCCGCCAGAATTCAAACCTTTTTGTCACCTGATATTGGTCGTACACCCCGTCAAAATTTTTATGACGGTTAATGGTTTCCGAATCCGGCAGAGGTTTATCAATATTTATCTTATAATTAGACATACTTACAGATTTCTCACGCTTCAATTTTTTTACCCATCAGTTTTTTCATTTTTGTCAGTAGCCGGTACATTTTCACCTTCGCATTGTTTTCGGTGATGTTATATACATCGGCCACTTCCTTAAACGACATTTGCTCAAAAAACCTCAGTTCAATCATCTGAACTTCATCGGGGGCTAGCTGCTGGATTACTTCCATCATCCGGCTGATATTAACTTCGGAAGTATCTTCACTCACTTCCTCCATCATATCCGAAATACGGGCACTTTCCATGCTGATCGCCCGGCTGGTCTTTGATTCTCTAAAGTACTGATTTACCTCATTGATCGCGATTCGGTAAAGCCATGCAGAGAAGGGCACTCCCTTAAACTGATATTTAGGGAGGTTTTGCATAGCTTTGAGAAATACCTGAGAAGTTACATCTGCTGTAGGCTCCTCTTCATCAATGCGTTTATAAACAAACAGAAAAATCTGTCTGTAATAACGCTCATAAAGGAGTGCAAAGCGGCGTGGATTTTTCTGTGCCGCTTCGATCAGCAGGTATTCATCCTGAATTTGCGTCTGTGATAAAGTTCTTCTGCTCAAAGCCAACCTGTTCCGATAGATGTTTTTTCCTTCTTAATGGCGGAGAAGGCGAAAAGATACGAATTTTCAGGGGGAATTTTATCAATAAACCTTTTACCACCACTAGAAATTTGATCCTTTGAAATGCCTTCGGCTTCCTGTATTTTTGCGCCATGATCAAAACTACGGGTTTTAAAAATTATGAACTCCACGAGCGGGTGGTGGACGCAGTGCGCAAGCTGGGGTTTAAGACACCTACGGATGTGCAACACAAAGTGATGCCTTTATTTACCCAAAAACGCAACCTTATCGTTGAAGCTCCTACGGGTACCGGCAAAACTGCTGCTTACGGTCTCCCGCTGATCTCACGCCTCAACCTGCTCAAACGCAGCACCCAGGCACTCGTGCTTGCGCCTTCGCGCGAACTTGCCCTGCAAATCGCGGCCTCATTGGAGTCCTATTTTGCCGGGGATACGCTGAAAGTAGGTGCTGTTTACGGAGGTGTTCCTATGGAAGAAAGTTTTGCTGCAATCAAAGCGAATCCGCATATACTGGTAGTGGTTCCCGGAAGATTGCGCGATGTCATGGCACATCAGCATTATGACTACCTCTGGCGCGATATCCGGTTTTTGATCATTGATGAAGGAGACAAACTCGTAGAAATGGGTTTTCTGAAAGATTTTGACGAAATACGCCAGCATGTGCGCAGCCAGGCGCAGGTGGGATTTTTCTCCGCAACCATCTCCCGTGATGCGGAAACATTGATGCGTGAGCGTTTTGAAAAAATTGAAACCATCCGCCTCAGTCCGAAAGTGATGTTGAAAAACATCCGGTTTACCGTTGCGGACATCAAGCAAGGTCAGCGGGAAACCTGGCTCGCAGGCCTTCTGGAACAGGAGGCGATTACAAAAGCCTTGATTTTCTGTGGAAAAAGGCAGGAACTTTATGCGGTAACGGGTTTTCTACGAAATGCGGGCTTTAAGGCTGAAGCTTATTACGGCAATCAGGAACAAACCGAAAGAGCCAATATTCTTCAGCGGTTTAAAGAGGGATATATTGATTATCTGGTGGCTTCTGATTTGGCGGCACGGGGGCTGGACATTGAAGATTTGCCCGCAGTTATCAATTTGTCCATCCCTAAAGAATACGACTTTTACCTTCACCGGGTAGGTCGTACCGGCCGGGCCGGAAACAAAGGAGAGGTGTTTAATCTTGTAAGAGGGGAGGCGGAAAAAGTACGTCTGGACAATCACCATCGGGTAATTGGTTTGTCATTAAATACAATTAACATTCGCCCACCCAAAAAAAAGGCTGCCGAAAAAGATGCTCCTCAGCGATGGGTAAAAGTCCACCTTTCAAGAGGCAAACGCGACAAATTGATGAAGGGTGATATCGTGGGATTTCTGGTCAATGAGGCCCAACTGGCCGCAGAAGAAATCGGTACAATCACCATCTACGAAGCTTATGCCATTGTGGACATTCCACAACATGGCCTGAATATGCTCCGGGACAAGGGGGAAAACCTGAAACTAAAAGGCAAATCGGTCAAGGTGCGCAAATTCCAACAGGAAGAACAGGAAAGGAAAGACCGCTCTGTTCAAAAACTCAAACAGGATCGCAAAAAATAGCCCTTACCTTGATATGAGGCAAGAATAAAACTCCTAAGAGGTTATCCTTTTATTCTCCAATTTCGTATCTTTGATTCAGCACACCTAAAACATAAAAAAATGGATGAGATACGCGACATCTTAAAAGAATTAGCCACCGATCTGGTCTTAATGAAGGAGACGCAGAAGGACGCTGTCTTAAAATCTCAACAGGAATGGAAAGAGATCGCCGATCGGTTTCGCGAAACCGATCGCAGGTTCAAAGAAACTGATGAAAAGTTCAAAGAAACTGATGAAAAATTCAAGGCTGCTGCTTTAAAATCCCAACAGGAATGGAAGGAATTGAAGGACCAGTTTCGCGAAACGGATAAAAGGTTCAAGGAAACCGACGAAAAGTTTAAGGAAACAAAGCTTTTTGTCAAAGAGGTCAGTAAAAAACTCGGCGAATTGGGCAACAAAATGGGGTCTTTTACCGAAGGACTCGCCCTGCCTTCGCTTTCGCGCATTCTTCAGCGGGATTTTGGCGCTACGCATATTTTTCCTCGCGCCCGGGCCGTTCGTCAAGACCGAAGCCTCGAAATAGATGTCCTC
>JANRJC010000062.1:0-15463 GCA_033764335.1 Bacteroidia bacterium | reverse complement strand
GCCCGATCCGAGTCATACCTATACCCAGCCCGGCGCCTATACCGTCCGGCTGACCGTCACCGATGAAAACGGTTGTGTGGCTACGACCGAAGTCGGCCCCTGGGAAGTCGGTGTGCCCGACGTCTTGATTCCGAATGTCTTCAGTCCCAACGGCGACGGCATCAACGACGCCTTCCGCGTCCAGTACCGCGGCAACGAAGCCTTCTCCCTCCAGGTCTTTGACCGTTGGGGAAGAGGGTTCTTCACCGCCGATGCCCCTAACAAGGGTTGGGACGGCAAGGATGAAAACGGCAACCCTGCCCCCGAAGGCGTCTATTTCTTCGCCATCGCCCTCGGCGACAAACACTACTCCGGTAACCTCACCCTTGTGCGGTAGAGGCGGATGAGTAAAATATTCAAAGGGCGGAAATCTGAGAAAACAGATTTCCGCCCTTTGTTTTAACAATCACCGAACTTATTCTACCACAAAGCCCTTGAATTGAATCCATTCGGTGGTCTCCATTTTTACAAAATAAATACCGGGAGGAATTTGCGGAAAATTCAAATCCAGAACATGGTCACCTTCAGAGAGTGTCTGCTTTCCCGAAAAAAGTTCTTTTCCCTGAGTAGAAATCACCGTAAGAGAAACTTCACAATTTTCCAGAGCACGCATTTCAACACTCACATAGCCCGTATAAGTAGGATTAGGGTAAAATTCCCCCACCATCAACCGCTCTTTTTCCACGATCCCCGATACGATTTCCGAATATTGCTGGCGCCCATCTTCATCTTTATAACCGATTCGGTAAAAATAGTTTACCCCCGGAGTCGCGTTTTCATCGTCAACACTATACACCGCAGATATTTCCATTAATAAAGGCAGGCGGTAAATTGTCGAAAAAAATTTACCATCATCGCTTCGCTCAACCTCATAAGCAAAGGAAAAATCACTGTTTACTTCCCAGGAAATGCGGATTTTACCTTCGGCAGATTCAACTGCCAGTCGTGATACTACCCCGGCAAAAACCCAATATGGCACAAACACAAGCAAGGAAAACACAACCATCCTAAAGCGGAAATTCATAAAAATAATTTTCCAAATCAGGATATATTTTTCAGAACTTCCTGTTTGTTCTGAGTAAGCATATTACACATGAAACAAATTTCCGCTTTTGCACTTGGGGAAGAAGTAAGGATATATAGGTTCGCAGAATATTTTTCTTCGGATTTCTCCGAATATTTTTATATTTATCCTCAGCAATTGTTAATTAACACACAACGCTTGCGCAGTCTGTAGGTCTATAAAGATCTACAGACTCTTTTAACAAAGAGAAACCCTATTTATTAACGTCCGTTTTTTCGAAAATTCCCGGGTCTTCGGGAGCGTTTACGTTGTTAATCTGTTCGATATAAGGAATAACAAAACGTTCGGGAAAGAGGGTTGCAGAAGGTGTATTGAGCGGAAAAGGCACATCTATATCCTGATCATCTTTTCGCAATCTGCGCGCATCATCAAAAGCCATATAAGAGCCAAATCCAGATACATATCGTTCTTCGATTACTTCACGCAGAAAAGCCCTGACAGATTCTTGGCCATAGGGGTTTTCAATTCCTCCATTTGAAAAATCAGCTTCTTCAAAGGCTTCATAAACCAACAAATCGGAAGTATTAAGCTTTTTAAAGGCAAGACCACTGTTGAGATAACTGCGAAGTTCGTTGAGATAAACCAATCCCTGCGCCAATCCTTGAATACGTGCAGCCGCTTCGGCGAGGATGAGCAGATTTTCCTCATAGGTAACCAGTCCCTGCGGTTCATCCGAAGCCGCTATTCCTCGGTTATTGGAGGGAAAAACTGCGTCAATCGAAAAATAAGCACGTCGTGAAGCCTCATTGGTTTTAGCATGGTTTCGGGAGACCGGAGTACCCGCTGCGAGTAAGTCCATGAGGAAAGCGTTGGTTGTACCGATTTGCCCTGCATATTGGCCGGAAAGCGCTTCATAAAACCGATTTTGCTGAGCATTACCGCTAATCAAAGCCGGATAATATTTGAGGGAATTTTCCGGGGCGGAAATTCCATTTCCCGCGGAAGCAAAGGCATTGCTATAATCTTTTACCTGCATAAAAAACCGTGCTTTAAGCGTCCATGCGGTACTTACCCATTTTTCAGCATCACCCTTAAAATACACATCATAACTTAAAACCTGTGTCTGAGCAACTTCCAGGTCGGCGATTGCCTCATCTAAAAGGTCTTGCACAGCGTCATAGACGATCAGTTGTTCGTCAAACTTGGGACTGCTTACATTCGCCTGAAGAACCTCCGAATAGGGAACATCTCCAAAAAGCGAAGTTAAAGTACCCATTATATAAGCCTCCATCACTTTCGCTATGCCGCGATGAAGAAGATCGTCCTCCATTTGAATTTGAACTTCACGCATGGGAGTAATAACTCCGGGGAAGGCTTTTTCCCAAATATCATTCGTCTCTTCAGAAGTCATGTTGTAATCATAAAGCAAGCGGTAACTACCGTTGTAACCGACCAACTGCCCACTCCACAAGGCAGAAATGCGTTGCAGATGGCCGACCTGAACGTCCGTATTTGTGATCATGGCTTCCTCAAAGTAAACCTCCGGATTAAAAGGCGTCTTGTCCCCTGGCTTATTCCCGTCCAAAAACCCACAGGAAGAAAAGGCACTGACAGCCCCAATAAACAGAAGAATCAAAAGCTTTTTCATGAAGTAAAAGTTGAGAATTACGAGTAAATGGTTCTTTTTAATTAGACAAATTAATCATAACCATTAGAATTTTACAGATTTATTTTCATATTTCCCTCAAAATCAATTAACCTTTCCCAAAATATCCCAGCTATGATCCGAATTATTTTATTGTCGTTGTTTTTGAGTTTCCTGTCGGTCTATGGCCAGCCGGCAACCGGGCCTGCTTTATATTACCAGCCTGTACCCGATTTTTTTCGGGTTCCGGTGGATGGCAATATTGTCCAGCCTACGGGTGTTGCGGTCAATTCTCGCGGGCATGTTTTTGTTTTTAATAAAGGCTTTCGCCAGCTTGAAGAGTTTGATGCACATGGCAGCTTTGTACGGTCACTTGGCCAGGGCTTATTCAAAGATCCTCACGGTCTGCGAATAGACAAAGAAGATAATATCTGGACCACTGATCTGGAATCACACGTCGTGATCAAACTCAGTCCGGAAGGGCGTGTGCTGATGGTTCTTGGGCAAAACAATACCAGCGGTCTTTACGACTCGGTACGCCAGCGGGTGCTGTTTTTCAAACCTGCCGACATTGCCTTTTCCGAAAACGGAGACTTATACATTGCCGATGGTTATGGAAATAGCCGGATGGTCAGACTTGACAAAAGCGGGAACCTTATCCGGGCCTGGGGCAAAAAAGGCGGTGGTCAGGGAGATTTTGACAACCCCCACAATGTGGTTATTCCTCCGAATGGACGAGTTTATGTAGCCGACCGAAACAATCGGCGGATTCAGGTTTTTAATGCAAACGGAGATTTCATTGCCGCATGGACCCACTTGGGCAAACCCTGGGGGCTTACCCTTTCGCCGGACAACCATATCTATATGACCGATGGAGACGTTGAAAAAATCCTGAAACTAGACCTTGAGGGCAATATCAAAGGCATCATTCATTGCGGCCCGGGAACCCAGTTGGGTCAGATGCACGCTGCACATGGGATCGCATCCGGCCCGGATGGAGGCATTTATGTAACCGAAGTGCTCAACTGGCGGGTGCAGAAATTTATGCCCGTGGCAACAACCCCCGGTGCCTGGGCACAGATGGAAACCATCAACAAACCCAAACAGCGAAGCGAAAATGCTTTTTTAGAAGTAAATGACAAATTTTATCTTCTCGGGGGCAGAGGTACACTTCGAATGGATATTTACGAACCCCGTACCAAGACCTGGAGCACCGGCGCAAACCTTCCGGTCGAAATTCACCATTTTCAGCCAGTCAATTACAACGGAGAAATTTACATCCTCGGCGCCCTTACCGGGCCTTATCCCGGAGAAAAACCCATCGCAGAAATCCATATTTATAATCCTACCACCAACCAATGGAGGATCGGGGGAATGATTCCGCCCAATCGCCTGCGGGGAGCCGCCGGGCTGACCGTTTACAACGACAAAATCTACCTCGTAGCCGGGATTCAAAATGGCCATATTGATGGCCATGTAAGCTGGGTGGACGAGTTTGATCCCAAAACGGGGAAATGGCGCAAATTACCTGATGCCCCACGCGCCCGAGACCACTTTCAAGTGGCTGTTATCGAAGGGAAAATGTACGCTGCCGGTGGGAGAAATACCTCACAGAAAACCGGACAACCGTTTCAATTAACCCTTGGTGAGGTAGATGTTTTTGATTTTTCCACCGAAAAATGGACCACTCTACCCTCCCCCATTCCTACCCAACGGGCGGGCAATAGTTGTCTGAGTATCAACGGAAAACTGGTCGTACTTTGTGGAGAAAGCGGAACCCAGGAGGCCGGACACCGGGAAGTGGAAGTTTATGACCCGGCAACCCAAACCTGGAGTAAATGGCCGCAAATGAATCAGGGACGCCATGGCACCGGGGCGATTTATTATAACAACACCATCTATGTGGCCGCAGGAAGCGGAAACCGGGGAGGTGGCCCGGAGTTAAGCAGGCTGGATTATTTTCCCGTACCGAAATAATCCCAACAAACTGATAAATATCACCCGCTAAAATGTCAATAATTTTGCCTCAAAATGACTTAAGTTATTCTGGCCCGAATGAAACTACCCTAACTTAGTGGAGAATTAAATGGTGAAACAGAGATAAGTAAGGGTTAAACAGATTTTGAAGTAAGGTTACGGGTGACAATTGTGAGGTTGAAGTTTTGAGAGAACTCAGAATTAGTTGTTGTCACAAATGGTTTCAAACGTTGTTGAGGTTGCCCGTAACCTATTCTTTTAAAAAATTGACGCAATAGGTAAGCGCTGGATTTCCATGTAAACGCCCCTTCCTGTAAGCGAATCGCGCAGGTGGGGGTGTTTTTTATTGGGCAATCTCCATACGATCCCAGTTGGGACGGGTTTCAATCAGGTCATCCAAAAACTTAACCGAAAATTCCACTTCCTTTACAATGCTGTCCACGCTTTCACTCTGGCAAAATCGCGGTTCCCCAAAAATCACCTCCCCGGTCAGCGGCAGTAAAAGCCCGCGGCCTTTGGGTAAACACCTGCCCAAACCCTGCATATACACCGGGATATAGGGAATTTCCGGATATTTTTTCAGCAGGTGCCCGACCCCTTTTCGGAAAGGTTGAATCACCTCCGGTATTCCCCGCGACCCTTCCGGAAAAAGCAGAATCGAATCTCCCCTTTCCAAAGCCGCTTCCATCAATAATAAAGGATCGGGGTCGCCGGGTTTTTCCGGTCTTTTACGAGGAATCAGGATCGCATTGACCAATAAACGAGTCCAGAAAGCCCTTTTACCCGTAGTGCCAAAATAATCCGCCGCCGCTACCGGGTGCACCTTTTCGATTATTTCCACCGGCAAAGCCGACAAAATACTGACCGTATCCAGATGGCTGTTGTGGTTACCCACAAGGATAAATTGTGGGTATTTGCTCAGATGTTCGGTATAATGAAAACGAATTCCCAATATCCAGCGAAGCGCAAAACGAGCAATCAGATGGTGTAAGGTATATAAAAAAAACTTTTTCATAATTGTAAAACATTGATGCCAGACCTAATAAGCCATAAAATAAACCAGGTAAAAAAATACCGGAGAAGTAATCGCCAGCGAATCCACACGATCGAGGATACCGCCATGGCCCGGGATTGCCTTGCTGGTGTCTTTCAGCCCGAGGTCACGTTTTACGGCGGAAATGATTACATCTCCGGAAAAACCGGCGATTCCGAGCAGAAGACTTACCAACGGCGCCTGCCATTCATTGAGTGGCGTGAGGAAACGCAAAAAATAACCTATAACAGCGGTAGAAATTATACCACCAATAAAACCCTCCCAGGTTTTGTTAGGACTTACCCCCGGCAAAATTTTGTGTTTACCCACCAGTTTTCCCCAGACAAACTGCATCACGTCATTGATTTCAGTCATAAATACCACAAACAACAACAGGCCTCGACCACCGGCAGAAAAACCTTCGATTGCGGGGAGAGAAAGCAAATGAGCCAGATGACTAACACAAAAAACCGTCAGCATCAGAATCGCCGTAAGTTGGGTCATGGACTGAATAATTCCTTTAGTTTCCCCTTCAATCACCAGCACTAACGGAATCCACACATACATACATACCGGAATAAATACTAAAAAAGCCGTATGCCAACCCTGATAAGCGAAAAAATATTGAACCGGAATAGACACATAAGCAAAAAAAACGGCCTTACGGTCTGCCATACGCAAATTCATTAGCGAAAACAATTCGCGAAGCATAACAAAAGACAAAAAAGCAATGGATATAAACGTAATCACCGGGTGAATTACCGTAGCCGCCGAAAATATGACCGCCATTACCCACCAGGAACGGGTGCGGAGTTTTAATTCTGTAAGGGGAGCCGCAGGTTTTACTTTGCCCCAGGCATAAAACAATCCCGTTGCAAAAATCAGAGTTCCATACATAACCATTAGCAGTATTGCGGCTTCTGAAGCAAAAAAAGGATGAATGGACTGTAACATAAGGGTAGAGATTTAAGGGTAGAGAAATTAAATCACTGATTTTTTCAAACGAACACCGGTACTGACCAGAACCAGTAACAAGGCCACTCCGATTACAAGGGGGAAATATTCCACAAAACCCGGCCAGATGCCCGTCAGAAGGCAGGCCAGTCCAATAGTAAAGGCCCTGTCGCTTTTCCCCATTGGGCCGTCGTAGCGTCTTTCTCCGCCTAAAACTTTCCCCAAAACACCCGCAAATTCATTTATCACGGACATCAGCACAAAAAGTACGAGGAGGAGTTGCCATTCAGGCATGAGTATTACCAAGGGCAGATAGACCATTATATCGGACACGACATCGCCTATTTCATTCAGCACTTCCCCGGTTTTTGACTGCATCTGATACGTTCGGGCCATCATACCGTCGAGAGCATTAAGGGCCATCCTCAGCAAAAGTCCACCCGGAACCATCCATATCAGCACAGGCATTTGGGGAGTAAACCCTACCGAAAGGCCAATAAGAAACGAGAGGAAAACAGCCGAAAGAGTCAGGAAATTAGGAGTAACTCCTTGTTTATGCAGACTTTTCAACACCGGGATCAACATCTGCTGAAAACGCGGTTTTAACTGATATACCGATACCATAGGTGAAAAATTATTGATAGTTGAACCATTTTATGTAAAAATTGCCCGAAGGTTGGTATCCCGACACACTAGATTTTTCCAAAACGGACTTTTCATCTTTCTGACGCCAGGGTTTAAACGGGTTCCATGTGTAGGCCATATCCATTGAATGATCGGAAAATTCGGCCTTTTGGATAAAGTGGAAAATTTCCTCCCCTACCACGTCAAAGCGATAATACATCTGGTCGTGGTTAAGTCGGGTAAAATGAATATCGCGGTAGCTTTGATTGAGATCGGCGGGATCCCAGCTTATGGGACCGGGCTGAAGAGCCGTTTTTTTGAAAATCCGGATCAGCCGTGTGGCTTTGCTCTCAACGATAATCCCGATTTTAAGGGTTGTATCCACAATCGGCGAATAAGTCACCTCACTAAAATCAATCACCACATTTCCCACCGCGAGTCGCCCCAACCCGGGAATCGCCTCGGCCACCACATAAGGCGCCCTTTCCTGCAAAGGGCTGCGGTCATAGACGATTGTGGCGATATTGTGGGTATCCCTGCTCAGCAGAAATTCATTCAGCGCAAAAGCCCCCAGGATATAACAAAACACATGAACCTTTTTGTATTCCGACAACCCCTGTTCATCGTAAAAACGCGCAAGGTTTTTCACACTTTCCGCAAAGGAATGGCGGTCGAGAAAATCCGGGATATAAACGTCGTAGCCCCGGTCGCGGAAAAACTTTTCCTGCGCGTTGCGCCCTTTACGACTGTCGCCCAAGCCCGGCAAAACGAGGATTACCTCACGCTCGATTTTAGGAGAATTGCCCGGAGCAAGCCAAATCCGCGTGTCGTCGCGGGCAATTAGGGGAGAAGAAAAAACGGAGAGAAGAAAAAACAAAAACAGACTTTTGAAAATAGCGATAAGCGGCTTTTCCATGATTCTTAGATTTGATATTACAAACCTCCACAGAATCAGCGGGAAGAAGTAACGGATTTGCGCGCAGTGCCCGCCGCTTTTGGGGAAATACCCCTAAATCCAACTAAGTGCCGGCAGGAGTGGCAAAAAAAACTGAAAACAAGGAAAAGGCGGAGGATTTTGGCAGAAAATGCAAAAACCCATTAACCTTTTGGCGTATATACTCAAACCAAAGTGGTTTCCAACTATTTTTTTCCGCTCTTATAGATCGCTTTAAGCAGTGATTTTGATCCTTTAGCATCTCCCCTCAGTTGCCAGATCATAATTCCGGAAGCCTTTTCTTTGGCGAGCGCGGTTTTTTTCTTTATGGTGGGAATACCGTTGTAGTATAGAATTTTTCCATCGGGCATGGTCCACTCATCGGTTTTTTCTGCTCCGGGGAATTGTTCAATGATCTCCCGGTAACTCATACTGATGGCTTTCGAAGTAAGCTCCGGGCCGTAACCATAACCGTAAAACGGAACGCCCAACGTCATCTTTTCTTTGGGGATTTTTCGTTCCAAACCAAAATAATTCAAATCTTCGACCGCATGTTCATACGTGGAATGGGGACCGGGTTTTTCCGGGCGCCAGGGGCCGGTGCGGTCATAACTCATGACATTTACAAAATCATAGTAACCCAGCACCTTATCTGTCATTTTTTCCTTATAATAAACGGCCACCGCAGCCGTGATCAGCTTGTTTTGTGCGTGAAGGCCAGATGCCAGTTCTCCGACAAATTTTTCATAATTTTCATCAATATCACTACCCTCCAGATCCACATCAATTCCGTCCATATTGTTTTCCTGCACGATGGCAATCAGGTTTTTCACGAGTCTGCTCCGCTGATCCTCTTGCAAGAGGTGATGGTATTGAGGCTGTTTACTGCCACCACCGATAGAGAAAAGAACTTTTACCTTCTTTTTGTGAGCAGCCTCTACAAAAGGGCGAACCGAGGCAATATCCGCAGGAAAATTACCCAGTGAATCCGGGTTTAGAAACCATAGATTGATATGGGTCAGTTGCTTAAAGGATACATCCGTAGCTCCTTCTTTAGCCGCATTTAAGGAGAAATATCCCACAACTTTAAAAGAAGACTTAGCTTCCTGCGCGTAACCGCACAAAAAACCCAAGCTCAGAATAATTGCGACAACCCTTGTCATATAATTTATCATAACCTCATATTTTCAACCTCACACCCAGTCGTATCAGGCCGGCGGTTATGCCGACGCAGAGCAGGGCAAACGATAAAGATTTTAGCAGCCCCAAACCGCCGCTGAGCATTATTTCGGGAAGATGAATTCCCAACACGCGGGTAAAGGCGTAGGCAAAATAGGGAATCAGGTAACAAAGCAGGGTTGCCGTTCCGGCGGGTTTGACGAAAGCGAACCAATTCGCTTTGCCCTTTACATCGGCCACCCAATAAATCGCTGTAAAAGCCAGAATCGTAAATGCGCTGCAAAGAAACAGCCATGCGGGAGTTGCGCCCAGTTTGGCGAGGCCCCAGTAAGGCCGCGTCACAAAAAACAGCAATACCCATACCGCCGCCATTCCCAGAAAGCCCAGAGTCATGCGCATATTATCCTGCCGTTTCCGGAAATGCTGGAAAATCACCGAGGTCAGCACCCCGCCCATCGTGAGGCCGGTGAGCGTACCGCCCAGAATAGCATCCGGGATAAAAGACAGAAAGTCGGGAAGCAGTTTGGCGTGGGATAATACACTCAACACGCTAAAAAACGCCCAACCGATGAAAATATAAAGGATATTGTTGCGGGAAAAGGTAGTTACCAATCCACTGACGAGATACGCCCAACCAATAAGCCCCAAGATACCCCACCACTGCGGACCAAAGTAGTTGATCGAATCGTCCTCCCCGCCGCGATAGACAATCGCGAGAATCAGCAGCGTGATAAATCCTGCCGCCCGAACACCCATCACCACATAGCGATTGACCGAAACCGGGAAGGTATTACTGATCAGGATAAAACACAGGCAGCACAACGTATTCCAGATATGGCGGGGCAGCCCCGTAGCAGCCGCGTTGATGGTTTCCCCATTTACCAGAAAAACACCCATAATCAGCAGCAAACCTGTGCGCACCAGCACATGCTGTACAATCTGCCAATCGTTATCCCCTTTTCGCCTCCGCGCATCAATGGCAAAAGGAAGCGAAAGCCCCACGATAAACAAAAACGCCGGAAAAACGACATCTGCCAGGCCGATGCCGTCCACCCCTCTTTCCACGTGTCCGAGCCAGGCAGGGATATTTTTCAGTGACCAGAGATCATTAACAAAAATCATCAGCACCATTGTAAGGGCGCGAAGAATGTCAATGGACGCCACACGGTCTGGGGCTAAAGTCGCGCTACCGTTGGCCGTTGAGGTAGTACCCGATGAGGCGGCGGAAATAGTTGCTGCTTTCATATAGAGGAAAGGTTTTATCTATTTTAGCAGAACTTTAGATGAAAAACAACAAAAATCAAAAGCAGATTTAAATTTTTAATCTATTCAGGATCAATACGCTAGGAAGGAATAGGAATATTTCCGAAACAAAATAATCAAAAAATGTTGGATGGGTATTTATTTTTTTCTACTTTAGTCATCGAAAGCTTTTCCATGGAGTGATTTTGTTTTATCCCTTTTACATTCCTTCACTACCATGCATAAACGAAAAATTTTATTCCTACTCTGGGGCGGGTTACTAAGTCTCAGCCTCTTACCCCTATCTGGTTGGAGTCAGGCAACAACCCTAATTCTCCCCCGCCCAACCCAGGTTTCGTTTCGGGCGACGCCTCAGGATTCCCTGCCCAGTGGAGGTTTGGGACAGCCCTATCACTGCCAACTCAAGCTGCGTTTACCTGATTCGGTGGCGGTGGTGGCGATCCATTTGGAGGTGGACAAACCGGGCAATGGCCCGAAAGTGGCACAAGCGCGCATTCCGGTGCGGGGCAAATCGCCGCAAAATCGCCGGGTGCGGTATATCCGGCGGGGCAACGTGGTCTGGCTGGATCTGGGCATCCTCCGGGGTAATCCCCACTACACTGCTACCCTCCGGATCGAAGACCGGCAAGGACAACTCTCCGCGCCCGTGAGTGTGGGCGTGGGGCAGTGAGAAATATTCCTTCCCCTAAAAAAATTAAACCCTATATTAATATGGATTTCACCCTGAAAATTTTTTTTGTGTTTGGGGGTATCTTGTTAGCGGTGGGCAAAAGCCTCAGCCAGGTCGAATTACCCGATGTCATTCCCCCTTCCCCGACAGCGGCAAGTTTAGGCGAGTACGGGGATATTCCGGTTAGTCAATATACCGGTATCCCGAATATCTCGATTCCTTTATACGCCCTTCAATCGCGCGATATTTCTTTACCGATTTCGCTGAACTATCATGCCGGAGGCATCAAAGTAGAAGAAGAAGCTTCCTGGGTGGGTTTGGGATGGAGTTTAAATGCCGGGGGAGTAATTACGCGTTCAGTTCGGGGGTTGGATGATCTGGGTTTGTTAGGGTATCCGTTTGATACAGCGCCTTTTCCGGCTTCGAATGGGGATAATAATTATGACTGGGATAATGCTCAAACAAATGATCTTCTCTTCTTTGAGTCGCTATGTGAAGGAACGAAAGACGGGGAACCGGATCAGTTTTATTTCAATTTCGGAAACTATTCGGGTAAGTTTGTCTTGCGGAGAGGTTCCAATTATAATGATGTAAAGGTTCTGTTACTTTCTCAACAAAAGATCAGAATAGAAGCCGTTGCACAAAGTACATATTCCCCACAGGAGGGAGAAAATCAGTATAACTGGCTAATCACCACTCCGGATGGATTCCGCTATTTTTTTGAAGTACAAGAAATTACCGAAACAAGATCGGGATCCGGTTCTTCTGAACAAGATGCGGATAATATTGTCGCCTCCTCTAATACTGCTCCCACTTATACCGTCAATAGTTGGTATCTCAGTAAGATTATTTCTCCCACGGGTGAGCAATTGAGCTTTACTTATGATGATAACCCGGCCCATCGCTCAAAAAGCTCATTTTCTCGAACTCAAAAAACAAGTCAACTTGTACGTGCACAAGTTTATTGTGATTGTAATAATCCCAATAATATTCCTAGTTGTGGAGGGGTTCCTACTTATTTCTCCTCGCAACGCATTATCCGGGATGTATATCTGGAGCGAATAGATTTTTCTATGGGATATATTGAGTGGGATACAGAAGATCGTATAGATATGGAAAAATCATCCACTTCCACCATTAACCCTCAGCGCCTAAAAGAAATTCGGGTTTTTATTAACGGTTATTTACAAAAAAAATATGCTTTTTATTATGGTTATTTTAATGCAAATACTTCCGCAAGTGATGCGTATGACCTTCGACTCCGACTAGATAGTCTGCAAGAGTCTAATGGCGTTTTAGAAAAGTCGGTCTATGAATTTCAATATATTACAGCGACCAACCTGCCGCCTAAGGATTCGAAAAGTCAGGATCATTGGGGTTACTTTAATGGAAAAAACAATAACAATATCAACGGATATAGCTCTACCGTTGAGCCGAATGGAAATTTTACGTTAAACACCTTAATTCCTGCGTATGAACTGGCTTATACAACAGCACCGGTATATGTACCTAATTCACCCACTTATACCGAAGGATGGGATAACAATTGTGCCGCCCAGTATTGTGATCCTGCTTCCGCCAATTATGATCCACAGACTTGTTATACCTGCTGGACGGAAAATGCGTATGCTTACTTAAATGGGGCCGACCGCTCTGCGGACACAGCAAAAATGAAAGCCGCACTACTGAAAAAAATCATTTACCCCACGGGCGGATCCAGCGAATTTCAATTCGAGGCAAACCAATTCAGTAACTTTCCGACCCAGGATGTGTGGGAAAAAAAAGAAGTGATTGTCGAAGATTGTGGAACTAACTGGTCAGGAGGCTGTTCTTATTCCTCCTCTGCTTCCTTTACTTTGACGGAGCCTTCGTTTGTGTTTATCACCCACGCTGTATATCGTTTTTGTCAGAGTTGTACACTTCCTTCAAATCAAAAATATGCTACGCTTGATTTACCTAATCCTTTGCCCAATATGGAATTCGAGTATGCAGACATCGGCCTTGGAAATACGGGCGGTTCGGCTACCGCTTATACGTACCATTACCTGAACCCGGGAACCTATACCTTAAATTCGTTTGCCGTTGATAATTCGTATGTAAAAATGACGGTAAGTTATTCTCATCCAAAATTACCACAAGAACCTTTGCTAGCTCTGCCGGGAGGGGGGAGCCGAGTAAAATCTATTAAAACGTATAATGGAATAGATGCCGGAAGTAACTCAATCACAACGTTTGATTACACAAAAATCAATGAATTGGGCGTTGTACGACCCAGCGGAAAACTGATGACACCAATCTCCTATAATTATTATCAGTTAATCGATAATATCGCAAACCAAACCCATGTTATTTGTCATACCCTAATACAAACTTCTTCCTCTCACCTCCCCTTAGGCAGTTCTGCCCAAGGTAGTACAGTAGGGTATGATCAGGTTACGGTTTTTCAAGGGATAGGAGGAATTAACGGAAAAACCGTGTATAACTATTTTAATACCGAAGAACAGGTTACTCCTTATTTTTTCCCCGATCTTCCTACCCGCATCTATAACAGCAATGGCCTCTTGGGAATGGAAACCCATTACCGGCGAAAACCTGATGGTACTTTTCAAAAAGTATCCCAAACGGAAAATCACTACAACGGGAAAAAATTTGACGATGATTTAAAGATATCGAATGCTTTATCTCAAACGCAAGCCATTAAAGGTCTTAAATACTATGATGCCAGTTGCGTGAACCCTTTCTTATATTCTTACCCTCAAACCAAATTCTACGACTGTATCTCCGAATGGTGGCGGATGACGAAAAGCATCCAGCGGGTGTACGATGCGGAAATTGAAAATCGGTTTACAGAGACGACTACGCTCTATGAGTATGATGAAAGTGTAGGCGGGAGTATGCAAAGGATCCGGCAAAAGGTAACGAATGTGCAGGGAATAACTTATCTCACCGAATACACCTTCCCGGCGGATTACGCTGCGACAGGGGCAAATAGCTGGCTCGATAGCATGGAGAAGCGTTATATGCATGTTTATCCCATCGAAATCCTTTCAAAAACCGATCAGAGTGGTACGGTCAAAGTGCTTTCGGGGGTGTTTAATGAATATGAACGAAACACGACCATTAATCCTTCCGGTTCGCCTGCGGCCGCTTTTGTACCTAAGAAAACGCATGTGTTGGAAATTGCGGAGGGCATTACCAATTTCAGTTCTTCGGTACCTTCGGGTACGCGAGATAGTCGTTATCAACCCCGGATTATTTTTGAGCAATACGATTCTAGGGGAAACCTTCAACAAGTAAAAAAAGAGGCGACTCCCCCGATTTCCTACCTCTGGGGTTACGCTCAAGCCCTACCCACCGCCCAAGTCCTCAACGCCGCAGCCGGCGAAATCGCCTACACCAGCTTTGAAGGGGACGAAAAAGGCAACTGGACGTACACGGGGGCGGGCATCAGTGGGGGCAAGACGGGCAGTAAAAGTTTTACCCTGACGAGTCAGACGGTTCAGCGGACGGGACTGCCCGCGGGCGATTATGTGGTGAGTTTTTGGTCCGACGGGGCCGGGGTAAATATCAGTGGCAATTCGACAGCAGCGTATGCCGTTCACACGGACAATGGCGGCTGGTCGCTTTTTCGCTACCCGCTTACCCTCGGCGCGAACGGGTCCGTGGTCGTAACCGGTAGCGGAAAAATCGACGAACTCCGGCTTCACCCGGCAGATGCGCAGATGACGACCTATTGCTACGATGAAGTGCTTCGGGTGCAAACGGTCTCCGATGTCAATAGTCAGTCGGTTTACTACGAATATGACGATCTGGGCCGACTGATCGAAATCAAAGATCCGGACGGGTATATCGTCCAACAGTACGATTACCATTACAAAAACGATTAATCCCCCACCCTTTAAGCGCATATCCGGTGATGAAAAACCGTCTGTTTTTTCCGTTTTTAAGCTCCTTTGGGATGACGCTGTGGCTTATTTTTGGCCTACATCTGTCGGCGTTTTCCCAGACACAAGGTTCTTTTACCGACGATTATTCCCGACCGCAGGTGTGGGAAGAAGTGTATCAGGTGCCGATCTATAACGGTTTGCTGCTCCCCTCCTCCGGGGATGTGCATATTGAAA
>JANRJC010000057.1:0-121086 GCA_033764335.1 Bacteroidia bacterium | reverse complement strand
AAATTATCGGGCCAACGATGGTCCCACAAGGGGGCCCAACCCATGCTGAATCTCAGAGTCGCTTTCAAAAGCCGACGAGAACACATGCTCCAGCCATTGATCCGAAACGTCGCCTAAGCGCGAAAGCGTGAAATGCACCCGCTTTTTCTTCTTCTACCACAGTTTTAATTTTACTCATTATTCGATTATTCAAAAATTGCCTTCAAGTGATTTAAGACAAAATCATCAAAATATTTTATATGACTTATTTCATACTTAGAAAAATCCAGATACTCTCCCAGACATTTTTTCACACCCTCAAAATCAGGGTTTACAATAGTTATCCTTTTGAGTTTTTGGCAGTTTTGGCTCAATAATCTATTAAAAATCGCTTCACTTCCTTTCCAGCCAATTAGATACAATTCCTCAACGTCCGTCATCGCATAATGCTCCAGATAGTCTTGATGCTCATACGGCATAAGTAGTTCGTCTTTATCCTGAAGAGGAATCAATAAGGCGGGGAAATGTTTGTTTCTTTGATTTGAAGGAAAAACCTCAAGTTTTTGTTTATCAAGAATAAATCTGCCGAGCCGATTAGAATGATGCCTGCTTTCACGACCCCATGAAAAACGATGATACAGGTCAGGGATGCTACCAAGCATATTTCCGAATACCTGACCTAGCGGAATCAGGTCATCGTAAATCCGATCAGAAATGTTGTTCTGGTAATCAGTAAATTTCCATCCCCAGTTCCATGAGCCATGTGGTTTGAATAAGAATAAAGGATTTTTATTTAGTGGAACATAATCCTGTATATGTTTGAGTTTTACGTCACAATGCTCTTGCAAAGCATTATCTAATAAAGTATCGTAATTGAAAGATACTAGGGAGACGGCTTCCTGAGAATGGGCACTCAGATATTTTGATAAAGAATCCGCAAAAAGATTAAAGAGATTATAGCGATGGAAATGTTTCTCTGTTTCTGTTGAGAATTTTTCAGTTAACTCGCTTAGAAAAAACTGAGTATTTACATATTTGGCTAGTTCCTTAATATCATAACCTGAACGAATGTGTTGCCAACATTGTTCCATGACTGCTTCAGTATTGTTGCCATTTGCTGCAACATTCGGTAACATGGTTTTTGCGCCAGGATAATTATTTAAAATTTCATCAAACCTCTCTGAAAACATTTCTGTTGCTAGAGGTGGTCGCCATTGAAAATCTTTTAGTTTTTGATTGCCTTCACCAAACGTGCAAAAGGCTGATGCGCCTGCACCAAAAATGAACATTTTTCGATATGCCCATTGGAAAACTCTGGATTCAGTTTCCATTCGATTACCAGAAAAAGTTTCTGAATCCAGATTATGTAATTGAGTGATAGCTCGATGGTCAGAAAATTCCCAGCCTAAGGCGCGAAGTTTATCAAAATCTTTGGGATTAGATTTTTCCCAGACATGAAATTCTTTTGATTGATTATTGGAGATAATAAAGAGTTTATCTGGCAGTTCAGGTGTCTCAAACAAAAATCCATGCAGGATATCCCCGTAATAGGTCATCCAATAAGTTGGGTATAGGTACGAATTTGGTTGTTTCATGAGGGGTTAAAATTTACTCAAATCATTTTTCATCTTTTTTCTTTTTGGGTTTGGTCAGTTTCTTGGTCTCTTTTTCCATGTGCTCTACAAAATGTTTTTCTGCTTCGCTTAAATCCGAAGCGGTAAGAGCCTTGTATCTATCGTATTCTGCCTGCGCTTTTTTTAGCATCTGCTGATGGCTCACGGTGCCAGCATGGTCTAATATGTCGTTGCCGGTCATACGCACAAAATCGTCCAGCCGCTCTATCCAGTCTTTCATATACATAGGTTTGCGGTTGAGTGCCTGCAACTCAGCGAGTTCTAGGTAAGCCGTTACCATGCGGTTCAGGATGTTCAGTTCATCCTCCTTGAGGTAATTTTTGGCTATTTCGGTTTCCTGCTTTGTGGGTTTGATTCCCTTGAAGTGCGTTAGTCCTAAATTGGGTTTTGTGGCATCAATGCGCTTGTAAATGACTTCGGCGGCAGTGTGTCCGTGGGCCGCCCAATGCATTTTATTTTGTACCGTTTGAAAAAAGAGTACAGACATTTCATTTTTAGGTTCGTAGTCAATGCTAGTAGCATAAATATCTAGCACCTTGCGCCAAAATACTTTTTCACTGCTGCGTATATCCCGGATGCGGGCCAGCAATTCATCAAAATAGTTGCCGCCTCCGGCTTGTTTGAGCAACTCATCATTCATCGTAAAACCTTTCACTATGTATTCCCTCAACCTGGCCGTTGCCCATTGCCGGAACTTTGTGCCCTGGAGACTTTTCACTCGATAACCGACGGAAATGATGACGTCCAGATTGTAGAAATGGGTATCGTAAGACTTGCCATCTGTGGCAGTTGTTCGGAATTTCCGAACAACTGCTGGCTCGTCCAATTCCCCTTCTTCAAATATGTTTTTAATATGCCCGCTTATAGTGGCTTTCGACTTCTGAAAAAGTTCGCACAACTGTGCTTGAGTCAACCAAACGGTTTCGCCCTCCAGTCTGGTTTCTATTTTGGTACGCCCGTCTTCGGTTTGGTATATAATAATGTTGCTTTCAACCATGGCTATTTCATTAGTTGGTTAACTTAAACCCTGTAAATTCTGATCCTGACTATTTTTCATCTTTTTTCTTTTTGGGTGCTTTCAATTGTTTGGGTTCTCTAGCTTTTTCCAGCTTTATGATGCTATCAGCCGTCGGCAGGTTTTCGGGCATGGTACCGCCAATTTCCTCAATGGTTTTGCGCACCTTTTTTCCTATTTCAAAATGGGTTTGGTTGGCTTGTTGTTTGCCTTTAATATTGTCTCGCCTCAGTTTTTCTTCGGTTTGTGTGGCGCAAAATAGGTTAGCCGCTAACTCGCCCATATAACCGTGGTTTTGGAAAATGGCATAATCCAATGGTTTTATTACTCCGGCATCCTTAGCGGCATCCGCTAATTGTATATTGTGTCGTTTCATCTCTTCCCTTAAAAACAAACGTTTTTCTTCTTCGGTGCTCAAGCGATGGTATTCTTCCATCTGGCGAATCTCCTGCAAACGGGTTTGCACGGCAAAACAGGTTTGCCCTTGTGCTACTACTTCTTTGCCGGGATCAGCATTTTGCACAATCAGGTAACAGGCGTATCGGGAGAGTTTTACGCTTTCGTATGTTTGTCTTGCTCCTTTGCCATGAACTATCTCCTCGAGGTATTCCTCGAAGTGATCTGAAACCGGATGGCCACTATTCGTACTGGCTTTCAGCATATCAGTCAGAGAGATAAAATCATCCTCTTTTTGGCTCAGAATAGTAATAGCAGTTCCCTGCACATTTATGGTTGATTTCTTTTCTTTAGCCATTTTATCTCTATTGGGTTTTAAATTGTTCCCGCTTATTCGTCAGCTTATCAAAATCGCTTTCGTACAAAACATCCTGCTGTTTACTAAACTTATCAAATTCCGTTTCTGCTAATGCGAGGGCAACTTCGTGGCTTACTTTTCCGGCATCTTTCAAAATGGCTTGTTCGTTAAACTGTAAAAAGGCATCTAACCTTTCTGCCCAGTTCTTCATGTTCATTACAATACCTCTGTTGGCTTGCATTTCGGCAAAGTCCAGATACATGCTCACAATGCGGTTCATGTGGTCCAGTTCTTTTTCGTTGAGGTAGTTTTTCGCAATGCCCACATCGGTTTTTCGGATTTTTCCGGCTGGGGCATTTTTCCAGTTGGTCAGGGCGCAAACCAAAATGCCGCACCGAGGGTGTTTGAAAGAAGGAACCTTTCGTCCTCACGCGCGCTACGGCGCAACCCCTGAAAAAAAAGGGGGGAACGGGCCTTCCGGCTACAAACCTTCGACTCCTCCGGAGTCCCGGCTTCGCCAAAAAAGTGGCTAAAACGCGAAATATACGGGGTTTTGCCGACCGGCAAGCCCTCGGAGAGGTCGAATGTTTGTAGCCTCGATGGCCGCCCCCCTTTTTTTCTACGGGATTACGCCTAGGGCGCAGGGGTACGAAAGATTCTTTGTCCCCCACGCCTGACGGTGAATGCCTTTGACCGCAGGTGCGACATTTTGGTTTGCGCCCGTTGGTCAAGCCCATGTTTTCTTTGTCGCTGTCGGCTCTAGAATGTACAATTTCGGCAGCGGTTTGTCCGGTAATGGCCCAATGCAATTTGTTTTGAACAGTGGCAAAAAAAGTTTTGGTGATTTCGGCATCTGCTTTATAGTCAGCGCTGCATTGTGCGTAGATATCGGTGATTTTTTGGTAGAACCTTCGTTCACTGCTGCGTATGTCGCGTATTCGGGCAAGTTGTTCGTCAAAATAATCTTTGCCAAATATGTTGTTGGGGTTTTTCAGGCGTTCATCATCCATCGTAAAGCCTTTGATGATGTACTCTTTCAGCCTCTCGGTAGCCCACATTCTGAAAGCCGTTGCCTGACTACTATTTACTCTGTAACCAACAGAAATAATGGCATCGAGATTATAGAATTCAATTTGTCGGTTTACCTCTCTGTTTCCTTCCAATTGAACTTGTGCAATTTTTGCACTAGTTGCCTCCTTTTTCAATTCGCCTTCGGTATAAATATTAACTAAATGTTTGGTAATCACAGTTCTATCCACGCCAAACAAATCGGCAATTTTTTGCTGCGTGAGCCAAATGGTTTCATTTTGGAGATAGATTTCAACTTTTACCTTGCCGTTTGGGGTGGTGTAAAGCAGTATTTCATTAAAACCTTCGGATGCTTTTTTAAGTTGCTTTTTACTTCCCATCGTCTAATTTTTTAAGGTTGATATTTCCCACCAATGATTTCAACTGCTGTATGGCAATGGTATTGAGTTTTCTTAGTCTTTCGCCTTGTGGCAAGCCCATGCGGATAAACTCAGCGTTCATGCTTTCCAGGTTGGCCAAAACCAGCAACTGCTCTACAGTACTATAATCCCTCACATTTCCCTCTTTGTCGGGATTGGCTTTTCGCCATTTCTGGGCTGTGTTGCCAAACAAAGCTACGTTCAGCACATCGGCTTCGTTGGCATAGATGAATTGTTCCTGTTCTTTGGTAATATTGGCGGGGATAATGTTTTCTTTAATAGCATCGGTATGAATGCGGTAATTTACCTTAGACAAGGTACGGTTGAGGTTCCACTCCAGCGAAAGCCTGCGGTTTTCGTCTTCTTTCAGGCGTTGGAATTCTACAATCAGGTACAATTTAAATTCGGCACTAATCCATGAGGCAAACTCGAAGGCTATGTCTTTGTGTGCGTAGGTTCCCCCATACCTTCCTGTTTTTGAAACGATGCCAATGGCATTGGTGGTTTCTATCCAACGTTTTGGGGTGAGTGAAAAACTGTTGGAACCTGCCATGTTTTTAATTCCATCGAATTCGATGGAATTAAAATTTGGATTCCGCAACTGCTCCCAAAGCCCAATAAACTCAATAGTGCTTCGGTTGCGCAGCCAGTTTTGAAGGATATAATCACTACGTTCTGCATCTCTGTGGCGGGCAATATCTGTAATGGAAATATAGTCGTCCTGCTGCTGAGAAATAATACTGACAGCAAGCCCCTGCACATGGATGGTTGATTTCTTTTCTTTAGCCATGATTAGTTCATTAACTGTTTCAGATAAACTTCAATCTCACTCTGCACTTTCACCAATTCTCCTTCCAGCCTGTCAATCTCCTTCTGCACCGCAGCAATGTCCACTTCAGCCTCTTCTTCAAAAGTGTCCACATAGCGGGGGATGTTTAGGTTGTAGTCGTTTTCCTGTATTTCTGCGGCTGTGGCTACATAGCTGAACTTGTCTTCCACCACACCGGGAAGTAGTGTACCTGCTGTAAAGTCTCGGTAGGTCTGTACAATGTGATTTATATCGCTTTCCCGAAGTTTGTTTTGGTTTTTGGCGCTTTCGTAGTGTTTACTGCCGTCAATAAACAGGAAGTTATTGCTGCTTTTTTGTTTGTTGAAGATGAGAATGGCAGCGGGAATGCCTGTGCCAAAAAACAGGTTGGCCGGTAAACCAATTACGGCTTCCAACAAATTTTCTTCAATAGTTTTTTGCCTGATTTTTCCTTCACTGCTGCCGCGAAACAATACACCGTGCGGCACAACTACCCCTGCTTTGCCGTGTTCATTCAGCGTTTCGATCATGTGGCTGATAAAAGCCCAGTCGCCTTTGCTTTTGGGTGGTACGCCTCTCCAGAAGCGGTTGTATTTATCGGTTTCAGGATCGTAGCTAACGGTGGTTTTGTCGCCTTCTTTGTCTTCTACCTTTCCCCATTTGTCTAAGGAGAATGGCGGGTTTGCCACTACGGTATCAAACTTCATTAGCTGGTCGCCTTCTTTCAGTTTGGGGTTGCGTATAGTATCGCCCCAGCGGATGGTGGCATTGTCAAAGCCATGTAAAAACATATTCATCACCGCCAGTGCCCAGGTGCTGCCGTTGGCTTCCTGCCCATACAAGGAGAAATTATCAGAGCCGACTTCTTCGCCGGCTTTAATCAGGAGCGAAGCAGAACCGCAGGTAGGGTCGCAAATACGAGAACCGGGTTTTGATTGGGTGAGTTTGGCGATAAGAGTGGAAACTTCTTTTGGAGTAAAAAATTCCCCCGCTTTTTTACCGGCATCGCTTGCAAAGTTTTCAATCAAGAACATATAAGCCCCTCCGATAATATCTGCACCGCCTAAGTGGGAAGGTTTTAGGTCGAGTTTGTCATTATTGAAGTCAATAAGCAAGGTTTTTAGGCGTTGGTTTTTATCTTTGGCTTCGCCCAATTTGCTGCTGTTAAAATCAATATTCTGGAAAATTCCTGCACCGTCTTCGCTATATAATTTTTCGCGGTTAGCTTCTTCCAAATCGGTCAAGGCAATATTGATGAGTTCACCTATGTTGGCCTCGTTGCGGTGGTCGTAGAGGTATTTGAAATGGCTGTGTTCCGGCACAATGAAACGTTCGTACTGCATGGCTCGTTTGGCGCGATCTGAATCGCCGTTATACTTTTTTAGGTAACCTTCCATTTTATCATCATGCACATCGCTGAGGTATTTCAGAAACAGCATAGTAAGCACATAGTCTTTGTAAATGCTTGGGTCAATGCTCCCTCTGAAAGTATCACATGCCTTCCAGACGGCATCATTAATGTCTTTTTGGGTTATTTTAGCCATGATATTTATTTTATTGCCTTGATTATCTGTTGATCAATTAAAAATTTTCTTTGTTGAAGAATCGCAATCCGGAGTGTACTTTCTTTTTTCGCTAAATCAGATAACCGGATGATTACTCTTTGTTTTTCTAAAGAGGGAATGGGAATTTCGAGATTTTCCAATACTGTTTTTCTGATAGAAGGAATTGCCGTCCCTCTCGCATTATCCTTAATAAAAGTTTGCGTGTCGGGATGATTTAAAAACCATGCTAAATATTCCGGCAATACTTTTTTATCAGTAAGCCGGATCACAAAGAATGAGGTAGAAGCCACCGCTGGTTTGTTAGGCTTGGTATATACGGTCGCAAAGTTTTTAGTTCCTTTAGCCGCAAAAAGTACATCACCTTGTCTGAGCAGGTGTTTTTCGGAAATTCGGTCAGCATTCAGATCGGCATGTATTTCTCCGAGTAGTTGTCCGTTTTCATCGAAATGTTTGGACTGTAAATAAACCACATCTCCCGTGCCGGCCGGCTTTGCAAAAAGTCCGGTTTGGATAGTTGTGATATGTTCTATCAACATTTTGAAATTTATTTTTAGGTAGTGAGACTACAAAAATAAATAAAAATTTTTAAATTTTCAACCTATTTGAAAAAAATATTCTAAGTAGTTATTCTACAAATCAAAAAATTGTTTTAGTACCCTGTGGGCATGAGAAATGTAACTGAAAACAGATTGAATCCACTTGAGAAAAGATCATTACTTCAAAAAATAAATCATCCGGTCACTTGTTTTTTTTTTTAAATGAACTATGTTGCACTATCGCGATAAAGGGTGTGCTGAAAACCTTTAAAAGAGTAAGCATTAACCAAATTAAATACTTTACAAAATGGATTTAAGTAAAAAAGTAGCTATTCAAAATAGCCTAATCATCATTCTTTCTACAATTCTTGTATTTGGGATCGGGTGTAATTATCAGGAAAAAGTTCTATGTAGTAACAAAATTCCTATTTCCAAAGAAGTTATGAATATTGATTATAATAATCAATATTTTACAGTAGAAGCATCTTTTTGGAATGATGTTGCAAAAGATGGGTTTGGCATCATGACCGGAAAAACGGACATAAAAAATCTTCAAAACATTACAGATTTTTTAAAAATCAATCCGGAAAACGGACAGAATCTACCTATAAATGAAATCGTAATATACTATTCAAATCAGGAAACACTGAAACCTAAAACCCTTAATCTCGGCGATTGGGATGGGATTAGTATTTATTACTTAAAAAATCGCCAACTTTTCCACGAATTTTATCAGAAGGATGACGAAAATCTTTTCAAGAAAATACAATCACTTAGCGGTTATACACGAGGTCTTTATTTCAATCACTCAAATGATCTACTAACAGAGATTATTCGATCTGAAAATAAATATAAGGGTTACATTCGTATTGACAGGGAAGACTTTATTACTCCTGACAAAAAATATTCCTTTGAGCAATTATCGTCATTGATTTCTAGACAAATTCAAGAGGTTGGAATGTATAAACAAAACGAGCCTCCTATTGTTTGTAGTTCTCCCTGTACAGAAAGAGCTGAAGATGCTAATTGTGAGTATAATCCTGAATTTGGTGCCCATGAATGCACATTCGTGGCAGGCTGTCTGGACCGCCATGCTCATGAGATCGGTTCCGCAAGCATTGAAGTCCAGAATTCAAATTATGCATTGCATTATGAATTCAGAGACGAATTTCTTGTAAACTCCACTTTTGGCCTTACATATTTGGGATATTATGATATTTTAAGTGAGGATATTTATAATTCGTTAACCCCCTCACTAGCAATTGAAATTTTAGAATTATTTGAATTGTGTAATCCTTCAATAGGGATTGTACTTGGA
This sequence comes from Bacteroidia bacterium, assembly GCA_033764335.1. Classification (GTDB taxonomy): domain Bacteria; phylum Bacteroidota; class Bacteroidia; order J057; family J057; genus JAGQVA01. Next base: position 112,029 of record JANRJC010000057.1, on the reverse strand, counting down.
CCGAATGCTAACCAAAGTAACGAAATTTTAATAACCAATGAAATTAGCACAAAAGCGAAATTAATTTTGAACCAATACAGAACCCTAACTTCAAATACCCAATTGCTTAGTATTTTTGATATTGTTGAGGCGGATATTGATGAATATACGGGGAAACCAGCTTCTTATGTATTAAATCATTGTTGCTCAAATTAAGAAAGTAGTTGGGCGCAAACCAAATTGTCGCAAGCGTGAATACCCTTCCTTCCCGAAACGGTACCTAGCCCTGCGTTTGCCCCCTGCGCGCTTCGACGCAACCCCTAAAAAAAAGGGGGAGGGAATGGGCTTCGGTGCTACAAACCTTCGACCTCTCCGAGGTCTTGCCGGTCGGCAAAACTCCCCCTATCTAACGTTTTGGACACGTTTCCGGCCCGGCCGGGACTCCGGAGGAGTCAAAGGTTTGTAGCACCGATGGTCCCCCCTGTGCCTTGTCCAAGGTTTTGCGCCGAAGCGCGCGAGAGGACGAAAGGCTCCTTGTTTCAAACACCGGGCGGCGGACTCCGAGACCCCCGGTGCGACATTTTGGTTTGCGCCCAAGTAGTTCTATATTTAGGTAAAGGTGGTTTTTGAAAAAAAGAATCTTGCAAAGGTACAGAGACGCTAAAAAATCCCAGATGCGAACAACAATAGCGTTTTGGCGTCTTTGCGAGACTCTTGTTTTCGTGCGCGAAAAATTCGCAAACCAGTATAGTTGGAAAACAAATCCCCCTCACCCAAACGTCACCAACAACGCGTTTTTCTCTACGGAATCTTTTTCCTTTACGTGGATTTTGCTGATGGCCGCTTCGCCGGGTGCTTTGATGATGTTTTCCATCTTCATCGCTTCGAGGATAAATAGCGGGTCGCCTTTATGTACGGGCTGGCCTTCTTTGACTAAGATGGAATGAATGAGGCCGGGCATCGGCGCTTTGAGGGATTCCAGCTTTTTTTTCATCGCCTCGCCCATACCCAGGGAGTCGAGGAGGCGGTCGGTGCGGGAGCGGAGTTTTACGGTAGTTTTTTTGCCGTTGATGCTGAGGGAGACTTCGCGGTTTTCGCTGTCTATTTTCTGGATAAATACCCGGTAAGAGCGGTTGCCCAGGATTACATGCCAGAGGTTTTCGCTGATTTGGCGGGTGTCGGGATGAAATTCGCGGTCATTGGCGGTGATGGTGCCGTTTTTCCGCTCCATCTGAAGGGTTAGTTTTTCGATGATTGCCTCAAACATAACTACGTAAATAAGGGTCGGTCGTCGCGATCAAAAGTTGCCAGAAGGGAAGGCAGAAAAAGCAGGTTGCTGAACATCGCAATTCCCAGAATCAGCGATATAAGAATTCCCAATGCCTGAATTCCGCCAAAATCCGAAGCCGTAAAACATACAAATCCGATAAAAAGAATAACGGAAGTATAAATCATGCTCACCCCGGTATCCTGAAAAGAATTGCTGATGGCATCGTTGACCGTATCACCGAGTTTGCGGGCCAGGCGGTACCGGGCCAGGTAATGGATGGTATCGTCAACGGCAATGCCTAATGCTACTCCAAAAACCAGGGCCGTGGAAGGTTTAAGTGCAATTCCGGCAAAACCCATAATCCCGGCGACCATCAGTAGGGGTAAAACATTGGGAATCAGGCTAATGATTGCCATTTTCACCGACCGGAACAACACTCCCATCATAATTGCAATCACCACAAAAGCCAGAACCAGGCTTTGAATCAGGTTTTGAATCAGGGCATCGTTGGCTTTGATAAAAATCTGTGTGGTTCCGGTAATAGCGACATCAAATTTTTCCGGATCAAATATGGCATCCACGTCTTTGCGGACGGAATCCACCAGTTTTTCCATTTCCAGCGATCCAATGTCTCTTACCGACGCAGAAATACGGGTTACCTGCATGGTGGAGTCTGCCAGGTTTTTGGATAAAGCAGCCGTTCCTGTGCCAAAAAACTCAGTACGTCGGGCATAATCAACGATGAAATTAAACTCATTGCGGCTGGGGAGTTCATAAGCCTCGGGCGCACCTTCGAAAAAAGACTGCCGGAAAAACTTGGCAAAGTCGGCCACGCTTACCGAGCGACTCAGGTTGTCGTATTTGCTGAGAGAATCCTGCAACTGGGCAATCTGTTGCAGGGTTTGAAGGCGTAATACTCCACGTTTTTTCTTTGCATCAACCAATATTTCAAAAGGCAATGCCCCATTAAAACGATCTTCGATGTATTTGAGATCGGTGAAAAGTTTGCTATCCTGAGGCACATCATCCACCATATAGGCCACCGGTACTATTTTCAGCATTCCGATAATTGACAGACCGGCCATCAGGGCCGAAAAAACATAAACCGCCCAACGCTGATTATGGACGATATAGTCAATTGCTTTTAGCGCTGCACCCACTGTACGCCGGTCGAGGTGCCGGGTCTGGTTTCGGGTAGGAGGAGGTAAAAAGCTAAATACGATGGGAATAAGCAGCAGCGAAATAAAAAATGCCGCGACTACACTCAACCCTGCAACAATGCCAAATTCTTTGAGCGGTTGGATATTCGTAAAAATGAGTACGCCTAACCCTACGGCCGTAGTTGCATTGGTCATTACTGTGACAATCCCAATTCGTTCAATAACGAGAATCAATGCTTTAAACTTATTGCCGGTGCGGCGAAACTCAATATGATACTTGGTAATAAGATATACACAATTGGGAATACTGATAACCGTAACCAATGCCGGAATAATGCCCGTGATCAGAGACATTTTGTAGTGAAACAAACCGATCAGACCCATGGAAAAAATAATCACACTTCCGACAACGATCATGGGAAAAAATACCGTAGAAAATGACCGAAAAAACAGCGCAAGGGTGATAGCCGTTACGATAAGTGCAAGAACAAGAAAAAGAAAAAGTTCCTTCTTTACGGTCTCGTGCATATTTACCCGGATGACAGGAAATCCGGCAAACCGGGGTTCAATAGCATGTTTTTCCCCAAAGCGGTCTATAACCGCTCTCGTTTCGTTCAGAATCGAAATTTTTTCATCCGTATCCAAGAGTTTTGGGTCAAAAGAGACGGCAATAAGAGTAGTTTTTCCGGTTTTGTCCAGAAGAAGCCCTTCATAAAAAGGCATATTGCGGATACGGGAGGCGAGGCTGTCCACTTCTTGTTGAGATTCCGGTCGTCGGGATACGACCGGGGAGAGGCGAAAGCCTTCGAGTGAGTCATCTCGGATGACATCGTAAATGCGGGGAAGACTTATTACCCCGATTACCCCGCGTTGTTTGCTGAGTTCTATACCGAGATCATAGAGATCCGCAAACATTTCGCGGCTAAAGATTTCTCCTTCGACCGTAGCCACCATTACGTTGGCATCATCGCCGAAATAACTTTGGAATTTGTGGTAGTCTTTAAGGTCTTCTTCTTCAGTAAGAATAACATTGGAGAACTGTTGCACAAGTTCGGTTCCCCGTTTTGTCCACATAAAAACCGTTACCGCTGTTAATAAAAGCAGTATGGGAATCCTCCTTCTGATGATAAATCTTGCAATCGCTTGCCAAACGGGGTTCATAGCGCGCAAAGGTAGTAAAATTTCCAGATGGGGGAAGAAATTCCCTGATGATTTTCGGCATTGTTACGGCATAGGAGTGACAATGATTTCAATGCGCCGGTTTTGTTCGCGGGAAGTTTCCTCTTGATTGGAAGCGACGGGTTCAAATTTGCTTCTTCCCGCAGCGACGAGGCGTACGGGAGAAACTCCTGCGGCGATCAAGGCGCGAACTACTTCGGTGGCGCGTTTGACGCTAAGATCCCAGTTGTCGGAGATTCCTTCCATCCGTGAAATATTGATATTGTCGGTATGGCCTTCGACGGTGATGAGGTAGTCTTTTTGTTCGGCCAATTGTTTCCCAAATTTCATCAAGAGAGAGGTGCCTGACTCGCTGAGTTTGGTAGTGCCGGGAGTGAAGAGGATGCTATTGCTCAGCGTATAGACCACTCGATTTCCTTCGGTACGGCTGGTGATTTCTGGCTGGGCAACACGTAGCTGGGAAACCGGAACTTCCGGTTCGGGATTCAGGTCAGAAAGTGTTTTTTCTTCGGGGCCTATGGCTTTTCTAATTTCGGCAGGAAGCTTAATAGAATCAATATTTAGTTGTATCGCCGGAGGAAGCGGGGTGGTTGTCTCTACTTTGGTACGCGGTTCTACTTTATTGTAATATAAAGATTCAGCGTATTTCTGGAGTTTATAGGTGAGAATCTGTTCCTGATATAGGACATAAATCAGCGAATCTCGTTGGCGTTCAAGATTATTGTATTGTTCGCGGGTAACGCAACTGGTCAGGAGTAAAACCAGCAAGGGTAAAAACACAAATATTCGCTTCATAATCTCCAATCTTCAGTCATACACATTTCAGACTACCGGTTATTTTTGCAAATTAAATAAAATCCCTGAATTTTTCTTTGTGGGCAAATACTGGTAGATTGGACGCAGGATAAAAGTGTCCGGAAATTTAGAATATGAACACAGAACTTCTTCGTATGTTATGCATTACACCCGGCCCTCCCGGTGGTGAGGAGCCGATTCGCAAGATTGTCCTCAAAGAAATTGAACGATGGACAGACGAGGTGCGCGTGGACAATATGGGCAATATCATCGCACTCAAAAAAGGCCGATCCTCTAAGCGAGTCATGGCTGCCGCACACATGGATGAAATTTCTTTTATGGTTACTCATATTGATAATGAGGGTTTTGCCCGGTTTCAAACTCTGGGAGGTTTTGATCCGAAAACGCTTACTTCTCAACGGGTGATTGTACATGGAAAAAAAGATATTATCGGGGTAATGGGTTCCAAACCGATTCACCTTATGACCTCCGATGAAAGGAATAAAGCGCCTAAAATCTCCGATTACTTCATTGATTTCGGCATGTCGGGAGATCGGGTAAAAGAAATTGTTTCGGTGGGAGACAAGGTTACCCGCGAAAGAGACATGATCGAGTTGGGAGATACCTGGTGTACCAAATCGCTGGACAACCGGATTTCGGTATTTATTTTGATTGAAGCTTTGAAAAAAATGGGCACTCCTGCCTGTGATTTTTACGCAGTTTTTACCGTCCAGGAGGAAATCGGCCTTCGTGGTGCAACTACTGCGGCACACCAGATCAATCCTGATTTTGGCTTTGGACTGGATACAACCATTGCCAATGACATTCCTTCTGCTCAGGATCACGAAAAAGTAACTCGCCTGGGGGCTGGAACGGCCATAAAAATCATGGACTCATCCGTCATCACCGACTCACGTATGGTGAGGTTTATGGAAGCTACCGCCAACCGGCATAATATCGTTTTCCAAAAAGAAATTCTGGTCGGTGGCGGTACTGATACCGGTCCGCTTCAGCGTGCGGGCGACGGAGCCATCGTAGGCTGTGTGTCTATCCCTACCCGGCACATTCATTCGGTAGTGGAAATGTGTCATAAGGACGATATTGAGGGAAGTATAAATCTGCTTACCCGCTGTGTGGAAGAATTGGATCAATTTGATTATGCCTGGTAAATCCCGGCGATAAAACCCGTACTTAAAATATGGATAATACGTTTGTTGAAGCCCTTGAATATATCCGAAAACAGTATAAGGAAACACCCGAAGTAGGCATCATTTTGGGAACAGGCCTGGGCGGGCTGGTTTCCGAAATAAAAATTGAAAAGGCAATTGCGTACAATTTTATTCCCCATTTTCCGATCTCGACGGTAGAAAGCCATTTTGGCAAACTAATATTTGGTACTGTCGGTGGTAAAAAGGTAGTCGCCATGCAGGGGCGATTTCACTATTATGAGGGCTATTCCATGCAGGAAATTACTTTCCCTGTTCGGATTATGAAATTGCTGGGTATTCATACATTATTTATCTCCAACGCAGCAGGAGGCATGAATCCCGCTTACCGCAACGGCGACCTGATGATTTTAGATGACCATATCAATCTTCAAACCCACAACCCGCTTATTGGCCCTAACCTCTCAGATTTTGGCCCGCGGTTTCCGGATATGAGTGCTCCTTATGATAAGACACTGATCGCACGGGCACTCAGCATAGCTGCGGAAAAAGGGTATCGGGTACATACGGGCGTATATGTGGCGGTTACCGGCCCCAATCTGGAGACTCGCGCCGAATATCGTTTTCTCCATCGCATTGGTGCTGACGTTGTGGGAATGTCCACCGTTCCCGAGGTGATTGTCGCCCGACACATGGGTGTAAGGACTTTCGCCATTTCAGTGGTGACCGATCAGTGCGACCCCGAAAACCTCAAACCGGTTTCACTGGAAGAAGTTATTGCCGTAGCATCTGAAGCAGAACCGCGCCTGACCGATATTCTTTCAACCCTGATTAGAGACTTGTAAATCCCTTTATCAGTTTACCTGGATAATTCGAAATTCTGTGCGGCGGTTAAGTTTGCGATTTTCTTCGCTACTGTTAGGTACTTTGGGTTGAGTTTCGCCGTAACCATTAGCTTCAATTCGACTCGCAGCGATTCCGTTGCGTATCAAATAGTCACGCACCACATTGGCACGATTGCGGCTAAGGGTCATGTTGGCCTCGTCTGACCCTACATCGTCGGTATGTCCCTGAATCTCGATCCTCATTCCGGGGTTTGTGCTCAGAAAATAGGTGAGGAATTGCAACTCTGGATCGGAGGTTTCTTTGAGTTCGTATTTTCCGGTTTCAAAGAAAATATTCTGTAAAACCACTTTTTTATCCTTTTTCAGCGGAACCATATCAATAATCAAATCGAAATAGGTGTCTTCCGGGAGGTTTTTCAGGTAAAAATTCTGGCTTTTAAATAAATACCCGGCAGCCTGTACAAAGGCAGCATATTCTTTTTCGAGCGGAAGGCTCATCAGGAATTTTCCATCCGTTTTGGAAGAAAAAATCTCCCGGATCGTATCTCCCTGTTCGACATCAATCAGATCAATTTTTGCATAAACGGGCACATCTGTAATGCTGTCTTTGACAATTCCCCTGAGAAAGGTGGCAATTCTCGGACGTATATTTTCGGGCATAACAAACTCGTAAATATCCGTTTTCCCCATGCCTCCGTCGCGGTCTGCGGTAAACAAGGCGCGGTTTCCGCGTGTGTTGACAAAAAGATTTGTTTCATTTCCGGCAGTATTCACCGGGTAACCGAGATTTTGAGGTGCAGTCCAGGTTTCGTCCTCATTTTTGTAAGAAACATAAAGATCAGATTGCCCAAACCCCGGGTGAAAGTTGGAGGAAAAATATAAAGTAACTCCGTCGGCATGGATAAACGGACCGTCTTCATGACCGGGGGTATTAATCGGTTCGCCCATGTTTTTGGCTTCCGTCCATTTTCCATCCTCAAGTCGGCTATACCAAATATCTCCCATGCCAAGCCCCTCGGGTCGCCCCGAACTAAAATAAAGCGTTTTGCCGTCGTGAGAAAGGGTGGGCTGGGTTTCTTTATTTCGGGTATTGACATTCGGGCCGAGATTAATTCCATTGCTCCAGGAACCGTCTGCCTGGCGAAAGGCATAATAAAGATCGCAATCTCCGAATCCGTCGGGTTGGTTGCAGGCCGTGTAATAAATCACTTTTCCATCCTGCGTAAGAGCGGAAGCACCTTCATTAAGTGCAGTATTGATCGGAGGGCCAAGATTTGCGGCGGCAGTCCAATGCCCTTCCTTGTATTCACAGAAAAAAAAGTCTTCTGAATAGCCTCCGTAAGTGGCATTAAAACCACCCACGCTTTCGGGGCGACGCGAAACGAAAAGCAGGTAAGAATCGTCGGCGGTGAGGTAGGGGATGTAGTCGTCGTAAGCGGAATTTATATTCTCGCCCATGTTTACCGGATTAAAAGGAACCGGTTTTTTAATGGCTTCTGCGGCAAATCGCGCATTGCGAAGATAGAGGGTTGCCTTCCGAATATCCTGAGTTCGGCCTTTTTGGCTGCGAAGAAAAATCTCGTAAAACCGGGCAGCCGGTTCATAATCTTCTGCATAGAAATAAACTTCACCGAGGTAGAATTCGATATTCTGGAAAGCTGCCGGCGCAATTTCAAAAGCCTTTTCGAGGTGAGGGAGAGCCTCTTCAAATTCGCGCCGGGCGTAGGCATTGGTTCCAAGCTGAAAATGGGCATGGGCGAAATCGGGTTCGATTTCCACCGCTTGCTTAAAAGCCGTATCGGCTTCCACCCGCATCCTCTGCTGCGCATAGGTCAGCCCATCAAGGTAAAGGCGGAGCGCTTTTTTGGATTTTATACCAAAGTCTTCAGGTTTTTGTGCCAGGGAAAAAACCGGGAAAATAAAAAGGAGGATCAGACTAAAAACAAAAAGGCGATTGGTCATAGAGCAAAAATCAAAGATTAGTTAAAATTTAACGAACCATCAGGGAATCTATTACCTCGTCCTTTTTCGCCGGTTCCGGATATAATCTTCGAATATGTATTCACCTAAACCTTTAAGGCTGGTATAGAAAGCTCTCCCGTTATTGACCTTTGTAAATTCCTGTACAAACTCCACCAGCCAGTTGTCTTTGGCAATCATAAAAGTGGTAATCGGAATTTTCAACCTCCGGCATTGGGCGGCGAGATTGAGGGTTTTGTTGAGGATTTTTCGGTCAAGCCCAAAGCTATTTTTGTAATAACGCACTCCCTCCCGGATGCAGGTTGGCTTGCCGTCGGTGATCATAAAAATCTGTTTGTTGCTCACCTTTCTGCGGCGCAGTATGTCCATGGCGAGTTCAAGCCCGGCGACGGTATTGGTATGGTACGGGCCTACCTGGAGATACGGCAAATCTTTGACATTGATCTGCCAGGCATCATTGCCGAATACGATAACATCCAGGGTATCTTTGGGATATTTTGTCATGATCAGTTCCGAGAGCGCCATTGCGACTTTTTTGGCGGGAGTAATTCGGTCTTCTCCGTAGAGGATCATGGAGTGAGAAATGTCAATCATCAGCACGGTTGCGACCTGGGTTTTGTGTTCTTTTTCGCGTACCGAGAGATCGTCTTCGGTGAGTGTAAAAGTCTCAATCCCGTGGTTAATCTGAGCATTTTGGAAAGATTCGGTAAATGCGATATTCTCTACAGGATCGCCGAATTCAAACTGCTTAAGCTCGCTAAGGGGTTCATCGCCGACACCGGTCTGTGGGTTGCGGTGATCACCGCGCCCGGCGCGTTTGAGTTTCCCGAATATTTCTTCCAATGCCCGCTGGCGGATGCTTTGTTCAGATTTTGCAGTAATAACAAAACCGCCGTTTCCGTCCTGTCGGTCATCTTCGATATAGCCGTTGCGTTTGAGGTCTTCAATGAAGTCGCCCATTCCGTACTCATCGTCGGTGAGTCCGTATTCACGGTCAAGTTGGTTCATCCAGTTGAGGGCTTCGGAAACATCACCGGAGGTGTAGGTCAGCAGGTCGAGGAAAATTTTCAGCAGCCGCTGAAAGGGGTCTCCATCCTTATCGGAGGGTATATATTTGGTAAAAAGGTATCCAGTCATGGCTTTTACAACTAATAACGGAGAATTGGGTTCTAAGATACGAAAAAACCTTGTCTCTCTGGGAAAGAGACAAGGCTAACTTCATGGTATGAATGGGTTTGGACCGATCCCTCGTAGTTTGGGTATTGAGATATGGATCAGTCCCTATAAATGATTAACGCTGACGGATTTATATTTCTTGCGTGAAAGGTAAAATTTTGTTTTGTTAATGATTATTTTTCAGTTAGATGGAGAAAAAATTGTTTGTTTTTTTCATTTTACACCTGGCATTAAACACGGGTGTTTCCTTGTATGGGCAGATTAGTCCTCCGCCGGTGATTTGGGGAAATGTTCCCAAAGATCAGCGGGAGATGAAAGAATATGTATATGATACCCAAACTTCGGCGGTTATCGTTTGTGATTTTGGAATATGGTACCCGGTGGATATGCCCGCCGGTATCGTGCGACTTCAGCGCCATGTCCGGCTCAAAATCCTCCGCGAAGAGGGCATTTCTCAAAGTGAAATAAGCCTGATTTATAACAAAAGCGAGGGCGAAAATATCACCGATCTCAAAGCGCAAACCATCAATTTTGATGGAAACCGAAAAAAAACGACGCCCCTCGCATTAAAATTTCTCCCTGAAAAAACCCTTAAAAATGGTTTGGCTGAAAAAAGTTTTGTTTTCCGTGAGGTTTCCCCGGGTTCGATTATTGAATATTCCTATTCGCTCAAAACCAAAAGTGTGGAGCATCTGAAACCCTGGTATTTTCAGTCAGAAATTCCCACTATTCATAGTGAGATACAATTAGTCGGATTTGAGCCTTATCAATTCGATGCAGTTTCGCAGCGGCTGGAATTACCTTCCAGTGAAGAAAACCGCTGGATAATGAGGCATATTGCCGGATTGAAAAAACAGCCTTTTATTTCCCGCTGGGACGATTATCGTATAGGGATTCATTTTCAGTTGCAGGATTTGATGACAATTCGCGATGAGCAGGAGGAGTGGCGGCTGATTACCCTCGATTTGCAGCAGGCGAGTATAGTTTCGGATGATTCGGCTTCGCAATCTGCGATCTATGCTCTCGCCCAAAGCCTTACTCGGAATGCAGTAACGGAAGAGGAAAAAATCGCCGAAATCCATGCTCATGTCAGAGACCATGTGAGGTGGAACGGTATTTCCGATATCTGGGTAAATCAGTCTGCGGCAGGACTTTACCGTTCGCGGGTTGGCAACAGTGCCGAAATCAATATGCTGATGGCACATCTCCTCTGGAATGCGGGAATTACCGCTTACCGGGGATTTGTTTCCACGCGTGATCACGGAAAACCCAAACAATTTCCGCTTCGCAATCAGTTTAATGATTTGTTTATCCTCGCCGTAGGCGATGGGCAGTCTTTTATCCTCGACGCAACCGAAAAAGATTTGCCTTACGATCTCCCTCCTTACCGTATGCTAAACGAAATGGCTTGGATCATCCGTGATACAACCGCAGGTTGGAGTAAAATACCTGACCGCTTTTATAAGGAAACTATCATCATGGGGCAACTGGAAATGGATAGTACCGGGAAGATTTCGGGTGAAATAGAAGAGATATACAAAGGATATGCAGCCCAGGATTTTGGGCGCAAAAATCGAGAAAAACCGGAAATAAAAATTCAGGAAACTCCTGGGAAAACCCTATCTGTTCACCACCCTTTTTCCCTGGAGAAAGAAGTTCATGTAGAAGATAAAATGTTGATAGTAAATCTTTTATCAAAATACCACGACGCCGATTATCCGTTTGAAACAGAATCAAGGGTTTACCCACTTGATTTTGGTTATCTTATCCGCGAAAGGTATATTCTCAATTTGCGAATCCCGAATAATTATCAGGTGATCCGTATGCCCGTAAGCGCGCGGATTTCGATGGAGGGGAGGGAAATGTTCTTCGAATACCTTTGCGAGAATCGCTCGGGTGTCATACAAATCCGGACAACCTTCGAAATTTCAAAAAGCATTATTTATCCCGAGTCGTTTTCGGCAGTAAAAGATTTTTACGGTAAAATGCTCTCTCGGATAGAAGAAGAGATTGTGCTGATTCGTAAAGAGTGAGATTTTTTGGTGTATCTTTGCGGCAAATTTATATACAGCCACATGCAGTTACTTGACGGTAAAAAAATCTCTCAGGATATTCAGAACGAGATCCGCGAAGAAGTGCGCAAAATCACAGCCAATGGCAAACGGCCTCCCCACCTTGTAGCCATTCTTGTCGGGGATGATCAGGCTTCGCAGACGTATGTCAAAAACAAAATGCACGCCTGCGAATATGTGGGGTTTAGTTCGACACTCATGCGACTGCCTTCTAATATCACGCAGGAGGCTTTGTTGAAAAAATTAAATGGGTACAACGAAGATCCCGACGTGGATGGCATACTGGTACAAATGCCGCTGCCACCTCATATTACTCCCCAGGAGGTCACACAGAATATTCACCCTTCGAAGGACGTTGACGGTTTTCATCCGTTGAATGTAGGCCTTATGACACTCAATTTCCCCTGTCTGATGCCGGCAACTCCCTCTGGTATTATTGAACTTCTCCATCGGTACAATATTCCTACTAAAGGTAAACACTGTGTAGTAGTAGGTCGCAGCCGGATTGTGGGGCGTCCAACCTCGATTTTGATGTCGCGTGGCGGAAACCCCGGTGAGGCTTCCGTATCGCTTTGCCATATCAATACACCTCCGGAAGACTTGAAACGCATTTGCCCCCAGGGTGACATTCTCATAGTGGCTGTAGGTAAACCCGGACTTATCACAGGAGACATGGTGAAAGAAGGGGCTGTAGTGATTGATGTAGGCATCACACAGGTAGAAGACCCCACTGCTAAAAGTGGTTACCGGCTTAAAGGAGATGTGGATTTTGAAGCCGTATCAAAAAAAGCCAGTTATATCACACCGGTACCCGGCGGAGTAGGGCCGATGACGATCGCCATGTTGCTGCGCAATACCCTTGATGCCTTCAACAGCAAATATCAAACGGTCGGAGAAATAATTCAGTGATAATCCCCTAAATTTGCCGCCTGATGAAAAATATCAAAACCAAAGTGGCTGAATCCTTTTTCAAACGCGGTGCAAGCGATCCTTTGCCCGTGATGGAGCAATTTTATACTTTGCAGGGAGAAGGAGGCTGGACAGGGGCCGCCGCCTATTTTATCCGCCTCGCGGGCTGTGATGTCGGATGCCACTGGTGTGACGTGAAAGAGTCTTGGACACCGAAAGAAGATCAATATATGCCCGCCGCCGAAATCACGGCACGAGCACTCGCCTGCGGCGCGGAGCGGGTGGTAATTACCGGGGGAGAACCGACGATTTACGACTTAAGACTCCTTACTGAAAACCTTCACGATGCCGGGCTGAAAATTCATATCGAAACTTCCGGAGCACATATACTCAAAGGAGATATTGACTGGATTTGTTTTTCGCCAAAAAAATTTCTTCCACCCAAAGATGAATTTTACCAGATTGCCCAAGAACTAAAAGTGGTCATTTACAACGAACACGATCTTCTCTGGGCAGAACAACACGCCGCCCGCTGCGCCCCCACAGTTAAACTTTTTCTCCAACCCGAATGGAGCCGCCGCGACAGAGTTACGCCCAAAATCATCGAATATGCCCTGTCAAACCCCCACTGGCGCGTAAGTCTCCAGACCCATAAATATGTGGGAATACGATAAAAGCGATTAAGTCAGACACTAAACTGTCGGTACGGCTGTTAGGGGTTCTCGCTCATTTTTTAGCCTTCGGATACTGGCATTCACCTGTTTTTCGGCCTGCCGGATTTTAAAGTTTTTCCAGTGGTCTTTCAATATCCAGGTCAGGGTTTTGTCTAAGGGCAGGTAAAAAATGATTCTTCCGATTGCAATGACATTGCGCCAGAGGTTATGGTTGAGTTTACGGTAAGAAACCGCAATTCCTCCGCTAAGGTATTTGTTGTAATGCCAGTAACTGGCGGGGATATATACGCCGTCGCCTGCTTCCTGAATGATTTCATAACCCTTCACATGATGAAGGCCGGGGTATTTTTCGTAATCTATATTGTCGAGATCTACAAAAGAGTGGGAACAGAAAGGCAACTGATACAAAAACTCCGAATATTTAGGCTCAATCAGAATCAGTCTTTTCTTTCCATAAAAATGAACTAACAGGCCATCATTATTGTCCACATCGTAGTGAAAGTGAACCTTGGTATCTTTTCCCCCCATAAAAAAATAACCGGTACCACTCAGAATACCTCTGAAAAAAGCCGGACAGGTCCAATCTTTTTTCAGTTCGGGATTGCGGTTAAACATTTTGATTGCAAACATTCGCAAGGGGGTATATTCATCTTTTTCGATGATATCCAAAAACTCTTTCAGTTGAATTTTATGGTTACCTTTTAGATAAGACGAACCATTCGCTTTGTCTTCATTATTAAGTATTTCAATGATCTCCGACCCCATTTCCCTGCGAAAAAAATCAATGGTCCATTTTTTCCCGGCAGGTTGCTGATTGGCCAGTCCCTTAATCAGGAGCGGTTTTTTCGGCAAAAGGTAGTTTTTCCTGAAATATTCATCGGTGAGATTTTCAACCTCAATCACATCTGCTTTTAATGATAAATCAAAGGGCATATAATCTGGGTTTAAAATTGCATGGCAAATTAGTGAAGTTTCCGGATTACGTGTTTATTTATACTAAAGTTTTTGAAACTCATTGGAAAATCGAAGGTAAGGCAATCTGCTTTTCAGTAGCGAAACAGCAGGGCGCCAATCGAAAACCCCGCCGAAGTACCACAGATCATACAGGTTTGGCCGCGTTGAAGTTTTCCCGTTTCAATAGCATCGTACAAAGCCATGGGTATAGAGGCAGAAATACAGTTGCCGTGAGTGCTGAGATTTCCAAAAAATTGCTCTCTTCGGAAGGGATACATTCGAAAAAACAATTCGACCCCAATTCTGCTCGCCTGATGAGGGATAATAAGCTCGACGTCTGTAATGCCCATATCCAGATCGGAAAAAAACGATTCCATGAATAGGGGAATTTTGGTATGTGCCATCTTCAGAAGGGTTTTTCCTTCCATCGAAAAGGAATGTAGTTCCGGGTCGTAGGGATAATCTCTGAAAAAGCAGGCATTTCCGCCGCCCTTTACCTGGGTCGAAAAAATATTTTCTGACCAGGTTTTCATATCTGCTTTGATTATACTGCTTTTTTGTTCGGGCGCCCATCCTATCACTGCAGCGGCGGCTCCGTCGCCAAACAGAGTGGAGGTTTCCCAGTCTTTGGAATTTAGCCCTTTGGATGCAATTTCAACACTGACAATACCGATTCTTTTATATCGTTTTCCGTCAAGAAGACTTGCTGCCAGGTCAAATGCTGCCACAAAACTCAGGCAGGTACTGTCAACCGATATTGCCGGTACATCACACGATTGCCCGCCGGTTATTTCATTTTTGATCACACAGGCTTGATTCGGAATGGGATAGTCAAAGGTTGCCGAACCACACAATATCAGATCCAGTTTATCCACCGTTATTTCCGCATGCTGGAGTGCTTCTTCTAGTGCGCGGGCACCCATTTCTGCACCGCTTTCGCCGTCGGCATAATACCGTTCTTCAACGCCGGAATACCGCGCAGACCATCCCTCCGGAATACCCAGCTTTCGCTCAAGTTCTGCGGAGAGTATCTTTTGTTTCGGAAGGCATTTGCCCATGCCGAGAATAGAAATGGGTTTGGGATGGGTCATTTTTTTGATTGATTGTTTGAGTTAAAGTTATGTCTGATAGACTAATGACCGATGACTTCTTTTATCGTCTTCTCACAGTGAGTGGGGATAATTTTTATTTCAGGGTGATTTTGCCAGAACTTCCTCACCTTTGCGAGACTGGTCTTAAAGTCTGTCCAGGAGTCAAAAAACAGTTTTACAACAGGACTGGGCAGCCGATTTTCTTCCAGATTTTCTCTAAGCCAGAAAGCATCGGCTGCGAGAAGTACCTTTCCCTCAAGGGTGTTTAATAACGCACCCATCTGCCCGGCGGCATGGCCGGGCAGATAAGGAAGCAGGATACTTCCGTCGCCAAACAAATCGGTCATTTCGCCCAGATCGGGGTCGTGGCGGGCAGGGAATTTTCCGGTATCAACCAGTGTTGCCCTAAGGGAAAAATCTTCTGGCAGATGGCCGGAGAGTAGTCCCCGCCTTACGCCGGCAAAACCTTTCAGCTGAGTTACCTGATCAAAAGCTGTTTTGGTACAATAAAATACGGCACGGGGAAAGTCCCGCAACCCGCCTACATGGTCGGCGTGAAAATGCGAGACGATTATATGTTTTATGTCTTCGGGATTTATACCCATTCTTCGCACTTCTGCCACTGCTTCTTCTTCCGGCCTGATAAAAGTGGGGGTCATCCATTTGTAAAGGATACCCGGAAACCGCTGCGTAGCTTCGTAAAATCGCTGAGTATATCCGGTATCGAATAAAATCCACCCTTGTTCGGGATGTTGAATCAGTGCGTATAGAGCCGGAAAACAAATATTCTGTCGCCTGCCTCCTTTGAGAGCATGGTGTTCCTTTGCCAGACAGTAGCCTGCGGTTTTTAGCAATAAGCGGACTTGTTTCATGTCAACCGTTTTTATACCATTCTACAAACTCGTCCATCGCCTCTTTTACAGATTGCTGGGGCGAATATCCCAGATATTTTTGGGCGAGAGATATATCCATCGAAAAAGAAAGCCCGATTGTCCCGACACTATATCGGGTGAGTGCGGGTTCGCGGTGCCCGGGTGTCCATTTTGCGGCTGTTTCCATCAGCGTTGCCGCAGTCATCGCTATGGCAAGGGGTACTTTTTTTTCGGGCAAATGACGATCCAGGCGTTGAAGTACACCGGCCAGCATGGCCCAAAGCTTTACCGGCGCGCCGTTGGCGATATTATATTGTTTTCCACAAGCTTTCTCCGGCGCAGTAAGCGATAATACTACGGCATCTACGACATTGGAAACCGGGGTAATGTCCACAAAGTTTTCTCCATTCCCAATAATCCGGAGTTTTCCTTCGTCATAAGCGCGGATAACACGGGGCATAATAACAGTATCTCCCCTGCCTACCAGTGCCCGTGGGCGAAGTGCAACCCAATCGAGAGAAGACTTTTCGAGAAGGATTTCTGCTTCGCGTTTGGTGGCGGCATAGTGATTTACAAATTTTCGCGGCAGGGGATCCGATTCTTTTATATCAAGGCGGTTACGATAGTCAAAATAAAGACTGGGGGTAGAAATATGTACAAACCGCTTTACGGCGTGTTTTTCCGCAAGGCGGATTAAGTGCTTTTGCGAAAGGACATTGGCTCGAAAAAAAGCCTCATATTGCCCCCAGGGAGAGGATAATGCAGCGCAATTGATGATGTGGGTAATCGGAAACTCCTCAAACAGTTGTTCGGTGAAAAAAGCATCTGAAAGATCGCCCAGTCGGTAATGTACATTGCCTGCTTCGAGGCGGGCACGAGGTTTCAGGACTCTGCCTGCGGCAATAATATTGCCTGAAAACGAATTTTCGACCAGTCTTTCCAGTACTCGGAATCCAAGGAAACCCGTTGCACCGGTAAGCAGGATATTGCCTTCAGGTAAATACATAGGGTTACTTTTCGGTGGGAATATGAAGCGAACGCAGCAGATGAGTATAAAACTTTCCGCTTTCTGTTTTGGCGGTTACCCAAGACTCAAACCGCACGACCTCGTGGTTTAGTGCTGTCCAGGGGGCCTCTGTGGTGAGTTTTCGGAGCGTATCTTCCATTTCGGGGTTATGTTCCCGAAAATCAAAAGATTGCCTTTCCAATGCGTTTAGGTAGCGGTAAATAAGGCGAATCCTTTCTTCAACTTCATATTTGCCAATATGTTTGCGAAGGCTTTCGATTTTCGCAGAAGCGAGGTCAGATAAGTCCAGATCAATCAGAATCAGAATCTCAAAAACCCGTATTCCCACGTTCCAGCCGGCTTTATCGCTGAGTAATTCGGTAGCTTCGAATAAGACTCGTTGGGCTTTACGATAATCGCCTTCGATAAACAAAACACAAGCCTGGAGATAGGAAACAATGCCATTGAGGGAATCAAGGTGTTTCTGATTTTGAAACCAGTTGAGGTTTTCAAGGGTTTTATGGGCTTCAGGAAGATTATTGGCGTAAATGCAGGCAAACAATTTATAGATTGAAGCCGAAAGATAATTGCGCTTATGGGGATGAAAATAGCCGAGGGCTTGGTCGGCTGCCTGAATGGCGGCGGTATAATTGCCCATTCGCACTTCGACTCCCGAAAGTTGGTGAAGAGGGATTCCAAGGCGATTTTTGGAACCAATGCCGGGGTGCGAATGCAGCAGCTCGATCATTTCCTCAAGCACTTGTTTCACGATGCTATATTCTTCCCGAAACTCATGGAGATAGACTTTAATGGCGAGATAATAATAATGCGACCGGGCACTGTACATTTTGTCGAGTCGCTGTTCCAGTTCCAATGTTTTTTGCGTGAGATAGGCTTCTTTTTCTTCATCGCCCGAAGTAGAGTCGGCCTGTAATACACGAAATTCATCAAAGATCCCGGAGCCAATAACATCCGTGCGAAATTGTTCCAGAGAGTCTTCGA
The DNA here is from genome assembly GCA_033764335.1 of Bacteroidia bacterium. Taxonomy (GTDB): domain Bacteria; phylum Bacteroidota; class Bacteroidia; order J057; family J057; genus JAGQVA01. The sequence continues at coordinate 93,899 of JANRJC010000057.1, read as the reverse complement.
TTTCCTGTTTATAACTCCAAACGACTTCTTTTTCGGAAGAAGAGAAATTGCGGAGATTGATAAGTGCGAGGAGTTTGTATTCAGGAAAGGAGAGGTCTTCCGCCATTTTGGCGCATTTCTCCAGAATCTCACGGGCTTGCTCTTCCAGTCCGCGACGGCGGAGCAGGAAAGCATAAATCAGATTTTTCTGAAGGTTAATAGCTTCGAAGGCCGCAGGATCTTCCCGAAAAGCGGGATTATTCTGAAAATTCACGCTGAGACTGAGTGTTTCCAGCATTTTTTCGAGTACACGCCCTTTGAGCATAATAAATGCTTTGGAATGCGGATCGCCGTACAAAGTCTCGGCTACGCTTTTATTGTCCGACTCCGGTTGTTCTTCAAGAATTTCAATCATCTCCAGTGCCCGGTTTTTACCACGGGCATGAAATGCAGTAAGGTAGCTCTTTAGGTATCGAACTTCTGTCGGAGAGAGTGAAAAAAATATTTTTTTAATCCTGTCCACCTGTGTTTGATTGATTGCCTCTCAACCCGTGATATTACCAATATTTACCAGAATATTCAATTATTTGCCTTACAGAGGCCGAAAAGAGCGATTTTTTAGGGTTTCCTAACGTTACTTTCCGTGATATTTTTCCATTGGAAGCGGTCAAACGGCTATTATGTTTGTCATGTGTTAGGGAAAAGCACGTTTAGCGTCCCCTTAAAGGACCAGCAGCCTGATGAAGCGCCAACATTCATCAGGTTCTTTTTTTTTATATACCCCTCTTTTCTGTTCCCCCACCCATTGGGGCTTTTTTTGTAGTTTTGGCCCAAAATTTTACAACATGCAGGAATTTCTCAAGATCTCCGATCCAAAGCTTGAAAGAAAAATGGTTCCCTACGATTTTTCCATTACGGAATGGAAAACATTGGAGCCTTATTATCAGCAGTTGCTGGAAGAAAAGCCGAACTCTGTAACGGAGCTTGAGATGTTCCTCCGGAAAGTCAATGAAATAGACGCTATCGTTGCCGAAGATCTGGCCTGGCGATATATCCGGATGACTTGCAATACTCAAAAGGACGAATACAAAAAAGATTATCAGTATTTTATTCAGGAAATTCTGCCTCCGGTGTCGGTAATAAAAAACACCATCAATCGTAAAATCGCAGATAACCCCTGGTTTGATGCAATTGACCCAATGACTTATCAGACGTTTACTCGAAGTCTCAAGCGGGAAATTGCGCTTTTCCGGGAAGAAAATGTTGCCTTGGAGTCAAAAGCGGCGAGTATTTCACAGCAGCATACGGAGATCATGGGGAGTATGACTATTCACTATGATGGAAAAGAAATCACCGTGCCGGAAGCGGGGATCTATCTGGAAAAACCTGACCGGAAAGTCCGCCAGGAAGTGTGGGACCTGCTCCGCGAAAGAAGGGCGATGGAAAGAGATAAAATTCTGGGAATTTTTGATCAACTGGTAGAATTACGCCATAATATCGCTCAAAATGCCGGGTATGAGTCTTATACCTCCTACAAGTTTGACCAACTCGCCCGGTTCGATTATACCTTGGAAGATACCCGATCCTTTCATGAAGCCGTGGAAAAAGTGGTAAAACCCATTTACGGCGAACTAATGCAGGAGCGAAAAGAGCGAATGGGGCTTTCGGAATTACGGCCCTGGGATTTGACAGTGGATATATTTGCCGATACTCCGCTGGCTCCTTTTTCCAATTCGGAAGAGCTAATCCAAAAATCCATCGAAACACTTTCCCGCCTCCGGCCTGAACTGGGCAAGATGATTTCCATCATGAACGAACACCAGTACCTCGACCTGGATACTCGGCCCGGGAAAGCTCCCGGTGGGTACAATTATCCGCTGATGGAAACCGGTATCCCCTTTATCTTTATGAACGCGGCCAACTCGCACAAGTATGTCATTACCATGCTTCACGAAAGTGGTCATGCGATTCATTCTTTTTTGACCCGCAATATCCCGCTCGATGTGCTGAAACAAACGCCTTCGGAGGTCGCCGAACTCGCCTCCATGACGATGGAATTGTTGTGCCTCGACAAATATGATATTTTTTATCCCGATTCAGAGGCGGTCGCCGTGGCCCAAAAAAGTCAACTTTACCGCTGTATAGATGTTTTTCCGTGGATTGCAACCGTGGACGCTTTCCAGCAATGGGTATATGATCATCCCAAAGAAGATGCCGATACCCGAAACCGGAAGTTTGAAGAGCTTTATATCCGGTTTCATGGAGACTTTGTCAATTGGGATGGTTATGAAGAGGTAAGGCAACATCTATGGCTGAAACAAAGCCATATTTTTGATGTGCCTTTTTATTATATCGAATATGCCATCGCACAGCTAGGCGCATTGGCAATTTGGCGCAATTACAAACTCAACCCGGAAGAGGGATTGAATCAATATTTGGATGCACTAAAACTCGGTTATTCCAAGCCTATTCCGGAAATCTACCAGACCGCAGGAATCGCTTTCGACTTTTCCGAAGATTATATGCGCACCTGTATGGATTTTTGCCTCGAAGAGTACAAACAAATCCCTACCGGGAAAATAATTCCTCTGTGAGACTCAGTGTAACTCTGCGATTCCTCTGTGCGACTCTGTGTTAACCATTTATTTCGTTTGTCAACGACAAATTTTAGGAACTGGGAACACAGAGTCCCAGAGAGGAACCACAGAGTAAGAAGGAATTATAATCCTATTACTTTTTGAGCAAATCTCTGATCTCTGCAAGCAGTTTTTCCTGGGCAGAGGGTTCCGGAGCTGCAGCAGGTGCCTCTTCTTTTTTGGCCTGAATGCTATTGTAGGCCTTGATCACCATAAAAATCGCAAAGGCTACAAGCAGAAAATCAATAATCGTCTGCAAAAATGTACCATAAGCAATGACGGCTGCGCCTGCTTCACGGGCGGCTGCGAGGTTGTCATAAGCATCCCCGGAAAGATTTATGTATAGATCTGAAAAATTTACCCCGCCCATCAATAATCCGATCGGAGGCATAAGAATATCGTTTACAAGGGATGAGACAATATTTCCAAAAGCACCCCCAATAATGACGGCAACTGCGAGGTCAAGTACATTACCTCGCAAAATAAACGCTTTGAATTCTTTAAGCATAGTAATAGTTTTTAAGTTAGAGCTATATTTATTTACAAAATATATCTTTTTTCGCAGTAACGGCAAATTTATTTATTGAACAATCATTCAATAAATAAAGAAACACTCACCCAAACGATACGCCAATGAAAAATTATTTGACAGAATTCATCGGAACCTTTTTTCTCGTGCTGACAATCGGGCTGGCTACGGGTTCGGGTTCAATCCTTGCACCGGTTGCGATGGGTGCAACTTTGATGGTAATGACCTATATGGGCCGTCATATTTCCGGGGCACATTACAACCCTGCGGTAACGCTGGCAGTGTATATTCGGGGAAAAATCGAAGTGAAAGAGGCCGGTATTTTTTGGGTTTCCCAGATTTTAGGGGCAACCGTAGCAGGTTTTCTGGTGGGCATGCTTGTTCAGGACGATGCTTTTGTATTTCGTGTAACCCCCGCCAACAGTGCCTCGATCGTTGAGGTATTATTGACCGAAGTAATTTTTACCTTTGGATTGGTATTAGTATTTCTGAATGTTTCCACAACTCCCCCAACCGAAAACAATTCATACTTTGGCCTGGCAATTGGTTTTACCTATCTCGCAGGAGTTTTTGCAGGCGGACCCGTATCGGGCGGTGTTTTTAATCCTGCTGTAGGCTTAGGGCCAAACCTTGCGGTTCAGCATTTTGCACCCATCTGGATTTATGCAGTCGGTCCGCTTGCCGGAGGTGCTCTTGCTGGTTTTGTAAGCAAATTTCAAAACCCCGTGAGTTAGCGGATTCGAAACAATCACTCGGGATTATCCGCTTTCAGGGATTTCACCCTTCCCTTTTCCACTTCAAAAAAGGCTTTTTCTCGTCTAAGACTTGAAGAAAAAACGGAAGCGAGTCTTTCATAGGAGGTATCCGTAATAAAAATCTGGCCTTCTATCTCCTGATCCAGTAGTTGGGCAATACTCCCGAGCCGGTGTTCGTCGAGTTTGTCGAAAATATCGTCCAGCAACAAAATGGGGGGCACACCCGTCTGACGTTCCAGCAAACGATACTGCGCCAGTTTTAAGGCGATAATGAAAGTTTTTTGCTGGCCCTGAGAGCCATAATTACGGGCAGAGTAATCATCAATCCGGAAATGCAGGTCATCCCGATGAATTCCCGATCCGGAATGCAACATTACCCGGTCTTTTTCTTCGGTCTGTGCGAGGAGGTCGGCCCATTCGGCGGTTGTATTTTGGTTAATCTGAGATCGGTAACGGATAGAAGGAGTTTCCTTTTGAGAGACAATATTTCGGAAAAAAGCCTCAAAAAAAGGCATATATGCTTCCAGAAATTGCCTTCGGCCTTCAAAAATCGCTATTCCATGTGGGATCAGCTGACTATTCCAGATTTCAAGCTGGTCACGGTCAAACCTTCCGGTATCGGCAAACATACGAAGCTGTGCGTTGCGCTGAGAAAGTACCCGCTCATAGGCGATGAGGTGGCGAAGATAAGCCGGGTCATATTGGCTGATGAGCATATCCAGAAATCGTCGCCTTTCGGCGGCGGCTCCATTGATAAGGTCTGTATCATTGGGCAATACCGCTACCAGCGGTATCTTCCCGATATGATCACTCATCTTATCTACGGGCTTCTGGTTTACCAGTACCTTTTTACCCTTACCCTTGGCAAAATTTACGTACACCTCTTGTTTTATCCCCTGCTTATATAAAGTGCCTCCGTTGAAAAAAAATTCCTCTCCGTCCTGCATGGCCATTTTGTCCTGAGAACTGCGAAAACCACGAGTAAAAGCCAGAAAATGAATTGCGTCAAGGAGGTTGGTTTTCCCCGATCCATTGGGTCCGACAAGGCAGTTGATCCCCGGGCAGAAACGGAGACGCGCCTCTGCATAATTTCGGAATTGGGTAAGATGTAAGCCGGATATATACAAAGCAGCAAACTTTCAGGCAAAAATAGAGTTAATAATTTGTAATTCTATCGGGGATTAGGCAATTTCACCCCCTGATTTTCCTTTCCTTTACAACTGCCCGATTTATGCCAGGTACGAAAACTAAAACCACCGGTAAAAAGAAATCCTACAGCAAAGAAATGCTGCTCCAATGGTTTGAGCAGATGATGCTGATCCGCAAATTCGAAGAAAAAGCGAGCCAGTTGTATATGCAACAGAAGTTTCGCGGATTCTGCCACTTATACATCGGCCAAGAGGCCGTAGCAATCGGCATGGAAGCGGCCATAAGACCCGATGATTATATTATCACCGCCTACCGCGACCATGGAGGTGCTCTTGCTCGTGGCGTTTCCGCAAACGCCTGTATGGCAGAGCTTTATGGCAAGGCTACCGGCTGCTCCAAAGGCAAAGGCGGCTCTATGCACTTCTTCTCCAAAGAACACAATTTCCTCGGAGGGCATGGTATCGTCGGTGGGCAAATTCCACTCGGTGCCGGTATCGCTTTCGGCATCAAATACAAAGAGGAGGACAAAATCTGTATCTGTATGATGGGCGACGGTGCTACCCGCCAGGGATCTTTTCACGAAGCGTTTAACCTCGCTATGTTGTGGAAACTCCCCGTAATTTTTGTGATTGAAAACAATAATTACGCCATGGGAACCTCGGTCGAAAGAACTTCTAACGTAACGGAACTTTATACCCTCGGTGAATCTTACGATATGCCTTCCAAACCAGTGGATGGCATGAACGTGATGACCGTCTATGAAGAAATGAAGTCCGCCGCGGAATATGTAAGAGCCGGTAACGGTCCCATGCTTATTGAGATGAAAACCTACCGCTATAAAGGGCATTCCATGTCTGACCCGGCCAAGTACCGCACACGCGAAGAACTCGACAAATACAGGGATAAGGATCCTATCGCCAACCTCAAAATTTATATGAATGAAAACAAGGTGGCTTCGGATGAAGAAATTACCACCATTGATGAGCGTATCAATAAAATTGTGGAGGACTGTGTGGTTTTCGCAGAAGAATCTCCTTACCCCGCTCCCGAAGCACTTTACGAGGATGTTTATGTAGGCGAGTACCCGTATATCATGGACTAAATATCCCTCAGCTTCTTTATGGTTGAGGTAGTAGAATATCCTTCCAGGAGGGGAATCGTCAGGATTTTCCCTCCTGTTTTTTTTACCCACTCATATCCCACAATTTCCTCCACAATATAATCTCCTCCTTTAACCAGAATATCCGGAGAAACGGCTTGGATCAGCTCTTGTGGGGTGTCTTCTTCGAAAATAATCACCATGTCCACAAATACCAGTGCGGCAAGAATTATCGCCCTGGCCCGCTCATTGTTTATCGGGCGGTCTTCGCCTTTCAACTTTTTTACCGAAACGTCGGCGTTTAAGCCCAGAACCAGGCGATCACCCAACTGCCGTGCCTGCTCCAGGTATTCTATATGGCCAGGATGAATCAGATCAAAACAACCATTGGAAAAAACAATGAGGTCTCCCTGGATTCTCCAGGAGGAAATTCGCTGCAAAGCTGCCGGAAGGTCTCGTATTTTGTCCCTTGTGTGATACATATTCGGAAGGTAAACGTTCAATTTACACATTCTATCTTCAAACAAAAATCCCTCAGGCATAGTAACCTGAGGGAGGACATTATGATCATCGCAGATGATCCGATTAGGCAACTACTGAATTAAATTCGTTTAGTTAGCATTTACGACTGTACCGGATCCGTTGATTTTTACATTAAGCTGGGGAGAACCTTTGTATAATACATCTCCACTACCACCGATTTTTACATCCAATAACTGGTTGGCCGAAACTTCCGCATCTCCGGAGCCATTGATGGTTACGAGTGTTTCGTCGGTGGCGAGGTCAAAAGCTTTGATATTTCCGGAGCCGAGGATTTTGGTAGAATGGGTATCTGCTATTCCCGAAAGAAACAGGTTCCCGGAGCCATTGATTTCGCTGTCCATCTGACCCGCGTCGGTTGCCAGGGTAATATCCCCGGAGCCATTGATTACAACTCCCATCAGCGTGGTTGCAAAAGTGTCTTCGCTGATAATATTTCCCGATCCCGATATTTTCACAAAGTCCAGTTCCGGAAGGGTGATATGGACTTCGAAATCGTCATTATTGATCGTACAACCCTCAAAATCAATTTTCCATACTCCTCCCTCCACGTCGGTTTTGAGTTTTTCGATAAGATTTTCCTGACCGTGTACTACTACGGATTGAACCGGACCTTTGGATATATACACATCGCCGGAAAGCGCGAGATTAATCCCGGTAAAAGATCCTACAGCCAGCGTATCAATGACGGTAGGGCCGGAACCTTTCGTGCATACTTGGTCTATCTGACAACTGCTCATGACCAGTCCGAGGCCAATAATTGAGCTGAAAGCGAGTTTTTTTAGCGTATTCATTTTTTATGTTTTTTATCGGTAAAACTTGAGCTTGTCGAATGTTTACAACTCATAGACAGCGGTTTTGTCGCAGGATTGCAGGGCGGCACGATGAAAGCGGGAAAGACGGGAATGAATGTGCAAAAAGGCGGAATGAACCTTTTTAAATCCATTGCGCCCGTCAGGATAATTCGTTTATTTGCCCTTCAATATGGTCAGGGATTATATTTTATTGCTTCGTCCACATCAGTACACCAAAAACCTGATGTTGTTTCTTCCCGCTTTTTTCGGGTTAAGAATCGGAGATATTCAAGTGGTTTTATCTATTTTGATCGGATTCGTGGCTTTTTCTCTTATTGCCAGTGGGGTGTATATTCTGAATGATTATAGAGACCGAAAGGAAGACGCCGCTCACCCGATAAAAAAAGATCGCCCCCTGGCCTCGGGTCGTGTTTCCGTGAGAATCGCTTTTTTGCTTATGGGATTTGTAATTGCAGTGGGGTTGGGGATTTTTGTTTTTCTCGATAAATACGCCCTTTATCTGGTTACTGCTTATGTATTTCTCAATGTACTTTATACTTTTCGGCTCAAACATATAGCGATTATAGATATAAGTATCATTGCCCTGGGTTTTGTAATAAGAGTAGCCGTAGGATCAATGATTGTGAAGCCTACGATTCCATTGTCTATGTGGCTGATTCTGATGATGTTTCTGGGGGCATTATTTCTGGCACTGGCCAAAAGACGCGACGATGTATTGTTAGCCTCCGACGGGATGAAAGTGCGGAAAGCCATTGATGGCTACAATTTGGAGTTTATCAATAGTGCCATGGTAGTCATGGCCTCAGTATTGATTGTGGCTTATATTTCTTATACAATTTCTCCGGAGATTCAGGAAAAATTTAATAGTCACAATCTGTACATTACCGTTTTTTTTGTGATCCTGGGAGTACTCAGGTATATGCAGATCACCTTTGTAGAAGAAAAAAGCGGAAGTCCGACTAAAATTTTGGTGGGAGACTTGTTCCTTCAGGTGGTTATTCTCTGCTGGATTATTGCCTTTGCTATTCTGATTTACTGACCATTAGATTTATTCGCATAAATGCTTTGCTCCCTAGCCACCATGGTATTTGCGACCTTGACTGGGGTCGTGCGGCGGGAAGCCAGTTCGGTTATCAGATTAAAATATTTTTCCGTTATTGTTGACCAGCGATGATTTTGCCGGGCGATTAGGGCCATATTATCGGCAGTGATTTGCAGCATAGAAGGCCGGGTCGAATGCAGGATATATATCAAATCTGCTGAGTGCGAGAAGTAGAAAGCCTTGTTACTGGTTATTTCCCGATTCTCGGGAGATTCGAAGGCTATAACCGGTACGCGGCTGTGCATAGCCTCAAGAAGGGAAATATAAGTTCCTCCGAAAGAAAAATTATACAAAAAAATGCTTGCCCGCGCTATCAGGGTTGTATATTCTGAGGGCGAATAGTCAAGCAGATGAATATTGCCGTAGCGGTGATATTGCTCATACAGCCCTCGGCTGTAGGGAGTTTCCAGCCAGTTTCCGACAATGACCAGTGCATATCGGGGATAACGACTGAATGTATTCAGAATTCCCTCTACCCGACTGAAAGGAGTAATGCGAGTTCGACAGAGGACAAATTTCTGCCCGGAAGAAAGAATTTTAGATACAATAGCAGAATGCTCCGGAGTGGCTACTTCAGATGTCGCATAATCACTGCCGTAGCTGATAACTTCGCCTTCGGCTTTGTATTCACTTTTCAGGTAATCGTGTAGCTGGTTAGTTCCACAGATAACCTTGTGGGATGATTTTACCGCCAGCCGTTCCGCCGCTTTCCAGATTATTTGGGAAGGCTCTCCTTTTACCTGATCATTCCACTGGAGGCTATCAATGTTTACAATAATTTTTAGGCGGGAAAAAAATCTCACAAAGGGGAGAAAAATACCGCATCCAACCCCCAGTATAATCACAGCATTTGACGCAAACATCGCGTGTCCGATAGCCAGAAAGTTGAAAAACAAACGTCCGATTATTCCCTTATTTTTTAGCGGAAGAACGATGGTTTTTGCATTTGGCTGATTTTGGAGCCGTTCATTTTTTCCGGAAATATTGTCCTGATAGACCACAAACTGAAAGTTTTCGGGTGCATTAGAGGCAAGTTGGGCCGTAAGCAATTTATACCCCCGTGACTCAACGCCACCGTATTCGGCATCTATAATTCCTATTTTATATTTTTGACGCATAGAGGGTGTTGTACCAGATGGCACAAATTAGCACAACTGCGAAGAATTATTAAGGACAGTAATCCGGAAAATATTACAATCACTGCCTCGTTACAAACAAATTTTATCTTCTTCAATCAACTTTCAAAAGTTTCCGGCTCAGGGTTGTACTCCTTTTTTTTACGTGAAGAAGGTAAACTCCCGCACTAATTCCCGAGACATCCATGAGTATATTGTCTGTGTAAACGACTTTCTTGCCAGTATATTGTACTATTTTACCCATCATATCCGTGGTATATATTTCAACCTCTTCCGGTTTGTCGAAGTCAAATTTTAGATTTAAAATACCACCGGAAGGATTTGGATAAATGGTTAAGCCCTCATTTCCCGCCTCAAAATCCTCAATAGAAGTATTCCATCCCTTTACAATCACGGTATCTATAAAGGTATCTGTACAACCATCAGCACCGCTTGCGGTCAGGCTTACCGGGTATTCTCCTACTAATGAATAGGTGTGTTGGGGATTTTGTAAGGTGCTTGTACCTCCGTCGCCAAAATTCCATTTCCACGTAAGTGCATTAGCACTTAAATCGGTAAACTGAACATCACCGGTCTGGTTCGGGAGTTGTACCAATCCGGGCGTAGCGGCAAAGGCAGCGTTCATTGTGCCCTGTATAGTAGATACTGTTATAGGAGTACGCGGGCATGACCCATTGACCTGTATCTGCCAGTCATAAAAATAAGCATACGCTGAATCGCCTCCTTCTGAACCCGTAATCGTAACAAGTCCATCGAGGTTGTACGGATACGTAGCACCCGCAGACTGGCGATACATTCCCCATAACCCCAGGTAATGTAGTTTATAACCATTACCCGCCGGTATTTCAAAGCCTAACTCGATATTATGTTCTCCATCCAGCATCTGAACTATTTTCCCCTCTATTAAATTTCCTCCTGCGTCAGTAACCTGAAAAAGCCTGACACCCACATTATTCGAATAAACTTTCACGGATTTTAGAATAATGTCCTCCGAACAATCAAAGGTCATATAACCTACATTGTTTGTATCATAAAAGCCATTTTCACCCAGACTGTCCGGCAACCCGAGTGAACCTTGTAAACCATTTCCGACATAATAGACCCGGCTTGTGTCGAGTGTGGGGGTGAGATAGGAATTCCCTTCGAAAAAGGGCGCACCTCCGCTTATTTCATTATACCAGAATGTTTGCCAGGGATTCTGAGAAGCAACGATTATATAAGCATTGGCATTTTTACAGACACTCGTGCTTACAGGCGCAATTGCCGGATCGGCTGTAACGGTTACATTTCGTAGCAGGCGATTGTCGAGAAAACGCACATCTTCATTTCCGTTGGGAAGGATTAGTTCCAGCGAAAAATTGTAATCCCCTCCCGGAAGTAGTTGAGAGGGCAGTGCGATGAGTTGAAGTGTTCCGGGCGGAATCACCCCGCTCCATAGGATTGTATCCTGCTGACCTGCAAAATAACTCAAAACAATCTTCATAGTATTAACGACAGAATCCCCTTCATTTTTTACCAATACAAGTGGGGAAACCGTTGTAGCACCACAGAAAAAAGTATCGAGGTTTACAAGCATCTGAGCGGCGACATCAAAGCTGGCATTAGGAGAAACGGGCGTATTTCCCAGGGTAATAAGATAGTTGTAGGCCGCATATACATCAATTAACCCCATCCCATAACTATTGTCTTCTCCCGGTTCACCCATATCAATGGCGCTGAAATACAAAGCCAGTTTAAGGTCTGTACCACTGAGGTAGGGGAATGCCTGTTTGAGCAGTAAAATGGCTCCGGCTGCATGAGGCGAAGCCATGGAGGTGCCTGAAAACAAACCGTAACCTCCTCCTAATATACTTGAACGCACATCAAGACCCGGCGCAGCAACTTCCGGTTTTATCAACAGCGAACCGGCCGTACCACAGTTGGACGGGCCGCGCGCAGAAAATCCCACGATAGGCGTAGTGGGCACATTACCATTGACGGCCCCTACCGAAAAAGTATTTACCAGGTCGGTGCTAATATCCTGTGGAATGGTCACGCTAGAAGGGGCTGGACCGAAATTTCCGGCGGCAAACACTACCGCTATGCCCGCTGCTTCCAAGGCATTGAGGACTTCTACGTAGTCGCTGTTACATTCCGGGTGAATATCGGGTGCCCACCACGAACAGTTCATCGCATCGGGCATGTCCCATGTCGTTGTAGAATCCCCATCCGGATCAATCGCCCATTGCATAACCGAAAGATTGTCTTCGCTGCCGTTGTCGCAGATCGCAGCAGAGGCCATCCATACGGCTTCCGGAGCGACACCGATGGTGTCGTGGGTCGCAGGATCCAGACCGAGCATCGTCCCGGTGACATGCGAGCCGTGAGAATCACAGTCAAAAGGATCTTCGCTACCCGTATTGGGGTCAAACCAGGCGAGGTTTTTGGGTACAAAATTTCCCCAATAACGCCCGGCAATTGCCGGATGGGTAGGATCGGCTCCGGTATCAACGGTAAGTGTTTTCCGGCCATAACCGGTATAACCCAATGCCCACATTGCCGGTGCATTGATGGCTTGAAGCCCGGGTTCAACTCCCCCCACGGATTCCGTAACTCCGGAGCCGGAAAGCGTAACCCGTGAATCGGGTTCCACCAGCGCAATCGGATAATCAAACTCCAGCCAATCCACATCCATACGATGGCTTAGTTCCACAATCAGAGATGGTTTTGCGGTTACGTAAAGGATATTCGTAATCCAGTAACTCTTTATAGATCCGGGTAATACATCGGGTGATTGTTCCAGAAAATCGCGAAGATCACCCTGGGTCGCAACTGCGTAGGTTTTTAAGGTGGAAATTACGGTACGCGCTCTTTGTCCCAGCGGAGTATTCTTTTTCCGGAAGTTGGCGTCCAGCGACCGAATATCGGCGCGGTCTGCGAGCCGGATACTAAACCGGAGGTAACCCTCCGGCGATTCATCCATTTTCTCCAGCAGGAGATCGCTGGTTTTGGTATAATCTGGGGTGGTCTGTGCGTAAAACCTCCCGCCAAAAATCAGAAGAAAAATGATAATACCGACTCGTTTGTTCATAAGAGTTTGTGTGAATTAGGGGGAAATGATGATTTTTTTACTTAATGTGCCGTTGGTTGTGCGGAAAGTCAGATAATATATACCGGGAGCATGTCCCGTAAAATCAAATTCAAGCGTTTCAATGCGCCAATGTATGTCTTTTTGAATAAAAATTTCTCTGCCATTTACGTCATATATAACCAGATTAGACGGTTGGTTTTCGGGAAGAAAAACGTTTACAAAAACAATTCCGGAAGAAGGGTTGGGATAAATATGGATATGACCGTCAAAACCCTCCTCTGATTCCGAAATTTCCGTTGAAACATTTTTTTCCAAAACTACCACCGTATCCTGAAAAACATCGGTACACCCGTCCTGCCCCTCAGCAGAAAGAATCACCCGATAAACCCCCGCCATAGTATAAGTATGTACAGGATTTTGAAGTGTGCTAAATTCTCCATCTCCAAACCTCCAATTCCAAGCTAATGCACCACTACTCTGATCAGTAAAAGTAACCGTTGCCGAATCCGGCAGGAAAACCTGGTAAAAATCCGCCACAAAACTCGCCTGCATACTGTCTGGAGCCACATTGACCTCAACCGTTTTACGAGGACATTGATTCTCCTCATCAGACGGCCATTCTGCGGTAACGTAATAAACCTGATCCGATGATAAGGTGGGCGTAATAAAAAAATTTCCCTCTGCCAGCAGATTTCCATTAGTCAGGCTGTCATACCAGCGGATTACTGTACCCGGCATCGGAGACATTGCCGTGAGCATTCCTTCGGAAAACATACACACGGTATCAACGGCAATAACGGGCGGTGGCGGTGAAATGGAAAAAGAAATCCGTTTGTAATTGTCCAGATGCCGGTAGTCATTTTCTCCGTTGGGATTTCGCAGGTTTACCTCCAGCGTATATAGTCCGGGTGAAAACGTAAATGCAGGCAGAAAAACGGAAGCCGCACTGTCCTGAAACAGGCTGTCGTTTAGAAGCATTGATCCGGAAAGACCATTGCTGAAAGTATAATCTAATACAGCGGAGAAAACCGGATTTTCGCCGAGGTTTTGCCAGTGTATTATCGGAGAAATAAGCGAATCACAACTTATCTGTGGGATGTTTTCGACCGAAACTACGGCTACATTATTAGTATCGGAGGGTATGACCGGCACATTTCCGGCGGCAACCAAAAACTGCCAGGCGGCAGACAAGTTGATCAGGCCCATGCCGTAGGAATTGTCCTCTCCTGGCGCTCCAAGGTCGGTACAGGTAAAATAAAGTGCCAGTTTGATCTCTTCCCCTGTCAGATAAGGAAAAGCCTCTTTCAGTAAAAGTATGGCCCCGGAAACATGAGGTGCGGCCATGGATGTCCCGGATTTGGTACCGTATTTTCCATTAAGTATCGAAGACCGAACCTGAACCCCCGGTGCGACAACCTCCGGTTTTATGAGTAGGGATTCCAACCCCGGACAGACAGAAGGGCCGCGGCCGGAAAAGCTGGAAATAGGAAAAGTCGCGAGATTTCCATTGATCGAACCCACGGCAAAAGTATTTACCAGGCCCGTATTTATGCCTTTGGGCGGAGAAATCGAACCTGCCGAAGGCCCCTCATTTCCGGCAGAAAATACCACGGCAATGCCCGCTGCTTCCAACGCATTCAGGCTTTGGGTGTAAGCGGGATGATTACAGGCATCTCCTATATCTATTGTGCGCCAGGAATTATTGATTACGTCGGGCATATCGGCAGTTGTTGCGGGGTTGCCGTCGGGATCAAGTGCCCACTGAAAGGCGGCGATATTATCACTGCTATAAAGATCGCAGATGGCGGGCGCGCCCATCCACAGGCCCTGAGGTGCCACACCGATAGTGTCGTGGGTATTGGGATCAAACCCTACGATGATACCCGTTGTATGCGTGCCGTGATCCTGTCTTACACCAAAATCATTGACACATACAAAAGGATGAGAAGTATGGGTACTATCGTCAAACCAGGCTTGTGCAGCCGGTACATAGTTTCCTCGAAATCTTTGCGCAAGCGCAGGATGGGTGGGATCCACCCCGGTATCAATACTGAATACCGAGCGGCCGTAGCCGCTGTAGCCCATCGCCCAAAGGGCGGGAGCATTGATGGCAGAAAGTCCCGCCTCATGGCCGTTGGGCGAGGCTGCAGCCTCCAACTCTCCGTAGGTTTCATCCGGCTCTGCCGGAACATCGTAGCCGATCCATTGTATGTCCGGACGGTGGCTAAGTGCTGTTATCAAAGATGGTTTCGCGGAAAGAAAAACAACATTTGCAATCCAAAAAGGGCGTATCGAAAAAGGCTGCAAGTCCGTACGGTTTTGCAGCCAGTTAAGTATGGGTTTTTGACTAAGTTTTGCGGTTGTCTGAAGGCGGGTTACTACTTCTTTTCCTCTGACTTCCAGCGAAGTATGTTGTTTGCGAAAATTCTGTTCCAAAGAAAGAATGTCCACCTGTTCTTCCAGATAAATATATACCCGGATAAAAAAATCGGGATTTTCCCCCATTTGACGCAGGACATACGAATCAATCCTGGTCGAATCCGGAGAAAATCCCTGTGCAGAAACCAACTGCAAAAGGCCTGAAAGAAAGATGAAAATCAGGCGGCTTTTCATGGGTTATTAAGGATTTTTCATCAGTTTTCGCAAAACCGTTTGTGCTTCCAGATAAAAAACCACATAATAAACTCCATTGTCAAATGAGCGCATATTCAGCGGGATACGGTCTTTCAAATATTCTTTTTCCGGGAAGGAAACCAATTTTTTCCCTAAAACATCATATACTTCAACCGCGATCTTTGTAGATGCTTTGAGATCCAGATCAATAAAATATTGCCCTGAACCGGGGTTAGGGAAGATGATTACCTGGCCGATGTCCGCGAGTCGGTCATCAATGCTTACATTGTAGGGATAAGTACCCTCTACAACAATCTCCTGGATGGCTGAAGCCTGACAGGAATCCGCACCAGATGTGAGGAGGGAGACCGTATAAGTCCCTGCGAAATAATACTGATTTGAAGGATTTTGATCAGTACTAGTATTTCCATCGCCAAAATCCCACGACCATGCGGTAGCACCCGTGCTCATATCCGTAAATTCGACCGTAGCATTCTGCGCGAGGTCAACGAGCGTCTGATCTGCCGTAAAATCTGCAATTACATTGCCGGAAGAAGTAAGAATCTCTGCCGGAACGCGAGGGCAAGGATTGGCGATTTCGATTTCCCAGTTGTAAAAATAGGGATAAGTAAGGGGATTACTCGCCGTATTAATCGTGATCAACCCTTTAAAATTAAAAGGATATCCGGCGCTGCTGATATTTACAAAAAGATCCGAAGGGCTTCCCGAGGCAAGCTTGAGTCGGTGTCCTTTCCCTGCGGGAACTTGAAAATTGAGTGGGATTATGTTTGGCCCTATGGAGGCAAACACGTTGAGTTTCGCTAGTTGAACTCCATTTTTATCGGTGAGTTCGATCATCCGCAGATTATTCGAGTTTGCATAAATCACCACCGATTTCAGCGTAAAAGGGAGGGTAGCGTCGAATTCAAGATAAACCTGATCGGACTGGAAAAATATACCCGGAGCGTAGGTATTATCTTTCGGCCCGAGGGTAGTTGTTGACACGGTTCCCACATAATAAGTAGTATTTCCAGTAACGGTGGGTGAAAGGAATAGAGGGCCTTCACCGACTACATTTCCTCCGGTAGGTGCATCATACCATACAATGGTGGAAAGTGTATCGGAAATTGCTGCGGTAAGTAAGCCCGAGGCTCCAATACAAACATTAGCATCGGTCGTAGCGGGCAATAACTCTTCCACAGCCACAAAACTCCCGGTTACTTTATTGTCGTAAAAATAATAGTCCTCTGCTCCATTCAACTTTGAAATGTTTACCTCCATCTCCACTAATCCCACGGAAAAAGTCTGAGTAGGAAAAGATACCTGAGTTGCCTGACCCGGCATTAGGGTTCCGGTCCAGGTATAGGTTCCGGAAGTTCCATCCGAATAGCTGAAGTCAAGTTCTGCCGAGGTAAGAATCTGTGTTCCTTTATTTTCCAGCATCACAGAAGGTGCACCGGTAAGTCCACAAAGCAGACCGGAACTCAGCCCGGCATCGGAAACCGTTACATTAGGATAAAGCGATAAATCAACGGGCGTATTTCCTTTTGCTACCAGATAATTGTAAGCGGCAAATACATCAATAAGCCCCATTCCATAGTCATTGTCTTCTCCGGCAGGCCCTAAATCCTGTGCAGTATAGTACAAAGCCAGCTTAAGGTCGGTACCCGAAAGGTAAGGAAAGGCTTCTTTTAACAAGAGAATCGCCCCTGAAACGTGCGGGGCCGCCATGGAAGTACCGGAAAGGTTTGCATATCCACCGTTTCGGATGCTGGATCGCACAGCAGTACCCGGCGCGGAAACCTCCGGTTTTATTTCCAGAGATCCTCCGGAGTCAGCCAGGCAGATGGACGGACCACGGGAGGAACTGTTATTTACATTAAAATTGGGATTGGCGGCGTTGACATTTGCGACGGAAAAAACGTCCACGGTATCGGTATTGATATTTTTGGGTGGGGTAATCGTTGCGATGCCCGGGCCGTTATTACCTGCCGAAAAAACAATCGCTATACCGGCCGCTTCCATTCCGCTTAGCAGCGGTCTAAAAAAGCTAAAACATTCTGCCTGCCCGGACAGGCTATTAAAAAACCAGGAGTTATTGATTACATCCGGCATGTCGGCAACGGTAGATGAGTCCCCGTCGGGGTTGATTGCCCATTGAAAATTGGCGGTTGCCGTGTTTTGATTTAAGCTTCCGCAGATGCCCGGGCAACCCATCCAAAGCCCATTAATGGCCACCCCGAAAGTATCATTGGTTGCAGGATTTCTTCCGACCATTGTACCGGTGGTATGGGAGCCATGGTCATCACAATCTGCCGGAGGGCTGCCCGGACTGCTCAGGTCATACCATGACCAGTCTGTCGGGAAAAAATTTCCCCGGTAGCGATCTTTCAGACCGGGATGGGCAGGATCCACACCTGTATCGTAGGTCATGGCAGTGCGTCCATAACCCGTATATCCCATTGCCCACATGGCGGGAGCATTGATGGCGGTGAGCCCGGGTTCTCTTCCACCGGGAAAAGAAAATTGCGCCGGAGCAGGCGAGGCCTCGTAGCTGTCAAGTTCCAGTTCGTAGTTTTTGTCTATCCATTCGATATCCGTGCGATTGCTTAGCTCTGCGATGAGTGAGGATTTTGCATTTATAAAAATGACATTCGTAATCCAGTAAGCGGCTACACTTCCGGGTTCAACATCCGAAGAGGCGTTTAGCGTAGCAAGCAAAGCCGGCTGAGTCTGGCGCGCTTTGGCTTTGAGGAGGGTAATGGTTTGCTCAGCCCGGAGATTCAGAGGGGTATGATTTTTCCGAAAATTCTGATGTAAAGCATGAGCATCAACATGATCGCTAAGTAAAATGCTTACTGAATGAAAGTCATCCGGACGATTCAGTATATCCATTTCCAGTGCAGTACTCACACGAGAAGGATTCAGCGTCTGGGCAAAAGTTCTGCCGGGGAACAGTACAATCATTCCCCAGACAAAACACAAAACGTAGTTTAGCCGCATAATAAGCCGTTAGTTAGTTACTGATGAGTTTTAACCAGTTTTTTGACCACTGATTGTCCGCCAACTCCAATCCGGAGGTAATAAATACCGTTGCTCTGACCCGAAAGATCAAGCTGTAATTGATCATTCTGGTATTCAGTTTTGTCAAAATTCAGCACCTTTTTACCCAACTGGTCATAAACGCCAATTTCGGTTTCATACCGGCGATCCAGTTCAAATACCAGGTTAAACGCGCCGGAACCAGGGTTGGGATAAACAGTAATACGGCCAAATTGATAGATATCGTCTTCAATTGCCACATTGTAAGGGTAGTCGCCGGTCACATGAATCGTCATGGCAACTGCGTCAGAGCAAAAACTGCTGCCACTGGAAGAAAGTCCCACCAGATATTCGCCGGGAGCAAAATAATTATGAGAAGGATTGGCATCTGTACTGGTAGTCCCATCGCCAAAACTCCAAAGATAGGTTGTCGCTCCGGTACTAGTATTAGTGAATTTTACGGAAGAAGCGTCGGAGATATCTACCGTTGTATCACTAGCCGTAAACCCGGCTACGACATTTCCACTTGAAACCGTGGCAAAAGTAAAAGCACGACCGCAGGGGCTTTCGTATTCCACCTCCCAGTCATAGAAATGATGGTACAGGGTATTATTCGAGCCGGTAATGGAAATAACACCGTTATAGTCTAAGGGGAAAGTATAACCGCTGGCATTAGAATAAAGATTTCCCGTCGAGCCACCCAATCCTAGCTGATAGCCTTCACCAATGGGAATGGCGAAGTTCAGGTCCACTCTCTGTTCTCCTGCAACAAGGTTGACAATCCTGCTTCCGAGGGTAGTACCATTGGAACTCCGCAGAAGAAAAGTACGCGAACCGGCGGCTCCGGCATAGACTTTCACCGATTTAAGGAAAACGGGATATTTTACATCGAAAATGAGGTAGCTGGTATTTTGTTGAACGAAAAAACCGGCCCCTAATTCTTTCGCGGCCATACCCAGGTTAAACTGAGTTACCGATGCCACATAATAGCTTTTATTTCCGGTGAGGGTGGGGGTGATGAAACTGGAACCTTCGCCTACGTAAGTGGTGGAGGATGGCGATTCATACCACTTGAAAGTTACGTCACTCGAAGGTGAGGTGGCAGTAAGCATTCCCTGCGAACCGTTACACACATTTATCGGGCTGGAAACGGGGGTATCATCACCGAGGAGGGCAAAAGAACCCGATCCCAGATTATCCACAAAAACAGGATCAGTTGCCCCGTCCACCTTCGTGATTTCGATGTCAATGGTATAATATCCTTTGGAAAGGGCTACCGTCGGAAGCAAAATCGTCTGAGACTGTGAGGGGCTGAGGTTTCCATTCCAGGTATAAGTTCCGGACGTGCCGTCCGAAATTTCATAAGCGATTTCCAGCGAAGTAAAGGCAGTTTTACCATTATTCCTTACCAGAATCTCCGGTATGATCACCGAGTCACAAATCCCCTCGCCTTGTTGTTCTACGGATACAACCATAGCATCTTTATCCAACGAAGTTGTAACGGGCGTATTTCCCTGGGAAATGAGGTAGTTGTAAGCAGCCAACACATCTATGAGGCCCATGCCGTACTGATTGTCTTCGCCTGCGGGACCAAGGTCAACGGCACTGTAATAGAGAGCCAGTTTGATTTGTTCGCCGGTAAGAGTGGGAAAGGCTTCTTTGAGCAACAAAAATGCACCGGATACCATGGGAGCGGACATAGAGGTTCCTTCATACTGCGCATATCCTCCAATTATAGAGGATCGGATATTTACTCCGGGAGCCACTACTTCGGGTTTGATCAGAAGTGAGCCGGTACCACCGCAGATCGAAGGACCCTGAGAAGAAAAAGATGCGCGAGGCAGGTTGGGATTAAATCCATTAATCGCACCGACTGCAAAAGCATTTACGAGGGTAAAATTGGCATAGCCAGAAGCAGGAAGTGATTGAGGGCCGAGTTCGCCGAGATTTCCGGCGGATTTAATAACGGCAATGCCTACCGCCTCCAATGAGTTGACTGCAGAGACCGTGGCACTGGTACACAGAGCCGGATTCATGGTAGAAGCCGTATCCCCTCCCCAGGAGTTGTTGACCACATCCGGTCGGTCAGTAATGGTTGAGGCATTTCCGTCGGGGTTGATGGCCCATTGCATAGCGGAGATTGTACTGGCAGCACTGGTGCAGGAGGGTTCATCTTGGATAGCGGCAGCACCCATCCATGCGGCATTAAAAGCCACACCGATGGTGTCGTGGGTGATGCGATCCAGCCCTACGGCGATTCCGGTTACGTGGGAGCCATGGCTGGAAGTGGTACAATCTTCGGGTTCCGGTTTGGAACTAACCGCAAACCAGGCTTGGTTATGGGGGACAAAATTGCCCCAATAATTATATTTCAAGGCCGGATGGCCACCGTCCACACCGGTATCAATGACGAGGATTTTCCTTCCGGCACCGGTATAACCCAATGACCACATCGCCGGAGCGTTGATGACGGTATGCCCTACTTCATGCCCCCCGACGGAGTGGGCGGGTCTGGCGGGAAGCATCTTCGTATTTTTCATTTCCTCCACCTTTGGGAGGACGACCAACTCAAGTTGCCCGACATCTATTCTTTTGCTCAAGTCTTTTACCGCGCTGCCGTTTAATTCTGCATAAATCACATTGGTAATCCAGAAGGCTTGGATGCTGGCGGGTTCTACTCCCGGCAACGAGTGGAGATAATTGAGTAAGGGACCTTGAGTAGATGCAGCTTTAGCCTGGAGGGCGTTGATGGCGATATAAGAACGATCCTCCAGAGAGGTTTTGAGTTTATTAAAATTCTCATTCATTTCGATCATATCCAACTGATCTTCCAGCAGAATATATACCGGATAAAAAGCCTCGGCATTTTGCTCTATGGCAGAAATAAGGGTAGGATCAACTTTGTCCACATTCATTTCTGCCTGAGCAAACAGGCCCGTATGAATCAACAGAAGGGAAATCAGAAAAAGTAAAGACTTTGGTTTCATATAATTGTAAATAGGGGTTTGACCAAAACCATAAAACTACAACTTTTCAGTTACATACAACCTAACCATTATAAACCCTATGTTGTTCAGACGGCTTTAGGGGGAATAGGCATGACCGTACCGCAGTTTTTGCAGGTGCGGAGTTCTTCGGAGGCATAAAACTTCGCAAATATGCCCTGCATCTGAGTCATGATATTTTCGAGGGGGAAATATTCTTCGTAGAGTTTGTGGTTACAGTTTTGGC
Organism: Bacteroidia bacterium; assembly: GCA_033764335.1. Taxonomy (GTDB): domain Bacteria; phylum Bacteroidota; class Bacteroidia; order J057; family J057; genus JAGQVA01. Next base: position 72,203 of record JANRJC010000057.1, on the reverse strand, counting down.
AAAACCACAACAAACCGTCGGTATGCTGACTACCGCGTTTGCGCTCAATCACCAGGCCAATACTTCCGGCGGGGCGGCGAGGAGAATGAGGCACTTTGGGCGGCAAAAGAAAAATTTCTCCCTCTTTGATCGGTATGTCAACAGGCTGCCCCTCTTCCTGAATTTTCAGCACCATTTCTCCTTCGAGCATATAGAAGAACTCTTCGGTTTCATTGAAATGATAATCGGTCCGTGAATTGGGGCCGCCGACGACCATGATGATAAAATCTTCGGTTTCGTCATAGACTACCTTATTGCCCACCGGAGGTTTGAGCAGAGAGCGGTTGTCATTTATCCATTTCTGGAAATTAAGTACAGGGTATTTTGACATGACTTTCAGGTAATAATCAGGTGAATACAGGTTTTTTCAATTGGGGGAAAATTTATTAATTATTAATACAATAGTCAAAGTAAGGTGTGAATATGGCTGCATGAAATAATATTGACAATAGGCGAACAGACAGCGCGAGATGCGATCCCATGGCTCGGTTCTTGCAGCAGCAAAGTATTAAAACAATTGAGATTCTGAATGGTAAAATTCAACTTTGGTAGTAAATGGAACTGGTATTAGATGTAATTGTTTGTGTCTTTTGGGGCACATTTTTCCTGGCAACCCTTCTCGGAGTAATGAACGAATACAGATCCAACCAAACCCACGAATCGAATTCCACCCCTGAAAAAACCTTTTTGGCAGATGACGACCCTGTATTTTTGGTAGGGCCGTAACAATAAGGACTGTCCATTTTGTAGGTTAATCAGTTGTCATCGGAATGGTCCCCCTTCCCGATGTTATCAATAATGCTTTCTGTGGCTTCCCGGTTTTTTTCCCAGTTTCTTTTTAGTATAAAATAGAGACCGATGCAGCTTAATAAACCAAAAGGCAGAGCTATCAGACTTACAAGCATACTATTGATATCGTCTAAAGAATTAGTACCCGATATTTCTAAAATGATCGAAAGTATAATTCCTCCCAGAAAAGTTCCTAAGTAGTAGGAAACGACTCCCAGTATCGCAAATCCCCATTTGCTTTTTTCGTAGTCATCGGCCAACTCGTAAAAATTTTTCCCGATAAAGTAAATCAACAGTAAGCCCAGCATGGTTTCAGATTATAAGCATTTAGTAACTTTATTGCACAACAAGCGGTTTTTGTGTCAATCTCTGTAAAATCCTACATTTTTACAAAAAAAAGACAGTTTTTGCATGAGAAAGTGTCAGATACGAACAAAATGGAGGGGAAGTAGAGGGGATGGTTCGATAAAAAATTCCCTATTATTGATAAATAATTTAATTTGTTATCAATTTTTGATATATTTGTTTTGTGATTTAAATGATAAATGCGAGTAAATCTCAAAGAAGTTGAAACAAGGTATTTTCATCCGGCGACGATCAGTAGTGCGGCCTTGTACAATATGCCATCAAAGAAAGAGGGTTGGAATTTTAAATGGAGAGAATTGACAAAGATAGAAGGGGCATACTTCTACAAATTATGCCTGAATAAAAGTCCGGATAAAGTAGAAGGCTTAATAATGATGTCAATCTATTTTGATGAGATGGTTTTTATGAACAATCTGGAACTTGCCCCTCATAATATTGGAAAAGGGAAAAAATATGAAAACGTAGCAGGCATATTAATTGCCTTTGGTTGCAGGTTTAGTATAGAAAACGGTAAAGGCAATTATCAAGGATTCCTTACTTTTGAAAGTAAAACAGACCTTATCGGGTTATATGAAAAAAAATACGGAGCTATCAGAACACTAGGTCAGAAAATGTATATTGATCCAATTCAGGGTGAAAGATTGATTGCTCAGTATCTAACGTAGAAAACTAAGTCTGGAAAAGTTATGCGTAAAAAAAATCATGAGTGGGAAGACGAAATTATAGGCTTGGGTTCAGGTCTTATTAACCCCAATAGTGAAGATTTTCGGGGTTTAAGAGAACAAATAGAAACTTATTCTTCTCAAGTTTCATCAACGGATAAAATGCAGATAAAAATATCAGGCATAAAATATCGTATGGAAACGTATCTGAATGATCCGTCTCCGAAACAGGTAATTCCTGTGGGCAAATTTCTTGAAGATCTTATCGAAATCATAGGCGTCTATCATAAAGACTTTGCCACCTATATCGGCATTAATAGTTCTAATCTAAGTGCCCTTTTGAAAGGAACCCGAAGGTTTAATCGAGATTTGGTTTTAAAACTAGGCCATATATTTAATATAGACCCAGCTATTTGGCTAAATATTCAAAGTAAAGGGGATATTTGGGCTGCTCATCAGGAAAATTCTGCGAACTATAAGCAATACAAGCTAAATGATCTATTGAATAAAGCAGGATAGTTGGTTTTGACTTTACCCTCTTCGTCTTACTCCGGCGGATAATTCAAAATGAAGTTATTGCTCCTTCGCTCTTTTCCGATCGTCGTCGAAGGGCCGTGACCGCAGTGTACAACTACACTATCGTTCAACGTGAGAAATTTGTCGTAGATCGTGCGCATCAGTTGGGGAAAGGAGCCTCCGGGAAGGTCGGTACGACCGATACTCCCCTGAAACAATACATCGCCGGAGAATATATTCCCTGAAAGCCGGTGCAAAAAACTGATATGACCCGCCGAATGCCCCGGAGTAAACAATACTTCCAGTTCGGTCTCGCCAAACTTTACAGTGTCGCCTTCCTCCACAAACTTATCAGGGGCAGGGGAGGGGTGGGGAAAAATACCCATCGTCGCTCCATAAACTTTTGTACTTTCGAGTTCGGGTACGACGAGGCGATGGGTAACAAAAGGCACCTGCCAGGTATCTTTTACAAAGTAGTTGCCCAGCATGTGATCAATGTGGCCATGGGTGTTGAGCAATAGTTGTACCTGTAGTTTGTTCTTTTCTATATATCGGTAAAGTGCCTGCTGCTCAGACTGTGAATAACACCCCGGATCAATGATTGCGCAAGCTCCGGTATCGTCGGAAACCACATAAGTATTCTCCTGAAAAGGGTTAAAAATGAAAGTCTGGATCGAAATCATAGGCAATAAAGGAAAAGGTTGGGGTGAAGGGCTGTAAAATTACTACGAAAATCCTAACTTGGGGCAAAATACTAAACAGACTTTAGTCTTTATCCTTATCGGACCATAGACATGAAAAAGATTATTTTTCTACTGCTTGGGTTAGGATTTTTGGTACAAAAAATCCACGCACAGACCGAGCCAAAGTTTGAAAACCTGGGCAAAGGCATAAATTCGGAATATGACGAGTTGGCCCCTGTGGTAACTCCGGATGGTAAAACCCTGTATTTTACCCGCAAAAATCACCCGCAGAATCAATCGGGTATCAATGGAACGGAAGATACCTGGGTATCTTCTTTTGATCCCAATACAAAAAACTGGTCCCCTGCCACCAATCTGGGCAAATCTTTTAATAGCCAAAGAATCAACGGTATCCAGTCTATCAGCCCTGACGGTAATTCGATTTTTATCTTCGGTGCGTATGAAAAAGGGGCTTACAAAGGATTGGGTTTTTCCATCCGTGAGCGCACGCCAGAGGGCTGGGGACCCCCATCAGCGCTGAACATCGAAGGTCTTACCGATATGGTAAAAGGCATCTACCTCGGCGGATACCTGGCCAATAGTGGGAAAACTTTACTTTTGTATTTTAGCGAATTGCCGGGTAGCCGTTCCAATGATCTTTATATCAGCTTTCAAAAAGAGGACGGAGCCTGGACCCGCCCCAAAAACCTCGGCCCGACGGTAAATAGTTCTTCCAGTGACGCTTCGCCTTTTATTGCTGCCGATAATAAAACCCTCTATTTTGCCAGCGACCGTGAAGGCGGACTGGGAAGTTTTGACATATACGTTACCCGCCGACTCGATGACTCCTGGCTTACCTGGTCCAAACCCGAAAACCTCGGTCCGTCGGTCAATACTCCCGGCTTTGAAGCCAATTATTCGATCCCCGCTTCCGGCGAATATGCCTATATCGCCACAGAAAAAGGTTCGGCGGGAAGAAGTGATCTTGCTCGGATAAAACTGGACAAAAACGCTCAGCCCGACCCGGTGGCTCTGGTTTTTGGTACAGTAAAAATCGCCGAAACCAATATTCCTGTGGGTGCTGCAATCCGCATAATTGGGCTTCCTGGCAATACCGATGAAGGCGGGGTAAGAGCTTATACTGCCAACGGAAAATACCAAACGACTATACCCGTAGGTAAGTCGTTTCTGCTGGTCGCTTCAAAAGCGGGGTTTAAGTCTGACACGGCAAAAATTGACTTGGTCGGAATCAAAGATTACAAAGAGATCAACCACGATTTTACCCTGGTACAGGATACAGAAAAACCCGCTGAAACGGAATCGGATAAAGCAGGCGGCCTGGATACTCGTTTATCCACGGTTTACTTTGAATCAGGGAAAATAGACATTTTGCCGGAGGCAAAAAGAGAACTGGATCGTGTTTATACGATCCTGACGGAAAATCCAGATCTGATGTTGGTGATTGAAGGAAATGCCGACATTGTCGGCACCTTTGATGACAACTGGCAGTTGTCGGAATACCGCGCCCGCAATGTGCGGGCGTACCTGATCGCCAAAGGCGTATCTCCTTCCCGGCTCAAAACGCTCTATTTTGGCAATACGAATGCTGCATCCAGCAATAGATCGGAGGAAGGCCGAAAACTCAATCGCCGTGTGGACATCCATATCTGGATAGAGCAGTTTTAACAATGCGAACCACTCTGGTTCCCGCATGGGGAAATCTGGCCATGCCTTTCCCGCTTCCACTGTTGCGCAGTGCAAGTGGACAACCGTGGGTTCTGCCGGTTTATCACCTCAGTACCGATGACACCGCGCCGCATATACGGCATATATATCCCGTGAGGAATGTTCGATTGTTTCGGAAGGACATGGATTTTTTTCTGCGCCATTTTCACCCGATAGACTTTGAGGCGGTTAAGCTGCATGTTCTGGAAAAAAAACCGATAAAAACTCCTTCCTTTTTTCTGTCTTTCGACGATGGCCTGCGGGAAATCTATGATGAAGTTGCTCCTGTTCTCTGGGAAAAAGGAATCCCGGCTGCTTTTTTTGTTAATTCTGCTTTTGTGGATAATCAGGGACTTTTTTTTCGCTATAAGGCCAGTCTGCTGGTTGATCGCCTTAAAAATAATTCTTTCTCCGTTGCATGTCTCTCCCAATTAGAAAATCTGCTTACGTCCTATCTTCTGCCACCAAAGCTTTCCCTGACTGAAAAACTAATGAGGATAGGTTACGGCAACCAGGCGATTCTCGACGAGGCGGCCACTCTGCTGGAGGTGAATTTTGACGAATTCCTTTCTACCCAAAAGCCTTACCTGACAAAAAATCAGATACAGGAGCTAAAAAACGAAGGTTTTACCATCGGTGCGCATAGTATGGATCATCCGGAGTACCGGTTTATTTCCCCAGAGCAACAACAAGCGCAAACTCACGGCAGCCTTGTTTATCTCCGCCAAGAATTAGACATCACGGACGATACTTTTGCCTTTCCCTTTACGGATTTTGGTGTTAGGCGGAAGTTTTTTGAGGACATGTATTCAGCGGGAAAAGTTTCGATCTCATTTGGCTGCGCAGGGATTAAAAAAGATAGTTTCTCCCGCCACCTTCAGCGGTTGCCTATGGAGGGGACGTTGCTTCCCGCAGAAAAGATTGTAAAAGGAGAATACCTCTATTACCTGCTAAAAAAGCCCTTAGGCAAAAACCGACTGTTGCGGGATTAGATTCGGAGTGCAGGCGTTTTACAAATTTCCTTATATTCACAACTAAAGTTTTGTTATGGATTTCCGGGAGCTTACACCTGCGGGTTTAGAAGCATTTATAACTTCGGAGGAATATCGGCAGATGCTGGTGATTCCGATCAGCCCACAGCGGGCGATCTCGCATATACACAACCCTCGTGTGGATGCCGATGATATGATTTTACTGCTTGCGTATGAAGAGGAAAAACTGGTGGGTTATCTCGGAGTATTGGCCGACCGGCTATATGTGCGGGGACAGGCTCGCAAGGCCGGATGGCTGAGTTGTATGTGGGTGGACCCGGAGCAAAGGGGCAAAGGTATAGCAAAACAACTCCTCAGCCAGGTGCTTGACGCCTGGGGACAGCGGATATTAGTAACGGAGTTTACTCAGGCAGCCAAAGGATTATATGATTTTTCAGGGGCATTTGACGACCTGAAAAAAGCCGTCGGTGTCCGTGCATATATGCGTTTTCCGTTGGGAGATGTTCTTCCCCGGAAAAAACCTTTCCTGAAATATTTCAAACCGGTTTTTGATCTGACCGATAATATACTGAATGCGGTTGTAGCTGTAGGGCTTGGATTCTGGCAGTTTAAACCTCAACTGGACTGGGAGGTCATTCACGAAATAGACGAGTCGTTGGGGGTATTTATTGAAGCCCGACAGGAAAAGCAACTCATGCGCCGCAGCGCAGAAGATATCAACTGGATGATCAAATATCCCTGGCTGCTCGGTGGGGTAGGGGAAGACCGGATCAGCAGACGATACCATTTTTCGGCAGTGGAAAAAAAGTTTGAAGTGATCAACCTCCGTCTTGTGAATAAAAACGGCGAAACTATCGGCTATATCATGTTTACAGTAAGAGGTTTAAACCTCAAAATTCCGTATTTGTATATGGAAAAAGGGCTGGAAGGTCAGGTAGCAAAACTGATTTTTCGTTTTATGAAAGAAAAAAAACTGCGTGTTCTCACGGTGTTTCATCCCGATATGGTAAATTACATTCGCTCGCATCGAAATCCTTTTCTTCACATCCGGAAGGCTCATCGTCATTATATTATTTCCAAAATTTTTGGCCCGGTAGAAACCGATGAGGTGGAAATTCAGGATGGAGACGCCGATTGTGGATTTACGTAACGGTTTGTAATCATTGGATTTTCATGAAATTATACGTTGAAATTTCGGGTAAAAAATATAGTCTCGAAAACCCGGCTTTAGACATTGGGATTCCCCTCATTTTCAATGGCCCTCAACCCAATACTTACAACATCCCGCCTGCCACAGCTCAGGCTTTTGAAGGCGGGGGTTTTGTCGGAGATGTGCGCCGGGGCGGAAGCTGTAATTTTGAGACCAGCACCCTTACCACTCATTGTAATGGAACCCACACAGAATGTGTAGGTCATATTACTGATTCTCGCATTTCGGTTCACGACCGGCTGCAAGATACACTGGTGGGGGCAACACTGCTTTCGGTTTTTCCGGAAAAAGCATCCAAAACCCGCGACACCTACCTGCCACCGTTGAATCCCGAAGACATGCTAATCACACGCAACTGTCTGGCGGAAGTACTCGCTCATTCGACCAAAAATTTTCTGGAGGCTTTGATTATCCGGACATTGCCTAATACAGCCGACAAAAAAAGCCGCGACTATATGCAGAAGTCGCCTCCTTTTTTTTCAAAGGAGGCTATGCAGATGATTCGCAGTTATGGCGTAAATCATTTGCTGGTGGACATGCCTTCGGTGGATCGTTTGTTTGACGAAGGATTACTGACGGCTCATCATATCTTTTGGGAAATGAACCCCGAAGGCCATGAAGAAAATACCGCTGCCGGTTATTTTCGCACCATAACGGAGATGATCTATGTACCGGATGAAATACCCGACGGGCTGTATTTACTGAATCTTCAGATTGCTCCTTTTATGAGTGACGCCTCTCCCAGTCGCCCTCGTTTGTTTCGGATTGTGCCGGAAGAATGATTTTACAGAGATTTTAGTTCTTCTCGGATTTTGGCGGGCAGCCCGGCTATTACCAATTCATAGGAATGGTCTATAAGGGAAAAGATAAAAGAATCGGGAAGGTTGTCAATAATGGAGACAGTATTCCAGTGTTTTTTATTCATGTGATAACCGGGAAAAATCGCCTCGGGATAGTCCTCCCGTAACTCAATCGCATATTCGGGGCGGCATTTCAGGTTGACAGTAGTGGGATTATCGAGACCCGTAATGGCAAATATTTTGCCCATGACTTTATAGACGAGAGTATCTTCTCCAAAAGGAAAGGACTCGGTAACTCCTTTAAGCGAGAGGCAGTAATTTCGTAAAATTTCGATATTCATCAGGTCCCAATAGGATTAGCTACATTCCGGGAGACGGAATTTGGATCAATTCGGAGTTTGTCGGAGTTGAGAATGATCTTCCCCACCTGTGGGTGATCGAGATTATGAACGGGGATTTTATGTTCGTCAAAAAATTCTTCCTTCAGCAGCAATGCACCATTGATTTCAATGGTCATATCTTGTGAGATAGCTGCAAGGTTTTGCCTGACGAAGATATGATTCATGTACATAATCTTGATATCCACTCCTTTATTTCCAATTTTTTCTGGCGGAAGGTAAAGGATAAAACTTCCGTCCCTTTCGGTTTGTTTTGTCGCGAGAACTTTATCACCCGCTTTTACGATGATATTCGCCTGTCGGAAAGGTTTTCCGGATGATTGTTCAACAATTTTTCCGGAAATACGGATCATACATCCTCCGGGACATTCATCATTAGCAAAGGTGAATGAAATATTTCCTAAGAGAAAAATAATTAACAGGAAATTTTTCAGGCAGAAACAGGAGTATAAATTTTGCATGTTTTCCGGGGCTTTTTAGTAAAGCAAAGGTATTTCCTGAAGTTACTGTATGTTACACTCAAAGGTTACAGGATATTCATGCCGGGATTGTCTATTTACGCGGAAAATGAGTTTTGATATAAAATTTAGCATTTTTCACCTATCCGAAGGAACATCTTATCCGGATGTTATAGATTTTATTAATCTGTCTGAAATGTTTACAAGAGAAAAATGTAAGATTGGCCTATCTGGCTGACATTCAGACGGATTAAACAGGGTTTTTTGCCGGTTCGGGAAAAAAAACACTGATACGACCTTCGTTTTCGCTTATTTTGAGTATTAATTTTGTCGAATTACTAAGATTCCTTTAAGGTTTTTACACAGTCCACAAAAAATTTATGAATGCAAGAACCATTACTTTCCTGCTCTATTTGGTTTTCGCTGCAACCACACTCTCTTTCGGACAAAGAACTCATTCAATTTCCGTAGGGTTAGGGACCATTTATTATTACGGTGATCTCACCGATAATTTTAATAACTCTCTACTGAAACCGGCTGGCAGCATTAGCTACAGCAAGTACATCGTGCGGCAGCTCAGTTTTCGGGTAAATTTTACCTTTGGTCAGATTGGTGCGTATGACAATGCAGCGATTGACCGCGCAAGGGTGCTTCGCAACCTGCATTTTAAAAGCAATATGTTTGAGTTAAGCGGAAATATCGTTTACGAATTTCTTCCTGACAAAAACTTCGGAAATGCTTGGCAGGGAAAACCCCACTGGAGCCCCTATATTTTTGGAGGCATCGCCTTTTTCCGGTTTAATCCCAAGGCGATTCACAACAATATCTGGTATGAACTCCAGCCGCTGGGCACCGAAGGGCAGTTTATCCCCGGCAATTCAGGACCTTATTCGCTCATGCAGGCAAGTGTACCTGTCGGACTGGGAACAAGTGTCCGCCTTTCGGAGCGTGCCGGTATCAATTTTGAAATTGGCTACCGCACGACTTTCACCGATTACCTCGATGACGTGAGTACGGTATATCCGGATTTTGAAGCGCTCGCTGAAGTAAGCGGCCCGTTGGCAGTTACATTCTCCGAGCGTTCCGTAGGTGATATTTTTCGCCCGGGAGAAAAACGCGGCAACTCGGGTGCGAACGACAGTTATTTCTTCACGATGATCTCCGTAACCTACTATCTTAGCCGTTACGCTTCTCGCGACAATAACTGATAGCAGATAATCATAGAAACTAACCTTCAAGCACCTGGCGCCAGTCCAGGTGCTTTTTTATATAGTTTTGTACCTCTGAAAGGGGAATCCTTACCTGATTCATGCTGTCACGTTCGCGAATGGTTACGGCGTTATCTTCTTTGGTTTCGTAATCAACCGTAATGCAAAACGGAGTTCCGATGGCGTCATGTCTCCGATACCTTTTGCCGATGGCGTCTTTTTCGTCGTACATGACATTATAGTCGTACTTGAGGCCAGCGATAATTTCCCGGGCGATTTCGGGAAGCCCGTCTTTTTTTACCAGCGGGAAAACGGCGGCTTTATAAGGCGCAAGCAGTGGGTGAAAACGCAGTACTTTGCGGACTTCCATTGTTCCTTGTGCACTGGGGACTTCTTCTTCGTCGTAAGCGTTGCTGAGGTGCGCGAGGAAGGTTCGGTCAAGACCTACGGCGGTTTCTACCACATAAGGCACAAAAGATTCATTGGTCTCAGGATCAAAATACTGGAGTTTTTTACCTGAAAATTCCTGATGCTGACTCAAATCAAAATCGGTACGGGAATGAATTCCCTCCAACTCTTTTGTACCAAAAGGAAAACGAAACTGAATATCTTCTGCTGCATCGGCGTAATGGGCGAGTTTTTCATGCACATGAAACCGCAGACGCTCCGGACTCAGGCCAAGAGCCTTATGCCAGCGTGCGCGTTTTTCCTTCCAATATTCAAACCACTCCTGCTGGGTTCCGGGTTTAATAAAAAACTGCATCTCCATTTGTTCAAATTCCCGCATCCGGAAGATAAACTGCCGGGCGACGATTTCATTCCGGAAAGCCTTCCCAATCTGTGCAATACCAAAAGGAATCTTCATGCGGTTGGTTTTTTGCACGTTGAGGTAGTTCACGTAGGTTCCCTGTGCGGTTTCGGGGCGAAAATAAATATCCATTGCGCCTTCCGTTGTCGCACCAAGCTGGGCTTTAAACATCAGGTTAAATTGCCGCACTTCTGACCAGTTTTTGGAACCTGATTCCGGGCAGGCGATTTCGTAGTCAATGATGATATTGCGCAAATTACTGAGGTCGTCAGAGTTTAATGCGGCTTCGAGCCGGGCCTGGATTTCCTGAGCTTTCTGTGCGTTACGGTTTTTCTGGAGGTAATCGTTGAATGCCGGGCTGCCGGGTGCCCATCCTTCTTTTTCCGCTTTTTTTTCCGTGTCTTTGAGCGCTTTATCCTCGTATTTCTGGATTTGTTCTTCGATCAGCACGTCGGCGCGATAGCGTTTTTTGGAGTCTTTGTTGTCAATCAACGGATCGTTAAAAGCATCCACGTGCCCCGAAGCTTTCCACACCGTAGGATGCATAAGGATGGCGGTGTCGAGTCCGACGATATTTTCATGCATCTGTATCATGGCTTTCCACCAGGCAGCCTTGATATTGAGCTTTAATTCCACCCCATTCTGTCCATAATCATAAACGGCTCCGAGGCCATCATAAATCTCACTAGATGGAAAAATGAAGCCATATTCCTTGGCATGGGAAATGATTTTCGGAAAAATTTCGTCGTAATTCATGGGTTAATAATTTAAGGACTGCCGACTAAAAAGACTAAAGACTTTTCGGCGGCGCAAGTTAAGGATTTCTACAAAAAAGGGACTACAATTTTGTAGTCCCTTTTCGTATTCCTGATAAAATCGAATTTTTATCGCATAATGACCATTTTCCCAAATCCATTGTTGAAATATTGCTGGGTACTCTGATCCTGAAGTTCCAAAGTCTGAGTGGGCATACGGGTTACCACCCGGTAGAGATACACGCCATTGGCGAGCCGGTCACCGTACTCGTCGGTTCCGTCCCAGGCATAATTGGTAATATTCCTGCCGATAGATACGTCGCCCATCTCCAACAGGTCTATGACTTTTACCAGTTTTCCACTGATGGTATAAATATGGATTTGAAACAAATCCGGAATCTCCATACCGGTAAGGGTATAAACAAAGCGGGTACTGGAAGAAAACGGATTCGGATAGTTTAGCACCTGGGTGAGCGTGCTTTTGGATTCGACTTTAAACCTTATTTCATAAAAACTCTCTCCTTTGCCCGAGGCATTTCCTCGCTGGTCTTTTCCCTGCACTTTTAGTGTATAGTCTCCATCCTCCAGCGGTGTATCTTTGCCGGGGTAAAAATAGAGGCGGGCCTTATTTTCGGGCAATTGACCCGGTTGCCAGTCTATCCGCGCATCGGTTGTAATAAAAATGCGTTCGAAATCGGTGGAAGGGGTAATACCTTTTTTGAAATACAACTCAAAGGCGGCAGAGTCAGTCACTGCCTGAAAACGGTTTTCATCGTTTACCTCAATCAAAATTTCGGGCCTCGGAGAAATAATGTCTCCGTCAATAACGTGTTTTCCATCCACCGTCACATCCAGAATGGGGTTTATACGATCCACGACTACGTAAAAAGCCTGAACGTATATATTGTTAAACAAATGTTGCTCGGGCTGATCTCCGTCGGGATTGATTTCTACAATCAGGTTTACATTACCCTCCAATTCGAGGCCAAAGGTATTAAACTGGTATTCAAACTCAACGGTAGGGCCATTTGCAAGTAAGGGGGCAATCCGCATGCTGTCGAGCAACAAACGGGTGCGGTCATTCCGGTCTGCAAAGATTTTCACCTTCACACTGTCCATGTCAAAGGGGGAAATGTTTTTTGCTCCCATGTGAATAAATACATCCTGTCCTTCCACGACGGTATCTGAGCGAAACTCAAAATTGGTAACAGGATCCACTACGGCATCGGGGGAGGGCACAAACAACACGTGCCAGTTGTCCAGTTGTGGAGCCGTGGCAAAAGCGGTATCCTGAAGGTGTGCAGTGAGCCGCAGGAAATGAAACTCGTCCGCGTTTATATTGGTAATGTCTAGGGTTTTGGCACTGATTTTTTCGAAAAACAGACTATCGGTTCCGTCAAATCTTTCGCCATAAACCGAAATGTCAACTTTTTCCTGGACAAGTGGGTCTGTAGAGTACCAGTTCCAAAAAATCTCCTGCCAGTTTTTCGCCGGGCCAATCCGGGTTGACAGCACATCCCCCTGCTGATAATTGGCGAGGAAAACATTGTTGATCAGATATTTATCCCCGGAATTGGGTTGGAATATTTCCGTTGCCGAATTCAAATAACCTTTGCGCCCCATAATCATAAAAGCATCCCCTTCTTTCAGCAATCGAATATTGTCGGAGGCACCGATTTCTTTGAGTGCGAGAAAAATATCATCAGACCATTGCGGAATATGGGGATTATAACTGCTTCCCACGATAAAATAGTCGCCTTGTTTGGTATTTAGAATCGCATTGCGAAGCAGGTGTAATTCAGTGGGGGCAATCGCCGACCCGAAAGAACCGTGATATTGGTTGGAGAATATGGGTTTAAGCGAAAGCTGATCCAACACCACGAAAACAACGCCGTTTCCGCTGAATCCATTGAGCACTGCATCTGCTACCAGGTTTCCGTTGCGAGAGTAGGCAAATCCCCCGTTTTTGCGGGTAACAAACTCGTATTCCACCCCAAAATTAGCGAAACGCCATTCTTCCTGGATAGGATCAAGAACGATGTCTTCGGTTTCGTCTTTGGTAAACTGCTCAAGTTTTGACTGTGCCCAACCGGTGCGATTCTGAATATATTTAAAGGAGGCATTGCCCCAGGTTATCGGGGTGACATTTGTCAATCGCACTCTCCAAAAGTAAACCGTGCTGTCGGTAAGGGTAAAGGGCAACTGCCATTCGACAAACGTGGATTTTCCAGTTACAACCCCAGAATTCACCTTCGCAGGAGAGTTAAACTCCGCGGTGGTATCAATTTCAAAAACGTATCCGACACTCTGATCCTGTGTCATAAAAAAAGCGGAAGCCTGAAGTGAAATCTGGCTTTGACCTACAACTGCATACTCCACCGGATAAAGAATGGCGGGTATATTTCCCGGTACAAGCCGGTTGATGTCAACCTGGTTGTTGTTCTCAAAATATTCATTAATAGAATCCCGCGAATCCACAAAAACCTCAAATACGTTTTGTCCGGTCATCTGATTGCCGGCAGGGTTATTTAGGGTAAAGGAAAGCGTATCGCGGTATCTTATCAGTTCGTAGTCATGAACCGGATGCTGAAAATTTTTACCATCTGGCAGCTTTTGAACAACACTTACGCGGAAACTGTCGTCGGTCGCAAGGCCGTAATTGCTGGTAATGATATTAATCCGGAACGAGTCATCCTGAGCGGTAAAATTGTCGGGTGTAAAATAAATACTGGTCGAATTGATTTCGAGGTCGGGTTTCTCCGGGTGATACATTTTTACCGCAGGGTCACCCTGAAGGTTCATCTGGCGTCCGTGGTTGCGGTATTGCACACCGATGAGTGAGTCGGTATAAACCGTAAAACTTGTGCGAATAACATCCCCGATTGCCTGTCCCATCATATTGCGGCTCAGGTATTCGTAAAAAATCCTTCCGTAATCGCGCAGAGGATTGAGGTAACCTGCGCTGGAATTGCCTAAATATCCGATGGACCCTCGGTTGGGTTCTTTTACCCATCTTTCTCCAAAACTAGCCTCATCCACCGTAAAATCGCCCCCAAAACAACCCATGGCAATCATGAGCGGATATTTGCCAAAGTTGTTGTATTCAAAAGGCTCTCGTACCGACACATCCTGAATATTCTGGGTAGAATGGCCAAAAAAGTGAATCAGCGACACGCCTGCTGAAATTTCATCGTGGTATGAGGCGGTAGTCGGATCTATGGTAATGGAAGAACTGTTTTTCTGAAAATAATGCGCTTTTCCTCCATAAGGGATTTCGGAAAAAATATCAATCATATAATCAAAGGCCGAACCGATGGAGTTTTGTTCTCCCAATGTTCCCCCACCGCCCAGAAAGGTTCCCTCTTTCATCCAGGGTTGCCAGGGCGAATGTTCGTATTCGTTGACTTTTTCGAGGTATTTTAATCCTTCCGCATCAGTGAAAATATTCAGCCTCCCGATAGCGGCTTCCGGCGCAATGGTCACCGCATGCTGATCAAAATGACTGACAAACTCATAGTCGGTAGCCGGATAACCGTAAGTAGGTACCAGCGGATCATCTTCATATCCACGAGTGATAAATTTGCCTTTTCCCCACAAAAAGAAATACCGGGGTTTTATCGTCCAATGATCCAAGGCATCTTTGCAAAAGCGTTTGACCGCCCAGGGAGTAATGGTTCCGTAACTATATTCATCATAAATCTCATCAGTATAAACTACTCTCACCGAGACAGGATTGACGGTCGCTGTATCCCGATAGTTGGCATATACGAGGGCCGAAGCGGAAAGCGAGCGGTGAGCAATGATTACATACTCTGCACCTGCCGCAGGATCAAAAAGTTTATTAAATCGGGCTGATTCTATTTGGGGTTTACGGATGGCCGCATCCGTAGCAATGAATATATCCCGCGAACCGGGAAATCCGAGGAGGATAATATTGGCGGTTTTTCCGCCTGCACCATTAGTGATGAGGCCTTTGTGGCGAATTCGATTGGCCAGATCGTAAGCATAAACGGTATCCTGCCCCACCAAATTTTCCAGCCTGAAATAAGACTTGGTTGTTTTATTCCATCCGGTAATTCTAAGTGTAGAATCTCCGTTCATATTTGGCAGGCGGTCATAAGTAATCGCCGAATAACAAATATTATTATTGTCGGTATTGGCGCGGTTGGCGTGATAAGTGAGATCCGTAAGGGATGTCAGTTGGCCAGCAGGAGTATAATCCTTTTCAAAGGTTTTGACATAAATAATGCTTGTATTGATGGCTGTGTCCAGTACGGGAGTGGTTGTATTTCCATTCATTTCCACCTTTAACAGGTGCTGAGTATTAGACCGTCCAAAAACCCTCATGGCTACTTTTACCGGATTGCCGGTATTGGCGGGGAAGGGCGTGGGAACTTTATCGGTATAAGGATCTCCATAAGAAAACCCCGGGCCGACATAACCTTCACCGGTTACGTAGTCAGAGTTGAGGGTGTAAAAGGAATCATAAGGACCGCCGCCGCCGCGTACATATTCGTGGCCGGCAACTCCAGGTTTGTATTCTTTCCAGGCAGTATATTTAAAATTTGCTTCAGGGGCGAGCAGGGAGTAAGTGGGGTCAAATATATTAAAATAGCGATTTCCGGAAGGGGTATTGTCCCAGGTGAGAAAATAGGCAGATTTATCGGAAAAAAGGCTGATTCGTTTATTGGGTTGGAGGTTGGGCTCATGAAGACCGGAGGTAGGATTGCGGTACATGATGGAGTCAATCTGCCCGTTATTTTGTTCTCCAAAAAACTCCACATACAAAAGTTGCCCTCCTGATTTTTTGACAAATAAAGGCACTTCTTTTCCCCGGTAATACAGTTTAAGATTATCCGGATTAACGGAGGAAAGATCAAAACCTGCATCCGCAAGGTCGGCCACCGTAGCCCGGTAAATCCCATCCTCTTCTACCACCAGTCGGATAAAGGTGCGGTTGGGGTTGGACTTGTACCAGGCGTTTCCATAATCAAATTGTGCTTGAGCAGCAGTAAAGGTCAGGAGCAGGAGAACATATAGGATAAGGCACTTTTTCATTTTTGACCAGATTACTGAATGTGAAATTTCAGTGAGACAATATGTGTATGCAGGTTTTCGGAGAGATTTCCAATGTTGGCGAGGGCATAGTCAATCTGGAAATTTTTAAGAACAATGCCGACTCCTGCGGTAGGGAACAGCCCTACGGCATCCTCTCCGTTTTGATCTTTAATGTTTTGAAGATTGTAAAACCCTCCTCGAAGGAAAGCTACTTTTCGATACTGGCTGTTGAGATAAGCAAATTCAAGCCCGGCACGAGGGTCAATGCTTACCCCGCCGCCGCTCAACAAGGAACCGCTTCGGTTCCCGTCGAAATAAACGTCATTGTCAACTGCCAGCAACAAACTCAGCCTTCGGGCTAGTTTAAGGTCATAGCCCAGGCCCAAACGCACCGAAGGGCGGGTCAGCTCGACCGAATTGAGCGGTACCACGTTGCCGGTTTTGATAAAATCATCTTCAAATGTTTCCGTATTAAATGTCCATGCATTGAAGGTATTTGTAACATCGGTAACCATTAATCCTGCGCGGAAATTTTTGATTTGATACCGGGCAGCCACGTCCAGGCCAAACCCCCAGGCGTTGGCAAATCTACCGACCCCGCGATAGATAATTTTTACATTCGTGCCGAGGCTCAGTCCTTTTATACTGGAAGGAGACCATGCATAAGAAAAAAGTGCGGCAAAATCGGTATTAGAAAAACTCTGGACTTTGTCATAGTTGATCGAGCCGTCGGGTTCGATCAGCTTGAGGGTATTGGGAATATCGTCAATGCCGAGACGAATGAGCGTAACCCCAAACCTGCGGTTTCCTGCAGAGTCCACCGGAAGGCTGAACCCTCCGTAGTTGTAGGTGGCGATATTGGCAAAATAGGAGGCATGCATAAGCGATACTTCCGGGTAAAGCGGGGTAGAACCACTCGTCAGGCCCGCCGGATTCCAGTACCCGGCAGTTACATCTTCGGCAATGGCGACTTGGGCATTCCCCATGCCAAATGCGCGGGCACCAATGCCTATTTTGAGAAATTCGTTGCTGTATTTCGGTGCCAATGTCTGATTACCAGACGCAACAGGATCGGGATCTTCCTGACCAAAGGCTGAAGTTAGGATTAAGAAGCAAGCAAGTAAACAACTGAGGTTTCTCAGAAACATTCTCTCGTATGATTAACTATCCGTGCAGGAGGTACGGCGGAGACCGAAGTTATCGGCAAAGTTTTAAAATTCAAATACCAAAAAAGTCCACCCTTAACATCAATACACTCCAAAATCTCAAATGTATTCGCAATTAATCTGTTTTGCCGACTAATGGCATAAACGAATGGTTGGAGCGAATGGTATATCAAATCGCCCTTAAAAGTAATGAATTTGCCCGAATTATCCTTTTAAACTTTGAGGAGTTGCTCATTCAGATGTTCAAATGCTGTATAACATCTGCCGGACAGGCTTTCTTCATACTGATGGATCATTTGAAGAAAACGCGCCGAATGGAGGTAACTCACTTGTGAAATTCCCACCCCCTGCACAATTCTGCGAAGGATATAACACACCTGCATGGGGTCCACGTAGTTGTAAAGGTATTTTTTTCTTATAAATTTTTTCAGAAAACCATCATAAGAAGGCATCGAGGTATGAGTAACCCATTCGGTAAGCCTCACAATTTCCTCTACCGGATACGCCTGCAGATGATTATAAAACTCCGGCACCAAAGTATCATCATTCTGAATCAGAATCTTATCCAGCAGGAGTTCAAAGAGGACATGCGCTACAAAAAAGGCACGTCGGTATTGGCCTTCATTAAAGGTTTTTTCGATGAGCCGGGAAAGAGTATGTGTTTCCGTAAGAAAAAAAGTGGAAGTGTGAAAAATCCTGTCGGCCTCAAAATGCCGCATCACTCCATTATAAAAGCTAATTTCGCCCTCTGTGGCGACATTCTCCATGATCAGGGGCATTCTTGACTCTTTCAACCTGACATTCCGGTCAAATACCGACACTAGGTCGGGTGTGGAAACACCGGCAAAAAACAGGCTGTTGTTGACTTTCCGGTCAAGGTAAAAATGCGAGATGAAATTCATGGGCCGTAGTTAGCAGGAAAGTTCTGCGGCTGCAAATAAACAAAAAATCCACTGATTTTCAGGACGTAACCCTGTGCTTTGGGTTCTGAGTGTAAATTATATATTTGTTTTCCCTATATTCACCCCAATCCTGCCTTATTCAAGCAGGTAAATCTCTTGTAACTACTAAAATATCTTACCTATTAACTCAGAAAATTTATGAGTGTAGCAGCAACAATGGACAACTCCCATCCCAAAGGATTATGGGTACTTTTTGGTACAGAAATGTGGGAGCGTTTTAATTTTTATGGCATGAGAGCCTTGCTCTCGCTTTTTCTGGTAAACTCGCTTTTGATGAAAGAATCGGATGCTTCGATCATCTACGGAGGTTTTCTGGGCTTGTGTTATCTTACGCCATTGATGGGTGGCTATATTTCGGATAATTTTCTGGGAAATCGCCTCTGTATCATGCTCGGAGGCCTGATAATGGCCATCGGTCAGGGGTTTTTGTTTTGGAGTGCCTCGGTTTTTGACGGCAATATTGAGTTTGCAACGACTTTGACATGGATTGCACTGGGCTTCATTATCATCGGTAATGGGTTTTTCAAACCTAATATTTCCTCCATGGTAGGTTCTCTGTATCCCAAAGAAAGAAAAGGGATGCTCGACAGTGCGTTTACTATTTTTTATATGGGTATAAACCTGGGGGCAATTTTGGGTCAGTTTATTTGTCCTTTAGTAGGAGATGTGAAAGTGGACGACATACGCGACCTGACGGCCTTTAAATGGGGATACCTTGCAGCGGGCATTGCTATGTTATCAGGGGTGGTGATTTTCTACTTTTTTAAAGATAAATACCTCACCACACCGGAAGGTAAGTCTATCGGCGGCAAGCCTATTCGCTCCACAGAATCACATAGCGAAGACGGTGAATCAAACCGTGCGGTATTTGGGATGAACAGCATTATTTTGACTGCGGTGGGTTTTGTGGGTTTGGTCCTTTTATTTCAATTTGGGTTAGGGCAAAATCTTATTTACTCCTTTATTTATGCCTCCGGCATATCTCTTGCGGCTCTTATTCTTACCGACCAGTCGCTCACCAAAGTAGAGCGCGACCGCATTCTGGTGATCTATATTGTGTCGTTTTTTGTGATCTTTTTTTGGGCCGCATTTGAACAGGCCGGTTCTTCACTCACCTTT
Organism: Bacteroidia bacterium; assembly: GCA_033764335.1. Lineage (GTDB taxonomy): Bacteria > Bacteroidota > Bacteroidia > J057 > J057 > JAGQVA01. The sequence continues at coordinate 52,489 of JANRJC010000057.1, read as the reverse complement.
ATCGCCGATTATCAGACCGACCGGAACTTTTTGGGTTGGGATATGCCACCTTCGATGGTGCAGATATTTAACGGACTTTTTGTAGTGTCCTTTGCGGTTCCGTTTAGCTATATGTGGTTGTGGCTCCAAAAAAGAGGAAAAGAACCGATTTCTCCGGTAAAACAAGCTATTGGCCTTGCTCTGATTGCGCTCGGGTATCTGCTTATCGCCAACAAAGTAGGGGGATTGGGGACTTCCGGAAAAATTGGCATTATCTGGCTGATTGGCATGTATTTATTGCATACTTGGGGAGAACTTTGTCTTTCACCGATTGGCCTTTCGCTGGTGTCGAAACTGGCTCCCCGTCGTTTTTCCTCCTTACTCTTCGGGGTATGGTTTATCTCCAACGCTTGTGCTTACGCCTTTGCCGGAACATTGGGCGCCCTGCTGCCTCCTACCGGCGACAAATATATGGAAGCGGAAAAACTCGGTATAGACCTCAATGCCTACCTCTCAGGGGCTGTTACTCTTACCCCCGAACAGACAGCGGCCTATACAGCGGCTCAACTTCCCTCAGCCTTCCCAACCTTTGCCGGGTTCACAATCACAAGTCTCTATGAGTTTTTTATGATATTTGTATTGTTGTGTGGGGTAGCCGCGCTGGTATTATTGGCATTAACCCCTCTCCTGAAACGAATGATGCACGGAGTAAGATAAAAATATGGAAAAATCAGTAAACAGAGCGGATATTCAACGGTTTGAAGGAAAATATCCCCGGCAACTCTGGTATCTTTTTTTCTCCGAAATGTGGGAACGGTTTTGTTTCTACGGTATGCGGGGAATGCTGATTTTCTTTATGGTAAATCAGCTTATGATGGACGATACCCGGGCTAACCTTCAGTATGGAGCGACCCAGGCATTCGTTTATGCTTTTACTTTCATCGGAGGACTTTTTGCCGACAAAATCCTCGGTTACCGCAAATCGCTTTTCTGGGGTGGTATTCTCATGATTGTGGGAAGTTTGATTCTTGCGCTGGATCCCAACCGGTTTTTCTTTTTTGGAATTACCTTTACCATCATCGGAACGGGATTTTTCAAACCCAATATTTCCACCATGGTCGGTCAGCTTTATGCCGAAGGAGATGTGCGGAGGGATGCGGGTTTTTCCCTTTTTTATGCCGGAATCAATATCGGGGCGCTCTTGGGCGGGTATCTTTGTATTGCGGTAGGAAAAGGCGAACTGTTCTCCAGCTATATACCCGAAGACCTTCGGTGGAATGTGGCATTCAGTTTTGCCGCTATCGTAATGGTCATCAGCCTGCTGACATTTATCTATACTCAGCGTGAAATGGGCGACATCGGACTTTCTCCGCTAAGCCACCTCGATCCCTCAAAAAGGAAAACCTACGAATGGCTGACTTATATCGGATCACTTGCTTTGCTGCCGGTGATTATGACCATGGTTTCCAAAACGGAATATACCGATTATTTTATGTACACAATCGGGCCGTTGACTATTCTTTACTTGCTTTATGAAATGACAAAACTCAATGCCGCAGAGAATAAAAAACTGATTGCGGCTTTTGTGTTTATCTTCTTTTCCATCGGATTCTGGGCCTTTTTTGAGCAAAGTGGTGGATCACTGAGTTTATTCGCTGCTAATAATCTCGACAATGAAGTGCTGGGAATCCGCCTTGATCCTAATGGTGTCAACAATTCAGCGAATTCGTTTTTTGTAATCCTGTTTGCCGCTTTGATGGGCATAGTGTGGTTGTGGCTGAGTACAAAAAAACTGGAACCTAATACCGTGGTCAAATTTGGATTGGCATTTCTTTTTCTGGCTGGCGGATTTTACATTTTTTATTATACCCGCTTTTTTACCAACGCAGAAGGTGTGACCTCGCTGGATCTGTTTACGACCGGCTGGCTCATTATCACTTTTGGAGAATTAAGCCTTTCGCCGATAGGTATGTCTATTATGACCAAATTGTCGCCGGGCAAACTTCAGGCGATTATGATGGGCATGTGGTTTCTCGCTAGTGCCTACGGGCAATATTTTGCAGGTCTGTTGGGCGCAAATATCGCCTCAGCCTCTGAAAATGCCTCCAACTACGATAAACTTCTCGTTTATACCGAAGGTTATAAGCAGTTGGGATTGTATGCGCTTATCGCCGGTATTGTGCTTATAGCGATATCTCCCGTCGTGCGAAAACTTATGCAGGAAGTAAAATAAAAAGGCCAAAAGAAATGTTGACATATCGAAAAGAGGGTTAGGAGTTTTCCTCCCTCTTTTTTATATTTGCCAATAAAATTAGCGATACTAAAAATTTAGCATGGGAGACGAAATACAAAATGGTCAGTACAACGGACAGGAACACGGAACCATACACCTATCCGGTATGTACAAGGATTATTTCCTTGATTACGCTTCTTATGTAATTCTGGAACGGGCTGTTCCTCTGCTCTTTGATGGGTTGAAACCGGTACAACGCCGTATCCTTCATGCCATGAAGGAAATGGATGATGGGCGGTTTCATAAGGTCGCCAATATCATTGGCCAGACCATGCAGTACCACCCGCATGGTGATGCGGCCATCGGCGATGCGCTCGTCAACCTCGGGCAAAAAGATTTACTGATTGATACCCAGGGAAACTGGGGCGACGTGCGCACTGGAGACAGTGCGGCTGCTCCCCGATATATCGAGGCCCGTCTCTCCAAATTTGCCCTCGACGTATCTTTTAACGCTAAAATCACCGAGTGGCAGGCTTCTTATGACGGACGAAAAAAGGAACCTATTGCTCTGCCGGTTAAGTTTCCGCTTGTACTCGCTCAGGGAGTGGACGGTATCGCAGTGGGGCTTTCCACGAAAATTCTGCCTCACAATTTTATCGAGTTGGTCAAAGCCTCTATTGCCGTTCTGAAAGGTAAAAAAGTGGAACTTTTCCCCGATTTTCCCAACGGAGGCATGATTGATGTGTCAGGTTATAACGGCGGCAAAAGGGGCGGCAAAATCCGCTGCCGCGCCCATATCGAAATTCAGGACAAGTCCACGCTTCTGGTAAAAGATATTCCTTATGGAACGACAACCTCTACTCTGATTGAGTCCATCGTCAAAGCAAACGAAAAGGGTAAAATCAAAATCAAAAAAGTGGTGGACAATACCGCAAAAAATGTGGAGGTTCAGATTGACCTTCCACCCGGTGTTTCACCGGATGTCACCATTGACGCACTCTATGCTTTCTCTGACTGCGAAGTCTCTATTTCTCCCAACGCCTGCGTAATCATTGATGAAACGCCGGTATTCCTCACCGTTGAAGAACTGCTTCGTCTTTCGACAGACAATACACTCGACATCCTCCGCCGCGAACTGGAAATCCGGCTGGCCGACCTTCGGGAAAGGCTGCTGTTTTCTTCGTTGGAAAAAATATTTATCGAAAACCGTATCTACCGAGACATCGAAGAATGTGAAACCTGGGAAGCGGTTCTTCAGACCATTGATAAAGGATTAGACCCTTACAAACCGCAGTTTTACCGCGAAATAAACGAAGAAGACATTCTCAGACTCACCGAAATCCGCATCAAACGCATCTCAAAGTTCAACTCCTTTAAAGCAGATGAACTAATGCGCGAGTTGGAAAAAGAAATTGCGGAAGTAGAACACCATCTGATTCATCTTACCGAATTCGCTATCAGCTATTTTGAAGACTTGCTGGCAAAATACGGCAAAGGCCGTGAACGGGTATCGGAAATAATGACCTTTGATAATATTGAAGTGCGTCAAGTAGCCGTAGCCAATGAAAAACTCTATATCAATCGCAAAGAGGGCTTTGCGGGTTACGGACTGAAAAAAGACGAATACATTTGCGATTGCTCGGATATAGACGACATCATCGTTTTTCGCGCCGATGGCAAGTTTATTGTCACCCGGGCGCAGGAAAAAGCTTTTGTGGGCAAAAATATCATCCATGCCGATGTCTGGCAAAAGGGAAATGAACGCAAAATTTACCATGCCATTTACCGCGACCCGGATTCCGGCAAAAATTTTGTCAAACGTTTTGCCGTAACCGCTATTACCCGCGATCGTGAATACGATGTTACCAATGGAGCCGAAGGCTCTAAACTCCTGTACTTCGAAGCTCATCCCAATAGCGAAGCGGAGGTTGTTACAGTACAGCTTACGCCCAACTGCCGCGCCAAAATTAAAACCTTCGATTTTGATTTTGGCGAACTTGCGATCAAAGGCCGTAGTTCACAGGGAAATGTCCTGACGAAATACCCGATCCGGAAAATCACGCAGAAAGAAATCGGCGCGGCAACCCTCGGCGGGCGTAAAATCTGGTACGATGAAACCGTCGGGCGCCTCAACGTGGATGGCCGCGGTGAATACCTGGGTGAATTTGATACCGATGATTCTGTACTTGTAATCCATAAGGATGGCTCTTACGAAATGACTAATTTCGAACTGACCAACCGCTATGACATCAATAAAACGCAGATTGTCGAAAAATTTGACCCGTCAACCGTAATATCAACGGTTTATTACGATCCCAAACAAAAAGACTATTTTGTCAAACGTTTTCGTATCGAAACCACTACGCTGGACAAAAAATTCACCTTCATCGGCGAAGAAGCGGGTTCAAAAATGCTGGTAGTTTCTACCCATCCCGAACCCCGGATCAAATATTACACCACCGGGACAAAAGGCAACGCCAAAGAAGAGACGGAGATAAGTCTGGCAGAGTTTATAGATGTAAAAGGCTGGCGCACCATCGGCAATCGGCTCGACCGGCGCAAAGTAACCAGCGTCAAAGAATTGCCACCGCTGGAGCCGGAAGACGACGAAGAAGAAATTCCGGATAAACTAAAAACCGGCGACCAGATCGAATGGAGTAAAGATGATCTGAAAAACCAGCAGGGGAAGTTGTTTTGATAATGACTTGAAATGGCCTGACTTTGCCTAAAAATCTGTTGCCAGATATAGATATAAACGGTAAATTACATGTATATTTTCCCGAAGGATGGTGAAATATGAAAAGTATGACTCAAAAAATCTCAGTTATTATTATCCTCACTCTGATTCTGGTTGCGGGAGGATGCAAAAAACAACCCGCCGCCGACAGCATAGAGGCTCTCGAAGCAAAATTTCGGGAAGCGACTTCGGCAAGTAATGGAAATCACGACGAAATCAGGCAGGTAATGACCGACCTCGCCGATGCTTATGAAAAATTCGCCAGAGATAACCCCACTGACCCCAACTCCGCCGAATACCTCTACAAAGCGGCGGAGCTGCATGAAACCAATATGATGAACATCAGTAAGTCCATGGCCATTTTTGATAAAATTATTGCGGACTACCCCGAAAGCGAAAGAGCCGCAGACGCTCTTTTCAAAAAAGGGTATGTCCTTCATAATACCCTGAAAAATATTGACCAGGCCCGCGTAGTGTATCTGGATTTTCTTAAAAAATATCCTAACCACGAACTTGCCGCAAGTGCGCGGTTTGAAATTGACAATCTGGGGGTGGACGCCCGTGATCTTTTAGACAAAATTCAGCAAAAAGCAGATTCCGCTGGCCAGGCAAATGCCGCAGATGAATAAACTGCCATGAAGCTTTTTACACACAAAAGGTTTTTCTTTCCAGGCAATTTCATCGAAATTGCCTTTTTGTTTTATATACCTTTGGGGTATGGCTGCGTTATCAAAGAAATCAGGCATAAAGTTTGACAAGGATAAGCCGGGGACTATCTGCTTATCTTTATTAATTCTTTTGACCTGTTAATCTGACCTGGATGAACCAAATCAAATTTATCTCCGGTTTCCTGCTATTGGTTTTAACCCTGACGGTTGCCTGTGAAGAGCAAACGTTTAAACCCATCCCTCCTCGGGAAAGAACCTTTCTACATTTTCTGAACGTCTATTCGGGATATCCGGCAGTGGATATCCGACTTACTTCGTATGAAGAAGCCCGCACCGTCGCCGACGGTGTAACCTTCAAAGGTGCATGGCCCTCTTCCGGTTATGCTTCCATGCTTACCACTCCGGACCCCGACAGTATTGACGGAAAAGGAGGAATCACTATTGAATTTCTGGACCATGCCACCAAAGACCCGGTCGTTCCTGCACGTACCCTTAAACTGGCCGCCGATGTAAATTCGACAATTTGCCTAGTGGACAGTTTCGGAAAACCGCTGATCGTAAAAACCGTGGACAATTTTCCGGAAAAAGTTGCGGGTAAAGCACTGGTGCGATTTATGAACCTCAACTATGCCGCACTTTCGGTATCGCTGTATTCCAGCGACGATTCCGTCAATATTTCCAAACTCAATTTCCTCAACTACTCTTCTTTTGCGGAAACAACCCCGAGTACAAAGACCTTTTTCTTTAAAAATGACTTTAGCGGGAATATAATTGGCACCATTTCTAACGTCAATCTTGAGGCTGGAAAAGTGTATAGTTTTTACCTAACCAACCAAAGCGGTACGCCTTCCGTTGGTTATGAAGTGCTTAGATAGGTAATTCACGGGCTTTTAATCAACTGCTCTAATGAAATCTCGCCATTTAGTGAAAATAATCGTGTTTTTTCTGGTATGGGCAGCCGCATATCCGATGTATGCCCAAAATGAGGGCCTTAGCGATAAAGAAACCATTCCCCTGAAAACGGGCACTTTTGGCCGGATTCAGTTTGGGGGCTCCTTTATAAACCTTGATGAACTTAATCCCGTGCTTGAAAGCAAGGAGTTTCTTCCTATAACAGAGTCTTTCTTTGCTATGGGGGTCGGTCTTTCACGAATGAAAAATAAATGGATTGTAGGCGCGGATTCCTACAACTATATGATTTCGGAGAGTAATCTTGATAATCAGCTTGCCGTTTTGGGATTTCACTATACAACCGTAAATGCCGGTTATCTTATGTTCCGGAAAGGTAATGATATATTGCTTTACCCACTGGTAGGTATTGGCGGCGGATTTACAAGCCTCAAATCAAAACCTTATGATCAGCAGTTTCCGGTAACTTTTCGTGCCGTAGGCTGGTTGGGGGATGTTTCCTTAAATTTTCGGAAGATTTCTCCGATGAGGGATGAAAAAGGTACGCTCATCGAACTAGGTCTTCAGGCGGGCTATCTTTATGCGGCCCCCTCTTCGGGTTTTAAATTGAAAAAATTTGAGCCCGACACCATCCTGAATGTCAATCCCGGTGGTTTATATTTTCGGCTTTCTCTGGGTATGGGCAAAATGCGATAATATGTCCTTTCGCTTTCGGGATTTAGTGATTGCATTTGTTGCGCTGATCGTTTTATCCCCCCTGATGGCAAGCATTATATGGGTGCTGGCTATTACACAGAAAAAGGTTTTTTTCCGCCAGCAAAGGCCCGGCCTGCGCGAAACCCCCTTTACCCTGATAAAATTCAGCACTCTTCGGGACGTTTTTCCCGGTGAGGAGGAATTTGGCGATTTGCGCCTCCGCCTGACGCCCGTCGGGCGTTACCTCCGAAAATTTTCCCTCGACGAACTTCCTCAACTTTTTAATGTCCTGCGAGGAGATATGTCCCTCGTCGGGCCACGCCCTCTTTTGATGGAATATCTGAAACTATACACGGAAGCCGAAAAATTGCGCCATGCCGTGCGCCCGGGAATCACCGGCTGGGCACAGATAAATGGCCGCAATCGGTTGAGCTTTAAGGAAAAATTTCAGCTTGACATCTGGTATGTACAAAACCGATCCCATTTCCTTGACCTGAAAATACTCGCACTTACGGTTTTGCGTATATTCAATGGAAAGGATGTCTATCGGGAAACCCCGGCTTCATCCGGAAAATTTGACGGAAGTAATTGAATGATAAGAATTTGTATTGTCGGACTTATCCTGTTTGGTTGTACGCTTAACTTTCTTTCTGCCCAGAAAGAAACGGTGCAGCAATCCTTTTTCGGAGGAGTACACACCCCTAAAGGCGACCTTCATCTGCTGGTGGTGTTTGTTCGGTACGAAAATATATGCCTGTTTCCCGATTCTCCGGTATGGCCGGATTCAACCGCCGAAGGGGTTTTGCCCAAAATCGCTAAAGGTGATCCGAATGACCTCTTTCACGCTGATCCCGAGGCAATTCGCGGCCTAGAACGGGTTCAAAATATCAGCGATTATTTTTATGTAATGTCTGGTGGGCAATTTCGGATAACCGCCGATATATTTCCGGCTCAGGTTCCCATAACCTATGTCAGCGAATCAAAAGGAAATTTTTTCGGCCGCCAGGCTCAGATGAACACCGCAGCGGTGAAATGGATAACTCAGAATTATCCCAACTTTGACTGGGGTCGTTATGACCGCCGCACCAATCGCCCCAATTTTTCATCGGACAACAGTCTTTCTTCCCCCGATAGTATTATTGACTATATCATCTTTATGCACAGGGCGCAGGGAAGTACCGGAATGGGCGCAAGCAGCAGTATAGATATTCCCGGCTCTCCCTTCAAAATCCGCGACGGGCATACCGGTATCAAATCCTACACCGATAATAAACACAACTGGGAGTATTTTAAACATGAATTTGCCCACAACCTCTACAACTGTCCCCATTACCTCGGTGCTAATTCTGCGGACGGGGATAAATTTTATACCCAGAAAGGATGGGGTTTAATGGCCGCCTGGCACTCTTCGTTTTTTACTGCCAATGCCTGGGAAAGCTGGTGGCTTGGCTGGCTGGAACCTCAGGAAATTTCCCGTGATGGTGTTTATAAACTGGGCGATTTTGTCACCGGCAGAGAGGCGATTCGCATTCAACTTCCCGGAACCCTCGATTATCTCTGGATCGAAAATCATCAAAAACGAGACCTCTGGGATGAAAAATTATTTTTTAAAGACCCCGCTCAGGGACATCCTCAGTCGGCCCCGGGACTCTATATGTACGTGGTGGCTTCTCCCGGCGCAGACCGCAATAAACCTCAACTAAATCCTTTTAGTAACAAACATGCCAATATGATCAAAATGCTGAATGCAGAGGGCAATTTTGATTATGTGGCGACGGGCGATAGCATGTTTACCGGTTATTTCCTTTGTCCGCTAGTGGAAAAACGAACAATCAACCCCATCGCCGGACAAAATCCTTTTCAGTTTATCCGGGCCGATTATAATCGAAATGGGGAAATACTGGTGGGTTTGTCCCACGGAAATTCCGATACCGGTGGACGCGAACAAATGGATATATGGACAGAGGTAATAAATGGAGAAAATGTCTATACCCTCAGCAGTACCGGCGATGAAAATGATGCGTTTGAGGTAGGCGATGAAACCGGCCTGTCAGGCATTTTCCCCACCCTTAACTACCCGGTATTTGACAAAAAAGAAAACCAACTTGGCCCTTATATCTTAAACGGAATCACGATTAAAATTTTGTCGGTGGATACCGAAGGTAATTATTCGTTGGATATTCGGCTGAATGATTGGGAAGTGCGCAACCAGCAGCGATGGTGCGGAAGTATTCTTTTTCCCGGTCAAAATGCAAACAACGATAATCTCTGGCTGACCCTTCAGCCGGGAGCCGAACTGACACTCGACCTCAGCGGAACCCCCGACCGGACAATACCCCACGCCGAGACGGGTACATTTTCCAATCCGACAAAACTGACAGTGGAAGCCAACCGGGGAATAAAAATAGCCAGTGGAGCAGCCCTGATAGTCAATGGTTTCTCCGAACTACACCTTCATGCAAATGCTCAGATCGAAATCGAAAAAGGCGGAAAAATGATTGTCCGCGAAAAAGGAACCATTGTTTTGAACGACCTTAGCCAGATCATTGTAAGGAAAAAAGGACTTCTTGTGGTCGAATCGGGTGGGCATATACGGCAAATGCGTGATGCAAAAGTCGCCGTGGAACGCGGCGGCAAATGGAAAGATTTATAACAACCGCCTTGGGGGATTTTGTTAATATTGCACCGGTAAAAACAACCATTCCGGCAGATTTGCCCACATTGGTTTGTGTCTCGGTAAAAAATGGGAAAAAAAAGCCAAATATTTTTTACGCTTCTAATCCTTTGGGGGAATCTTGTCTATGCCCAGATTCGCCCCAACACATCCTCTTTCCCCGGTTCTAACACCGGCTTTCCCACAACAGGCAGCGGTTTTCCCGGCGACAATTCTGGATTTTCTGTGGATAGTCTGGGTACAGATTCTGCTGCGGCAGAACGCAAACCCGTAAAACCCGATACAAAAGTGATAGAGCGGGAACTGATGTTCACCCATAAATCACTTTACTCCTTCCGAGAAACGAGGCCGTTTGAACGAAGTTACTACTGGGATAAACTTGATCATACAACCGGTTTTGTTCAGAGTCTGGGGCAGATTGGTAAACCCTATCAGGTGTTTTCTCACGGATTTAATGAAAACTTGTACGACCTTCCTTTCTGGAAAAATCCGGTTATGGGTGCATACAACCGTTATGCCCTGAATCCGGAAACACAAGTGAAATATTTTGATACCCGAACCCCTTATGTGAACGTGGACTACCTTCAAGGTCCCGCCGAATTACAACTCATCGGTGTTACCGTTTCCCAAAATATCACGCCTTTTTGGAATAGCTCTATATTCTTCAATCGAATACAATCCGTGGGCGTTTACCGCAACAATGTGACCGACCACTCCAATATGTATTTTTCCTCCAATTACCGGACGAAAAACAATAAGTATCAGATCTTCGGAAATATCACTTACAACAAACTCGCCAATGAAATGAATGGCGGTACTCCCCGAAGAGGAATTGATAACTACCCGGTGGTGGAGGGTATTATTTATGAGGTCCCTACGCTTTACAACAGTGCTTTTTTTAAAGGACTTTCTGCTCCCAATCTCTCCGGCGCCCAGTCGGAGAATAAAATAACTACTTTTTACCTCGACCATTATTACCATTTGATAGGTGATAATGACAGCGTAAAACGACACAACAAACTAACCTTCCGCAATACAGTCACGCAGGAGTTTATGAAATTTCGGTTTGTCAATGAAAATATTAGTTCCAGCCGATCTACCAATATCATACCCATATACCCTTCCGTCCCGATTGACTCTGTTGATGTTTATGAAGGATACAAAACCGACCGGTTTCAGATTGCAGGAGAAGCCAGTTATTCGCTCGAAGTCGGAAAAGGATATGGTTTGAACATACATGGCGGAGTTCGATACCAGACTTTGGGGTTTATAAAAGATACTGCGATTGTGAGGGAAAATGCGACGACACAGTATGTTTTCGGAGAATTGATTTTGCCTCTTATTACTCTTCGCGGCAATCTATCACAGCGATTGTCGGATGTATTTTCTGCCGAAAGGATTTTGTCCTTGAGCGGAACACTTTCGCCGATTCCCGACCGCCCGGTTTATCGCGCCAAAGGAAAAGCAGAGACAGATAGTACAACCGTTTCCACGACCCCCGTTCAGAATTCTCCGGAGGAAAAAGAAACTGCACCGGAAAGGCGTTCTCCACTTACCTTGAACTTTCAGTACGATGTCCGGGATCTAAATCCTTCCTTATTTCAGACCTGGTTTACCGGTGATTCCGGCAATGCCTATCGGCCTAATCCCGAATTAACCAACCAGACCCTCATGCATATTGAGGCAAAAGCAAGATATCAATTTCCCACACCTGTACGCCGCAATGATACCCTGTTGGCGAATTATGTTTCTGTTACGGGTTTTTATTCTCAGGCTTCCCGGTTTATTTATTATTCTCCGCGGTTACAACCACTTCAGGCGGGGGAGGGGGAAGGCTTAAACTGGATAGGAGGAGAAGTAGCTTTTCGGTTTCGGTTTTTGCGAAAATTACACATAGAGTCCTATACAGGAGTTCAACAGGGGAGTACTTCCAGCGACAATGATTTTTTGAAATGGTATGCACGCGGAATTCCGCTCGTATATGGGAAGTCATCTTTGTATTATGAATCGCGAAAAATTTCGTTTGCCCAGTCCGTAAGAATCGGAGTGGATGTTTACTACAATACCAACTATGTAGGGCAGTCAGTAGATCCACTCAGTGGTGCATTTTTTCCGGTAAATTACCGTGTTCCGGGTTACGCCCGAGTGGACGCCTTTGCGGCGATGAAAATCAAAGGTGTTTATGTTTTTGTAAAATTTGTTCACGCCAACGAAGGGCTGTTGCTGGCGGGATATTATACAACTCCTTTTTACCCAATGCTGGAAAGAACCTTTACCCTGGGGGTTTACTGGTCGTTTTTCGACTGAGATACTGAAAGTTATTCCCGCAACATTTTGAGCACCGACAAAACATACATTGCGGCAGTTTCTGTGCGGAGTCGAATTTCCCCCAGGCTCACAACCTCGTAGCCATTTTCCCGGGCAAGTTGTACTTCATCATGGGTAAAATCACCTTCCGGCCCGATGACCAGCGTCACGGAGGAAGCGTTTTGGATATCCTGGGAAAAGAGTTGAATTTTTTGTTCAGACTCACACCATGCGAGGATGCGAAATCCGTTGTCGGGTAAATGAATAAACTTTTGGAAAGGAATCGCCTCGTGGAAAAGCGGCAGTTTAGATCTTTTGGATTGTTTGAGTGCGGTAAGAATGATTTTTTCCAGCCGGTCTTCTTTTACTTTACCCTTGTATTTATCGGTTCTTTCACAGATTATGGGGAATATTTCGGTAACGCCCAATTCTACCGCTTTTTCCATCAGCCATTCAAACCGATCCTTTAGGCGCAAAAGCGAAACTGCCAAACGCACTTTTACACCGGATTCGCCGAAGCCCGGATAGGTCTCTAGAATCAGAAGAGAGGCGCCGGCGCGGTCAAAGGACTGAATTTGTGCGAGAAACATATTGCCGCTTCCATCAGTAACGTGAATACGGTCTCCAGGCTGGTGGCGGAGCACTTTCTGACAGTGGCGAGCTTCTTCTTCTGTCAGTTGGCCGGATTGTCCGGAGAGAATTTCCGCGAAAAAAATCTGCATATTCGATGGTAAATAGGAAGATGAGGTCAAATATCGGGAAATGATTCAGATATGCCTTATGCAGATTCCGTAAAATTCTACTAATTTTGCGCATTGTTGCGTCAGACTATCCCTGGGTTTAGCTTCTAAATTCAATCCGTGCATTTTTTTCGCCGAATATTTCTGCTGCTGCTGATTTTTCCGGAGGCGGTGGTTTTGGGTCAGGTTTCTGCCGATACGCTTCTTGCACGGAGGCTGTATCCCTATACGTTTTTTCACACCGACTATTTGAAAAGCCTGGAAACCGGATGGACCGTAGGAGGGCGTTCGGAGCAGATTCCCTTTAGTTTTCCGCTTGAAGATGCCCGTTTTTTTTGCCGTTTTTCCATGCCGGAATGCCTCCCGGAAGAGGATTTGTATTTATATTTTGAGGGTTTTGCCTGGGAAGGAGAAGTGATTCTTAATGGTCATTATCTGGGGTTTTTCCCGAAACCGTTTGAACCGCATTCGATAAAGATAGATTCATCCTGGCTTCAGACCGAAAATAATTTTCTTCAGTTAAATATGAGTACGGGGCAGTTTTATGAGCTGTATCCCCGTCAGTTTTTGGGGGTTTTCAGGCCTGCCTATTTCCTGACAGCATCTCAACTGGCGAGCATAAAAAAAAGAGCTATGCCCGAAGTATTATCTGCAGATACCGTAGCGGTTGTAGCTCCGTACTTTCGCACTTCTCAGGGATATCACTTTGAAGAATTTCCAGCAGCAGAAAACCTTCAACCCTTAAAAAAAATGGGCATTCGGCATCTATACTTTCCGTTTGAACCCGACCGCAAATTTGAGGCTTTTTGTGCACAGGCAGGATTTATTCGGGTTCGGAATATAAAAGACGACTCCCGCATTTGTGTAGTTAATGCCTGGCCCTGGGAACCAGCCACTTACCCCTGGAAATTTTTGCCCTGGCTGGATATAAAAGGAAATCGTACCGTGGACTATGGTGAACTTTTTCCGGTAAAAGGTTATACGCCCTCGGTCTTTGTCGGTAAAAACCGATTTGCGCTTTCCATATTGGTACTTATGCCGTTTATCTTTTTATTTTTGATCAAACTGGCAAGCCCGGGTTTTTTTTATTCTCTTCCGGGAATGTTTTTCAAACCCAAATTACATATAGATTTTTCGATGGAAGCGGGAGGTGCCCAGCAAGGTTTGCTACTTTTGCTGCATACTTTTCGGATTGCTAGCATGTCTGCGGTTCTGGCGTTAGGAATTTATATAGCAGACTTGCATCATGGATGGAAATTTTTGAACCTGATCCGGGAACCCAGTCTGATGCATCAGCTTTTTTATGAAAGTCGGAGTTTTCCATTAATTTTGGTCAAAAGCATAGCCGCAGTACTGGGTTGGTTTGTGCTCAAACATATCCTGATTATTCTGATTGGCCGGATATTTAAAATCAAAGGTATGTTTGACGGATTGCTAAATCTTGAGATTGTCGGCACTTTTCCCGTCATTCTGCTGATGCCCTTACCGTTAGTAGCGTTTTTGATCGCAGAGGGACCGAATCTGCGGTACATGGGGGTGATTTTAGGTGTTTTGTTGCTGATATATTACCTTAGGAGGCTGTATGTGCTTTTTGTTGGTCTTAATCGTTTATTTGAGTTTTCCTCGGGTATGAAAATTTTATATATTTGCACCTTCAATATTTTTGCGTACCTGATTTGGCTTTAGTAAGTGTAATACGAGGACTAAATGTTCGATCAAATGAGCGTAGGTAAGCCCGTAAAAAGTATATTAATTTCTCAACCTGCTCCCGCCGATGCTGGTTCTCCCTATATCCGTTTAGCGGAGAAATGGAACCTGAAGATAGACTTCCGTAAGTTTATTCAGGTAGAAGGGGTATCGTTAAATGAATTTCGAAAACAGGGGCTTCATCCTCTGGACTTTACGGCGATTATTTTTACCAGTAAGGTTGCAGTGGATCATTACTTCCGGCTTTTGAATGAAATGCGGGTGGAAATGCCTCCGGAGACTAAGTATTTCTGTGTTACAGACGCTACTTCTAAATATCTTCAGAAGTATATCGTCATCCGCAAACGCAAATTGTTTGTCGCTGAAAGAACCCTTACCGACCTGCTCCCTTATATCAATAAACACAAGGGGGACAAGTATTTTTATCCCAGCAGCAACGTTCATAAAAGTGAATTGCTGATAACGATGCAGGAAAAAGGGATAACAGTTACCGAGTCCATTATTTACCGCACGGTGGACAGTGATCTTTCCGATCTGAAGGAAATATTCTACGATATGATCTGCTTTTTTTCCCCGGCCGGAATCAAATCGCTGTTTAATAATTTCCCCAACTTCAAACAAAACGATACTCGTATTGCCGTTTTTGGATCAGGTACTGCTGAGGAAGCGCTAAAAGCAGGCCTTCGTATTGATGTAGAAGCTCCCAAACCCAACCTGCCTTCGATGACAGCCGCGATCGAAAAATATTTACAAGATATCGGCCAAAAGATGTAACTTTTTTCCGAAACTGTGTTATGAATGCAGAAATTAGGAAAAGCTATTGCGGAAATGACAGGGTGGGCAGGGTTTTTTTGGTATATTTGTGGAAAATGGTCATATTTATTCGATTTACCTTGTTTCCCTTTATTCTGGATCTGTCATGAGAAAACTTTTATCCGCCATTGTATTGACTTTGTGTATGGGAATGTCTGCCTCAGCGCAGGTATATTTTCAAAACACAATGTATAGTTTTAACCAGTTCGCCTACAACCCGGCAGCCGCAGGCTTTGGCCAGTTGGGAATGGGTAAAGGCTTGAACCTCACGCTTTTAGGAAGGCAACAGTGGTTGGGTATCCAGGGGGCACCCCGGCTGTCAACCCTTACCCTGAATGCACCTGCCGACAACCTCGGCGGGGGTATAGGAGCCAGTCTGGTCGTGGACCAGTTGGGGCCGCTGACTTCGACGGGGATGGACTTCGCCTATGCCTTCCACTTGTTGGGTAGAGGCGCGGATGAAGGCTTGCGACTTTCAATCGGTGTTTCGGGGGGATTTCGGCAAACATCCCTCAACGGCGACTGGATTTATGACAATAGCAATGGTATAGATCCCGTCCTTCCCGGAGGAAGAACTAGCGCATTGATTCCTTCTCTCAACGCAGGGTTGTACCTTACGAATGCCGAAGGAAGATTTTTTGTGGGACTTTCCGGACAAAACCTCCTCGAACCTTCCATCGAAGGATTGCTGCTCGACAGCCGGGGAGAGGTTTCCACCGTTCCCCGAAGTTTTTTTCTGATTGGAGGTTATCGGTTTGATCTGGGGGCAGAAACGGGCAAATCTACGCTTACACCCACGATTATGACTCGTACAGACGGAATTTTTCCGCCTCAGGTGGACTTAAATTTGTATTGGAATTATAAACCGGTAGTTTTCGGAGCAGGATATAGGTTCTTTAATGATTCGTTTTCCGCCATGATGGGAGTAAATATTTCAGACCGAACCTTCGTTGCTTATTCATACGACTATACTACAAATAGCCTCAATGCCGTTGGAGATGTAAACACACATGAACTCATAATCTCTTACACATTTCCGGGTTCGGAAGGAAAAGAAGCGAAAAAAGTGGATATTCTCGACAATCCGGACAAACTTTGATACATAATCATCCGGAAAACGGTAGGGTATTTGCAGGTATCAGTGTTAAAAAATGTGATGAATTACTTTTAAATAATTCAATAATCTTTTTAAAATAGCGTAATTAATAGCAAATGGATCAATCGTTAATGGCAAAACTCACAGATTATCCATGGATTAATCACCTCAGAATCGTCTTTTCAACTGTAAATCGTACTTATTGAAATTCGCGCAGATATGAAAAAAGTATTTTTCCTGCTTACCGTCCTGGCAATGACTGCCTATGGATGCGGCTTGTTCGGCGGAAAAGGCACTGGCCATCATGGTGAGCTGACCGGCGTTCTGGACAGACCAGATTGGGATCAGTATCAGCCGATGGGTATGGTCTATATCCCACCCGGTAGCTTCCACATGGGCCAAAATGATCAGGACGTTCCTTACTCCCAGATCGCTCACAACCGGCAGATCACAATCAGTGCCTACTTCATGGATGAAACTGAAATTACCAATAACCAATATCGGCAGTTTCTGTATGGTCCTACTACCAATGAAACTTCTTTCCAGCAGAATGGTGCGCTGGATACCATTGACCCGGTATATGCAGAAATTATTATCCCCGACACCAATGTCTGGATCAGAGATTTTGTGTATTCCTACAATGAACCGCTGATGGAAAACTACTTCTGGCATCCCGCCTTTGACAACTATCCCGTGGTGGGTGTCAACTGGTATGCTGCCGCAGAGTTTTGTAAATGGCGTACCGCTCACCTTAATCAGTATCGCGAGGAAAAAGAACTGGCCCCTATGCCTCGGTTCCGCCTCCCTACCGAAGCTGAATGGGAATATGGTTCACGGGGTGGGTATGAACACAAGCTTTATCCTTGGGAAGGTCCTTACCTGAGAAACTCCAAAGGCTGTTTCCTCGCAAACTTCAAACCCGGCCGTGGCGACTATATCGCGGATAATTTTGAATATACCGCTCCGGTTGACTCCTACTTCCCCAATGATTATGGTCTCTATAACATGCCGGGGAACGTAGCCGAATGGTGCCAGGACGATTTCGAAGAAACCGGCTATGCTTATGCTCATGACCTTAACCCGGTTTATTACGATCCCAAATATAAAGAAGATGATCGTGAGCCGGGAGGGGCAAAAATTCGGAAAGTACATCGCGGTGGCTCCTGGAAAGACATTGGTTATTTCCTCTCCAATGGCGCCCGTAGCTACGAATATTCCGATACGGCCAAATCTTTTATCGGTTTCCGCTCCGTGGTTACGGTTATCGGACGATCAGGTGCCGTAGGTCGTTTCTAATTAGTTCATCTACATATTTTCTCTGAAAGATATAAAAAATACAGGGTGTTGTCTGTTAAGATTACAGACAGCCCCTGTAATGTCTGAAACACTTTAGACATTACTATCAGGCAACTAAAAAGTTAAATTTAAGGAAAGTTTAAAATGGCAAAGAAAAAAGGTTTTCTGAAATCCCGAGTTGGTAAAAATGTTATGAATTTTGTTTACGGCGCGGGAGCAGCAGTTGTAATCGTAGGAGCACTTTTCAAAATATTGCACTGGGAAGGAGCTAATGAAATGCTGATTATTGGGATGTTAACTGAGGCCGTTGTATTTCTTATCTCAGCTTTCGACCCGCCTTCGGAGGATTACGAATGGGAAAGAGTTTATCCAATCTTGGCTGAACCTACCTATGAGGCTCCGATGGTCGAAGCACTTACTCCTGAAATGGCAAGACTCGATAGTAGTGTTCTAAGCGAACTGTCTGATACGCTGGTTGGTCTCAATACTAATGTGGGTAAACTCTCCAGTGTAACCGATGCGGCCGGTGCTACCAATGATTATGCAGTGAAAATCAGAGAAGCATCTTCCAAAATCGAAAGTCTTAACCAAAGTTACTCTGTAGCTGTGAATTCTATGGCCGGATTCGCTAATGCTGCTACGGATGCACAGGCGTATCACGAACAGGTACAGGCCATTACCAAAAACCTCACTTCGCTCAATTCTATCTATGAACTGGAACTCCAGGATGCAAAAACTCACCTGAAGTCCCTTAACCAGTTCTATGGTGCAATGACCGAGGCTATGTCTTCAATGGCTGAAGCCAGCAAAGACGCCGCTCAGTACAAAGATGGCATGGCTGAACTGAACCGTAATCTCCAAAAACTCAACCACGTTTACGGTAACATGCTCTCAGCTATGGCCGGTGGTGCCAGATAATGGTTCCTCTATCGTTTTTAGTGATTAATTAAAAAGAAAGAAGAAAATGGCATCAGGTAAAATGTCTCCACGGCAGAAAATGATCAACATGATGTACCTCGTGTTGCTCGCTCTTCTAGCCATCAATATCAGTGCGGAAATCCTCAATGCTTTTGAGAATATCCGTAACAAACTGAACAAATCTGCTCAAAACGCGCTCACTAATTCCGACGCCTTCATGACTAGCATGAAGAACGAAATTAATGATGAGATCAAAAACCAGAATAAAAGAACCAACGAAGGGCTTCTCGATACCCTCGATCAAATCAAAACCAAAACCTCTCAGGTCATCGGGGCGTTAAACAACCATATCGCCAAAATGACAGAGATCGCCGGAGTCAATCCTGAAACCGGTCAGTTGGAGAAAAAAGACGAGACGGAGAAAAATCTTCAGTACTGGCTCGGAAAAGGGAAAGAACAGGAACAGAATGGAGGCCGGGGAAATGCAGAGGCGTCTAAACTCCATAAGGAACTCGATGGATATGTCAAATATCTCGTGGATATCTATAACGGCCAGATTAAAGATCCTAAGGCAACTCCTCTTCTTAAACTGGAAGACGAATATCTGACGAAGGATCCCAATAAAAATGAGACTCTTGATAAAGAGGCTAAAACTTGGGAATTCTACACATTTGAAGGCCCCGTAATCGCCAATATGGCAACGCTGGAAGCCATGAAACTTGACGTATATGAGAAGGAAAAAATCCTGCTGGATCTTCTCAATACTCGCCTGGGTGTAGCAACCTTCAAAGCGGACGGCGTAATTCCCATTGATGCTCCTACGGCTACCATTGTGCCTGCAGGTCTTCAGTTTGAAACCAAACTGTTTGTTTCCATGTCTTCAACGCAACTGCAACCTACATTTTCAAGTGGTTCGGGTTCGATTAAACACGAGCCGGGCGCGAGTGTGGCTACCTTGACAATTCCTGCAAGCGGAGGCGTAATTCCCGCCGGTAAAAGTGAAGGGATTCAAAGTTATTCCGCATCCATCTCGGTACCCAAAGCTACCGGTGGTTCGGAAATACTGAAAGTAGAAGGTAAATTTACGGTTCGTAAACCGGAAATTGTTATCACCTCTGCTGCCGTACAAAATCTGTACAGAAACTGTGGTAATGACGTAAATATTGACGTTCCCGCTCTTGGTGACCAATACTCTCCGAAAATTGAGGCCAGCCAGGCTACAGTAATCCCTAGCCAAAAAACGCCTAAAAAATTCCGGATTGTACCCAGTGGAAGTACTTGTAAAGTTACCGTAAACAGCATCACCGGTGGAAAAACCATCAAAGTGGGAGATGTTGACTATAAAGTAATTAACCCGCCGAAGCCAGGTATTAACATGGCCGTAAACGGAAAAACTTACAATGGCTCTGAAATGGTTCCCAAAACCAGCCGTGTAGCCATCAGAATTGAGCCGGATGACGATTTTGAAACAGCACTGCCTGAAGATGCCAAATATGGAATCACTAGCATTGATGTGCTCGCTCAATTGTCTCTTGGACCGCCCACTCAAGTAAACCAGATCAACTGCGCAGGCCAGGACGCTACTAAAGCCATCGAAGTAGCACTCGGAACCCGTGTACGTGAAGCCAGACCCGGAACAAAAGTTTATGTCCGGATCAACGAAATCTATCGGGTGAACTTTGAGAAAAAGCGTGTCCCTGAAAAATTCAATGAAATTCAAAGAACACTGTCTCTTGTTGTTCAATAACCTTTCTTTTATATGAAAAAATACGTTCTTGTCAGCGTTATTTGTACCCTGTGCGTCGTTGAAGGTTTCGCACAATTTCCTTCCCGAAAAGATGATCACTTCTGGCGTAGAAAAGTGGTGAATCGCATTGATCTGAATGAGAAAATAAATGCTCCTCTGATCAAACGTGAAAGCCCTTTTTATACTGACAACTCTCAATTTACGGAAAAAGAGGGCTTGATCATGACGCTTTTTAATGGCCTGAAACAAGGTAAGTTTGTTGCCTATCACCCCGATAGCCTCACGAAACCACTGAGCTATGAAGATGTCCTGAAACGTATTGAAGAGTTTGAAGGAAGCCTTGATGGCGACGGAGATTTTGACGAACCCGATGCAGGTTTCGGTGACGGTACCGAAGGTGGTGAAGGTTTTGATGATTTCGGCGGTGAAGGTGGTGGCGATGAATGGGGATTTGGGGAAGAAGAAGGAGGAAGCGAGTTTGGGGAAGATTTTGACGACCTGAGTGCCGAAGGTGAAGCAGCAGCTTCTTCCAGTGGGTATATGGGCGATTTTGACCCTGCCCCTTTCGAAAATGTCATTCACTTTGTCGAAGACCGCATTTTTGACAAGACTCGCTCCGATATGGTTTATGACATTCAATTTATTGAAATTATCTGGACCGATCCGGGCGAAACGCTTCCAGAAAAAAACCTCTGTACATTCGCTTATAGCGATGTACTGGAAACGCTTGACAATGCGCA
The DNA here is from genome assembly GCA_033764335.1 of Bacteroidia bacterium. Classification (GTDB taxonomy): domain Bacteria; phylum Bacteroidota; class Bacteroidia; order J057; family J057; genus JAGQVA01. Next base: position 31,229 of record JANRJC010000057.1, on the reverse strand, counting down.
ATGGAAAAACCGTTTTAATGACGCCGAATACAAAACTATGCGTGAAGTATTTGAACTCCGGTTGTTCCACAGCTATATTATCAATGTTTCGGGTGAAGGTATCCGTACACTTCAGGAAGCAGAAGACAGAAGACAAAAACTGGTGGAATTTGAACACCACCTCTGGAGCTACTAAGCGGTACTCCCTAAAAATAAAAAGCGTCTCTTTCTAAGAGACGCTTTTTTTATTTTGTAGGAAGACATTTCATATTTCACCTTTCTCGATAGCCTCGAAAATGAGTTTTGCCCTGTGTTTGCCTAGCTTTTCTTCCAATTCTTCACGGGAAGCAGATTTGAGTTTTTTGATGGATCGAAAGATTTGTATAATCTCCTTTTCTGCTTGTTCTCCAATTCCTTTTATATCTGTCAGAGCCGAACGCTGATTGGCGGCGTTGCTGCGTTTGTCGCGATGAAACGTAATGGCAAACCGGTGGGCTTCGTTGCGAAGTTGCTGAATAAGGTGTAAAGCCGGGCTTTTTTTGTCTATATGAAGGGGAATGCTGTCGCCTACGCGATAGATTTCTTCCAGCCGTTTGGCGATTCCGATCATCGGAATCTGAGTGAGTAATCCCAGTTTTTCAAGTGCCGCAGCCGCACTGCTAAGCTGGCCTTTCCCTCCATCTATGAGAATGAGTTTGGGCAGGCTTTCACCCTCGTCCAGCAAACGGCGGTACCGCCGGGTCACGATTTCCTCCATCGAGGCAAAATCGTTCGGCCCTTCCACGGTTTTAATATTAAAATGGCGATAGTCTTTTTTGGAGGGTTTTCCTTCTTTAAAAACCACAACAGAAGCCACGGGGGCACTTCCCTGAAAGTTGGAATTGTCGAAACATTCGATGTGATCCGGAAGAACTTTCATTCGGAGTTCTTTCTGCAATTCTTCCATCATCTTTTCACCCGGAGTTTTTTTCTGCTGAAAATTCTGCGTGTATAATTTTTCCACAAGCAGCGTGCGGCAGTTTTTCAGGGAAAGTTCTGTCAAATGTTTTTTATCTCCCTTTTGCGGAACCGTATTGTATAATCCCTGTGGCAGTGTTTCCGGATCAAGAGGGATGTTGGTGACGATTTCCGGAAATAATTCGTTTTCCTCAATCAAAAGATAGTTTAATGCCGTCAGCAGGATTTCCTCCTCCTCTTCCTGATTATTGCGTTTGATTTCCCAGGAATGAGTTTGCACAATGGCTCCGTTCTGCACCTTAAAATGATTGACGACGGAAAGGTGTTGGTCGGTTTCTACGGTAAGGACTTCGAGATCGTTGATTTTTTCGGATACAACAGTACTTTTTGTTTTGTAGTTGCGGATTTTTTCGAGTCTTTTTTTCAGGAAATCGGCCTTTTCAAATTCATAGTTTTCTGCCGCTTCCATCATCTGCGCCTCAAGACCCTGTAATACCGGCGTCAGTTTTCCTCGGAGAATATTTTTGATCTGCTCTATGCCCTCCATGTATTCTTCTTCTTGTATAAACCCTTCACAAGGCCCTGCGCAGTTTCCGATCTGATATTCCAGGCATACCTTAAATTTTCCTGCCCGGATATTTGCTTCGGTAAGGTTAAGGTTGCAGGTGCGGAGTTTGATAAAACCTCGGATAAGTTCGAGGAGGGTTTTCATCGTGCTCACACTGGGGAACGGGCCAAAATAGGCGGAGCCGTCGCTAATTTTTGTACGGGTAGAAAAGACACGGGGAAAACGTTCGTTTTTTATGCAGATATAGGGATAGGTTTTCCCGTCTTTGAGGAGAATATTATACCGGGGCTGATGGTTTTTGATAAGATTGTTTTCGAGCAATAATGCCTCAACCTCGCTGTTTGTGATGGTATAAGCCAGGTCGGCTATGTTTTTGACAAGATGCTGAATGCGATAGGTATGCTGGCGGGAAGATGCGAAATAACTACTCACCCGTTTGCGCAAATCTTTGGCTTTGCCAATGTAAATAATTTTCCCCTTTTTGTTTAGAAAGCGGTAAACACCCGGTGCATCGGGTAAGTTTCTTACTTTATCTATTACCTCCTGCGAAGTATTCATTCTCAGTCAAAACTGTCGAGATCGTCCGAACTGGCTGGCCCTGAATCAGGCATTCCCCGTGTAAAATTAGCAGAACGGTCGCCACATGCAAAATTTACATCAAAACCTCCCGGTCGGGGGAAACGATCCTGCGGTAAACCAATCTCCGGATCTTCGTAAAGTTTTTGCATATAAATGGCCCATATCGGCAGTGCCATACTGGCTCCCTGGCCCATAGTAATAGTCCGAAACCGGACTCTGCGGTCAGCACATCCCACCCAAACCCCTGAAACAAGGTTTGGGGTAATCCCGACAAACCATCCGTCGGAATGATTTTGCGTGGTACCGGTTTTTGCTCCAATTTCATTGCGAAATTTGTACATATACCGCAACCGGCTGGCTGTACCGCCGGGTTCATCTACAACTCCTTTGAGGAGTTCTACCATCATATAGGCTGATTTTTCGCTTAAAGCCTGAACAGGTGTAGGATGAAATTCGGCGAGAATATTGCCTTTGTTGTCTTCAATGCGGGTGATAAAATGCGGATCAAGCCTTCGGCCTCTGTTGACAAATGTGCCATAAGCCCCGGTAAGTTCCAACACGGAAAGATCCGTCGTGCCCAGACAAAGGGAAGGAACCGGATCAAGCGGTGTTTGGATTCCCATTCGTTGAGCATAACGAGCAACAACGGTCGGGGTAATCTGCTTGATCAGTCGGGCGGTTACCAGGTTGGTTGAGGTCGCTAATGCTGCACGCAAAGTCATAAGCCCTCCGATAGATCCGTCGGAGTTTTTGGGTATCCAACGAGTACCATCTCCGTCGGTATTTTCAAAAACCACGGGCTGGTTTAGTTCTCGGTCACAGGGAGTGCGATTGCCATAGTCTATAGCCGCTGCATAGACAAAGGGTTTAAAGGTAGATCCTACTTGTCGTTTGCCCTGCCCTACATGGTCATATTTGAAATATTCGAAATCAATTCCGCCTACCCATGCCTTAATCTCGCCACTGAGTGGATCAATGGAGACAAGGCCCGTCTCCAGAAATTGTGCATAATATTTGATCGAATCCAGCGGAGACATCGTTGTATCAATATCGCCTTTCCAGCTAAAGATTCGCATTTTTACGGGTTTTGCCAACTCCTGATCAATTTCCGCGTCCGATTTTCCGGCTTTTTTAGCTTTCAGGTATCGGTGCGACTGCCGGGTAAGATCGGTAAGAATGGTAGGGTCGTCTTTGTAGGGTTCATGCCCTTCGAGGTGTTTGTCAAATGTCTGCTGAAGTTTAGCGAGGTGCTCACTAACGGCAGATTCCGCATGTTTTTGCATTCGGGAGTCAAGGGTCGTAAAAACTTTCAGACCGTCGGCGTAAGGATCATAAAAAGAGCCATCGGGTTTGGGGTTATTTTTACACCATTCTTTGATGAAGTCGCGTACATGCTGGCGAAAATAAGGAGCCGTACCCTGTACATGGTCATGTCCCTGGGCCGCAGTGACGATAGGCAATTGCTTCAGGCTGTCAATATTAATCGAATCTCCATCGAGGAAGCCGTAACGCACCATTTGGTTGATAACCACATTTCTCCGGGAAATAACGGTGTCAGGGTTATTGATAGGGTCAAACACCCCTTGGCCTTTGAGCATTCCGATCATAACTGCGGCTTCTTCCAGCAGGAGGTTTTGAGCAGATTTGCCAAAGAGCCGCTGGGCGGCCATTTCTATACCGTAGGCATTTCCATAAATATTGACCGTGTTGAGGTATCCTTCAAGAATTTCCTGTTTGGTATAATTTTTTTCGAGAATGGCAGAGACAATTACCTCTTTGATTTTGCGGGTAACGGTTCGTTCCTGACTTACTGCGTTGAAAAGATTGCGGGAGAGTTGCATCGTAATGGTGCTTCCTCCGCTGGTAGTACCGGTGAGATAGCGTTTGATAATGGCCGGAATAGACCAGTAGTCCACCCCGGAATGTTCGTAAAAACGAGCATCTTCGGTAGCAACAAGAGCATCAATAACATAAGGAGAAACGTCATTCAGCTTTACGTTTACCCGGTTTTCGGTGATATAAAAATTATCCAGAACCATTCCGTCAGCTGCAATAACCTGGGTTGAAAGGTTGGAATGGGGGTTTTCGATTTCATTAAGAGGAGGGAGATCACGGGCTGTATAGGTAATAAAACCCAAAATGGCAATCACGCCAAGAAAAACCATTCCCAGAAAAAAGTTTCGGGGTGTTTTATAGGAGGGTTTTTTGGGGGAATGGATGACCTGTGCAGCAATGGATTCCTGTTTTTTCAGGTCTCGGGTAATAGTAGTAATACTCATGGAGCCAGGGATCAAATAAATTCTCCAGAAAGATAATGATTTTTTTGGATACGAACTTATTTATTCAAAATGCCTTCGTAGTACTGTATGTAGTCCTCCATTCTTTTCTGGCCATAGGCAACTTTAAAGTTGGTATGAGAGATGTAGAAAATTTTTTCATCTCCACTTGTAAGGATATTTTTGGAAGCGGGATGAGCCGAGAAATCGCTTATATATTTTTGTGCCTCCTCTACGGTTTTGAAACTGCTGATATAGGGCAGCAGGTGGGTTTGTTGATATAAAAAGGTGAAAACCTTCAGATTTAGGTCGTTGAAACTTGCTTTATTAAAATCGGAAATCTGTGTGTTTGCGTCAGTTTTAGAGATTTTATTTTTATCCACAAAAATCAGGACAAATATTTTATCGGTAGGTTTGATTTTATCGGTGAATCCTTTGTATGCCTCGTTATTAGGGTCGCTGCTTTCAGCATCGGTTTTTTCGCCGGGGTTTTCGGCTTTATTGACGGCGGGAACACCAGTTTTCAAGTAGTTTAAGGTTTTCTGAGCGAGCGGTGTCACCTCTGATTCCGGGTATGCTCCTACGAGGTAGGTAAGGGTTTTTGCCAGACTGTCTTTTTCCCCGAGGTATCCAAAAGACATTCCCCGGATGTAGTAGAGTTTGGCAAAATCAATTTCAGGATTACTTTGAAACTGCTCCTGGGAAAGAAGAAAATCGCTGAAGCCAATAGAGGTTTCAAACTGTCGGGCAGAGTAAGCACTAAAAAGACCATCATAAGCAAATTCAAAATCAAGCTCATCTCTTTTTAGTTCGCGCGGGTCTTTATCGAGAATCAGATAAGCATAAACCGTTTCAGGATGTTCATTTATAATAAAATTTCGGTGAACCTCTGCAAGGGGGCTTCGTTTGTCGTTGTAGAGATTGTAAAGTGAATACCGCGCCCGGAGGGTATATTCGGAGTTTTCGTAGCGGTCGAGTAATGATTCAAGGATTTTGATAGCCGAATCCGGTTCATTGAGTTTTTGTACATACAACTGTCCGAGGTTGTAGAGGGCATCTTCAATTTTGATATTGGCGGCAGTTATTCCTTCACTGTCTGTGGGAATGTCTTTATAATATTTGTACTTGTCACCGTATTGTTTGAGGAGGGTACTGTCCACTTTTTCGGTGGGTTGTTCCGGTCGGGAGTCGGAATCGTCTGCGAGAGCCATCTCCGACATTTTTTTACTTCGACGCCAGTTGTCCTCATTGATCCTTTTTCCCCACATCTGCTCAAACTGCAACTTTCCGCTGGAAACGGCGGCGGGGTTGTCAAAATACCAAACGCCACCTTGGCTTTGGCGACTTCGGTTTCCCTGATCCTGAAATTGTTGAAGTGCGGGGTTGTAGAGGTTATTGTTGGGCGACTGCATTTCTTTGAGCATTCGTTCCTGCTCTTCCTCCTGCTTGCGTTTTTCTTCGGCGGCGAGGCGGTTGATAATAGCATCGAGAGTATCTTTGGGAAGAGTGGAGAGCCAAAGCATACTATCTTGATAGGCGATGGTATTTTTATAAGTAATATAATCCTTTAAGGTCGCGGCAAGAGTAGTGATTTCTTTGTACTCGGGCGCAGTGGGAGTAATAGCGGTAGCAGCACTGTCGTAGTAGGTCTGGGCCTGGGTATAATTTTGGAGGTCAAAAAAGTAAATTTGTCCGATCTTAAAATAGGAAAGCGCTTTCTGCCGCTGATTGCTGACATTGGCCCGTATAGCTTCTTTAAGATAATCAATTGCCCCTTTGATATTGTCTTTTTTGATTTCAAGGAGAGCAAACTCATAATAAACCTGATCCCGGTATTCGAAGTTTTTCTCGTCTTTCAGGAGTTTGGTGAGGTATTTATTAACCTCCCCATCGTCGTCTTTGCCCTTTTGAAATTCTACGTAAAGCCGGGCAATTTTTATTTTTGAGGCGAATGTAAGTCCGTAATCAGCACTGAATTTTTCTACAAGAGTAAAGTTTTCAAGTGCTTTGGGGTATTCTTTGATTTCCGAATAAAGTTGTCCAAGCAGAAAATGCGCACGAGCGCGGCGGAGATCATTTTTGATGTAAAGAATATTATCGTTTAGAATTTTTACCGCAGTTTTATAGTCCTTATCTTCAATAGCCAGCCGGGTACGAAAGAGAGATAGGTCACCTTCGAGATTCGGTTCAATATAGACCGTATCGTTGTTGATGAGTTGTTTGTCCAAAATGGTTTTGGTCATTTCCGGATTTTCCATCATATAATGAGACTTGGCAATCCAGAAATGGACTTCGGGAGCGAGTTGAGACTCCGGGAAAGTTTCGAGAATAAAGTCGAAATTTTCCATGGCAAGGGTGTAATTTTTGCGGTAGAACCAGCTTTTCCCGTTTAGTAAGCGACAATCGTCAATCCAGTCCCCGTTGGGATGTTTGAACATGACGGCATCATTTTTTTTGATAATGGTTTCAAAATCCGAGTCAAAACTTTTTACTTCATCCTCGGTTCCATAATAAACAACCTCAATAAATCCCTGTTCAGCAAATTTGTATTGTTCTTCGAGCCGGGTTACTGTTTCTTTGAAAAGAAAATCAGCATTGTAATAACCATTAAAATAAGAAGTTGTATTGTGGTATAACCGGGCGGTAAGAGTATCTTTTTCTTTGCTACAGGAAAACACGGAAAGCAGCAAGATTATTGGCAGAAATTTTGTAATTTTGCGAAACACGGGATATGCCGTCATGACTGGTGAATATCAGTGGTTAAGAAAAAATATATTCGTCAAATATACTTAAATTCAGCCTCTGGCTAAGAGCATATGTTACGAAACTTTTACAGGCGAATACAGGCGAGGCTTTTGAAACAGTACCGAGTTGAATTGATTGATGATGTTACCCTTTCGCAATCAAAACAATTCCTTTTAAAACCTATAACGGTAGTATGGATAGCGGCGTTGCTGTTTATACTGATAGTAGGAGGTACTGCGGCTTTATTTGTATATACCCCGGCGCTTCACAACCTTATCCCGGGTTATAAAAACCCGGAGGAGTTTGCGGAAGAGCGTCAGGAGATGGCTACTCAACTTGCGGAAATGGAGAATCAGATCGAGCGTTGGACAACTTACGTGGCTAGTTTCCGGAAGTTGGCAGGGGTAGAAGGGGATTCGATACCGGATTTCAGCGAAGATCGCCTCGATTCCATGCGGGTTGCAAGCGGGGAGGCAATGATAAAGCTGCAGGAAGAGTCGGATTCGGCAAATTCGGGAATAGAGACAAAAGCGGAGAAAATATTACCTGAACCGGTAAAGGAGCCGGTACCGGCAGTAAGAGAAAAAATCGTATATGTATCTGAAAACCAAGGGGTAAATTATGCGAGTAAACGTTATCCCTTAATGCAAAACCTTTTTTCTCCGATTACTGGTGAAATTCGCAAGTCATTTGATGAAAAAACCTCACATTATGGCGTAGATATTGTAGCAGAAGAAAATACGCTGATTCGGTCAGTTGCAGATGGGTTTGTCATCATCGCCGAGTATTCCGATGACAATGGATGGGTGATAGGCGTGGCGAGTGCAGAAAACGTAGTTACTTTTTATAAACATAACAGCAGATTACTTAAAGACGCCGGAACTTATGTGTATGCCGGAGAGCCAATTGCAGTGATCGGGAATACGGGAGAAAATTCGACCGGGCCTCATCTTCATCTGGAATTGTGGCGACAAGGCAGACCCGTAGATCCTACCAACTACATCGAATTCAATTAATAACCAGCCAAAAGCATGTTTGGAAACAAAAACGAAAACAATCGTCCAAAAGTGAATCCCTCTAGCTCTAACCCCGAAGGAAGAAGAAATATTATCTCTGAAGGAACCGTAGTCGTTGGAAACATCAACGCGGAAGGTGACCTCAGGGTAGAAGGTAAAGTCATCGGAACCCTGGTTTGTAATTCCAAACTGGTGGTAAGTGGTACCGGCTACATTGAAGGTAGTGTGGATGCGCGTATCGCAACGGTCGAAGGTGAAATCAAAGGTAATGTAGTTACCCGCGAGTTGCTGACGATTGATAAAACCGGCAAAATTTTCGGGGATATTTTTACCCAGAAACTGGTGGTACAAATGGGAGCTATCTTCACAGGAAGCAGCAAAATGGCCGAAGCTGCCAAAGACAAACTTACCGAAACGCAACCTCGCGCCAAGGATCTTCTCGCCAAGTCAAGCGCCCGCCCGGTTCAACAGCCGCAGCCGGTAGAAAAAATGGGCAAGGCAAGCTAATCAGGCAGAAATCCATCAGTTAGTTGCGGGAAGATCGCGCTTAAATGAAAGATAACAGATCACCCTATAAGGAATATTTACGATACACAGGCCTGGGTTTTGAAATCCTGGCCTGCATTCTTTTGTTTGTTGCCGCAGGTTATGGCCTCGATAAATGGATCGGCACCGAAAAACCCTGGTTTTTGCTGGCTCTGTCCATTGTCGGTTGTTTAGCAGCAATTTTACTCGCCATCCGCAACTTTAAATAACGATCCAGTCTCTAACCTACACACGTGTCTATACCATCATTTATTTTACGCGCAGCACTCATCGCTTCTCTGTTTGTGCTTACCGGTTATCTTATTACGATACTCTGGTTACCTCAAGTCAGTTTCGCGGCTGTGTTTTCCGGGATTATTGTCAGTTTTCTTACAGGAATTACAGCATATAGTATCACATTCACCGGACTGGAAAAATCCACCCGCAAATTTGTGACTCTCCTTATTCTGGGTATGATGGCAAAGATGTTTATAGGGATAATACTGGTGATTATTATGGCGGTGGCTTATCGGACTATGATTATCGAATACGTTACTTCTTATTTCCTTTCATATTTTATTCTGACTGCGTTTGAAGTTTATGGGTTAATGCGTAAATTGCGCGCCTAAATTGAAACGACGGCTGTTAACGCAGAAAATATATGCTGATGATTGTACGTAAGTCTTTCATTCTGACTCTCTTATGCCTTGTCTCGGGCCTATTTGTATTCGCTGACGATGGAAACACGACAGAAGAGTTCGATGCTTCCGAAACGATTCTTCACCACGTCCTCGACACACATGACTGGCACATCACCGATATTCCCGCCGGGAAGGATGAACATGGGAAAACCCACTATATCCCAATAGCTCTCCATCTTCCGTGGTTTTTTTATAGCAGCCGCGACGGCATGCAGTTTGTCGGCAGTACAGAAGGTTTGGCGGAAAAAGGCTATATGGCACTCCACGACCATCTTTATGCGCTGAAACCGGGTGTTACTCCGCCGACGGATGCTCATGGGCATATAGATATGGATGAAAAAACCCTCGAGGCATGGGAAGCCGAAAATGTGGATCACCATGTTTCTGTGTATGATCTCTCCATTACCAAAGCCAGTCTTCACATGATTATGGTAGGTATTGCGATGATGCTGGTTTTTAGTGCGGTTGCCCGTGGTTATAAAAGGAATCAGGGAAAAGCTCCTTCGGGAATCCAATCATTTTTTGAGCCAATCATTATCTTCATTCGGGATGAAGTGGCTAAACCGTATCTTCACGACAAAGCCGCACGGTTTCTTCCCTATTTGTTGAGCCTGTTTTTCTTTATTTGGTTTTCCAACCTTTTTGGATTGACGCCTTTCAATTCAAATGTCATGGGCAATATCTCTGTTACCGCAGCCCTGGCAGTACTCACCTTTCTATTGATCAATTTTAATGGAACGAAAGATTATTGGATCCATATTTTTAATACTCCGGGTGTCCCGTGGGTGTTGAAGTTTGGTATTCCGCTTATGCCTATCGTGGAAATAATCGGGGTATTTACCAAACCCTTCGCCCTAATGATCCGTCTTTTTGCGAATATTTCTGCCGGACACTTTATGGTTCTTTCGCTGGTATGTATGATTTTTATTCTGGGGAAAAACGGCGCACAACCCGGCGGAGCCTTTGGCATTATGCCGCTTTCTTTTGCGTTTACTACTGCGATTTTTGTACTGGAAATGGTCGTGGCCATCATCCAAGCTTATATTTTTACACTATTGACAACGGTATTTGTCGGGATGGCTCTTGAGTCACACGACGAACACCACCATTGATAAGTATTTAATCATCATCTTTAAATAATTTCCTTATGGGAACTTTTGGAATTTTAGGCGCAGGTATTGGAGCAGGTCTTGCTGCAATCGGTGCTGGTATGGGAATTGGCCGCCTGGCTGCTTCAACGGTTGAATCTATTGCTCGTCAACCCGAAGCTTCCGGCGACATCCGTGGCGCAATGATCCTGACCGCAGCCTTCATTGAAGGGGTTGCACTGTTGGGTGAAGTTGTATGTCTGCTGATTGTATTCCTTAACCCTCAGGGAGTCGCTTAAGACAAATGGCAGAAAGTCAGGGGAATGCCCTGACTTTCCTGCTGCTTTTTTAGAATCATTGTTGACTACTAATATATACACAGCATGGCACTATTAACTCCCCAATTGGGATTGTTCGCCTGGACTCTGATTATATTCCTTGTTTTCTTTTTCCTCCTTCGGAAAATGGCCTGGAAGCCGATTCTTAATGCTTTAAAAGAGCGTGAAGATACAATCGAAAACTCTCTTCGCCAGGCAGAGCAGGCGCGTCTGGAAATGCAGAAGCTTACTGCTGATAACGAATCTCTCCTCCGGGAAGCGCGTGCGGAACGCGACCGAATCATCAAAGAAGCTAATGTAATCCGTGATCAGATTGTGGCTGATGCCCGAAAAGCAGCGGCTGAAGCAGAAGCGAAAGAACGCGAAAAAACTAAACAGCAGATTGAAGCGGAAAAACGTGCAGCGATTGCTGAAATCAAGCAAACCTCCGCAGCAATTGCCATTGAAGTAGCCGAAAAAATCCTGCGCAGAGAATTTGCTGACAAATCCAGCCAGGAAAACTTTGCCCGCCAGTTGATCGCTGATCTGAATTAAAAAATTCCCATGGTAGAAGATCGGATTGGCTACAGATACGCAAACTCAGTGTTTCAACTGGCTGAGGAGCGAAACATGATTCCGGGAGTCAAAGAAGATATGGCTCTTATTCTCGATATTCATACTACGAATCGAGAATTTGCCAATTTTCTAAAAACTCCGCTGATCTCTTCTCCTGCAAAGGAAAAGATCATAACAACTATCTTCGAAGGGCGTCTCAAGACTCAGATTGTCGAGCATTTGGTAAGGCTTATTACCCGAAAAGGGCGTGAGATGTATCTTCCCCACACGGCTACTGCTTTCCTCCAGATATATGATAAACATTTTGGCATCGTCAGAGGAAAACTTACCTCCGCATCTCCTCTTAGTGAAGATACGAAAGTCGCGATAAAGGCTGCGATTGAAAAAGAGACCGGCAATACCTTCGAAATGGATCACGAAGTGGATCCGTCACTTATCGGCGGATTTTTACTCAAAATGGGAGATGACCTTTTTGACGGAAGTGTTGTTACTTCCCTGAGAAAGATAAAACAAGAATTTACAAAGAATAACTAACCAAGAAATAATAAAGATATGCCAGCGGTAAGACCTGATGAAGTATCTGCGATCCTGCGTGAGCAATTGTCCAATTTTAAATCTGTATCTGAACTCGAAGAAACCGGTACGGTACTTCAGATCGGGGACGGTATTGCTCGTATTTATGGCCTGGCAAGAGTACAGGCCGGGGAACTTATCCAATTTGCCACCGGCCTGAAAGGCATGGTGTTAAACCTTGAAGAAGACAATGTCGGTGCGGTATTGTTTGGCGAATCCGAAGGGATTAAAGAGGGGGCTACGGTAACTCGTACCGGACAGATTGCTTCGATTAAAGTAGGTGAAGGCCTTCTCGGAAGGGTTATTAACCCACTCGGTGAGCCAATTGATGGGAAAGGCCCAATCACAGGGACTTTGTACGATTCTCCTTACGAGCGCAAAGCTCCGGGCGTAATTTTCCGCCAACCGGTAAACGAACCTCTTCAGACAGGGGTTAAGGCGATTGACTCGATGATCCCTATCGGTCGTGGTCAGCGCGAGCTTATCATTGGTGACCGCTCCACCGGAAAAACAGCCATTGCCGTTGACACCATTATCAACCAAAAAGAAAATTACGATAAAGGCCAGCCGGTATATTGTATTTATGTCGCCTGCGGTCAGAAGGCTTCTACCATCGCCAAAGTTGTGAAGGCACTGGAAGACGCGGGTGCAATGCCTTATACGGTTGTGGTTGCGGCTCCGGCTTCTTACCCAGCTCCCCTTCAATTTTTTGCTCCTTTTGCAGGTGCTGCTATCGGTGAGTTTTTCCGCGATACGGGACGCCCCGCTCTGGCGATTTATGATGACCTTTCCAAACAGGCCGTAGCTTACCGCGAAGTGTCTCTTTTGCTAAGACGCCCGCCCGGTCGCGAGGCTTATCCTGGCGACGTCTTTTATCTCCACTCTCGTCTGTTGGAACGTGCTGCTAAAATCATCAACAATGATGGTATTGCACGGAACATGAATGACCTGCCGGAATCTTTTAAATCAATGGTCAAAGGTGGTGGATCACTTACCGCTCTTCCGATTATTGAAACTCAGGAGGGCGACGTTTCCGCCTATATCCCCACCAACGTGATTTCGATTACTGATGGGCAGATATTCCTCGAATCCAGTCTCTTTAACGCGGGTATTCGCCCTGCCATCAACGTGGGTATTTCGGTATCCCGTGTAGGAGGATCAGCGCAAATCAAACCGATGAAGAAAGTGGCCGGTACACTCAAACTTGACCTCGCGCAGTTTCGTGAATTGGAAGCATTTGCCCGTTTTGGTTCAGATTTGGATAAAGCTACTCAACAACAGCTTGACAGGGGACGCCGAAGCGTTCAGATTCTGATTCAGAAGCAATATAGCCCGGTTTCTGTTGAAAGTCAGGTGGCAATTATCTATGCAGTTTCCAAAGGATTTGCGGATAAAGTGCCGGTAGAGCGTATGAGTGAATATGAAAGACAGTTTAACCAGAACCTGGAACTAAGACATCGTGGAACGCTTGACGCAATCAGAGGCCGTGACTGGAATGACGATATCATCAAGGTATTGGAAACCGTAGCCACTGAAACCGCCCAATCATTTATATAAATTGTCTGATCCATTAATCCGAAAACCCGGAACTAATAATGGCGAATCTTAAAGAAATACGAAGCCGGATTAAAACGGTAAAAAATACACAGCAGGTTACCAAAGCCATGAAAATGGTTTCTGCGGCGAAACTGCGCCGTGCACAGGATCGCATGCATCAATTGCGCCCGTATGCCGCAAAACTCAGGGAAATCATCGGAAATGTGACCGCCTCGGTCAACGTTGAAGATATTCCCAGCAAACTGGTAGCCGTGCGGGAAGTAAAAAATATCCTCTTCGTAGTTGTTACCTCTAACCGAGGCCTTGCCGGACCCTTTAATACCAATCTGATTAAGCAGGCAAATCAGTTTATTCAGGAAAATCATGCACGTGATCTTGCCGAAGGGAAAATACAGTTTATCTGTATGGGCCGCAAAGGGTATGATTTCTATCGCAAACGCAAATACAATGTCAATGGCAAAAACTTTGACGTATTTGGTAACCTGACTTTCCAGAATGTCAATCAGGTAGTGGATCAGATTTTTGCAAAATTTGAAAGTGGAGAAGTTGACAAAGTGTATCTGGCTTTTAATGAATTCAAGAACGTCATGTCCCAGATTCGCCAGGTAGAACAGCTACTCCCTCTTTCCGTGGAAGGTCTGGGTATTGAAAAAAAGTCTGCTGAAGATAATTTTCGGTCGGATTATATTTTCGAACCGGGACGAGAGGAAATTCTGACGGAGTTGATTCCCAAAGCATTAAGGGTGCAGGTATTTCGTGCGGTGCTCGAATCCAATGCCGCTGAGCAAGGTGCCCGGATGATTGCGATGGATAATGCAACGACCAATGCCGAAGACCTTTTGAAGGGACTTAAACTCAGTTATAATAAAGCCCGTCAGGCTGCGATCACTAAGGAAATTCTTGAAATCGCCGCTGGTGCAGATGCACTGTCTGCTCAGTAGGCTTGCCATAAGTTTTAATAAAAAGGAGTATTCCTATCAGGGGTTACTCCTTTTTCTGTTTTAGGAAAAAACCTTGCGAGCAATCAGTGCCTGCGTAATAATTGCGATTAGTACTAAAACGGCAATCAGGATAGCCTTACCCAATGGAATGCCCATTAGCATGCCGGAAATTGCGCTGGTAACTATCCCCGTAAGTAAAGCACCGCCAATTCTTCTAAGGAAGGTAATCTCCGGTTGTCGCCGGACGATTTTTCGTAAACTCTTTTTTTCCTGCCCAGAGGCCTCAATTCGTTTTTGTACTAAACGAAAAAACCTGCCGAAATTAACTGCACTATCTTCCTGTACAAAAACAGGGATATTGACAAATTTTATATTAGTCGCTACCCGAATCCGTTTTCTTTGATTGGTAGAATTAAGGAATAGATTGGGTGCGATACCATTCTGGTTCATTCGCTTATAAATATAGAGGAAAAGCTCATCCTCTGAAATATAGCCCCGTTGGTCAAGATCTGCATCTCCGGTTTTTAATCCTTCGGTGAGTGAAGCCGTAAATTTAGGGTTTACGAGGCCTTCCGGTGTTATTGAAGTGCCAAGCGTATCCTGAGAAGTGAGTACAAATGACTGCGTTGCACGGGAAAACTCTGCCAGCATCATTTCTTTGTGCTGTTTTTTCTGTGCATCCATCTCTTCTCGTGAGAAACAATCAATGATCAGCATTTTTTGGTCGGCTGCGCAATCTTTCATTGCATCATATACAAAGCGGGCAGAAACCGTAGTGTCTTCCAACGACTGCAAGTCCGTTTTGCTATCGCCAAAATACAGACGGTCGCCTTCACTTATAAGCTCAAAACCGTTGATGTACAAAAGCAACAATTCATGAACCTCCCGGTTCTGAAAAAAGCGGACGATTTCTTTTTTCGCTTTGGCGCAGTCACTTTCCGTAAGCGAACTGATTCTGCCAAATCCTCCGATTTTGGGGTTGTTGAGAACCTCTCGGAGGGCTAAAAATTCCTGGGGAGTAGCAACCAGACTCGAAATCTTTGGATCTTCGTACAACGGTGTACTGATCATGAGCGCAGATCTTACAATCATAGAATAGCCCTTTTTATTTCCGGAAACCACAAAAGTATAAAAACATTCCAAAGTATCCCACTTTTTCCATCAGCCATCTGCCGGGTCGCCAGGGTTTTTGTAACTTACGGGCATGGAGGATATTATTCTTGCGTTGAAACGATTGTTTATGAATGATATACTGCCCCTTAGAAAGGCGGGATCAGAAGAGGTTGGACGTGATTTCGGGACGGTCCAGGTCTTGTGGGATGGAACAAAGTTCAAACCGTATTCTTCTTCGATAAATGTTTTTTCTGCTCGTCTATTCCGACAATGGTTGTCCGCTCAGGAAGGCAGTGGTATAATTTCCGGGACGGGTTTATATATTCTCCTTGCGATTATTTTTGCTGCCGCAGGTAATCGGCTTCGAAGTGAAATTGAAAAAATAACGGATACGGGTCTTCTTCTTCGATCGTCGCTATTGCGGGAACTGATGGAGGCGCTCGAAGGCTCTGACCGATGGGCGAAATTTCGGCTGAAAAATGCCTTCTGGTATCACAAAGGAGTTGTGCTAAATCCGGACTTCCGAAAAATCCTGACCGAAGATTTTAAAAGTATGGGCGGGCCGACAAACTTTAGCGCAGAACGTGCACAGAGAACCGTAAATAATTGGGCAAAAGAAAACTCCGCCGGCCATATACCAGAGCTTCTCGAACTTTTGCGGGGAAATATGATTTTCGCTCAGATGATCAAAACTAAAGGTGTGTGGCTTTCCCCGTTTGAGCGTATGGGTTCGCGGACGGATTTGTTTTTTCCGGAAAAAGGAAAACCCGTGGCCATTGAAATGATGCGAACTTCGGGCATTTTCCGTCGAATAAAAGGAGCAGAATGGGAGGCGGTATATCTTCCTTTTGGGACGGAACTGTTTACCTGCATTCTGGTGCTTCCCGCTAAAGGAAAAATACTGAAAGAAATAACAGAAATCTATGAGCCGAGAATATGGCAGAGAGAGGAACTCTTTTTTTCAGAAGAAATTTCCGTCACGATTCCGATTTTTTCCCTGAGCAGGGTTATGGAACTTGGCGATTTTCTCAAAAAAATGGGACTGCAAACGGGGTTTGACCCCGAAGCGGCTGATTTTTCCCGGATGAGCGGAGAACCGGTATGGCTGGATCAGATAATTCAGGGAGTGCATTTTGAAGTAGGCGAAACCGGAATTGGCGACAATCGTTTTGCCAAAACAAAACATCAGTACCGATCTCACAACCCCGATCTCCCGGAAATTATTTTCGACCGCCCGTTTTACATCGTCGTTATTGAAAATCAGACCGGGCTTATGTTGTTGCAGGGTATATTTGAAGGCGAAAAATCGGATTAGCCTAACCCTCTTTTCGCAGTTCACGGATTCTTTTTCGGACTTCGACGGAAAACAAACTTCCCGGGAAAAGTTTCAGAAACTCCATATAGTATTGCATGGCAGCCTCCGGATCTTTGATAGAGAAATCGTAAATGCGGGCTTTGGTATAAAGAGCATCATCGCCGTAAATATCAGTGGAAAACTCGTTGAGTATCCGGTCAATATAAATCATGGCGGAGGCAATGTCGTTTTGTTTCATAAAAATATTGGCCCTCTCCCAGAGGATCTCATCGGCCAGTGTATGAGTAGGATATTGATAAGCCAGAGAATCAAGCAAGACCATGGATCCTTTATAATCGCGCTGATAGGTGAGCAGTTGTGCTTTGGCAAACATTTCAAGGGCAGTGGTAGTCGTGTCAAGGCCGGTATTGTCAATAATCAGAAGATTCAGTTTGATGGCATCATTGGAGATGTCATTAGAGGTGTTGTCTTTGATTGCGCTCAGCAATGCCTGAGCAAGATTAAACTCGCCCCGGTAATAGGCCATTTGGCCCAGTTTGAACTTTGCCAATGCGCCGATCTGGCGGTCTTTAAAACTTTCCGAAACATCGGTATAGATCAACTTCGCTTTATTGTATTCTTGTTGCATCAGCAACACGTCTGCAATCAGAAGCTGGCCCTGTGCCCAGTCTTCCAGTCTCAAAAATTGTTTTTGCCTGACGATTTCTTCCAGTTCCATACGGGCAGTCTCCCAATCATTGAGGTAAAAAATCATCAGTTTGGCGCGACGATAAATCGCATCAAAATACTGCGGTTTATACCCAAATTCTTTTAAAAGTGTGCCGTAATCGTTGACCGCCTGCTGAACCGAAGGCATATCCACGGGAATCTGATCAAAAGCTTTTAATTCTCCATTTACCGCCTTTTCAAAATGGGCACGATAATAAAAAGGAGAGGTTTTTTTTCGTTCAATAATATAATCATAAGCCTCGTTGGAGAGTGTGTATTCTTTGTTGTTTCGCATCGTTTCCGCAAAACTATAGATACGATCGCCATCTTCACGAAACAGTCGGTCAATAGATTTTACCTGCACAAAAGCCTCATAAAAATTTTCTGCCTGAACATAATATTCATACAAAATAGACCGCAATCCATTGTCATTGGGCTGTTTATCCACTGCCTGAAGGAGGGCTTTTTCGACTTCCTGGGTGGATTGTGGACTTACGAGATTCAGAATAGCGAGATTAGCAGCACTGAGGTTGGAGGAGTTGGCGTAATACATATTCAAATATTCGCCGGTTGCCTTTTCGAATTCTCCTAATTGGGTATAAATATTGGCGATTTCATTGCTGAAAAAATAGGGGTCATTTAGCCGTTTCCTGCCCTGATGATAGGTTTGGTTGGCGAGGTCAAGTTTGCCCGCCTGATAGAAAAATGCACCGGCACGTACAAAATCCCCCTGAAACGCCAATTGTTTTTCAATGACATCGAGGTAGAGTTTGTCCGCCTCCTTGAGGTTGCCTGTCTTTTCAAGAAGAGAGGCTTTAAGGATGGGGAATATAATATTGGCAGACTGGCGTTTGATATTGCGGTCGAGGAATTTAATGCCTTCTTCGTATTGTGCCAGCATTTCATAGCAACTAACAATACGGAGGCCATAATTTTCTTGGGGGTCTTTTTTGTAAACCTTGTCGAAAAGTTCAAGCGCGGATTCATATTCACCGTCGGTGAAATATTTTTCGGCGAGGTCCGCTTCGGGATCGGTTTGGGCAAAACCGAATATGAGCGCAAAGCTCAGGAGGAAAAAGGGAATCAGTCGTATCATACCGGATAAAACGAAAAAGGCAGATGAAAGATTTCCCAAGATACAAATTGCCGGAATAGAAAAGCGAGTGATCGCCCGTAAAATCTTGCCTGAAAATTTTAGCCGTTTCCTACCATCTTGGCGTAGTCTTCTGCGCTGAGAAGGTCGGCGGCATCTGTGCCTTCTTCCAGTCGGATTTTCACCATCCATCCCTCTCCATAAGGATCGGAATTTACGAGTTCCGGTTGGTCTGCCAGTTTAGGGTTTATACCGGTAACGGTTCCTGCAAGAGGCATAAACAGATCGGATACCGTTTTAACGGCTTCTACTGTACCAAAAATTCCATTGCGCTCAATAGATTGATCCAGAGTTTCTATTTCCACATAGACAATATCCCCCAGTTCATTCTGCGCAAATGCAGTGATACCTACGGTAGCACGCTCACCTTCGATCCGAATCCATTCGTGGTCTTTGGTATATAATAAATCTTCAGGAAAATGCATGAGAGTTTAATTTCTGCACGTTAAAGAGAAACAAAATAGTGAAATTATTTATTTCGGCGATCGAAAGTACAATAATTTTTTATAGGAAGCTAAATGTTTATCTTGGGAATCTGTTAGGTTAAAAACCGGGAAAAATCCCTCAAATCACTGTCTCATAATGGTACAAATGAAATCGTTATCAGGGTTATTATGTTTTCTAACTTTCAGCACTTTGTTTGCGCAAAATCCCGATTATCAACTCCTTAACCAAATGTTTCAGGATCAGGTATTGCGGGTCGTAAATTTTGATTCCGAAAAATTTGGGGTGATCCCCCCGGTATTACAGGAAGAACTCATGCTGGTGGCGGATTCTATGGCGAAAGGACATGCCCATTGTCTTTTTGTAGGAGTTGCTTACAATACCAAAGACCAGGCCATGGCTGCCGCATGGGTTGGCAGCCGACTAAAACGAAAAGTTTATCACCTTAAACTACAGTCAACGGTTTCCCGGTACATTGGTGAAACAGAAAAAAACCTTTCCCGTCTGTTTGAACTGGCGGAAAGGGGAAAATGGATATTATTCTTCGATGAAGCGGATGCTTTGTTTGGCAAACGCACAGAAGGGGGTGAAAATGCTGCAAACAAATACGCCAATCTCGAAACTTCCTACCTTTTACAGCTAATCCGGGAACATCAGGTGCCGGTTTTTATGCGGGTAAATCGCTTTTATCCGGAACTAAAACCCACTTTTCGTTATCAGATTGTCTTTGACTGACAGCCAAGCTCTCAATATGAAAAAAATAATTTTTCTCTTTTTGATCACAGCCTGTACTAACATTCCCGAAGGGAACAAATCTATGGTTACACTCGATATTCAGGGACATCGCGGTTGCCGGGGACTGATGCCCGAAAATACCATTCCGGCGTTTTTGCGGGCCATTGACCTGGGGGTGACTACTCTCGAAATGGATGCAGTTATTACTCAAGACAGCCAGGTGGTGCTTTCCCACGAACCCTTCTTTAATCACGAAATCAGCCTGAAACCCAATGGCGAAGAGATTTCCGAAGCGGAGGAAAGGGAGCACAATATTTTTACGATGACCTGGGAGGATGTCCGACTGTATGACTGTGGGTCAAAAATTCATCCCCGATTTCCCGATCAACAAAAAATGATGGTATCCAAGCCGCTACTACGCGATGTGATAGATGCGGTGGAAACTTATGCAAAGGGGAAAGGATTACCTCCCCTCCTTTACAATATCGAAACCAAATGCCAGCCGGCAACCGACAATGTTTTTCATCCGGAGCCAGGGGTATTTGCCGGTTTGTTGATGGATGTCATCATCGAAAAACAAATCACAGATAGGGCGACAATTCAGTCTTTTGATGTACGAACCCTTCAGATCATCCGTCCGCAATTTCCCAATCAGAGCCTGGCACTACTGGTAGAAAATGAAGAAACCCCGGAATGGAACCTTGCTCAGTTGGGTTTTACCCCGACCATTTACAGCCCGGATTTTCATTTGGTAGATGACCGGTTGATGGATTTTGTGCGTGAAAAAGGAATGAAAATTATCCCCTGGACTTTAAATGAGAACCCCGACATCCAGCGAATGCTCGATATCGGGGTAGATGGTATTATATCAGACTATCCGGACCGGGTTATTGCCTTGGTTTCGGGCGATACTCCATAAATAGTATTCCCGCAAATGCAAGGAGAAGCAGAATAGAGGTAATAAGCGAAATCGTATTGCCGGTGGTAAAAGATTGGGGTTCAAACTTAAACTCAATCGTATGTTCTCCGGCAGGTATTCGCAATCCTCGCAGAATATAATTTGCCCGGAAATGAGGCACTGCCTGTCCGTCAATATAGGCTTTCCAGCCTTTTCCGTCATTGTAATAAACCTCCGAAAATATACCCACCGCTTCCACCGGGGACGAAGACTGATAACTCAGATGATTGGGTTTAAAATCCGTGAGTGTGATTCTCCCGGTATTGTCTCCGGTGGGTTGAAACCCTTCCAATTGTTGTTTAAACTTTCCTCCTTCCATCACCTGATCCACAAAAGCCGTGGTTCGGGGGTTAAAGTTAGTGAGGGCCGCAATTTCCTCGTCAGGAGTATTAACAAACTGCACTTCCTTTACAAACCATGCATTGCCCATTGCAGCGGGGTTTAGCAGCGGTTGTTTTTGTGGGTCAAAAATAAAATAGCGCGTATTAAGCATATTAAAAATCTCCAAGCTGGCCAGTCCGACGCGTAATGCGGAATCATTGGGTCTTGCCTGTAGGATATTGTACATTTCCTGCATTTCACGAGAGATATGAATATCAATCATATCTTGATAACGGCGCAGTTTTGCGGCATGATAACCGCCTACTGACTTGTGGAAATAGGAGGTTTTGGCATCGTTAAAAGGCCCGTCAGGTGAGCTATAATTAAACACCCGGAAATTGGGGTCTTTGTCTTGGAGGATGAAGTTATCGGCGGGTTGAGCGGCAAAATTGCTTTCGTATTTGCGTTTCGTGATATAATTATCCTCGTTGAGATACCTATAAGCTACCGGCCCTAAATCGAGTAGAACAAGCGCCGCCAGCCCTGCCAGCAGGGCGGTTTTGCTGACGGTATTACGCAGATATAGCCAGATCAGCGCGCCCGATGCCAGAATAAATGCAAAAGCGCGGAAAGCATCGGAAACGAGCATGGATTTTCGTACATCGCGAAGAATTTCGAGGATTTGGCTATATCGTTCCTGGTCAACCGGTCTTTCAAAGCTCATTATTTGTGAGCCTAAAACCGCAAAAAGCAGGGCAAGTCCGCCAGTAATGCCTACGGCGATATAAAGAGCTTTATTTAATTCGTTTACAGGTTTTCCTTCATCTTTGATTTCCATCAGCTTTGCAAGCCCCAGGATTGCCAGGAAGGGCATCGTAAACTCCACAATTACAAGACACATAGATACAGCCCGGAATTTGTTGTAGCCGGGGAAAAAATCAAAGATAAAATAGTTAAATCCGGCAAAAAACCTTCCCCAGGAGAGCATCAGAAAAAGGATCGTTGAGGCCATGAGCCACCATTTTATTTTTCCCGGGACAATGATTAGCCCCAGCACAAATAAAAAGCAGATAATAGCTCCGACATATACAGGTCCCGATGTACTGGGTTGATCTCCCCAATAGGTCGGCAATCTCAGATCGCGGGTTTGAAATTGTTGTTCGAGTTTCGGATCGTTAATTTTTGTACCGGAGGCTCCGCCGTAAAAATTGGGGATGAGCAAGGTAAAAGATTCCCCCACACCATAACTCCAGTTAAATGCGTATTCTTTGGCTAGGCCGGGTTTTGCCTGTTCACCCTCGGATTTCAGCACGGCTTTTCCTCGCATGGTTTCGGAGGCGTATTCGGCGGTGGTCAAGAGGCGTCCGGCGTTGGGGCCTATGGCCAAAAGCGCCGCGATAAGCAATGCGCCGGAAGCTTTGGCGAAATGCGGGATTTCTTTATTGCGAATTGCGTCAATGAGCCAAGTTAGTCCAAGCAAACCGATAACAATCGCCAGATAATAAGTAATCTGATAATGGTTGACTGTAAGTTCGAGTGCCAGAAAAAAAGCCGTAACGGCTGCCCCTAGAAGATATTTGCCCCGATAGGCCATGAGTACACCCGCAATTACGGGAGCCATATAAGCGATGGCATTGGCTTTGGACGTGTGGCCTGCGGTAAGGATGATAAAAAAATACGAAGACAGGGCGAAAGCGGCTGCACCTATGCCAGAGAGCCAGGGTTTATTACCCATCGAAGCGAGCAGAAAATAAAACCCCAGGAAGTATAAAAATACATAATTGGCGGGTCGGGGTAAGCCTATCCATAATATTTTATTGATGGCGGAGAAAAAATTCCCCGAATATTGAGTGCTGGTCTGGTAGGCAGGCATTCCACTGAAAAGCGTACTTACCCAAAGAGCTTCTTCCCCTGTCTTTTCCCGGAAGTCTTGTGTCTCCTTGGCCATTCCCTGAAAATGAATAATATCATGCCAGTTGACCATTTTCCCTTCAAAGAAAAGGGGACTGAAAAAAAGGATAACAACAAGCAGGAAAGCAAGAATAATCCCTGCGTGTGTAAGGATTTGTTTTTGCCAATCTTTAAGACCAGCAGTTTGCGCGGGTTGCGTAGCTTTTGCCATAGCGAAAAATGTAATTACGGCGTAAACTAATACCGTATTGGCATGGATCAAAATTTTGAGCCTATTTTCATTTAGTAGGGTGATTCGTTCTGCTTAAAGGCAAAAGCAGTTTATAAATTTATTTGATAATATAAACGAAATTGGTATTATTGTTTACAATATCGAACAAATTAAAAATGAAAAATACAGTATTGCTGCCAAAGGAAAAAAGAACCCTTGCCGGACTGGGGGAAAATATCCGGCTGGCACGATTGAGAAGAAAAATAAGTGCTGAGTTGTTTGCAGAGCGGGCAAATATCGGACGAACCACTCTTTGGAGTCTGGAAAAAGGAGAAGCTAATGTAAGTCTTACTACCTTGGTTCGGGTACTTGGGATTCTTGGCATGCTGGATGAACTTGGTCAGCTAGCACAGGATGATGTTCTTGGCCGGAAACTTCAGGATATTGATTTGTTGAAAGGCAAACGATCTGTGTAATGGAGGAAATACAGGTTGTCGCGGACTGGATGAAACACCCTATAGTTATGGGTATTCTTAGAGGAGAGCAACTGAGAGGAAAAGAAGTTTTTTCATTTTCTTATAGCAAAGAGTGGCTCTCTTCGGGAAATATTCAGGTTATGGATCCTGATCTTTATTTTTTTGCCGGACCACAATATCTCTCAGCTGAGAAACCCAATTTCGGACTGTTTCTGGATTCTGCTCCCGATCGCTGGGGTCGGATGTTAATGGATCGACGGGAAGCGCTTGTGGCAAGACAAGAGCAAAGAAGCCCTCGTTTACTTTTTGAATCAGATTATCTTCTTGGAGTACAGGATGAGGGACGAATGGGTGGACTGCGGCTTCGTATGGGAAATGATAAGCCATTTTTGGCAAATGAACCGGAATTCAAAGCGCCTCCATTTGCTATGATACGGGATATGGAACAAGCCAGTTTATTTATAGAAGATGAAAATTTTTTTTCAGATAAGTATGCCTTAAAATGGCTTTCCTTACTAATAGCACCAGGTTCCTCACTTGGAGGTGCTCGCCCAAAAGCAAATGTACGGGATCAGAAAGGCGATTTATGGATAGCAAAATTTCCTAGTAGGTATGATGCTTTTGATAGCGGAGCATGGGAATATTTGGTGTATGAATTAGCCAAAGATTCTGATATTAGGGTATCTTCAGCTGAAGCGAGAATATTCTCTGGAAGACAGCATACCTATCTGGTTCAAAGATTTGACAGAGATCATGGAGACAAGCGGATTCATTTTTCTTCTGCAATGACCTTATTAGGGCATCGTGATGGACATGATTATCAAAGTGGAGCAACTTATTTGGAACTTGTTGAATGGCTGGAGATGTATGGCTCAAAGCCGACGGATGATATCCGGCAGTTGTGGCAAAGAATAGTTTTTTCTGTTCTTGTATCCAATACAGACGATCATTTACGCAATCACGGATTTATTCTCACCAATCATGGGTGGCGATTGTCTCCGGCTTATGATCTTAACCCTAATCCTCGGGGCACAGGGTTAAGCCTGAATATTTCTGAACTTGATAATAGTCTAAGTCTGGACCTATGCCTGGATGTCGCGCCCTATTTTCGATGGAAAAAGGATGAGGCCCATGCTTATATTAAGCAGACCTGCAAAGTAGTTTCTCAGTGGGGAGCAAAGGCAATCGCTATAGGAATCAGCCGTTCTGAATGCGAACTCATGGCCTCAGCCTTCAGTCTGGCAAATGAGTATTAGAATACTCACCCTTTTACTCCCCGTCCACAAGTTTCATCAGATAATCTCCATATCCGCTTTTAATGAGAGGTTCGGCGATTTTGCGGAGCTGCCGGTCGTCAATAAAACCCATTCTCCAGGCTTGTTCTTCGATACAACCGATTTTTAGGCCCTGCCTTTGTTCGATGATATGCACAAAGCTACCGGCCTGCATAAGAGACTCATGGGTTCCCGTATCGAGCCAGGCAGTGCCCCGCCCGAGGATAGATACGCGCAGTTTTCCCGCTTCGAGATATTTGCGGTTGACATCCGTGATTTCCAGTTCGCCTCTGGGAGAAGGTTTCAGGTTTGCAGCGATTTCGATGACCTGATTGTCGTAAAAGTAAACCCCGGGCACAGCATAAGACGATTTTGGTCTGACCGGTTTTTCTTCTATGCTAATGGCCTGCCCGTTTTTGTCAAATTCAATAACTCCGTAGGCCGTCGGGTTGGATACATGGTAGGCAAATACCATTCCTCCCCCCTCAGAGGCGATAGTCTTGCCTGCCTCGAATAGCGTTTGTGCCAGTTGGTCGCCGTAAAAAATATTATCGCCCAGAATGAGTGCGGCATCTTCCTTTCCCACAAATTTTTCGCCGATGATAAAAGCCTGAGCAAGGCCTTCGGGTTTCTCCTGAACGGCATACTCAAAACTAAGGCCCAGTCTGCTGCCGTCGCCCAATAGTTTCTGAAAAAGGGGGAGATCGGTAGGTGTGGAGATAATGAGAATTTCCCGTATCCCCGCGGAAATGAGCGTGGAAAGCGGGTAATAGATCATTGGCTTATCATAGATGGGCATAAGCTGTTTGCTTACCGATATGGTAAGCGGGTAAAGTCTGGTGCCCGATCCTCCGGCGAGAATGATTCCTTTCATGGCAGAGTTTTAGGAGCTAAAAGGGTGAGTCAAAACGAGCGAAAGGTAGGTGTTGTTTGTCTTTTTCAGAAATAACGGGTGGAATATTGGCCCAGGGTAGTTGGAGGTCGGGGTCATCCCATGCAATTCCCCCTTCGGAATCTTTTTGATATAAGGAGGTACATTTGTAGAAAAAAAGACAAGTATCGGAAAGTACCTGAAAACCATGAGCAAATCCTTCGGGGACATACATCATCGTTTTGGTAGTGGAATCGAGAATTTTTGCGTAATGCTGACCAAAGGTGGGGGAATTTTTACGCAGGTCAACAACCATATCGAGGACAGAACCTTGCAGGGCCACCACAAGTTTTCCCTGAGCAGCGGGAGGTTTCTGAAAATGCATTCCTCTGAGTGTCCCTTTTACAGAGGAAGAAAGATTGTCCTGAACAAAATTGAGATGACCGAGACCGATATGAGAGAAAGAATTGTGGTTAAACAATTCCATAAAAAAACCCCGGTCATCTCCAAAAATATCAGGTTGAATAATGAATAAATCCGGTATGGAGGTTTCAAGTTTGCGGAACCCCATGCAATTGCGTTTTGAAATACTCAAGCGTTTTTGCAAGACCTATCCGGCGGCTGACCTTGGGTTCCCAACCCAGAATTTCGCGGGCGAGCGTAATATCGGGCTGGCGTACTTTGGGGTCATCTTGAGGGAGGTCTTCAAAAATAATTTTACTTTTTGAGCCGGTAAGTTCAATAACTTCCTGCGCAAAATCAAGGATAGATAATTCGGCGGGATTACCAATATTGACAGGACCCGAATAATCGCTGAGCAACAACCGGAAAATACCCTCTACGAGATCATCCACGTAGCAGAAGCTACGGGTCTGGCTGCCGTCGCCGAATACAGTAATATCTTCTCCGCGAAGTGCCTGGCCCATAAATGCAGGTAATGCCCTTCCGTCGTCGAGGCGCATCCGGGGGCCATAAGTGTTGAATATCCGGACAATCCGTGTTTCAAGGCCGTGGTAACGGTGATAAGCCATAGTCATGGCTTCCATAAATCGTTTAGCTTCATCATACACCCCGCGATAGCCGATGGGATTTACATTGCCCCAATAGTCCTCCGTTTGTGGATGGATCATCGGATCTCCATACACTTCCGAGGTACTGGCAATCAGGACGCGGGCTCCTTTTTCTTTGGCAAGTCCGAGGATTTTGTGGGTGCCGAGAGCACCTACCTTCAAAGTCTGAATCGGTAACTTCAGGTAATCAATCGGACTGGCGGGTGAGGCAAAGTGGAGGATGTAATCCAAGTTCCCTTCGACGAAGGTATAGTTGGTGACGTCGTGTTTGACGTAAGTAAATCCTTCCACACCAAATAAATGAGCGATATTGGCAAGGTTTCCGGTGATAAGGTTGTCCATTACAACAACCTCAAAACCTTCTTTCAGAAAACGATCACTAAGGTGGGAGCCGAGAAACCCGGCTCCTCCTGTGATCAGTACTTTTTGCTTTCTATTCATTCGTAGTGATGGTTTCACTGGCTACAACCGACTTTCTGCCGATAGAGTGATAGGTAAAGCCGAGGCTTTCCATGCGTTCTAATTCATAAACGTTTCTACCGTCAAAAATGATGGGTGATTTCAAGCCAGCTTTAATACGGTCAAAATCAGGGGCACGGAATTCATTCCACTCAGTGATAAGCAGAAGTGCATCAGCGCCGATTACAGCCTCATACATGTTGCTGGTGTAATTAATCGGAAGGTGTGAGTAATACGTCTGTACTGACTCCATGGCTTCTGGATCGTAGGCTTTTATCGTCGCGCCCATCTCCAACAACTTTTCGATAATCACCAGTGCAGGTGCTTCGCGGATGTCGTCGGTATTGGGTTTGAATGCCAGTCCCCATATACCGAAAGTAAGTCCAGAGAGGTCTGTGCCATAGTGGGAAATAATTTTTTCCACCATCAATTCTTTTTGGGCCTCATTGACCTTCATTACCGCATCCAGAATCTGGAAGTTGTACTGATATTCCTGTGAAGTTTTGAAAAGAGCTGATACGTCTTTAGGGAAACAACTTCCTCCGTAACCTACTCCGGGGAAAAGGAATCTGCGACCAATCCGGGAGTCTGTACCAATACCTTTCCGTACATTGTCAACGTCAGCACCTACTCTTTCGCAAAGGTTGGCGATTTCGTTCATGAAGGAAATTTTGGTGGCAAGGAAAGAGTTTGCCGCATACTTGGTGACCTCAGCACTGCGCTGATCCATGAAGATGATAGGATTTCCCGACATGACGAAGGGTTTGTATAATCTGCGCATGGTTTCAGCCGCACGTTCGGTACGAGCACCGATAACGATACGTTCGGGTTTCATAAAATCCTGAACGGCAAATCCTTCGCGAAGGAATTCAGGATTGGAAACTACATCAAACTCTATATCAGTACGAGCCGAAATAGCCGCATGTACCTTGTCCGCTGTGCCTACGGGAACAGTACTTTTATTGACTACAACTCTGTACTCGGTAAGGAGTTCTCCAATTTCTCCAGCGACACCCAAGACATATTTCAAGTCAGCAGACCCATCTTCAGTGGGAGGAGTGGGAAGTGCAAGAAATATCACCTCTGCAAATTTTACTGCTTCAGCCAGGGAGTCAGTAAAGGTAAGGCGACCTTCTTTGGTGTTGCGCTCAAAAAGGTTTTCAAGGCCGGGTTCATAAATCGGTACCTTTCCGGCCCGAAGTTTCGCCAGTTTGTCCTGATTGTTATCCACGCACAAGACGTCATTACCGGCTTCAGCAAAGCAAGTACCTGATACAAGGCCTACATAGCCTGTTCCAACTACGGCAACTTTCATATTAGATTACGATTTGAAATATTAAGATGATTATATTAGAATGTTTAAACCTGTTTAACTGCTGATACAATTTTTTTAAGGGTTTCAGCAATGTACACTTGTTGGGCCTGATTTAGCTCCGTGTGCATAGGAAGACTGAGAACTTCTTCCGTCAGTTTTTCGGTGATAGGGAAGTCGCCCTCCTTAAAACCATATTCGCGGTAGGCATCCTGCAGGTGTAAAGCAACAGGGTAATAGACCATAGAAGGGACACCGGCTGCTGCGAGTTCATTTTTGATCCGGTCTCTTTCTTCCCTTCCGGCAGTAATCCTTATCGTATATTGGTGGAAGACGTGTGAAGATGTGGTAGCACGTTCGGGAATTACTACGCCTTCACAGTCTTTGAGTAGAGAATCATATACATCGGCTGCCTGAATACGGGCTGCATTGTAGGCATCCAAGTGACCTAGTTTTACATCCAGGATGGCAGCCTGAATCGAGTCGAGACGGCTATTTATGCCAATAGATTCATGATAATACTTAATCTTTGAACCGTGGTTACAAATCACGTTTATTTTTTCAGCAAGCGGTGGATTGTTTGTGAAAACAGCACCGGCATCTCCATAGGCGCCCAGGTTTTTGCTGGGATAAAAAGAGGTTGTACCAATCTCTCCGATGCTTCCTGCCCGTTTTTTACTACCATCTGAAAACCGATAAACGGCTCCGATAGCCTGGGCATTGTCTTCGACCACGGGTATCTTGTGCCGCCGGGCAATATCCATGATGGGTTCCATGTCTGCACACTGACCAAAAAGGTGAACCGGTACAATCGCCCGCGTGCGGGAAGTAATCGCCGCCTCCAGTTTGGAAGGATCAAGGTTAAATGTGCCGGGATGAACATCCACAAACACAGGGCGTGCGCGAAGTAGTGCAATGACTTCAACCGTGGCTACAAAAGTAAAAGGGGAGGTAATGACCTCATCGCCGGGCTGTATATCCAATGCCATCAGGGCAACCTGAAGGGCGTCCGTGCCATTGGCACAGGGGATCACATAAGGCACATCCAGATATTCAGCCAGATGTTTTTTAAATTGTGCCACAGAAGGGCCGCTAATATATGCACCGGAATCGAGCACGGCCGCGATGGCTGTATCTATTTCCTTGCGAATTTTTTCATATTGAGTAATGGTATCAACCATTCGGATATCCATATCGGGCAAACTTTAATTTAGGTTAATAATTCAAGAGCAGGTAATAAGCTTGAAACCGCACAAATGTACCAATTTCAGTAGGATAGTTTGTTTTTTATTCGTAAACCGATAGACTTGCCTCCTGATCGGTCATATTGATTTCTTATAGTGATATTACATCAGGATTAGCAACCTTTCCGGCAATAAAAAACGTTCTGTTTCCTGAATGTGAGAACATTAACTTTGGCCCTGCGCTTATTCATGAATGTTATTTGTGTCGAAAATAACGAACGGAACTTCAACTCCCAAGTCACTTATGCGAGTAATCAATCATCCCTATAAATTTTTTTTTGGCAATTTTTGCCAACACCCGGGCCTACTGTGTTTACTAATATTTTTCCTCCCGCCCCAATTTCTTAAGGCTCAGAAAAGTATTGCTGATTCTGCGGTAAGCATGGCATTTTTGCAGGTGGGTTATCAGGGAATGATTACCCATTCCGACCTTGCCGACCGATTCGGTTATTCCTCTCAATTGGGTATGGAGGTAGGATACAAATTCCGTACCGGATGGTATCTCAATACAGGAATAAAAGCCTTTTTTACCGATGTCATCAGGGAAGATAGTTTAATGAGTAATCTTATCGTGCCCGGAGGGTTTCTTATCGCAGACAATGGCACACTTACCGGGATACGCATACTCGGCACGGGTTTTCTGGTTCCGTTGACAATCGGGAAAATTTTCCCCTTAAATCCTACCCACAACAGCAATAGCGGGTTGTTTGTAGAAGTTGGTCCTCAGTTTTTTCAGCATAAAATTTCCCTTTTTCCTACGGATGAAAAAGTGGCTGCCATATCCGGTGACTATAAAAAAGGCTATGACCGTCTTACTAATGGTATTGGACTAAGGGAAGTGGTGGGCTATCGGTATTTTGCTGACAATGGCTACCTCAATTTTTCAATCGGATTTGAATTTAGCCAAAATTTTACGCACAGCCGCCGGAGTATCAATTTTGATACCGGGGAAATCGAATCAAACAATCGCCTGGATTTGCTCTCGGGCTTTAGTGTAGGATGGATTTTTCCCCTATATCAAAGAGCACCGGATAAGGTTTATTATTTTTGAACCGTTATTATTTTAGGGAATTATAAAGTAATTGGGATAATGAATCCCTGTGAATCACCGAGACGAATCTCCTCCGTGCTTCTCCGACTTCTCCGTGGTTTAAATACTACGCAATCAAAAAACCACCGAGGAAGAAGAGAATCACCGAGGCGTCTCTCTGCTTAGACAGGTAGGTTTGATCTTATATCCCAATAAGTTTATAATT
>JANRJC010000040.1:0-104988 GCA_033764335.1 Bacteroidia bacterium | reverse complement strand
TTTCAATATGCACATCCCCGGAGGAGGGGAGCAGCAAACCGTTATAGATCGGCACCTGATACACTTCTTCCCACACCTGCGGTCGGGAATAATCGTCGGTAAAAGAACCTTGTGTCTGGGAAAACGCCGACAGATGTAGGCTTAAAAGTAGCACCGACAAAATTCCGGGCGGGCTGACAATCGGGAGAGAGAGACGGTTTTTCATCACCGGATATGCGCTTAAAGGGTGGGGGATTAATCGTTTTTGTAATGGTAATCGTACTGCTGGACGATATACCCGTCCTGATCTTTGATTTCGATCAGTCGGCCCAGATCGTCATACGCGTAGTAAACCGACTGACTATTGACATCGGAGACCGTTTGCACCCGAAGCAATTCATCGTAGCAGTAGGTCGTCATCTGCGCATCTGCCGGGTGAAGCCGGAGTTCGTCGATTTTTCCACTACCGGTTACGACCACGGACCCGTTCGCGCCGAGGGTAACCGGGTAGCGGAAGAGCGACCAGCCGCCCTTGTCCGTGTGAACGGCATACACCGCTGTCGAATGGCCATTGATCGTTACCCCGGTGCCATCGGACCAAAAACTCACCCCATAATCGCCCGCGGGCAGTCCCGTCCGCTGAACCGTCTGACTGGTCAGGGTAAAACTTTTACTCCCGGTTTTGCCGCCGCTGACGCTGGTACCAAAGTAGGTCCAGTTGCCCTTTTCGTCCCCTTCAAAGCTGGTGTACGCGATTTCGCTTGCGGCGGCGTGGAGAGTCTGGGCGGTGGGTACCTGGGCATCATACCCCCACAAATAGGAATTCCTCACCGGGCTGCTTTCCCGATGTGTTTCGATCAGGTTTCCGTATGTATCATAATTATCAAAGTGGACAAGGGGTTGATAGCGATTGTCGATTTCAAAAATACCGGAAGGGGTGATTTCCGAAGGGTTAAAAGAAACCGATGAAACCGGCGTAGTCATTTCCGCCTTCCAGGACTCCGCAGGGTGAATATCCGTTCCCTGAAAGATTTTGTACTTTACAACCTGTCCGTTAATGAGTGAAAAGTTTGATTCGTTGGACTTCTTTTGCCATACCCGTTGTTCAATTATGGGCTGATGGATGTGTTTATCCTTCAGGGATTTTAGGGCTTGCGCATGAGCGTCAAACGAAGATGCAGAAAAATCATAATCTGCCGGATACGTTCTTTCCGTTTTATAAATGGTTCCCTCACTATTGGTCTGCTCTGTACGGCTTACCTGAATATGTTGGGGTTCTTCATAATAATAATCTATCGTCGTAGGGAGTTCATTTCCCATACTGTCATACTCAACGGTTTCAGTAGAAGAAATATAGGACCATTGGGAAATAACTTCGTAAAAATTGAGATAGAAAATATCGTTACTATCCTCTAAGGCATGGTTCTCTTTATAGGCAATGTTGAGGGATTCTACAAAACTATAATTTCGGGACAGACTGGTTTCATCGGTGTAGGTATGAATCATCTTTCGGCGAAGGGAATTGTTTTTATCGTAAACCCCGGTTTCTGTCGGCTTCCCCCGAAGGTAATCACGCGCCGTTCGATAAGTACTTCCGGGAATACCCCCACCGCCGTCCGGATGGGTACGGAACTTATAAATCGTCTTCCCCTGATCGCCATTGCCGAGGGTTTCAGTCACCTCTTTATAAAAAATTGGGCTTCCGGGCGCATAAGCTAGGGGTAAAGTCGTTTGGCTCGAAAGAATTACTTGGCTGCATTCATACTCTTCATGGGGAAACTGATCTTCACTAATATTTACATCCCCCTGTACATAAAAACTCGCAGATTTCACATATTGAGGTTCGGCATTGGCGACCCCACTAGAGCGAAGGTTTTGGCCCGAACCAGTCGTATAAGTATAGTGTTTTACTACGTCATGGAGTGAACTAATCCCATCATGTTCGGTAAGGGTTTTGATCCGAAGGCCGCTGGCTGTTTTGGAATAAAGAGCACTGAGGTTTTCATTGTACCACCAGAGCGTTGCCGAAGAAACATCTCCGGGGTCACTCACATAGGCACGTACCTCATAGGAACCTGCGAGTAAATAAAGATAGGTGATAGATTGTTGGTTATAATGATAACTGGCCATTCCTGCGCCATCGGATACTCTTAACACCTCCAATCGGGAGGCCCCAAATTCCGGATTACCGGAAGTATTGGCGCAATTATAACTGATCTTAATCGTTTGGTCGAAATTGATCGAAAAAGTCATACTGTTATACTGCTCCGGGATTAATCCAACCGAAGTACTTTTGGAAACACTTCCGGAACTTCCCGTAAGCGTTCGTTGTTGAACTTCGGTACTCCCGACATAGCCATATGTATGGGGTTCATATTCAAATTCGGTAAAACCGCCGGTGGGATAAGTCACTTTTGTCAAAACGCCGGCCTGCATATAATTGGCATTCGGTTCCCGGTCTGCGCCTGAATAAAGGGTAAAACCCAGATCCACAGTGGGAATATAACGGGTGTTGGAAACGGCGTGGTTATAATACCCCCAATGATCTATGGAGTAACTATTTCTGTCGGGTAAAGTGGTAGAATTGTAGGTGAAAAGATAAGGAGGTTTTGTGGGGCCAATACCCGGTGATTTTTCCTGCACAGAAAGCAATCGAAGCCGTTGGTTAGAACCGGGGAAATAGTCATAAGCCAGTTCAAATCGCCGGATTTCGGTACCCCCGGTAGTAAATACCTTTAGGGCATCCAGACGTTTTTTATCCGTCCCCTCTATGTCCAGGCGGGTTGTATTGGCTGCAAAAGTAAGGATCTCCCGTTCGGTAATAATGGAATCCAACCTTTCCCCTAAGATCACAATGGAGTTTTTGCATAAGAAAGACTGATCCTCTCCACAATTCGAGGGACCTGAAATATAAATCTTCTGTTGGGTCGCCATTGCATCATATTGGAGATTCGTACTGGCATATTTAAAAGTGATCACATCATCGCCCTGGGCACTTTCGATTCGGGTCAGGTACCAGCTGGAATCAAAACTTTGTGCTCCGGGGTTATCGCCACAGGAGGATTCACTAAAGGTTTGTTCAATCGCTCTGCCATTCGCGTCTGAAAACGTATAAATGGTGCCTGCCTCGTCCGTAATTTTAAAGTACCAGAAAAATCCCTGTCCGTTATTCACGACATATCTTTTTACCTGAAGGTTTTCGTAGGGAATCACTTTTCCGTCTGATTCACTTCCATTTTCCGGAAAAACAATTTTTCCGGAACGCCCCGGCAGGCTGAAATAAAACAAGTCTGCATGAGCATCCCATCCGCCGTCTATGAAATTCTGGCAATCCGGAGGAAAATAACAGTCCGCCGGAAGGTTGGCATTATAATAACCCTTTGATGATTCATCCGGCAATCCCCGAACCGTCCTTGAAATCACCCCTCCGGCACTTAACGCCCAGCCAAGACCCACCCAACTGGCGATTTCCTCAACACGAACCCCGGTCGTCTGATAGCTTAAACTTAGCGGAATCGCAAGCGAACGACTTTGACCGGTATAGAGGGGAATGGTAATATTGGCTGTTCCGGTTGACAGATTCACCGGCTCCCCTCCAAATTTTCCCAAACTGGCAGCCGTGGGGGAAGGAGGAATTACATTGTCTTTTCCGGCCAGTAAATCTTCCGGATTTACGGGATTTTGACCATACATCGAAACCGTTAACAGACAGAAAAAGAAAGAGATGGAAATTTTCATGGCAAACAGAAATTAAAACAGGATAAATGAAAAATCACTGCCCCACGCCCACACTCACTGGCGCGGAAAGTTGGCCTTGTCGGTCTTCGATCCGGAGGGTAGCGGTGTAGTTGGGATTACCCCGGAGGATGCCCAGGTCCAGCCAGACCACGTTGCCCCGCCGGATATACCGCACCCGGCGATTTTGCGGCGATTTTCCCCGCACCGGAATGCGCGCCTGCGCCACTTTCGGGCCATTGCCGGGTTTGTCCACCTCCAAATGGATCGCCACCACCGCCACCGAATCGGGTAAGCGAAGCTTGAGTTGGCAGTGATAGGGCTGTCCCAAACCTCCACGGGGGAGGGAATCCTGAGGCATCGCCCGAAACGAAACTTGGGTCGGGCTGGGGAGGATGCCGGTTGTTACCTGACTCCAACTAAAAAGAGGAAACAGATAATTGAGTAGAAACAAAAATAGAAAATGAAAAGGAAGCGTAGGTATTGTCATATAACAGGATTGGCTTTGTCAAGCTAGAAAAAAATCACCTATCATCCAACACTTTTTTTCATTTTCATTACAGAACAGAATAAATTTATTACCTTACTATTGATAATCAATTATTTACAAATAATAACAAGATTTATTTTACGAAAATTTAATAGTAAGATAATCGTAGGGTTGGAGGGTTGTTAACATCGGACGGGATGAATTTATCATAAATTTTTGTTCCTGTCAGTTCTCTGTTTATCTGAATGGGAGTGACAGTTACCTCTCCTGACGAGTTTTCTCAAAAGCTCAGATATAACGATTTTTTTCATAATACACGAAAGCTATTGTTTGCAGACCGGGGTTTTGTTTATTTTCAGGGTCTTCATGGACTTTGTTTAAAATATGAACCTGAGAGAAATTCACGTTACCGACGCCGAAGCTTACCTCGACCTGCTTTCTAGCATCGAGTCGGAGTCGCCTTATGCCTTGCTGGAGCCGGGCGAAAGGCGCACGACGATACGGGAGCAAATGGCTGAAATTGAGGCCATTCTGGCCCGCGACAACCAGACGATTCTCGTCGTGGAGGATGGCGCCGACCTCGTCGGCTGGCTCGGCGCCTTCGGCGAAACTTACCGCCGCGTCGAACACAATGTCCTCCTCGGCGTAGGCGTCCACGAAAACTACCGCCGCCGCGGTATCGGTACCTGGCTCTTTACCGAAATTGAAAAATGGGCTTGGGACCAGAACATCCGCCGGATGGAGTTGTTGGTCCTGACTCAAAACAAACCCGCTATCTCCCTCTACCGAAAAATGGGCTTTCAGATTGAAGGTACCAAACGTGAATCCTATCTGCTCAATGGCGAATACCTGGACGAATATCTTATGTCCAAACTCCTCGTGCGCCCTGAACCACCCCGACGAAATCCTTTTCCCAAATGGTAAACCCCAAACTTATGATACGCTTTTTTACCCCTACCCTGATGGCCGTGCTTTTCCTTCTCTGGAGTGGCTGCGGTGAAAGTACTTCCGGCAATAAAAAACTGCGCATTGCCGTGATACCGAAAGGCACTACCCATATTTTTTGGAAAAGTGTACATGCCGGTGCAAAAAAAGCCGAACACGACCTCGGCGTCGAAATCAACTGGCAAGGCCCTCTCAAAGAGTCCGACCGCCAGATACAGATTCAGATTGTGCAAAATTTTATCAGTCAGAATATGGACGCCATCGTCCTGGCTCCCCTTGACTCCCGCAGCCTCGTCCCGGTCGTAAAATCTGCCGGAAAACGCAACCTCCCGGTCATTATTTTTGATTCCGACCTGGACTCTGACGACTATAAAAGTTTTGTCGCTACCGACAATTATAAAGGCGGCCAACTCTGCGCCGAACTTCTCGCCCAGAAAATGAACAACAAGGGCAAGGCCATTCTCATGCGTTATGTCGAGGGTTCGGCGAGTACAACCCACCGCGAACAGGGTTTCCTGGATCGTATCGCCGAAGTCGCTCCTGACATCGAACTGATTTCCACCAATCAATACGCAGGTGTAACCCTCGAACGTGGTCTTCAGGTCGCCCAAAACCTCCTCAATCGTTTCCCCGAAGTACAAGGGATTTATTGCCCCAACGAAACCAGCGTCCAGTCTATGCTCCGTGCCCTCCAGACCGCCGGCAAAGCCGGAGAGGTCGTCCTCATCGGATTTGACGCCAATGAAACCCTGATTCAGGGCATCAAAGACGGGGAACTCCACGGCATTGCCCTTCAGGATCCTTTTATGATGGGATACCTCGGCGTCGAAACCGCCGTCAAAGCCGCCCGTGGCGAACCCATTGAAAAACGCATTGACACCGGCGTAGTCATCGTCACAAAAGACAATATGAGTCTGCCCGAAATCCAAAAACTGTTGTATCCAGAAGTCGAAAAATGGCTGGGGGAATAATTTATCAATAGCGAGGGATTTGAAATCCCTCGCTATTGATACCCTCGCTAGTGATACATCCCTCGCTAGGGATAGAAATATAAAAACATCATGCTTCAACTCTACAACATTCACAAAACGTTTGGGCCGGTGAGGGCACTCCGGGGGGTATCGCTTGCCGTGAGGCAGGGAGAAGTTCACGCGATCATCGGCGAAAACGGAGCCGGGAAAAGCACCCTGATGAAAATCCTCAGCGGCGCCAGCCAACCCGACCGGGGAGGGTGGATGAAATTGATGGGGCAGCCCTGGCAGCCTCAAAACCCCGCCGAAGGACGCAGTGCAGGCATAGCCATGATTTATCAGGAGCTAAACCTCGCTCCCCATCTTACCATCGAAGAAAACATTTTGCTCGGCGTCGAGTCTGCCCGTTGGGGATTTGTGCGAAACCAGCGATCGAAGGTACGTGAAGTGCTTGACTGGCTGGAACAATACGACCTTTCGCCCGAGACAAAAGTGAGCCAGTTGAGTATCGGCAAAAAACAAATGGTCGAGATTGCCCGTGCCCTCATTGCCGAAGCCCAAATTGTCATAATGGACGAACCCACCAGTTCACTCGCCGCCGAAGATACCCAAACCCTTTTTCGGGCGATTCGAAGGCTGAAGGAACGGGGAATTTCGGTGCTTTACATCAGCCATTTTCTCGAAGAAATCAAAGAAATCTGCGACCGATACACCGTCCTGCGCGACGGAGAAACCGTAGCTAGCGGAGAAGTAGCCGGTACCGAAATGGAAACCCTGATTACCCACATGGTAGGCCGTTCGGTGGAAGAACTGTATCCCGCGATCCCCCATGCGAAAGGGGAAGTGGTTTTGCAGGTAAAAAACCTCACCGGTGCAGCGGAGACACCCGATGGCATTTCTTTTTCCCTACACCGGGGGGAAATTCTCGGCATCGCCGGGCTGGTAGGTGCAGGAAGATCGGAAACCATCCGCACCCTGTTTGGACTCGAAAAAGCCCAAAACGGCAGCGTAATCATCGCCGGGCGACCCGAAATTCGCGTTACATGGCTCGATCCGCTCAAAGCCCTCCATCAAAAACTTGACCTCCTGAGCGAAAACCGCAAAGAGGAAGGTCTCGCCCTCAATATGTCCATCGCCGCCAATATTTCCCTTTCCGCCCTCAATCGTTATCGCCGTAAGGGTTTTTTGCAACTTCGACAGGAAACAAAAACCACGGACGAATGGATCAAAACCCTTAATATAAAATGCCGCGACGGAAATCAGCCCATCCAGAATCTTTCGGGTGGCAACCAGCAAAAAGCATGTATTGCGCGGCTTTTGCATCACAACAGCGATGTTTTTTTTCTCGACGAACCCACACGCGGCATTGATGTAGGCAGTAAAGCCGAAATTTATCGCCTCATTCAGGAACTCGCCGCACAGGGCAAAACCATCGTGGTGGTCAGTTCTTATTTGCCCGAATTATTAGGTATATGCGATACCCTTGCCGTCATGCACAAAGGAAAACTATCGCCGGTACGCTCTACCGAAAACTGGACAGGACAGGAAGTCATGCGGTTTGCGACTTCCGGAACTATTAACGAAACGATTTAATGCAGAAGTATTTACGCCTTTCATTGAACCTCCTTTACCGGCTTGGCCCCTTCAGCGCATTGCTTTTTGTGCTGTTGTTGTTTGCCCTTATCGGTATCGGGAACGAAAATTTTCTTCCTTCTTTTTTTTCTCTCTACAACGAAAAAACCATTCTCACCCAGACCGTCATCATTGGTATCGGGGCTTTGGGCATGACCCTGGTGATTATTTCCGGGGGAATAGACCTAAGTGTAGGCTCACAGATAGCCCTGGGCACGGTTGTCATTTCCCTGATTCTCAACGGAGGAGAATCGGAAACAGCAGGTTTTTTCCTTCCGCTGGGTGCTGCTTTGGGGGGCATTGTTTCCTGCGCCGTGGTGGGTTGGATCGGGGGTTTTGTCAGCGCCCGGTTTCGGATTGTGCCTTTTATCGTTACCCTCGGCACGATGCAGATCACAAGAGGTACGGCTAAATGGTTTGCCGGAGAGCAGACCGTACCGACCGAATCCAACTGGCTTCAATCGCTGATGCTCGTGGATCCAGATCCTTCCTGGCTAATATTTGCGCCGGGAATATGGATTACCCTAATTTTGCTGGGTATCCTGTATGTTTTGCTGAAATACACCGTACTGGGGAGGCATATTTTTGCCATTGGCTCTAATGAACAGACCGCACGGCTCTGCGGCATCCGGGTAGAATACAAACGAGTACTGATTTATACTTTGTGTGGGTTGTTTACTGGTGTTGCCGCCGTCATGCAATACAGCAACCTTACGATCGGCGACCCTACGGCTGCCTCGGGTATGGAACTGGACATTATCGCCGCCGTGGTCATTGGGGGAGGTTCGCTCAGCGGAGGAGAAGGCAGTGCCACTGGTTCGATTGTAGGCGCGCTGATGATTGCAGTTTTGCGAAACGGTTGTAATATCCTCGGCGTCCCTACCTATATTCAGGAAATTATTATTGGACTGATTATTGTCGGCGCCGTACTCGTGGACAATATCCGCCATAAACGCCGCAGCTAACCTCATCTTTTTATTGTTGCTGATTAACCTTCTATCTACCTTAGTGTCATCACGACTATAACCAAACCCTTATGAAACCCCTGCTTTTGTCCCGGATAACCCTTTTAGCCTTATTAGCGGCTTTTGCCTGTACCGGCCCGGAAGAAAACCACGCGGTTGTCCTCGCCGACCAGCCCGATAAGCTGGAAATACTTCCCCTGAATGATCTGTCCGGATTCCAACCCACCGAAACCAACTGGAAAATTGCCGGAGAAGTATTTTCCCTGCCCGATGAACTCCAAAACCTGACGGCGGAACCCGGTACCGGGATTCTCGTCAATCAAAACGACGATACCCACCGAAAAAACATTTTCACCACCTTCGAACATGAGGACATCGAAATCGAATGGGAATTTATGATGCCCAAAGGCTCCAACTCAGGCGTCTATTTTCAGGGGAGATACGAAATCCA
The DNA here is from genome assembly GCA_033764335.1 of Bacteroidia bacterium. Classification (GTDB taxonomy): domain Bacteria; phylum Bacteroidota; class Bacteroidia; order J057; family J057; genus JAGQVA01. Next base: position 95,820 of record JANRJC010000040.1, on the reverse strand, counting down.
GTTGTTTGACAGTTGGAAAAAAGATTCCCTTACTCATGCCGACTGTGGAGGAATCTATGAGCGATGGGATGAAACAAAACCAGAGGGCGAACAAGGATTCGAAGGAAAAGCTCCTAATCAGAATGCCTCCCTCGCACCCGGTCTCTGGCAGCATCTGCGGGTCATTTTCCGGGCGCCCAGATTTGATGAAAACGGCCAAAAAACCGAAAATGCACGGTTTATAGAAGTAATTTTTAACGGAATAGTCATTCACGAAGATGTCGAGGTAAGCGGCCCCACTCGCGCAGCAGCTTATGCCAATGAACAGGCAACCGGCCCGCTGATGATCCAGGGAGATCACGGCCCCGTAGCTTTCCGCAATATCCGCTACCGGTTATTCAATCGTGAAGGTTTGGCCATGGACAAAATCAATTACCGGTATTATCATGGGCGATGGGAAGTTCTGCCGCCTTTTGACTCCCTCGAAATACGCGCCGAGGGAACCACTCGTTTTTTTGACATTGGCAAAATTAAAACCCGCGACAATAACTACGGGGTGCGTTTTTTTGGCCCTTTACCTATCGCCAAAGAAGGAGAATACGCCTTTACAATTGTTTCGGATGATGGCTCACGGCTGTACATAGACAATCAGGTAATTGTAAGCAACGACAGTTTCCACGCCGAACGCCCTCGAACCGGCAAAGTTTTCCTTTCCGAAGGCGAACATAACCTCACCCTCGATTTTTTTCAGGGCGGCGGCGGCGAATTTTTACAGGTATTTGTCGAAGGGCCAGGTACGCCATATTCCCCGTTTCATTCGCCCCCTTCTTTGCTCAAACAGGGAGGCAGCAGTTCTACCCTTGTCTGGTCTGCTCGCGAATACCCGGAGCTACTCCGGAGTTTTTCGATGTTTGCCGGAGAGAAACGCACCCACGTTATCAATGTCGGCGATCCGAAAGGCCTCAACTATGCCTACGACCTTCAACAGGGATCGCTGCTCAAACTCTGGCGCGGAGGTTTTGTCAATGTCGCTCCCATGTGGGAAGGTCGCGGCAATGATCAACTGGCTCTTCCGCTCGGTACAGCCGTCGAAATCTGCGGCACTCCTACCCTTGCGAGGATCGAAAACCCCTCCGGGTTATGGCCGGATTCGCTTCCGCCACAGGCAGGGTTTTATCCCCGTGGGTATGAATTGGATGAAGCCGGTTACCCCATATTTACTTATTCGGCGTGGGAAACGTTGGTGAAAGATCATATTATTCCCCGCCCCGAAACCGGAAGGATTGACCGGGAGCTTATCTGCACCGCTCCAACCCCTCGCCAAATGTTGTGGGTTGTACTTGCCCGGGGAGCTACCATCCGAAAAATCGCCGATCATTACTACAATATTGGCGGGAAATACTACCTCCACACCGATCCTTCCTTACAAAACGATTTGACCATCCGAAAAATGAACTCGGCCGAAGAACTTGTGGTTCCGGTGCTGAGGGGCGAAAAAGAAACCCACATAAATTATTCTATCGAATGGTAAAACCGGATGCCCACTATTTAAGACAAAACACATGAAAAATTTTCTAATACTTATACTGACTTTTTGTTTGGTTCACCACTTGTCGGCACAAATCAACCCACAGGAAACCGCGTTTTACCGGATCGAAACCCTGCCGATCCCTTCAGACCTTGTGCTGGAAATCGGAGGAATGACTTTCAACGACCGGGATCAACTGACTGTATGCACCCGCCGCGGAGAAGTGTGGGAAATCGAAAACCCCTACACTGCTGCCCCGCGTTTCCGCCGGTTTGCACAAGGTTTGCACGAGCCATTAGGCATTGCCTGGAATCAGGGCCAGTATTACGTCACCCAGCGGGGCGAACTTACCCGGCTCAAAGACAAAAACAATGATGGGCGGGCCGATACTTACGAAACGGTGTACAGTTGGCCGCTTAGTGGCAACTACCACGAATATTCTTATGGCCCGCTGATCCTCCCCAACGGAGATATGATACTGACCCTCAATCTCGGCTGGGACGGAAAAGGTGTGAGTTGGGCACCCTGGCGCGGCTGGATGATAAAGGTGAGTCCTAAAGGCCAAATGACACCGGTGGCGACCGGGTTTCGTTCGCCGGCAGGCTTTGGGTTTAATACAGAAGGAGACATTTTTTATGCAGAAAACCAGGGAGACTGGGTAGGTTCCGGGCGAATGACCCATGTTGAGGTCGGCGACTTTGTCGGAAATCCCAGCGGGTTGCGCTGGGCTTCGGATCCCGCTTCCCCGGTAAAAGTACGCGAGGAAAACGTGCCCGACGGGCAAGGTACGCTCTATGAAGCCGGGCAAAAAGTACCGGGAATAAAACCCCCTTCGGTTTGGTTTCCGCATACGCTCATGGGCATTTCCACTTCGGATATAAAAACCATTCCCGCCGGAACGGCCTTTGGCCCCTTTGCGGGACAAATGCTGGTCGGCGACCAGGGACACAGCAAAATCATGCGCGTATTTCAGGAAAAAATTGAGGGGGTATGGCAGGGAATATGTTTCCCTTTTCTGGAAGGATTTTCCTCCGGAATTTTGAGGCTGGAATGGGGGAAAAACAGTACCCTTTTTGTGGGAATGACCAGCCGCGGCTGGTCGGCAACCGGACAGGAAGAATACGGCATTCAGCGAGTGAAGTGGACGGGGAAAACACCTTTTGAAATGAAGGCTGTCTATGCCCGACCGGATGGTTTTGAGATTGAGTTTACCCAGCCGGTGGATGCGGCAACCGCAACGGCTCTAAGTTCCTATTCCCTGACAAGTTTTACCTACAACTACCATCATATTTATGGAAGTCCCGTCGTAGGTCAACAACCCTGCGAGGTGAAAAAAGCAGAATTGTCTGCCGACCGTACCCGCGTAAGGCTTTATGTGGCCGGTATCCGCAAGGGGTTTATTCATGAAATCAAGGCCACGGGAGTACGCGCAGAGGGAAAACCGCTGTTGCACGAAGTGGGTTATTATACTCTCAATCGCATTCCCAGCGGAGAAAAAATGGCGATGGATCACAACATGAATCATACCGGTACAAGCGGGGAAGTCCGTTACAATCCCGCCAAATATATCCCCCAAATGCCCGCAGATTGGGGCGGCAAAATTGATCAGACACTGGTAGTGGGCACATTGCCGGGACTGAAATTCGACAAAACCACGCTGGAAGTGCGCGCAGGAGCACGGGTAAAACTGGAGTTCAACAACCCCGACGATATGCAGCACAATCTCGTCATCGGCAAGCCGGGTTCGGTGGATGCTATTACAAAATTAAGTCTCGAACTCGGGCTGGAGGGCAGCAATCAGGGATTTATTCCCGACTCCGAACTGATTCTTTTTCATACAAGCCTGATGCAGCCTCATTCGGTGGAAAGTATCTATTTTAAGGCTCCCAGCCAGCCGGGAGAGTATGATTTTGTATGTACCTATCCCGGCCATGCGATGGTTATGCGAGGTAAACTTGTAGTGAGATAAAGAAAAATCCTAAAATTTCATTTACAGCTAAACTTTATTTTACCGGTAGGTGTTATTAGAAATCGGTTGTATCTTCTAAAAGAGAGATACAACCGATCAATTATTTTCACATATTTGAGATTATTTTCGCCGGAGCCTATGATAAATACCCTTGCTAACATCCGTTTTCCACTCGGTCATCCGGGTTTCCCTTTTAAGAAAAAATCACTAAAGGAAAACTGTTTTTCCATTTGCAGGGTAATACTTCGATATTTTTTGATTCAGGAGCCAGACGGGCAGCAACGTGTATTGCCGGTCTGTTCGTTCTTGAATTAATCCATTTTTAACTTTCTGTTAGGTTTGTATCATCTTAGGATGAATAAACAAGCAGACCCCGTTCTTTGATTATTGTGTTAATTAACCTAAAAACTTTAAGCTTTATTAAATGAAAAGACTATTCCTCTTAGTAGTAGTAGGTGTACTATCGCTGGGTTTTATTTATGCGCAGCGAACAGTCACAGGTACGGTTACTGACGAGACGACCAGTCAGCCTCTGGAAGGGGTTGCGGTAGTCGTAAAAGGAACCAGTATCGGGATTTTTACAGATGCCGAAGGCAAATACCGCCTGGTTGTCCCCGACAATGGTGATGTGCTGGTGTTCAGTTTAATCAGTCACGCACGCCAGGAAATTGAAATCGCCGGACGCAATGTGATTGATGTAGTAATGTCGGTTACCGCCCTTCAAGTGGACGAAGTAGTCGTGATCGGCTACGGTACACTTCAGCGCAAAAGCCTGACCGGAGCACTTTCTTCCGTAAAAGGTGAGGACATTTCGGCCTTCCCCGCTCCCAGTTTCGACCAGATGCTTGCTGGACGCGCTGCCGGTCTTCAGGTGACCACCAATAGCGGTGTGTTGGGTGAAGCTCCCCGCATCCGGATTCGGGGTACAAATACCATTTCTTCCGGTGCCGACCCGCTGATTGTCATTGACAACGTGCCCGTTGTTACCGGCGACCAGAGTGGTGCTGCTGCACAGAATGTGCTGGCCGACATCAACCCCAACGATATCGAATCTGTCGAAGTGTTGAAAGACGGTTCTGCTACCGCCATCTTCGGCTCCCGTGCTGCTAATGGTGTAATCCTCATCACCACCAAACGCGGTAAACTCGGCGAAGGTGCTCGCGTCAGCTACGATGCTAATATCGGCGTGAATACCGCAGCGAGTCGTCTGGATCTGCTTAATGCAGAAGAGTTTATCGAAATTGCCAACGAAAAATTCCGTAACGCCGGCCAACCTGACCAGGCTTTCCCCGGTCCCGGCAATGTGGATACCGACTGGCAAGACCTGATTTTCCGCAACGGAGTTACTCAGACACATAACCTCTCCATCAGCGGAGGTTCTGAACGCACTTCCTACTTTTTCTCCACAGGCTTCTCCGATCAGCAGGGAGCACTCATCGCCAATAACCTTAAACGTTATTCTTTCCGGGGAAATGTGGATCATTCCCTTAACCGTGCGATCAAAATAGGTACCAGCCTCAGTCTTACCCGGAGTATTACCGAAGGTCTGAACACAGGAAGTAATGCGCTCTCCGGAAACCTCGTGGGTGCGGCTCGTCTGCTTCCTAACGTCCGGGCATTAGATCCCGAAAATACCGCCTTCGACGGGTATAATATCACTCCCGACGGTGCAGCCCTGGGACAGGACAACAACCTCCGCCCGGTGGACAACAACTTCACCAATCAATCTTTTGTATTGGCCAATAACCAGTTTCGCGCCGCAAACCTCCGTGTATTGGGAAATGCCTATGGCGAGCTGAAAATTATTGATGGATTAAAACTCCGTAGCCAGATCGGAGTGGATATGCTCAATAACGAAGGTTTCCTCAGTTGGGATCCCCGCCATGGAGATGGTCGCGGTGCTAACGGTGTGCTTTTTCAGCAGTTTGTATTTGTATCGCTCTGGAACTGGCAGAATACCCTCAACTTCAATAAAATATTCGCCGACGCTCACGATGTAAATTTTGTGGCGGGTTATGAAGCTCAGCAGCGCGTTGATCGCAATTTTGACGCTCAGGGAAGTAATTTCTCCGACTTGTTTTTCCTTCAGGAAAACCTGATTGACGGATCTTACGGTAACCAGTTTTCAGGAGGGGATGCAACTCATAACGGATTCGATTCTTACTTTGCACGTGTCAACTATGGGTTTAAAGGAAAATACCTGATTGGGGCTTCTTTCCGCAACGACGGTATTTCCTCTTTGGCTGAACCTAATCGTCGTGCAAATTTCTTTGGTGCATCTGCCGGCTATCGGATTTCCGAAGAGAGTTTTTTCAAAAATTCGGGTATCTCTAAAATCATATCCGAGCTCAAACTTCGTGGAAGTTTCGCACAGGTAGGTAATGTTGACATTGGAAACTTCCCTTATGTAGGCTCTTTTGGTGCCGCTCAGTACGGTGATCTTACAGGTATCGCTTTCAGCCAGGCAGGTAATGCAGACCTCCAGTGGGAATCTGCTACCAATATCAATGTGGGCGTTGACTTCGGCTTTCTTAACGACCGCCTCGGACTCGTGGTCAACTGGTTTAATAATGATGTTGACAACCTCGTACTGGCACGGCCTACTCCTCCTTCGGTGGGTGTACCGGGCAATAGCATTAACCAAAACGTAGGTGCCATCAAAAACTCCGGTATTGAAGTAGAATTAAATGCCCTTACCGTTACTAAAGGCGGATTTTCATGGAGTACAGCTTTCAACTTTGCCTATATCAAAAATGAAGTTGTTGCCCTCAACAATGATGAGGACATTATTTTCACCTACCATATCAACCGTGTAGGCGAATCCATCGGTACTTTCTATGGTTTTGAATGGTACGGTGTAAACCAGGCTAACGGCAACCCGATCTGGGTAAAAGCAGACGGAAGCTTGGTTCAATACAATGTCAGCACCGGCCAATACCGCGTTTATACTGAAGAAAATCCGGAAGATGTTTCAACCGCAGGAACACTCAGTGCCGCTACCGACCGCAAACTCCTCGGCAACTCCAACCCGCTGTGGCAGGGTGGCTGGAACAATACTTTCAGCTATAAAGGCCTCAGCCTTCAAATTTTCTTCCGTTATGTAGGAGGAAATTATATCATGAACGTTACTCGTCAGGCTACCCTGCTGAACATGGGATTCCAGAACAACGGTCGTGAAATCCTCGAACGCTGGACTGAAGCCGGTCAGCAAACCAACGTACCGAAACTCTACGCCGGACGCGAAGCCGCTATCAACAATACCGGCGCTGCTGACAGCCGTTTTATTGAACCCGGAGATTTTGTACGTTTACAGAATGCTACCCTTTCTTACGAACTGCCCAAATCTTTGCTGGGCAATATTTCTTCTACCGGTATTCGGTCTGCACGCCTGTTTGTTCAGGGACAAAATCTTCTGACTTTCTCCCAATATTCCGGCCTTGATCCAGAATTGAACTCTGTGCTCAATACCAATAGCCAGTTTGGTCTTGACAACAATACCAACCCACTCGTAAGAACGCTTTCTGGTGGCATTAGCCTTGGTTTTTAATAAAAACAGCCAAAAATATTATAACAATGAATACTTTTTTAAATAAAATTTCCGCCCGCAGGATCAGTATGGCCGCAGCCGTATTGTTTTTCCTTACCTCCTGCCAGGTAACGGATCTTGAGCCGATTGCTTTTTTCAGTGAAACAACGGCCTTCAGTACCGCCGACCGCGCCGAACTGGCTGCCATTGGTATGTACAATGCGGCACAGAGTGGTACTTTTGCCGGGGGGCAAATACGTGGGTATCCCTTTGGAGCCGCTAACGTCGAACAAGGAGATATGAGAGGTGAAGACATGGTGAATCAGGCGCTTTTTTACCAGATCACTTATGAGGCCACTTATACTCCTTTCTCCGCCAACAACGTCTGGATGTGGAATACACTTTTTGCCCTCATCAACCAGGCCAATATCGTGATCGAAGGTTCTCGTGGTGCGCAAACTGAAGGACTGCTTCCGGCGGATGTTGCGAGTGCCTACGAAGCAGAGGGTCGTTTTATGCGAGCCATGGCTTACCACGAACTGCTCATTCATTTTGCAAGACCTTATCTTGAAAATAATGGAGCCAGTCAGGGTGTACCCATCCGTAGTGCTGCGGTTACTTCTGCGTCCAAAGTTGACGATGCTATTGCTCAAGGACGCAATACCGTAGCGGAAGTGTATGCCTTTATCCTTGAAGACCTCGATTTTTGCGAGTCGGCCCTTCCCGATACACGCAACGGCATTGAAAAATCCGTTCGCGCTACCAAAGGTGCTGCCATCGCACTGAAAACCCGCGTCAAATTGCACAAAGGTGACTGGGCAGGAGTAATCTCCGAAGGCAATAAAATTGTCTCCACCAGTGCTCCTTTTTCCAGCCCGATCGGAGGTTATACCCTCGACGGTAGTCTGACCGGACCTTACAGCAATACCTCCGCTGAAGCGGTTTTCTACATTGACAACTCCACCACTGACAACCCCGGTGTAAACGGTGCTTTACCCGCAATGCTGGGTAACCCCGCACAGGGCGGTCGTGGTCTGGTGCTGGTAAGCCCTCAGTTCTACAACAATCCACTCTGGCTGGATGGCGACCTCCGTCGCACCCTGCTTTCCAACAATGGCCGCAGTTACTTCACCGACAAATACGTGGACAAAGTAGGTCGCTCCGACTCCAACCCGATCCTGCGTTATGCTGAAGTATTGCTCAATGTTGCCGAAGCAGAAGCAAGAAACGGCGGCAGTACTCGTGCCCTTGACCTGCTCAATGCCGTGCGCAATCGCGCTGTTACCGAAGAAGCGAATCAGTTTACAGCCGGCAGTTTTGCTACCGCTAATGAGCTGATTGCAGCTATCCTGATGGAGCGCCGTATCGAGTTCCTTGCCGAAGGCAAACGCTGGGGAGACATTCACCGTCTGGCCAATGATCCCAACTTCACCACCGGCGGTATTCCTTCGAAAATCCGTTTTGCTGACTACGCTTTTACCGATTACGATCTGGTAAATCGCCCTGCGGTAAACAATAGTGTAGCCGCCATTCCTTACAGCGATTTTCGTTTTCTCTGGCCGATTCCGGCTGACGAACTCGCCCAGAACCCGACGCTGGCAGCTCAACAAAACCCCGGATACTAATCCGACTTAAAATAACGGAATTATAAAGTAATTCATTTTAAGGCCTGCCATTCGGCGGGCCTTTTTTTATCTCTTAATTCCGATTTTTTTCATAAAAAATAACAGAGGTAATATTCTTGTCTGTATATGACTAATAAAGAAAACGAATTTTCCCATTTTCGAATTATTATATATTAATTTTTTTCCCATGAGGAAAATTCTGGTGTTTATTATGCTGCTGTTTTTTGGGGTAACGATAGTTTATTTGTTTTGGAAGGAAGAATACCGCTATAGTTTACCCACGCCTGTTCCGCAAAATTTCCAGCCGGTAAGCTTGAAAACGGTTATTCCTGTAAATGAATTGTTTCCCGATCGTACTTCCGTAAAACCGGTTTTTCTGCATTTTTTTAATCCGGAGTGCCCCTGTTCCCGATTTAATCTTCCCTATTTTCAGACGTTGGTAAAAACTTACGGACACCAAGTAAACTTTGCAGTAGTTGTGCCTGAAGGCATTTCACCCGAAAAAATGACCCGAATCGCCGAATCCGGAATTGCCGTAATCTCCGACACCGACAAAAAATGGGCAATCCGTTGTGGGGTATATGCAACTCCCCAGGCCGTAATTATTGACCCTGCCGGTAAACTGTTCTACCGGGGCAATTACAACAAATCCCGGTTTTGTACCCTTCCGGGAAGTAATTACGCCTCACTAAGCCTTGAGGCTTTACTTGCCGGCAGACCTTTACCGGATTGGGACGCACTCGCCACAACCGCCTACGGCTGTCAAATTCCCGACTCTGTGCAACAGACCTCCACCAACCCCTTTGAGATTTTAATGAATATACGCCGGTAAGATTATGCAACAAATTAGCTATACCCTTAACCCAGAACAGAAAAAATCACTATTTGAAACGATTAAACAACGTTCAGACCGGATTTTCAGCTACTTTATGATCAGTAGTTTTATATTCGGGTTATTTCTCGCCTCTTTTTACGACACCTGGTTTATCGGTATCGCTATCGGAGGATTAAACCTGCTTGTCTATTTTGCGACCCGGCAGTTATTGCCGGAAAGTAGGTTGTATCAATATGTCGGGGCAAGTATATTGGCCGTTTTTATGGCGCAATTTATCTATCAGATGCATGGCCTGTTTGAAATGCATTTTTTTGCCTTTATCGCCTGTACACTACTGATTACCTATTCCAACTGGCGGCTTCAGATTCCACTGTTTATCCTCATTGTGGGGCATCACGCGGTTTTTGCTTATATGCAATTTATCGGGGTAGAGGGGGTATATTTTACCCAGCTCCCTTATATGACCCTGAGCACTTTTCTTTTCCATGCAGCCTTTGCAGGAGTAATCATCTTCACCTGTGGTTTATGGAGTTATTACACCGAACAAAAGATCATTGAAGATGGCATACGCGCCATTCAGGCAGAAGAGACACTCAAACAAAACTTGGCACTTGCAGAAGCCATCAAAAATGGTGACAGTAATTATCTCTACTCCGGTGGGGATGACCCGCTCAGCCAGGCACTTACCAATGTACGGGAACATCTCGTCGCTTCGCGGCTGCGCGAAGACCAGGAGCGATATATTTCGCAGGGTGTTGCCAGTATTTCGGGGTTATTGTCGGAATTAAGTAAAGCAGAAACTACCGAAATGGCCCAGAAGCTACTGGCCGCCATTGCCAAATACATTGACGCCAACCAGGCCACCTTTTTCCTGAAAGAAACCACCGGAAACTCGGATGTTTACCTGAAAATGATCGCCGGTTATGCCTTCCGCGAACGAAAATCTTTCATCAACCAGGTGCGACCGGGCGAAGGCCTCGTAGGACAGGCAGCACTCGAAAGAAACCCCATCATCATCCGCAATATTCCCGAGGATTATTTTAGCATCGGTTCCAGCTTAGGACATTCCGCACCGCGCCATGTTATCGCCTGGCCGATGATTCTCGATCAGGAACTGATAGGGGTAATGGAGTTTGCCACTTTTGGCGAATTAAAACAAATACAGCAGGAATTTCTCCAGGAAGTTTCGCCCCGTATCGCCAGTGCGCTCACCATTGCCGAAGCCCAGCGGAAAACGCAGGCATTGCTCGAAGCCTCCGAAAAACTCAAATCTGAACTACAGGGCAGCAACCAACAGTTAGAAGCACAGACACTCGAACTTGAAGAGCAGAAACGAGAACTGGTGGTTCAAAACGACAAAATTTTCCAGGCGAGAGAAACCCTCGCCAACAAAGCCGCCGAACTCGAAAAAGCCAGTAAATACAAGTCGGAATTTCTGGCCAATATGTCCCATGAACTACGGACACCGCTCAACAGCATTTTGATTCTGGCCAATATGCTCGCCGAAAATAAAGGGGAACGTCTGAGCGAAAAAGAAGTCAGCCATGCCAAAGTCATTCACAAAGCCGGCAATGACCTGCTGACCCTCATCAACGACGTGTTAGACCTCTCCAAAATTGAGTCGGGCAAACTGGACATCATTTTGGAAACCGTTTCGCTGGAGGAGGTTGCTTCGGATATGAATCTGTTGTTTGATGAGGTTGCGGACAAAAAACACATCCACTTTGAAATTAATCAAGGAAAAAATACCCCGGCAAATATGATCAGTGATCGGGTAAGGCTCGAACAGATTCTGAAAAACCTGCTTTCCAATGCCTTTAAATTTACCGATGAAAAGGGTACGGTGAAATTAAATATCGCTGTTTTTGAAGGGAAAAAATCTTTCCGAAACCCGGATCTGAATGGAAAAGAGCCGGTTATTACCTTTGAAGTAAGCGATTCAGGAATCGGGATTCCCCCGGAAAAACAAAACCTCATTTTTGAAGCATTCAGCCAGGCAGATGGCTCCACGAGCCGAAAATACGGCGGAACCGGCCTCGGGCTTTCTATTTCCCTGCAACTGTCAAAACTCCTCGGCGGAGAAATTCAGCTTCGCAGCGAACCCGGTGTAGGCAGTACATTTTCCCTGTTTTTACCCCTTCGAACCGAATATGCAGAAAATCCTGTACCTGTGCGTAAGCCGATTGCCAAACCTAAGGATATATCCTATCCTAAACTTGCCGTCACCGTTCTATCCATTGAAGATCAGGAACTACAGAGCGAACGACTGGCCGATCTACTCAGCAGTCATGGAATAAGATGTTTTTCCGCACTAAATGGAACACAGGGGCTGGAAATATTGGAAAAAGAATCCTCCGTGGACTGTGTCATCCTGGATATGAAACTTCCGGACATGAGTGGAATGGATGCCATCCGAAAAATCCGGTCAAACCCGCGATTTTCTCAATTGCCCGTCATCATCCATACGGGCATGGACATCAGTCAGGAAATGCAGGCGGAACTGATTCAATACACCCAGTCCATCATCACAAAAACCACCCGCTCCGACGAGCGGATCATGGAAGAACTGCACCAGATGCTTACCGCCCCCAAAACGGCATCAGTTCCTTCGATAACAGCCCCCTCGATTTCTCTGTCGGAACCCAATCTTTCGAAAGGCAAACTCAAAGGCCGGAAGGTACTGCTGGTGGACGATGATATGCGAAACGTTTTCGCCATTTCGGCGGTGCTGGAATCCTCGGAGATGGAAATTGAAACCGCTTACAATGGTCGGGAAGCCATGGAAAAACTGGCGCAGGATCCGCTGCCGGATTTGATGCTGCTGGATATAATGATGCCGGAAATGGATGGATACGAAGTGTTGAAAGCCATTCGTGAAAATGTACGACTATTGGGATTGCCGGTAATTGCCACGACGGCCAAGGCGATGGAGTCGGACCGCGAGAAATGCCTGGAAGCAGGAGCCTCCGAATATTTACCCAAACCGCTGGACACCCGGCGTTTAATCGAACTCATGGAACTTTTTCTAGAAAAAGAGAAAATATAATCTGTATGTCAGAAACCAATCCCGTCAATATCTTGCTTGTGGATGACGTGCCCGCCAATCTGGTTGCTCTTGAAGCCATTATCGAACGGGATAATGTGCGCATTTTTAAGGCAGAATCAGGGAATGAAGCCCTCAAACTCGCCTGGCAACATACTTTTTCGCTCGCATTAGTGGACGTTCAAATGCCCGAAATGGACGGATTCGAACTGGTACGGCTGCTAAAATCCAACAGTAGGACACGCGAGATCATCTGCATTTTTGTGACGGCTATCAGCAAAGAATCTCGTTATGCCGTAAAGGGTCTTTCCGTCGGAGCCGTGGATTATCTCTACAAACCCCTCGATCCGATGGTCACCAATGCGAAGGTGGATATTTACCTTGAGTTATACCGGCAGCGGCAACGTCTGTTGGAACAGAATCAGCGCCTGCAACAATACGCCCTACGGATAGACAACGCCGCAGACATCATCGCGGTCGTGAATCCCGTTTCCATGAATTTTACCGAAATCAACCCTGTTGTAAAAGAAATCCTGGGTTTTGAACCTAACCGTATTACCGGAACCAGTATCTTGGATTATCTTCATCCGGAGGATCTGATTACCTCCAAAAAACAATTTGACCTTTTTTTGCAAAAGCCAGAGGGGATTTTATCGCTTGAGGTTCGGTTTCGCAATACCCGATATGATTATATCTGGTTGAATCTAAAGGTAGTTTACAACCTGGGCTTGTTGTTTATTAATGCCCGCGATGTCACTTTTAGCCGCAATCATGTAGAACAAATTACCCTCGCCCGCGACGAGGCGGAAAAAGCACGTATCGCAAAAGAACAATTTCTGGCGAATATGAGCCACGAAATTCGCACACCGATGAACGGTATCATTGGCCTGACCCGCCTATTGCAAGATACTCCACTGATAGAGGAACAGCGAGAGACGGTGGGGTTGATTATGAGTTCTTCCCAGTCTTTGCTCAATATTATCAACGATATTCTGGATTTGTCCAAAATTGATTCCGGGAAATTACAACTGGAAGAAATCGAGTTTGAGGTAAAAAATGTCATCAGAACCGTTTTCAGCCTGTTGCGTAACCGTGCCGATGAAAAACAAATTGTGCTGGAGGAATCTATTCCTGCCCATATTCCTGATTGGGTTATCGGTGATCCGCATCGGCTGAATCAAATTTTGGTAAACCTCATCGGCAATGCCATAAAATTTACCGAAAAAGGATATGTGCGAATCCATTTACAGATGAAAGAGGGAGTCGCTAAAAACGAAATTTTCTTCGAATTTCGTGTCGAAGACTCGGGTATTGGGATTCCGGAAGACAAGCTTGAGAGCATATTTGAAAGTTTTTCCCAAGCAGGAGCCGATACCGCCCGAAAGTTTGGCGGCACGGGATTGGGGCTTACTATTTCCAAAAAACTGGTCGAACTTCAGGGAGGCAATATCCGGGTAATCAGCAAAGAAGGTAGCGGCAGCACATTCATTTTTACGATCCTCTACCGCAAATGCGAAAACCAGGAAAAGGAAAATCTCCGCGACAAAAAAAATCCTTTTGAACTTAAAGGTCTTGAAAACTTCAAAGCTTTGCTGGTGGACGACAATAAAGTAAATCGGATGGTAGGCGGAAAAACCCTGAAACGTTGGAACATGGAAGTGGATTTTGCCGAAGATGGAAAAGAAGCCGTAGCAAAAGCCCACGAAGAATCTTTCGACATTATCTTAATGGACATTCAAATGCCCGAGATGGACGGCTATGAAGCCGCACGGATTATCCGCAGTTCCAGCACCCAAAACCACAATACGCCCATTATCGCCCTTACCGCTAATGTCGTGGGAAGTGTAGTAACCGAATCCCAAAACGCCGGAATGGATGCTGTACTTACCAAACCCTTTGATCCTTTAACCCTCTATGAAACCCTACATCGGTTAATCACCGAAGAACGCTCGCCGGAAAAACAAACTCGTCGCGGAGACATTGATCGGATCAATTTTGCCTACCTGCGGGAACTCTCCGGGGGAAACGATCAGTTTGTCATACAATACCTCCGAACATTTATTGACCATATTCCAACGGTTTTTTCTGAACTAAAAGCAGCCCAAGAACAAAATCAAACCAAGATATTTTTTCAGGCTCTTCAGCGAATCAAACAAGATTTCATCTATATTGATTACGAAGCGGCCAAAGAATTAATCCACAAACTGGAATCGGGTGCAGGCAAATCGAATACCGGTTATACTCACGAGATGCTTTCTTCCCTGGAAGAGATGATCAATGAATTGATTTTGCGTTTTCAGACCATTCTTGAAAATACGGCTTCGATAAATGCTAAGAAACTCTGAGAGACTCTGAGGGACTCAGAAAAATTTTTTCTATCAATATTTTAGTCGTTAATATCGTCTGATAGAAAAGGTTCTTATGAAACAATCTGTATTCAATTTAATGTTACTTTGGGGACTGGTGATCAGCGCGAATCTTTCGGCGCAAAACTGTGGTCCCGGCCCTTATCGTTTCCCGCATTTCGGTGGTTCGGTGATTGATACAAACGTGGTTTACGGTACAGTTTTAAATTATGGGCAAGTACCGGTGGATTTGAAAATGGATATTTTTAGGCCTTTGGGAGATACCAGCACACGGCGTCCGCTGATTGTATGGATTCACGGAGGAGGATTTACTTCCGGCAGCAAGACCGATCTGTGGCAAATGTGCGACAGTTTTACCCGGCGGGGATATGTCACGGCCTCGATTTCCTACCGGCTGGGATTTTACCGGCAGTTTGATCCGATTCTGGGTGAATTTCAATACCCCTACACTCACGATGAAGCCGAATTTTCACGGGCGGTTTACCGTGCCATGCAAGACGCCAAAGGAGCCATTCGTTATCTCCGGGGTCATGCGAGCCAGTATGGGATTGATACTACTTGCGTATATGTAGCCGGGGAAAGTGCCGGAGGATTTACGGCTCTCCACACAGCCTTCCGCGACAAAACCAATGAAAAACCCGCATCGGCAGACAGTATTGCCCCCGTCAAGCGGTTTGACCTATTCGGGAACCTCCTGTTTAGTGCCCTGCGACCGAATTTGGGTTCTGTGGAAGGAGAACTCAATCAAAATGGTACAAGTGCGAAGGTGAGTGGAATTATCAATATTTACGGAGCGATTGAAGATACGCTCCTGATCGAATCAGCCAATGATCCTGCCCTATTTCAGTATCATATTCTGGAGGACCCCATTGTACACTGCGGTACGGCTAAAGCCTATTATCAGACACCAGGGTTGATTTTTCCTTTTGGGAGTGCCAAAGTGCCGCTCGTCCACGGAGCCTGTCGCATCCGCGAAAGAGCAATCAGTGTAGGTTACACGGACGAAAGACATAAAACCTATTTTCGCACACCGAATCTGTTTGCCAACCCGCCCATTACTCCCCACAATTTTAGTGGAGAAAAAGCCTTTCTGACAGATACGCTGGCGGCATTTCTCGATAAACTCTATTGCCTAAAAAACCCGGCCACGTCGCTGGAGAAATGGGAGGAGGAGATGCAGATCACCCTTTTCCCCAATCCTGCACAGGATTTAGTAACGTTTCGGATTCCGGAAATCGCCGACCGGACAACGTTCGCATATATCCACGATATGAGTGGAAGGTTATGGTTTTCGGGAGAAATCATCAACGGATCGCAGATCAATATCGAATCCCTTCCCGGTGGCATATACCTTGTAAAGGTGGTTGCCGGGAGTAAATTCAGTATCCAGAAACTCCAGGTATTGCAACATTAGAATACATACCGGATCGTCAAGGCACCCGTATTGATCAGCCCGTCGTAACCGATGAGGTGTACCAGTGGTTTGTAATCAACACTGATTGAGAAAGGAATTTCCTTAATGGTGTACTCAAGACCCACAATACCACTTACCCCGGCGACCATTTCACTGTCTTCACTGAAAACCGGGCGATTGTCATTTGCTTCTTGCCAGAAACCGATATGCCCTCCGAGGCCGTAATACCATTGAAGTTCGGGTACATCAAAAGCCGTAGCGTGTTTTTCAAACAGCAGGGTTGTACCTACGGCTTTTCGGCGAAGTTCGATGATTCCTTCGACCGCAACCGCACCGCTCACAAAGTGTTTAATGGATATTTCGGCATCACTCCAAAGACGAAGGCCGACCCCCGTTTTGTAATTTTGGCCCCATACCGAGGCAATATTTACAAGGAAAATACACGTTGAAAGTAGAAGACATTTTTTCATTTACATTCGAATTAAGGTTCAAACAAAATACTAAATGGGGGAACCTATGCCGAAGTAAAAAACGTTTACAAAGAAACAAAACAAATTTAACTTTCTTCCTTTGCTTCCAGGATTCCTTTAAAAAACAGTCCTCCACCGATAGCGGCTACGGCAAAAGGAAACCAGATCATATTATCGGGCAATCCGTCCAAATTGCCGAGGGAGGCGAGAATTCCCGACATACTGATGATGCCACCGGCGAGCATATTTCCTTCGCCGGGCCGTTCCGCCCCTTCTTTGTACTTATAGGTTCGGTCTTCCATTTCCAGAATCAGGTCGGCTCTTTCAAAATCTTCCCTATGTACGAGCAACTGCACGACACCCGGCCTTTCGTCCAGGGAACTTTCGTCAAAAACAGAGTCCGAAAAATCAATCACACAGCGGATTCCTTCCGCTTTCAGAAGAGCAGTATGGCGATTGGCACTTTCGATCTGGTTATATACAGCCAGCAGAACCATTTGTTCTTTCATAATCCTTATTTTTCGAAAAGCCTTTATTTTTCTTTACGAAGAAACCGTTTATCGGTTCGAAAGAGAAACAATGTCTGGCACTTCCAACACTTGTTTTTCATAGCCGAGCCGGACAGCATTGATCATTGATAGGCCTAGTTCTTCCAGCGTTGAGACGTATTTTCGGAAAAACAATTTCCAGACGGGATAAAGCGGAGCTAAAACCCGGTAAATTTTATACGCATTTTTTAGCCCGGGCGTGGGTTGAATATACCCCGGGCGAAACATATACGCCTTATGGAAGCCCAGTTTCAATAGGTGGTTTTCCGTTTTACCTTTCACCCTTGCCCAGTTGCTGCGGCCCTTTTCACTGCTATCGGTATTTGCTCCCGAAACATAACAAAAGGTCATATCCGGGTTTTGTTTCAGTAACGTTTTTGCAAAAGCCATAGTCAGGTCGTAGGTAAGCCGATGGTATTCATCCTCTTTCATTCCGACCGACGATACGCCGAGGCAGAAAAAACAGGCATTATAGCCTTTGAGTTTATCCTCAATGGAAGAGAAATCATAAAAATCCTTATGGATAATTTCCGAGATTTTCGGATGATGGATATTGCAGGGTCTTCGTCCGATAACAAGCACCGCTTCAATATCCGGCTGGAGCAGACATTCGTGTAAAACACCTTCGCCTACCATACCCGTTACACCTGTGATAATTGCTCTGATTTTCATAATCTGAAAATTAATGCAATTTCACGAATTTACCAGCACAAACAGAGAAATGAGTGTCAGCAGGATATTGAGCAAACCCAGCTTAAACAAAAATTCAGGTCTGTGCTGAAGCGAAATGCCCACAACTCCACTCAGAAAAAGCCCAATCAGGAAAAAAGAAAAAACATTATAGATTCCGTAGTGAGGCGAAAAGCTAAAAACTTGGATCATGGTTTCCGGAGAATAAGACTGCGGGCCATTTTGAACGGGGATATTTTCACTCGACTGAGGAAATTCCCATACATACAAATGAGTGATCACATTGTAAAACGGCGTTTTGCGCAGGTTGATTTTATCGCCTTTTCCCAAATGTTCGAAATGTTTATAATCCAACAGGAACCCCATACTATCCGTGTGAACGAATCCACTGAGTTCTCCGCCGGGACCTTGCGTGATAGACATGGTACGCACCATTTCGATATCTGAATAGTTAGCAAAAAAATAGTCCACCACAATGCTCAAAGCAAACAAAAACCCTACCCATGCAGAAAACCGTGCGAAAAAATTATAGCGGGAAAATTCTTCATAACGGGTAGGACCCGGCGGTGGAGTCTGCCAGACCGGCGGATTGTAGGCAGTTGTATAGGTGTAATCCGGCTTTATTTGTTCACTAAACTTTACAAACTTGTGGTATTCGTACCGGTCGTTATAGGTTTTTCGTTTGACCTCATCACCGAGTGTCTGATACGCCTCATTGATGTCGAGAAATTTCTGGTGAGCCTCCGGATTTTCATTACTATCGGGGTGATAAATCATAGCAAGGCTGCGGAAAGAGCGTTTGATATCTCTTTCGGAAGCATTTCTATCCACACCCAGAATATCATAATAATCCTTAAACATGCATTAAAATTTCGCGAAATGTTACAACCAATCTGCCAAATCACATACCATTGTTGTACCAGCCTCCCGATTTTTTTACTCAATCGTCAGAAAACCTCGTTGTACGGCCTTTTTACGCTTGGAAAATGATCCCCAACAAAACCGTCGCTAATGCCAGAGTTGCCGTGCCGATGTAGGCATTAAACTCCGGGTTTTTTCGAAAATACAAAGTTGCCACACATAAAATACACAGAAGGCCAATAAGTAACACATTCACATCGTCAAATCTTCCGCCATAGGTCGAAAACTCCCGAAGCCCGTCGGGAGAGCGAAAGATTACCTTTACCGGTATATTTCCCCAATAGGTTTTCATCACTTCGACTTCGCTACCCAAAGTCAGGTATTCGGCGTTTTCCCGCAGTACCCCAAACCGGCTGCCATTGGTGAGAATCCGGATAACGCCGGGTTCGGAAAACGACCAGTCCACTTCGTGTTTAGCCTTAACGATTTCCATCGGTTTGATTTCGGCAAGAGAAAAATCCAGAATCAGTCCCAGACACCCCACCAGCAATACCGCAGCCGCCACCCTTACCCAGCGGGAATACATACTATAACCCAGCGAATCGCCTTGTTTGCGACTGATGACCGTGCGTCGGTATTCGTCGCTGAATACATCGGAAGAAACCGTTGTCGTTTTTTGCCCTTCTCGGTTGAGGTCATTGTACACCGGCCCGGTATAGGCCGTGCCTCGGTAACGCACACGAGCAGCATAACGACCACGAGCATAACGGCTTGCCCTTTTGGAGCGGGTCATCTCAAAACTCGTTACTTGTTGCATTTTGCGCGGAGCGACTTTTGCAATGTAACGATGGTTGTATTTTCGGCGCTCCTCCGGATCGCTGAGTACATGGTAAGCCTCGTTGATGTCCACAAACACCTGATGCGCCCCCTGGTCAGAATTACTGTCGGGGTGATATTTCATCGCAAGTTTGCGATAGGCGTCCTTGATCTCTGATTCTTTGGCCTTTTGGCCGACTCCCAGTATTTGGTAATAATCTTTAAACATCTCCGGCAATTGATAGTCTAAAGATATTAAAAACCACGGAAAAATTTTTGTTATTGATTTTTTTATGAGAGTCGCAGAGAGAAGGAACAAACCTTCATAATAGAGGAATTGAGGTAAGTTTTTACCTTTGTTTCATGAAAAATCAGCTCATACATATACCCTTATTGGAAACCATTACCGATTTTTTTATCGTTTATGGCATTGGAAAACCACTCCATTCCGACATAATGTGTATGCGTTTGGAAGACCAGCCGGATGATAGATTATTGGAAATGCCTTTGTATCGGTCCAATTTTTTCAGGATTATCCATTTTGAAAACGCCGATTTGCACTTCAAAAGTGCCGATAATGAACATACCATTACGCAAAACTGCCTGTGTTTTAGTTATCCCACCAAATTAGAATCCTGGACTCGTAAAGGGCGGTTGTACGGCACGGTTATTTATTTCACGCCCAATTTTGCAGGTTTCGACAGGACGCATCAATATTTTGACCAAGACTATCCGTTCTTCAATTTCGAGTCAGAACCTGTGTTACCATTAAGCCCTCAAGATATAGACGATTTGCGTTATTGTGAACAAGAATTACTTAAAGAAATGGGCAGTAATGCGCCCGACAAATTGGATTATTTAAGAAAAATACTGCATGTTTATTTACATAAAATCAAACGTATTTATACCTGTCAAACGCTCAGTCTTTCTTCCGAAACGCAAACCAACAAATCCATTTTCAACCGTTTTCGCCATGTTTTGGAAGTAAAAATCCAAGAGTTAGCGGATTTACAGCATCAACCGACAACCCCCTCTGTATCCAATATCGCCCAAGAATTGCATATCAATGCCAATTATTTGAATGACGTTATTAAAAAATTAACGGGTAAAACAGCCTCGTCTTTCATTCAAGATAAACTGATTTTAGAAGCCAAGTCTTATCTCATTCACACGCCTTTGCATGTGGCTGAAATCGCCTACCGTTTGGGTTTTGGTACTCCTCAGTATTTCAATCGTTTTTTCAAAAAACATTGTAACATCACACCCTTAGAATTTAGGCATCAGTTTACGACCAAGTAAATCTGTAAAAAGTATCATCATTCCTGTAAAAAGTGTAATGCCGCCCTCTTAAAAACTTTATAAGTTGGTATATCCTGGTTGGTACAGTGATCATTTTTATAAATGCTTGAATTTCACAAAAATGAAAAAAATACTACTCCTATTTTTAATCGTTTTTTCAAAAACATTAATCGCGCAAACACTTGACCCTGCCGCGATCAAATTGTTTCGTTTTGGCGAAATTCAAAAAGAAAAACCTGCCGTAGAATATCCGGATGGTACACGTCTTGATGTAACTGCTTTTGGGGAAGATTATAACGAAAAATTTTTTGAGACCGATGGGGTCAACCGCCTTCAAAATTGGCTCATACAAAATGCAACAAAATGTCCCAAAGTAGGTACTAATGAGCGTTTTGCTTCCTGTGTTGCCCGTCCTTCCAAAATTGTGGGGATTGGCTTGAACTATGCCGCCCATGCGGCTGAAGCAAAACAGCCCATTCCCAACGAACCGGTTCTGTTCCTCAAAGCAACTACTTCTTTATCGGGGGCAAACGATAATATTCCGATTCCGAAAGGCTCTGTAAAATTGGATTATGAGGCGGAAATAGCCATTATTATCGGCAAAAAAGCCACTTATGTCTCGGAAACCGAAGCGATGAATTATGTCGCAGGCTTTGCCGTTGCCAATGATGTGAGTGAGCGCAATTTTCAACTAGAACGCACCGGGCAATGGACAAAAGGTAAAAGCCACGATGGTTTTTGCCCTTTAGGGCCTTATCTGGTAACAAAAGAAAGTGTGGGCGACCCCCAAAATTTAAAAATTTGGCTTACGGTCAATGGTCAAAAACGACAAGATGCCAATACCAGCGACATGATCTTTAATATAAAACAGTTGGTCAGTAGAGTAAGCCAATTTATGACTTTACTGCCCGGTGATGTCATTGTTACCGGCACACCTTCGGGGGTTGCGATAGCATCGGGGAGGTATCTACAAGAAGGCGATATAGTCGAATTAGGGATAGAAAAATTAGGAACCCAAAAACAAAAAGTCATTTCTTTTATTCAGTCGCAACTGACTGAAGCGGAGTATAAAGAATATCAGGCATGGATCGCCCTCGGTGTGGGTGGTTTGCCCCATACGCTGGAAGGTTTTAGGTCTGTCCAAAATATGAATAAGATGCTCAAAGACGGAACCGATTGGAAACGGATCGAACCCTATATCGGCGAAAAAGGAGATGTTTCTTCTCTAAAAAATCTGCCACAAAGAAAAGGTTCAAAACCCAATATTGCCCCTTTTGCTGTGCCCCATCGCCAAACCGATCAACACAATACAACGGATATAAGAGACGTACAATCCAAAATATTTGATGATCAGGTTGCTAACTCAAAAGGTCAGTTAATCTATAAAAATAGTTATCTGGAGATACATAATCCGGGCATCTTCCTAAAAGATTCTGCTTCAGGCAACCCGACGATTGTACCCATTTCTCATGCTGAAATCGGCCACATTCACAAATTTGACGGTTCAATGCACCTTATTTTAAGTCCCAGCGATACCAAAGAAGTGATTTTGAAAGGTTGGGGTGAGTTGCATGGCCTGGCTGCCGCAGGTACAAGAGCCGCCAAAACCTATATGATGATTTATTCGCCGCGCGATCAGAAGGAATTGAAAATCACAACTCAAATTTTAGAAGCAGCAGTGAAATATCAGACCTTTGTGCCGAAGAACTGACTCCTTCGTATCTTCTTGCTTTTCAGCGAAAAGCCTTGTGGGGAGAATCAGGGTTTGATTTGTTTTTTCAACGCTTCAATTTGCCTTTGCAAATCAAGGTTTTTTTGAATTTCGGCTTCGGCGCGCTGTTTTTCGGCTTCGGCGCGTTGCGTTTCCGCTTCGGCGCGCTGCTTTTCTGCTTCGGCGCGTTGCGTTTCCGCTTCGGCGCGTTGTTTCTCTTCTATCAGCAATTGTTCTTTTTGGGCAATGATTCCATCCTTTTCCGCTGCCAGCTTTTTCATTTCCCGCTCAAAAACGCGGTCCAGTTCATCCTCCACATCCATCTTTTCGCGCATCTCTTCACTGGCAATCGCCCGGCCCAAACGATCCAGCATCTTTTGCATCAACGGATCGTCCGTATCACTCGGAAAATCCAACTGGTGTTTATCGGCGGTAGTTTGGTAAATCGGACTGAAAATTTGCAACACCCGCTCCAATTTGCTGCGCGCTTTCTTTGCCAGCTTCCGCACCTGAATCAAATAAGAGTCGTGGGTCAACAATTCCACAAACTCCTCCTTGATCTCCAATATCTCCTGCGTCACTACGTCCCGGTATTCTCGGTTGATCTTCACGACCCCCGAAGGTATGCTGTCCAGCGGAAAACCCAAAAAATAGATCGTCACAATCGGCAACGGACGTTTTTCGTTCTTCCCCGCCTCGTTCAGCGCCTCATCTTCCTTCCGGTAATTATCCCCCAAGTACCGCCGAAACCGCATTACATCAAAGGCTTGTTTGGCCTTTTGTAACTCAATGAGCACTTTGTACCGCTCGCCTCCTTTTTTCCGGATAAGGGCCTTGAAGTCAAACCGAAGAATGTTGATTCCCCCCCCCGTCTCGGTCGAAGTTTCCTGCGGCTTTAGCTCCAAACTTTCCACCTCCTCCCCCAAAATCGTGGACAACAACGCCCGGGCGATCTCCACATCTTCCAGCAGATATTTAAACACAACATCGTACAGTGGATTTGCGATAATCATACCGGCTTTTCTTTGGTTCTACAAAGTAAACGTTTTTAGGGGATTTTTAATTCCTTGGGCTGTTTATTTTGTCCGAATTTGCTTGCATTTTACCTGGGGAAACGGAAAAGTTTCCTGTTTTCACGCCGTCTTCCGGTAATTCCAGACTGCAAGTCCATTAATCAGTACCGCGTAACCGGCGAGAATGGCGATCTGACGGGTAATGTCTTTTAGCCCGGCGCCTTTGAGCATGACCATGCGAATCACTTCGATGAAGTACCGCACCGGGTTGAAATAGGTGATTTTTTGTGCCCATGAGGGCATATTCTCAATCGCAGTAAACATGCCGCTGAGGAAAATAAAAATGACCATAAAAAACCAGGCGATAAACATCGCCTGCTGCTGCGTTTCGGTGAAAGTGGAGATAAACAACCCCAAACCCAATATCACTATCATGTACAAAGTGGTAAACCCAAACATCAGCGGAATGCTGCCCAAAAACGGAATGTTGTACAATAGCCTGGCGACTATCAGGCCAATGCCAAATTCAAACAAAGCAATCACCAGAAAAGGAAGCAATTTGCCAATGATAAACTGATATTTCCGGATCGGTGTTACGTTGATCTGCTCAATGGTTCCCATTTCTTTTTCCCGGACAATGTTCATCGAAGAAAGAAAACTGCCGATCATCGTTACCAATAAGGCGAGAATACCGGGAACCATAAAGGTTTTATAATCCATTTTGGGGTTAAACCAGTAAGATTCATTGACCGAAAAACTCACAGGTGAAGGTGGAGGCCCTGTGAGTAATTTTGCGCCGTAAAGTTCCAACATCTCGCGGTTGAAGTCGCGGATTACCTGGCCGGAATAGGACACGGCCAACCCGCCTTTTATCCCGTCTATGGCATTGGCGACGAGTTGAATGGGAGCAGTGTTTTCCCGAAATAACCGCCGCTCAAATCCCACGGGTATTTCGATGATCAAATCGGCCTGATCTTCCTCCATCATGCGCGAAACCTCTTGCTGAGAAAAAGAAGAACCGGCCATTTTAAAGTAAGCAGAACCTTCAAATTTTCCCATCAGCCGCCGCGATAGTGAAGACTGATCGCGATCCACAACTACCAGCTTGAGGTTTTTTACCTCAAAATTTGCCGCATACGCCAGTAATACGAGTTGTAAAATCGGGGCGATAAATATAATCGGCAGGATTGCCTTATTCCGGAAGATTTGCCGAAACTCTTTGTATAGGATAAATAAAATGGTTCGCATAATCCTTATTCTAATCTTACCTTAAATTTTCGGGTACTCACCAACATAAAAAACGCCGTAAAACCCATCAGAATCAGCGTTTCCTGCCACAAAATATCCAACCCCAAGCCTTTCAGCATAATGCCTTTGACGATAATCACAAACCACTTTGCAGGGATGATATTAGAAATAACCTGGAGAATGATGGGCATATTTTCAATCGGAAACATAAATCCCGAAAGCAAAATCGTAGGCAACATCAACCCCATAAGTGAAATCATCAACGCCACCTGCTGCGACTTTGCCACGGTTGAAATCAGTATCCCCAAAGCCAACGCCGAGAGGATATACAACATACTTTCCGCCAACAACAAGGCCACACTACCCCGCACCGGCACACCAAAAACAAACTTGCCCATCAGCAGAATGACGATAGCATTAATCAGGGAAAGCATTACATACGGAGTAACTTTGCCCAATATAATCTGCAACGGGCGCATCGGAGAGGCGAGCAAAACCTCCATGGTTCCCATTTCCTTCTCCCGTGTGATGGAAATCGAGGTCATCATCGCAGAAACCAACATCAGGATAATGGCGATGAGTCCCGGTACAAACAGGAAAACACCTCTTTGTTCGGGGTTGTATCGCATGCGAGATTTTGTCAAAATCGTAAGTGGTACGGTTTCCGTAGCATTCAACTGACGCTGATAATCCAGCAGGATAAACTGCGTATAACTGACCAGGGTACTGGCCGTGTTGGGGTCCGTAGCATCAGCAATAATCTGCACAGCAGCGGTACGGTTGCGTTCCAGTTTCTCTGCAAAACCCGCTTCAAACACAATTGCCAGTTTGATTCGCCCTGACTGAAAAGCCGGTTCAATGTCTTTTTCGGCATTCAGTGTCAGGTCTGGAATAAAATAGCCGGAAGCAAATATTTTGCGGGTCAGCGCCTCCGTAACTTCATCTTTGGCGTGATCGAGTATTACAATACGCGCCTCGCGGATTTCATTGGTTACGGCATAACCAAAAAGCAAAATCTGCACGATCGGCATACCAAACAGGATAAGCAGGGTGCGCCGGTCGCGGAAGATGTGGAAAAATTCTTTTCTAACGAATCCGAGAAATCTTTTCATAAAAAAAGGCATAAAAGGATTAGTGGGAAGCCGCGGGTCGGGCAAGGCTGACAAATACTTCGTCCATGCTCTGAGCAGAAAACCGGTTTTTTAGCTCTTCCGGAGTGCCCATTGCTTCGATACGGCCATCCACCATGATGGAAATCCGGTTGCAATATTCGGCCTCGTCCATGTAGTGGGTAGTCACAAAAATGGTTACGCCGTTGTGCGCCGCCTCGTAAATCAGATCCCAAAACTGCCGCCGGGTAATTGGATCCACTCCGCCAGTGGGTTCGTCAAGAAAGACAATTCCCGGATCGTGAAGAATTGCCGTAGAGAAAGCCAGTTTTTGTTTCCAACCCAACGGAAGATCGTGAATCAAGGTGTTGCGGACTTCCGACAAGCCCAGTTTTTCCAGCATTTCATCGGTTTTGAGCCGAATATTTTTTCGGCTGAGGCCGTAAATTCCTCCGTAGAAAAAAATGTTTTCGGCGACGGTCAGGTCTTCATAGAGCGAAAATTTCTGGCTCATGTAGCCAATGTTTTGTTTAATACGTTCGGTCTGGTGGTAAATGTCGTAACCGGCGACGGTGGCTTCTCCGCCCGAGGGCGAAAGAAGTCCGCACAGCATACGCATGGCAGTGGTTTTGCCCGCCCCGTTTGCCCCCAGAAACCCGAAAATTTCTCCCTCTTCTACCGAAAAAGAAATATGATCCACGGCCGTAAAACTGCCAAAGGTGCGGGTGAGATTTTTTGCAACAATTGATGCCATAACTACTCCATTAATGCCATAAAACAATCTTCAATATTTGCCTTAACCGAATTTACCACTACCCTCTTATGGCCTTTGTGCAGCAACCAGTCAACGAGGATATTTTCCTGGAAATCCGCTCTTTTATCGGTATAATGCACACTATCCCCAAAAGCAAAAACCGAATGAGCAAACGGATACGAGCGAATATCTTTTAATAACTGCCAGGTATCCTCTGCACGAACGGCAAAAAGTGGTTTTTCAAACCTACTGACGATATTTTCGGGAGTGTCCACTTGCAAAATTTTCCCTGCCTGAATCAGAGCAACCCGATCACACAGGCTGGCTTCGTCCATATAGGGAGTGGAAACGAGAATGGTAATGCCTCGGTCGCGTAATTTTTTGAGCATTTCCCAAAATTCACGGCGGGACACGGCATCTACCCCGGTAGTGGGTTCGTCCAGAAAAAGTACCTCCGGGCGGTGAATCAAGGCGCAGGAGAGGGCCAGCTTTTGTTTCATTCCGCCCGAAAGGTTTCCCGCCCGACGGTGTTTAAAAGGCTCTATCTGGCTGTAAATGTCTTTGATAAGGTCGTAATTTTCGGCCAGTGTCGTTCCAAATATGGTGGCAAAGAGATTGATGTTTTCCAGAATCGTAAGGTCGTAATACAGCGAAAATCTTCCCGGCATATACCCCATTTGAGAACGGATTTGCAGATAGTTTTTGACCACATCAAACCCCTTTACTTCGGCATGGCCGGAGTCCGGCAGGAGCAAGGTAGCCAGGATACGGATCAGGGACGTTTTTCCTGCTCCGTCAGGACCAATCAGGCCAAAAAGTTCGCCCGGCTGTACCTCCAGACTTACCCCTTTTAGTGCCGGGGTGTCTCCATAGGATTTGGTGATATTTTGAAGGGAAATGGCTGACATGTTGAGATTAATTAGAAGCGACACCGGCATTAAAATTCACTTCCCCAGGCATACCGATTTTGAGTTTGCCGTCATTTTTGACTTTTACTTTGGCAGCATATACCAGGGTGGCTCGCTCGGCTTTTGTATGGATGGAACGCGGAGTAAATTCCGCCTGAGAGGAAACCCAGGTGACAGTTCCCTGCGTCCGGTGGTAGGTTTCTGAATCGGAGTCAATCAACACCTCCACCGCCTGCCCTATTTTGAGGTCATCCAACTGTTCACCCTGAATATAAATCCGGAGAATCAACTCGTTCACATCGGCCACTTTGTAAAGCGGACGGCCAAAAGTGGTGATTTCGCCTTCTTCCGCATACTGGGTAAGCACCTGCCCCGCGATAGGATTGCGGAGAATACTTTTGGCGATCTGGTCCTCCACCTGCCGAATCTGCGCAAGCAGGGGTTCGACCTCACCCGAAATGCCCTGATTGGCGGTGTTGAGTGTTGTGATATGAGCAATCATCTGTTTTTCAACCAATTCCAATTGCCCTTTAAGATCGTCAAATTGCTTTTGAGTGGCGGCACCCTCGGCGAGGAGCTTTTCTACCCGATTGCTTTCACGCTGAAGATTCGCTTTTTGTTCCTCATACACCCGCGTCTGCGGTTGAATCACCTGTTTTTTGCTCAACACCGCCCGAATCATGGAGCGAAGTTGTTGTTTGCGAAGGTAAAGCTGGGTTGTATCCACATAACCCACCACCGCATCTGCGGTTAGTTCCTGACCTTCTTCTATCGAAAAACGCATTAATTTACCACTGGCCTCGGCGGAGACCATTACTTCACGTGCTTCAAAACTGCCATAAGCATCGGAAGTGTGGGTGTCGCGGTTACAGGAGGTAATGCTTACTCCCCAAACCAGCATAATAAAAAGGGAATATTTTATCTTCATTTTATCAAAATTTACCGATTGAAAAACTAACTATAACCCGCCCATTTTGGTGAGAATATTCACCTTTGCACGAGCCTGCTGAATGGTATGTGTTTCGAGGTTGATTTGCGCCTCGGTCAGGGCCGTTACTTCGGCGAGGTAGTCGGCGGAGGTTACCACACCGTTTTCAAACTGAGCATTTACCTGGTCCACGATGGACTTTTGAAGCGAAATAATTTCGCGGTCTTTTTCAATTTGGCGGTACAGGCTTTGAATCATTTCCTCATCTCTTCGGATTCCGGCCTCCACGTTTTGGTCAAACTGCAACCTTCGGGTATTCACCATCTGGCTACGAACAGAAATAATTTCTTTGTCCCGGCGGGTCTGGTTCCAGTCCCAGGGAGTCCAAACAAATTTTACTCCCGCCTGCATAAAGGGCGAAGGATCCGTTTTGAGGAAATTAAAGGGATTGGGCTGTCCGATACCGGCGGTTAGAAAAGCGGAAACCAAGGGTAAGGTACGCGCCTTCAGAATCTCACTATTTTGCAAAAGCTGTTTCTGTTGGAGATCAAACAACGAATATTCCGGTCTGCCGGAAGGCGTAGCAGGAATCGCCTGATCATAGTCCGGAATCACAAGTGTTGTGAGAGATAAGTCGTCGCGCCCTGTCCAGTCCTCCAGAATATGAATCAACCCCTGCCTTTCGGCGCGAATCTGATCCATTTTTTGTTCGATGAGGAGCATTTGTTTGGTGAATACATCGAGATTGCTTTTGAGCATCACCCCATTGCGCACGGCCGATTCGAGCGAAGCTCTGCGCACCGCCAGTTGCTCAAGCGTTTGTTTGAGAATATTCTCGTTTTTATCCAGTAAAAGAATCGAAAAGTAGAGGTCATTAATGACTTCTTTCAGGCGGTTTATTTCAACCTCTACCTCCTGCGTCTGCACCTGTTGAGAGACCGCGTTGAATTCTTTGCCCAGTTTTACGGCACCGCCATCAAAAATAATTTGATTGGCATTGAGCGCAGTATTAAACTGAAAATGAGGGATTTCCGGAAAAAGAGAAACAGAGCCAATTTCCGGAAAGGTGATCACGTCTGACTGCCAGGTAGCCTGCCCTGCGAGCGAAAGTTTAGGTAAAAACGCGGCTGCGAGGTTTTCGTTTTGCAGGTGAGTAACCGAAGTTATCAGCGTTTTTTGCTGTTGAAGCGGGCTTTGTTCCATTGCCAAGCGCTGGCATTCCGCCAGCGATAAAGCCTGGCTGTAGGCCCCGGTTGAAGCCATGCTCAGTAAAAATAGCAGAAAATGTTTTTTCATAATTCTGAAGATTTAGTATCGGGAGAAAAAACAGCGCGGATGGCAAACTCCGCGACAGAATTTTTTCGGTGTTGGACAAATGCCAGATAATCCGACTCCGACATTCCAAACAGGCGAACCAGTATGGGTTTCATCATAAAAGGGAAAACTGACATCGCCAGAAGGTTGAGAATCAGATCGCGAGGGTCTATGGGACTGATTTTGCCGGCATCCACCGCAGCCTGAATTTCGGTTATAAATTTCCCCATAACCATCGAGGGCTGAAAGGGGTTGTCGGTAATCATACCGGTAGCAAAATTTTCAGGGTTGCGCTGGATCGAGCTAAGCACAAATAAAGGCAGATGGGGATTTTCCGTAAGCAATTCATTATAGGTTGAACTGATTTTTCGGATTTTTTCATCGAGCGGTACCTCGCTCAAAATAATCTGAATCAGGCGAGGGAAAATCTGGGCAAAAGCCTCGTGAAATACCTTCTCAAACAATTTTTGTTTGGAGCGAAAGTAATAATGCAACATCGCCTTGTTTATCTCTGCTGCACGCGCAATTTCTTCCATTCTTGCCCCTGCAAACCCTTTTTCATAAAACTCCTGACGGGCAGCGGCAAGGATTCTTTTTTCGGTATTGTCGTCTTTATTAATCAAAACTAACTGTTTGGTTAAACTTTTACGCTAAACTAACTAGTTGGTTTTAAAATTCCAAAAAAAAAATTATCAGATACGGTATTTGTTTGAGTAGTTGTGGCGATATTTGCGTTATTATAAGGAGGCTAAAACACACCCTGATATGGACGGAACTTCCAAAAAACAAATCATAGACATCGAAAAAATTGCGGAAAAGGAAATATCCGCGAGCTTCAAAAATGCCAAAAAATTGCTCCGATTTAATCCTTCCTTTAAAATTGGCCGGACGTTTTTTTTCGGCTTTATAGGATTGATAATCCTCTCCGGATTGATCTTTCTAATTGTAGTTTCGACCGATCTTCCGCCCATGGATTTGATCGAAAACCCCGATTCGGATCTCTCCACGCAGCTCATTTCGGCGGATAATGTAGTATTGGAAAAATATTATTCCCGCGAAAACCGGGTAAATGTAAAACTCAACCAAGTCTCCGAGCACGTAGTCAACGCACTGATTGCCACCGAAGACGTGCGTTTTTACGGCCATTCCGGCATTGACCCCAAGTCTTTTTTTACCATTATAGGCGAATATCTTCGCAGCCGCGATTTTCGGGGGGGAAGTACCATTACCATGCAGCTTTCCCGTAACCTTTACGACGAAGTAGGAAGTCAAAGTACCCTGATTCGCAAAGCAAAGGAATACCTGGTATCTGGTTACATAGAGCGGCGTTTTACCAAACAAGAAATCATGGAGGCTTACCTCAACACGGTAAATATCTATGGAACCTCCTACGGTATCGAAACCACGGCCAACCGCCTGTTTGACAAATCCGCTAAAGATCTGACCATTGAAGAATCGGCGCTGATTGTGGGCATGCTCAAAGGACAGGGCGTGTATAACCCCTTCCGATACCCGGAAAAAACTCAAAACCGCCGCAATACCATCATTGACCAGATGGTCAAATACGATTTCATTGACCCGAAAAAAACCAATATTGACAGCCTGAAAAATATTTCGGTTCAGGCCGCTCTGACAGACCAGGAACAGACCCATATCAAGGGCCTCGCTCCCTACTTCCGGGAACATGTAAGGGCAGAGCTTGACCGGTGGTGCAAAAAAAATAAAAAAGCCGATGGCACCAATTATAATCTCTATACGGACGGACTCCGGGTTTATACCACCATTGACTCCCGGATGCAGGCACATGCCGAAAATGCCGTGAGGGAACACATGTCCACACTCCAAGTGGATTTTGACAAGGTTGAAAACCGCGGGCTGAAACAACTGGAAAAGGATCCCTCTCTGCTCATTGACCTCAAACGACAGTCGCATCGTTATATCAGTGCCAAAAAAGCAGGAAAATCCGATACCGAAATCGAAAAAGAGTTTCGTCAAAAAGTACCCATGATCGTTTTTTCATGGGATGGCCCGATAGATACGACCATGACCCCGCTGGATTCGCTGAAATACTATGCGAGGATTCTTGAAACCGGAATGGTCTCCATTGACCCTACCAATGGCCACGTCAAAGCCTGGGTAGGCGGGATTGATTTTAAATTTTTTAAATACGACCATGTCGCTCAGGGAAAACGGCAAGTAGGTTCTACCTTTAAACCTTTTGTCTATGGCGCAGCCGTGCGTGCGGGATTTAAACCCTGCGATATCGAACTTAACCAACCGGTCGTGTTTGACAACCCCGGTGGAAACCGGTGGGTACCCAAAAACTCCGATGGCAGTATCGGCGGGAAAATGACCCTTAAATATGCCCTCGCCAACTCCGTAAACCTCGTTACTGCCCGACTGATGAAAAAACTCGGCCCTCACGAAGTAGCTAGTTTTGCCCGCGAAATGGGGATTTCTACTCAGCTTGATGAAGTGCCCGCACTTTGTCTCGGTACGACCGACCTTAGCGTGATGGAGCTTACTCACGCTTATAGTACCTTCGCCAATCATGGCAACCGCATTGAACCGATATTTATTACAAGGATCGAAGACCGCTCCGGCAATGTACTGGCAAGTTTTGAACCGGAGCCCAAAAACGTTCTGAGTGAAGAACAAGCCTATCTTATTGTCGAATTGTTGAAGGGTGTGGTAGATCAGGGAACGGCTCAGCGGCTCCGTTTCCGTTATGATTTCAAAAATGAAATCGGCGGAAAAACCGGTACAACTCAGAACCAATCGGATGGATGGTTTATTGGCATTACCCCCAACCTTGTTACAGGCGTATGGGTAGGAGCGGCTGACCGGAGAATGCGCTTTCGCTCCATTAAATACGGACAAGGTGCAAATATGGCACTGCCGATCTGGGGATTGTATATGAAATCAGTGTATGCGGATTCGCGAATCCAACTGCCGATGGAGCGGTTTTTAAAACCCGACGGGGTGGACGTTTCCCTCCATTGCAAACCCGTAAATAATAACGACGGAGATACGCCAGGCTCACCCACTACACCGGGTACAGACGACTTCGGAGATTTTGATTAGTCCTTCCGCAATTTATCGAGAAGGTCGCTGAGTTGCTGGGCCTCTGTTTCCGTCAAATTCGCCAGAGAATGATCCATCTCGTCGCTTTTTGCGTCAACATCCGCTAAGAGAGCTAACCCACTTTCGCTTATTACCACGTCAACCAATCGTTTGTCGGTCATACATATCTGGCGTACAACCAGCTTTTTTTTCACCAGACGATCTACAATCCGGGAGACATCCGACATGCGGTCAAGCATTCTTTCACGAATGGTGCATGTAGAAACAGGGTTAGGATGTTGCCCCCTTAAAATCCGAAGCACATTATACTGCTGGGGAGTAATGCCATAAGGTTTAAATATATCTTTGTGCATGTCGGTCAGCCAGTTGTGGGTATATAAAATATTTACCATAACTTTC
Source organism: Bacteroidia bacterium (assembly GCA_033764335.1). GTDB lineage: Bacteria > Bacteroidota > Bacteroidia > J057 > J057 > JAGQVA01. The sequence continues at coordinate 62,383 of JANRJC010000040.1, read as the reverse complement.
TGCCAGATACTTTTGAAGGGCGTCTTTTGTTTTATTGCATCTTCTAACTTCATTTTTAAATAAATTTCCCCCCTGACAGGTTTTGCAGGGGGGTATGATAACTTCACAATATTAATAAAGTTATTATTTCGCAGCAACCAATTCAATATTACAATTGATCTGAACTTCTTCTCCTACGACAAGCCCGCCTGCTTCCAGAGCCATATTCCATTTTAAACCATAATCAAAACGGTTAATGGCGCCGGTGAGTTTAAAACCGGTACGCTCATTGCCCCATGGGTCTTTCACGGTTCCTTTGTGAACGACATTAAGCACTACCTCTTTCGTTACACCGTGCAGGGTCAGGTCTCCGGTCAGCGTAAATTTTCCGTCGGCTGCCTTTTTAAAAGATTTACTTTTGAATGTAACTTCCGGATAGGTAGCCGCATCAAAAAAATCGGCAGACTTCAAATGCCCGTCCCGCTGCTCATTGTCGGTATCAATCGAAGCCGTTTTGGCGGTGAAAGAAATTTCAGCATTTTCAAAACCTTCCCCTTTGGTAACTGCCGAAGCCGTAAAATCGGTGAAAGCTCCTTCAACTTCTGAAATGAGCATGTGGGTAACGATAAAATTGATGTCGGTATGCGAAGCGTCCGCATTCCAGGTTTTTTGTGCAAAAGTGGTGTTTAGACCTACAAACAGAACAATAGAAAGAATACTTAAACTTTTCATAATGATAATAAAAATTGTGGATTAGATGAAAGTATGATCCTAAAACGATGTTAAAACATTAATGTTTCAACACTAAATAAAAATTTACAATAATTTTTAGGCTTGTCCGTCCCTGAACCAGATTTTACTTATTTGCAGTTAACCCTATAATTTATTCAATATGAAAGACAGACAACGGATTATCACCCTCTACTTTGAGACAAAAGCCTTTGAAAACGGCTCGGTGGACGTCACGACCAAACTTTATGAAATCGTTCCGGAAGATCAGATCGAAGGGATTAAGTATATTGTGCCCTCAAGTACCGAGCAGGGCATTTATTTTACCATTGTGATTGTGGAGAAAAAAGAAAAACAAAAAGGCATACTCGGCTTTAACGGATAAAAAATGAAACCCGTACTCCCTCCTTTCCTGTTTTTATTCCTTTTTATGCAACAACCGCTGTTTTCCCAGACCGCTCTTCAACTGAAACACACGGATCAGGGAGTAGAAATCCGCATGGGAGAACAAATCCTCACGGCCCTGATTTTTCCCCCAAACCTGAAAAAACCCGTTTTGTATCCGGTATTTACCACGGGAGGGCAAGAGGTTACGAGGGGGTTTCCGATTCATCCCCGTCCGGGTGACCGCGTGGATCATCCCCATCATGTAGGTATTTGGTTCAATCACGGAGACGTAAACGGGCTTGATTTTTGGAACAATTCGGAGGCGATTGCACCGGAAAAACGCGAACAATTTGGCACCATTTTCCTCCGTGAGGTTCAATCGGTAAAAGAAAAAAAACACCAGGGCATCGTGAAAACCTTATCCGAATGGGTAACTCCGGACGGAACCGTTTTACTCGAAGAAAAAACGACTTATATTTTTTTCGCCGAAGCGGATTACTGGACCGTGGATCGGATAACCGAACTTACCGTAAAAACGGATTCCGTGACTTTTACAGACTCCAAAGAGGGAATGTATGGAATCCGCCTGAGACAGGAAATGGAACTACCCTCAGTCAAACCTGCCCGGCGCATTGGATCGGATGGAAAAGTCACGGAAAAACCCGTTACGGAAAACCTCACCACCTCCGGCACTTACCTCACCAGTGAGGGAAATACGGATGAATCGGCCTGGGGGAAAACCGCACGCTGGGTACGGCTTTCAGGTAATATCGAAGGTAAAACTGCCTCCGTAATTTTAATGGATCATCCCCAAAACCCCTATTTTCCGGCACAGTGGCACGCAAGAGATTACGGACTTTTTGCCATCAACAATCTGGGGAGAAATGCTTACGACAAACAGACGCCTTTGATCGAATATACCCTGGCGCACAAACAGACCGCAACCTTTCGCCATCGGTTGATTGTGCATGAAGGTACATTTCCCGATACAGTAACAATAGAGAGTTGGTATGAAAAATTTACACAACCCTAACTTCTCCCCGTTACATAATCTTTTCTTTCGCCTGTTTGCGAGCCTGGCCAATAATTGAAGTTATTTCCGGATCAAGGCTCAGGTCATCTTCGACGAGCAACATATACTTGATGGCAGAAGTGGTAGAAAAAGCTGTCACTAAATCCAGCAAGACATTATAGGCTCCGCGAGTCAATCCGTTGACGCCCAGGTCTTTGTTCCCATACGCGGCGAAAGACTTACAATCAATCGCTTGATTGTGGTGGTTGGCATACCCCCCGCCGGCAATCACCTGACATCCCTCCGACCAGGTGTCCACATCGCTGCTTAAACCCTTTCCCGCCCAGTGGATGTTGATGGAATTGTTGATTTCCAGGCCATTATCCAAATCTTTTTCGTTCAGAATAAGGTCTTTTGACCTTACGACTGCTACTCCGCCACCCGGCTGATCCGAACTAAGCGGTTTGAGTGCCTGGTGGGTTTTGGCACCGTTTTCCGAAGTGATACCGTGCCAGCCAAAGTGATAATTGTGTTGTCCCTGAACCAGAAAGGGAAATCCTTTGGAATTGGTAGTAGCGCCCGGATCCGTAGAACCCTGGAACTTAAACACCAGTCCATTAATCAGAAGGATCAGCACATCGTCAAATTTCTGTACCGTGCCGTCTCCCTTCCGGCGAATCCCGACCAGGTGGATATGCCCCGGGCGAAAATCCCAGTCTGCGACTTTGATTGTATCTGTTTTTGAGGAAGTCGGTAATTGATTGACCATTGTGAGCATACGACCGGGAGTCTGGAGATAATGTCCTTTCAGTTTTTCCAAAAATCTCAGCCATTTTGTGTATTCCGTATTAACCGCAAGGGGAATCTGATTTCCATTATTCACCCACTGCTGCCAGGTTTCCCGATCTTTTACCCAGTCGGCTTTTCGACCTTCCTCCTTCCATTTTTTTAATTCACTAAAGGTCATCGGGCCGGCTACTCCGTCGGGCACAATTTTCGTTTTTCCATCCATCGTACGGATATACTCCTGAAACAGTCGAATGGCAGAAAGTGTGCCGTAACCACAAATTCCGTCTATGCCTCCATTTGGAAAAAAACCTGCATTTTTTAAGATTGCCTGTACATCTTTGACGGCCATTTCGCTATTCGCTCCTAAGGGACTAAAATTCGCCCATTTGCCTCTTTGTTCTTCTTTCAGTTTTTTACCCCAGTCAAGGCGGGTGTATTTTTTTACCTGGTTTAAATATTGATCAACCTGCTCAGGGCTTACATCCTGATCAATGATTCCGAGTTTAATCATGACATTTCTTCATTAAATGGGTTATCAAAAGACTCTTGAATATAGCGGATTATCCGATAAAGAGAAACAATAATGAAAAATTGGTACCCTTCTCACGGTAAATCTCGGTGACTCTTAGGGATTCATTATCCCCATTAATTTATAATCCCGAAAATTTATTCTCCCCAGCGGTAGGCTTTGGGATCTAGTCCCAAAAGGTCCAGAATCCGATGGGTAACGGTGTCTGCCAATTCGTCAAAGTCCCGAGGGTGGGAATAAAAAGAGGGAGCGGCAGGCAGAATAATACCTCCGGCAAGAGTAAGTGTGCGCATATTTTCAATATGGATAAGGTTCAGCGGCGTGTCCCGGATCACGCAGATTAGTTGCCTCCGTTCCTTCAGAATCACGTCCGCGGCGCGGGTCGTCAGATCGTCCGAAAGGCCCGAAGTTATACGGCCAAGTGTACCCATGGAACACGGCACAATCACCATGTGATTGTATCGGGCCGAGCCGGAGGCAAACGGTGCACGATAATCGGACCGGTCATAGACCGGAAAAGGGGAATTACATTCCTCCCCCAACTCATGGCGCCACACATCCGGAGCATTTTTGGAAAAAATTACTCCCACCTCTACATTGTTCATCTGTGAAAGCTGCCACATCAACCGCCGGGCATAAATACTGCCGCTGGCGCCGGTTACAGCAAGGACAATTTTCTTTTTTTGTTCGTTCATACGCCAATTTCAACCGATTAACCCAACATTAGATCAGAAAAAGTAAAAAAAAACTAGTTTTCGTAAATGGCCATTTCTCAATGGAGAAATATTTTGCAAAGGTTACAATGAAAAAACGCTTTCTCCTGGCAAGTTGTTGGGTGATTTTTTTTCAGATGGTGTATGGACAGGAAATCCGGTTATATACCGGTAATCCCTTTATCACCCTGGATGATCAGCTTCAGCTTATCATGATTGTTACGGGAGAACCCCTGTATTCACCGCCCACATTTCCGGAGGTTGATGGGTTCACCAAAGTCTCTCCCAATGTACAGGCCCATACACGAGGCCAGGGGCAGGAAATACACTACACACAGGCCTATTTTCCCCAAAAAACCGGAAGATTTACCATCCCTTCTTTTGAAGTGCCCACGCCCTCGGGCGTACACCGTACCCGAAAACTTTTTGTGGAAGTAGAACAGCCTTCCGTTCGATACCGATATGAGGATCTGCCCGTTGACGTGACACTTCACATCACTCTTAACAAACCTGAATGTTTTGTAGGTGAACAAATTGTTGCGGAAATCCATGCTTTTTTCCCGTCATCTCATCACCCGACGATTCGGTTTTTACCGGTAAGTATTGAGGACATTGTGGAACAACTAAACCTCCCAGACCTTCACATCGAAGGGGTTTCCCTGCCCACCTCCGACACCCTGAATAAACAAAATCCGGCGGAAGGAGAATTACTGGCACGGCTTTATCTCTTCCCCTTAAAAACAGGCAGTTATACCCTAAATTCGATCCTTTTGCGAGCAGAAAGACCGCAGATCGCCCGCAACGCCTCGCCAAACGACCGACGCAAAGGATTGCATATTCAGTCACGTGAAGCATTATTCCCGGTTTCGCCGGTCACTTTTGAGGTACATCCGTTGCCCGAAACCCCATTGAAAAAAGCATACGCCACGGGTTCCTTTTCGCTTGTACAGGAAGTGCCCCTAAAGGAATATAAAACCGGAGAATCTATCCGTCTTGAGCTTTCCCTTACCGGTACGGGTTATGCGGATTGGGTATCAAAACCCATTATTCATGAAGATGAAAAATTGATTTTCTTCGAACCGGTGATTCACACTTCTCGCGAATGGTCGGATACAGGACTTGTCAGCCGAAAAGTATTTACCTATGAAGTCATCCCCGCTTATCCCGGCAATTACAATCTGGGGCCGGTATTATTTTATTATTTTAATGCCCAAAAGCAGGCTTATGACTCGCTGGAAATTGTCTCTATCCCTGTCAATGTAAGCGGAGAAGACATTCCCCAACTCATGGAAGTAAACGAATTAAATCACTTTTACGATTATGCTTTTGAAAGGGCCGAAATAAAACCGGTTTCCGATTCTCCTTATATCCCTGTGCTGGTAGTGATTTTCCTGTCTTTGGGCGCAGTTTCGCTGGCTTTTGCTGTGAGAAAATGGTTATAACTTATTTATGAACCAAATTGACATAGGTTTTTCCCGTGGGGTAGAAAAAAGTGAGTACGTATATTCCCGCCGGTAAATCGGGCATTTGGAGATGAAGCTCCTGGCTGCCAGGGATTACGGACATTTTTCCGCCCAGATGTTGTCGCCCGGCCATGTCCACGAGTTTGTAGTTTACCAGAAATTCCCCCCTCGCTTCATATAATACCCTTAAATCTCCGTCAAAGGGATTGGGCCCGGTTTGAATTAATTCAAACAGCGCCTCCCCTACCCCTTCCTTCGGCTGATTGCGTTTTACTTCTACCGTATCTGAATACAAAATGGAACCATCCGAATGAATCTGGGTAAGCCGGTACCATATAGGATCGGAAGGAAGAAGATGGGTATCCAGGTATTCGTAGTAGGTAGAAATGCTGCCTCCGTAAACCATTTCCAGTTCTTCAAATTGTTGTTTATCCGAAGATCTTTCCACGATAAAGTAATCCACCACTTCCGGAAGATCAATCGTCCATCGAAGCTGGTTTCCTGCCTCCGTTGCCATACCGGTGAGAAAAACCTCTCCGGAAGGAAAGACAATATCCCCTTTTTTCCCGTTTACAAATACGGAGCGAAAATCGAGGTGGTCTATTCCATTGGGAGGACATCCATCGGTCTGCGAGTTGCCCAAATAAGCATAACCTTCCCTACCAAATGTACCATAGTCGTAACAGATTTGACCATCGCCCTGATTGCTGCCAACGGTGGCGGCATTTCCCCCCAAACCGTCCACACCGCCGGAGGAAGTACCGGTGGTCCATTGCATATCGCCGTAAGAAAATACAATAGTAGCCCCGGAAGGAAGGGCTGTCGAACGGATCTCGCGAATCGTACTGTCGGTCATGATTACCTGAAAAGTATTCGTTTGAGCACAGGCAGGGGTAGCGCAGCCAAAATAACCAACCCCCAGCCAAGTAGCGATAAAATAATGCCCTTCGGGATCGGTATAATAAAAAAGGCTTCCGCCTTTGGTGAGGTCAACATCTCCAAAAAATGGCGCAATCATACGTGGGCCGCCGAGGCAGAAGGGCTCCGGAGTGAACTCCAGATAATCCTCACCGAAGGTGAGGTTGCCGTTAAGATTAAGCCATGCCTTCCGGTATTTTTGCCCGAAAAAATTAAACTCAAAACCGAGTTCCACTTCTTCCGAACAATCATCGCAGGCTGTTCCGCCCTTAAAAAATCGGTATTTCACGGCATTGCCGGCGAGATCTTCCCCCACAGGTATCCACAAAGGAGAATGCTCCGAAAAATCCGGGCAGTCTTCCGGACAGATGCCGGGGTTTTCACCCGTGCCGCAGATACCGTCGTTGCAAATATTGGCGTTGCCGGTGAGGATGATTTCATCCAATCCCATGCCCCAGCCCCATTCGCCCCCATCCTCAAACACAAATCGGAACTGCCCGACAATCAATCCGGGACTCGATACTTCGAGCGTGACTTTGCCCGAAAAATCGGTGTTTTCGGACCAGATTTCCACCCAGTTATTGTCCACGCCGAGTTCGACCCCAAAACGCCCCTTGCCTGCATATTCCTGAAAGTTCAGGAAAAAGCTAAGGACAAGGTTTCCCTGGTAACCGGCAAAATCCACTTCCGGTGTGAGAAATTCAGCGCGGCCGATTTGGTTGTTTTTTTCGTCATTTACATAAATCCAGTTACCCGAGCCGGGGTTGCGATAAAACCCAAATCCGCCGGTACCGATCTCCCACTTTCCGCCGTCGGAAGTTTCCGGTATTTCCCAGCCTGGCGGAATACCATTTTCCCATAAAACCGCAAAAAGAGTATCATGGGCTAAGTCTGTACATTGAGTAAAACCCGGGATAAAACCCGGCAGCAGCCACCCGAAGAAGACTAATTGTAAAATCCGCTTATTTATCAGAAGTTTCATGTTTGTGCTTATTCCGTGGAAGGGATGCGGTCTTTTTCCTGTTTAATTTCGGCTTTCAGCGAATCAACCCGTAACTGCAAATCCTGTGTTTGAAACCCGGGCTGGTTTTTCCGAAATTGGAGTCGGTCTTCGTGGTCGGCCACTTCACGCCAGAGGCGTAATCTTTTTTCCACCGAATGGAGTAAAAGGCGATCGGCAGGGGAAAGATTTTTTTCCTGCGAAAGCCGGATTTTGTCCGCGGAAAGTTGGTTTATAGAGGAGGTGGTAGCTGCGGATGCCGTACCCGGTACCTGGCCGGAAGGCGTTTTCGTAACATAAACCCTAACCTTTTGTAAGGCCGTTTTTTGGTTATTTTTTTGTTGTAAAACAAACAAGCCGGCCAATAATACAATTGTTGCACTCAGTCCCCAGGCCGTAAATTTTAGTACCTGGTTTGTACCCAAAATTCGATTCTGCCGCAGTTTAGCCATTTGTCGGGTTTGCTTCCGAAAGAAAAGTTCGCTTTCGGACAACAGGCAAATTGACTATTTTATACGAAATTCGTAAATTTAATTAATCGTTAATATTACACCCTTTAATCTACCGGTTCGAAACTCAGTGGTTTGTATCGGGCCGCTTTAAAAATAGATTCATAATCTTTTCTTTCGATCAAATCGGCGAGGGTTTCCGCTTTATTTTTTTCCATATAAGAAGAGACTATTTTCCAACCCAGAAATTCCCCCAGACGCGGAGCCGACTCTAAGGAAAGAGTGGTGGTGTAAGGTTTATCCGTAAGAAAATCCCTATGTACCAGAAAATCAATGCTATACAAGTCATCACTAAGTTCCTTGTAGATTCGGGCTTCGTAATAATTTGCCCACTCCATCTGCCGGGCGGAGTAAAGCAACAACATCGAATCGGGCGTATGCGGCAGCAGTTGGTGAATAAAATACTGCTTAATTCCCTCTCGGATTATTTGATCGAGCAATGTAGGCTGATTGCTCAGATCAACGGTTGAGACCATACCTTCCGCAATTTCCCTGACCATCATTACATCCAGATATTCCGGAGAAAAACGAATTTTCTGATATTTGGGAATATTTACCGGATAGTATTTGAGATCCGGCCCCAGGAAGTAATGCAACCCAAAACTGAAGTATTTTCCCAGAAAAATCATCTGATCGGCAGAGCGGAGGTCGCCTTCGGGGATATAACCGTTTACATGCGTACGGAAAACCGGAATCTCCACATCGGGAATATATTTTACCAGCCTTTTAAGCGGAGGCGTGATTTTTTCCACAAATGGATAATCGTAGGGAAAAACCTGTTGCACGGTATCAAGCAGGTGGTGAATATTGGGATCGGCAAGTAAGGGGCCGATATTCTGCGCGATCAGGCTGTCAGCCTGGGCTTCCGTCAGGGCGCGTCCGGCAAACATTTCATCCAACCCTATCCATTGGTAAAAAAACTCCTTTTCCGGTCGGAAGAAAGTCTCATAGACCTTCATATAGTCTTTTTCTGAACCCTTTACCATAACCTCGGATGCCGCAAACATCAGGCTGTCGGCGCGAAAAAAGTCCAAAGACAGGTTTACATCCGCAACATCCGCGTCGGGGTCAGGGTTACAGGACACAGCCAACGCCACAGAAACCAGAAACCACAGGTTAATAATCTGCTTTTTCAAAGTAAAAAAATTGGTGATACGATCTTTCTGCAAATATAATACAGATTGATGGTTATAGAAACGACCGTTTCATTGTCCTTTTTTTACAACAAAATTTACAAATGGGTGATTTTTTTTACAAACAGTGTTGTTTTTTTAGACGCATAGGTTTTAATTTGTACAAAATACATACATTTTAAATGGCCAGAATATTAATCATTGACGACGACGAAGCAATACGTCTTACCTTGCAAGAAATTCTTGAATATGAGGAGTATGAGATCGAGTCGGCATCGGATGGGGTGGAAGGACTGGAAATGATCATCAACAACGGCTACGACGTTGTCCTCTGCGACATCAAGATGCCGAAGATGAATGGGTTGGAAGTGCTCGAAAAAGCCGGAGAAGCCCGCCCTGACACTCCTTTCATTATGATTTCGGGACATGCAGACATTGAGACCGCTGTCGAAGCTACCAAAAAAGGAGCCTATGACTTTCTGGAGAAACCACCAGATCTCAACCGTCTGCTTCTCGCTGTCAGAAATGCCGTTGAGAAAAAAGACCTCGTAGTAGAAACCAAACGCCTTCGGCGTAAAATTTCCAAAACCCGTGAAATTATCGGGAGGTCTCCCGTTATGGAAAAAATCCAGGAGACGATCTCTCGTGTAGCACCTACCGACGCCCGTGTACTGGTAACCGGCAGCAACGGTACGGGAAAAGAACTGGTTGCCCGCTGGATTCACGAAAAAAGCAACCGCGCCGAGGGGCCGATTGTCGAAGTAAATTGCGCGGCAATTCCTTCCGAACTTATTGAAAGTGAGCTTTTTGGGCATGAAAAAGGCTCCTTTACCGGTGCTTATAAACAACGAATCGGGAAGTTTGAACAAGCCAACGGCGGCACGCTTTTCCTCGATGAAATCGGCGACATGAGTCTTTCCGCTCAGGCCAAAGTGTTACGCGCTCTTCAGGAAAGCAAAATCACCCGTATTGGCAGCGACAAACAGATTTCCGTGGACGTTCGCATTATCTCGGCAACCAATAAAGATCTGCTGCATGAAATCGAGCTGGGCAATTTCCGGGAAGACCTTTACCACCGACTGAGTGTAATTCTCATCCATGTCCCGCCCCTCCGCGAACGGAAAGATGATATTCCCCTGATCGCCAAAAGTTTTATCGAAGAAATTTCGGAAGAATACGGAATGCCCTCACTCTCCATAAATTCCGAGGCGATGACAGAACTTCAGAAACTCAACTGGACGGGAAATGTCCGAGAACTTCACAATGTCATCGAAAGACTTGCGATCCTCTCCAACGGAACCATTACCCTTCAGGACGTGCTTGACTATGCCGTACCCCAACGAAGAGAAGTGAAACCCCGGGGTTCAAGTATTTACGACGATTTCGAGCAATTTCAGGCTTTTAAAGACCATGTGGAGAAGCAGTTTATCATCAAAAAACTGGAACAAAACGCATGGAATATCTCCAAAACCGCGGAAGTACTCGACATTCAACGAAGCCATTTGTACAATAAAATGGAAAAATTTGAGATCCGCCGGGACTAAATCAAAAAAAATCGCCGACTTTCCGAGTCGGCGATTTTTTTTATCGCAAATCAGCATTCACAAACGGAAGTTTGCGAATCCGTTTACCGGTAGCGGCAAAAATAGCATTTGCCACCGCACCGCCGACAGGCGGTAAACCCGGCTCACCCAGTCCCTGGGGATTTTCACTGCTATCCACAAAAAACACCGCTATCTCCGGCGCCTCACGCATACGAATCATTCGATATTTGTTGAAGTTGGACTTCTGCGGGATTCCATTCTCAAAGGTGAGTTCACCAAACATCGCCGCCCCCAATCCGTCCACCACCCCTCCTTGTATTTGGCTTTCTGCTCCGCTGAGATTGATCACCAAACCACAATCCACCACGCTTGTCACTTTGTGAACCGTTATTTTGCCTTCCTTCACCGATACTTCGGCGATCTGAGCCACATACGATCCAAATGAAAAATGGCAGGCAAAGCCCTGGTAAACGCCTTCCGGCATCACTTTTCCCCAGCCTGCTTTTTCCGCGACCTGGCGGATGACGTTCTGGAACCGTTCCGGATTGTATTCCACATTGCCGCCAGGTTTTGATTTGGCTTTTTCCAGCAAATCCAGGCGAAACTCAATCGGGTCTTTGCCCAGTTCATGGGCGATTTCATCCATAAAAGCCTCTTCACTATAACCCACAAAATTGTGGTTGGGCGCACGCCATGCACCGGTAGTGATGGCCGACTCCACATTGTGGGAATCCACGCGGAAGTGCGGCAATGCCCCTGCGGGAAAACTATTCTGCCGGGTGGCGTTGCCGGTATTGATTGCGGCCGCACGACAGTGCCAGGCAATCAGGTTGCCTTCGGCATCTATTCCCGCCTGATAGCGGTATTTTCCTGCCGGACGATAAATACCTCCGGTCATATCATCTTCCCTTGTCCAGACAACTTTTACCGGTGCGCCGGCCAGCTTGGAAACCATCGCCGCCTCCAGCGCATAATCGGTACGCAGTCTTCGACCAAAACCGCCTCCCATACGAGTCAACATTACGGTTACCTTATCTTCGGCAATGCCCAGCATTTTGGCGACTTCTTCTCGGGCTCTGGCAGGAGTCTGAGTAGGGCCTAACAGTTCCACCCCGTCTTCCCGTACATGGGCAAAAAAGTTCATCGGCTCCATCGTATTGTGAGGGAGAAAAGGAGCTTCATATACGGCCTCGATTACTTTAGCGGCGGTTTTGATCGCCTCCGGGGCATTGCCGTCTTCACGTTGGGGTTTCTCCACATTTTTTTGAATAAGCTGATCGAAAACCGCCAGGTGTTCGCTGGTACTTTCCAGTTCCCTTGCGTTTTTCCAAGTGACTTTAAGTGCATCACGCCCTTTCATCACCTCCCAGGTAGTCCGGCCCACAACGGCTATTTTATTATCAAAAGTGATTACAGAATCTACTCCCGGAAGCGATTTGGCCAGCGAGTCATCTACTGTATCGAGTGTCTGACCAAAGGCCGGCGGACGCAGGATTACCGCGATTTTCATACCTTCACGAGTGGTATCTATTCCATAAGACATTTTACCCGTCACAATCGGGAGATTGTCGCTATTGGGAATACGTTTCCCAATGATTTTAAACTGCGAAAACTTTTTGACAGCGGCTTCAGTCGGCGGTGTAATCAGTGCGGCTTCGGCGGCCAGTTCTCCGTAGGAGAGTTTTTTGTCGCCGTATAATACATGGCCGTTGTCGGTGGTACATTCGGAAGCAGAAACCTGCCAGCGTTTGGCAGCGGCTTCCACCAGCATTTGCCGGGCAGTAGCACCGGCCCTACGGAGTCCCTGCCAACTGGAGCGGATGGAACCGGAGCCGCCGGCGACCTGGCGCTCAAAATTTTTAGAATCCAGCCCGGCCTGTTCAATGCGTACATTTTCCCAGGCCACGTCCAGTTCCTCGGCAATAATCATCGGCATGGAAGTTTTGATACCCTGACCGATTTCGGGATTGGGTGCCAGGATAGTGACGATGCCATCGGAAGCGATTTTGAGGTAGGCATTTATACCAGAAACTGTCGCAGGAACTGCCGCTGCCGGAGGCCGGCATCCGTACATCCAATTGAAGCCGAGCAGCATGCCTCCACTCGCCAGAGAGATTACCTTAAGAAAGGACCGGCGGTCATTAACATTTGATGGGTAAGCAGCCATAACAATTTTTGATTAGATTTAAGGACCCTCGTATTGGAAACATCGAGGTGAATACAAATTAATATTTTTTTTGGTATAGCTCGATCAGGATATGAATTTGCCTTTGTATTTTTACAAAAAAATATGAAGCTCAGGGAACCCATTACCCTTCAAAAAGCCGCACAACTATTGGAATGTGCTTTTAAAGGACCTGCCGAACATCTTATCACCGGTATCAACGAAATTCACCGGGTCGTGACGGGAGACCTTACCTTTGTGGATATTGAAAAATATTACAACAAAGCACTCAACAGCGCGGCCACTACCGTGATTATCAATAAACCCATTGAACCTCCTCAGGGAAAAGGACTGCTTATCAGCGAAGATCCTTTTCGCGACTACAACCGATTGACGGAATATTTTCAGCCGCAAAAACCGCTTGATACAGCCGGAGTGCCCCTACTGGGAGAAGGCGTCAAAGTAGGACGAAATGTGGTATTTGGAGAAAATGTAAGGGTCGGTGATTTCAGCGAAATCGGGCACAACTGTGTGATTGGTTCAGATGTAACTGTGGGTGCCCATTGCCGGATTCATGCAAACGTGACGATTTACGATCATTGCCAACTGGGTGACCATGTTTGTATCAATAGCGGAACCGTCATCGGAGGCGAAGCCTTTTATTTTAAAGCCCGCCCCTATGGTCGGGATAAAATGTTATCCAAAGGTCGTGTAATCATTGGCAACCATGTGGACATCGGCTCAAACTGCACCCTTGACCGGGGCGTAAGCGCCGATACCGTGATCGGCGACTGGACCAAACTGGACAACCTTATCCAGGTAGGCCACGATACCGAGATCGGCAAACGCTGCATTATAGCCTCTCAGGTAGGCATTGCCGGGGTAGTGAATATCGAAGACGATGTCATCCTTTGGGGACAGGCAGGAGTTTCCAAAGACCTCACCATTGGCAAAGGTGCCGAAATACTCGGTAAAACCGGTGTGATGTCCTCACTGGAGGGCGGGAAAAAATACCTGGGAATGTTTGCCATTGAAGCCCGGCAGATGTTTCGCGAAATCGCTGTCATGCGAAAATTGCCCAGCCTGCTCAGGGATTGGGAGAAAAATAAGTAAATACTCTTGGGGAACCGATAACCCTGCGGGGGAAAAAATGGAATATACATTTAGCTATTTCGAAATTGTTTTTCAAGAAGGGTATTACGCCCGATGGTATAAGCGTAAAGAGACGCTGGCAAAAAGTGTAACTTCAGATCGTTCATTTCTACGGTTCCGCTTTTGTCAATGGTTGTTACCAACGCGGATTTGAGATTATTGATTCCACAAAAATTGAGTAGCGATTTTAACTCATCCGGTTTATCATAATACCGGTTGCTCCATTTAACTTCTAGTGCCCATTCCGGTTTAAAGTTGTGAAGTGATAAACCCACCATATCCACTTCTCCCTGAAAACGACCTTCGGACCAACGGGCATACCAGGGGTCAAGCCAATCACGCTGAAGCCATTGGGCGTAAATGGCCGTTTCCACCATTGCTCCCATTAAAGGATCGGTGGGCTGAATAGGTGTGAACAAGGCACTCCTCAGCGAAGGATTTGTAGGCTTTGTTCAAAAAAAAAGGCAGAAAACAAAAATATCCAACAACCCCGCAATACCTGCGCAATCGGGCAAGGTTTTTGCACATATTTATCATAAATCAGGCAATTTTTTATGTCTCGAATGGAAAACCCGATTTCCCTTGATGATTACCGACTAAAAGTTCAAGAGTTACAGCAAACTATTCAGGAAAAGGAGGCAATCCTTCGACAGATAGAAACACAATCCACAAGCGTTTTTGATTTTTTGCCGGTTATGGTGATGATCCTTGACCCGCACAGTTTTCGTATTGTCCATGCCAATAATGCCGTAGTGCAAATCCTGGGGTATTCAAACGAATTTCTCCTCAGCCAAAATTTTGATGTACTCTGTGCTGATCTTTTTAAAGAGGATGTAAAACGCCAGTTAAAAGCACTTTACTTACATAGAAAAACGAGTATTTCTGAAATTGTCGTTCAGAAACAGAACGGTTCCGGACTGGATGTGGTGTTAAAAGCGCAGTTTTCGGAGGAGAATATTTTTGTGGTCATCCATAATGTTTCTAACTACAAAAAGTATGAACGGCTAAACCGAATCCTCGAAAGCAGGGTTGAAAAACGCACGGCAGCCCTGAACGAACAACTGGATTACATCACGCTTCAAAATCGCCAGCTCAACGATTTTAAATCGGCCCTGCTGAATGTCATGGAAGACCTCAAGAAGGAGCAAAAAAACTATTCGGAAGTAAAACGCCTCGTACAGGAACTCCGCCAGTCCAATGAAGACCTCGAACAATACGCCTCGCTGGCCTCTCACGACCTGAAAGCGCCCCTTAGAACGATTACCGCACACCTTCAGGTATTAGCGAACAAGCTGGGGGACCGACTTGTTCCGGAAGAAAGAATTTTCCTTGATTTTGCCATTGAAGGTGCGCAAAAAATGGATCATTTGCTCAGTGGTATCCTTGAATACTCGCGAGTCAGCCGGGAAAAAAAGCCTTTCCAAAGAGTAGATATGAATGAAGTGATTGCGGATGTTTTGATAAACCTAGAGCTTCAAATCGCAGAATCCGACGCTTCTATTGAATGCGCCGATCTGCCGGTGTTGGACGGCGACTACTTACAATTACTGCAACTTACTCAGAACCTCATCGGCAACGGAATCAAATTTAGAGGCATTTACCCCCCTCATATCAATATTTTCTGTGAAACGACCCCCTCTCATTTTTTGTTTATGGTTAGGGATAATGGTATCGGAATCGAAAAGGAGAATATTGACAAAATCTTCAAGATTTTTGAACAGTTGGATAATGGCCGAAACTATCCGGGCAATGGCCTGGGGCTGGCAATCTGCAAAGGAATTGTACAAAGACATGGCGGTAAAATCTGGGCAGAATCGCGTCCCGGCAATGGAACTACCTTCTTTTTTACCATCGAACGCTGATTGAACAGTTAGCCTATACCCGTTCCTCCAAAGTTTACGGACTTGCGCGTAGCGGGCGGCAAAAGTTCACAAAGCTGGTTGATGCAAACGCGCAGTTTATCATCGTTATTTTCATTAATAGCATCCTGTCCCCGTTGGATGATTTCATACGCCTTTTCGGAATGGGTGAAACCGCCATACCTTCCGTAAATCAAATCCCGGTAAAACTCTCGCACATACCGGCTGCTTTTCCAGCGTATCTGCCAGTTGAGTCGGCGTATTTTTTCAATTATTTCCTGAATTTTTAAGGGGCTATTGGTCGCCAGTGTATTTTTTTCGGAACTAAGGATTTCGGCATAAGTGGTTTTGTCCTGCTCCGAAGGGCTGTAATTCTCCAGCACAAATTCCATGTAGCGTTTGGTTTCAAAGTATTCATTTTTTACCCGAATAATGCGTTTGTCCCGGGTAATCTCATCCACCTGGCGGGCAATTTTCCGTTTCTGATCCTCAATCTGGAATTTTTCATCGGTAGTATCATCTTCCGACAATTTTTCTGCTTTGTCCGATAAATCCAGCACCTCATACTCGAGGTCAACCAGCCGCTGTGCTGCTTCATAATTGCCCTGTTCTTCGACTTCGTGGATTTCTTCGCTGAGTTTTTGGCGCAAGCCGTTCAACTCTTCGCGAAGGCGAAACAGGTTTACTTTGCGAGCAGAGGGAGTAAAAACATCTTTGTATTCCTGATCGGTCATCATCAGATAGGCGCTGATTTTCAGGTCGCGGGATTCGGTCATTTCCAGCGTAATTTCAATGTCAGAACCTCTCACCAAGTCGCGGTTAAGCGTTTTTCCGGGAATGCTGATAAATCCGATCGGCAGATTTGCCGCTGGAAGAACCGTGCCGGGACCTTCCACAACGTTGATCGTAATCTGTTCTTGCGAACCCTTTGTAAGCGTACGAGTGACCTGTTTGACCAGAGTTCTTTTTACGGGGAGCAGGGCGTTTTTTTCAAATACGACTTCCAGTGCCGTGGTATTATTTTCCATGTCGTCAATTTCCAGACAAATATCCGCGGGTAACGGCTGTCCTACCACACTGTAACGCCCCTGAGTGATACCTATAATCGTAGCATCCGTTTCGACGAGGTTATTCTGTTCATCCAATACGCGGATCTCAAATTGGTTGAAATTGTCTTTGACCAGCGGCAGGTCTTCCTGAATCTGCACTTTCAGCGATTTTTGGCCGGAATCATATCCTCCGTCCAGGCGGATGATCCGATAAGATAAACCGGCGAGATTTCCCGAAAATTTTGCGGTGAAATATTCCGACATCTCCTGAGTTGCCTTCTGATATGCCATTACCACCTGAACACGAGACGGTGGGAGAGGCGAAGTTGTTTTATTTTTTTCCGATAACCGGCGGCGTGTCCCCGCGTAAAAAGCGGCACCTACGGCAACCGCTGTCGTAGGATCTACCTGTGTATTCACCGGGATTCTCATTTTTTCGGCCACTTTTTCCCGCACATACGGAATGTAGGTCGAACCGCCCACCATGAGCACAAACCGTATGTCGCTCTCCGTAAGGAAATTTCGCCGCATAATATTTTCTGTCATCTCCACCGTGCGACGGATATAGGGTTCGAGTAAATTTTCAAATTGCCGACGTGTAAGCGTTACAAATCCCGTCAGCGGCTGGCCTTTATCATCTTCGATTTCAAACTCAATATCGGTAGATTTTAAGGCAGATAACTGGACTTTTGCGTCTTCGGCTTTCAGGAGTAACGAATGATACAAACGATTGTATTTGCCGGAAGCACTTTTCATTTCCCTTGAAAGGTTGGCAAATATGCCTTGTTCTTCCATCCGGGGAATCAGGATTTTTTCCACAATATCTTTGTCAAAATCATTTCCCCCGAGGAAATTATCCCCCTCATGGTCAACGATTTTCATCTCTCCGTCATGAATTTTTACCAGAGCGACGTCAAAGGTTCCTCCACCGAGGTCATACACCAGCCATTGCCCTTCGGCAAATTTATCGGGATCATCCTGATTGGCGTAGGCGAGGCTGGCAGCAATCGGCTCCTGCAATAATACTACCTGTTCAAATCCGGCCATGTACCCGGCATTTTTGGTCGCATTAGACTGGATGGTATCGAAAGAAGCGGGAATCGTGATGACGGCGGCCTCCACGGGTTCACCGGTATGAACAAAATTTTTGAGTTCCCGAAGGACAAAAGCCGAAAGTTCAACCGGAGTTTTACTTTCTCCTATAGAAGAAAAATACCACGATTCGGTCGTACCCATTTTCCGTTTGAAGGAACCGGCGACTTCGCCTGAGGCTTTCAACAGAAATTCACGTGCCTTTTCGCCGACGATGATTTTGTCCTTGCGGAAAGCAACTACCGAGGGGAGGGTATCTTTTTGCCCGACCGGGTTTTTGAATACCACTACCTGCCCTTTTTCAAATTTGGCAATCGCCGAATTAGTCGTGCCGAGGTCTATTCCAAAATTTATCATAGTCCGGATGATTCTACTACTACTACGCCTCGCTGTACGATTTGACTAAAACCGTTGACATTCAGGCGAATAATGGGTTTTATAGCTTCAGTAATAACGAGATTTTCGGTCAGGGATCCACTAATGGACGCTTCACAATCGGTGCGGGTCTCATTGTAAGACTCGCCCTCCGGGTTGTCATAGACCAGACCCAGTTCTTCAAAAGCCGCTTTAATGCGACCGATATGGCGAATCAGGGAAGGGTCATCGGAGCGAAGAATTTTTTTCTCCATTTCGAAAACCTGGTTGACAATTCGGAGCAAAGGCGGCGGCGGTGAATTGACAAATAAATCCATGTCCGGTTTTACTATTTAATAAAAGGAAAGTTACACAGAAAAAACGATTGTCAGAAAAGTCTGAAATCGGGCGGCACAACGATGCGGAGTGCCTGCGGAAGCAGTTCGATTTTGACGGGGCCGGGAGCAAGGACTTCCCCGTCGGCTTCTACCGGAAGCCCGCCGGAGTCTTCAAAAAAAAGACTTCGGGTGCGGTAATGTCGGATTTTGGGATGGGTATAAATTTTCCCGTTGTAGATTTTCAGAATGTTGCGCAAGATTTCCCACGGAGGGATTTCATCGGCAACCGTAATATCCAGAAAACCGTCACCGGGCAATGATAAAGGAACCAGGCTCATGCCGCCGCCATTGTACCGACAAATGCCCGCCGTAACCAAAAGACGTACACCTTTTTCGGAAAAATCATCCCCGTTAACTGTTATTTCCGAAGACCGGAACCGAAACATATACTTCAGCAGGCTCAGGAGATAAACAAACTGCCCGGCGACTCCGGTTTTATTTACCGAAAGGGTTTTTTCCGTCAAAAATGCTTCAAACAAGAACCCGGCAATATTATTAAAATAACGCACTTTTTGTTCGGGCGAATTTACCCAGGTGATACGTCCGGCATCCTGCACAACAATCACCGGATTTTGTAAGAGAAGGATTGACTTGTGAGGGTTGCGGGAAATGCCGTACATACGCGCCCAGTCATTTCCGCTCCCAATGGGAATCACGGCAAAAACTACCTGATCGCCCGGCACAGTTTTCTGACTAAGAATGCCATTGATTACTTCACTCACCGTGCCGTCTCCGCCTACGGCAATGACCCTGCGATAACCTTTTTCGATAGCCCTTTTTACAAGGGTTATGGCATCTTCCTGCTTTTGGGTAAATACCGAAGCAAATAAAATCCCGGCTTTGCCGAGAGCCGTCGAAATCATCGGCCATTTACGCTTGGCCTTGCCCCCACCCGACTGAGGATTGACAACTACGAACCAGTGATCAGGAGTTATTTCCATTTTTTCGTGAATGGTAAAATAAATGCGGTTTGTCTTTACGCCGAAGTCTGAAAATTTGGACAGGCCGTTGTAAAATTATAAAAAAAGAATTAACATGCTCTTTATTCCAATCACAACTTAATCCTAAATGTGTATGACTACAAAACGCTTTATTCTTCTTCTTGCATTGATGGGCTTTTGTTTCATCAGTTTTGCCCAAAGTGACGCTTACTATTGGGCAGATGGTAAGAAGATTTCGCTTCAGGAAGATCCCGGCTCGATGGTAGTTTACTTTCATCCGAATGCACAGGTTCGCCAATTATCAGCCCCTGCGTCCTTAGATGTCAAATATTTTGGCTATCACCAACGGGCAGTAATACGCAGTACATCCCGCCAGACACTCAACAAAAATAAAGTCATACAGGATTTAGGAATTTCACCCGCTTCTGTACGAAGTATCAGCAGCGGTTACGTCATTCAGGATGATGGTTTCCAACTTGCCCTTACTCACGAAGTAGTGGTGCAACTAAATCCGGGTTCGAGCATTGCGGTTATTGAACCGCTGATGAACCAGTACGGCGCTACCTATCTCCGCACCAGCAATGACCAGATTATTCTGGAGGTAACCGACATTAAAAACGTACTTCCGCTGGCCAATGCGCTTCAGGAATCCGGCCTGACAATGTGGGCTACTCCCGACCTTTATGCCGAAGTCACCCACTATGCCGACCCATTATATCCCGAGCAGTTTCAGATGAACAATACCGGCCAGACCATTGACGGTTTTGTCGGGGTAAATGATATGGATTGTAATGCGCCGGAAGCATGGGCCATTACGACCGGTTCTTCTTCTGTTACCGTAGCCGTTATTGACGACGGGGTTGAAGCACATGAAGACCTTGTTACCGCCGGAGGCGCTACCCGTGTACTCAGCGGTTATTCACCAGTGGGTAATGGAACCGGTGCTCCGGTAGCGGGAAGCGCGCACGGAGAATCTTGTGCAGGTATCATTGCAGCTTCCCACAACAACCTCGGCGTACAGGGTGTCGCTCCGGAAGTATTTGTACGCACCGTCAATATTTTTGTGGGAGGGGAAACTACCCAAAATATTGCCGATGCCATTACTTACGCCAAAAATAGCGGCGCACAGGTGCTGAGCAACTCATGGGGTTATACCTCTTGTACCTTTACCGCTACCAATATCACCAATGCCATCAACGACGCCTCCACAACCGGTCGCGGCGGTTTGGGTTGTGTGATTGTATTTGCCTCCGGCAACGGCTACAAAACCTGCGTGGATTATCCCGCAAACCTGAGTGCCGTTATCGCCGTGGGTGCTTTTGGCAACGATGGGATTAAATCCTCTTACAGCAATGCCGGTACGGCATTGGATATTTGCGCGCCTTCGAATGACGTAAGTTCTGCCGGTTTTCTCACCGGAGCAGGTGTACGCACCACTGACCGCATGGGCAGTGCTGGTTACGAAAGTGGAAACTACACCACCGGCTTTGGCGGTACTTCTGCCGCTTGTCCGGTTGTTGCGGGTGTTGCTGCACTCGTCGTCAGCGTAAATCCCGCTCTTACCCTTACGGATGTAAAAAATATTCTTTATACCACGGCCATTGACATGGGTACTGCCGGTTTTGACAACTCCTACGGCAACGGGCGTGTAAATGCACTCGGCGCTGTTCAGGCTGCCGGTGGTGGTGGCGGTGGAGACACACAAGACCCCAGCGTACCAACTAACCTTGCCGCTTCCAATACCACGCAGACTTCTACCGACCTCACCTGGACTGCCTCTACCGACAATGTGGGGGTAACCGGCTATAATGTATTTGTAGATGGTATTCTTGATGGTACAACGGCTTCGACTTCTTATACCGTTTCGGGTCTTGCAGCCGCTACTAC
Organism: Bacteroidia bacterium; assembly: GCA_033764335.1. GTDB lineage: Bacteria > Bacteroidota > Bacteroidia > J057 > J057 > JAGQVA01. The sequence goes on along the minus strand of JANRJC010000040.1, from coordinate 40,782 downwards.
TTATGCGATTTCGGTTTCCGCTTACGATGCAGCCGGCAACGAATCTGCGCAGACTTCCATCAATGTTACCACGCAGAGCGGGGGTGGCGGAAGTGATACGACTGTTTTATCTGCCGACTTCTTTGAAACCGGACTTGATGGATGGACGGATGGCGGGGTGGATTGTGCGCGTTTGTCCACAGCATTTTCCTGGGAAGGAAGTTTTTCGGTTCAGTTGAGAGACAATTCCGGAGTACCTTCTTCCATGACTAAAGGAGGTTATAATCTCACCTCGTATTCAGCTGTGGAGGTGAAGTTTTATTTCTACCCCAACAGTATGGAAGCTGGTGAAGACTTCTGGTTGCGTTATAACAGCGGCGCCGGATATCAGACAGTGGCTACTTATGCCCGTGGAACCAGCTTCAACAATGGGTCTTTTTATGTAGCAACGGTTCTACTCACTCCCAGCCAGGTCACTTTCTCCGCTAATGCAAGTTTCCGCTTCCAGTGTGATGCCAGTGCGGATAATGACCAGATTTACATTGACCAGGTTACGGTAAGAGGTATCGGAGCCGGTGGTGCTTCCATTGGAGCCAGTACCATTGAGGTTATTCCGGGATTTGGCAATACCGATCTTTCCGGAAGAATGACCGAAGACGTTGCGGTTTATCCTAACCCTGTAACCGACTTTATGTTTGTGGAAAGTGCTTCGGCGGTAAAATCGGTTCGCGTATATACGGTTACCGGTGCTTTGGTGAAGACAGAATCAACGGTTGAAAACAACCAGGTTTCTGTCAATGTTTCTCAGATGGTTCCCGGTGTGTATATGGTAGCCATTGAAACCGAAGACGAAGTGATTTATAAAAAAGTGTTGAAAAAATAAGTTCTGCGGAACTTTTTTCTATCGCCTGCGGCTTAAACCTAGCGTTTAGCCGCAGGCTTTTTTTATACCGATTTTTTTTGAAAAAGTGCCACGACTGCCTCTGCACATTTTTTCCCGTCAATGGCCGCAGACATAATGCCTCCGGCATATCCAGCGCCTTCCCCGCAGGGGAAAAGTCCTTCTGCCTCCGGATGCATAAGCGTATCGGGGTTCCGGGGAATTTTTACCGGAGAAGAGGTGCGTGATTCCACTCCTACTACGACGGCTTCTTCGGTCAGGTATCCTTTCATCTTACGACCGAATGCCTGAAACCCGCCCACAAGCCTTTCTGCAACAAAAGAAGGCAGAACTTCACTCAGCGAAACCGCTGTAATGCCGGGCAGATAACTACACTCTGGCAACGACTGCGAAACTTTGCCCGCTACAAAATCGGTTAGTCGCTGCGCCGGAGCTACCTGTTTTCCACCTCCGGCGATAAAGGCTTTTTCTTCTACCGAAGCCTGAAACAACATCCCGGCCAACGGATTTAAATCGGGTGCCTGATAATCGTCCAACCCTACTTCCACCACGATACCGGAGTTGGCAAAAGGGCTGTTGCGTTTGGAGGGCGACCAGCCATTGACGACAATTTCATTGCTGATGGTCGCTGCTGGGCAGATGATGCCGCCGGGGCACATACAAAAAGAATATACACCCCTGCCCCCGATCTGCTGAACGAGGCTGTAAGATGCCGCAGGGAGGTTTATTTGTCTTTCGGAAGGGCAGTGATATTGAATGCGGTCTATAATCTCCTGCGGATGTTCGACCCTTACTCCGAGCGCAAACGGTTTGGCTTCAATGGAAAGTCGGGTCTGGGGAAAAAGCCGGAAAATATCACGGGCAGAATGACCGGTCGCCAGAATCAGGGCTTTTACGGGTATTTTTTCGCGCTCATTAAGCTGGATGGCCGAGATTTTTCCGGAGGAAATCTCCCAGCCGGTGAGTCGAGACTCAAACCATACCTCACCGCCGCAGGCGATTATTTTTTCCCTCATATTTTGGATGATGGCGGGAAGTTTGTTTGTGCCAATATGAGGATGGGTTTCGATCAAAATTTCTTCTGTAGCACCGAAGGCTACCAGTGTTTCCAGCACCTGACGGGTATCGCCACGTTTGGTAGAGCGGGTATAGAGTTTTCCATCGGAGAAAGTTCCTGCGCCGCCTTCCCCAAAACAATAATTGCTGTCGGGATTGACGATCCCTTCGCGGGTAATTTTGGCGAGGTCGCGACGTCGCTCCCGCACCTCTTTTCCTCGTTCGATCAGAATGGGTTTGCACCCGCTTGCGATGAGTTGAAGCGCGGCAAACAGCCCCGCCGGGCCGGTACCTGCGATGTGAATTTCGGGTGCCCCCGAGACATCCTTCAGGGGAAATTCGGGAAAAGATGGGGGCGAATATTCCTCATCCGCCCATACTTCCAGTTGAAGCACAAACATCGGCGGAGTCTTTCGGGCATCCACCGAACGCCTGACCAGCCGGATAAATGTGATCCGGCTGGGGGAAATGCCCAACTTGCGGGCAGCCCGTTTTCCGATTTCCTCTTTTTCACCTACCCTTTCGGGTGGAATCGTTATGGTACAGGTTAGGGCCGCCAAATCAGAAGTATCCCTGTTTTTTGCGGTCTTCCATCGAGCTGTCCGAACGTTTATCGTCCGCCCTGCCCCCTCGTTCGGTAATACGGGTTGCAGCGACTTCAGCAATTACTTCATCGAGCGAACTTGCTTCCGAAGGGAATGCACCGGTACAGCTAGCGTCGCCGATGGTGCGGAACCGGACCATCTGCGGAGAGTAGCTTTCACCGGGAAGCAGGCTGATAAACGGCGATTCCGCCAATAGTACACCGTCGCGGTTTACGACGTTTCGTTTGTGAGCGAAATATAAACTGGGGAGAGGAATATTTTCCTTTTTGAGGTACATCCACACGTCCATTTCAGTCCAGTTGCTGATGGGGAAAACCCGAAAATGTTCGCCCAAATGTTTATAACCATTAAACAAATCCCAAAGTTCGGGGCGTTGGTTTTTGGGTTCCCACTGGCCAAATTCATCGCGGTGGGAAAAAAAACGTTCTTTGGCGCGGGCTTTTTCCTCATCACGACGAGCACCGCCGAGGCAGGCGTCAAACTTATGTTCCTCAATGGCATCGAGGAGAGTAATGCTTTGGAGGCCGTTACGACTGGGATTAGGGCCTTTTTCTTCCACGGCGCGTCCCTGATCAATGGAATCCTGCACAAGCGCAACGGTAAGGCGGGCATTAATTTTTTGCAGAAACTCATCCCGGTAGGCAAGCGTTTCCGGAAAATTATGGCCGGTGTCCACATGGAGGAAGGGAAAGGGAATTTTCCCCGGCCAGAACGCTTTTCGGGCCAGCCAGGCGAGAGTGATGGAGTCTTTTCCTCCGGAGAATAACAATACGGGTTTTTGAAACTGAGCAGCGGCTTCCCGAATCACATAAATGGCTTCGGATTCGAGTTGTTGTAAATGACTGAGTCTGTAATCAGGCATAGTTGAATAGCGACTTTTTTATAAAATTGATGGGAATGATGCAATTTTCCTAAACAAAATCTGTAATTCTTACACCCGGGTCGTTATCCCCTTTGGCCATCGCCCGAATATTTAGGAAATATGTTCTAATTTTGGCTCGTCAGGCAAATCGAATTGTGAAAATTAACTATGAAACAAACGCTCGTTTACCATACGGATCTCTCTTTCAGAGATGTTATGCGGGTCATGGAGGCAAATGGTGAGGGTTTTTTAGCGGTGGTGGATGATGACCACAAACTGCTTGGCACCATTTCCGACAGCGACATTCGAAGAGGTATTCTCAACAACCGCACCCAGGTAATGGAAATCATGAACCTCGAACCAATGACGATTTTACGGGGCACAACGCTTCCTACGGCGGTACAAGAGGGGAAATCGCGTCAGAGCAGGTATATTCCTGTGGTGGATGAGTCCGGAAAACTGCTGGAGCTTCTCGCCATCAAAGGACAACTGCTGAAATCCCGCCCCAACAAGGTGGTCATCATGGCCGGCGGCCTCGGGCGACGACTCGGCGAGTTGACCGAAGACCTGCCCAAACCCATGCTTCCGATGGGGCATAAGCCTATTTTACATATCATTCTCGATTCCTTTATGGAATATGGCTTCCGCGACTTCTATTTTTGTGTAAACTATAAGTCCGGTGTTATTCGGGAATACTTCGGGGATGGTAAGTCTTTTGGGGCAAACATTACCTATGTAGAAGAATCACAGGCTTTAGGAACCGCCGGCGCGCTGAGTCTTATTGAAGCACCTTTTGACGCGCCTTTTTTCCTTATCAACGGCGACCTGATTACTTCCCTCAATTTTGACAGCCTGCTCAATTTCCACCTCGAAAGGGAAGCCACCGGAACCATGTGCATTCATGAGTACAGCCAACAATTACCCTACGGGGTGGTAAATGCCCGCAACGGACGCATTCTTTCCCTCGAAGAAAAACCGTTTCATACTTATTATGTCAACGCCGGTATTTATGTTCTCAACCCCGAAGTGAAATCCCGCATTCCCTACGGCCAACCCTTTGACATGACCACTCTTTTTGAGCAACTGGTGGCGGAGGATTTTGAGGTAAATGCCTACATCATCAATGAATTTTGGGTGGACATCGGCCAAATCCGCGACTATGAACAGACCCGGCAGGTTTTCTCCAAATTTGGCATCTGATGAAAGGCAAAGTACTGGTTACCGGTGCAGATGGTTTTATTGGTAGTCATCTGACCGAACATCTGGTTTCTTCCGGCTATGAAGTGCGTGCTTTTGTACTCTACAACTCCTTCGGCACTCACGGCTGGCTGGACAGTTTACCCGCAGATGTACTGCAAAAAGTGGAATTATTTCCCGGAGACATTCGCGACTCTGCTCAGGTACAAAAAGCACTTACCGATGTCGAAACCGTTTTCCACCTCGCGGCACTCATTTCGATTCCCTACAGCTACGAGGCTCCGGAGCAGTTTGTACAGGTAAATACCGGCGGAACACTCAACGTATTACAGGCCGCACGAAATCTAAACACCTCGCGCCTGATTTTCACCTCTACCTCCGAGGTTTACGGTACGGCTCAATACGTGCCAATGGACGAAAAACATCCCCTTTCTGCCCAATCGCCTTACAGTGCCTCCAAAATTGCCGCAGACAAACTCGCCGAGTCTTTTTTCCGGTCTTTTGGTCTTCCGGTTGCGATTGTTCGCCCTTTTAATACCTACGGCCCCCGACAATCTTTGCGGGCAGTAATTCCTTCGGTCATCGCGCAATTGCTGCGGGGTGAAAAAGAAATTTTACTGGGAAACCCGGCTCCTACACGCGATTTTGTGTTTGTAACCGACACCGCAAAATCCTTCCGCATTATTGCAGAAAGTAAAAATACCCCCGGCGAAGAAATCAATGTGGCCACCCAATCGGAGATTTCCATCGGGGAGCTGGTTCAACAACTCATTACGGCCATTAACCCGGAAGCAAAAATCGTCACCGACCCTGGTCGTATTCGTCCGGAAAATAGCGAAGTTTTGAGGCTTTTAGGTTCCCATCAAAAACTAAAAAATCTTACCGGCTGGGTTCCTGAAACCCCTTTACAAGAGGGACTTCGTCAGACCATCGAATGGTACAGCAACCCGAAGAATCTCGTATATTTCAACCCGATTGGCCGCCATTTATAATTGCTCGGTATGATCCCTCTGTTTGAACCCCATTTTTCCGGAAACGAATGGCTGTATGTCAAAGAATGTCTTGACAGCGGCTGGGTTTCTTCGGCGGGAAAAAAAATCGAGGAATTCGAGCAGGTTATTGCCCGTTACACGGGCAGTCCTTTCGCCATTGCTACGGTCAATGGAACCGCCGCACTTCACCTGGCGTTGTTAGCCTGCGGCGTAAAACCCGGAGACCGTGTACTTATCCCCAATCTTACCTTTGTCGCCACCGCAAATGCGGTTCTTTATACCGGTGCGATTCCCGTGCTGGTGGATGTAGATCCTTTTACCTGGCAGATGGACGCCCGGCTCGTGGAAGAATGGCTCCAAAAACAAACCGGCGCGATTCCTTCAGCGTTGATTGTAACCCATGCGCTCGGAAATATGGGAGAAATCGAAAAATTCGCCGAAATATGCCATCACTACGGGATCACGCTGATTGAAGATGCTGCCGAAGCTTTAGGCACGAGGAAGAATAAAAACCACGCAGGGACTTTTGGTAAAGTAGCCGTGCTGAGTTTTAACGGCAACAAAATTATCACTACCGGCGGCGGCGGAATGCTCCTCACCGGAGACGCAACACTGGCCCGGAAATTGCGGCATTTGTCCACGCAGGCAAAAGCCGATCCTGACGAATATTTTCACGACGAAGTGGGCTACAACTACCGATTGCCGAATATTCTTGCTGCATTAGGACTGGGACAAATGGAACAACTCGACCGTTTTTTGGAAAAAAAACGCGCAGACGCCGAATTATACTATTCGCTGCTAACAGATCAACCGGAAGTAACCGGTTTTCAGGAAACCCTTCCCGGCGTTATTCCCAACCATTGGCTATTTACGGTAAAATTGAAAGAAAAAATAAGCGCCAGGCAGCGGTTGGCGGCGGCAAATATTCAGTCCCGATCGCTTTGGGTACCCCTTCATCAATTGCCGGCTTACCAAAACTGCGAATATATTACCACATATAACGAAGCAGGAAACTTGTACCAAACCTGTCTGAGTCTTCCCGGGTCCGTATCCCTTCAGGAAACACAAATTCGGGAAATCTGCGAGATTATCATCAACCCCTAAAATTGAAAATAAATGGAAAATTTTTTTGCACACGAAACAGCTATCATTGAACCCGGTGCATGGATCGGTAATGGCTCAAAAATCTGGCACTTTTGCCATATTATGCCCGGGGCAGAACTGGGAGAAGGCTGTATTCTGGGGCAAAATGTATTTGTAGCCTCGAAAGTACGACTGGGAAATAATGTAAAAATCCAGAATAATGTATCCATTTACGAAGGCGTAATCTGTGAGGACGATGTGTTTCTGGGGCCTTCCATGGTATTCACCAATATTCGCAACCCACGGAGTGCCATTGTGCGCAAAGGCCAATATGATGAAACCTATCTGGAAAAAGGCGTTACGATCGGCGCAAATTCGACCATTGTCTGTGGAACCCGGCTGGGACATCATTGTTTTATTGGAGCCGGAACCGTCGTGACCAAAGACATTCCCCCCTATGCCCTGTATGTAGGAAATCCCGGTCGCCAGATCGGCTGGATGAGCGAATACGGACATCGCCTGTATTTTGACGCCGAAGGGCGGGCAACCTGTCCCGAAAGCGGTCAGCAATACCGATACACCGATTCGGGGGTAGAAAAAGTATAAAGATTGACGGGACAAAATACCCGGACATCTAACATCCCCTTTTTTTTCACTTGCGGGCAAAATGATTTTGAGTAATTTTGTTACTCAAACTCAAATATGATTGAAACCCTGATTTCATCTAAGACCCGGATCAAACTACTGCTGAAATTTTTTCTCAACAGCAGTATGACTGCGTATTTGCGCAATCTGGAGAGCGAGTTTGGCGAGTCCACTAATTCCATTCGGGTAGAGTTAAACCGGCTCGAAGATGCGGGATTTCTTTCATCCGAATTTGAAGGCAACAAAAAAATGTTTCGCGCCAATACCCGACATCCGCTGTTTGGGGAATTAAACAGCATTGTGATGAAATACGCCGGGATTGACCGCATTATCGAACACGTGGTCAAATGCCTCGGAGATGTCGAGGAGGTCTATCTTACGGGCGAATTTGCCCGCGGGCTGGACAGCAAAATTGTGGATCTGATTCTTATTGGAAACATTGACACGAGGTATCTGGTGGAACTGATTGAAAAGGCGGAGCCGATGATTCACCGGAAAATCCGCTACCTGATCTATTCGAAAGCGGAGTTTAAAAAACTGGATTTTTCGCATTTAGTCGCCACACCTTTATTGTTGTGGCGAAAAGATAAATAACCCTTTACGGACTTAAACAGCCTATGAATCTGCTGTATCATCTTTCCCTTGCCCTCCTATCCCTGGTGGGAAATTCCCCAAAAAACCATTCTGTCCTTCTGGCACCGGTGGTAAACCTCGGTGCGAATGCCATCGCCTGTGATTCCTATTTGCTAGATGCCGGAAATCCGGGAGCAGGATTTTTATGGAATACCGGAGCGACGAGCCAGACACTCACCGTCGTCAGCACCGGGATATATTGGGTGGACGTAACAGATGGAACCGGAACGACGCGAGACAGTGTATATGTGCAGATTTTCCCCACACCAGCGGATCCGACAGTAAATAATATTACCCTTTGCGGAGCAGGAACAGTTGATATGATCGCTCAGAGCACTTCCGATGCCGTATTCTGGTACGATGCACCTACCGGGGGCAACCTCATCGGTGCGGGAGACACCCTCGTTTACAATGCTACCAGTACCCAGACTCTTTATGCCGAAGCAGTCTCCCTGGTGTCGGGATTACAGGCCGGACTCAAAACCAATACCCCCGGCGGTTATTTTACGGTCACCAATACACGGGGAATCATTTTTAATGCATTACAACCGCTACGTCTCGACTCAGTAACTGTTTATGTGGACAATACACTCAACGCCAATCTCCAGATTCTAAATGCTTCCAATGCGGTGATTTTCAGCAAACCGGTCAGCATGACTGCGGTCGGAGCAAATAAACTTGCCGTTGGCTACCAACTCAATCCGGGAACGGGCTATAAACTGGTACTCGCAAATCCCACCGGAGCGGGTAAACTCTTTATCTGGACATCGGCCACTTACCCTCTCAACTACAATCAGATTGTAATGACGGGCGGTTATACCAATGCCACTCATTATAATTTTTTCTACAACTGGAAATTTACGGCTTCCAGCGGCTGTGCCAGTAACCGCGTGCCCGGAGTGGTTTCAGTCGAATCGGCACCCGTGGTAAACCTCGGCCCCGATTCCATTTTTTGTAATGTCTCCTCGTATCTGCTCAACGCAGACAATCCCGGCGACAACTACCTCTGGAATACCGGAGCAACTTCCCAGACGCTTTCTACTTCCACCTCCGGTCTGTATTCCGTATTGGTTACCCGCAACAATGGATGTTCGGATTCCGACTCGGTACAACTTGTATTCAACACCAGTGCTGCCACACCCGTAACCAGCGACACGGCCTTGTGCGGCCCCCAGACAATCAACCTCTTCGCACAGAGCAATGGCGATGAAATCCTATGGTTTGATGCCGCTTTTAACGGAAATGTCATCGGGTTTGACGAAACCCTTTCCCGAACTTTTAATGCCACGGAAACCGTTTATGCACAGGCCGTTCTCTACGACAAAAACATCAGCGACGGATATGCCTTTAACAATGTCGGCGGCTATTTTGTCGTAACCAATGAAAGAGGGCTGGTTTTTAATGTCCATCAGCCCATTGTTCTGGACTCGGTTTCGATTTATGCCGACAATACCCTTTCCGGAACGGTACGCATTTACAATTCCGCCAATACTATTGTCTTTTCCAAAGCAGTATCACTCACTTCTGTCGGAAAAAATACCGTTGCCATCGGGCACAAACTCCTACAGGGAACCGGTTATCGGATTACCCTGGCCTCTCCCAGCGGCAATGGAAAATTGTTTATCCGCACTTCTTCCCCCTATCCGGTAGCGAGTCCCTACCTTACCATTACGGCAGGTTATACCAATACGGCCCATTACAATTTTTTCTACAACTGGAAAATCTCCGTTATCAGCGATTGCAACAGCGGACTGGCACCGCTTACGGTAACGGTTCAGGATGCGCCCGTAGTGGATTTAGGAGCCGATACTTTTCTATGCGATATATCCAGTTTGACGCTGGATGCGGGAAATCCCGGTGATTTTTACCTGTGGAATACCGGTGCGACCACACAGAGCATTGTCGTGGACTCCAGCGGTGTTTATTCGGTATTGGTCTCCAAGGCAAATGGTTGTACCGATTTTAGTTCGAAAAAGGTCACCTTAGCACCCCGGCCATCAGACCCCGTAACCACCGATACGTCGGTATGCAGCCCTGTACAGGCGACCCTGCACGCACAGGGGGACGGAGACTGGCTGGTATGGTACGACAGCCCTTCGGGCGGAAGGCCCGTTTCGGTAGGAGAAGATTACAGCCTTTTTGCCTCCGCCTCCCAGACTTTTTACGTCGAATCGGCAGTGATTGGCTCCGATTTTACCGCCGGGGTGAAAACACCCACAGCCGGGAGTTATTTTGCCCTTTTTGATACACGCGGATTGTTTTTTGACGTATTAGAACCGATCGTTCTCGACTCGGTAACGATTTACGTGGACGCACAACAATTTGGTTTTGTTCAGGTGCGGGACAGCAATAACCAGATTGTTTTCAGCAAACAAGTAATCATCAACAACAACGGCGCAAACCCGGTACAACTCGGAGCCTTCCTCATGCCCGGAAATCATTACCGCCTTGTTTTTGCCTCACCGGGTGGGATTGGCAAATTTTTGATCAATACCTCCGACAACTTCCCCAAGCTCTACGAACAGGTGCGAATCACCGGGGGCACGACGGTCAATGCCCATTACAATTTTTTCTACGACTGGAAAATCACCGCCCAGCAGGAATGCAAAAGTCCCAACCGCACCCCTTCTTCCGTTACCGTAGAAATTCCGGTTGACATTCAGGACTCTCTGTACTCCTGCGATGACTTTGTGATTGATGTAACGGTTCCCGGGGCTACCTATCTTTGGAGTAATGCCAGTACGGCGGCGTCTATCAATGTTGACACTACCGGGATTTACTGGGTAGAAATCAATAACGGCGCAGGTTGTATTCTGCGCGACTCTTCTTTTGTAGAAATTCCCCGCGATGCAGGGCTTCCGGATGACGGAGTTCTTTGCGGCAATACGCTGTTTACCAATTATGATTCCACGGCGATTTTTTTGTGGAATACCGGAGATAGCACTTCTTCGCTGGACATAACCAATACCGGCACTTATTGGGTAATGGTCAATGAACCCCGTGGTTGTCTTTTGTACGATACCATCACAGTGACAGGATTCGATGTATTCCCCACGGTAAACCTGGGCAATGATTTTATTATCTGCGACAGCGCCGTTGTTGATGCGGGAAATGCGGGTCTGTCTCACCTCTGGAGCACCGGCGCCACGTCACAGGCACTTACCATTTACTCCAGCGGGTCTTATACCGTAACCGTTACCAATGCCAACGGCTGTGCGACTCAGGATACCATTGGTATTTCCGTGATTCAACGCCCGGAAGCAATATTTTTTGTCCCCGACACCGTATCCGGAACAAACCTGGCCGTTACTTTCAACAATCTTTCCGATTTTGGCGCTTATTTCTGGGATTTTGGCAATGGAAAAACCGGTACGACCAATAACCCCGTTCATACTTATTCCGAACCGGGAAACTACTGTGTCACCCTCATTGTCTCCGACCTGCTCAACAATTGCGGAACCGATACCGTTACCCATTGTTTTGTTCTGCTCGAATACAATGTAGGAATCGGCGACTTGTTTACTTCGGCAGGTTTCCGTGTTTTTCCCAATCCTTTTTCCGGCTACCTGAATATTCGTTCCACCCAAACCCTTCCCGATCTTCATCTGACCCTCAGTGATCCGACCGGCAGAATTTTGATGGAAACGAAAACCCGGCTTGAAGCCGACCAACCCACAAAACTCAACCTCGAAGACCTTCCCTCGGGAGTCTATATACTCCGGTCTGTATCCGGAGAAAATGTACAGATCAACCGAATCATCCGAAACTAAACCCGGCATGGCTTTATCCTTTCGAAAAAATATCCTCATTCAGTCCACCGCGGACCTTTTTCGGCTGCTGCCGGGGAAATACAAATCCAGAGGCATCTGGGTATTCCTGTCGCTGCTGGTAGGTTCCATCCTGGAACTTTTTGGGCTGGCGACACTGATTCCACTGTTTTCGGTGGTTTTGGAAGAAGACGGTATTCATTCCAGCAAATACCTTCTGGCAGTTTATGACTATTTTGGGTTTGAAACCGAATCAGGTTTTATCATCGCTCTTTGTGGCCTGATACTGTTTTTGATTGTGTCCAAAAACCTCATGAAACTGGCGATCAATTATTACCAGGCCAGTTTTTCCTTTTCGTTATTCCGCCATTTCTGCACCAGCCTCCACCGGCATTTTTACCGGCAGGGTTATCTGTTTTTTAAAGAAAAAAACTCCAATGAAATCGTCAGAGACATCAACGAAGCCTCCATTCGGTTTGCCAAAAGTGTAGTGATACCCCTGCTTTCGCTGTTTTCCGAGTTGTTTATTCTAATGTTGATTTTACTGGGTATTCTCCTCTACGACGCCAAAGTACTGGGACTGCTGCTCATCACGGTTTTACCCGCTTTTTTCCTCTTTTACAGCAGCACCAAAAAGAAAATCCAGCAGATCAATGAAACCCAACATGCCCTGAATGCGGCTCTCTGGAAAAACCTCTACGAATCTATTTTTGGTTACGTGGATGTTGAAATCAACAACAACCGCAAGTTTTTTTTCGACCGCTATTATGACAATGTAAGCAAAACCAAACAACTCCAGACCTCCCTTCATGTTTACAACCAGGCCCCGAACGTGGTGATTGAAACGGCGATGATCATGGGCGTGCTGGCGATTGTCATTTACGGAATCTTTTTTCTTCCGTCAAAGACGGAGATGACCCTGCTGCTGGGAGTATTTGGCCTTGCGGCCTATCGGGTATTGCCTTCGGTCAACCGTATTCTGGTAGCCATTCTTTCCATCAAAGGCAATCAATATACCTTCGGCATTGTCGGTCAGGTAAAGGAGTTGGAAGAAGGGCAAATTCCGCAACAGCCCCTTCGTTTTCAGGAGGAAATAATCGTTGACAACCTCACATTTTCCTACAATGGAAGGCCTGAGCGCATTTTGGATCGGGTTTCTTTTCAGGTAAAACGAGGCGAGACCATCGGCATTGTCGGCAAATCCGGTTCCGGAAAGACCACGCTGGCCAATATTATCCTTCGTTTTCTTCCCGAAACCAGCGGGCGCATCCTCATAGACGGGATTCATCTGGACGCAACCCGGCTGAATGCCTGGCGCAACCTGATCGGTTATGTTCAGCAGGAAGTATATGTAGTGGATGGCACGCTGGCCGAAAACATTGCTTTTGGTTATGAAAAACCCGATGAATCGCGGGTTTGGGAAGCCATCCGGAGGGCCTGCCTCGAAGACTTGGTCAATGCCCTGCCACAGGGGATTCACACCCCGATCGGAGAGCGTGGGTCGCAGATTTCCGGCGGGCAGCGGCAACGTGTGGGCATTGCCCGGGCCATTTATTCCGGAGCGCAGGTGCTCGTTTTCGACGAAGCGACCTCTGCGCTCGACAGCAGTACCGAAAACGAAATTACCGAGGCCATTCGCCAGCTTGCCTCCGCCAACCTGACCATGTTTATCATCGCCCATCGGATTTCGACCCTCAAATACTGCGACCGAATCATTGAACTGGACGAAGGAAAAATCAAAGACATCTACACCTACAAAGAACTGACCGTCAAAAGTACCTGAAAAAACATGACCCAAACAACCCAGATTATCGTAGAAATTGCCCAGGCTCATGAAGGCAGCCTCGGTATTCTGCATTCATACATTGATGCTGTTTCGAAGACGGGCGCGGATGCCATCAAGTTTCAGACTCATATTGCCCGCGCCGAAAGTAGCGAATTTGAGCCTTTTCGGGTAAAGTTTTCCTATGAAGATAAAACCCGTTATGATTATTGGGAGCGCATGAGTTTTACCGAAGAACAATGGATCGGTATCAAAATCCATTGCGAGGCCGTGGGGCTTGAGTTTATGAGTTCCCCTTTTTCCATTGAAGCGGTGGACATGCTCGACCGGATGGGCATGAAACGATTTAAAGTTGCTTCCGGCGAAGTCAACAATTTCCTGATGCTGGAAAAAATGGCCCGTACAGGCAAGCCCATTTTGCTTTCTTCGGGCATGAGTTCGTATGACGACCTCGATGCGGCAGTAACATTTTTGAGCGAGTACGGGAACGATATTAGCATATTTCAATGCACGACGGCCTACCCTACTGCTCCGGAGCAGGTGGGGTTGAATGTCATCCCGGAAATGCAGCAGCGGTACGGCGTACCGGTGGGGTTATCCGATCACTCGGGAAAAATCTATGCCGCATTGGGAGCCGTCACCCTGGGCGCAAAACTCATCGAGGTACATGCCGTTTTCCACAAGGAAATGTTTGGCCCCGACACCAAAGCTTCCCTCACGTTGGAAGAAATCAAACAAATGGTCGAGGGCATCCGGTTTATCGAAACGGCTATGAATGCCCCTGCGAATAAAAACGACCATACCTCCTTTGAAGAACTGCGGAAAATATTTGGAAAATCCCTGGCCGTGCGTCAAAACCTGCCCGCCGGGCATGTTCTCACCTTCGAGGATCTCGAAGGCAAAAAACCCGCAGGATACGGCATCCACACCAGCGAATACCGCCGTGTGATCAATCGAAAATTGAAAAAAGACCTTACCCAATATAGTTTTTTAACCTACGAAGACCTGCATGACTAAACGGAAAATATGCGTTGTCGTAACGGCGCGTCCGAGCTACAGCCGCATAAAAACTGCCCTCCAGGCAATACAGAATCACCCCGAATTAGAGCTACAACTCGTAGTCGCCGCTTCTGCCCTGCTCCAGCGTTATGGCACCGCCGTAAACTACATCGAACGCGACGGCTTTGAAATCAAAGCCCGTGTGTTTAATGTTCTGGAAGGGGAAAACCTTACGGCCATGGCCAAAACCACCGGCCTCGGTATCCTCGAACTCGCCACCGTTTTTGAGCGACTTGCACCCGATGCCGTCGTCACGGTCGCCGACCGATTTGAAACCATGTCCACGGCCATCGCAGCTTCCTACATGAACATCCCCCTTGTACACGTACAAGGCGGAGAAGTTACCGGAAATATTGACGAAAAAGTCCGCCATTCCATCACCAAACTCGCTGACATTCACCTTGTCGCCTCCGAAAAAGCGGCAGAGCGAGTAATTAAAATGGGCGAAAACCCCGAAACCGTTTTTGTTACCGGCTGCCCTTCGATTGACCTGGCAAAAGACATACGAGAAAATCCCACCCTCGATTTTAATCCCTATGAAAGATATGGAGGAGTAGGAAAAGACGTGGACTTAACCAACGGATACCTTGTGGTGATGCAACACCCCGTTACCACCGAATACCACAAATCGCGGGCACATATCATGGAAACCCTCTATGCGATTCAGGATTTGAATATGCCGACTCTGCTTTTCTGGCCTAATGTGGACGCCGGGGCTGACGGCACCTCCAACGGTATCCGCTCGTGGCGGGAAAAAGGGAAAATGGACAATGTGCATTTTTTCAAAAACATGGAACCCCACGATTTCCTGAAAGTGCTGAAAAACAGCAAATGCCTGATTGGCAACAGCAGTGTGGGCATCCGCGAATGCGCCTATCTGGGTGTACCGGTAGTGAACATTGGTTCAAGGCAAAACGGCCGCGAACGCGGGCGGAACGTGATTGATGTAGGGTATTCCCAAGAATCCATCAAGGACGCCATTTTGCAGCACGTCTCCCACAATGGTACGCCCCAGGACGATATCTACGGAGACGGCAGTGCCGGGGAAAAAATTGCGGAGATATTGAGTAAAGTACATTTTTCGATTGAGAAAGTTCTGGCTTATTAATCCTTATCGAATGAAAATTTTGGGTGTAATACCGGCGCGGGGAGGTTCCAAGGGTGTGCCCCGCAAAAATATCCGGCCTCTGTTGGGCAAAAGCCTGATTCAGTGGACATTTGAAGAAGCCATCAAATGCCCTTCGTTGGATCGGATTGTGCTTTCGACCGACGACGATGAAATCGCCCGGCACGGCAAAGAAATCGGGCTGGAAGTGCCCTTCTTACGGCCAGAACATCTGGCCGCCGATACCACTCCCATGATTGACGTGCTTACCGATCTGTTGGATCGGTTGGAAACGGAAAACTACTTTCCCGATGCCCTTTTGTTGCTCCAGCCCACTTCCCCCCTGCGTACCGCCCGGCACATTGAAACCGCCGTGGAAATGTTGGGGGATAATGATTCCGTATGCACGGTTTTTCCCCTTCCGTTGGATATTTGCCCCCATTTTGTAATGAAGGTGGACGAAAACGGATACCTCGATTTTTTCCTTCCGGAAGGGAAAAATATCAAACGCCGGCAAGACGTAATTCCCGCTTACAAACGCGCAGGACTGGTTTATCTCTGCCGTACCTCCGTCATCCGCAAGTACAATGACCTCTACGGCGAAAAATGCAAACCCTATATCGTAGATCGGGAGACAGCCGTGAGCATTGACACCTGGGACGACTGGCAGGCCGCAGAGAAATTACTCCTTTCTAAAACCACCCAACAGGTAAACCCATGAGCCTTTTTGCTGCCATTAATTATCACTATGTCCGGGACCATTTTCAGGCCCCTTACCCGGCAATTTTTGGTCAGACCCCTGCAGAACTGGCGACTCAGGTAAAAGAACTGATGACCATCGCCCGACCTGCCGGGCAGAAAGAATTGTTGGAAATAATTCATACCGGAAAAATGCCCCGGACGAACACCTTTTTCATCACCTTCGACGATGGGTTGAAAGAACAATACCACCAGGCGCTGCCTGTACTGGAGAGCCTGGGAGTACCGGCCCTTTTCTTTGTCAACTCACTTCCGCTGGCAGAATCCGTCGTAATGACCGTACACAAAATCCATATTCTCCGCTCACAGATAAACCCGGTAACACTGAGTCGCGACCTTTTTGAAATACTCGCAGAAATTGGGATAAACTTAAACCCGGAAGAAGATCTTCGAAAAGCCCGCACCGCTTACCGATACGACACCCCGGAACAGGCATCCATCAAATACCTGCTGAATTATTTTCTCGATTCTACTGTCAAAGATCGGGTGGTAAACCTTCTATTTGACCGTTTTTTCCCGGGAGAAGAGGCGACAATTTCGGAAGAATTGTACATGGGTGAAAAGGAGTTGAAGTCCCTCGCAGAAAAAGGTTTTCTCGCCTGCCATAGCCACGCGCACCATGCATTGGGAAAACTCAGCAAGAACGAACAGGAAAAAGACATTGCCCTTAACAAACAATGGATCGAATCGGCCACCGGCGTGGAAATGAAGGGATTCAGTTATCCCTACGGATCGCAAGAAGCCTGTGAAAATGTAGGAGAAGTGCTCAAACGAAACGGTTTCACCTTTGCCTTTACGATGGAAAGAGCGATCAACCACGAAATCGGCGATCCGTTTTACCTCTCCCGTTTTGACACGAATGATGTGCCTCTGGGAAAATCTTATCCCTACCGAACCGAAGAGATGTTTGAAAAATTTCCCGCTAAAACCTGGACGTTTCCGACTTATGCATAAAGTAGTCATCATCACCGGCGATGCCCTCCGGCATCATTATTTTGTCTCCGAATTGCGGAAGTCGCTCGACGTGGTCGGCGTGATTTTTGAAACCAAAACCGACCAGACCCAAAAATTTGCCCCGGTAGCAGAAGAATACGATATCGCCTCCCGTCATTTCCGGTTGCGCGATGTATCGGAAGAAAAATGGTTTGGGGGAAAAATCAACCTTTCCGGCATTAACGCCCAAGCGGTGGCTACCGGCGAATCCAACAGCCTCGAATCTTTTGATTACGTGCGAACCCTGAACCCAGAATTTATCCTCCTTTACGGAAGCAGCATTATCAAAAATCCCCTGCTCGAAGCCTACGACGGGAAAATCATCAATCTACACCTCGGGCTTTCGCCCTATTACCGGGGTTCGGGCACCAATTTCTGGCCACTGGTAAACGGCGAACCCGAATGTGTAGGCGCGACCATTCATCTGGCGACACTGAAAGTAGATGCCGGAGATATACTCCGCCAGATACGGCCCGAAACCGCTCCCGGCGACGGCCCCCATGATATTGGAAACAAAACTATTATCCGCGCCATCGAAGAAATTCCCTCCGTGGTGGAAGCTTACGCGGCGAAGAAAATTTTACCCCAAAAACAGAACCTCACTACCGGAAAGGTTTATCGAAAAAAAGACCTTACTACCGCAGCCATTGAAACCCTGTATGAAAATTTTTCATCAGGAATGATCGAACAATATTTTCCCGAACAATATCAACGGCAGGAAAAGTACCCCATCATTCACTGAAAAACCGATTGAGACATGAAGAAAAAAGTTTTATTACTGGTAATACCCCATATTGGTGCTGCGCGAGACCTGTGGTTTTCGGGTTTACCGGATCAGCTTGGGGAAATTTTTAGTGTCAAAGTGCTCACCACACTTCCACTGGAGGGTGATTTCTGCCAGTCGCTGATGGCCCGAAATTATGAGGTAAAACCGCTGCACGCTTCGCGGCAAAACGGCCTTAAAGGCAAACTATTTGGATACCTAAACCTGCTGGTAAAATGGTTTGCCACCCGGTCCGTTACTCTCCGGGGAAAAAGCCACACCCTGATTACCGAAGCCGAAGGCGAAAAACAAAAACAGCCGGTCAGGTTTTTTATATTAAACCTGCTCTGGAATGTTTTTTTTAGCCATAAACGATTTTTTACCCTTCTGGAAAATGCTTGGAAAAACACCCGCGATACCCAGGCAGAACAAGATTGGCTGCGCGAACTGGCCCCGGATATTATCCTGTTTTTTGACGTTTTTGCCCCCCAGCATCAGCACCTGATCGCTGCTTCGGAAAAGTTCCCGGCGGCCAAAATAGGCGTTGTCCGAAGTTGGGACAACCTGACCTGCAAGGGCGCGCTCGTCTTCCGGTTTGACTATTACCTGGTTTGGAATGAGAAGATGAGAGAAGAATTGTTGACTTATTATACCGACATAACCGACAGCCAAATTGTAAAAGTGGGAGGATTGGTTTTCGATTATCACGAAGTACTGCGGCAAAACCCCGACCGCGAAAAATTTCTTTACCATCAAGCCGCCCGCGGGAAAAAAATCGTTACCCTGATGCTCAATTACCCCGACCTTTCGCCGGACTACATGCATCATGTCAACATCCTCACCGATGCGATGGAAGAAGGGAAATTCGTCGAAGATATATGCCTCATTGTCAGGATTCAGCCCGGTCCCCGCAATAAAGGCCAGAAAGAAAAACTTCGGGAAAAAGGAGAAATGATTCTTGTGGACGAGGGAAAAGAAAACCTGATTCACGCGACTTTGGAAGAATGGGAAAACGACCTTGCCCATTTCTGCCGCGTGTCCCAATTCAGCGATTTGGTTGTAAATTACCCCTCCACAACGACCATAGACTGTGCCGTTTACGATGTGCCGACCGTGACCATTGGGTTTAATGAAGACCCAAACATTGCTTATCATTTGTCCAACGAAAGAATTGTACACCGCACCCACTATCAATGGCTGGCAAAGTGCCAGGGAAACAAAATCGCAACCAACGGCGCAGAACTTGTCGAAGCCATCAATCAATACCTGAATAACCCTGCCGAAGACCATGAAGGCAGGAAAACGATCCTGTCCGTACTTATCGAAGACTCCGTGGGAGACTCTGCCCGGAGGTATATGGACTTCCTGACCCGGGCATTTGTCCCAAGAGAAAGTGTAAAAATGAACCAACCCCAAATCTGAAAAATGAAAACCGCAAAGGAAATCGAACAGTTTTACGACGGATATGTCGAACGCCAGGTGAACCTGGGGATTAACCCGAGGCATAGGAGCATCCAGAAATGGCTCAAACAATTAGGACTGAAAACCCACCACCGGGTGTTGGAAATCGGCTGTGGTGTGGGTACCCAGACCGAACTGCTTCTCCGCTACCTCGGTCCCGACGGATTTGTAACGGCCATGGACATCAGTCCCCGAAGCATAGAAGTGGCAAAACAACGCCTGGGAAAATACAAAAACGCCGAATTGATCGCCGCCGACGCCACGGATTATAATTTTTCGGACAAATACGACATGATTGTCATGCCCGATGTGATCGAACATATTCCTATTGATCTGCATTACCGGCTGTTTGAAAAATTGAGTGCCGTACTAAAGGATGAAGGAAAAATCATCATTCATATCCCCAATCCCTACTACCTCGAATGGGTACACAAACACGAGCCGGAATTGCTTCAGGTAATTGATCAGCCCATTTTCACCGACATCCTTGTCAAAAATATTTACCCGCACGGGCTCTATATCCATTCTCTCAAGACCTATGATATCTGGGTGGAAGAATGTGATTATCAGATCATCGAATTGCGCCATTACCGGCCCGATCTGACCTATCACCGGAAACCCACCCCGGCGTGGAAAGAAGCCAGTAAATTTTTAGACCGGGTACGACTAAAACTGCGCCTCATTTTGGGGTTAAATAAATAAGTGATGGACCTGATTCTAATGACCCACCGGTTCCCTTTTGACAAGGGCGAGGAATTCCTCGAAAAGGAAGTAACCTACCTGAGCGAAAGCTTTGGAAAAGTTGTATTTATTCCTTCCGGTGAAATATCAGGCAAAACGATCCGTCCACTGCCGGCAAACTGTACGGTTTTTTACCCGGAAAAACCTTTTCGCGCTACGGATCCCTTTTCCGTGCAGAATATCTTCGAAATCATCCGGGTATTCTTCCTTACCGCCAAAGCAGAATTTCGCAGTACCCTAAAACCCCTGCTAAAACTGCCACAGCTTAAACATGTTCTCAAAGAAATCGGATATGCCCTTCATTGGAAAAACCAAATCCGGAGGGCAGTAGCAGAAAACCGACTGGAAAAATTCCAGGTTTACAGCTACTGGCTTGACAGTTGGCTGATTGCGCCGATTTTGTTGCGAAACGAATATCCCGGCCTCAAAATCGTCAGCCGGGTACACGGTTACGACCTTTATTTTGAGCGGGGATTTTTGGGGTATCAGCCCTTTCGCCCGTGGCTGTTGAAAAACCTCGATGGCCTTTATCCCGTTTCGCAGACCGGGAAAATATACCTGGAGCGGCGATTCCCCGGCATTGGGCGATTGGAGACCGCCTATTTGGGAGTAGAAAAACAAGAAGTGCCCAATCAGCCTTCCACCGACGGCATATTGAGAGTGGTGAGTTGTGCAATGATGATACCCCTAAAACGCATCCATTTGCTGATAGAAGCACTCGGGAAATTAGCGATACCCGTAGAATGGACACATTTTGGGGATGGTTCTCTGGAGGAGACATTGCATATACAAGCCGGAAAATTGCCCCGAAATATCCGCTGGACATTTGCCGGGAACCTCCGCAATTCCGAGCTGATGGAATACTACCGCACCCATCCGGTGGATGTATTTGTGAATACCAGCGAAACCGAAGGAATACCGGTTACGATCATGGAAGCGATCAGCTTTGGCATACCGGCCATCGGGCCGGATGTAGGAGGCGTAGCCGAAGTGGTCAACGACCAATATGGATTCCTGCTGGAGAGCGACTTTTCACCCGAAACCCTGGCCCAAAAACTTTACCAACTGGCCCAGATGGAGACAGACGAAATCGAGAAACGAAGAAACTTTGCCCGTACATTTTTCCTGGAAAATTTTTATGCAGGGACCAACTTTCCCGCATTCTGTCAGCAGATCAGCGGAGAAGAAAAAAGACAAAAAAATACCGTTCATCACTAAACCCAACGAAAATGAAAAAAATAAAATTTGCCCTCGTAGGTTGCGGTAGTATCGGCAAACGCCATGTTGCCGTCATTGATGCCGACCCCCATTCGGAGATTGTGGCTATCTGCGATATAGACGAAACCCAGTGCCAGAATATTTCCAACCTTTACCGAGGCATTCCCTGGTTTACTTCTTATACCCAAATGTTGGAGGAAACCGATGCCGACGTCATCTCCATCGCTACGCCTCATACCCTCCACGCCGAAATGGCTATTGAGGCCTGCAACCGGGGGTTTCATACCCTGGTAGAAAAGCCGATGGCCCTCACCGTCAACGATTGTATCCGGATGAATGAGGCCGCTTACAAAAACGAAGTCAAGCTTTGGGTAGTAAAACAAAACCGACACAATGTACCGGTGCGATTGGTCACCGAGGCCATTCAGGGAAAACGGCTGGGTCGAATCCTCATGGTCAAATGCGATATCCTCTGGAACCGTTATCAGGGATATTACGACGACTCCCCGTGGCGGGGAAAAATCGCCGAAGAAGGCGGCGCACTTTTTACTCAGGCCAGTCATTTTATTGATCTGCTGGTGTGGTGGTGTGGCGATGTCGAAAAAGTATCCGGGTATATGGAAACCCAAAATCACCAGATCGAAACCGAAGATTCCGGCAGCGCGGTGATCAAATTCACCTCCGGCGCGATTGGTTCGCTCAATTGGACCACCTGTGTGTATAACAAAAACTTTGAAGGCAGCATTACCATTATCGGAGAACGCGGAACCGTGAAGATCGGGGGCAAATACCTCAACAAAATGGAGTACTGGGAAGTCGAAGGATTTCCGCTTCAGGAAGGCATTGAATACACCGACAAACCCAACGCCTACGGCAAATACCAGGGCACAAGTTCCAATCACGACAAAGTGATCACTTCCCTGATTGCTCAACTCAACAAAAAAAGTTTTGAGACCGTGGACGGATTCGAAGGAATGAAGTCCATTGTTGCCATTGACAAAATCTATAAAGCCCTGAGAAAACATGAGTTCACCCTTGTTTCTTAAATCCGGAATCAAAGACGTTTCCTTTGGCGAAGGCGTTAAAATCGTAGAACCGGTCAATATTTACGGCTGTGCAGTCGGAGGGGGAACCTTTATTGGCCCCTTTGTAGAAATTCAGAAAGACGTAACGATTGGCAGCAACTGCAAAATTCAGTCCCATGCCTTCATCTGTGAACTTGTAACCATTGGGGATGAATGTTTTATCGGCCATGGAGTCATGTTTATCAACGATGTTTTTGCCCATGGCGGCCCTGCGCGGGGAGACAAAACCCTTTGGAAATCCACCCGGATCGGCAACCACGTCTCCATCGGCAGCAACGCCACAATCCTTCCGGTACAAATCTGCGATCGCACCGTCATTGGGGCGGGAGCAGTAGTAACCAAATCCATCACTCAACCGGGAATTTACGCCGGTAATCCCGCCCGATTAATCCGAAAACTATGAACATACCCTTTGTTGACCTCCACGCCCAGTATGCGCGTATCAAAGACGAAATTGACGAAGCCATTCGCAGCGTAATTGCCGACGGCGCGTTTATCGGCGGTCCTTACGCCAAAAAGTTTGAAACCGAATTTTCAGCCTGGCTGGGGCTGAAACACACCATTGCCTGCGGCAATGGCACCGACTCCCTCGAAATCCTCATGCAGGCTCTGGGCATCGGCAAAGGCGACGAAGTGATCGTGCCTGCGCTTTCCTGGATTTCCACTTCCGAAGCCGTTTCCGCCATCGGAGCAACCCCGGTATTTGTGGACATTCATCCCCAGACCTATACCCTCGATCCGGCGCTGATTGAGGCGGCCATCAGTCCCCGTACCAAAGCTATTATTCCGGTACACCTTTACGGCCACCCCGCCCACATGCCCGAGATCATGGAAATTGCCGGTAAATACGACCTAAAAGTAATCGAAGACTGCGCCCAGTCACACGGAGCCAAAATCGAAGACAAACTCGCAGGCACCTGGGGACATTGCGCCAGTTTTAGCTTTTACCCCGGAAAAAACCTTGGTGCTTATGGAGACGCAGGAGCCATGGCTACCAACGACGACACACTCGCCCGCAAGGCCCGAATGATCGCCAACCACGGCCAGTATTATACCAAACACGTCCACGAAATCGAAGGCCGCAACTCCCGGCTTGACGGCATCCAGGCAGCGATTCTTTCGGTCAAACTCCCCTATCTGGAAACCTGGACAGCGGAAAGAATTTCCCGTGCCGAAAAATACTACCAACTCCTAAGCGGAACAGACATTACACCTCCGTCCGTGGGAAAAAATGCCAAACATGTCTATCACCTTTTTGTGGTACAGGTAGAAAACCGCGATGCAAAAATGGCCGAACTTACTGCCGCAGGTATTCAGTGTGCCGTGCATTATCCTACCCCGCTGCCATTGCTTGATGCCTATAAACATCGAGGTTATACAAAAGAGGATTTTCCCGTCGCCTGGCAGGTAACTCAACACGGGATCTCCCTTCCCATGTACCCCGAGCTAAGCGACGAGGGCATCGTTTATGTTGCCGGCAAATTAACCAAACCCGCTTATGTCTAAACCTCGCGGAATTTACCTGATGACCGAAACCGGATGCCTCGCCCCACACTCCGGCGCATTTATGCATATTTCCATCGGGCTGGAAGAGATTCGGAAATATGCAGAAATGCACATCGTCACCAACCAGCAATCGCTGCCCTGGGTCAAAGAGGGGAAATTTGTCACCCAGGCACCTGTAAGTAATCCGCCATCAACGACTTCCGGAACCGGAAAAACCGCCCGGCAGAAAAACAAACTATGGGGAGCACTGAGGGACATTCGCTATTTTCTCTTAAATATCCGCGAACTTCCCCGAATGTACCGGGAAATAAAATCCCTGAAGCCGGATTTTATTTATGAACGAAGCGCTTACCTCAGTTTTGCCGGCATTATCCTCGCCCGCTGGCTTAAAATTCCGCATTTCTATGAGGTAAATGGATTATTGTTTGAGGACATTCGCGAACATTACCTCAGCTTTCTCAACCCCGTAGCCGAATACCTCGAAAAATCGGCCTACCGAAAATCCGATCTGGCTTTTTGTGTCGGAGGCACCGGCCCCCTGCTTCGGCTCGGTTCGGAAAATGTTGTGGTTGTGCAGAACGGGATAAAATCCTCCTTTATCGAAGGATTTCGAAACCACCGCAAAGATGTTGACGGCCCGTTAAACGCCTGTTTTATCGGCCATCTGATGGAACATCACAAAATCGAAGTGCTTTTTGAAGCCGTTTCCCGGATGAAAACACCGGAAGCCCTTCATCTGCATTTTATCGGGGGAGGACTTTTTAAGGAAAAACTTGCCCATATCCCCCCTGGCATCCATTACACCTACCACGGCATTGTACCCCATAACCAGTTGAATGAACAGTTACAGAACTTTCATATCGGGCTTATTCCCAGCAGTCAGCCGGAAGCCAGTTATATGAAACTCTACACTTATGGAGCGGGCAAACTATTAGCGGTGGTTCCGGGATGGGAAAATTTTAGAGAAAATTTTTCCGACGAACAAATCCTCTTTTTTGAGCCGGATGACGTGGATTCGCTGGCGGCTTGTCTCGATCATATTGTGGAAAATAAAAAAATAGTCCACGAATACGGAGAAGCGCTGTACCAACATGTAATCGAAAACTTCACCTGGGAAAAAATCTTCGCCTTTACCTTTGACCAGATTCATAAAAAAATCGGAAAAGAAAATCCGGTTTTACAGAAAGCGATTCAACTAAAGTGAACGTATTACATCTGAACGATAAAACTACCGTCCTCGGTGGTGTGGAGGTTTACCTCGAACAACTCCAGGCACTTCAGCCGGAGGGGGGGCTAACGTCGTGGTGGATGGGCATAAACAAAGAAACGGGGCAATATCGGGTACAGATTTTTCCCGAAAAACAAACCCTTGAGACCGGCGATCTGGAGCAGACGGAAACCTTTATTCGCAACTTCACCGATACCCATCGGATTGACCTGATCAATATCCACAGCATCTCCGATCCGGAGCTGATCCGCCGGTGTTTTTCCCTCCGACCGGTGGTCCGGTCGCTCCACGAACCCCGGATGTTTTGTCCCGGTCATGGAAAATTCTGGCGGTTTTCGGAAAAAATATGTGATCAGCCTTTTGGCCTTCACTGTTTTTATCACGCTTACAAAGAAGGCTGTACCAACCGCCATCCCAAAAGGTTATTTTCCGCTTACCGGAATACCGCATTTGAAATTCAGGAGGCTGCCGCCAGCTATCAGGCAATCATCGTAATGTCGGAATACATAAAGCAGGAAGCCATTCTAGCGGGTATCCCTTCTGAAAAAGTGGTGGTAAACCCGTATTTTACCCCCTTTGTACCTGAAACCGAACTCCAGCAAACCCCCGATACCCGGAATCTGCTTTTCCTCGGAAGGCTAATCCGCCACAAAGGGCCCCACCTGATGTTAAAAGCGGCATTGCCTATTCTCAAAAATCGTCCCGACGTATTTCTTGAAATTGCCGGAGAAGGTCCGGAGGAAGAAAACCTCAAGTCCCTGGCCCGTGAAGCAGGAGTGGAAAAACAAGTAAAATTTCACGGGTGGCAGGGAAGAGAATTTGTGCAAGTGCTGCTAAAAAGAGCCTATATCGTCATTTTCCCTTCCATCTATCCCGAGGCTTTTGGTATCGTCGGAATTGAGGCGATGATGTATGCCAAACCCGTAGTAGCCTTTGACGTGGGAGGAGTGGCCACCTGGCTAGACGACGGGCAAACCGGTTTTCTTGTACCGGGAGGAAACTGGCAGGAAATGAAACAAGCCATTGAACGATTGCTTGAAAACAACAACCTGCACCACCAGATGGCAAAAGAAGCGCGTACACAGGCCTTGGCCGCGTATCTTCCCCCTGTTCACCTGCAAAAACTCACCGGAATTTATCAACACGTTTTGTCCCAAACCCTAAAACCTGAGCGATGAAAATACTACTTCTGACCGACGGGATTTACCCCTATACGATGGGAGGAATGGCAAAACACTCCTTTTATCTGGCAAAATACCTGAGCCTGAGCGGTCAACAGGTACATTTGGTGCATTGCAAACCGGCAGCCGAGGAAAACCTGACTCCCGAATTTCAGGGATTTGATCTTGAAAATATTTCTTTTCAGTCTTTCCCTTTTCCCTCAAAAGGAAAATTTCCCGGACATTATCTGTGGGAAAACAAAACCTATTCACAGGCGATTTGGGAAAACCTCAAAGACAAAATCGCTGATTTCGACTTGATTTATGCACAAGGATTTACCGGATGGCCATTTGTCCGAGAGGCCCAAAGAGGAAACCTTTCTGTACCGGTTTTTCTAAACCTGCATGGCTACGAGATGTTTCAGAAGCCCCCTTCGCTGCGGGTGATGCTGGAACATCGGTTGCTTCGGGGAATGGCAAAGTACCTATCCCTTCACAGCGATTTTGTTTTTTCCTTCGGCGGTAAAATCAGCCAGTTATTAAAAGAGCAGGGAATTTCGGAAGAAAAAATTCTGGAAAACCCCATCGGAATTGAAGCGGGCTGGCTGGTAGAAAACCCCAAAAAATCCACTGCGTTGAGGAAATTTATTTTTATCGGTCGCTATGAAAGGCGCAAAGGTGTGCCGGAAATATCCGCTGCGCTGCGCCAGATTCTGGCAGAAAACACACCCGAATTTGAGTTTCATTTTATCGGCCCGATCCCCGAAGCGCATCGGATTCTTGCCCCTCAAATCATTTATCACGGAGAGATAAAATCAGCCGAAAAGGTACAAGAAATCCTTCGCACCGGTGATATTCTGGTTTGTCCCAGCCATTCCGAAGGCATGCCTACCGTGATTATGGAAGCAATGGCAAGCGGCCTGGCACTTCTGGTTACAGACGTCGGTGCGGTCAGCCGGCAATATGCCGAAAATGGCTGGCTTATCAGCCATCCGGATGTGGCCCTGTTGAAAACAGCGATGCTCGAAGCGATTTATCTGGATCCGGAAAAACTGGACACCTTTAAAATCCATTCTCTTCATCATGTAAAACAAAATTTCATCTGGAGTGAAGTAGTGAAACGGAAAATAAAAAACTTCGACTTCGCGTTGGCGAAATTTCACAAAAACAAATATCAACCCGTCTAACCCATTCACTTGCGACAGTTTATCGGTAAATATCTCGCACTTTTTCTCCTGATCCCAGTATTTTTTATCCTGGGCAATCTTTATGTGCCGGTGTGTTACGGGCTATTTTTCCTTGTGATGAGTGTGTGGCTTTTGCGGGGTAAACACGAAACCGCCATTATTGCGCTCATCCTTATTCTCGCCTTGGGCGACAGCCGGATGCCCAGCCTTGAATTTGATAAAACCCTGAGGATCATCGCCATTCTCCTAATCGGAATTCAGACGATCCTAGACTTGATCCGAAAAAAATATCGGTTTCGCAAAGTGATGCTGGCCAGTATTCCTTTTTTTGCGGTTGCCGTTATCGGAGGGCTGCGCAGTCCGGAGGTGGCAACCTCTTTATCAAAGATGATTTCCTATTTCCTGATTTTGCTGGTAACGCTTCACTATTTGCCTTACCATATACGGAGGTCAAAAGGCGAACTCTACCTCGACATTCTGAAACTGGCAGCGTGGATTCTGTTGATCGGGCTGGTGTTTATTATTCTCAATCGAAACGTAGCCTACCTGCTCTATCGTTATCGGGGGCTGATGGGCAATCCCAACGGTCTGGGGATTTATTGTACCATGATATTTTTGATGATGATGCTGGGGCGGAGTCTGTTTCCCGGTGAAAAACGGTTTATCAATATACTTACTGCACTAATTATTTTTTCGGTTATCCTCAGCGAATCGCGCACTTCCCTGGGCACGATTGGTATTTTTATGGTTTTGTATTATTTCTATAAATCGGGAAAAGGGCGAAAGTGGAGTTTGTGGTTATTTTTCCTGCCGGTGGGTTTCCTGCTTTTTAATGTGGTGGATTATGAGTCCGTGCTGAAATCATTGGGGTTGGGCGAATACCTCCGTGTCGAATCACTGAGCACCGGCACCGGTCGTTATCTCGCCTGGGAAATCGGCTGGCAGCATATTCAGCAAAACCTCTTGATCGGGCGGGGATTTGCCTACGAAGAAATTTTTTTCCAAGAGCAAAAAGGGTTTCTTATTTCGACCGAACATCAGGGCGGGATTCACAACTCCTACCTGACTTTCATTATGAACAACGGCATCATCGGGTTTGTCTGTATCGTCTTTTTTTACATCCTTCTTTTTGCAAAAGTAAAAGTACCGGCTTTCCGCATCCCGATGGTCATTACGATTTTGATTTCCGCCAATTTTGAATCCTGGATGACCTCTTCCCTCAATGCTTTCACCATTCACTTTCTGGTTATACTGTCCGTTTTGATGAATTTCCCTGCTATCAAAAAAAGCATTCGACAATGAAAGTATTATTTCTATATACCGAAATCGCCACCTACTTCATGGCTGGAGTACAGGCACTCGTAAGGGATTACGGTGTTGAGGTGATGATTATTCGCTGGCCGGTGAATGCCCAGGCTCCGTTTAAATTTACCTATGGAGAAGGCATTACGGTAAAAGATCGCCCGGATTTTGATGATCGTTCTCTTGAGGAGTTTTGCAGGGCTTTCAACCCGGATATTGTGGCTCTTTCCGGTTGGGCAGACAAAGGATATGTACGCGTGGCAAAAACCCTCCGTAAAGCCGGCAAACCGGTCGTATGCATGATGGACAATCAGTGGTTTGCCACTCCGCGGCAAAGGCTGGCGACCTTGCTAAGCCCGTTTTTTATTCGTCCGGTATTTACTCATTTCTGGGTGCCGGGTTTGTTTCAGTACGAATACGCGCGGCGGCTGGGTTATCCGAGGGAAAAAATCCGGACGGGCATGTATTGTTCGGAGCAGCAGCGATTTTTCGCCGCTTATGAAAACCAGCGCGAGGCGAAAGCCCAAAACTACCCCCACCGGTTTTTGTATGTGGGCAGACTTTCTCCCGAAAAAGGAACCCTCAACCTCTACCATGCCTTTGATAAAATCGCCGACAAAAAAGGCTGGAAGCTGATTTTTATTGGTACGGGGCCTGAGGACGAAAAAATGCCACCGACTGCCCACATTGAAAAACGCGGATTTGTGCAGCCTTCGGAGCTCCCTGCCCTCGCCGCCGAAGGCGGGTGCCTCGTATTCCCCAGCCTGCGAGATGCCTGGGGGGTATCTATCCACGAATTTGCGGCGGCGGGATTGCCATTGGTCGTGACCGATGCTGCGGGAGCGATTACGGCATTTGTGCGGCAGGGCTACAACGGATACCTTTTTGAAAGAGGAAATGAAACCTCTTTACAACAGGCACTTCAAAAAATCATTGACCATTCGGACGAAAAACTGAGGGAAATGGGCGGTCGTTCGGCCTTGCTTTCCCATCAGATCACCCCGGAAAGCTGGGCAGCAACCTTGATGAGTATGCGGGATAAATGACAAAAGGAATGAAAGGAAAAACTACGATAATGATTTTGATTGACTGGTTTGCCCCCGGTTTTCGGGCGGGAGGGCCTATTCGATCTTGTGTAAATCTTGCTTTGGCTTTACAAAAAGACTGCGAAATATTTGTGGTGACGACCGATACCGATTTGGGCGAAGACGAACCTTACCGGGAGATTGAGTCCGACCAATGGATAGACTATTCGGAGCGGGTAAAAGTCTGGTATTTTTCACGAAAAGGCCTTCGGATGAACCGGTTGGAATCCCTTCTCCGAGAAATTGCTCCGGACTTTGTCTATCTCAACAGCATGTTTTCGGTTCCCTTTACGATATGGCCCCTGTGGCTGATGGTACGCGGCAGAACCGAAGCAAAAATCATCCTCGCTCCGCGAGGTATGCTCAAGCCCGCAGCATTGGCTTATAATCCCTTAAAAAAACAGGTTTATTTAAAACTCATGCGGTTTAGCGGCATTCCCCGGAAAATCATTTTCCACGCGACCAATCCGGAAGAGGCGCACAATATACGCACCGTATTGGGGCAGGAAACCCATGTCAGAATTGCCCCGAATCTGCCGCAGATGTTTCAAAAACCCCTGCGAAAAATCACCAAACAACCCGGCAAACTGAAGCTGGCATTCCTCGGAAGAGTTCACCCGTACAAAAACCTCCTGTGGCTGCTTCAGCGGCTCGGCAACCTGCGGGGAAATGTAAAACTCAATATTTACGGCCCGATGGAAGATGAATCCTACTGGGATCAATGTACAGATGTCATTTCGGCTTTACCGGAAAATATTGTCGTCAATTATGAAGGCGGGTTACAACCCGATGAAGTTACCCATGCGCTGGAGGCCTCACACTTCCATACACTGCCTACCCAGGGAGAAAATTTTGGTCACGCCATTTTCGAAAGTTTTCTCGTAGGAAGACCCGTCATCATCAGTGACCGCACCCCCTGGCTGGATTTGGAAGAGAATAAAGCCGGATGGGTAATTCCCCTGAATGAACCCCGGCAGTACGAAATGATTCTCCAGAAAGCACTGGAAATGAGCCAGGAAGAATATGATATCTGGGCCGAAAAAAGCTGGAACTATGCACAGGAATATATTCGAAATTCCCAACTAAAGGAGAAATATTTAGCCCTATTTTCAACGATATGAGTGAAAGAAAACCGGTAAATTTGCGAACATTCAACAATGACTGGTATCAGCCGGGGGCCGGTATTCTGGTAAGAACCCTCTGGTATCTGGTGAATGTCTTGTTCTTTCTCAATCCTTTTAACCCGATTTCTTCCATTAAAATTTTGATGCTGAGGTTATTTGGGGCGAAAATCGGCCAGCGGGTGAATATCAAACCGTCGGTCAATATCAAATACCCCTGGCTGCTCGAAGTCGGCGATGATGTCTGGATCGGCGAAAATGTCTGGATAGATAATCTGGCAAAAGTATCCCTGGGCAATAATACCTGCCTCTCGCAGGGATCGCTGCTGCTTACGGGAAACCACAACTTTTCGCTGCCGGGTTTTGACCTGATGGTCGGAGAGATCATGCTGGAAGAAGGGGTCTGGATCGGGGCAAAATCGGTTGTATGTCCGGGCGTGAGGTGTCACAGCCATGCCGTCCTGGCGGTCGGCTCGGTAGCGACCCACGACCTCGAACCTTATGGAATTTATCAGGGAAATCCCGCACAAAAAGTGCGCGAAAGAGTTATTAAATAAATATAAACACAAACTCAAATACACTATGACCCGAACCATCTTAGTTACCGGAGGTGCCGGAAATGTAGGCGGAAGTCTTGTGGGAAGACTGGTACAAAATCCCCAAAATTTTGTCGTAATATTTGATGATCTCTCCACAGGGGATAAAGACAAACTGCCCGGAGTCGAATTTACCAATTGGAAATTTATCCGGGGCGATGTAAACCGCTGGCAGGAAATCGCCGCCGTAATGACTTCCTACCGGTTTGATTATGTTTTTCATTACTCCGCTGTAGTAGGGGTCAAACGCACCCTCGAAAACCCCATGAAGGTGCTCGCCGACATCGAAGGAATAAAAAATGTGCTCGAACTTTCCAAAAACACCGGGGTGAAACGCATCTTTTACTCTTCTTCCTCCGAAGTATATGGAGAGCCCTTTGAGATACCCCAAAACGAAGAAACCACCCCGCTGAATGCCCGACTTCCCTATGCCGTAGTCAAACAGACCAGCGAGTGTTTCATCAAATCTTTCCACCGGGAATACGACCTCAACTATACCATATTCCGGTTTTTCAACACATACGGTCCCAAACAAAGCGAAGACTTTGTAGTACCCAAGTTTCTTCAAGCTGCCCTAAGAGGAGAAGATATCACCATTTACGGCGACGGATTGCAGACCCGGACTTTCTGTTATATTGACGACAACCTCGATTCGACGCTCAAAATCCTCTACGAAGACCATTGCATCAATGATGTAATTAATCTCGGCAGCGAAGAAGAAATGACCATTGTCGAGCTGGCAGAGGCCATCATCAAAACCGCTAATTCCCGTTCCAAAATCATTCACCTTCCGGCCTTAAAAGAAGGAGATATGAAACGCCGCTGCCCCGACAATACCAAAATGAAGCAGATCATTGGCAGAGATCTCATTACGCTGGAAGAAGGCATCCGGAAAATGATGGCTTATTATTTTGAAGAACAGGCCGTAAAAGCCTGACCTATTTTTTTCGTTTTCATTTATCCATTTTACCCCTAATTCAGTTATTCTTTCATGTGCGGTATTGCAGGTTTTACAGGAGAAAATAACCCCGAAGTTTCTGATAAGATCATTCGTAAAATGACCCACCGGATGGCCCATCGCGGGCCGGATGGAGACGGTCATTTTGTGCGGCCCGGCATTGCGCTCGGCCATCGTCGCCTGTCCATTATTGACCTTTCGACAGCGGCATCCCAACCCATGACCGACCCGACGGGCAGATATACCCTTGTCTATAACGGGGAAGTTTACAACTACCAGGCAGTAAAAAATGAATTAAAAACCCAATCTTTTCAAAGCAACAGTGATACCGATGTGATCCTCGCTGCCTACATTGAATGGGGGCCGGAATGCGTGAAAAAGTTCAACGGCATGTTTGCTTTTGCGGTCTGGGACAATGTAAAAAAATCGCTTTTCATCGCAAGAGACCGGCTGGGTATCAAACCCTTATATTACTTTTTTGACGGAAATGACCTGATATTCGCCTCCGAAATCCGAAGCCTGTTGGAGTCCGGAAAAGTTCCCCGCCAGATTAGCCATGCGACCCTTTCGGAATACCTCCGTTATTATACGGTCAATGGCCCGAATACCCTCGTCCGAGATGTTTTTATGTTAAGGGCCGGTGAGTACGGCTTATGGCAGGATGGAAAATTTGAAACCCATGCCTACTGGCACCTGACTCCGGAAAAAATTCCGCACCCCAATGAGACCTACGAAGAAACCTGTGCGCGGATACAGGACTTGCTCCGCCAGGCGGTAGCCAAACGGCTGATGAGTGACGTTCCCTTCGGAGCGTTTCTGTCCGGAGGCATTGACTCCAGCGCCATTGTGGCGCTGATGGCACAAGTCTCCGACCTGCCGGTGAATACCTTTTCGGTGACCTTTCAGGAAAAAAACTTCGACGAGTCTCCCTATTCCGATCTGATTGCCCGAAAATATAATACCGTCCATCATCCGATTCGCCTGCGTCCCGAAGACTTTCTCAAAGGTTTGCCCGAAGCACTTTCGGCCATGGACCACCCCTCCGGCGACGGGATCAACAGCTATATCGTATCCAAAGTTACCAGGGAGACCGGTTTTACCGTAGCACTTTCCGGCCTGGGCGGCGACGAATTATTTGCCGGCTATCCCGTATTTCGCCGGTATGAAAAACTGCACCGGATGAACATGTTCTACGGAATCCCCACCCCGATACGGTCGGTTTTGGGCAAATCCGTTTCCACCGTCTATAACAACCACAAAACCGCCCGCCTTCAGGAGTTAATTTCACTGGAAGGAACCGATTTTGAAAATATTTACCCGGTTTTCCGCAAATGTTTTGACGACGAAGAAATCATCCGGCTAATCGGATTTCATACCCCGGCAAGGAAACAATTAACGCAGGTAATAGACCCCAAAGAATTGACCCGAATCCATCAGTTGCCCGTATTCAGTCAGGTAACGGTAGGCGAAATCAGCACCTATACCCGCAACGTATTGTTGCGCGACGCCGACCAGATGTCCATGGCGACCTCCCTGGAGGTGAGGGTGCCATTTTTTGACCACGAACTGGTGGAATACGCACTGGGCATTCCCGATGCGTACAAAAACCCGATTTTCCCCAAAAAATTGCTGGTGGACGCAATGGGCGATTTATTGCCCGGAGAAATTGTACACCGGCCCAAAATGGGTTTTGTATTCCCCTGGGATCAGTGGATTCGCCATGATCTGAGAAAGTTTTGCGAAGACCGCATCCGGCGTTTATCCCAACGGGAATTACTGGATGGCGGGGTGATTATGAATATGTGGAAACAGTTTCTGGACAATAACAAACGGGCAAGTTGGATGAAAATCTGGATGTTGGTAGTATTGGAAGACTGGATGGAGCGAAACAGGATTGAAGCCTGAGCAGATTTGGATGAATAAAAAATTTTACATGAAGGTTTCCCTTATTACCGTTTGTTTTAATGCCGAGTCCGTCATTCGCACGGCCATCGAATCGGTTTTGGCACAAGACTACCCCGACATCGAATACATCATCGTGGACGGAGCTTCTAGCGACGGTACGATGAACATTGTGCGTTCTTACGGAAACAAAATCCATCATGTCATTTCCGAACCCGACGAAGGATTATATTTTGCGATGAATAAGGGCGTAGCGCGGGCGACGGGCGACATTGTAGGCATACTCAATGCCGATGATATTTATGCCAACAACCAGGTGATTTCACGAGTGGTGAAAGAGTTTCAGGAGAAAAAGGTGGACATGACCTTTGCCGACCTGGTGTATGTCAAAGCAGACGATCTCAGCCAGGTCGTTCGATATTATCCGGGAAAAGGATTTGTTCCGGAAAAATTTGCAAAAGGAATGATGCCCCCCCACCCTACTTATTTTGTCAGACAGGAACTTTACCAAAAAGCGGGAAATTTTGATACGAGGTATAGAATTTGCGCTGACTTTGATCTGATGGTCAGATTATTTGTCACCCACCAAAAAACCTACAGCTATATACCCGGCATCCTGGTACATATGCGTGTAGGCGGAAACAGCGCGTGGGGGCGTAATACCCTGCAAATCAATCGGGAGATGTTGTTATCCCTTCGTTCACACGGAGTAAAAACCAACCTCCTGAAAATTTATTCGAAGTATTTCACCAAAATTTTTCAGTTACTCACAAAACCCTCCTGATTAATCGTTTATGCCTAAAATTCTCATTACCGGCGGATGTGGTTATATCGGTTCTCATACCGCTATCGAACTGTTGAGCCGCCCCGGATACGAAGTTATTTCGGTGGACAACCTGGTCAATTCTTCCGCCCGCACCCTTGACCGTATCGAACAAATTTCCGGTCGAAGAATGCACAACTACGAGGTGGACGTTTGCGATAAAAAAGCACTTGAAGCGATTTTCGAATCGCACAAAGACATTGAAGGTGTTATTCATTTTGCCGCCCTTAAAGCCGTAGGCGAGTCCGTCGCCCAGCCTTTACGCTACTACCACAACAACCTCGTTTCACTGATAAACATCCTCCACTGCTGCGAAAAATACGCGGTAAAAGCCTTTATTTTTTCCTCCTCCTGCACCGTTTACGGCAATATTGAAGATTTGCCCGTGACCGAAAAAACGCCCACCGTGGAAGCGGAGTCTCCTTATGGAAATACCAAACTCGTAGGAGAGCAGATCATCCGGGACTTTATCCACGCGACCCGCGACATACGAGCCATTGCCCTGCGTTATTTCAACCCTGTGGGAGCGCACCATTCCGGCCTCAACGGCGAAGACCCCATCAATCGCCCCAACAACCTGGTTCCCGTAATCACACAGACAGCGGTGGGCATTATCCCCGAGTTGACCGTGTTTGGCGGCGATTACGACACACGAGACGGCTCCAATATCCGGGATTATATCCACGTGACCGACATTGCCATCGCCCATATACAATCATTGGAATACCTGCTGGAAAACCGCAACGAATCGCGCTACGAACAATTTAACCTCGGTTCGGGTCAGGGAATTTCCGTATTGGAAGCCATCAAAGCCTTTGAGACCGTAACCGGCGTAAAACTCAAGTACAGGATCGGAGATCGGCGTCCCGGAGACGTAGTGGCGATTTACTCCGACAGCAGCCTGGCCAAAGAAAAACTCGGCTGGGTAGCCCAAAGAGGAATCGAAGAAATGATGGCCTCCGCCTGGAAGTGGCAACAGACGGTGATGGGAGAGATAAAATAGTCCGCCCCAATAGCCCGCCCCTAAAGCGGCGGGCTATTCAGTCCCTAAAACGGCGAGCTATTCAGTTTTTTAGAGAATTGTTTTGAATAGCCGGCGGAAGAGGAAAGAAAGACAGATAAGTGATACTATCAGGTAAAATATTTGGAATGCAAAAAAAATATCAGGAGATTTATAGACTGCGGTGTTGAGTGAAAGTCCTCTGGGATGGGTATTCGAGGAGATGAGCGGTGCATGTAGGAGGATATGGATATTGAAGTTGCTTAGATAGGCGCAATATTGTGCAGGTGTGGATGTTACCTAATAATTTAAAAGTAGAAAAAATGCAAAATGATCCTAAAAAAAAGACAAGAATGGCTTGCTGACCATGCAACCAACAGCCAAAGTCCGTAAACCCGACGCACAGCGGCATGACAGCAAACCGTTGGGCGAAATAAAAAATAAAAAGTCAATTCAGAACAAATGTTCCTTTACTCGTAGTTTTTCAAACTTTTTTAATAAAAAAAGCCGAAAGTCATTATTAACTCTTGCCATCTACGGCTAAAATCAATAATGCTTTCGGTCTCTTAGATGCTATTTTCTAGAATTAGCAAAAATAGTCCCTGAGCATCCGGAAACAAACAGAATACTTCAACGGCTTGTAAGTATCTAATTTGACGTACAAAGATAACATTTTTTACAAACTTGCAGAATGAAAAAAATTGAAAGTCAAATTTGGAAAAAAAATTATAATGTCGAACCGAGTAAGGTTCAGAAAGCGTGGATACAAAGATGGCTTGAATTATTAGATAGAAATTCAAGTATAGTTATTGCCTTACCTCAAATAAGTTTGAAAAAACTAATTTACGAACTATTAGAGACTGACATAAAAGAAACCAGAACATTATTTTTTATATTATCTGAAATAGATAATAAAATAAATAATTATATCTTGTTTTATGATGCCAATTTTATATTAAACATCGAACCCTTTAAATCTGATTTATCCGAATTATATGAGTTTTCCAAAACGCTTTTTAGGGCTAAAGGAACCCAAATTAAAAAAGATAATTGGAAAGGTGAAAATGAATCCTTTAAAAATAAAATAAAAAGATTTAAGGAAAATCTAGATCCGTCCTTTTTGCATCATATTTTTTCTGATGAAATATTCCTAGATTGGATTTTTAGAAAACTTCAAAAATTACTGTCAGAGGGTGATGATTCAACGTTTGAACATATAGACTATTTAACTCGAGAAATTCTTATTTACCTTTTAGAAAAAGGAATTTATTCACCAAGTCATTTTAAAAACAAGTGTAAACAATATTTTTTTGAAAAAAACAGCTTAAATTTTAATGAGAGAATAGAGCAGTTTTTCAAGGAATTTTTTGTTCTACCTAATCATTTTATCTTATATTTTCAAATTCAAAAAAATAAAGATTTGATTAATATACACACTTTTAAACAGATAGAGATCCTTACCGATTTATTAAGTGAAATTGATGAGATTAAAGAGTTAGAAAAAGCCAGCATTATCTCTTACAATATGGCAAGAGAATTAAAATATTTTTTATATCATGGAGAGTACCCAAAGGATAAAACAATTATCAAAATACACATTCATAAAGCAGTTGATGATGAAACTGCGTTACAGATAGCCGATGAAATAGTCTATAAGTTTTTGAATGTCATAAAGTTTGAATACTCCGCTCGAAATATTTGCGTGGCAAATAAAGTTTTAGTTAGAAATACAAAGAACAATACTGTCGTTTTGTTAAATAGAAAAACTATTTTAAATGGAAAAATACATACAGTTGGTAATCCTGCAAGATTAAAAAGAATAGCAGGTCATGTTGAGTCAGCTAGACTTCTTGATTTAAAAGAAATTGCTTTATATTGGTACAAACAAGCACTTGAATCTGAATCACCGGAGACACAATTTTTAAATTATTGGATAAGTTTAGAGCAGATTTTCAGAAAATCAACCATTGACAATAAATCATCAGGAGATAAATTAGTTGAAACAGTAGGGAATAAAATCCAAGAAAATTCATCAATGATTGAATATTTAAATTTATGGGGAGATATTTATAGAGTTGGATTATTTAATCCTAAAAGATTTCAGATGGATACAACTGGTAGAGTTCTTTTTGATGATAGAATAATAAATAACTCATGGCATAATAATAAAATCCATATTGACTCATTAGATTTTAAACCTAATTTTATTCTGATTGAAATTACACCAAATGAGAAAAAGAAAATTCAGATAAGTCCCTTTTCAATTGTATTCATTGAAGAAGGGAACATGATAAGGAGAAAACAATGGTTATCAGGTAGGTTTTTAACATCGAATGTAACAGATAATCATTTTATGCGTGAAGCGTTCAGATACGATTTGCCTTTGTTATCCAACATTCTATATCTTTTATATTATTCTTTTCATATTCGAAACGAAATTATTGAATTAGAAAAGTGTAAAATAATAGAAAAGCATTTAAATTTATTTGAAAACTTATACAATGCAATTAAGTATTTCGAGGAATTGGAAAATGGAATAGGCAAAAGAATAGATATTTCATCCATTAAACCGATGTATGTCCAATTTTACGGTGAATATGTAATTTTAGCCGAATTCAGAGATGCATTCATCAAAAAATTTGATACTATTCCCGACGATTTCATATTAGAGGCTTACAGAAATCAAATACCGACCATTGCATTTTCTAAGAAGTCATTACTGCACACAGACCAAGCATTATTAGAACTCAGATTTGAAGAGTTCAAGATTGATGGTAGCCATATTCAGTACGAGAGGAATTTCTTTGCAAGTTTAGATAGGTTAAGAAGAATAAGAAATCAACTTGTTCATCAGGCAAAAACAGATATTAATATTAACTTGTTTTCAGATTATTTATCGAAGATAACTAGACACTATCTTAAAGAATTATTTAAAAATTCAACTTTGACAAAACTTGAAACTGATAATGATATAATTCATAAATAAGAAAAACGCCCATGTATGTCCTCTTCGGATGCAAACCAAAATGTCGCAAGGCTTAAAAATAGCCAGACCCTTCCTCCCTTCGGTCGTCAGGGTGACGGCAGGTCGTCCGAAAACATGAGTCACCCCGAATTTGAAGTACTCCCCGAAAACTGGACAGCCCAATTAATCATGAACGAAGAAGAATTAGGGAAAATTCATATTGATTTACCCAATCATTGGGCTACTGGTGGAGAATCTTTTTGGGCAACTCCACTTGGAGACGATTTATTCAGACTTGAAAACGTTCCATTTTATGCATACGGACTGAATTTTCATGATATAGTTAGGGCAACCTGTGATTCTGAGGAACAGAAGCCAGAAATTCGAGAGATTGTGGCAATGAGCGGACACAGAACGTTTCGCGTTTATTTTGAAAAGAATATTGAGCGCCCTATACAAGAGGAAATTCTTGATTCGATGAGAGATTTGAAAATTTCCTATGAACGAGCCACTAAAACCTTCGTTTCGCTGGATATGCAACCTGAAGGAAATTATCAGGCCGTATTTGATAAGTTAGATGAACTCGAACAGCAAAATATTTTGGTGTTTGAAACTTGTGACGCAAAACGAGAAGGTAGTTTTGACGATCTACCCGAAGAAAACGAATAAAAAGAGCCTAAAAATGGTAAGGAAATCAGGGTTACTTTTCGGGATGGAGATGGCAAACCCCACCCCCAAACAGCAAAAACCCACCCTCCACCTTAAATTTTTTGCTTATTTTTGTAAAAGAAATTGAGCGATATGAGATTTGTAGATGTAAAAAACGATATTGCTTTTCGCAAGGTTTTTGGCAATGAAAACCGGAAAGAAACCCTCATTTCTTTCCTGAATGCGGTTTTGGACTTTCACGGCGACCAGCGGATTACGCAGGTCCATATTCTCAATCCGTATCAACTTCCCAAACTCAAAGGGGGGAAAGTTACCATCATTGATGTGAAGGCGACCGACCAGGCCGGTCGAACTTACATCGTGGAAATGCAAGTCGGAGATATTGACGGTTTCGAGAAACGAGTGCTTTTTTACTCCTCGAAAAGTTATTCCGACCAAATCAAACGCGCCGATTTTTACCGCAAACTGCGCCCCGTGATTTTTATTGGAATACTGGACTTCGTGCATACCGAAAATAAAAATTATCTCAGCCGAAGCCAAATCCGGGATGTGGAGACGGGCGAACAAACGATCCGGGACATGGAGTTTAATTT
>JANRJC010000023.1:0-91332 GCA_033764335.1 Bacteroidia bacterium | reverse complement strand
CTGCTAAATCCCTGCGGTCCACGAGGCCACCATAGAGGGTGAGCAGTTCGACGGTATGGGGGGTCTGGGTATTGCCGGAAAGGATTTCCACGTTCACCCAGTTCTGCGCGGGATTGGGGAAAAGGCAGAAGTTTTGCCCGGGTTTGAGTCGGGGGCGGCTTTTTACGGGCAGGAGGTTGCCGGTCGGCAGTCCACCCGTACTCCGGTCGAAGGCCCGCAGCATTTCGAAGTTGCTGCCGTCTTTTTCGATGCGAAATATCAGTCCGTACCCTTGTCCGCCTTCGGAAGCCATACCGTAAAGCCTGCCGTCATCGCCTTCGGTGAGGTCGCCAAAGGGATAGTAGCCTTTTTCGATGTCGAAAGCATGCAACATCCGGTAGTCGCTGCCGTCGGGCCGTATGGAAAAAATTGTCCCATTATCGCCCGGGCCACCGACGGGCGTGAGGCCGTAAAACTTTCCGTCGCTCCCGGCGATCAGCGCACCGCTGGCACCTTTGCTGATATTTTCACCGGCTTTGTGGAGTACGGTGTATTCGCCGGTGGTTACCGCTATGCGGAAAATCACATCGTAGGTCAAACCGTAGAGTGCGCCGTCGGTGTGTTCCAGCAATGTGCCTCCGGCATCATTTCCGGTTGAGTCATCAAAATAATGGAGAATCTCAAAACCGCTGCCATCGGGCGCGAT
Organism: Bacteroidia bacterium; assembly: GCA_033764335.1. Taxonomy (GTDB): domain Bacteria; phylum Bacteroidota; class Bacteroidia; order J057; family J057; genus JAGQVA01. The sequence continues at coordinate 90,647 of JANRJC010000023.1, read as the reverse complement.
TTCAAACAGTGCGCCGTTACGGGGGGTGGTTCCGTAGAGTTTGCCGTTGCGGTGCTGGATCAGGCTGCCTTCGGGACGGGCGATGGCAAATTCGGTGAAGGTGTGAAGCAGGGCAAAATCACTGCCGTCGGTGTTGATACCGAAGATCACGCCGAAATCTTTTTCTCCGCCGTAGGGCGTCATCCCGTAAAGCCTGCCGTCGCGGGCCTGCATCAGGTCGCCCATGGGCGAAGCGCCGTTGGTGCCGTCAAAAGCCCAAAGTGTGGTGATCGTTTGCCCGTTGGGATCGGCCCGGAAAAGGGTTCCTTTGTCCTGTGCTCCGCCACGGGCGGTCATGCCGTAGAGATTTCCGTCGGTACCTCTGAGCAGGCTTCCTACGGGTTGATAGCCGGTTTCCGAGTTGCCGAGTTTTTCGAGTGCGGTAAAATTGTTTCCGTCGGTATCCACCCGGAAAATCACGCCCTGATTATTTAGCCCGCCACGGGAAGTGGTTCCGTAAATTTTGCCATCGGCTCCCTGCACTACTCCCCAGTATCGGAATCCTTCCACCCCGAAAGCACCGGTCGGGCCGTCAAAGTGATGCAAAACCTGATAGTTGCTGCCGTCTTTTTCCACCGAAAAAACCGCACCGGGCAAGGGGTCTTTTCCCCCCAGTATGCCATAGAGTTTTCCGTCGGAACCTTCAAAAAGATCGCTTCCGGGGTAAAATTCACCCTTATCTTGATAAATCTCCCACTCATACACCGTGCGGAAGTTATTTCCACCGGGGTCCATTTCAAAAATTATCCCTCCGTTACCTCGGCCTCCTAAAGTGGTCGTTCCATAGAGTTTGCCATTGCGGGCTTCCAGCAGGGTTCCGAAGGGAGTCCTGCCATCCAGTCCGGAAAATTGGCGAAGTAGCTGGAAATTACTGCCATCGGTATGGATCTGGAAAAGTACTCCTGCCCCGTTTTGGGGGCCACCGGAAGTAAGCCCGTAGAGTTTGCCATCTGCGGCATGGATGAGGCGGCCATAGGGAAAATAGCCGTCAGTGAAGTTGAAGTTGTACAGAACCTTATAGTCGCTTCCGTCTTTTTCCAGTGTATAAATCACCCCGGTTTCATACAAACCGCCACGGAAGGTTAGCCCATAGATTTTCCCATCGCGGCCCATGGTTACACTTGACCGAGGAAAAGCACCGGACAGCGAATCAAAAGAGTGAAGGCTGGCAAAATTTTCACCGTTGGGATCAATAGTAAAGATTTGACCGTTGTTGAAGTAGGTGCCGCCGAAAGTTGATACACCGTAAAGCCTGCCGTCGTCACCTTCGGTGAGGTCACCCGAAAAATTACTGCCGTCAGAAAGCCGAAAAGAGTAAAGAACGGTAAAATTACTGCCGTCCGAATCCAGGCGATAGAGTGCCCCGTTTTCGTCGGCTCCGGCTTCGGCGATGCCGTAGAAATAGCCATTGCTATGTGCAAGGAGGCCTCCTTTGGGGCGGCGGACGGGCCTTTCAAACGAATATGTGACCGCAAGTTCGCTGCCATCGGGACTTACCCGAAAAACCGTTCCGGCACTGCCGGGGCCGTTCTGCGGCAAAACGCCCATAAAGTAATCCTGCGCGGAGGTATTACTGCCCCAAACACAGGCTGTGGCCAGGAGAAGAAGGGTATAGAGATTTTTCATGATTCGTGGAGTTGGGTTATTGTTTCACCACCGCCTGAGCGGCTTCAAAATCGCGGCCTTTTACCCGGAGGTAATAGACACCGGCGGGGTGGGCGGAGAGGTCAATTTTAAGCCCTTCCGGGGGCAGGATGGCGGAGAGGATCATGCGGCCCTGACGGTCGTAAAGCACGAGGTGCGCCTCTGGCATCGGGAGGGTAAGTAACACCCTAAACCTCCCGTCATGAGGATTGGGATAAACCCGTAGCGCAGCCTGCGGATTTTCGAGGCGGTTTTGTGACGGGTTTTCGTCGCAGATTTCCTTGCGCTGGATACGGTTGCCCGCCGCGTCATAACTCAGCACCACCTCCGGCGTACAGGGCGGCCCGATCTGCGCGAAAGCGGCGAGGGGGAGAGAGAGGAAAAAAAGGAGGAGATTTTTCATGGGAGAGAGGTTATTTTTTAGGGGGAAATCAAGGCACATACTTCTACAATTATTATTCGCATAATCTAAGTAATAATTTTATGACTCACTTCTAAAGCAGCAACCTCTGCTCCGAGGTAACTCTGATATTCTTTATAAAGTGCTTCTATCCTTTGTTCCGAACCTATATCCGGAAAATCTGTCAGAATCTGAAACGGTCTCCATGCCTCCGGATAACCAAAGTCTGACCATAAATTATTCAGTGCCCACATTTTGTCCTTTGCAGAGAGTGGTTGCTGATCTGTTCTTAATAAGAATTCCAACTGCCATAATCGCGCGTACTGCTGGGGAATATCTCTTAAATGAATGGGATTGTCAAACTCCTCCGCGTGAGTATCTATTAGGGGTTGCCGGGCTTCGGAGATAAAACCCAGAATTTGTTTGATTAGCTGATAAAATGATTCATCCTCAGCAAGATACAAAGCAGCTAAACGATCTTCTCCACAAGGTATGACATAACCTTTCTGGCAAAACGCGAATAGGTCTGACCGGGTAATCCAGCCCTTTTTTAACCCCAGGTAAATTTCGCCCCAGTCGTTAAAGCCGATGTTTTTTGAAAAGATTTGCATACTATTCATCTAATAATAGAAATGGGTGGCATAATAACAGAAGGCTTCATAACAGGACTCAACCAGAATAAGTTAGGATTTAAGCTTCCAGATAAGGTGGGGACTTGGTTAAAAGTACCAGTTATTACTCCTCCAGGGATAAAACGTTGATGCCAAATTACATTATTACGAATCCCAACTTCAAAAACACCATTAACTCCAAATTTATTTCCCAATTGTTGAACAAGAATGGTCTCAACTCCGTCACCACCTATAACTGAAAAAATACGGCCATTGTCAACTACTATTTCTAAAGTTTGAGAATTCCATACATGTTGTAAATCAGTTCCTAATACCTTATGTAAATATTCAGTTCTATAAGTAGCATGTCCGGAAGTGGGGACAGCTTTTTCAATTTGTTGACGTGCAGAAGCCAAGCGATCAACAGCAAAAACTTCATTCTCAAAATTATTGTCTATGGCATATTCAGGAACGATGACACTAGTTGTAGTATTAGCTCCTACTGGTGCCCCATTCCAGCGGTTAAATCCTTTAGGGGTGTTGATATAGCCCATTGCTCCGCCCACCAAAGCTCCGCCGACCAGTCCCCATGCTGCGCTGATGGCTCCCTGTTTCAGGCCTTGCCCCACCGTGGCATCCTGAAAATACCACGCATTGCCCGCACCCTGAATCAATCCGCTGGTGGCTCCTCCTGCTCCCCCGGCGATCATGCCGCCCAATGCCCCGCCCGTACCCGAAATAATACCCGCCCCCGCTACGGCTCCCAAAGAGAGAACCCCCGCACCTGCACCCAATCCCCCCGCCAATGCGCCAATTCCAAATGCGACTCCGGCATCTCCGAGACTATGAATATTGCCCTGACTATATTGAATCCCCAGGTTTGCAACCCCACCAATTGCTGCCCCGATTAGCATTGCTCCCACGATCACCGGTATCACCTCCCCACTCGGATCAGTAAACCGCAGCGGATTATTCACCGCGTAGCTATAGCGGTTGTAGCCCTGGGAGCCGAAGGCTGCCTGGATGTAGTTGTCGGGGGAGAGCATACGGCCCAGTACCGGGTCGTAGAGGCGTCCGTTCATGTGGATGATGCCAAACTCGCGCAGGTGTTCGTGGCCGGTGTAACCTCGGTAGAGCCAGGTGGGCGCGGTAGGTACGAGGCTGTAAGTCCAGGTGGTGGGGTTGCGGGGGCGTCCCCATGCGTCAAAGTTTTGCTCCGCGACGATGGCCCCGGTATTGCTAGTGAGGGTTAGGATCGAACCGAGGTGATCGGTATAGGCATAATAATAGGTATCCGTACTGCCCTGACGTACAACAATCGCACATAACCCGTCACCGCCGGAGACATAATGAATATGCTGCGTAGTGCTGCCACTGACATTGCGTTCATACGCCCCTACATAATACCGGGTGGTCTGAACATCGTCGTTGTGCATAAGCACCGACTTTTTCCGCTGACCGTCCGGGCCGTAGGAAAAAGTCAGGTCATAGCCGTTTTCGCTAACGGTGAGGGGATCGTGATCGGATGTGTAGGTTATATCCTGCTGAAAGGAGGGAATGACATTTTGCGGATCGGTAACTTTGGTTACCGCATGGATTTTTTGGGCATGATAGTCATACACCCCGGCGTCGGATTTGGTAGAAAAATTACCATTTCCCCAATAAGCCATGGTAGAAGCGGTCTGCCCCGATACCTGTGCATTTGTCAGGCGGTTGAGATTGTCGTACGTAAACGTTTCTGTTTTTGACTTCAGGTGGTCGGTACGGCTGGTGAGATTGCCGGTCTGAAGGTTGAAAGCGGTCGAAAGGTTTTGTACACCGGAGGTAAAAGTGTTGATGGGTAAACCGTAGGCATTGTAAGTGTTATTAGTAACTTTTCCGTTGCCTAGGGTATATTGAGTAAACTGCCCCAAGGCATTCATTGTACCGGTGACCGCGTTGAAGAGGGTAACGGTTCCGTTGTGATTTTTTACCTGACGCAGGTATCCATTGGCGGTATAAATCCGCTGGATACCAAAACCCGAAGGGTAAGTAACCGTCGCAAGATCGCCATAAGCGGTGTAGGTATAATTCGTAAGAAAATTGATTCCGCTGATTGCCTGTTTTTCCTGAGTCACCTGGCTCAGGGCATTGTAAGTATATTCACGGGTGAATCCATTGTATCCGGTGATTTTTTTCAGATGGCCTTTGCCATTACCCGTTGTGACATACTGCCAGGTAGTAACGCCTTCGGGAGTGGTACGGGTAAGTATCCGGCCCAGAATGTCGTATTGCATCTGCTGTACCTGCCCTTTGGCATCGGTCTGGGAAAGGAGTTCTCCCAAAGCATTATAATCATAGGAGGTTGTACCCGCGTTTTTATCGGTAAGCTGGGTCTGGCGTCCATACAGGTCGTATTGCAGGGTTGCCAGTTCTACGCCGTCGAGTTTTACGCGGGTCGGGTATCCCCGGCTGTTGATGTCATAAGTAAGCGTGCCTCCGGCATCCGTACGGGAAAGCGTCTGATCGGCTGCGTCCAATATCCGGCTGGTTGTCTGACCGGCAGGATCCGTCACTGCAACGGTAAGCGAACCATCTACTCCGGGTGTATAACTATAGGAGGTCGTACCTGCACTGTTGATTGCAGTAAGTACCCTGCCAAAGATATCATAAGAAAACGTTGTGATTGTGGCGGGATCGCCGGGGTAATGCGGAAGGGTGGTAGTCGCAGTATTGCCTTTGGCGTCATAAGTAGTCAGTGTTTGTATCCACTGGCTGCTGAATCCCTGTACATGGGCTTTCTTTTCTCGTCCGAGAAGATCATACCAGATTTTGGATTCGGGTTTGCCGGGTATCTGGGTACGGCTATAATAGAGGGTATAATTGGCGGGTTGAATATCCCAGACAAGGGAGTGTTGAATAGTATATCCCTCCGGAGTAGTAGTATGGGTCAAACGGCCAAAACCATCGTACTGAAAAGTGGTAGTAAGGTTATCGGGCGTTTGAATAGAGAGAGGTGTACCCCATTTGGGGTCATAGGTTCGGGTTTCCGATTGGAGTAAACCGTCGGTAATGACGGTCGGATATCGCCCTTTGCTATCATAAGTATAGCTGGTTGTGCGGCTGGTAAGGCCTGCGGCGGAAACCGTTTCGCTCAGCGGATTCCCAAAACTGTTGTATGTATAGGTTGTTGTAATCTCTTTAGGTTGCCCCGCATGGATTTTGGTTTGGGTGAGTTCGCCTTTATTGTTGAAAACCCGGGTAGTGGTTTGGGTATGCGAGGTAGGGGCACTGTCATTGCGAATCTTCTGGAAAGTAGTCTGTGTAGGATGAGAGGGAATCCAAGTACCAAATGACCCGTAAGTATGGGTTGTTACGGTGTATTCCAGCGTATTGACTGAAGCATTTTCAACCAATACATTTCCATAACTGTCATAGGCCCAGTCTTGGTTGGAGGTACGGGATCGGATAAAATCCTGTGTGGAACTTTGATCCGGTCTTAACCAGAAACGCCCGTTACCGAGAGTATTCACCGAATACGTCTGAGCCGTTTCGGATACCAGACTATTGTCTGAAATCTTCCGGGTTTGTGTTTTCCAGGGGATGGAGAGGTAATAGGTATTATCAAGGGTGAATTCATGGGTGGTAGAAAAACCAGAAACCACATGGGTGGAATGCACTTTCCTAAACCCCAGAAACCCTCTGCCCTGACGGTGAATTCGGGCATCTTCGTAGGTAAAAGTGGTGGAGTGAAATCCTCCGATCGCATTCGGTTGGGTTTGAGCGGAAACCAACCAGCCCGCAGCCTGGACATTATTCACTGGAAACGTCGAACCCGAACCTTTTACATAAAAACTCCCTCCGGCAGTCATCCGGCTGTAATCAAATTCTGTTACGAAATTGAATCCATCCGCCACTTTGTCCAGCAACCGGGATTTATCTTCTTTGCGGAAGTAGTAGAGTTTGTCGGGTAGATTGGGTTCGACAAAATAGAAATCCTTTCCCCCGTCTCCATTAAAATCTCCTAACAGTAAGGGCCAATCGGAAAGGATTTCATCTTCCGGTTGCATGACGGCATAGTCAAAATCTAAGCCGTTTGAGTAGTAAACATGAAAAGTAATATTTGTTAGATACTCAGTATTAATCAGATCAGGATCACCATCTCCATGCAAGATATCCGTTTTCCCATCTCCGTTTAAATCTTGTATAAAAATCTTATCAAATTCTAAGATGGGAGCAGTCACAAATGTAAAGTTATGAGTATCAAAAGCGTTTGAGGCATCTTTTGACAAGGCTATTTCCCAAATATTGGTCGAAGTACGAGTTAAAAAATCAGCTTTACCATCGCCGTTAAAATCACCGGGATAAACATCCTGCCATTGGGTGGAACTCGAATGATAAACCAAAAGCGCTTCGTATTCATTATTGGCATTTTTTTCAAAGGAAAAAATCTTGCAGGTAGTTCCTTTAAGTGTCATCAATTCCGTTTTCCCGTCGCCGTCGTAGTCAATTACAAAAACCTGGTCGGCTCCCGAAACCTCGTTCGTATAGGGATTGGTCGCAACAAACTCACCTAAAACCTGATGATTAAGACTGACTCCGGGAAAAGATAAAAAAACCTTATGGCCGGTTCCATTGCTCAGACTGGTCAGGTAATCACTTTTTCCGTCACCGTTAAAATCTCCTGTATATAAATAATTCCAGGTAGAAGCATTGATAATGTTAAAGGGAATTCCTACAGAATAATCCGTAGCTGTAAATGCATTCCCCGCAGCGTTTAAATAGTAAATCCGTGTGTTGGATAACCGCCAATGAGTACTGTTCGAAAGTTTTACACGATTTTCAATCAAGATATCCTCCCTGCCATCTCCATTAAAATCGGCACTGGATATTCGATACCTGTTAGGGACATCTATTCCGTTAACCCGGCTATAATTGTTAGGAAGCGTCTGTTTAATAATAAATTGAAAGTTATCTGATCCCGGTATTTTCCGATAATAATCGAAGTCCGTGTAAAATAAGACACCTTCTTCAATATCGTAGGTAGCCCTAATAAAATCAGAATAGCCATCCCCATCAAAATCTCCCACAAAGCTGTGATAGGTTGATCCTTGTATTAGATCATCCGTCTCCACAGCCTCAAAGTCAGGCGAAGTTTCACCATATTTAAAAATGGTTGTATTAAACAGCGAACCATCGCTACCTTTTTCGATCATTTCTACCAGGTAGGAATAAAGATCGTCCTGAGCGTATTTAAACTCATATTCCTTGCTGATAACACCCCCTTCGGCAGTTAATACAATTTTGGTTATCAGACGAGTACTGTTTAAAAGAGAACCGTCCAGATAAGCCGTCGTAGCATCCATCCGAAGACTATAGTGAAACTTTATTTTGTTATAAGGAACAAGCCCGGTGACAGTATTACCCGTGTACAAAATCTCATCTATCCGCGATTCACGGTCATCAGTCAGATATTTATAATCCACATAGTTGCCGTGCAGGTCATACATGCGGTTGAGTCGCCAGAAGAGTACGCTGGTTCCTCCTTCCTGCATCAGGCGGGAATCTGTGCTATTGCCATATTCAAAGACAATTCCTGACTTGGTTTCGACCTTAAACCATAAGGGGCCGTTACCCGAAATGCCGTAAGAAGTGATGCGCGAAAAAGTTTCACTTTCCGTAGCATAAACTGCCCCATCCGCACCGTTTACTCCACTCGTTGCAATCAATCGGTTTCCGTCCAGTGCAAAAGGCCCTGCGGCGATGCCCGAAGCAGGATTTCCAGCCAGGGAAACAGGGCCTGGCTTTCCGTCGTGATACCAGTCTTGTCCGATGCGGTGAATAACCGATAGACCCGATAAATTCCAGCCCATGCCCAATAAACCATTTCCTGACTGGCTATTACAAGTTACCGAAACAGAAGGAGTCATCCCTCCTGTACCCGGTGGCAAATTTATCGGCATTGTATAACCTGCTCCCCCAGAAAGCGAAACATTTGCTCCCCCGGAAGTCGTGCCTACAGGTAGCGTTTGAGAAAGCGTTCTTCCTGAAAAAGTAGTTTCTGTAAAAAGATTCTGATATTGAACATTCCCCTGCCCGAAAGCAAAAGATAACCCCAACCCTAAAACACATAGGAATAGCCGGATATTGTGCATAAACAAAGTTGTTAAAAATGGAGGAAAAAACAAAACATTCAAAAAATGGATCATCATATTTTTGACATTCGCAATTACCCCCCCCCCATATTAACAGAATACTTTTTTAATGTTAACAAATCATTAAGTCGAAATGTTTTTAATTATGTTTTATTCTAAGACCGGATGAATAATCCTTCGTTTTTCACGGGATACGGTTGCCCGCCGCGTCGTAACAAATAGTTTCACTCCCCTTCCTCAAAATCGAGGTAAAAATCAAAAAAAGGCAACATCTGATTGGGGATGCGGCCGTCAGGGGTGTAAATATTGTTTACATGTGTGCCGATGTATTCTTCGGCAAAATGGGTAATGCCTACGTTTTCCAGCCGCTGGCTAAACATTTTGCACTGAATGGTGAACCGGTCTCCCGCATTTCGACCCCAGTCAAATTTGATGGCTTTGAGTTTTTGTAGGTTTTCGAGATGGTCATCTATCATGTGCAAGGGCAGGTTGTCATACCATTTTTCGAGTACATGTTGATTTACCACCAATTCTTCTCCTTTGTATTCAAAAGGAAAATCACAGTAAAAAGGGGGTTTCTCCGGGTTGGGAGACCATGATTTAGCGAAGGCTACAATGACTTTCCCAAAATAGGTTTTGTTGAGTTCTTCCGTGGTTTTTATCGTTGCGAGTTCTTTATAGGTGTCGCTATTGGGGCCGTATTCTCTGACAATGGTCAATGCGCCGGGACTCAGTGCATATACGCTGCTGAATATATCGGGGTGATGCATGGCGATTTTTAACGCTCCATATCCTCCCATGCTGTGGCCGGTAATGCCGCGACTGTCTTTGTGGGCCAGTGTGCGGTAATGGCTGTCAATATAATCCACAAGGTCATAAGTAGTAAAGTCTTCCCAGTTGCCAAATACGCCCGAATTGCTGTAAAAACTGCCGTCATAGGTGGTTTTTTGATCGGGAATAACCATAATAAATGGTCGTATTTTGTGGGTGTTGATCGCAAAATCCAGAATACCGGTCATATTCGCCAGCATCTTGTTGTCGCCCATAAACCCATGTAAAAAATAAATGACGGGATAACGTTTTTTACTTTCCTGATAACCGGGCGGCAGATAGATCGAGACTGCTCGTTTGGGGTTTTCGCCAAATTTGTTCTCCAGATTTTTGGAATAAAGGGAATCGGTTTTTACAACGCTTTTTTGTGCCTGTACTCCCGGAGCCAGGAAAACAAAAAGAAGAAAGCAGGCGGTCAGAAAATATTGATTCATAAGAATGGGTTTTATCGTTACAAAGGCATCTCTAGCAAAAAAGAACTCAAAGACTTGCCGTGTTTATCCAGGTAAACCGAACGGGTAACTCCTCCTCCCAGGGCCTGGTGCAGCACAAAATTAAGCGCGCCCAACTGCGGCAATTCGTACCGCTCGACCTCTCCTTTTACTCTTGCTCCCAGCCATTCTTTCACCCGTTGGGTTGTGACTTTTTCCTGGATAAGGGCGTAGTCTGCCGGGTCATATACAATTAGCGAAATATTGCTGATATTTCCTTTATCGCCCGTCCGCGAATGTGCGATATCTCTAAGTTTCATGATTTATGGGATTTTTTCTACAACAACCGTAGCCCGGATATCGGACTTGGGAACCAGAATAGAAACCACGGAAACAACTTCCTCCACCTGCCTGAAAGCCCCTCCGCCACCGGCGGGGCCATTGGTATAAAGTGTTTCTACCTCATTGGCGATGAGTTGGGCATGAGCCTTTTCTTTTGTTCTGCCGACCACGCGCAGCCGCACTTCGCTTAAATCTACCGGATTGTTTTTCAGTGGAAAAAGGGCGTTCACACCGATAAAATCAAATTGCAAATCTTCGGCTTCCAATCGTTGTATTTCCAGTCTTTTTTTTACAATCTCGGCGGCCAGTAAGGCTCTTTCATAAGCATTCGTACCGCCATAACTTATTTGCCCTTCGCCAAAATAGCCGTTTTTATAACCCACACTCACTTTGAATGTGTCAGTCGGCGGTTTGCCTTTTGCTCCCTCAAAAGCCACTTGGTCTTTGTCAATAACCACAAACTGGACACCGGAAAAATCGGCGATACAATCAGGGGTGAAATAGTTTGCCGGGTCATGAATTTCGTAAATCAATTGTTCGGTACAGGTGGCGATATTGATGATGCCTCCGGTACCTTCTACTTTGGAGATAAATCCATTTCCGGTTTCGTCCACTTCGGCAAAAGGGAAACCCAAATCCCAAAGACGGGGAACATCTTTTTTGCCGGGGTCGGCGAAATAACCGCCACTGACCTGCCCGGCGCATTCGAGCAAATGGCCTACCAGCGTGCCTTTGCCCAGCAAGGCGTAGTCATCCATTGACCAGCCAAATTCATGGATCATGGGCGCTAAAAAAAGCGAGGGATCGGCCACCCGGCCTGTAATCACTACATCTGCCCCGGCAGCTAAGGCTTCCAGTATCGGCGCGATACCGAGATAGGCATTGGCGGAAAGCAATTTGTCGGATAAGGAGGCCAGCGGTTCTCCCGTTTCCATGATGGGGAAATCTCTGTACTTTTCAATTTGAGGAAAAATATCATCTCCCATCACAGCCGCGATCTTCATGCCTTTTAAGCCCTTTTCGGAGGCAAGTTTGCAGAGGTCTTTCATCGCGGAGAGGGGATTAGCTGCGCCCATATTGGTGATGACCCTGACTTTGTTTTTATAAGCCAGCGGCAGTACTTTTTCCATTCGGTAAAGCAGCAGGGGATTATATCCTTTGGAAGGATTGTCTTGTTTGTCTTTTTGGGCCAGGGCAATGGTACGTTCGGCAAGTCCTTCAAAACAAATATAGTCGAGTTGGCCTTTTTCCAGAAGTGTCAGGGCCGGTTCCAATCTGTCGCCGCTATAACCTGCTCCGCTGCCGATTCGGATTTTTTTCATGATTTATTTAAAATGAAATCGCTCCGGTTAGAAGAGATGTGAATAAAATAACCAGCGTCACCAAAAACGCAAAAGGTATGGTTTTTCGTTGGTGGTCCCCAAAATCAACGCCGGTCAGACCTACCAGCAGATAAGTGGAACCGGTCAGCGGACTGACGGGAAACCCTGTGGTCATTTGCCCCATGATGGCGGCTCTTCCTACTTCGATCGCATCACCGCCAAAATACGTGGCCGTGGTCGAAAGCAGGGGGAGAATTCCGAAATAAAAGGAATCTGGGTCAAAAAGCAAACTGGCAGGCATCGAGAGTAGTCCCGTGATGAATGCTAAGTGATGCCCTACTGGGGCGGGAATGTATTCAACGCCCGTTTTTGCCATCGCTTCCATCATACCCGAACCTTTCAAAATGCCCGTAAAACAGCCCGCCGCAAAGAGGATTCCGGCCATGAGCAGGGCTTCTTTTGCATGAGCGTTGATTCGCTCTGCCTGGTCTTTGGGGTTCGGGTAATTGATCACAAGGGCAACGGCAAAAGCAAGCATAAAGACAATATGGGGCGGGGCAAATGCGGCAATCAAAGATACTACCGAAATAAGAATCAGCAGAACATTAATCCATAACCGCCCGGGCCGCTCTAATTCGTCAATTGTATTATGTTGCAGCAGATCGGGGGCTGTGAGTATGTCGGTTGTTTCCCGATTATTCCTTTCTTTTCTTCCTAAAAAATAAGCAATCAGTAAAACGGCGATCAGCCCAATTCCCACAGGTATAAGCAAAGGGTTAAAAAGTTCGTTTACATCTACTTTTAATGCAGAGGCGGCTCTCAGGGTAGGGCCTCCCCACGGCAATATATTCATCGTACCGGCGGAGAGGGCGGTGATTGTGGCAAGCGTTGTGCGTTTCATTTTCAGCGCGTCATACAGCGGCAGCATGGCCGGAATGGTGACGAGAAACGTTACTGCACCCGACCCGTCGAGATGGACGATCATCGCCAGTAAAGCCGTAGCAACCGCGACACGGGCGGGATCGCTGCCTGCAAAAATCATTAATCGGCGGATCACAGGCCGAAAAGTCCCCGCGTCGGTGAGAATGCCAAAAAACAATATCGCAAAGATGAACATCACGCCCGTGGTGGCGATGGACGTTATTCCCTCCGTCATAAAGGTGAATATCTCCGTGGTAAATCCGCCTATAAGTGCCGTAGTCACGGGCACAACGATCAGCGCCACGATGGGCGCCAGTTTTTTGGTCATCACCAATAGGAGGAGCAGAAGGATGGTCGTTAGTCCAAGCAAAGCGAGCATCGCAAAAGGTAGAATTAAGGATTCGCTGAAAATTACGGGTTTAAATCAGGATGTCCAACCGATTCATTCCCCCACCCTAAAATGATACCCCACGCCCTTTAGCGTGATAATCTGCACGGTTTCATCGGCCTTCAGGTAGTCGCGCAGCCGGGCGATATATACATCCAGGTTGCGGGAGTTGAAAAACGAGTCGTCGCCCCAGACCTGATTCAGCATGTCGGTGCGTTTGACGGAGTAGTTGCGGTGGTCGGCGAGTATCTGGAGTAGTTGCGCCTCGCGGTGGGAGAGTTTGCGGATGTCTTTGCCGTGGTGTAATTCGTATTTCCGTGGGAAAAAACGGTATTCGCCCAGCAGAATGGTTTCCTGTTCATTTCCCTGACTTTTTCCGGCTTTGGTCAGCTTCAGCAGGTTGTTGATTCGGACAATCAATTCTTCTACGCTAAAGGGTTTGCGGATATAGTCATTTCCCCCTGAGGAAAAACCGCTCAACAAATCTTCGGTCTGTACTTTGGCGGTGAGGAAAATGATGGGAATAGAAGCATTTTCCGCCCTGATTTTTTTCCCCAGTTCAAACCCATCCACATTGGGCAGCATGACATCGAGTACACAAATGTCGGGTGCCTGCTGGTGAAACGCCTGCATGACTTTGGCTCCGTCGTGAACCATCATCACCTCAAAACCTCTGCTTTCGAGGCTTTCTTTGACGATTTTGGCCAGAAATGGCTCGTCTTCCACATACAAAATACGGGTTTTAGCCATGATCTGCGGGAAGTAAAACGGTAAAACAGGAACCTTTGCCGGGCTGGCTTTCGACCGAAATCGTGCCCTGATGTTTTTCCACCACACTGGCCACATAACTCAGCCCGAGGCCATGCCCTTTGATGTTATGGCGGTCACCGGTAGGTACGCGGAAAAATTTTTCGAAGATTTTTTCCCTGTATTCGGCGGCGATTCCCATCCCAAAATCTTTGACTGAAAGGCGGATTTGCCCGGAGGTTTCCCCCAGCGAAATTTCTATCTGCGGTTTTTCGCCTCCGTATTTCAGGGCATTGTCAATGAGGTTATACACCACGCTGGTGAGGTGAAGGCGGTCACCGGTGAGGGAAAAGGGCGTTTCGGGCGAATAAAAAGAAACCTTTGCCGACAGCCTTTCAAATTGCAGTTTCATCGAGCCGAGGATTTCCTGAATAATTTCCCGCAGGTTGACGGTCTCCATTTTTAGTTCGGGTTCGGCTTTTTCAAACAGCGACATTTTGAGCACACGATCCACGAGGATGGCCAGGCGATTGAGTTCCTGCTGCGAAATGTCGAGGTATTCGCGGGTGCGGTTGGGGTCGTCGAGCGCGTTAAAATTGCGAAGGGCCTCAATGGCCACACTAACCGTCGTGATAGGCGTTTTCAGTTCGTGGGTAACATTGCTGATAAAATCGTTTTTGAGCTGGTTGAGCCGCTGCTGGTTGCGGAGATTGCGGTAAGTGAGGAAATAAGCGAGCGAGATGGAGACAAAAAGAAAAAGAGAAAAAAGTACTTCGGGCACGATTTTTTTCAGAATAAAGCCTTGATAATCATTGATATAAACCGCATAACTCTGTTTACTGGGGATGTCAATATAGGAATGGGTAACGATACCGCGAACCAGTGAATCCTCCCCACTCGCTTTACCCAAAGTATAGGAAAAATTCAGGGCGGAGTTTTTGATTTCTTCGGCAAATTTTTGTTCGAGCAGCGGTTTTAAGGAAAACTGACGGAGCAGCGGAGGCACAGAATCCCGGGAAAGAAGGGTATCGGTCATTGCCACAAAAAGAGAAATAGAACCTTGCCGTTTTTGATTATCCTTTTCATCAAATCGGGAACGGAAAGTGAATCGGAAAGTGGAATCACGTCCCGTTGGCGTGGGAAGTTTTTCGCCGCGTATGATGATTTGCTGAAGGGTATCGTGGGCTTGGGTTTGTTGAGAATTAAAATAGGTGATATTGGCCTCCCGGTTGATCTTCACCACCAACGGATCGAGGTAAATCTGCTGAAAAAGCGAATCCTCAATTTCCCGAATCGAATTGACAAACAGCCGGTCGGCTTCGTTGCGCAGGTTGTCCCGCTCGTCCAACCAGGCATTGCGCAGCCACAAAAACTGGAATACCAGCAGCAAAGCCAGGCTTCCAAACATCAATGATATGGACAGAGTATTTCGGTTCACAAAGTAAAAATACAGAATCTGCCGATACCTGCGGCGGGCATTAACCTTAATTAACCTTAAATCAAGGTTGATTAACCCGTTGGTGTTTTTCCACAGCGTAGTTTTGCCTAAAACAATTTACTTATGAAAAAACTCATCAGCTTTTATCTGGCGGTGCTCCCGCTGTTTGTCTTTGCTCAGGTGGGCGAAGTAACCTATGAAGAAACTATCCAACTAAAAATCCATCTGGAAGGAGCCGAAAACGACGAAATGATGGCCATGTTACCCAAACAGCAGACGGCGCAAAAAACCCTTTACTTTTCCCCCGAAGCCTCTCTCTACAAAGATGCCGAAACCGAAAACGGTGAAAACCAGGAAATTACCGGTGGCAGCGGGGAAATGCAGTTTAAAATGGTCATTGCCCGCCCCGACAACAAACTTTACAAAGACTTGCAGGAAGAACAAAAAATCGAGCAGCGGGAGTTTATGGGGAAAATGTTTCTGATTAAAGACGAACTAAAGTCTTACGAGTGGAAACTCACCGGCGAACAAAAACAAATCGGTGAATATATCTGTCAGAAGGCTACCATGTCAGACAGCACCACAAAAATGGAGGTATGGTTTACCCCGCAGATTCCTGTTTCCACCGGGCCGGGCAATCTTGGAAGGCTTCCGGGACTGATTCTCGAAGTGAACATCAATGACGGCGAGCAGACCATTGTCGCCAAAGAAATCAAAACCGGAGCAGTAGCCGCCGACAAACTCGTAGCACCCAACAAAGGCAAAGAAGTCACCCAAGCCGAATTTGACGAAATCATGAAAGAAAAAATGAAAGAAATGGAAGCCGAAATGGGCGGCAGTGGAAGCGGCGGCGGAACGACCATCAAGTTTATTCAGCGGAGGAATTAGTAACAAGCATTTAGGCATCCCGATTCGTGGAAATTCGTGCCATTCGTGGCTGAAATCTAAAAATACAGATTAAGACTGTTTCTAAATCAATCCTTGCCCCATGTCCAGAATTTTTCTCATTTCAATATTGTTGACGTTGTCCACCCTGTCCGTAAATATGTACGGACAGGAGACAACTACCCTTGTCTCCGGAACAGTCCTCGATACTGCCCAAGCCCCCCTGATGGCGGCAACCGTTACCCTATTGAAGGCGACAGACTCTGTGCTGGTGGCCTTTTCGCTCAGCGATAAAACCGGAAAATTTGCCTTCAAAAAAGTAAAACCCGGCGACTATATCCTTCAGATTACCTATATCGGTTTTCGGCAGAAGAGCGTGCCCGTCTCCGTCAAAGGCGATACGCCCGAGATCAACCTCGGTACTATTTCCCTCGAAGCCTTAGATGTCTCGCTGGGAGAAGTGACCATCGAAGGAAGGCGAACGCCCATTCTCATCAACAAAGACACCATCGAATACAACGCCGACGCCTTCCAGACCCAGCCCAATGCCGTGGTCGAAGACCTCCTCCGAAAACTCCCCGGCGTGGAAGTGGAGCAAGACGGAACCATCAAAGCACAGGGAAAAGAAGTGCGGAAAGTATATGTGGACGGAAAAGAGTTTTTTGGCGACGACCCCAAAATCGCCAGCAAAAACCTCCCCGCCGATGCGGTGGACAAAGTGCAGGTCTATGACAAAAAATCAGACTTCGCCGAGTTTACCGGCATAGACGACGGGCAGCGCGAAAAAACCATTAACCTCGCGCTCAAAGAGGATAAAAAGAAAGGCGTATTTGGCAATGTCTCCGGAGGTTACGGAACCCAAAACCGCTACGAAGGCCGCGCCAATGTCAACCGTTTCACCAAAAAACTCCAATTCTCCGGTCTGGGCATGCTCAACAACACCAACCAGCAGGGGTTTGGCATTGACGACTATATCAACTTCATGGGTGGGTTGCAGAATATGATGTCGTCCGGCGGCGGCGGTGGGGGCGGTTCCTTCCGCATCTCCCTGAATGCCACCGACCTGGGCCTGCCCATCAACAACGGGCCGGGAGCCGGTTTTACCACCACCTCCGCCGGAGGACTCAATTTTAATTATGACTTCAACAAAAAAACTAAACTCACCTCCAACTACTTTTACAGCGGAATCAAAAACGAAAAAGAAAGCAGCACATTCCGGCAGAATTTTTTGGGAGAAAACACTTTTGACTCCCAAGAAAACACAGACCAGATCAGCCGCAACCAGAATCACCGCGTCAATATGACCTTGCGCCACGAAATAGACTCGTTTAAAAACATCATTTTCCGCTCCAATTTTGGCTTTAATGACGCAGGCTTTGATATTGCCAGCGACAGCCGTGTTTACAACCCGCTGGGTTTGGTGCAGAACAGCAACGACCGGACCAACGCTTCCGAGGGAAACAATATCAGCTTCCGCAACAGCTTCACCTATCGCCAGCGGTTTGCCAAAAAAGGCCGCGCCATCGTAGCCAGTGCGAATGTGGGCATACAAGACGACGAAAAAGAAGCATGGATCGAATCCCTCAACCGCTATTGGGAAGTGGATTCAACATTTTCCGACAGCCTCAGCCAGGAGCAGATTCAGCGCAGCGACCAACTCGACTACAGCGCACGCCTCACCTATACCGAACCCCTGGGCAAAGGCAAATTTCTGGCTTTTAACCTTTCTCATCAGAATTACGGCAATAAACTGATACGCGATGTATTTGACATTCGCCCCAACGATATTCCTCAGCAAATCCTCAATACAGACCTGAGCAACCATTACCAGCGCGGGTATTTTTACGAAAGAGCAGGCGTGGACTTTCAGTACAACCGCAAAAAATTTAATTTTACCACAGGCGTAAATTTCCAGCAGTCGCGGCTTCGTGGAGAGATTCTGACCAATGGCACCACCATTCGCCAGAACTTCCTCAATATCCTGCCCGTTGTGCGCGCCAATTACGATTTTACCACCTCCACCAATCTGGGGTTTGATTATGAAACCAGCGTACAGGAACCTTCATTGGAACAGTTGCAGCCCATCGCCGACAACTCCAATCCCCTGAGCATAGTGGTAGGCAATCCCAACCTGCGCCCCGAATATTCCCACCAGATGAACCTGCGGTTTAACTCCTACAGCGCATTCACCTTCACCAGCCTTTTTGCCAATCTGGAGGCAACCTATACCCAAAACAAAATCACCCACTCGCGGAGCATAGACTCACTTTTCCGGCAAGTCACGATGCCCGTAAACGTCGCCCGCGACCTCCGGCTGAGCGGAAGTGTAAGTTTTGGCACACCGATCAAACCCCTGAAAAGCAGGATCAACCTCGACCTTCGCACCCTGTACAACCGGGGGATATTGTTTGTCAACAGCCAGGAAAACAATGTGGACCGGCTGATCAATTCGGCAGGCCTGAGCATCGAAAACCGCAACAAAGAAGTAGTGGACATTGTGTTGGGCGTGGACTATGACCACAACCTGACACGATATTCAGAGAGCAGCGATTTGAATCAGGCATTTGCAAACCAGCGATACTACGCCGACTTTTCCCTCAACTTCGCCAAAACCTGGGCCGTGCGCACAGGCATGGACTACGCCGTATATGCCGGAACCGCCTTTAACGAAGAGACCCGAATACCCCTGTGGCGGGCGTCGGTGTCGAAATACGTGCTAAAAAACCGCAGAGGCGAGATCAAACTATCGGCCTTTGACATGCTCAACCAGAACCTGGGTTTTAGCCGCACAAGCGAGTTGAACTACATCGAAGAAGTTCAGACATTGACCCTGAGCCGGTATTTTCTCCTGAGTTTTACCTATAACCTCTCAAAGTTTGGCGCCGCCGGCGAGCCTGGTGGGAGCGGGATAAGGATTATACAGCGGAAATAATTTGTTTGGATACGTCTGCTTTAATCGCAACTTGCAGTTAATCTGCGTGCAAGGACGCGCCCCGAGAATAAAATTTGAGGGGATTGCCGTGGGCTACCGATGTTACGGCCCTTCAGGCCTTATTCATTAGGCACAAAAACGGTGTGTCGCAGACATAAGGCCCGGAGGGCCGTAACATCGGTAGCACCGATGCGTCCCCCTTTTTTTAGGTTCCGACGGCGCGTCCTCGCACGCCCCGTTGACTTTTACGAGTCAAATATAGATTTGAGGATGGATTTTGCGGATTTGCAAATATTTGAGATATTGTAGAGTGGTTTCCGATTATCAATACACTCTCCTTCGCCCCCATACTCCTGTCGTAAAAATTGAGGAAAATATCCCCCTGCCCGTAGCGGCAATTATCAATTGTGCGGTGGCTGCCGGTGCGCTGCGTGTGACGGGGGCGGTAAACGGCCTGGAAGCCAATCCTTTTCGTGTGGGGATCGAAATTTTACACGGATAGATGGAATACAAGGCAATACGCTGTATTTCCGGATACTTGAGCGCTCACATCTTTAGGTTATCTGGGCAAAAACTTTAGTTTTTTTGAATAAAAGTCAAAGTTTTTTCGTAACTAAGGGAAAATACGACTGACGATCATGACTGTTGAAAGGACATCCGAAGGAATAATTATAAAACTATCTTCTGAAATAAATATTGAAGAAATTCAGCGGTTCCTCAACTATTTGCGTTTCAAAGAATTAACCGCGAAGAGTAAGGCTACGCAGGCCGATGCAGACCTTCTGGCAGAGAAGGTTAACAGAAGCTGGTGGGAAAAGAATAAAAACAGATTCCTACCCGAAGTATGAAAATTGTGGTTGATAGTAATATTGTGTTTAGTGCTTTTCTAAATCCCATGAGTTCAGTGGGCGATATTCTGCTAAATTCACAAGACCAGTTAAATTTTTTTACTTGTAACTATCTCAAAGAAGAGATTGATGCTCATACCTCGGAAATTTTAGCAAAAACGGGATACACATATTCGGAATTTAAAGAGATTGAATTTTTAATATACCAACGAATTACTTTTTTTACGGAATCGCTGATTCCTTTTGAAGTATGGCGAAAAGCAGCCGATCTAGTTAGAGATATTGATATGAACGATATTGCGTTTGTCTCATTAAGCCTTTTTCTGGATATGAAAATATGGACGGGAGATAAAAAACTCCGCAATGGGTTGACAGCAAAGGGATTTAATAGGTTTATAACTACACAAGAACTTCTTCAATATAGAAGCTAGAATAAGGACGAATCAGAACCGTCGAGTCCTTCCAGGCAAAACACCCCCCCAACAAGGGCGCAAGGCTGAAAACAGCGGTTAAACAAAACAGTAAGCCCCCGCCTTAACAAAAAGAAAATACTGAGCACCCGTAGAATTAAAACCGCCGGGGTTTTTTAGCTGAAAATCCCGGCTTCTTATGGCGTCTGCGAAAATTTTTTCTGAATCACGGCTCGGCTCCGGTTTTCTTTTTTCGGTGTTTTGTATGTCTGCGGCGTTTATCACCTATTGCAGCATGTACGCCTTTCGCAAACCCTTTACCGCCGGGGTTTACGAGGATATGCAAATCGGCGGCATAGACTACAAAATCATCCTGATTACCGCGCAGGTTTTGGGTTATATGGTATCTAAATTTGCCGGAATAAAAATCATCTCCGAAATGGACGCTGCAAAACGGGTGGTAACCATTTTGGGATTAATGGGTTTTTCGTGGCTGTCTTTGTTGTTATTTGGCCTGACGCCTTATCCCTACAATTTTATCTGGATGTTTTTCAACGGATTGCCGCTGGGCATGATCTGGGGGCTGGTATTTTCTTTTCTGGAAGGAAGGCGAAATACGGAGTTATTGGGCGCGGGAATGTGCGTGAGTTTTATTGTGGCTTCAGGGCTGGTAAAATCGGTAGGAAAATTTCTGATCGAATCATTTTCGGTTTCGGAATTCTGGATGCCGTTTATGACCGGGCTGATATTTGTGCCATTTTTATTGCTGGGCGTATGGATGCTGACCAAAATCCCCCCGCCGACGGCGGAAGACATCAGCCACCGCACGGAAAGAGTTCCGATGGGTAAAACCCAACGCCGGGCGTTTTTCCGTGCGTTTGCACCGGGCATTGTGCTTGTGGTGGCGGTGTTTGTTGCGTTGACAATTTTCCGCGAGGTGCGCGACAATTTTGCGGTAGAAATCTGGGCCTTGTTGGGTTTTGCCGGTTCTTCGCAGGTACTGCTTACCGCCGAGATACCGATTGGCATCAGTGTATTTTTGCTGATTGCCCTGGCAATTTTTATCCCCAACAATCGCATCGCCTTTTACCTCAACCTGGGCATAATCATGACCGGCGGGATACTATTGATAGTGATGACCCTTTTGTACGAAAATAAAATGCTGAACCCGGCTGTCTGGATGATCGGTGTGGGGTTTGCGATGTATCTGTCGTATGTAAGTTTTCACACCCTGTTATTTGAGCGATGGATTGCCCTTTTCCGCCATCCGAGCAATATCGGTTTTCTGATGTACATCGCCGACGCCTTTGGCTACCTGGGAAGTGTAGGGATTTTATTTATCAAAAATTTCAGCAATTCAAACCTCAACTGGCTTTCCTATACAGTGTATTTGTCCTACCTCATCGGGGGTATTACCCTTGTGTTGAGCCTGCTGGCGGTAGGATATTTTTGGGGGAAAGAAGGTAATTATCCCCCGCTACCCGGATGAGGGCCAACAGCCGTATTGTTATGGGTTTAATTGAGGGGGGGGAGTTGAATAAAAGTCAAAGTTTTTTCGTAACTAAGGGAAAATACGACTGACGATCATGACTGTTGAAAGGATAACGGTTAATAAAAACGGGTAGGAAAAGAATATAAAAAACCCTACCTTTAAGAGCGGTAATGAGTTGTTTGGCCGTGAAGTAGAATTATGAAACAGTAATATCAACGAGTTCCAAATCACCCACCCGGTCAAAATGTTTTCTATTAATGGTTGCTAGTTTCATGTTATTTTTAACTGCGGTTGCGGCTATTAATATATCAGGTATATCTATTAGTTTATTTCGCGTTTTGAGTTGTTTGAATATTTTTACAGCAAACGCATCCGTTTCACTATCAAACGGAAGAACCGAGATTTGCGAGAAAAACTTTCCCAAAATCCTTGTTGGTCAGCAGTACTACCAGAAAAAATCTCATACTCTGTGATTACAGATACTGCAAAGATCTGATATGTTAAAGTTAATTGGTAAAAGACTGTATTTTCCTTCTTTTTCTTCCGGAAAAAATCAATCAGAATAGACGTATCCAGACAAATTATTTCTTTCGCCATTGGTTGAACATTTTCCTGTTTTCCACAAACATTTCATATTGCTCATCAGACATAGTAGGGGCTGTCAATAAAAATCGCTGAAAAGCAGAAATATCCTCCTGTGGTTTTTCTTTTTCAAGAATACCTTTCGCATCTACCAGCAGCCTGGCGATCTGATTAATCGGTAATTGTCTGATAATTTCAATTACCTGCTCGTATGCTATTTTTATTTTCAATTCCATCTTTAAGTTTTGTTAGCATCTACTGACCCTAAATTTCTCAAAATTTACGAGGTTTTCCAAAAATACTTCTGATATCCTCTCTTGATTTCTACCCACCCCTCACGCAGCATTTCTCCCATCCCTTCCGTCATAGGGGAAAACCCAAAATCTCCAGACCATGAACAAGTTCACGCTTTTTGCTCTGTTTGCACTGCTGGCTTTGGCTGCCTGTAAAGTATCGCCGGTTATACCCGATCCCGATGAAAATAAAAACGCCGTCAACTTTGCTGCGCCGGAAGTAGGACAAAAGTCGCTTTTCCTACGATACACCACTACCTGCCAGCATCTCGACCGAGACTTTGTCTTTACGGGCGATACCCTCATCCTCGAAGTCATCGAAAAAAGTGGAGAAATTCACCTCCGCGAATCGCTTACGCCCACTTCGCCCATGTTTGTGGACGGTTCCTTCCAACAGCCGATTGAATATTCTCTTAAAAGCACCGGCGACTATGCGCTGATCCCCGACCGGTGGAGTTCTGCGCTGTTTTATTTCTACGGAAATGATACCCTGCGCCTCAATTACCCCCCCGACGTAACGCTCGTGCAGGACGCCTGCAAACTGGTGCTTTCGGGTACACCCTTCATCGGTGATGAGGTGGGTTTTGTCAAATCTTTTGAGTTTGGCGACATCCGGCAAACGGACAAAACCGTCGTTTCCTGTATCCCTGTGATGTTTCAGCTTGACGCTTACCTCGTCAGCGACGCCCGACACCTCTACATGAGCCACACCATTATCAACGACATGGGTCCCAACCAGGATCAGGTATTGGGCTGGGTGGGGATATAAAAAAATTTTGTATCTTTGCGTTGTGGAAAAACAGCGCCCTATTACCGACTGGCTGCCCATCACTGCGAAGGAAGTTCAGCAGCGCGGGTGGGAAGAACTGGATGTCATTCTGATATCTGGCGATGCGTATGTAGATCATCCGGCCTTCGGCCCGGCGGTCATCGGTCGTATCCTCGAACATGCGGGCTATCGCATCGCGATCATTCCCCAACCCAACTGGCAGGACGATCTCCGCGACTTTAAAAAATTTGGTCGCCCACGGCTCTTTTTCGGCGTTTCCTCCGGCTGTATGGATTCGATGGTAAATCACTACACCGCCAACCGACGCAAACGCTCTACCGACGCCTATACGCCCGGTGGTGAGGCAGGATTTCGCCCCGACTACGCCGTCAATGTCTATACCCGTATCCTCAAACAACTCTATCCCGATGTGCCGGTGCTGATCGGCGGCATCGAAGCCTCGCTGAGAAGGGTAACCCATTACGACTATTGGGCTGACAAACTGTTTCCCTCCATCCTCGAAAGCAGTGGGGCCGATATGCTGGTCTATGGCATGGGCGAACAGCCGCTGAATGAAATTATGAAACTCCTGGCGAAAGGCGTTCCCTTCCAGTCTTTGAGAACCATTCCCCAGACGGCTTTTCTGGCTGAGTCGGTGGATAAAGTTCCCAAAAACAAAAACTGGGTGGACGTCGAAATCGCCTCACACGAAACCTGCCTCGAAGACAAAATCCGCTACGCCGCCAATTTTAAAATCATCGAGCAGGAGTCCAATAAAGTGCAGGCGCGGCGCATTCTTCAGGGAGTAGGCGAAAAAGTGCTGGTGGTCAATCCGCCCTATCCGCCGATGATGGAAAACGAAATAGACGCTTCGTTTGACCTTCCATTTACCCGGCAGCCACACCCCAAATACAACAAACGCGGCACCATCCCCGCTTACGAAATGATCCGCTTTTCGATCAATATGCACCGCGGCTGTTTTGGCGGATGCAGTTTTTGTACGATTTCGGCGCATCAGGGAAAATTTATCGCCTCGCGGTCGAAGGAGTCCATTATGAAAGAAGTGGATGCAGTGACAAAAATGCCCGACTTTAAAGGATATATCAGCGACCTCGGAGGCCCGTCGGCCAATATGTACAAGATGAAAGGCAAAGTCCAGGAAATCTGCGACCGTTGCAG
Organism: Bacteroidia bacterium; assembly: GCA_033764335.1. GTDB lineage: Bacteria > Bacteroidota > Bacteroidia > J057 > J057 > JAGQVA01. The sequence continues at coordinate 66,009 of JANRJC010000023.1, read as the reverse complement.
CAGTCCGTCGTGTATTCATCCTGTGGTTTGCCACAACCTCGATACAAGCCATAAGCCCTTGACCGAAATCTATAAAGAAGCGGCGGCCCACCCCAAGGTGAAAAAAGCATTTGTCGGCAGCGGGATTCGTTACGACTTGTTGACCAAATCCTACAACAAGCAGGGCGACGAGAAAGATATCGAGGACTACATGCAGCAACTGGTAAAAAACCATATTTCAGGCCGGCTGAAAGTCGCGCCGGAGCACACCTCCGACGATACGTTGCATATCATGCGCAAACCTTCGTTCCGGCACTTTCACGAGTTTAAGAAAAACTACGACCGCATCAACGAGGAGAACGATATGGATCAGCCATTGATTCCGTATTTTATCTCCAGCCATCCCGGCTGCCACGAGCAGGACATGGCCAACCTCGCCGCCGAAACCAAAGACATGGGATTCCGGCTGGAGCAGGTGCAGGGATTTACCCCGACACCGATGACCGTTGCGGAAGTGATTTATTATACGGGAGTTCACCCCTACACCTTGCGGCCCATTTACACCGCCAAAACCGAAGAAGAAAAACGCAACCAGCATTTATTTTTCTTTTGGTACAAACCCGAAAACCAGGCCAAAATCAAGGAAAAACTCCTGCGAATAGACAGACGCGACCTGGCGGACAGATTGGTGGGGAAGAAGTGAGGGGGTTAATTAGTAGATTCCATTAATTCCATAACCTGCTGTTTCAATACTGGCAGTTCTTGCTGTGCTGTGTACCAAATTGCTTTGTGCGTAAACTGATCGTATTGGTGGACAATAGTATTTCTTCTATTTATCAACTGGTCTGTCAAAGATAACGAAATACCCATTTGCCGAAGTCTAAAAGCTGCCTCGCCTATCAAAATCAGCCTCTTTTCCACACCATCCTGAGCGGAGATACTTTTCATATATTCATCTAGCGAATGAATTTCTCTTAGGTGAATATCAAAGATAATATCAATAGATTGTGCAATATCAAATAGATACTTTTTCGCGTTCTGCGTCATAAATCAAAACTTTGGAGGCATCAACTTCTGCTTTAAAATACGGATTTCGGAGATCAGGATAATGGACAAAGTCCACTTTTCGGTTCCATAAAGCCTCAAGCCCGTCCCACATTCCCCAAAAATGTTTTAGGTAAAGTGTTTCAGGTATTTGGTTATCGTCAAATTCGTATAAAACATCTACATCAGAATCCTTCCGAAAGTCATCTCTGATTACCGAACCAAACAGCCAGAGGCGCAATATTTTATATTCTTTGCACAAACCATAGAGTTTGTCAAGGTTATCGTTAACGATATCTGGCAATATGGGAATTTGTTGTTTCACAGGATTAAGGTAGGCAAAAAAAACAAAATCACCGCACAAAAGTTTCATTTATAACGGATTTGACCTCTTTGACTTCGGGTTGAGAGAGTCTGCCCGTGGCGTATATGCGGATGTTGGCAGTAATAGAGCCCAATACAATTTCGTCATCTAACGAGTAGCATCTACTAACAAAGGTTTCCACAATGAATAAGTAAATGCTCCGGGGCAACTTGGATTAGAAAACAAATTAACGTTGGACAAGTGATAAATGAAATTGTCAACCCTTGACAAAGATTCAGTATCCGAGAACTAAGCTATCCAAGTAATTTTTACATTTCGTTTACATTTTTTTTACATACGCTTTACCAAAGCAGGGCGCTAAGACGGGTAGCTTTGTTGGAGTTATTACTAAATACATAATTATGAAATACATACCTGGTTTGCTCTTTATATTTATCCTCTCCACTTCCTGTGGACAAAATCAAACAAGCGTACCAAAACAAAATAACAGGAGCCATAGATCAGGATTATCCGAGTCTCAACTTAAAGAGGCGGCCGCTTCGAAGGTACCTATGAGTATGGTTCGGAATGTAAGGCAGGCAAAAAACGGGGACATTTTAATTGCTTCTTATGTAGGTGTTTATCGATACGATGGAACATCTTTTACCAATATGACAAGTACAATAGAATGGCCGACCTTCTGGGATGTGTTGGAAGATAGAAAAGGAAACCTTTGGTTGGCTTCCCAGGATTCGGGTGTTTACTTCCAGCCTGCCGGACAGACAGGCTTTAAGCAATTTAAAGCAAAGGATGGGACTGGCATTAGTTCAGCGCTTCATATTTATGAAGACAAAGCCGGTAATATCTGGTTCGGAGCAAGCCGTTACGATGGGAAATCTTTTCGGACCTTTACCACAAAAGATGGATTTCCCAGTAACAATATTCGTTTACTTCTTGAAGACAAAACCGGCAAGCTTTGGTTTGGTGCACAAGGCGAAGATATGTTCGTTTATGATGCCCGCCTGAATGGCGGAGTCGGGCAGGGAAAAACATTTACCGTTTTAAAGAACAACGATGGCAAAGCGTTTAACAACGTTTGGTCAATCATCGAAGATAAAAAAGGCAATATTTGGTTCGGTGCCGATGGTCTTTGGCGCTATGACGGCAGAACCTTTACTAAGGTGTCGCATAGAGGTGCTGGTGCTATCATCGAAGATAAAAAAGGAAACATCTGGACTACTGGTGCCGTAAATCCTCCTCTTGACAAGGACTGGGCACTATCCCGTTATGATCAAAAGTCCTTGTACGATAAAAAACCCACTGTAACCGAAATTATGTCAGGACAACCAGGTCTTTTGGGACTTTTGGAAGCCAACGATGGAAGTATTTGGTTCGGATTTTATCAAGGAGTATATCGTTATGATGGAAAGACCATCACGGACTTCAAAGGTAAAGAGGGGCGCAAGTAATATGTATACCCACAAATTGCAAAAACAAAATTACAATCGATAAAAGTTTGACTAATTGGTAACAGCTTTAAAGATTGACAAACAAAGAAGAAAGAAGTGACCCACGCCAACCAACTGCAGGTATCAACTAACGAGGGACAAAAGATTGAGCTACGAATGAAGTGAGGGGAAGGGCCCTACTACTGCCAACAAAATGTTTCTGCAATGGTGCCGTGACGAGTTGGTTTAAAGTTTTATCTTCGTTCAACGTTTTTGTTTCGTGGGACAGGACGCGGCTTGGGAAAGGCACTACTGCAAAACCGACCTTAGTAGGACTTTCTTTTGGTGGACTTATGGCGATTGTAGTTGACAAATTGGTTTTTCGGAACGAGTTCAACGTCTGACAAACAACTTTTAAAACAAATTCTAACAGATACCCATCCGATTTTTTTGAAATGGGCTATTGATAAAGTAACTCATTGGACAAACCAAACGCAGCTCCTAAACATATTTCATATTCACGGCACAAGCGACAGAATTTTACCTCTGCGTTTCGTAAATTGTAACTTAACCGTTAAAAACGGTGGACACCTAATGACGTTAACCAAAGCGGACGAACTGAATAATATAATACGACAACAACTACGAAAGATCTCATCCTAAATAGACCTGTCACTTCCTGGAACACTGGCGCCTGCTGCTCTGGCAAAAGGGGCTGGAGTTGTTGTAGGGGTCCCGGGAGTCTGGCTGTTGGCTATTGGCGCTTTTTGTACTCACGCGCGCTACGGCGCAACCCCTGAAAAAAAGGGGAAGAACAGGCCTATCGGCTACAAACATTCGACTCCTCCGGAGTCCCGGCCTAGCCGGAAAAGTGCCCCAAACGCTAGCTATGTGGAGTTTTGCCGACAGGCAAGACCTCGGAGAGGTCAAATGTACCTGAGGCATCTTCGATTTGTAGCCTTGATGGCCGCCCCGGTCTCGTTGGTGAATTTCAGCTTACCCAGGCAGTGTTGACATTTGATGAAACATTACAAGCTGGGCAAGACTATGAACTTTTCATTGATAATTTGCCAGAGAGCGAACGCGCTCTCCGAAAATGGAATGTGAAAAAAAGAGTATATGAAAAAGTAACATAGACAGCAGCTACAGGTAGGACACGGAATGTGTTCGGGAGCATTTTTGCTTGAGGAGGGAGATGATTTTAAAGTTACTTTTGATATTATGGACGCTTCCGGCAATTTAACCCGATGGCCTGGAAAAGAAATCTATTTTACCAAACCCAATGACGAGAATAGGGGTTTTGACTAACCCTCCCCAAGCACACGCTAAAAACTCGCCTTATTCACCGCAAAAATGCGGTGAATATTTTGTATATTCACCGCAAAGCGACTCCTGCCAGGGCAAAATACTAAAATGAAAAACACCCTATATCTGATAATCGCAACCGTTTTTCTCGGTTCATGTTCCACTTCGGTTGACAAAAAAAATACAGCGGAAAAATTATATGCCATTGCATACAATATCCATGAAAACGATACCCTTTACAAAAACAATTATGAAATCATCACCATGAATATGGATGGCACAAATAAAAAAAACATCACCAATCATCCGGATATTGCATGGACATACTATGCTTATAAGAACCGTTTATTTTTTATAAGTGATAAGGACACATGCAGTCGGTGTTTTTTTCTATATGAAACTGACGTAAACGGGGCGAATGTCAAAAAAGTAAGCGATTTAATGTTGGAAGACAGTTGGATGAGTGGCAGAAAAAATGGAGAAGAACTTGTCGTTGCAGGCCGAATAGGAAAAGAAATCCGTTACCAACTTTTCATCATAAACACCCGGACGGGAGCTTATCAGCAACTGACCCATGAGCCTGGTGCGAAACACGGAGACCCTTGTTTTTCGCCTGATGGGAAAAAAATAGTGTTTGCTTATCAAAAAGACAAAACGGACAAAACCCGTCATGAGGAATTATTTTTAATGAATGATGACGGAACGGATATGATACAATTGACGCGATATCCGGAGGACAATCCTTCTGCAAAAGATTATGGATACAGAGCTGGCGGAACCAAATGGCATCCGACTGAAAACTTCATCAGTTATGTATCACTGCAAGATGGCAGACATAGCATTTTTGCCGTAACACCCGACGGAAAAAAACAATGGAAACTGATTGATAACGACCTTTCAGAAGGTTATCACGACTGGAGCGCCGACGGAAACTGGCTTACATTCAACAAATCTGACATTAAAGAAACCCAATATCATATTGTGCTGATGAACTGGAAGACCAAAGAGCAAAAGCAGTTAACCGACACAACCTACAAGTCACAACTTTCACCCGTATTTATTGAACGGTAATCTCTAAAGATGAGGCGCACTTAATAGACAAATGCGCCCCTTTAATCAGTAACGACTGCCCCTTGTTTCTTTCGGGATATTATTTTCTATAAGCTCCATATCCTCTTGTGTCAGGGCTACCTGATAGGCTCCTAAGTTTTCTTCCAGTCTGTGGATTTTTTTCGTCCCGGGAATGGTTGTTATTTCATTGTTTTGGGATAAAATCCAGGCCAAAGCAATTTGTGCATTGGTTACACCTTTGTCTTTTGCTAATTGGTCTATGACTTCGACATACCTGATATTTTCCTTAATCGCCTCATCTGTAAATCGTGGATTGTTTAGCCGGAAGTCTCCCGCCTCAAAATCTTCACGGCTTTTATAGGCTCCTGTTAAAAAACCTCTTCCTAATGGGCTATATGAGACAAAAGTGATATTGAGTTCTTTACAAACTTCCAGGACTTCTTGCTCAGGCTCACGACTCCACAAAGAATATTCGGATTGAATAGCTGTAATAGGATGTACTTTATGTGCTCTGCGTATCGTTTCGGCGCCCACTTCCGACAATCCAATGGATTTCACTTTTCCTTGCTTAACCAATTCGGCCATCGTTCCCACGATTACTTCAATCTCAACATCAGGTGCCTGGCGATGCATATAATATAAATCAATAACATCTGTCCCTAAATTTAACAGACTCTGGTCACAAGCTTTTCTGATATAGTCCGGTTGTCCGTTGAGTCCCAGCCATTCGCCGTTGGGGCCTCTCATGACTGCGAATTTGGTTGCCAAAACAACCTCATTCCATTTGCCTTTAAAGGCTTTCCCAATAAGCTTTTCATTGGCTCCCCAACCGTACATATCGGCTGTGTCGAAAAAATTAACGCCTAAGTCAATTGCTTTGTGCAAAGTATTGATAGAGTCTGATTCATCAAACGAACCATAAAACTCGGACATACCCATACAGCCCAGCCCTATCCGGTTTACCTTAAGTGTGCTGTTTCCCAATATTGTTGATTTCTCCATTTTGCTATTTTAGTTGAACTACAAAGATCCGATTTTTTGAAAAGATCCATTTGTAAATTCCAATCTACTATTTGCAAAATTCAATCAACTGCGAAACTTCAAGGGAGAAAGGGTTGTATGCTTTTTAAAAAAATTAGAAAAATGTGCCACCTCGTCAAAGCCCAAAGTAAAAGCGATTTCCGAAACATTCCATTGTGTTTGTTTGAGTAATATTTTGGCTTCTTCCACGATTCTACCATTGATAATTTCTGTGGTGCTTTTACCGGTTGTTTCTTTTAAAACTTTGTTCAGGTGATTTATATGTACACCTAATGCTTTCGCAAAATCCATGGGTGATTTGAGTTGTATCACTTGTGCCTCATTCTCAATAGGAAACTGTCTTTCCAGCAACTCAATAAATATTGAAGAAATGCGTCCTGAAGCATTCGTTGGGTTTGTTACACTTTCGACGGGTTTCAACTTTTGCCCAACATGAATAAGTTCCAAAACATAATTTCGAAGCAAATCATATTTGTAGGTATAATTAGACGATAGTTCTCTGTCCATTTTCTTGAAAATCAACTCCAATTCAAGATATTGTTCATCACTCAATTGATACACAAAATCACTATTGGGCTGGTAAATCGGTAAGTCATCTATTAAAATTCCGGTTTTGGATTTCGAAAGAAATTCTTTTGTAAAAACACAAAAAAAGCCCGATTGATTTTTGTCTTGTGGTATATACCGATAAGGGATTTTAGGTGTGGCAAATAGAATTCCCTGTTTATCAATAAGCACAGCTTTACCTGCAAATTCAACCAAATTTTTCCCTTTGATTAAGCTGATTTTGTAATACAACCTCCGGTTGTATGTCATTTCCGATTTTTTTGCTCCACGGAAATAGAACTTCTCTATGTCAAATACATTAAAATGCCCAAAATTGTTTGAGTTGTTACTATCGGAAATGATATCCAATTGGCTTCCATTTTCGCCAAATATTTCTTTATAAAACGCTTTTATACTTATGTTTTCCATATTGCAAAATTCAAACAATTCATCCAACCCCTATCACCCCGCCGCTTCTGCCGCTTCTTTTCCTGTCACAAATGCTCCTTCCATAAATCCCTGCCACTCGGCGATGTGTTCACCGGCGAAGTGGATATGTTTGAAGGGTTTGTGCAAGGTGGGCAAAAGGGTAAACCATTGGTGGGTGTCGTAAATCGCATAAGCGCCCTGGGTGAGGGGATCATTGCCCCAGTAATAACCGGCGACTTTGAGGATATAGTCGTCCACTTTCCCGAAGGGAATGTCCAGGGCTTCGGCGACCATTTTTTTGCGCTGCTGTGGACTCATTTTGGACATAAGATAGGCTTTGTCGCCGGTGGTATATGCCGTGAGGACGCCTTCTTTTCCGGGTTGGAGTTTGGTCGAATGGAAAAAGTAATGGGCAGGAGTATCCGTAATCAGGTCAAAGGCCTCTTCTTTCCAGAACCGCTCCGAAAACAGCACACTAAACTTCATGATCCGGCAGTACTGAAGGGCTGCCAAAGCATCTTGTTTGGCTTCGGGCAGTGTTGGTTCCCACTGGATCTGAGTAACCGCAAAAGTCGGAAGTGTACAGATAACCTTGTCGGCAGTGAAGGTTTTTCCGTTTTCGCAGGTGACGGTTACTCTCCCCGAAACCTGGCTTACACGGGTAACTTTGTGGCTGGTGAGGATATTTTGCCGTCCGATTTTGTCAGCGAGTTTTTCGATAATCTGCGAATTTCCGCCTTTGACGATGTAGTCCATTTCGTTTTTGGGGCTGGAATAAGCATATTCAGACAGAGCGGAAAAAGCCGAAACATTGCGGATGGTCTCGCCAAAATCGGTACTGTCGAGCAGTTCGCGGATTTCGAGGTCGCGCTCGGAGAGGCCGAGGTTTTTGAGGTAACGCCACCAGTCGGTGGTATCGTGGTTTTTTTCTTCCTGTGTTGAGACGGAGGGGAAAGCCTTGATTTTTTCTTCGAGTTTTTTGTGTCCGGTTTCCCAGGCCCATTCGTTGGCTTTGCTGTAAGAGCCGTTGAGCAGGAGGGCGGTATCAAAGCGGTGGTCAAGGATTTCGAGGTCGAGAGATTCGCAGAGACTCAGCAATTCGGTATGGGATTCGCCAATCCATTCGGCGCCAAGTTCGACCGTAAGGCCATTTTCGGGCGAAATAACGTGGCTATTTACCCTTCCCCCGATGCGGTTCCGGGCTTCGAGGAGGGTGTATTGGGCACCCATTTCCTGGAGTCGCAAGGCAGCACCGAGTCCCGCCAGTCCAGCTCCGAGGATAATCACTTCCGGCTGCCGCTGAATATAGGGAGCTGCGGAAACCATAGGCATGCCCGCAGCGAGAATTGTACCGGTTTTGATGAAGTCTCTGCGCCTCATAGTTCTAAGCGTTGAGGGTATATTCTACCGAAATCGCCGTGTTGAGCAATTTAGAAATCGGGCAGTTTGCTTCGGCATCTTTGACCAGTTCGGCAAATTTTTCCGCACTAATGCCCGGCACTTTGGCCGAAAGAGTCAGTTGTGAACTGATGATGGCGCCGTTTTCCAGGGTGATTACACAGCGTGTTTCCAGTTGGTCAGGAGCAAAACTCGCACCACTGAGGTTAAAGCTGAGTTTCATGGTAAAACACCCCGAATGCGCAGCGGCAATCAGTTCTTCGGGGTTGGTACCCACACCATTTTCAAAACGAGAACTGTAAGAATACTGCGTCTGGTTTAAAACCGTGCTTTGGGTAGAAAGATGGCCGTGGCCTTCTTTTCCCGTGCCTTGCCAGAAGGCAGTTGCTGATCTTTTCATAGGTAAGTAATTATGGATGGATGTAAATGAACAAAATTGTAACCTCACGCGATGGCAACGGAGTCACAGATATAGTTGGGAATAATGCCGTAAGCTTCAATTAGCACTTCTGCACGGCCCGGAAGAGTATTTCCCGAAAGAACCAGCGCCGTATCAATCCCAAACTTATTTCCTCCCATTATATCTGTGTGGAGGGTATCACCGACCATGAGGATTTCATTCTTTTGAATGGGGCGATCTTTCTGAATATGTTCAAAAGCAAAGTTAAACATTTGTGCGTCGGGTTTTCCAAAACGGATAAATTTCTTTCCCACAATATGCTCGATCATATTGGCGATGGAGCCTACGGCGACGGCGAGTTCGTGTTTGGAGACCGGGTAGGCCGCGTCGGTATTAGCGACGATGACGGGCATATTTTGGAGGCGAAGCAGGTTAATGGCTTTATTGATGTCGTGGTTCCAATCAAAACCTTCATCGTCAAGCAATACCAGAGCGCTGATTTTGTCCGCGTTTTCAAGCTCGAGGTCGCGGATGGAGACGGTTTTCAGCCCGATGGCTTCCACATAATGCGCCGACTGAGGAGTACCAAGATAGGCGATGACGCCTGATTTGACCTTGAGCCGCAGGTATTCACGGGCAATCATGCCGGAGGAAATAATTTTATACTCCGTGATTTCGGGGATTCCTTTTTCCTGATAAACCGCCGCCAGCGCCATCGGGCTGCGGGAAGCGTCGTTGGTCAGGATATAAAAGTCAATGCCATTTTCCCGAAGAAACTGAAACATCTGATCCACACCCGGAATCAGCCCTTTATGGTTTTTCAACACTCCGTAAGCATCAAAAAAAATAGCGCGGTAATTAAGAACTACAGACTTAAAATCGTGTAAAAGCATAACAAATTGGGGTTCTTCGGATGGATAATTAGATCTTTAGTGCCCGGAGGATATAGTCTGCGTCAAACTGCTCATCCAGCACCGGCAAATATAGTTCATAAGCTTCTTTTTGTAGTTTGGCTGCATAAAAACTGTGAAAAAAGTGTTTTCCGTATTTAACAACATAATTGAGGATAAAAAAACGAAAAGCCTCTTTGATAAAACGTACTTCGGCCTCACTCAGGGGATAAATCTTGTGATAGGCTTTCAAAAACATTAAAAACCGGTCTTCCATCAGCGGCGAAACGAGGTAGCTGAAAACCGTACGATCCCCTGCGTCGGAAACCACCCGGCTGAAAAAATAAAAATCCAACACACGGGAAGCCATGCGAAACCAGTCGTAATCCCAGCGGCTGTAAAACTGCCCGTTTTCCCGAATGGAGAAATTGCCAATGTTCCAGTCCACAAAAACCGGAAGTTTGAGGAAATGGTTGTAGCCAATCTTTTCGGTATTGGAGAGAAAAAGTTCACACTGCCTTTTGATCTGGTCAATGTGGAGGCGATATTCAAACTTTCCCGCCCCGGTATCGAGGATATTCATCAGATCAATAATATCGGACTGGACGGTTTTGGAGGAAGGGGGCAAGTGTACAATGATTTTCGCACAAGCTTCGTGGAAAAGGGCGATTTCCTGCCCCAGTTTTTGGATATGAGGCGGTTCCAGCCTGCGGGGCATTTTTTGTTTAATCGGAACCGCCTGATAAAAAACCACCCATACATCCTGAATTTCATCCTTGAAGCGGTAAGTGAAAACCTCCCCGTCTTTGAGCAGAGAATGGGCGAGGAATTTGTGATAAGGTTTGGGGAGTGTATTGGCCAGGACATTGATGATGGTGTGATCTTCGCGGAAATGTTCATACTTCCCGAAGTAGGAAAGTTTGGCGACAACAAACCGTTTTTTACCCTGGAGTTTGACCATATAAACGTGATTGGTCGAGACTTTGGCACTGATATCGGTAATGGATTTGATGGAAAGTTTGGGATCATACGCCTTCCAGGCTTCGGCGACGATCATAGGAAAATCAATAAGTTTCATAGAGGGCGAAGTTTGGTAACAAAGATCATAAAAAGGCGGATAAAAGCAGGGAAGTAAAAAATATAATAAAAAGTTTAGTTATAACTAAACTTTTTATTATATTTGTAAATGAAAAAGTAAAACACAATACGATTGGAAATTGTATGCCCAGGTTCGACATTAGAGAAATAGAAGAGGTCAGCGGAAATCGTGTTCGCATTTACAAACTTTTCAAAGATGGTCAATGCGAGTTTGATGAATTCTGCATGGAGATAAGAAAGGATGGAAACCTGAAGGCCCAGTTGGCGGTTATTCAGAATCGTTTGGAAGATGTAGCTAATATGAGACTTCTTCCTGTTGCAAAATTTCGCGATATAACTCCTTTGAAGAGTAGTGTAAAAGAATATGAGGTTAAAACCCATGATCTGAGAGTCTATTTATTTCACGAAGAACTTAAGGGTAAAATCATAGCTTGTGCGGGCAAAAAATCAACACAAAAAAAAGATATAAAAAGGTTCAGAAGAATTATTCACGAATATTTTGAAAGCCAGAGTTAACGTAAATCATCAATCCTATGTTTAAGAAAGAAGAACTAATAAAATACCCTGACTATTGGCTGGAAGGCATTCAAAATGAGTTGTTCCGTCAATTGCATGCTTATATGGAGTCAGAAGGTCTGAACCAGACTCAGTTGGCGGCTCGACTGGGAGTCAGCAAAGGGTATATTTCGCAGATACTGAACGGTAATTTTAATTTTACAATAAAAAAACTTGTAGAGTTATTACTCGCTATCGGGAAAGTTCCAGAGTTTCGTGTTTTGTCGGTGAATGAATTTCTTTTGGGAAGAAATTCAGAAACGATTACGATTCGCAAAGCAACTGAAATGCTGACCAGCATTCCTATACAATCAAAGAATAATACAGGCAGGACCATCCATATGAGTACGGTCTATTCCCAATCTAATAGAGTTTCAGAGCCCGAATTGTTAGAATATGGGGCAGAACAGATAAAACACTATGCATAAAGAGATGAAAGAAAATTGGAATCTAAAAATAGAATTAGGAATTCAGTCTGTGAAGGTACGCGAGTTTTTAAATAAACCCGATACTTCACCTTCTGAGGGCGAATTGAAAATCAGCTATAATTTTTCCTTGGCATTTGAGGCAGATCGTGATGTTTTGATTATCGCTGTTGCGATATTTTATTGGAAAGAATCATCAGAAGATAGATTGTTTTCTATAACCGTGGACAATACATTCCTCATTAAGGATTTGGCTTCTTTCCAAAGGGGACAATCTTACGAAATTCCCGATGCTGTCGTCCATACATTATTATCAATTTCGATTTCTCATACAAGGGGTTTACTCGCGCATTATAGCTCGGGCACACCGTTTGAATCACTTCTTCTTCCCATTATTCCAATGGATGACCTTATCAAAAATATGGTTTGGTAACAAAGATCACAGAAAGCTCGGAAAGATACCATTAGTTTTGCCACATGAAAAACAATCCTTTTTCCAATATTTCATTGTGGATCATGCTGAGCCTGACATTGGGCCTCGCCCCCTTTTTCCCCGAGCCGCATATCTGGGGCAAACTCAAATGGATCGCCGGCGGAGCCGTGGGCATGACCCCGATGGACTGGTTTGATGTCTTACTGCACGGGCTGCCTTGGGTCGGGCTGGTAGTGGCGGTGATGGTGAACGTTAGCCGGAAAAAGGAGGCTTAAATGACCTCAAAATCAAACGATATTTTACCTGCCGCTGTCCTGGGGTGAGGACAATTAATTTACATTTTTCATTTTCAAAGTTATATCTCCAATATTATAGCTGTAAACAGCAGCCGGCAGAAAAGTAAACGATAGCGTTTCCACTTCTTTTACACCCGACAGATCAAGAGAAGTTACCAGAGCATTTTGAAAACCATTTGTTTTGCAGAATTGTACCAAACTTTTTAATTCATGAGGTTTTTCGAAGTAGCGGTTACTCCATTTTATTTCTACCCCCCAAACGGGTTTGAATTTTTTGTCGTCCACCAAAACCAAATCTACCTCTCCTTCACTTCGGCCATCCTTCCAACGGGCATAGGCTAAATCCAGCTTTTCCCGATGCATCCATTGCGAAAGCACGGCTGTTTCTACCATATTGCCCATTTCCGTATCGGTTTCTGCAACGGGGGAAAACAGAGCGGTTCGCAGAGAAGGGTTGGTTAAATACACTTTAAAACTGGTTACCCTCTTTAACCGTTTGGCATTTACATCCACCTTGTTGAGTACTTTAATCAAAAAGGCTGCTTCCAGATATTCCAGGTATTTTTTTAAGGTATCTTTCTGAATCCCACTTTCTTTCGACATGGTTTCGTACGAAAATTCATTGCCTGTATTGTAAGCGATATAAGTAAAAAAACGGTTCAACTCCTGTACATCTTTAATACCGTACAAACTTGGCAAATCTCTCAGTAGTACTTTATCAACAATATCGTTTTTTACATAACGCCCCATATCGCTCTGAATTTTTTCAGACAATACCACTTCGGGATAACCGCCAAAATTTAAATAGTGTACAAACTCTTTATTGAGTGTCTTTATATCGTGGGTAAGGCAATACGGCACGGATTTGTTTCCATATTCAATGCTACCGCGATAGATTAAATGATCCCGTTTTTTTAAGTGAATGTATTCCTGAAAGGTGAGGGGCGGCAACATAAAATCAGTAAAACGCCCTGCCCCGCTTTCTGTACTATGCCATTTCAATGCGGCGGCGGCCGAGCCGGATACGATAAACTTGGTTTCGGGATAAGAATCTACCAGTACCTTCAGGTGGCGTTCCCAATCTTTCAAATACTGTATTTCATCAAAAAATACATAACAACCTTCGATTTGGTTGAGCTTGAGCGCTTCTTTACACAGCATCAAAATATCTTCAAGGCCTAAATGGATATAAATCGGGTTGTCAATCCCGATAAAAAAAATCTTTTGGGGGTTTATCTGCTCCTCCAGCAATTCATGAATGGCATGAAACATCATCACCGTTTTGCCTACACGCCTAGGCCCCATGAGCACTACCGCTCTGCGAACTTCTCTTTCTTTTACAAAAGGGTAAAACAAATCGAAATACAAGCGCTTAGCCATCGTACTGTAGGTATCCGGAATTTTTTGGGACACCCACCAGGGATTCTCATACCGCAGCCGTTCAATTATTTTTTCGGGAGGAATAAGGGTTAAATTGCTCATTATAAAACTTATTTTCACAAATATGCAAAAATAAGCAGATTTGAAACATCTTATTTATGCAAAAGGAGATATTTTAAGGGGTTTTGTTTAATTATTTCCTCATAAACTCAAAATTCGTACTTCCACTCTGCGGGATTTTTAGGATTTTCCCCAGCCGCTCCCTCCTTTCTTGATTTTCGGGGAGAAAACTGCGTCATAACCTCAGACACACTAACTGAGGATATTATGGCTACTACCACACATTACGCTCAACTCATCGCAGGTTTTCTCCTTTTTACCATTGTGCAAAAAGGTTCTGCTCAACCGCTTTTTTACCTCCCCGATGGTCCGTCGCCCTGCCCGGGTGAAGTGGTGCAGGTGGATATGGTGGTTCCGGATATATTCGATACTTATACCTGGGATCTGGGAAATGGAATCACTCATCAGGGTTATCAGCCGCCTTTTATCTCCTATGAAGAGGAAGGGACTTATACACTGAGTCTGACAGTTTCGGATAATACGCCCTTCCGGGTAATAGATAAAATTACCGTAACACAGATCAATAATGTTTGGGACGATGCGGGAGACTGTGATAATCGCCCGGATCTTTATCTTTCTACTTACAATTCTTCTGGCGCAACACATCATTTTTCTGCTCCGGTGAATTATAACCAATCACCGCCCGTTGAGTTTACGATGAATGGTGTACTGGCGCACACTGACTTCCGAGTTGCGGTCTGGGAATATGACCTTATGATCGCATGGCCGTTTTGCTGGGACCTGAGCAGCGAAAACCTCGGATATGTGCTCGTACCGGCAAATTACCCCGGCGGTACGCTCTCTCAGGCGGCCAATAATCTGGAAGTGGTGATCACTACCAAAATGGTAACCACCACCACTTTCCATCGGAATATAAAGCTGACAGAAGGTTTTCCCATCATCACCTGCCATAACGATACTCTCGATTCGGGGGACTCAACGGCTACCGCCTGGTACAATACCCAGGATCAACTGGTCGGTAGCGGCCAGAAATTTCGCCCTTCTCTCCCGGGTGACTATTATGTCGAAAGGGTCTCCGGCACTTGTAAACCTCGCTCGGAGGCGATTTCCTGGCCTTGCTCCGGGGCAACGGCGATCGAAAAAGTAAAACCTGTGGCCAACCTTAAAATTTATCCCAATCCTTCAGACGGGCAGGTAATAGTGGAAATGCCGGAAGTTTCCGGAAATCCGGAAGTCGAAATTCGCATCAGCGACCTCGCCGGACGAGAACAGCACCGGGAAAATATGCCCTATCAATCCTCTTTATCCTTGAATTTGGTTTTCCTTCCTGCCGGAACATATTTGGTGCATATCCGCAGCGAAGGGCAATCCTTTACCGGAAAGCTGGTCAAAATGAATTGAGTATTCAGAGGGGCTGCGTTTTTATATTTTTCCGGAAGTATCGGGAAGAATTGCCTATCTTTCACCGATCAAACGTCAGCCCCTCATGTTTCGAATCCTACTCCCAATCCTCCTTTTGCTGGTGGCAGCTTGCACACCACAGGCCGAAGTGCCTTCCCTCCGCCACGAGTATATCTACGCCGGCACTTACTCCGTTCGCGGTAGCGAAGGGGTTTATGTGCTTGAATTTCAAAGGGATAGCAACCGGCTGGAAATCATCCAGACTGCCAAAACTCCTGAAAGCCCCTCCTTTCTGGAAGTCAGTCCCGACGGTCGTTTTCTCTATTCGACCAACCGCGCCGGGCTGGATACCACTACCAAATTTGGTTCCGTCAGTGCCTTCGCCATCAATCCCGCCGATGGAAAGCTCTCGCTCATCAATGAGGTTTCTGCTTATGGAATTGGCCCCTGTCATATTCAGTTTTCCGAGGATGCGAAGATGTTATACCTCTCCCATTACAGCAGCGGCTCTTTGTCGGTGCTTTCTGTGGAGGAAAATGGCGCAGTCGGTCCGCTTGCCGATTCACTGACCCATACGGGGCGCAGTGTGGATACCGTTCGGCAAAACGAACCTCATACCCACTCGGCTCAGCCGGTTCCGGGCACGCCTTATTTTATGGTGGCTGACCTCGGGCTGGACAAACTTCTGATTTATGAAATGAAAAACGGGAAAATTACTCCCGCACCGCTGCCTTTTGTGGCCACAGAGCCTGGCACCGGCCCCCGGCATTTTGCCTTTCATCCTTTCTCCCAACGTCTATATGTAGGCGAAGAACTTACCAGTTCGGTGAGTGTGCATGAATTTGATGCTAATGCAGGTTCCAGTATGCAGATTCAGCGGCTTTCTACGCTGCCCGACACTTTTTCCCGGCGAAATTCGGTCGCCGATATTCATTTCAGCCCCGACGGAAGGTTCTTGTATGTTTCCAACCGTGGCCACAACAGCCTGGCGATTTATTCGGTGGAGGATGAAACCGGAAAACTGACACTGGTGGGTTTTCAAGAAACAATGGGCAAAATTCCGCGAAATTTTTTGATGGATCCTCTGGGTGAATTTGTATTTGTCGCTCATCAGGAAACCGACAATATCGTGGGCTTCCGACGCGATACCCAAACCGGAAAACTTACACCGGCAGGCATAGATGTTAACATCCCCAGTCCGGTATGCCTAAAACTGCTGGTGCTATAACCTAAAACAAAAAATGCCCTTTACCGTTCTAACCCATACTCTGAAACAAATCTTACTGTTTGGGGTATCATATAGAAACCTGGGCACTGAATGAATTACGCGCTATGATTGTTTGGATAGTTTTTATCGTTTGTATCCTCTTGTTCCTTGCGCTTGACCTCGGGGTCTTCAACAAGGACGCCCATATAATCAAAACCAAAGAGGCCTCGGTCTGGACGGGTATATGGGTGAGCGTGGCATTGAGTTTTTCGCTGGTGATATTCTGGCTGTATAAAAACAACATGGTCGAGAATATTCACGGCATTTCCGCGCAGGAAGCCGCATTAAAATATATTACTGGCTACTTGATCGAATTATCGCTTAGCATAGATAATATATTTGTAATCGCCGTCATTTTTAAATCTTTCCGCATTCCGCAAAAATACCAACACCGGGTTTTGTTTTGGGGAATTATGGGCGCGATATTTTTTCGGGCAGTAATGATTTTGTTTGGGGTAATACTGATCGAAAAATTTACATGGACCACTTATGTATTCGGCGTATTTCTACTCTATACGGCCTTCAAAATGCTTTGGAGTGACGAGGACAATGCGGAAGGATTTGACCCGAAAGGCTCTTGGGTATATCGCTTTACCCGGCGTTTTGTGCCCGTAACCAGCCACATGTCGGGAGAGCATTTTTTTATCAAAAAAAGAAATCTCCATATAGCCACTCCACTCTTTATCGCGCTGATTGTCATCGAAGTAACGGATATAATTTTTGCCCTCGACAGTATTCCCGCGATTTTAGCCATTACTTCCGAACCCTTCCTCGTATTTAGTTCTAATATCTTGGCGATTATGGGTTTGCGCTCGATGTATTTTTTCCTTGCCAATATGCTGGAGCGTTTTCACCATCTCAAATACAGCCTTCTGGTCATTCTTTCTTTTGTGGGGGTAAAAATGTTGCTGGTGCATCATTTTAAATTTCCGGAGTGGTTTTCGCTGGCTTTTATACTCGTAGCCTTGGTAGCAGGCGTTGTAGTATCGCTGATTTCGGTAAAAGAGCCGGTGCGGGAGAAGTGAAAATTGTAGGAAATTTTCCTATATTCTCCCCAAAAACATGACAGCCCCTGCTTCTTCCTCTCGCCTTCAGGCTATAGATGCCCTTCGTGGTTTTGATATGCTGATGATTTCCGGTGCCGGAAGTTTTCTCTTTCTCCTGCACGGAAAAACCGGCCTCGCCGGGGTGGATGCCCTGGCTATGCAGTTTGAACACCCTGAGTGGAACGGATTTACTTTTTACGATTTCATTTTCCCGCTTTTTCTTTTTATTTCGGGGGTTTCGCTGCCGTTTTCCCTCCACGGTAGCCTGAAAAAGGGCCTCACCCGACAATACCTCTACCGCAAAGCTTTTTTCCGGATGCTGATTTTGATCGGGCTGGGAATTCTCTACAAAAACGCGCCGGTACCTTTTTTCGAACCTTCCCAAATTCGATTTGTAAGTGTATTAGGCAGGATCGGGCTGGCCGGATTTGTTACCACGGTGATTTACCTCAATTTTTCCCCCCGCGGGCGAATGGCCTGGATAGCGGGCATTTTGCTGAGTTATTATGCGGCTTTGTTTTTGATACCGGTTCCCGGCTATGGGGCAGGCGATCTTTCCTTTGAGGGAAACCTGGTGGGCTGGTTTGACCGCATGTTTTTGCCCGGGCGCCTGTTGCAAGGCACTTATGACGAGTTGGGGCTTTTGACCCAATTTCCGGCGATGTGTCTGACCATGCTGGGAGCTTTTGCCGGGGATATATTGCGCGGGGAGAAAAGCGAAAAACAGAAACTGATGTATCTGGCCGCAGCAGGCTTGGGAGGAATCCTTCTGGGGTTGTTGTGGAGTTTACATTTTCCCATCAACAAACACCTGTGGACCAGCGCCTTTATCGTCCTGACTGGAGGAATGGCCTTTGCAGCACTGGCTATATTTTACGGCGTGATAGACGTGTGGGGGTATCGGAAATGGGCCTTTTTCTTTGAGGTGATTGGCATGAATTCATTGGTGATATACCTTGCCTATCGGTTCCTCAATTTTGGATATACTTCGCGGCTGTTGTTTGAAGGCATTTACAAATGGAGTCCCGAACCCTGGCACGAAGTATGGCAAGCTTTCGGCGCAATGGGGCTGGCCTGGGTATTTTTGTATTTGCTCTACCGAAACCGGCTGTTTTTGAAGGTGTGATTGTGAAAGATTGAACAGGGAAAACTCAATCTGAATAGGGGCGGAGCTTTTTTCAATAAATCAGCCTGAATTTTTCTACATTTGTTATAACAATAATTGAGTAAAAAACGGATCAAAAGCAGAAAGGGTTATATGGACAAAGCCGGGCTAATATCAAACCTTTCAGATATAGAGTGGGAAGATTTTGAAGTCAAAGAAGCAAAATCAGATATTCCAAAATCGGTTTGGGAGACGGTTTCTGCTTTTTCCAATACCAATGGAGGGTGGCTTGTTTTAGGAATTAGACAAAGTGGGAAAAGTTTTGAAGTAACAGGAGTTCAGAATTCGGAAAAGTTAACACAGGATTTTCTAAACACTATCAGAGGGGGAAAGTTTAATGAGGCAATTGCTACTATTCAGAAAAAATACAAAATAGAAGGAAAGCAGGTTCTTGCATTTTATATCCCTGTTTCAGGTAAAAAACCTATTTATTTTAATTCTCTTTCCAATACTTTTATTCGCAGAGGCAGCGCAGACCAAAGAGCTACTCGGGAAGAGATTGATAGCATGTATCGCGACCAGAGTTTTGGTACCAAAACCTCCGAAACCGTTCCGGGTTCAAGTCCCGATTCTTTACATTCCACTTCGTTGAAACGCTATCGCGATTATATGACTCGCTTTAATCCAATTGCGAGTTATAATCGGTTTGAGGAGAATGAATTTCTAGAAAAACTTCGTATTCTGGAAAATGGACAATGTAGCTATGGCGGCCTGTTAATGTTTGGTAAACGTGTAGCTATCGAAAAACATTTCCCTGATTTTCGAATTGATCTCTTGGAAATACCCGGAACTTCTTATTCTGATTCCCCGGTTCGATATACCTTTCGGCTCGAAGAACAGGAAAATCTTTGGGAATATTATTTTGAATGTTTTTCGCGTCTGAAAACCCGTGTTGATATAACTTTTCGTTTAACTGCGGAGGGTTTTGGACAGGAGCTATCGCCCGGTTTGGAAAGTATTCGAGAGGCATTGGTAAATATGCTCATGCATGCAGATTATTTTTCACCGGCCCATCCTCGTATAAGAATATTCGAGGATCGGATAGAATTCTATAATCCAGGCGGGCTACCTAAACCATTGGAAGAACTAAAACGAAAAGACATCTCGCTCCCGCGAAATCCGATCATTACGAAACTTTTTCGGATGGTAAAGCTTGCTGAAAATGCAGGGTTTGGCCTTGATAAAATTGAAAGTAATTGGATAAAATATAACGATACTGCTCCGATATATGATATTGATTTTGATTCCACTCTCCTGACTTTGCCACTTAAAGAGACCTCGAAAGACACCAAAAAAGACACCCAAAAAGACACCAAAGAATACACCCAACCGCTATCGGGAAATGAGCGTATGGTATTGGATGAAATTCGAAATAACCCCCACATAACCGCACTTCTTCTTTCTGAAAATATGGGAATCAACCCCCGGAATGTAAAAAAATATATTGGCCGCCTCAAGGCGCGCAACCTGCTGATACGTATCGGCTCCGCTCGCAAAGGCTATTGGCAAATTCTGGGATAACGGCAGTTCCCCTCCCTTTTTTGTACGTCATTTACCGAAACCACTGTTTTAAAAGCCATAAATTATATTCATTTGCATATATTTTTAATTTTTCACAAAAATTATATGTATTAAAATATAATTGATATATTTAGGTATCATTTATATTTCAATACATATAAGATGCTGCTTAAAGATTTTGTAAAATCCCGCCGAAAAGAAACCGGACTTACACAGCCGGAATTCGCCGATAGGGCGGGCGTCGCACTTACCGTCCTCCGAAAGATTGAACAGGGAAAACTCAACCTGAATATGGACAAAGTGAATATTATCTTAGCCATGTTTGGCCATGAATTGGGACCTGTGGCAAAGGAGAGAGGAATAAAGTAGGATTATGAGACCGTTTCTTGAAAATTTCAGTCAGGTGTCTCTTCACCTACTTTGCGTGAAATCCTCAAGTTTTGACTAATCCCCCCAAACAAAAAAAGGCTACCCTAAGGCAGCCTCTTTCTATCAAACTGTAAACGTAAACTTATTCGCATTTGCTGTAGCCGCACTCTTTGCAGGTGAGGCATCCTTCCTGATATACTAATGCGTGGGCACCGCATTCGTTACAGGTATTTTCTACAGCTTCGGTTCCGTCGGGGATAAATTGTTTCAAAGCGCGTACCACGCCGTTTTTCCAGGTGTTGAGGGACTCGGCGTCGAGGTGGAGTTTGGAGACCATATTCACCACGTAGGGCAGGGGCATCCCGTGGCGCAGTACGCCGGAGATGAGTTTAGCGTAGTTCCAATACTCTTTATTGAAGGTGCGTGAAAGGCCTTCGATGGTGACTTTGTACCCTTCTTTGTCCACATACTGGAAATCGTAGCGGCCACGTCCGTTGTCGTCTTTATTTTTGATTACCCAGCCTTTATCCACCTGCGAGAGCACGGAGAAGGAGTCTTTGGCCAGACCGGTAAAAATTTCATAAGGACGGTCGTCAAACAATCCTACAATGGCGACCCATGCATCGTCTTTGTTGAAAAAACGAATCACCCGTGCTTCGAGTTTGTCGGAACGCTGCGGGGCAAGGGTGTCGGTAAACTGGTTGGCTTTTTTCTTGCCTTTGCCCGTATCGTCATTAGAAACCAGTACACCCGAGCGACTGCCGTCGCGGTAAACGGTAATACCTTTACAGCCACTTTCCCAGCCGGTCATATAAATTTTCTGTACGACTTCCTCCGTAATATCATTGGGCACATTTACCGTTACGGAAATGGAGTGGTCCACCCACTGCTGAATGGCTCCCTGCATTTTGACTTTCATTACCCAGTCCACATCGTTGGCGGTGGCTCCTGCGTAAGGAGAGCGGTCTATGAGTTGCTGAAGTTCGGCTTCATTCATCCGGGAAACGGTCTGGGTGTTGTAACCCTGCTCCCGCAGCCAGAGGACAAATTTGTGGTGGAAAACGTGAAACTCTTCCCATGCATCGCCTATTTCGTCCACAAAATCCACGACAATGTTTTGGTCATTGGGGTTGACTTTGCGGCGGCGTTTGTAGGAGACCATAAATACCGGCTCGATGCCGGAGGTCGTCTGAGTCATCAGAGAAGTAGTACCGGTCGGGGCGATGGTCAGCAGGGCGATGTTGCGGCGACCGTATTTAACCATGTCTTCGTACAAGGCCGGATCGGCTTCTTTAAGACGAAGGATAAACGGATTGCGGGCTTCTCGCTCCGCGTTGTAAATCGGAAAGGCGCCTCTGTCGCGTGCCATTTCGACCGAAGCACGGTAGGCCGTAAGCGCGAGTTGTTTATGGACATCCACCGAAAATGCCAGGGCTTCCTCGGAGCCATAACGCAGGCCGAGAGCCGCGAGCATATCGCCTTCGGCGGTAATGCCTACGCCGGTACGGCGACCTTTGATACATTTTTCGCGGATTTTCTCCCAGAGTAGTCTTTCGGTGCGTTTTACTTCTTCGTCTTCCGGATCTGCCTCAATTTTGGTGACAATGGCATCAATTTTTTCCAGTTCGAGATCCACAATGTCGTCCATCATACGCTGCGCCATCGTAACGTATTTGCGGAAGCGGTCAAAATTAAAACTTGCTTTTGCGGTAAAAGGAAAATCCACAAAACTATACAGGTTTACCGCCAGCAGACGGCAGCTATCGTAGGGACAAAGGGGGATTTCGCCGCAGGGATTGGTGGAAACGGTGCGGAATCCCAGGTCTTCATAACAATCCGGAATGGATTCTTTGCGGATGGTATCCCAGAAAAGAATTCCCGGCTCGGCGGAAGCCCATGCATTGTGAATAATTTTTTTCCAAAGGGAACGCGCCTCGATTTCGTTTTCAACAACAGGGCTTGGGCCGTCGAGGGGATAACGTTGTGTATAGGTTTTTCCATTTTTGACGGCCTGCATGAAGTCGTCGTCAATTTTTACCGAAACATTGGCTCCGGTGACTTTGGTACCGTCGAGTTTGGCGTCAATAAAACGCTCTGCATCAGGGTGTTTTATCGAAATGCTAAGCATGAGCGCTCCCCGGCGGCCATCCTGCGCCACTTCACGGGTGGAGTTGGAATAACGCTCCATAAAAGGCACTACGCCGGTAGAGGTCAGGGCACTATTCATCACCGGGCTGCCTTTGGGGCGAATATGGGAAAGATCGTGGCCCACACCTCCCCGGCGTTTCATCAGTTGTACCTGCTCCTCATCGAGTTTCATTACCCCGCCATAAGAATCGGCGAGATTGTCATGACCGATAACAAAACAATTGGAAAGGGAAATAATCTGGTAGTGATTTCCAATCCCACTCATGGGGCCACCCTGAGGGATGATATAGTTGAAGTCTTTTAGCGATTCGTAAATCTCCTCTTCGGTATATCCGTTGGGGTAATTTTTTTCAATCCGAAAAATTTCCTTCGCAATTCGCCGGTGCATATCGTCGGGCGTCCGGTCATAGATATTGCCAAAGGAGTCTTTCATGGCGTACTTGTTTATCCACACATTGGCGGCCAGTTCGTCTCCGTTAAAATATTTTACTGCCTGTGGCAAAACTTCGGGGTAAGTATAGGTTGCGTGATGTTTGCCGTTGGAAGATTTTTTTGATTGAATGGATGATGAGATCATGACGACGGGGATTTGTTTTATTGATAGATAATTTGACACACTGATTTGCCTTCCGTATTAAGGAAAACCAATCATTAGGGGTTAAGAAACGTTTCTTTTGATACAGGTTTTTGCGAGAAGAAGCTTTGGATTTCAGCCTAAAAAGTGGGGTAAACCGGGGGTAATTGTCCTTTCATAAATTTTTTTTAGTGGTGTTAAATGAGTTCGGAAGGCTGGTAACCGGTGTGTACAAAAGCTTTCCTCCTAAATAACTGAATTTACCCCGCTCCCATTGTATCGAGTTATCCACATTTCCACAATTTATGTTGATTACTTTTTTTGCCAATTGGAGACAATGGCACGGTCGTCGTCATTTTCCTGCTCTATTGCCTTCAATTCGCCGATTTTAGGGATAATCTGTATCAAAAACCGTTGGTTCTTCGCTTCGTTGTAGGGATCGCGGCCCATGCCGCCTTCACCGCTTCCGGAGATCATGACCTCTACCCGCCCCGGGTCAAAACGCAATCCTTCTTTTTCCCAAAGCCGGAAAAGGGAAAGGGCACGTTCATAGCTTAACTCGTAGTTTCGGCTATAGGCGTCGCGGGAGGCCATACCTTCAATAACCAGCATATAGTTGATGTTGTCGTCGGGGTTTAGGCGTTCAATCAGTCGCTGCAAAGCGCGCCCGGATTCTACCAGCATTGGGGTATATTGCGGCGCAATTTTACTTTCTCCTTTGGCAAACTGAACCTGCCCTCGCAATACGTGGCGTTTGTAGTCGGGCTGATAGGCAAAATAACGGGAATCGAGGTTTTCAATCGCTCGCTGGATTTCGCGGAGTTTTTTGTATTCCTCTTCCATGACTGCCAGCCGGTTGCGTTCATCGGTTAGCTGTACAATCAGCGTCGCCGCGTGGATTTCCTCGTCGTTTAGTCTTTGTTTTAATTGGTTGAATGCAACGGTCTGCTGATCGAGTTCCAAACTTCGCACCTGGAGTTTTTCCAGGGCAAGACTCTGCTCGTCGAGTTCGAGGCCCCGAAGGCGAAGTTCTTCTTCCATGTTCAGAAAATCATTTTCCCGAACTTTAAACATCTGATAACTCAGGACAAATAACGCCAGTACAATGATAAACAGGGCGGTCATCAGGTCGGCGTAGCTTATCCAAAACAATTTTCCGCTTTGTGCTCTCATGCCATCAGGGTGTTTACGAGATAAATACAGCCTCCGACGATTCCGAGCGAAAAGGCTACAATTCCGGTAAAAATAAAGGTGCGGAAAGTGCCTGAGTTCATAAAATGAGTGTTTTGCCCGGCCTGCATCATGGCCATGCGGGTATTCATTTCACGTACCTGGTCGGTCATTTCTTCCAGCGTCTTTTTCTCCTGAATCAGGTTTTCGATGAGTTTACCGTTGGTCTGGTAGCCCTGATTTTGGATTTGATTCAGATCCCCGCGCAGCCGGGACAGGTCGCGGTCAATCGCCTCGGCGTAAGACATGCCATTGCTGCCATGCCCGCCGTTGAGGTAATAGTCCACATCCTGGTAGGCAGACTGGGTCTGATATTCGAGCACCCGCATCTTTTCGGAGACCAGCCCGGCAAGTTCTTTGTCCACATAAGCATGGTGGCGTTCCAGTTTGGCGGTAAGTGCCTCGGCTTTTTGTGCGTAGGCATCCATACACAAAAACTGTTTGTCCAGCAGGCCATCATTAGCTTTGAGGTATTCGCCCATTCCGGTAAGGCCTTTTTGCACGATGCGCAGTTGTTCAAATACGGAGCGCATTTCGCTAAAAAGACGCAGGGTTTCGGAAAGTGATTCGTTGGTGTGGTGTTGATATTTGGCAAAACCTTCGTTGAAAACACTGAGGTTTTCGCGGAAATCGCGGATTGACTCCCAGCCGTCGCGGGGGATCACCGGGGTCATATTTGCTCGTAGAAAGTTGAAATATTCATACAAACCCCGGTCGCAGGCTTTTTTACCTTCGCGAAACAGCGAATTACTTTTGACCGTAAGGGCCAGGCCCGAGGCACTGCCTACCATGCCGATAAGCACCCCGCCGATAAAGGTCTGTATTGCAAGGTCACTCACACCGGTAAGGGCGATTTTTACCAAGCCGATAATAACCCCGGAGAAGGTACAAAACAGCCCAAAATATAAGGGAAGGGCGATATTGGACTCAATCGCTTTTTCCAGCGAGTCCACTTTGCGTTCGGCAAGTTGTTCGAGGCTTTCGTTTTCGGCTGATCCCTGGGTTTTGATAAGCCAGGCATTCGTACTGTGAAGAATGTCGCGAAACTCCGGATGAAAATTCTCCTGATCCTCAATCAGAAAAAAGGACTGACTTTCGGTGCCGGCGGGTTCTTCGGGATCGGTTACTACTTGGGAAAAAGTACTCAGTTTTTCCCGTTGGGGAAAAATCTCCGCCAATGAGCGGATGGAAACACCATTGCGGCTATACACGCGGTACTGCATCACAATGATAATTGCTACGATAGCAAATTCGAGAACAAAAATAGGATCCATAAGCTATAAGGGGTATTTGAATGAAATTTGAGGTATGATTGGCGATTATCAATTGACGACTAACTCACTAAAGACAAACCGTTCGAAGCAGCCTTTTTCGTCGTAGATTTCCATTTGGCGGGGCAGGAAATGTTTTTTGTCCAGAAGTACCACACAACGTTTGCAATAAGAAGTGGGGATTCGGATAACCTGCCCTGCGTGGATATTGTAATAGTCTTCGATTGCAGGGTTTAACTCGCGGATTTTATAAGGATTTATGAGTTTTTTCCGGGCAATGGTGATCAGATTTTCGCCTTCCTTTACAGTATAACTGACGATCCGGTAAGAGGGATCCGACAGTTCAATCCGGTAGCAGGGAAGGCCTTCGACCATTTCGTCGCGGAGGTAACGGACATTTTCTCCGTAGGCTTCATTTTGCACAAAGGTCTCTTCCAGCCTGCGTATCACCTTATCAAAATAACAAAGGCTGGTTTCGGTTACAGCGTAATGTCCTCTGCGCAGTACTTTACCATGGATATCTTCATTAAATTTTACGGCAGGTACCCATTTGCTGGGAATGACCACCGCTTCGTCGGTATTGGCGGTCTCGTCATACTGGATAAGCGTACCCTTATTGGGTTTGATGGCTTCCACCTGAACTTTCAGCGGGCGGTTTTGCACCTCGATCAGCATTTCTGCTTCATGGATGGTGTTGTCGGTGCGGCGTTCTTCCACTTTTAGCCGGTAGCTGTGGAAGTTGATGTCCTGAATATTCTGGTGCATGGAATGCAGGATTTTTCCGGCTTCCGTTTCCAGATACACTGCCGGCGTCGGGCGATCGCCCCCCGGAAAACTCAGCATGATAAAAAGGTAAATAAAAGCCATAAAAATAATTTTACTAATCCTTAATCATTGACCATTAAATACGCTTCCGGATCTACTCTTTTTCCTTCTTTGAAAATCTCAAAGTGGAGGTGAGGGCTGGTACTCAGACCGGTATTGCCGGAAAGCGCGATGGTTTCTCCCTGCTGGACGGACTGTCCGGGTTCAACCAATATTTTCGACAAATGGGCATACATGGTGCTGTGAATCGGGTCATGAGCCACAATCAGATGTTTGCCGTAAGAGCTGATTCCTGCATGGTCAACAATTTTGGTGACCACACCTGAGGCCGCTGCACGTACAGGCGTACCGATGGGCACGGGAAAATCAATACCGGTATGCATCCGCCATTTTTTGATAATCGGGTGAACCCGCATGCCGAAAGCACTGCTCACATGAGCCTCTTCAGGTACAGGTTTGAAGGTGGGGATTCGGAGTTGTTCCTCATATTTTATCCGGTTGGATGAAGCCACCAGATGAGAGGTATTCCAGAAAGAATCAACCACCACACTTAGCACATACGTTCCAATGATAATCACCGGAATACGAAAGTAACGGTAGTTCATGGAAGCCAGGGTTTGGGTTAATAGGTTATACCCCTAAGACAAGCCCGGCTTTTAAATTGCATGGTGGGAAGAGAAATTTTTTATACTCCGCGAAAAAGTGCCCACTCCTTTATCCGGTGGTCGGTTCCCATTTTATAGACCATGCCCAGTTTGTCATGGATAAGGAAGTAGTCTCCTTCGACCGTAGGCAGGGACTTGCGCAGGTGGCTGCGGTCGGCTGCGGGAATGGCGGAGCCGATGGGATAAATAAACGATTCGTATTTGGCGGAAAGGGAAGGGATATCTTTGGTTACCCGCTGAAGATAAAACTTATGCCCCTGGGTTTTGTCGTCGTACAGTAACATCGTTGTCCCGCCAAACTGTTTGCCGGAAACAAAAACATTCTGGGAAAAAGACACCTGAACTTCCCACGCATATTTAATGCCTTCGATACGGCTAAACTCCGAGGCCGGGGCTACCACGGGTAATTCCACCGACCGGGAAGGGCAATTTTGAGGCGAGTTTATGATAGTAGCGAGAAAATTGGCAGATTCGATCATGCGCTGAGTTTCGTTTCGCTCTGGTTCGGAGGTGCGGGATTTTGCCTGCTGGACAAAACGAATGTCTTCGCGTGCACGGGTGATGTAACCTTCTTTTTTCGAAGCATTATCCACCGAACTGATGAGGTGGAAAGCAGCGGCA
This sequence comes from Bacteroidia bacterium, assembly GCA_033764335.1. Lineage (GTDB taxonomy): Bacteria > Bacteroidota > Bacteroidia > J057 > J057 > JAGQVA01. The sequence continues at coordinate 37,783 of JANRJC010000023.1, read as the reverse complement.
CGATTGATATGGGCAGGAAGATAGGCGGAATTCAGTTTCACACCTTCATCGAGGGCAGAGAGGCTTTTTTGCAGGAAAAAAAGAGGGGTGTTGTTCCGCCCTTTGAGCAATTGTTCCAGACGGGTATCAGTATCGAGTGCCAGCGGATAGGGACAATGGCGGTAAGGTTCGGGAACCTTGGGCAGAGCCATCATAATATAGGTCAGCCCCAGGTTGTTGTAAAACTCGGCGCTTTTGAAGTCATCTATCAGGTATTGAAAAAGAACGGTGTCTTTTTCGTATTGCTGCAATACCGTGAAGTAGTTGGCCATTTCGAAGATATGAACCGTTTTTTCCAGTTCTTCTTTTGACCTGCGGGCAATTGCAAGCCTCTCTTCTTTGGAGTCGTATTGAGGATCTTCTTCTTTGAGATTGAAGGTATCGTAAATGGCTTCAATAAATCCGGGCAAAATCGCATCCACTTTATAACCCGACATATAACACAGAATCGCGCCCCAGATGTCCGCTTTGGACTCCATGCGTTTGCGTTTTTCGCGTTCTGCTTTGGCCCAGCTTTTCAGGGTGGTGGTAGGGGCGAAGAAACCCGGAGATTCGTAATCCAGAAAGTCTTTTTGAAAAGAATGAACCAGCTCGTGGGCAATCAGAAAAGCCAGGGCATCGTCTTTATTTCCCGAAAAAGTCATACAAAGGTCGTAAGCTTTCGGGTCAATAATAATGGTACGAGTGGCAAAATCGTATTCTGCGGGTTTGCCAAACTGGTTGATCGGGCGAATCGAAACCGAAGGCGGCTGTCCGCCGCCTTGTTTATCCCAGAGTTTGAGAAGAATATTTTTACACCGGTCTATAGGTATGGGGTTTTGTGCAAACAAAATTGCCGGCGAATATAAAACCCATAAGACATTGAAAATCACAAATATTCGCCGCAAGCGGTTGTTCATTCTTTCGCTACTTTTTGGTAGAAAAGTGAAACCCCTGATCATTTTGCGAACCGTAGCGGGTAGCACGGGCATAGACATTTTCGCCTTTGCCGGGATTTTTGGGGCGGTAAAGTTCTTCTACTTTTCTGCCTACATACCATACCGGAACGGAACTTCCACGAAACTCTTTTTCCCCCAGATCCATGGATTCCAGCAGCACCATCATAAAATCGGAAACCTGAAACTTACGTCCGCCAAACTTATAGCTGTCGGTATGAGCTTTCGGGTCTTTAATGACAATGCCTTTTTCCGGTATTTCCCGATTGGAGGGAGCAGAGCCGATAAAATATTTGAATGGAACTCCCTCGCTGCGCACGACCAGATCTTTTCCGCCTCTTTCCAGATAGGTGGAAGCAAAACATGCATCTATACCTACGACGATATTGTTACAGGCGATCTGATCAATCTGATCGCGAAGGTCTTCCATTTTATAGTAGGTTTTTATACTCTCGTCCACATTGCTGGGCACCAGATAACCACCGCCGTCACTGCCTTTGTGGCCGTGCCCCGTGTAATAGATCATTAGTTGGTCATGTAATCCCCACTCCTGATCAATGAGTTCCTGCATGGCAGCATTAATTTCTTCCCAGGTAGGGTCGGCGTAAAGACGCACTTTAAATCCGTATTTTTTTTCCAACACAGACTGAAGCGCGAGGGCATCTTCAATCGAATATTTGAGGTCCACCCAGCCTTGTTTGGAGGCTTTTTTGTAATGTTTGCTCACGGCAAAAATTACGGCATAATCCTTCCGGTCAATCGGGATTTCCTGTACCCGAATGATGATTTTCTGCTCGGCGACTTTATCTTTTTTGCATTTAGCCGAAAGCGTAAAAATATTTTCAGGGCCGGAAAGTTTGGCCTGAAAGCCGAATACATTATCCTCTACAATTTCTGCTTTGAGTGACTGGTTGCGGGGATCTTCGACCGTAATATCGAGGTTTTTGGTATCACAACAACTGAGCATAAACCGGATTTCCAAACCGTTTTTATTGTCAGTGGTAATCACAATGGCATCACTACCCTTTTCAGGAGTAATATTATAACTACCCGAAAGGCGAATTTCGCAATCCTCATCGGTCAGGGGGTGAGAGGATACCTTAAAGGTCAGACACACGAGCGCAAGGAAAATACTAAAGAGCAGTTTTTGATACATAACTTTTATTGGGGAATTAAATGCACCTATTAATTTAAAGGTTCTATCGCATATATTCCAAAAATTGCCGGGCTTCGGTCAAATAATTTTTTGCCAGAAGGGAAGGCAAATGATTTTTCTTAGCCGAAGGATCCAAAACAGCCAGTTTTTCAAAATGCACGCGGGCGGCGATATAGTCTTCGTTTACGGCAAGCAGGTTACCTAAATACCAGTGACTGGCATTTACGAGGGCAGGAGTAGCCGCGATCTGTTCAATGGTCTGCGAAAAGGCATTAACTGCGGCTTCGGTTTCCCCGGCAGCCATCAGGCTTTTTGCCTGGTAGAAGTGGATCAGGGCAAGGCAAGAATCCGAAAACGACGGATTTTTCAGCAGTTGACTAAACTGCGCGGCGGCTTCCGGATAATTCCCTTCGGCATAGTTGTCCACCAGCGCCGAAGAAACGGAAACACTAGCCTCGATTTGCCCTTCGGGTCGTCCAAAACCTTTATTATCACATTTTCCGATAAAAGCCGTAGCCATCTGTAAATCGTCGCCGATAATCAGGTTGGCCGATGGGTCGAGCGGCAAAGAGGGTTTTCGCAGCGGTAGCCATATCAGCAGAGTAGCGACAACAAGCCCGGCAAGTATTCCAAAGAAACGGTATATAAAAGGCGTTTTCCGGAATCGGGCGGTAATATCGTTTTCTTCTTCGGCAGCAAAAGTTTGTGCAAGGAAGGCATTTTTTCCGGAGAGAAGCATATTGTCAATCAGGGCTTCGGTTTGCACAACCTTTTCACGAGCGACCTGTGGGTTTTTTGAGACTTCCCGGGCAAGTTCTTCCATCGCCAGGCGGTAAAGGTCATCCTCCTTCATAAGTGCTTCGATTTTGATTATATCTTCCAGGCTGGCCGTATCGGTCAGATAGGCGATCATCAAATCCACATGGCGTAGGCGGTCTTTGTCTATCGGTTCAAACGTATTCATTGAGATTCATTCTTAAATTCTCCTTTGCTCTGTCAAGATAACCATGTACCTGGCCTACGGAGCAGTTCATAATGTCTGCAATTTCTTTGTAGGTCATGATTTTGTCTTCACTCTGGAGGTATCTCAGCTCGATCACCTGACGCTGGGCATCAGGGAGCTTGCGGAGAGCCTCTTGAAGTTTGTTTGTGCTCATTGTCTCATCCGGTTGCGGATTTTCGGGTTCAGGCAAATGTTCGAATGACAGGGAGAGTACGGGTGATTTTCGCTTTTTCTGGTTGATAAGATCGTTCCGGAGAATGCGCGCCAGCCAGGATTTCCAGTTTTTATCGGGGATTTTACCCTGCAAAAACAGATGATGAAGCCTGACATAGAGCCGCTGAATTTCATCCTGAGGATTTTCATTCATCGCAGCAATAATCTTTGACAGGTCCTGCCGGTGCGGAGCAAGGAGAGACCAGATGATTTCCCCACGTTCTTTTTCCGACGCTTCCCGATAACGCAACAACAGTTCCAACGCAACCTGATTGTCTTTACTGCTAAAGTATTTCTTAATCAGTTCGCCAATAGAAAACCCCTGGAGACTTTTCTCCACTACCAGCGCCAATGCGCCCACAAGCAAGATGATTACTGTTACATCCACAGCAAGGCAGTTTGTATATTTGAGATTCTCTATTAACGGTAAATTTGCGAAAAACTGTATTACACCGTCATTTTTTTCATTTGGGTTTGTAAAATTTTCTAATACACCTTAAAGACAACGATTTTGAGGGGATTGCATGGTCGGGAGTGAAAATATTTTGAAGGCCGCAATACTCCTTTTAAGTGGGGAAAGTTTTGTATCTTCCGCCCAAATCTAACTACACTTTACTCAACCCGTTCCCCGCGAACTCAACCCGTCCGCAATATGATACCCGTATCCTTTGATGAAAAACATTTACTACACGAGTTAAAACACTATCTCCCCTCCCAAACTCCTCTCAAAGACTTTATCCATCACAACTCGTTGCACGCCTTCCAGAACCAAAAGTTTTACGATGCCATTTTCAAATCATCCCAAATTTTTGGCCACCAGGCGACCCTGCCGCTTTCTGATTTTCGCAAACTCTATGAAATCGGCAGGATAAAAACCGCTATCCTGGAAAGACTCATCGCAGCCCGAAAAGGCCAGGAAGCAGTAGCCGTCTGGAAAAATTTACTGCTTTCCCAATACTACAACGACCATATTGACCAAAGGATCGGGAAACTTCGCGCCAACTGGCGAGAGGTTTACCACCTCGATCTCGATAATATGGTTCATCCTTTTTTGTTTCGGTTTCTGTGCAGTTATCTCGATCAGGGTATCTCTATCTGGAATTTTCCTTCCGGAGGAGACCAAGGGTTTTTGGCAGCAATAAAAGAATTGGAACAAAACAGCTATGCCCGCATTTTCAAAACCTCCCGGCCCCGCCAATTATTATTGCAGGGAAATACCTCCATCGAAAGTTTGTTGAACATCATTGTGGGAGACAAAACCTATTTTGAACAATACCTCTTCGATCAGCAGTTTGGGCATCGTGGCTGGAGCGGGCTGGTCTCCGCCGTTGAAGATCGCCCGGAAACGCTATTAAGTCCCCGAAAAATTTCCCTCCACGACTTAATCGTTTTTGAATTGTTGCTTGAACTCGACAACCTGGACAGCGAGTTGGGGTCCCGCTGGCGGCCCCTGGCCGAAAATTGTTCTCAACCTCCGGTCAATTTATTGGAAGATGTGCCCCGAACCGAACTTCAGGAGGTGCTGGAAATCTGGCAGGATGCCTTTGAATGGAGTTATTACGATGAAGTTCTGACGGGAATTCAGCAACTGGCTATTTCCAACCAAAACAAAGATACCTCCCCACCGGCTCCCAAATCCTTTCAGGCTTTGTTTTGTATTGACGAAAGAGAGTGCAGTTTACGTCGCCATATCGAAAGTATTGATCCTAACACCGAGACTTTCGGCACCCCCGGTTTTTTTAGCGTGGAGTTTTATTTTCAGGCTTTTAATGCAAAGTTTTACGACAAACTTTGCCCCGCACCCGTTACGCCCAAACATTTGGTCAAAGAATATGATGTAGTCGAAAAACGAAAACACGACCTGCTATATACCAATCGCACGCATGAACTTACCGCCGGGTTTTTAAGTACTTTCGTTTTCGGTTTTTGGGCGGCTATCCGGTTGGTAAAAAACCTGTTTCAACCTCGAATGAGTCCGGCTATATCTAATGCCTTTTTGCACATGAATAGCCAGGGCAAACTTACGGTTGAAAATACAACTCCGGATGACACCGAAAATGGTTTGCAGATAGGGTTTACGGTGGAGGAAATGGCAACCCGTGTGGCCAGTTTGTTAAATGGAATCGCCCTCACGCGCGATTTCGCACCGCTTGTCTATGTCGTTGCTCACGGCAGCAGCAGTGCAAACAATCCGCACCACGGCGCGCATGATTGTGGTGCTTGCAGCGGAAGACCGGGATCAGTAAACTCCCGCGTGTTTTCGACAATGGCGAATAATCAAAAAGTGCGGGCCGTTTTAAAAACGCGGGGAATTGATATTCCTCCCGAAACGCAGTTTATCGGTGCTTTACATGATACTGCCGCCGACGAAATCGAGTTTTATGATTTGGATATTTTAAATCCCATCAATGCAGAAAGCCACAAAAACCACGCAATAACCTTTGAAGATGCGTTGGATTTAAATGCGAAAGAGCGTTCCCGGCGATTTGCTTCCATCAATACAAAAGCGGACATCAAAAAAGTCCGAAAGGCGATCAAGGCTCGTTCCGTTTCTTTGTTTGAACCTCGCCCGGAGTTGGGGCACGGAACCAATACGCTTTGTATTGTCGGAAAAAGAGATTTGACCAAGGGCCTATTTCTGGACCGGCGCGCTTTTCTCAATTCATATAATTACAAAGCCGATCCGGAGGGAAATTTCCTCACCGGTATTATGAGGCCGCTGGGGCCGGTTTGTGGTGGAATCAATCTGGAGTATTATTTCTCCCGTGTGGACAATTACAAACTCGGGGCAGGTACAAAATTACCCCATAATGTGGTAGGGCTTTTTGGGGTTGCCAACAGCAGCGATGGGGATCTTCGCCCGGGTTTGCCCTGGCAGATGATCGAAGTCCATGACCCGTTGCGATTACTGATTATTGTCGAACATTTTCCCGAAGTGGTTTTGAAAACCATCCAGTCGGTCCCGGCAATGTACGAATGGTTTATCAATGAATGGGTACATTTATCGGTAGTAAACCCGGAGACAAATGAGCTTTTTTATTTTAAAGAAGGCGAATTTATTTCCTACCAACCCATCACCCGCGAACTGCATTTTTACAAAGATGTAAATACAATTCTCGAAGCCGCTAAGGAGATGGAAAGCAATCATATCACACACGCAACCCAGGAAAATCTGCCAATTTTTTTCTACAACTAAAAAATAGATGGAACCATTACTAAAGTTTTTTATACTCTTACCGCTATCAGGTTTTATACTCAGTTTATTTATCCCGCTGAAAAATGAGAAAACCCTTGCCGGAATGGCAATAGGAACCGTTGGAATACACTTTTTTGCATTGCTTTTTTTCGCAGGGTTTTGGGTTGTGCATGGTTCTCCCACCTTAGATATTAAACATTTTACGTTTTATAAAGAGGATACCATTGAAATTTTTATAGACTTATTTTTTGACCGGATTACGGCTGTTTTTGCATTGGTGGGATCTCTTATCACTTTTCTGGTAGCGATTTACAGCCGATTTTATATGCATCGGGACAGTGGTTTCAAACGGTTTTTTAATACGTTATTACTTTTTTTCTTTGCCTATAACGTAGTGATTTTTTCGGGAAATTTTGAAACGCTATTTATCGGTTGGGAATTTTTGGGCATTACTTCTTTTTTGCTGATTGTTTTTTACCGAGACCGATATTTACCCGTAAAAAACGGACTAAAAACCATTTCTTTATACCGCCTGGGGGATGTATGCCTGATTCTGGCATTGTGGATGAGCCACCATTTATGGCACGAAAACATTACCTTCCTTCAGCTAAATGATTTAGAATTAGTTGCGTTGCATATCGAAGAACACAGTTATTACACCACTTTTATTGTATTGATGCTGGTTATTGCCGCTGCGATTAAGTCGGCACAATTTCCTTTTTCCTCGTGGCTTTCGCGCTCAATGGAGGGACCTACAACTTCCAGCGCGATTTTTTACGGTTCGCTTTCCGTGCATATCGGTGTTTTTTTATTGTTGCGTACACACTCGTACTGGGAAACGATTTTGACGGTAAAAATTGTGGTTATAAGTATCGGTGTGCTTACAGCCGTTACGGCTACTCTAATCGCCCGTGTACAATCATCTGCCAAACCGCAAATCGCTTATGGCTCTATTGCTCAGATCGGAATTATGTTTATCGAATTGGCGATGGGCTGGCATACCCTGGCCCTAATTCATTTTACCGGAAATGCCTTTTTAAGAACCTATCAGTTACTGGTTTCCCCGTCGGTTTTGGGTTATTTGATTCATAATCAATTTTTTAACTATACTCACAAACCCTATCACCCTGCAAAGGGTTTCTTTCATAAGGTAAAAAACAGTATTTATTTATTAAGCCTGAAAGAATGGAATATGGATATTTTTCTATATAGGTTTTTGTGGTCTCCTTTTAAATGGATTGGAAGAAAACTTGCATTTTTAAGTAACCGGACGGTTTTGTGGTCATTGGGCATTATTTATTTTATGGGTTTATTCTGCTTTATTTATGAAGAATTAATTCCCAAACAACTGGATGAATTATTGCATTTGCTGTTTGCGCTTATCGGCATGTTGCTGATTCTCAAATCTTTTGCAAAAAGGACAGACGCAATTATCGTCTGGCTTATGATTATTGCGAGTCAGTTTTACATTTTGTTATCTATTGCATTTTTAAACGATAAATACGAGTATGTTGAAATCCTGATTTATGTAAGCGGTTTGTTGGTAGCTGCAATCACAGGGTTTTATAGTTTGCAAAAAATAAAATCTGTTGAAAAAAATGTTGACCTGAACAATTTTTACGGATACAACCACGATCATCCTCAATATGGGTTTCTTTTTTTATTGTCCTGTCTGGCGTTTGTGGGCTTGCCTTTTACTCCGACATTCATCGGCGTTGACCTGATGTTCAGCCATATAGACAAAAATGAATATGTGCTGATTGCCATTACAACAATTAGTTTTATTTTCATCGAAATTACGGTTTTGAGGATTTACGCGAGGTTATTTTTAGGCCCTAATAAAAAACAGAACCACCCGATTGCGTATCGTTCCTCCTAACCCCAGGGATCCTCACTTCACCACCGTAACCGTACCGCCGCATTCAAAGCTGTGGTTATCTTCTCTCAAAAAAGAAGCTGCCCAGGTATAGACGCCGGGAGCAGCAGAGTTACCCTGAATCATTCCGTCCCAGCCGCCGTCGGTATCATTGAGCAGAAGATTTCCCCGGTCAAATATTTTGTTTCCCCAGCGATTGTATATCATCAGTCGCTCCACAATTTTCACATCGGCTTTTTCCCGATCTGCATAGAAAGCAAACCGATCATTGATACCATCGCCATTGGGAGAAAAAGCTGTCGGAACATAAATCTCCTGATTGCAGAGTGCCTGTACCTTGACGGATATATTCACGCTGTCTTTAGCGGTACAGCCACTAGGGGAGTAGGCCGTGGCATAAACCATAAGGGAAGAGTCGGGTTCCAGATAAATATAATATTCACAACCTGCGTCGCACAGGCCATGCCAGACCACGGATTCGAGCGGTTCATTGGACATGACGGCGACTTCCAGTCGTTCGCCTTTATATACTTTTCGGTCTTTGCCGAGGTCTATTTCAAAGGGTTCGGCATCTTCGATTTCGAAGTTTTCTTTCCATTCGCAGCCGCTGGCGTCGGTTATTTGTACCTCGTATTCTCCCGGACAAAGGTTTCCGTTTTCCTGTGCAGCAGGTTGCTCGTTGATCCGGAAGGTATAGGGCGAATGGCCTCCGTCGGGGAGGATCATCAACTCGCCGTCACATTTACCGGCGCACTGTGCGTCGCCGGTGGCGAGAAAGGCAGAAACGGGTTCGGGATTTTTCAGTGTAATCATTTCCTGCGTCACACAGCCACGGGCGTCGCGGATTTCTACGGCATAGGTATCTGCATATAAGCCGGAGAGGGTAAGGCCGCTGGCCCAGGCATTTCCGGGTTGGCGTATTTCAAAGGGCGGTTGCCCTTCGAAGATAGTTGCGATAATCTTTCCGTCGTTGCTGTCGGTACATCGGGGATCTTGGCCCGCCACACTGGCGTGGATTTGGGTAGCGACGATTACCGAGTGTGCTGTATCCACGCAGCCATTTGCATCCATACCGGTGACGATATAAACTACCGAATCCATCGGGGCGACGGTGGCGTTTGGGCCCGAGGCGGACAAAAGACCCGGGGAAGTCATGTTCCATGTGTAAAAGGTTGCGCCGCTGGCTTTGAGTTGTAGGGAACTACCTTCGCAGACGTAGGCTTTGGCGGGAGAAATAGTCAGGTTTGGTCCGCTTATGCGGATATACACGGAGTCCTTTGCCACACATTCCGGATGGTAAAAACCACTGACCACATACCAGCCTTCGGCTGCGGAGGTTGCCGCTACGATCACCGGCGACCGCTGGGAGGAACTAAACCCGTTGGGGCCTGTCCACTGATAGGCAGGGGCGGGAAGTTCGGTGTTGAGTCGGAGACTGTCTCCTGCGCAGATGTCACCGCCCGTCGCCGTTATGCAACAAGACTGACTACAATCCCACAAAGCATTGAGGGTAGAATAAATGTTTGGCTGAAATTGTACGACAAACAGTACGCCGATTGTGCCCGGAGGAAGACTAAGATGAAGCCTCGCACTTTCGCCCACCGTCCCGGGAAGTTTAAAATCGGCAGGCAGGGCATTTCTCCTGACAATAGAATCCTGAACAGGAAGCCCGCGTCCGTATATCTCCACAAATCCAGGTATGCAATGGCTGGGGTTGAGCATGGTCGAAAGAGGATAACTGGCGGAGTCATTGAAATAATTGCCGGTGCTGAAGCAGTTCCCTCCAAACCAGGGCATATTGCCCGCAGGAGTGAGATTTCCGTAGATATCCACGTAGAATATTTCGGCTCCGTCAGGAACGCTGGCAGTGGTAAAGTCGAAACGCACGGAGGGGACGCAATTTCCCGTCCATACAAAAAGGGAGTCGGTAAGGGGAGAGTTATTGGCGGGGTGAAAAGTGGCGGAGAGCGTATCGCCACAAAAAAGTGTATCAGGAGCAAAGGCCAGGGAAAAAAGGGGCATATTCAGCCCCGCAATAAGCAGTGACAGAAGTAGGGGTTTCATTTTTCTAAGGGGTCTAAAAGTGAATAAAGAGACGATTATTCTTCGTTGAGTGCGAGTTTGGGGCGAGTCGAAGGTTTTTTCATCAGCCATACATCGCGTTGAAACTGAATCAGACTGGAACCATAGAAATAATAGGGGGCAATGATGGTATGGGGCAGTCCCTGTTTTCCGTTGGGAAAGTTTCCTTGGGCAAAGTCGCGCATTCCATGTTGGCAGCCACCGGCTCCGTGCCCATAGACATATCTTTCCCACTCCGGGTCAATATTGCAGCAGGACTGGGAATCGCTGCCGGTCTGGTAGCAGTTGCGATGTTTGCTGCATTCTACGGCGATGAGATAGGGGACCCAGGTGCCTCCCACTTTGCAGCCGCTCCATTTGGCGAGGCGTCCCGATTGGGTGAAGTCTCCGTTACACTGGGCACTATAAACCGCCATGAGCGGGTATCCTTCCCCTCCGGGAGCGTCGGGATGGGTCAAAATCATTCCGCTCGTTTCACGGCTGGCCTGGAGTGTGCGGTCGCTCACCCATGAGCGAAAAGCCATCTGGAGGTTTTGCGGCATCCGAAACATTAATCCCTTATAAAGGGCGTAAGTTCTGGCCCATATAACCTGGGTTTTCAAGGCTTCGGGGTGGTCTGTAAATTCGCCAATCTCGCCTTCGGTTACTCCTGCCATCGCGGCATCCATCGGCAGAATAATCGTCTGCCAGGCATCCCAGATTTTGGCGTTAAAATTTTCCGGGATGGTATTGTAGCCGCGTATGGGCTGGAAAAATCGGGCGTAGTTTCCGTCAGGGAAAATGTCCGTTACGGAAGGCAGGGATTCGAGGCTGTTTTCCGGGTATATTTTTTTCAGGCTTTTGACATTGTGGCTGAAAATATACGGGTCGCGGGGTACAATCAGGCGGGAGGTTTTGGATTTACCGGCCAGGTCTGCGGGATTGCCGGTCGGGCGAAGGGGCAACATACCGAGGGAGTTCCCTCCTTTGCCGACATGGACATACATCTCGTGTTTTACCTCATAGTCAGGATGCGAAACCCGCAGCCATACGTAAGTAGGAAGGCCCGTGGTGTCGGCATCAAGGGAAATTTCAAAAATTCCATCAGCATCCGTAGTTGTCACCTTGTCGGCAGTATCACAACTTATTCCGCCTACAAACAAACCCTCCTTCAGCATCATTACTTCCTGAAAACACAACTCAATCTTGGCACCGGGGATGGGGTTGCCGTCAAGTTGACTGACGATTTCCCCCACCACCACGGCATTACCAAAATTGTCGGAGAACTCCTCCATACAGGAGAAAACAACAAACAGTGCAATGAAATTACAAGATATAAAGGCCAGGGATATAGTTCTTTTCATGATACAGAAGCTTTAGAAAACCTTAAAAGACGGTCATTCGGATGGCTACGCCCATAAACCAGTCGGTATCGGGTCGAACTTTTTTGGGCAGTCCTGTGGGCGTGAGAAAAGGGCCTTCGGGGTTGTCGTTGCCGAGCATCCATACTCTTGCTCCTCCGCGTAAAGCTACTCCGAAACGTTTCTGGTCGCTGGTCCAAAGGGTGGGTTGCCAGCGGGCCATCAGGGCGATGTTATTGGTGGAGCGCACATATTCCTCAAAACCACCGTCATAGCTAAAGAGGGCATAAACACCGCCGTCGCTGAAATCAAGGAACAATTTTTGGGTTTCCCCGAGATAAAAACGCCCGGCAAACTTTGAGAACTGGAGCGGATTGACGCCGATCATCGTGCTGAAATTGCGGTTGACGTAACGGCCCTGAGCATTTTCTCCATCGAGTCTGCGCATGGACGGGCTGATTTGAATTTCGGCGCGGATGGCCGGGGACGCAATTGCGCCGCTTACGGCAATCACTGCTCCCCGATTGATATAATGTTCGTCTATCAAAGAATCTTTCAGGCTATTGATGGCAAAAACCGTATTGGGTTGTTGTTCGATTAGTTGGGGACAAAGTCCGCAATTGATCTGGAGGCTCGAAGCTGTGTAGCCAAGTTTCCAGAGATCAGCACCGAAACGTACCTGAATATCGGTGATCTGAGCCGCAGCATGGAGAGTGATTGCCGCGAAAACGATTAGCAAGGATAACTTTTTCATTGTTAGGATTATAGTTGGGATTCAATTCCGAAAGAATAAAAGGTTCTGATTACGCGAGGGCCTTGTCCGAGCCATTCCGAGGACTCGAAGCTGATGCCTTTGGTTTTTTCGTAGTGGTAACAGGCGGAGAAACGAAGGGATTTACCTACATCCACATATACTTTCCCGGAGAGACCATAGCCTGTAAGTGCCGGTGGCCAGAAGTAAGCGGGAAGTTTGGATTCAACACGGGTGATAATGGTTTCGGCTGCTTCGGTTTTGACTTTGGCCGGGATAAGTGGTATCGGATCAAATAACAGTTCGAGGTTTGTTACTGCCTCCGGATCAATCAGTTCGAGGCCCGCCTGATAACTCATATCCGTTCCAAAAAGATAGTATCCCGAAGCGTCCAGTCCCATTGCTACCGGCCCAAATTTCACTCGTGGCAACCAGGGATCGGGCAGTACCCGGCTGAGTTCCATTCCCATTCTTGCTGTCAGTGCGCCTTTGGGGCGGGGAGAGGTAACCTGTCTGACGATGAGGTCTTTCAGATTTTCTTCGCTGAAAAACTCATTCACTGGAACCACGTCCCCTGCTTCTACCAGAGATTCGCTAAACATTCCAATGCCGCCTTCAACGTCTATGAAAAAGAGCGGAAGATTAATGCCTGCCCTGCCAAAAAACTGCCCGTGTTTGCGTAAAGCTCTTTCTTTGGTGGTATTGTAAGGGCTGAGGTCAATTTTTTCCCAGGGAACCCAGGGCAGATCGGGTTTGAGTTCTGCTTTGACTGCATCGAGACCCACGTTCAGGTCAGGAAGTGTGTATGTCATTGCCGACTCGTAAAAACCTATGCCGTAATGAACTCTGGGAGAAACACGAAGGAGTTTTTTCAGGTAAACTTTTCCGACTACTTGTTTATCGGCGACCAGACTTTCTTCGACGACCGGCTTTTCCTCGGAAGGTTGGGATTCAGTCAGATCCGGATAAACCGTAGGTGTTTGAAGGGTTATGGGTGTCAGGGAAGGATGGGAAAGGGTGTAAGTAATCGGAGTAGCGGGAGAAGAACCCATGGGCAGGACCAGGATTGATCCTGCCTCCGGTTCGAATAACCCCATGCTATCTACCAATTTTTTTTTTCACGCTTCATTTCATCCACAAAGAGGCGAAGTTTGCCTACAACCTGTTCGGGGGTAAGGCTGTTGACTTTTACATCTGCAAACAAGCCGCTGGATTCCATGCGCCGGTAAAGGGGCATCAGCGTCTGGCTGCGTACAGGTTCCTCTTTGGGGGCGTGAGTCAGCCATTCGAGTCCCTGCATTACCCAGGCGGGCAGTGTAGTGGGCGAATAAACCCCTTTTTTGCGGGCTGCGATGGCGTTTTCCCACTGAATGAGCAGATTTTCATCTATTACGACCGACTGATTTCCGGGGATTGAAAGTGCAGTCACTTCGTAGGAGGGTTTGGGTGTGGGTTTGTCTGCGACGCGCTGTTCCATGAGGTGGAGGAGCATGTCGTTGGGATTGTCAAATTCTTCTTCCAGTGATTCTTCTTCCACTTTTTCTTCGGGAAAATCACTCACCGGAAGGTCAAGCGGGTCTTCGAGAGTAACCGCGACGTGTTCGCCTCTCTGAATGGCCGCCAATGCTTCCTGAAAACGGGCCTGGCCTTCTTCGCCATACATGAGAGCCTTGTCGCCGGAGATAACGACCGTGATCATCTCTCCTCTGGAAGTGGGTGCCGAAGCGGCGGAAGATTGTGTAACAGAAGGTTGTGTGTTGGCTGTGCGCAAAACAGGTGAAGTGAATGTCTGGGTCTGGGTTGATGGAAGGCTTACGGGTTGTGCAATTGCGATGGTGTCGGTGTTTGAATTGGGTTTGGACCGCTCTCCCTCCTCAGACTGCCGCTGGGTAAATTGGCTCCAGAGTTCATCCAGGTTTTTGGGCAGTTTGTTTTGGGGAGAAGACGGTTCGGTTTGCATAGCAGTATCAACAGTAACTTTTATTTCGGGGGCACCGGCAAAGGCCATAAAACCTTTTGCCTCAGATGAATGCTCCTCCACAGGTGCGGCGCTGTGGGGTTTTACGACAGAGGTTGTTGGGCGCAGAGAGGTCTGCGCGACCTGACTTGCGGGCGTACAGCCGGCAGCCAAAGTTGTAGCCAAAATTGTGAAGACCAGGGGTAAATTGTATTTCATAACCTTTAGAAGTTTGTGATATACCCCTAAGACAATTGCTTTTTCATAGTTGCATGGTGGGAGTGAAAAATTTTTTATATTGCGGTATGAGTGAACTTCAAAAACAAATATTAACCTAAAACTTTTTCGCCGCCTTACAACCCCCCGACCGGGTTTGCCGTCTATGAGGGGTATGACAAAAAATTTACTACTCTTTTTCCTTCTGATTTTCGGCGGGTTGAGTGTTTTCGCTCAAAATCTTCGGGGCAGGGTTTCCGATTCCGAGGGTTCTCCGATTGAATCGGTGCGTGTATTTGCGGATGGATCGGACTTCGCCACGCTTACCCGTGCCGATGGTTCTTTTTTGCTTTCTCTGCCCAAAGGTTCTTACCGTCTGGTTTTTCAGCATCTCAATTTCGTAACAAAGGTTGTACCCGTTGAAATATCCGGCAACCAAAATCTCGACATCACACTCGAAGCCCGCGACATTCAACTCGAAACGATCGAAATACACGGCGGCAAACGCGACCCTGCTTACGACATTGTGCGCCAGATCATTGATTCGAAAAAGGATATTCTCAGTGAAGTAAATTCCTATACCTGTGAGACCTATCAGAAAATTGTGCTGGAAGTGGATACGCTTCTAAAGGGAAAAGAAAAAAAAGCATTGATTGACTCGCTGGGAGTGGACTCGCTGCCTAAACCCGGCGAAAATCGCAAACCGGCCGAGTTGATTGAATCAAATTCGACGATCTATTTTCAGGCTCCCGCTACCTATAAGTCTGTGGTCCATGCTTATCGGAATTATTCGGCGGACAAAGCCTCACGGTCTGTATATGATTATGATGAAGGACCTGCGACGGGTTATACTTCCGGCTTGAATGACCCTTACCTCTTTTTTCAGGATGTCTCCGAGGCCGACTTCAATTTTTACCGAAACCTGATTGACGCGCCCAAACTCGGCGACCGCCCCTTTGTATCGCCTTTCAACAGTGTGCTATGGCGGGTTACTTATCGCTACAAACTGGAAAAAACCTGGATGGAAAACAACCGGGTGCATTATCAGATTAGCTTTACGCCCATCAACCGCGACGGGCCTTATTTTTCGGGGAAATTTGAGGTGGAGGACGATACCTGGGAAATAAAGTCTGTGGACGTAGAAGTATTGCCTTCGGCAATGAGTTATTTTCGGAGTTTCCGCATTCTCCACACCTACAGTAAAACGCCCGACCACCAAACCTACAAATCGCGGGAAGAATATGTCTATGAAATCAAAGAGAGCAAAGCGGTATATTTTGGCCGCAGCCTTGCCATTCATACTGACTATCAGGCGAATGTGGATTTTCCCAAAAACTTTTTCCGCAATGAACTCCGCCACACCGATAAAGAAGCCTTTGAAAAAGATTCTGCCACCTGGGCCAACATACGCCCGATGGGTTTGGGACTCGCCGAAAAATCATTTATCCAAAAGCAGGATAGCATCATCGCTCATCGCCGCAGCCCGGAGTTTCGCTATAAAGAGGATTCTGCTTACAACCATCTCGACTTTCTCGATTTCCTGATTTACGGGGTGAAGTGGCGCGACCGCGAAAGGAAAATGGACTATTATTTTAATCCCCTGATCGAACAAATACAACCGCTGGGTGTAGGTGGCTACCGGCATCAACTCGGTGGCTCAATCGGCAAACGCTGGACTCGCTACACCGCGATCCGGCTGGGAGGGGAAATGAATTACGGCGTGGTAAACAAAGACCTCCGAGGCACAGCAAATCTCAGCTTTATCTACGCCCCCAAACGATTTGCCCGAGGATGGATACGAGCGGGCAATACCTACGATTTCATCAACAACTACGAGACGGTTTTTGCTTTCCTGAGCAGGAGCAATTTTATCCAAAAAAAATCCATTGGCATCGGGCACAATTTCGAGGTATTAAATGGCCTCTATCTTGAGACATCCCTTGACTTTGCCGACCGCAGCGCCATTGACCAGTTGGAGTTGGAACAATGGTCGAATCAGTTGTTTGGCGACCTGAATACACCTCGGACTTTTGACCCGTATCGGGAGTTTTTGATCGAATTAAAACTGACCTGGACGCCGGGACAAAAATACCAGATGGAACCTTTTCGGAAAATCGTTACCGGCAGCCGCTGGCCGACGTTTTATGCACACTACAAAAAAGCCGTACCGGGAGTATTTGGCAGCGAGCTGAATTTTGACTTTCTGGAACTGGGATTAAATCACGAGTTTAAGCCCAGTACGCTGGGTACTTCGCGTTGGAGCCTTTCGACGGGAAAATTTATTCAGGCGAATAATATCCGATTTACCGACTATCGGTTTTTCCGAGGTTCGGACCCCTATTTTTTCGCCAATCCGATGAAAAATTTTCAGTTGCTGGGGCCGACCATCAGCACCAAAAACGAATACCTCCACGCACATTTTGTCCACGACTTTAACGGCATCTGGATAGACAAAATTCCCCTGCTGAAACGCACCCCGTTGCAGGAATCTGCGGGAGCGGCTACATTATTGATTCGGGACGGAAGTTTTGTACATACGGAGTTGTTCGTCGGTTTGCAGTGGCCGTTTCGCGTCCTCAAGCAGCGATTTCGCGTCGGCGGGTTTTACGTGGTATCCTACAGCAACAACGGCAACGCCATCAGCGGGCAGGTCAAGTTTGGCGTCAACTTTTTTAATCCCACCAAAAACCAGTGGGAGTATTGAGGGGAAATTTCTACCGCCGAAAATGGGTTGTGAATAGATTAAGAAAAATATTACCTTTTTACAAGTAGTATTTCGCCCGTAACCAAAACGCAACTCGCACGAGCAAAATCAGTGCAGGAACTTCTACCAGCGGGCCGATCACACCGGCAAATGCCTGCCCGGAGTTGATCCCAAATACAGCAATGGCTACGGCTATCGCCAACTCAAAATTGTTGCCCGCCGCCGTAAAGGCAATGGAAGCGTTTTTGTCATATTCCGCACCCATTGCTTTGCTGAAGAAAAATCCCGTCAGAAACATAATAACAAAATACACCAGCAGCGGAACTGCAATACGCAACACATCCAGCGGAATCCGGACAATGAGTTCACCTTTTAGGGAAAACATCACCACGATGGTAAACAGCAGTGCGATAAGCGTGAGGGGAGAAATCGCCGGAAGGTATTTTTGTTTATACCATTCTTCGCCTTTGATTTTTACCAGAAGGATTCGACTCAGTAAGCCTGCCACAAAAGGAATGCCCAGGTAAATGGCCACACTTTCGGCAATTGTAAGGATGGATATATCCACAATCGCCCCTTCAAATCCAAAAAATGGAGGCAGTACTGTAATAAACAGCCAGGCATAAAAACTGTAACCAAAAACCTGAAAAATGCTGTTTAGGGCGACGAGGCCCGCACCGTATTCGCTGCTACCTTCCGCAAGGTCATTCCATACCAGCACCATCGCAATACAGCGCGCCAGTCCGATCAGAATTAACCCGACCATGTACTCGGGGTAGTCGCGCAGGAAAAGGATCGCCAGGGCAAACATCAATACCGGCCCTATGACCCAATTGAGAATCAGCGATATGGAAAGAATTTTTACATTCCGGAACACCTGCGGAAGCAGTTTATAATTCACCTTAGCCAACGGCGGGTACATCATCAAGATTAACCCTACGGCAATGGGAATATGGGTGGTACCGTGGTTGAAGGAATTGATAAAGGAGGAACTCGAAGGGAAAAAATACCCAATCCCTACCCCCACTGCCATCGCCAAGAATATCCACAAAGTGAGGTATTGATCCAGAAAACCGAGTTTTTTTGGGGATTTGTTCATATTTGGGGATTTTTAACATGCAACATCAGATAAAACATCTCGGTTGCGATCTGGAGGCAACGTTCGTCATAAAGAGCAGTTTCCTCATCGGTTCCATCGGCCTCTTTGGGATCGTCGTAAGCAACTGACTGGCGAAACTCCGCGCCGGGGATAAACGGACAGTTTTCATCCGCATGAGAACAAGTCATCACCGCAGCAAAGTTTTCCTGTGGATTAGGGGAATCATCATATTTTTTGGAAAAACATTCAATCGGGGGATATTTTTCCGAAAAACGGATCAAATAGTGAGGGTTGTCTCCTCCCGGATTTTCCACCTGAAAACCTGCGCGTTCGACAGCCGCCACCGCCCGTGGGTTAAACGCCGTGGTTTCTGTCCCGCCCGAAAAAGTGAAGATATTATCTGCAACTTCATAAAAAGACGCTGCGGTTGCAGCCCAGATATGGCTCAGATGGCTTCTCCGGCTGTTGTGAGTGCAGATAAATATGAGATTAGCGGGGCTATTTGTTTCGAGTCGGGAGCGGATGTACCCGGCGAGACGTTGTAATTCATTTTTACGGTCTTCGGGGATAGATACAAAATCCTTTTGAGCCTCCTCAATATATTTTAGCAGAGATAGATACATATACTGTCAATAAGGTAGGTTGCGAAAATTCAGTGTTTATTCGTAACACTCTCTCTGTTCAACTCTGTGATTCCTCTGTGGAACTCTGTGATTTCCTTACTCAAAACTTGTCAGGGACAAGCGAATAAAGCGGTTAACACAGAGTTCCACGGAGGAAATCACAGAGTTAGCAACAAGTTGACCCCGGGGTGCAACAGCCGCTGGTCTGCGGAGTAAGAGCACCGAGAGAAACTTTTACTTTTTCGAGGGGAATCCCACAATTATCCTTTGCGAGGCAGTCGGTCTGTTTGGTTGTGAGCAAAAAGTCAGATCCATCAAAATCCAGCCCGTATTTTCCGATGGTTTCGCCTTGATATTCGACCTCAACGTCCAGGTCTTCCAGGTGAAGTTCGCGTTCGGAGAGTTCTATAATGGATTTAAGTTTTTTTGCACTCAGACGGTGGTCGTAGTCCACGGAGGTCCACAGTTGAAAACTGATGACAGATTCGTTGCGTTTGGTTCCGCCGCAATCAATAAAACGTTTGTCAATTTTCCCGATTTCGGTTACATGAAAATGTTGGGGAATGTAGGAGCCATTGGGCAATTTTAGCCGGACTTCTTCGATTTGACTGAGCGAGTTTTTTACGGTTGAAAGTTTCATAGAGATTATATTATTGCAATATTACGATGATTTTAGGTAAAAAATTTAGCAGCAACCGTCCGGTGAAGGACATTTATATTGGTTGAAGAGGTTTTCGAACAGAGCCTGAATCTCCGCCCAGCGAGCGGGATTGATACAGTAGTTGAGTCGGGAACCGTCAATAGAGCCCTGAATAATGCCCGCTTCTTTTAGTTCGCGTAGATGTTGGCTGATCGTGGCCTGTGCCAGCCCAAGTTCCTGCACAAGGTCGCCATTGATACAGGCATTTACTTGCAGGAGGTGCTGGACGATGGCCACACGAGCCGGGTGAGCAAAAGCCTTTGCTACCTGGGCCAGTTCATTCTGTGCCGTAGTAAAAAGATCGGTTTTGGTTATACCCATTTATCAAATGTTTCATCGCAATATTACGATGATATTTTTAAATATACAAACTGAAGAAAAATAAAAAAAACCTCCTCTTCCTCGGTGTCCTCGGTGGTTTTTTCCTATGTGACGGATTTAAACCATGGAGAACACGGAGAAAGAAGAGAACTACGGCCTTGAGACACTACGGGTTTTACAGCCCTGCATTCCACGAAAGCATCTGAAAACCAATGCCCATCGAAAGCCACGGAGCGCCCTGATAAGTCCATACTTTTCCCGGAGCTTTGGGTACCATGTCTATGCCGCTGAATACCCCCAGTTGGATTTTGTCCATTTCCAGAATCAAGCCGAGGCTCGTAGTGAGGCCGGCGACGTCGGTTGTGGAAGCCACGGCACCGCCCGTATTTTCCGGAAAAGCCGAAATGGAAGATACCCCTGTGGCAAATAAAAAGTTGATAAAATAGGGTTTGAACCGCGAAAGGCCCTGTTTGTAGCCAATGGACGTACCGATGGCCACATCTTTGGAAAGGTCAAAAGACGCTGCTTCTTTGTTGGGAAAACGAAACTTTACCGGAACCATGATCGCCCCAAAACTGACCGAAGAGATTTTATTGTAAGCACGGGTTTTTGCCTGAAAGTCGAGCATGCGCACACCGTAAAATACGGGTGTTTCATTTTCCTGGGCAGACGCCCCGCCTTTAGAAACCTTACCGGTACGATAAAAACGAAACACGTACCAGATATTTTCTTCGATGGTAGCTGTTCCGATTACCTGGAAAATATCCCCTCTCTGTGCGATGGCACGGGAATCTTCCCGGAAGTTTTGGTTAAGTAAGTCGTACTCCACTACCTGAGCTTCGGCCACGAAGATAAACGATTTGTCTATGTATTCTTCGGAAGCGGTAAGCATACCGGAGGGAGAAGTTTGAGAAAACACTGTGCCTGCGATTAGCAGACACAGCATTTTCATCAGCAAAAGAATTTTGAAAGCTTTCATAATGCGATGAATGAGAGGTTTTTATAAAAGAATCGAATTAATCAAACAAGGCTGCGGCAATAGAACCACCGATGGCTCCGCCGAGAAAACCCGCACCAACACCCACTGCAGCTCCCATGAGACCACCCACAAGAAATCCTTTGATACCCGTTCCTACGGCGCCTGCTACACCTGCTGCGAGGTCAGCTTTGGCTACGGATTTAACTTTGGAAAAACTTTCGGTTGAACCGGTATTACTTATCCCGAGTACCGAAGGATTGGTCTGTGCCATTCCATCCCAAAGTTCGAGGCTGTAACGCGCTACGGAAGCAGAAGCAAGGAAAAGGTTTTCGACATCAGCAGAGATTGTCGCATCTGCCATGACCTGGTCTTCCATCTGTTTGATCGCTGCGATCACGTCACTAGCAGAGGTGAGTTTAGGATTATCCATGATCGTCATCAGGCGATGCATATAGGCGATTTCGGTTCGGGTAGCACCCTGTTTCAGTAACATCGAATCAATCTGGGTAGCAGTTTTGGTCGGGGCAGACTGATAGAAGTTTTTCCGGGCGTTGTATTGAGTCGCAAAGTCGTTATACCCTTCTTTGGTCATGTACCACACGGTTTTGTTATAAAGGGTGTCTTTGGGATATTTTCGCCATCCGAGAAGGTTCCCGATTTCCGCTACCCCGTCATTATGTTCCTGACCTAATACATCAAAAGGATTTTTAGGATTAGGAGCCATTGTCATGGGTTTGGGATCAAAGTCCGGGTTACGAGGGCGAGCGATTTGAGCGTCGGCAAAATGGAAGCCGGATAGAAGAAGGAGGATGATAAAAAATTGAATCGGTTTCATTGTTTTATTGTTGAAAAGTGAAAAATTAATTGTCTAATGCTGCTTTAATAGAACCCAGAATAGCACCGGTTGCAATGCCGCCGAGGATTCCCGGGATAATTCCTCCAGGGCCTCCGACAATTCCGCCGACAATCCCCCCCTGATATCCCCCGGCCACACCGCCCTTTACATCAGCTTTAGCGATTTTTTGGGATACTTTTAAGGCGCTCATATCCGTACCCGAAGGCATAAGAGAAGAATTAACGGATACCATTGTGGACCAGAAGTCGAGGCTGTAACGAGCTACCGAAGCGTGTGCCAGCAACCCGTCGCGTTGCTCCTGTGTAAGGCTTGCATCTGCGAGAATGGTCGCCTCGACACCTTTGATTTTGCCGATAACCGCAGCTTTGTCCGTTGCAGTGGGATCTTCCAGCGAGGCCAGCAGTTGTTTTAAGTAAATGGCTTCTTTGCGGGTGAGCACCGTTGTATTGAGGATTTCGGTTTGTTTTTCCTCCGTCGAAGCGATAAAACCTCCCAAAAAGTCGCTGTTTTTCTCATAATGGCTGATATAACTATTGCGGGGATTCATCTGCTTGACATATACATCGGTCCAGGAAACCAGCGTATCCACCGGAGCTTTTTTCCAAGCGGCTTTATTGCCGAGAAACTCTACCGCACTGTTGTGCATTTGACCGACATAATCCACCGGGTTTTTGGGATTGGATACAATGGGATCCGGATTGTAAATCGTCGTGGGCGGAAAAGCTCCGCGCAGGAGGCCCTCCGAAGAGGTTGTCGTAGTGGTGGTTTTCTGACCGAAAAGTGACGGGAAAACCAGGACGCTGAATACAGCGATAAGCAAATGTTTGAAGTTCATGTTGTAAAAAGTGAAAAGTAAAAAGTGAAAAGTTGTTGAGAGAATCAATAAACTAACAACACAAAGTTGGAGGAAAAATATACACTCCGCAATCCGGCAAAAAGGGTAATTACGTATATCCCCGAAAACAGGGATACACCAAAATGAAATCAACTCGCAATCTTCCATTTTTGGCAAACTTCCATGTAAAAGTTCTGCTTACCGCAGGGCTATTTTTCCTCCATAATTTACCCGCAACATTACAGGCACAAACTGAAGACCCGCTTTTCAGTTCTGCCGCAGGACCTTCCGAAAAATTTTCTGCTAAAGACACCACTCAAATCTGGGCCTGGATGGAAAAAGGAAAATCCTGGTACGGACAAAACGCGGATTCGGCCCGGTTTTACCATGAAAAAGGGCTGCTGTTGTCCCGTAAAATCGGTTTTAAAAAGGGCGAAGCCCGCTGCCTGATAAACCTCGCCAATGCGGTTTATGATCGGGGCGAATATAAACTGGTCGTCGAACTCTGCGAGCAAGCCGTGTTGATCTGTCAGGAAATCAACCTGAAAAAAGAACTTGCCGCCGCTTACAATACCATCGCCAATAGCTGGAACTATCAGGGAAACCACCATCTAGCCGTGAATTTTTACGAAAAAAGCCTCCGTGCTATGGAAAATGTGGAGGTTCCGCCTTATTTCCCCATTACTGTAAGAGGCAATCTCTCGACGCTTTACCTGGACCTTAAACTCTACCAAAAGGCCCTCACAAACAGCCGCAAATGTCTGGCTCTCGCACTTGCCATTCAGGATACGGCTACCGCCGGTACCGCCAGCCAGAACATTGCACACGCACTTAAAAAAATAGGCAACACAGACAGTGCCATGCTATTTTTCCAGCAGGCTTGGGAGTTTGCGAAGATTACGGAATTTCAGACTCTCATGGTAACGGCGCTGAGCAATATGTCGGATTATTATCTGGACAAAGGAGACTATAAAAAAACCCGCGAATTGCTCAACCAGTCACTTGCCCTGGCCGAAAAAAACAATGACGAATACGGAAAAGTCATCAGCCTTCATGGCCTGGGAAGATTAAATTATTGGGAGAAAAACTTCCCTACCGCCGAAAAAAACTACCTCGAAGCCTTATCTATTGGCGAACGCCTCGGCATGAAAGATTATAATGCGGTCTTATATCTGGAACTCTCAGACCTCGCCAATATACGTAGAGACCAGGATCAGGCACTGATTTATCGGAAGCGGTATTATGGGATACGCGACTCCGTCGCCAATGAAAACCTGATACAGGCTGTTCAGGAAATGGAAACCCGATACGAAACCGAAAAGAAGGAAAAACAGATTCTGGCATTGGAGCAGGAAGCCGTTATCCGTCAGTTGGAACTCCGCAACCGTAGTATCCAGTTTTACGGCGCAGCCGGACTGGCATTACTGCTATTGGTCAGCGGCTTTCTCGGCTACCGCAACCTGCGCCACCGGGGTCGGCTGGCTACCGCCGCTGCCCTGCTTAAAGGCCAGGAAGAGGAAAGATCACGACTGGCCCGCGACCTTCATGATGGCCTGGGAGGAAGGATCACGGGCGTGCGGCAATATGTACAGTCTCTTGCCGGACAACCCGCAGAAATGCTCGCAACCTCACTTAATCGTGCCGTGGGCGAATTAGATCGCTGCACTTCCGAACTCCGACACATCGCCCGCAATATGATGCCCGAAGCCCTCACCCGCTTTGGGCTAAAAGAAGCCCTCGAAGACTATTGTGACCACCTGCAAGAAGCCTCCGAAGCCGAAATTCATTTTTTCACATCCGGGCTGGAAGAAAGGTTGCCGGAAAATAAAGAAATTATGCTTTTCCGCATTGTGCAGGAACTGCTCAACAATGCCGTAAAATATTCCGGGGCCTCCGAAATCATCGCGCAAATCACCCGCGACGGAGACCGGGTACATATCACCGTCGAAGACGATGGCAAAGGGTTTGATCCCCAGATTCTCCAAAAATCACCCGGCGTTGGCTGGATGAACATTATCTCCCGTGTACAATATCTCAATGGTGTCCTGGACTGGCATACCGCACCCGGACAAGGTTTAAGTGTAAACATAGAAAGCCATGTTTGATAAAATCCGTGTATTCATCGTTGATGACCATCCAATGGTGGTCGAAGGCATTAAAAGTCTGCTGGAAACGGCAGAAGGTTTTGTGGTTTCCGGTTCGGCTTATTCCGGAAGTGAAGCCCTGAGAAAACTCGCCGACATTTCCCCCGATGTGGTGCTTACCGATATTAATCTGCCCGACATGAGCGGAATAGATTTGTGTCGGCATATCAAACAGACCACCCCGCATATCCGTGTATTGGGGCTGAGTAACTTTAAGGAAAGAAGTTATATCACCCGCATGGTCGAAAACGGGGCTTCCGGCTACCTGCTAAAAAATATACCGGCCAAACAACTGGAAACGGCGATTCGGATGGCTTATGAAGGGCAAGTGTATATGGATCCTGAGGTGATGCGTATGATCGTGCGGCCCGACGCTACCGATCCCACGGCAGTGCCCCGTATGACTACTCGTGAAAAAGAAGTATTAAACCTCATCGCCGAAGGTATGACCAACGGAGAAATCAGCGAAAAACTATTTATCAGCCCACTTACCGTTGACAGTCACCGCAAAAACCTGTTGTCAAAATTTTCGGTACGCAACACCGCCGCTCTGGTAAAATTTGCGATGTGTAATAACTTGATATGACCGATTCGGAAAGGGGTAGTAACCATTTACATTTTATCACTTTAACCGGTGGTCTAAATTTGTTGAGAGATTATACTACCAAGCTCTTCACTCTCTCTCCAAATGGTTTTCTCCGCTCCGGGTAAAAAACCCCGCATGGAACGTTTCCTCAGAGTCTTTTTTCCTCACATTGTCGAGGAAGTAATAATCGGCGCGGGCTTCGGCCTCGGTCAGCGTCAGGACAAAATAGCCGTGATCCCTAAGGTTGATAAATTTTAGGTGGGGATTTACGGGCTGTTTTTTTTCGGGAAATTCTCGGTTCCGGCGGTAGTCTTTTCCCAGTTTTCCTTCCAGCCAGCGCACTCCGGGAGTTGCCAGACCGGTATAACGGGCAATTTTGACGGCTTTCGCAAATTCGTCAAAATTACCGGAAGAAATGCTCGGTGTCGCAAATTCTACAGCTACGGCTCCTTTTCCGGTTTGGGGATCGTATTCCGGCCCTGTTTCGGTCAGGGGATAGTTCCAATCGTCCACGGGCACATCGTAGGCCATACTCACATGAAAATCTCCCGTGACAATTACCAGATTTTCGATAGGATTATCCCTTAAAAATTGTGTGATTTTCAAACGTTCTGCCGGGTATCCATCCCAAATATCCAGCATTAGGTTTTCTACTTTGGGACTTACATGGGCCGCGTACAAAGGCGAAAATATCACCTGATTTCCCAAAATTTTCCAGCGGGCTTGAGAGGCTCCCAGATTTTCCAGCAGCCAGGTTAATTGTTCCTGCCCCAAAATCGAACGATTTTCCGCTGACAGTTCCTTGCGGTTTATATCGTAGATTTGAGAATCTCGTCCCTCGATCCGGGTGTCAATCATTATCAGATCGGCCAGTGATCCATAACTGATTTTCCGGTAGATTTTTTGCCCCGGATAATCCCGAATGGGCATCCATTCAAAATAAGCCTGTCGTGCGTTTTCCAGGCGCGTTGACCAGTCTCCTTCTCTCGCAGGATTATGGCCGGAGGCTCCGGTTTGATGGGAATTGTTGCTCGACTCGTGATCGTCCCACACCGCAATAAAGGGATGAACCCGATGGGCTTCCTGAAGGTCGGGATCCTGCCGGTACTGCGCATACCGCTGGCGATAATCGGAGAGGGTAAGTATTTCTTTGGGAGGCTCATGCCGCCGGTCTTTCAAGGTATTAGGCTCGCGGCCTCCGCTATAAGATTCATAAATATAATCGCCCAAATGCAGCACCGCGTGAAGATCTCCCCGATGGGCGATGTGCCGGTATGCCGCAAAATAACCATGCTCGTAATTATTGCAGGAAACCACGGCAAATTTTAACTGGGAAATGTCTCCTTTGGGCGAAGTATGGGTAAAACCGGTGGGAGAGGTTTTCCCACCCGTAAGAAAGCGGTAATAATATCGGGTGTCGGGCGTTAAATCGGGAACATCCACTTTTACGGTAAAATCTTTTTCTGCCGAAGTAAACACCTCGCCCGTCTGAACGGGGTTAGCAAAACTGCTGTCTGTAGCCATTTGCCAGGAAACCGTAACCCGTGCCTTGGAGTCAGAGGGCAGTACCCTCGTCCAGATAATCACCCGGTCAGGCATGGGGTCTCCGGAGGCTACTCCGTGACTAAATACAATTTGCCCATGTACCTTCGATACACCTATTGTAAAAATCAGGAAGACAAAAAAATAAAGGTTTTTTACATTCATGGAGTTAGCTGATTAAAAAATCGGTTGCATAGCCAAAATTGAACCGACAAAATACAATCATTTTTTTTAAATCTGTGGTGAAGATGATTCCGCTTGCCTATATTCGCGCCCATGTCTGACAACAAGATTATCTTCTCCATGCAGGGCGTAAGCAAGGTCTATCCGCCTGCGAAACAAGTCCTGAAAAATATATGGCTTTCGTTTTTTTACGGAGCCAAAATTGGTGTGCTCGGCCTCAACGGTTCGGGGAAATCCAGCCTGCTCAAAATCATTGCCGGTCTGGATACCGATTACCAGGGAACGATCACTTTTGATAAAGAGTATCGCATTGGTTACCTCGCACAGGAACCGGAACTCGACGAAAGCAAAACCGTAAAGCAGGTCGTTCAGGAAGGGGTACAGCATATTGTGGACGTGGTCAATGCCTACGAAGAAATCTCCATGAAACTGGGCGAGCCTATGGACGATGATGAGATGATGAAACTCATCGAAGAACAGGGGGAACTCCTCGAAAAAATGGATCACCTCGGCGGCTGGGATCTTGACCATACGCTGGAACTTGCGATGGAATCCCTGCGTTGCCCGGCGGATGATGCTAGTATAGCGGTACTCTCCGGCGGCGAACGCCGTCGCGTGGCTCTTTGCCGCCTCCTGCTCAGCAAACCCGATATCCTCCTTCTCGACGAACCTACCAACCACCTCGACGCCGAAAGCGTACACTGGCTGGAACAGTTTCTCAAGTCTTTTCCCGGTACCGTCATCGCCGTTACCCACGACCGATACTTCCTCGACAATGTTGCCGGCTGGATTCTCGAACTCGACCGCGGCGAAGGCATTCCTTGGAAAGGAAATTACAGTTCCTGGCTCGACCAAAAATCTGACCGACTCGCCAAAGAGGAAAAATCAGAATCTAAACGTCAGAAAATCCTGCGGCGCGAGTTGGAATGGTCTCGAATGGCTCCCAAAGCTCGTCAGGCAAAAGGAAAAGCCCGCCTTAATGCTTATGAGGAGATGAATAATGCGGAGATAAAAGAAAAAGAAGCAAAACTCGAACTCTTTATCCCGCCCGGCCCCCGACTCGGCAATAATGTCATTGACATCAAAAACCTGCGCAAATCCTACGACAACCGCGTCCTGATTGATAATCTTAATCTCTCCGTGCCGCGCAACGCTATTGTGGGTATTATCGGCCCCAACGGTGTAGGAAAGTCCACTCTTTTCCGCATGATCATGGGAGAAGAACAACCCGACAGCGGTGCAATCGAAGTGGGAAGTACGGTGCAACTTGCCTATGTGGATCAGTCCCATAAGGATCTTCTTCCGGAAAAAACGATCTATGAAGTCGTCAGCAACGGAGCCGAATTTTTGCAGGTAGGCGGCAGTACACTGAATGCACGTGCCTACCTCGGCAAATTCAACTTTGTAGGTTCTGACCAGCAAAAGAAAGTAGGCGTGCTCTCCGGCGGAGAGCGCAATCGCCTGCACCTGGCCATCACCCTGAAGTCGGGCGGTAACGTTCTGCTTCTCGACGAACCTACCAACGATATTGATGTCAATACCCTTCGGGCATTGGAGGAGGCCATCGAAAACTTCGCTGGATGTGTGCTGCTAATCTCCCACGACCGGTGGTTTATTGACCGCCTCGCTACCCATATTCTCTCTTATGAAGACGATGGCGAAGTCATTTTCTTCGAAGGAAACTTCAGCGACTTTGAAGCCAGCAAAAAAGCAAGGCTGGGAGATATTACCCCCCGGCGACCACGGTTTAAGAGTTTGTTGTGAGGTAAGGGATTTCTTCGCCCCTCACGGCGATTTCCGGACAATTTTCCAATTGCCAGTTTCCTCGGGAATATAGGCGATTCGGTCGTGAAGACGGCTGACTCGACCTTGCCAGAACTCAAAGTAATGAGGTTTTAGCCGGAAACCGCCCCAATTTTCGGGTCGGGGAATTTCCTCCAACCCCTCAAAACGGGCTTCAACTTCGGCGACCTTTTGTTCCAGCACTTCTCGATTGGGGATGATCGAACTTTGGGTAGAGGCCCACGCTCCGATGCGGCTGCCTCGGTCGCGGGAAGCATAGTAATCGTCAGATTCGGCAGCCGTGATTTTTTCGATAGCGCCTTCAATATGAATCTGCCGGTGAAGCTCCGCCCAGAAAAAACTCACTGCCGCCCGCGGGTTTTGGGCCATTTCCTGTGCTTTCCGGCTTTGATAGTTGGTATAAAACACAAAACCCTTTTCGTCAAAACCTTTTAGTAACACAATTCTTACAGAAGGTTGCCCTTCATAAGACGTGGCAAGGCTCATGGCGTTGGGTTCTTTCACACCCGCCTCAACGGCTGATGCAAACCATTGTTCGAATTGCACAAAAGGATTGGAGGAGACCTCCGATTCATCCAGAGTGTAGAGATTGTACGACTCTCTGAAATTGCGAACTTCTTTTCCTAAAGACATAACCTCTGGTTTAGCCCTTAAATTTACACCAAATAATTGTAATTTGCGCCCGGAAAACCGTGATTATTTCTCCTATAAAATGATGGCAGAAAATATTATTATCCGGAAAGGACAACGCGGGGATATTCCGGTTGTACACCAGCTTGTATATGAACTGGCTAAGTACGAAAAAGCCGAATATGAAGTGGAAACAACTCCCGAACAATACGAGCGGGACAGTTTCGGCGAAAATCCTTTGTTTGATTTTTTGGTGGCAGAGCACCCTTCGGAAGGCATCATCGGGATTGCGCTGTTTTATTTTGGTTATTCTACCTGGAAAGGAAAAAAACTTTATCTCGACGATTTGGTTGTGACGGAAGCCTGGCGGCGAAAAGGAGTAGGACAAATGTTATTTGACCAACTGGCGAAATATGCTCTGGAACAAGAGGCGCATGTACTGAGTTGGCAAGTGCTGGATTGGAATACGCCCGCCATCCGGATGTATGAAAAAATCGGTGCTTATCTCGATCCGGAATGGGTCAACTGCCGTATGAGTCGTAAACAAATGGAGCAGTGGCTGAGCCGATGAGCGGAGAAGTTGGGCAAATTGTAGTAATTTAGCAATATTGGCTACTATTGTGACTCAAAGGAGTTTTATATAGCGGCGAAAGTGGATTTGTAAAACTTTATTAACTTGCGAACTTAAGCTGAAATCAGGAACTAAATTTTCATTTATGACAAAGAAATTTTTTGTGTGGCTGTTATTCCTTGGGGTTTTTTCCCTCAACTCCGGTTGGGCGCAGGAATCCAAAATGCAATCTTCCGAGGGGATGTGGTTGCCGCTCAAGGTAAAAGAACTCAACTATGAGGACATGGTGAAAAAGGGAATAGAACTTCCCGCCGAAAAAATATACAACGAAAGTGAAGCCAGCCTTGAAGACGCAATTGTCAAACTCAATGGCGGGCAGTGTACTTCGGAAATGATTTCCGGCGAAGGTCTTATGCTCACCAATCACCACTGCGCTTACGATGCTATTGCTACGCTGAGCACGGAAGACAACGATCTTCTCACCAATGGCTTTTGGGCCATGAGTCGCGGTGAAGAACTGCCGATTCCCGGTTCTACCGCCGCCCTCCTCATTCGCTCCGAAGATGTATCGGCGAAAGTTTTGGCTGCCGGAGACCAGATGGAGCAGACGATTGAAGAAATTGTAGCTAAAGCTACCGAAGGTACCAATTACGTGGCCGAAGTGGAGGAAATGTTTCACGGAGCCGAGTATTATCTTTTTGTATATGAGGTTTTTCGCGACGTACGACTCGTAGGCGCGCCGCCGAGTTCGATCGGGAAATTTGGGTATGATACCGACAACTGGGTATGGCCTCGTCATACCGGCGACTTCTCGCTCCTCCGCGTTTATGCCGGACCCGACAACAAACCCGCCGATTATTCTCCCGATAACAAACCCTACAACCCTCGTCATTTTCTCCCCATTTCGCTTCAGGGCGTTTCCGAAGAGGATTATGCCATGGTCATGGGTTATCCGGGTAGCACTACCCGCTACCTGACGGCTTCTGCGATCCGATTGGCATTAGAGCAATCCAACCTCGACAAAATCGAACTCATGGGCCAGAAAGCACGGATTATGAAATCCTATATGGACAGGGATGACAAAACCCGTATTGCCATGGCTGCGGACTATGCCAGTCTGATGAATACCTATAAATATTATATCGGACAAACTACTATGATGGGCCGTTATGATGTGCCCGGACAAAAAGCCAAACAAGAAGTCGAGTTTCAAAAATGGGCAGAAAGCGACCCTGTCCGAAAAGAAAAATATGGCACCGTGCTGAAAGATATTGATGAACTGCATGGCTTATACAAACCTGCGGAACATTTTATGAATTACCTCTATTACAGCACGCTGGCTCCTTCTGCTTCGGTTTTTTCCTATTTGGAATTTTCGGGCTTATATGGTGCTCTTCAGTCGGATGATAAAGAGGCTACTGCCGAAGCCGTCGCCGAAGTAAAAGAAGCAATGGAAAATCATTTCAAAACCTTCTTCTACGAAGCCGACCGCGATGTTTTTGCCGCTTCTTTTATTAGTTTCTACAATAATATGTCTCCGGAACTCCGTCCGAAAATATTTGACGAAATCTTAAACCCCGAGGCCGAACAGACAGAAGAGGCTACCGGTAAAAAGAAAAAGAAGAAAAAGAAAAATACTGAAATGGAAGTGCTTCCTTCCATTGAACCCGTAAATATGGATGAGCGCATTACCGCATGGACGGCAAATGCCTACCAGACATCCCTGGCAACCGATAAAGAGCGTCTGAACGCCTTCCTGCAAAATCCCGATGCAGAAACCATTGCCAAAGACCCGATTTTCCGTTATGTCGCCGGGGTAATTGATTTTTACCGCCAACGTGTCGGACTCGCTCACGCAACTTTCAATTACCAGATTGAAGGGCTTTGGAAAACGTATGTCGAAGGCCTCCGGGAAATGCACACCGATAAAAAGTTTTATCCCGATGCAAACTCTACCATGCGCCTTACTTACGGCAAAGTTCGGGCTTATGAACCTCGCGACGGTGTTTCTTATCATTATTACACCACTCTCGACGGCGTAATCGAAAAAGAAGACCCCAATAACGAAGAGTTTATCGTACCGGAAAAACTCAAAGATCTTTATCAGAAAAAAGACTACGGCAGATATGGAAAAGACGGGGTAATGCCTTTGTGTTTTATTACTACGAATGACATTACGGGTGGAAACTCGGGTTCTCCTGTCATCAACAGCAAAGGTCACCTCATCGGTGCGGCTTTTGACGGCAACTGGGAAGCCATGTCGGGTGATATTCACGTTTTTCCCAACCTCAACCGCACCATTTGCGTGGATGCCCGTTATATTCTGTTTATCATTGACAAATATGCCGGAGCCGGCCATCTCCTCAAAGAAATGACGATTGTAGAGTAGTTTCTATTATAAACTTATCGGGACATAGAAGAGAAACCACGAAGGACACTAAGACGCTTTTTCTTTGTGTACTTCGTGGTTTCTCTATTCCTTCCGAAAAGTCCCTTTATCCCAATTACTTTAAAATTCCGATTTATTTCACGGTTATCTCTGCATGAGGCAAAGCCCATTCCCGGTCGCGCGTCATCAGCACAATTTTATCGCCGGGTTTGCAACGAGAAAGGATTTTCTCGATCGCAATCTTTTTGTAAGATTCCGCCGAAAACATCCAGTAAGTCTGTGTCGCCCCGTCGCGAATGGCTACCATAAATTCGGTTTCCCTGCCTTTAATATCCCCGTCCTCATTCAGGCTGATCTGACACACCGAAAGTAACCCCTTTTCCGACTGATTTACTTCACAAAATCCCGTAGTCGTATATTCGTTGACCATTCGCTTCTGTCCCAGAAATGCAGCCGCACAATTGTTGAAGTCGGGCTGAGCACTCAGGGATAAAGTTCCGCAAAGGAGAAAAGCCAGGAGAAAAAAATGATTTCGTTTCATCGTAAATGTATTATGGGTTAAAACTGGGTTTAAACCTACGAACCTTTTTCTACGGCCCGGTTAAAGTCAGGTAAAACAGTGTAAAAGAAATGTAAAAGCTACCCATACGCGGCTATTTTTATGTAAATTAGAATCCTGAAAACTCCGATCATGGCTCAAAACCGCTCCTTCCGTTTTCTCATTATATTTTTGCTGATCCTATTGACAGCGTACATGACCCTTGTGGGAGGAAAAGAGACCGATAATCTTACCCAAAACACCGAAAGTGCCAACCTCGCTCTACGCCGAACGGCACATCTGCTGCTATTGGCAGAAAAGGATTCTTCTACGACCATTCCTCCGGTAAAACAATCGAGTGATCAGACCTATATCCTCACCCTTAATTCCGGATTTGACTACGACCAATTGCCCAAAATACTGAGAGAATCATTCCTTGAATATGAAATTCCCGAAGATTATGAGGTACAGATAAGAGATTGCCAGACCGGCGAACTGGTGCTGGGTTACGTTTACCGACACCGGAATCCCGACGCGGTTATCCCCTGTGTAGGCAGAGATCAGATCAGACCATGCAGCGAGATAAAAGTGTTATTCCGAAAACCGCCTCCCCAGCGGTATGGGCTATGGGGGATGATCGTTCTGGGACTGGCAATAGTGGGCGTTTGGATCTATAAAAAAAGTCAACAAAAACCTCATTTTCCGCAATATGTCCCCAGTGATCCGCCTTCGTCGGGAGTTCGGTTATCTGAAACCGAACTGGATATGCAAAACCTGAAAATCAAAATAGCCGGAGCGGAACGCGACCTGACTTTCCGGGAGGCCAAACTCCTTCACTACTTTTTCCGGCATCCCAACGAATTGTTGGAAAGAGAACAACTGCTGAAAAATATCTGGGAAGACGAAGGCATCATCGTTGACCGAAGCCTGGACGTATTTGTGTCAAGGCTGCGCAAGATTCTCGCGCAAGACAACGGCCTCCGCCTCGCAAATGTGCGAGGCGTGGGGTATCGGCTGGAAGTGGGGTATCGGCTGGAAGGGTTGAGATCGTAACCATTCAGCTATCTGGAAAAAATCGTTCATACAAAAATTTTTACTATGCTGGAATAATAGTATTTTGGTAGTACGTTTGAGTATTCTAATTGAACTATTGGACTTCCATGAGCAAATCAGAGATTGTCATAAATAAGCACGCCATTTCTTGGACGAATGCTCAGGTAAGAATTGAGTTTCAATCTGCATTTATTGCTCTTTTAAAGGCCCCGAGCAACCCTTCTTCACTTTTTGATGTTGGGAAACATTTCTCATTTGCCGACAGTATCCCTAAAAAAGCTTTTGTTTTGATTACAAAAAGTATTTTCGGAGCCTGTAAGGATTTGATTATTGAAAGCCGTTCGGCCAAAGGTGTCCCGATTGATGGAGGAAATCTTTCAGTTTTGGGAAAAAAAATGAATAATTTTTTCGACTCAAAGGTGGAAGCAGAATTTACACTTGGACCAGAATTGATAAAAAATCCCCGATCGTTGCCAATCATTGATGAAGCGAAGGAGTTTTTTTTTGAATGCCTGAAAGAACTTGAATTTAATTATGAGGAGCAGTCTTCCCTTTCCAACCGGTTAAAAACTTATACCGTTTTCAACCTACATGAAGAATGGCGCCAATATTCAGCGTATTACTCTCAGGTTAAAAGTGAACTTTTTTCAGAGTATTCTGACGCAGTTGAAAAAGAACTTCAATGGATACGGTATTATGACTTTCTAAAGAAAGAAACGGAAAAAAGTGTTTTCGGAGAAAGTTTTTCCTTATCAGATATTTATATACAACTAAGAGCATGTTATCAGACAAGAACATCTGATGCGCCAAATAAAAAAATCGTTATTGATTTAACACGCCATCTTGATTCCTGGCTTGAAAGTGCAAACGCAAATGACACTATCAGAGTTATTAGCGGGGGACCAGGTTCCGGCAAATCCGCCTTTAGTAAAATTTACGCTTCCTACTGTGCTGAAAAGGGAGAAATAAGGGTTCTGCATATCCCAATGCACTATCTGACGCTCAAAGATGATATAACCGATCTCGTCGGACGGTTTGCAAAAGAACGCGGATTGAAAGAAAATCCATTTGAACTAAACGAAAAAGTAATGGTGATTTTTGATGGACTGGATGAACTCTCTATGCAAGGGAGATTAGCAGAGGAGATTGCAAGGAATTTTATTGACCTAGTGACTAAAGAAATAAATCTAAAAAACACGAGGAGTGGGCCAAAATTATTTGTATTGATAACCGGACGGGATTTGGCGGTTCAGTCTGGCGAAACTTATTTGCGAAAAGAAGGACAAATACTCTATCTGCTTCCCTACCTAGCATACTTAGCTAAAGAATTTGATGATCCCGAAGAACTGCTCAATGTTGACCAAAGAAATCTGTGGTGGAAGAAATTTGGGCAACTCAAGGGTTATGGTTATGTGGGTTTACCGCAAGAATTACAATCCCCTGATTTAAAAGAAATCACAGCCCAGCCACTTTTAAACTACTTGGTTGCACTAAGCTATACCCACAAAACCTACGATTTTACAGGAAGTATCAGTCTTAATGAGATATATGCCAACCTGATAGAATCGGTCTATAATCGAGGGTACGAAGAAAGCGGACGTACAACACCAATTCATAAAAGTCTTGAGCATAGAGAGGGGCTTTTTTCATTACCCGAATTTGAAAAAGTACTGGAAGAAATTGCCATTGCAACCTGGCAGGGCAACGGGAGAACTACTACTGTGAATGCCATTGAGCAAAGATTTAAGGAGTCAGGAATGAAAAAAGTGCTAGAGTCCTTTCAAAGAAATGCAGAATCAGGTGTAACCAATTTGCTGGCAGCCTTCTACTTCCGCAAATCAGAAGAAATTTCCGGCACAGAAAAAACATTTGAGTTTACTCACAAAAGTTTTAGTGAATATCTCACAGCAAGAAGGATTGTAAAAATATTTGTCAACTATATCCATGAAGAACTGGAACGCAAAAAACAAGACTCTGATCGGGGAATAGATATTTCGGAAGCTCTGGAAAAATGGGCAAAACTTACCGGTCCGGCAAAAATAGACACTTATATCCGCGATTTTCTTTTGCGGGAAATGAAACTTTGGAGTAAGAAACCAGAGGTTAATATGGATTCTCTTCAAAATTCGCTGATTGAAATGATCAATGAAGTTGTCAAAAACAATTTCCCTTTGGAAAAAATTGCCGGACTTACCTTCCAGCAGTCGGTTCGACATTTTCAGAATGCGACGGAAGCGTTATTCGTATTGCATTTTTCAGTGGCATCCATAACAGCTAAACGTTCAAAGATAGATTGGCAAGATTCTATTTCTGCAGGATCGCTTATAAATTCTATGAGCCCTCAACGAGAATATTTTTAACAAATTTCTACCAAAAGATAAGAAAATGGGATTTAGTTATGAAAGAAAACTTATGCATTACCCAAAATCCAGAAGTATTGGCTTTCGGAGCTTAGCTTATATTGACTTTAGTGACCAGACCTTGGATTGTGTAGACTTTGCTGCAGCAAACTTAGATGGCTGTAAATTCAATGATTGTAGTCTTAATCTGGCAATATTTTCAGGGGCAAGTTTACAAAAATCAAGAATTCGAGATTCAGGTTTGAAAGGAGCTAACTTCTGGCGTGCTGATTTATTCCAAGCTGTAATAATTGACGTTTTATTAGAACTCACAAGCTTTTTGGACGCAAGTTTGCGAGAAGTGGAATTTTATAGCGTTGGTCTCATAAACGCTAATTTATCTGATGTGGATTTCCTAGGGGCAAAATTCAACGATGTACATTGGGGAAATGCTAATTTGTCAAATAGTAATTTTCAGCGGGCAAAATTCAATGAGGTAAATTGGGGAAATGTTAATTTATCCAATGCTAATTTATGGAATACAAAATTCGAGAAAGTAAATTGGGGAGAAGCTATTGTTAAAGGAACAAAATTTCTTCAAAAAGACCTGACACCAGAGTTGGAAGTTATGCTCAGAGAACGAGGAGCGGAGATTTATTCGGAGGATGGGGAAAGGTTGGAATAAAACACTATGATCCCCCAATCGAAATACTCACCGGGCGCAAACCAGAATCCTGGGGTTTCGGGAGTCCACCGCTGAGTGTTTGAAACAAGGAACCCTTCGTACTCACGCGCACTACGGCGCAACCCCTACAAAAAAGGGGGGGGGGCGGGCCTCCCGGCTACAAACATTCGACTCCTCCGGAGTCCCGGCCTAGCCGGAAAAATGCCCAGAACGCTAGATATGCGGGGTTTTGCCGACAGGCTAGACCCACCTCAGTGGCCTTTTGGCTTGGAGAGGTCAAATGTACCTGAGGCATCTTTGGACTTGCAACCTAAAATTGGACAGTCGGATAAATAAAAGTTAGGGATTATGGGTACCTGCTTTGAAAGCGAGTAGTAGCGTTTCCTTCCGTCAGTTGGGCGCGGGTTCCGGCTCTTTCTGGGGAGGCGTATTTTCCTCG
>JANRJC010000021.1:0-76732 GCA_033764335.1 Bacteroidia bacterium | reverse complement strand
TTTTATCCGTTTGGATTGAGGATGGCGGGGTTGTCGCTCGTGCCTGGGGTGAAGAATAGTTATTTGTTTACCGGGAAGGAAGCGCAAGATGAACTCGGCCTCGGCTGGATAGACTTCGGCGCGCGGATGTATGATGCGGCGGCGGGGAGATGGAATGGGGTGGATGCGTTGGGGGAGAAATACACCGCCTGGAGTCCGTATAATTATGCCTATAACAACCCGGTATTGTTCACGGATCCGGATGGGAATTCCGGAGTTGTCTCAATTTCGGTTCGCGGGGATGGAAAAATTGTCCTGACATTTTCTTCCACACTTCATGTCAGAGGGGATGTTTCCGATGAAACAATCGCCAATATGAACCGCGAACGCAACCGCTATTTGAATACACAGTCGGTGGAATATGATGAAAACATTGTGATTGCGTTTCAGGTTAATGCAGTCCGAGAGAATTTAGATGAATTTGACCCGGAAAAAGACAACTTCGTGGATATTGTTCCGGGAGCAAATCATATGAGAATTTCGGATTGGAAATTGGAACGAATGGACACCGAAAAAGATGAAGCCGATGTTCGGGTATGGCCGGGTAATAACTTGAGGATTACCCAACAAAATGCCGATGGAGTTATTGACCCATACCAAAAGGAAGGATCGAATACATTACCCCACGAAGTGCTTCACGCTTTTGGAATTTTAGACCGGTACGCAGGGCCGCAGCCGAACCCGGAGTATGAAGACGATATGATGGGACAGGGAAAACGAACTTACCTGAGGAACCGGGAGCAATTCCAGGGAATTGTCGAAATGGCAAAAAGTGCACAGGAAAAAAGTCAGACTATTTTTTACATTAATAGTGCTTCGGAAGGGGTGGTCAATTATAATTTGAGTAGGGTTTCTGTAAAACAAAAATCAGGAAAACTTCCACAAAAATAATAGTATGAAAAATTGGAAAGTTTTAATAGGTATTTTTGTGTTTTGCTATTTAGGATTTATTTCTGTGCATTCACAAAGAGATTCTAGTGTTATCGTAAGAGGAATTGTCATTACTCAAGAAATGGTACTTCCCCGATTTATTCCCACTAATTTTGACAATTGGAAAACGGCGATTTCGACAGATACTTTTGCAATCATTCTAGCGGACGATCCCAGCAATGTTCTATATAACAACTCGTACATTGAGGAAGATTCAACAAACGAATTTGAATTTTTTCGATGGGTAAGAATTGAAATTACGATTTCTTCCCTTCTTTATTCTAAGATTTTGGAATCAAAAACAAGAGAGTCTTTTATATACCATTCTTCCCATTCGTATAAAATTAGACTTTATACGGAATTAGTTGAAATTGACATGAAAACAGTGAAATTTCTTTGGTAGTGAACAGAAATGCTTTTAAAACTATACGGGCCGGTGAGGCACTTTTTAGGCTAGTTGAGACCAGTCCTCTTTCAAGTCCCTCCAGCGCAAGGGCATGACCAACCCGCTAGCCGATCCGATCGCCTATGGCGTCATGGACAACCTCACCTACACCTACGAAAACACAAGTAGGGTCAGGTCATGACCTGACCCTACGCCAACGCATCAACGATGCCGGCGTCAAAACCGCTATGACCGGTGTGGAGCATTTTGTGGACGGCAACACTTCAAATACGGACTATTTGTACGACAACAGCGGGAACCTGAAGCCGGATTTGAATAAGGGCATTTCGAGTATTGTCTATAATCATTTAAACAAACCGACGCTCGTCACGTTTTCCAATGGTAAGAAAACTCAGCATATTTACGATGCTGGCCAAACATAAGAAATATGCATCCTCGCATTTATTTGCTCATTGTCGGGATTGGAATCCTAAACTGCTCGAAGAGGCCCTTCTGACACCCGACAGTGTAAGGTGTCTTATGCCGGGAAAAAAAATTCACAAAATTTCCTAAAGAAATCATACTGTTTCCCAACCTTGCAAAGTTGGCTATATTTTCCGACCTTAGGGGAAAATTCTGTAGCATGGAAGCATTTCTGATACGACTGAAAGATCGAAAATACCGAAACTTCCTGACCGAGCTTTTGTCTCGTCTAGATTTTATTGAGTGGACTCCGGCTACAGATTCTGCCCCCGCCGCCGAAACTTCGCATGATCTTTTTGCCTCTGCTGGGATGTGGGCCGATTATGAGATAGATGCACAAACCCTGCGAAAATCGGCATGGAAGAAATCGTGATCTGTGATACCAATATTCTGATTGAGTTATATCGGAACAATAGGGATGTTCGGCAAGAACTCATGCAGATTGGGCAGAACCGCTTGGCAGTGAGCGCAATCTCTGCGGGCGAATTGATTTTTGGAGCAAGAAATAAGGCCGAATTACAACAAATTGTGGCTGATCTGGCCAGTATAAAGATTTTTTCCTTAGATGAACGGATCACACAGCAATCGCTGGAATTAATGAAATCCTTTAGTTTGAGTCATCGCCTGAGTTTGCCTGATGCATTGATTGCCGCTACGGCTCTGGCGAAGAATTTACCATTTTATACCCTCAATACCAAAGATTTCAAGTACTTACCCGGGATTAGGCTTTGGAATAATACCTAAAGACCTCTTCGCTCTTTAACAAAAAACCGAAGACCCTGACAACCCCGGCCACATCCTCCCCTTCATCTACTCTCAAAAACCGCTGCGGGCAACTCCTCAAATACGGCAATATTCTCTAATTTACGCCCTCCCCGGTCGCCGGAGAGCAAAATTTTGCCGTAGGTGCGGTAGTCCGACCAGGGGTTTATAAAACGGGGTTCGGCGTCGGTGGCATTGGCGTAATAGGCCCACTGTGTGATCAGGTGGCTGGTTTTGTCCACCCAGACATGGTATTTGTTTTGAGGGGTGACGCCTACGGCTTTAAAACGGAGTTCGAGTTTGTCTGCCGAAACTCCTGCCTGGGTCGTCTCCTCCCCGACATAGGTAAGGGTAACGCCGGAATCTTTGAGCTTGAAGGGCATCGCCAGCCAGTAACTGTCATTGATCCAGATTCGGCGCCCTCTTTCGAGGTATTTGGCCAGTGAATCGGCGTGGGTAACTTCATTTTTGCCCTGAAAAACTTTCCCGGTTACGGTTATCGCATTTACCAGAATGACCATGCTATCGCGGGGAATGTCAATTCTGACGCGGTTTTCGTACTTGTCCCAGGTGAGGGTGCGATTGCCAAAGAAATCCCACTTGATGTAGCGTGTAGCATCCCAGTTTGACCTGCCTCCCAGGGCCTCCATGACGGCATCGGCAATCTCAACTGCCTTTGGATCAGAGCCTTGTACATCAAACCCTTCCGCAGGCGGATTGCCCATGGGGATTGACTGCGAAGATTGTTGAGGGGCGGTAGAGGTGCAGGCCGCCAAGAAAAAAAACGGGATCAGGAGGAAAGTATAGGTAAGGCGCATAGGGGATTATTTTGTGTGAAAATAATCATTCCTGCTTGAAACAAAAACTAAACGGGCGTTATCTTTGATAAGAGTCTAATGGCTATGGATATACTTGCAGATTTGAAAACTTGGTAAAAGCCAAAGAGGTGCTTCCTCGCACAACGAAAGGCCTTTTTCCTAATTTTCAAAAACAGGGGTAAAAACAGAACTGATTTTAGGAAAAATTCGTATCTTACCCGTAGTAAACTCAGTGAATATGGCCTATCAAATCACAAACCTTCCCACAGAAATCCGACAACAGGTAGAAGACTATATCGAGTTTTTACTGAGTAAATATCCGAAAAAAGGGGTAGATCAAAAAAAAATCGAAAACCCGCGACTTCATGCCTATGGCCTATATAAAGGGCGAATCCGGATATCCTCCGACTTCGATGCTCCTTTGGATGATTTTAAGGATTATATGTGATGGCTTCTTATTTGTTGGATACCCACATAATTCTCTGGTATTTTGATCAATCTCCCGAATTATCAGAAAAAGCGTTTAACATTATTTCAGACCAAAATCATTCCTGCTTAGCCCCTATTCCTTTATCTTCTCTACTTTTCTCAGCAGGTCCTTTGCCTCCTTGCGCCGCTCGATGGTTTGCTCCTGATCTTCGGAGATCGTCTGCAACAGGGCACTAGCCTCATCGAGACGGTTGGTTTTCACTAAAGCAAGTGCCTTGTACCAATCGGACATACGCTTCTGGTTAATGTCCAGTACCTGATCAAAATAAGTAATAGCCTCCGGGTGGCGGTCGCTAAGCATAAGGGCAATGCCCATCTGATAGTTTAGGGCGCTGGGGGCGCGAGACATCATTGCAGAATCCTGCATGATTTGTGTGTACAGTGAAACAGCTTCTTCGGGCTTTTTGTCTTTAATGGCCTTAATGGCTTCTGCCCAAAGGTTTCTGACCGCTTCGGCTGCGGGATCATTATTATCGCCGTTGGTACTGCGGGTAGTTTCATCCTGAAGGTCGGGTGTATCAACGTACATTGCATACAACTCTTCATTCGTGGGAGCAAATAGTCTGGGGAAAAATATAGGCATCAAAAACATTAACACAACCGCTGCGGCTACAGCCATAGCGGCCCATTGAAAACGGGGTTGGCGTATATCCAGCACGCGGGGTTGGCGAATATTTTCAAACCGCTCATCCAGTCTCTTCTTTAAGTTTACTATAGAGGCATGGCGGATTTCTTCACGAGCGAGGGTATGTACCAAAACCTCATCGGCAAACACCTGATCTTCTTTGCAACGAGCTTCAAAGGCAGTTTTTTCGCTGAGACTAAGCTCGTTTTTTAAGTATTTTTCGATCAGGTCATAAATTTCTTGTTCCGACTTCATAATCAAATAAGTTTGAGGGAGTTTAATAATTCTAGCAGAAAGAAGGTTTTCGAGGTTTGTGCTTACGACAAATACTTCTGCTAAGTGGTAATCAACTCCATGTGACGAAAGATTATTAATAACCTAAACTCTCCGGTTGAAATAATCGGTAAAACCGGGGAAAATATAGCTTATTTTTTGGAAACCTTTGGAATTACTCCCGCTTCCATCAGAATATCACTTAACTTCTTAAAACATTTGTACTTCTGGCTGGTCGCGCTTTCTGCATTTTTGAGGCCCGTTTCTACGGCGATTTCTTCCATTGTATAACGGTTATAAAACATTATCAGAATTTTCTGACAAGTTTCACCAATTTGACTCAAATATCCGCGAACCATACGAATATTATCATCTGCCTGAAGAAGTTCGAGAATGGTTTCGGTGGGGTCGGGTACATGAGCACCCTGTTCTTCGGGGAGGTAGGTGATTTTGGTATTCGGCAGACGTTTTCGCAGGATGTCCACACCTTTGTTGTAGAAAATCCTGAAAAAATAAGTGGAAAGTTTACTTTTCCCCTCAAATTTACCCGATCGAATCTGCTGATCGAGTTTGACAATCGCATCGGAATAGGCATCTTGTACCTCCTCGTCTGTGAGCAGCAGTTTTCGCTGAATCTTGAAAGTCATACCGGAATAAGCATCATCATAAAGATAATGGATCATCTTTTCCCGTTGAGCACCCCCTGCCAGGATAGCTTGGATAATTACCTCATCTGTTTTCATAATAGGTAACATTTTCATAATGTCCAATAATACAAACTTGCGAATTAAAGTTTGTTTAACAAAAACTTACCATCGGGGTCAGATAGAAAAACCCTTCCCGTCTAATGGAGAAAAAGCAACAGATTTGGGATAATTAGTAAATGAAACGTAAAAAACTGTCTAAGGGGTGGTGTGTGATCTTGTCAGTTTTGTACATTCAACGATCCAATTTTGAGATAAGTATAATATTTTTGGAATTTTTGTGTCATTGATGTAAAATATACGAAGGTTTCCGAGGTTTTGTTGTTTTCCCCCTGTGGCTGTTGTCAGAGTGTCATGCCTCCCAATAAATCCTTTAACTTCTTGAAACATTTATGTTTCTTGCCGGTCGCGTTTGCTGCATCTTGTAGGCCGGTTGCCATAGCGATTTCTTCCATGGTATAACCTTTTGCATGCATTAGTAGAACTTTTTTACACTTTTCGCCTATTTGATCCAAGTATCCCCCGATCATACGAATTTTGTCTTTTGCCTGAAGAAGTTCGAGAATGGTTTCGGCAGGATCGGGCACATGAGCACCCTGTTCTTCGGGGAGATAGGTGATTTTGGTATGAGGGAGGCGTTTTCTCAGGATGTCCACACCTTTGTTGTAGAAAATCCTGAAAAAGTAAGTGGAAAGTTTACATTTCCCCTGAAATTTACCCGATCGAATCTGCTGATCGAGTTTGACAATCGCATCGGAATAGGCATCTTTTACCTCTTCGTCTGTCAGAATCAGCTTTTTCTTAATCTTGTAAATCATGCGGGAATAAGCACGATCGTAAAGATAATAGATCATCTTTTCCCGTTGGGCACCCCCGGCTAAAATAGCCCGGATAATCTCCTCGTCAGTGGGCTTCATTTCTGATAATAGGTTTATAGCGTCCGATAATACAAACTTGCGAATTAAAGTTTGTACAACAAAAGTTTACTACACGGGTCAGATATAAAAATCCTCTCCGTCTAATGAAAAAAGCAACAGACTTGGGATAATCAGTAAATGAAACGTAAACAACTGTCGAAGGGGTGGTG
This sequence comes from Bacteroidia bacterium, assembly GCA_033764335.1. Taxonomy (GTDB): domain Bacteria; phylum Bacteroidota; class Bacteroidia; order J057; family J057; genus JAGQVA01. Next base: position 70,137 of record JANRJC010000021.1, on the reverse strand, counting down.
TATTTTGTAATTCCACAGTTTTAACGACTCATTTTGCTGATAAGTATAATATTTCCAAAAAATTTGTGTTATTGTCATAATAATATACGATTGTATTCTGAATTTTGTTGTTTCCCTTAATTTAATAAGTATCCGACTTTTTGATTAGTCAGATATTTCAGTTATTTTTTACCGTACCCTGATATTTAACGATGATTATTATGAGAAGAATAGGTTTTTTGATTGTGTTACTCCTTGCCTTTGCTCCACTTGTGATAAAAGGAGCAAATGCTACGATTGCGATTACCTCAGGAACCAATAGTGCTACGGTTAAGGTGACTAAATTTGGAGACCTGACGAAACGATTTACGCCTAATCCTTTCTATTTTGTTTTTATCGAATGGGGGGACGGGATGTATGATACGGTAAGAATCATCGGTAGTCCCAGTAGTCCTGGCGGCAATCTTTACAAGTTTACCAATAAATCGGTCACTAAAACCCACGCTTATGTAAAAGGGCCTGCATCTTTTCAACCGGAAGTAAAAGTTTCGGTTACGCCGGTTTACAGCGATGACAACAAACCCAATATGATGCGCAAAAAAATCAATGCGGTTAATCCAACGGGTATAGCACCGGCTGTAACTTCTTATATTACCAATGCCGAGGAACTGAAAATTTTCACCAGTTGGGATGCCGGGGTGAAAGTTGGCGATACGATACAAATGGTTGTCGGTGTGAACGAGCAGTTGGCTTATACGGATGGAAAAGTGGGTGCTACCCAGTCCGGCGAAGTCTATCTGTATTATGATTCAAACTATGTGAAACCGGTTTATGTTCGTACCGGCAATCAATATGGAAGGGCGCATTCGCTGTATTTTATGGCTCCAACTTCTGATGGAACAGTTGCCGGATCAGCGAAACAACCCATGAGTCCCGAGACAGATCCTCTGATCCCGGATGATAATACAACTTTCAATGCCGTTCTAAGCTGGGAGTTTAGTGATCGCCAGCAGGGGCGAGAACTGTTGTTTTTTGTGGATTTTGTTATAAAACCGGCGGCGGGTGAACAAACAACAACGCCTAAAAATATCTATTGGCTGGGGCTTGTAACCGATCGGGCTAATTCTCAGGTTGTTCTTAAGTCGTTGCTGAATGTTGTGCCAGATACCGATTTGGATGGGCTGGGCATTCTAGCCTCAAAAATATATACCACACAGGTCGCCACAAGCCGTGACCCCAACGATCTTATCGTATTTCCCGAGCAGATAATGAACGGCCGGGATTCCACTACGCTTACTTATACCCTCAATTTTCAAAATAAAGGAGACGCTCCGGAGAATTCTATTGTCATAGAATTTCCTTACCCTGCGGGGGTTGATTCGACGAGCTTTAATCCGGAAGTGGTGATTCTCCGGGACAGTGTATTTGGGATTGATAATTTGCCGCCTGTCCCCGCAACGGCTCCGGATGTAGCAATGAATTATCTCCTTTCCAATGGGAAAAAAACCGGGGTACGTTTTGAGTTTACGAATGCCAATCTTTTAGGACTTGGTCAGTTCCTGATAAACCCGAGAGACTCACAGGGTAAAATCATTTTTACCATGAAGACCCCCAACCCCACGGACTGCACCGAAATCTCCGCTAAGGCTACGATCAAATTTGGCACTGAAAGCCTCACCACTAAACCCGCAGTAGTAAAATGTGTGGATTGTGGCGAACCCAACTATGTCTATTGGTGCCTGGTGTTTATGCTAATCTTGGCAGTTTTCCTGCTGGCTGTCTGGCTTATCACATTAAAAACGAAACCTTCCGCCTGATTTGCGGAAAAATAGCGCATAAAAAAAATTATTTCACAAAAATTTACTATACGAGGTCATAAAAAATTTTATACCTCGTCTAATATAGACAAAATCTCGTGAAGGTTTGCCCTCAGTCAGGTCTGAGGGATTCCTTCTGCTTCTTCGTACCCTTGTTTCTAAATCTGATTACTATGAGAAAGATGATTTTTTTGATGGTGTTGTGCATTTTTTTAGTTCCATATAGGATTAAAGGCGCAGGCGCAACAATAGTTATCACCGAAGAATCTGGAAATGTTGGCAAAGTGAGAATTACTAATTTTGTAGCATTGGACGCCCCTTTTTCAGCACCTTCTTTCTATTCTATTTTTATTGAATGGGGGGATGGAAGTTATGAGTCAGGAAGTGTGACTGGACCAGGATGGAGTACACTCGTCTTTGAGAGAACGCATGTTTATATTGCACGAGCCAGTGCTAGTCTGATTTTTGATGTAAGGGTTTCCATCACGCCTGTTAAGAGCAGCGATGAAAAACCTCAAATGCAAAAAGTAGCTCTTACCATAACTCCCCCTCCCGCAGGGAGCCCTCCTCCGGTCACAGATTATGTATCAGATGAGGATGAAATTAATATTTTTTCCGATTGGAATGGCGGGGTTGATAAGGAAGATATTATCACGGTGGGGATCGTGATAAATGATGAATTGGTTTTTGAAAACTTAAGCAAAGGCGGAGCAAATAGCGGGCAGATTCAACTATATTATAACTCATCCCATGTCACCCCGATAAACCCCCGTGTGGACGCAGCTACAGATTTATTTGGAAGAACCCATCCGCTTTATTTTAATACTTCTCCCCCTGAAGAAATAGTAGGAAGTGGAGTCTTTCCTTTTACACCCGGTGATGACCCTTTTTTGTTTCTTGAAAATACTGCCTACAACGCCAAACTGGTCTGGAATTATACCCGCCAATCAGGCCGTGAGATTGTGCTTTTTATGGATTTTCAGGTAAATGAAAATGCACCTGTGGAAGAGAATAGTTATATTCATTTTCTGGGATTTGTAAGAAATACTTCCACTCCTCCAGACAGGGGTTCTCTGATGGACCAAGATGAAAACGGTGTTCCAGACCCTGACCCTCTAGGTATTCTTGCTTCAGATATACATTCCCTGAAAGTCACCCCTTCCCGCGATCCTAACGGACTTACTATATTATCAGAAAGAATTATCAACGACGACCAAAGCACCACACTGGTTTTTCAGATTGATTTTTTTAATGAGGGGGAAGGCAGCGAAGATAATATTGATATCTATTTTTATTATCCTAAAGAATTAGATATTTCTACTTATCAGGCGGTTGAATATATACTTAGGAAGGAAAGGCTTATTCCTAATGTGGGTTCTCCTTTGCTTCAGATTCAGCAAAATGTTATTCATAATAGTGTGCCTGCAATCAAATTTTCATTTACAGGAGCGAACCTCTTGGGTTTAGGTGCAGGTTTGATTGATCCGCGAGACTCTGAAGGTAGGATTATTTTTAAGATGAAAACCCGCACTCCGCCTGACTGTGACATAATCTTTTCAAATGCGGAAATCGTATTTAATGATGGAAACGATACCGAGGTCACCGAAAAGGTGGGAATAGAATGTGTTGCCTGTAATCCTACTCTTGGCACAGATGGCACAGGTTCGGGAACCAACTACCTCTACTGGTGCCTGGTTTTTATCCTCGTGCTCGCTGTGTTCCTTCTTGCCGTCTGGCTCGTGTCGCTGAAAATGAAACAGAATTCAATAACCTAATTGTCATACCATGAAACTTTTCGGGAAAACGGGTGGCTTCCGGGTCGCCGTTTTCCTGATCCTTTTACTGGGGTCAGGAAAACTTTTTTACGCACAATCTTCTGTCCAGAAAGACAGCCTCGAAGGCGAACGCCTGTTTGCTCTCGCCCAAAAGGACACTGCCCTCGACCGGCAGGTGTTACTTTATCGTCAGGCTTCCCGCCATTTCCGCTCCGCCAATCTGCCGCTCCGCTGGTGGGCCTGTCTGGATAATATCTCTACCAATCTTTTTGATCAGGAGCGTGATGATGAAACGCTTGCCTGGATGGATACTGCTGTGGCCGAAACCTGGTGGCCCGAAGACCTCAAAACAGCTACAATTATTGCTATCAGCGGGTATTACAATAAATTATGCAAGGATTACTACAATTCGAAAAAAGCGTATGAAAAGGCCGTGGAAATCACACGAAAATATACGCAGTTGGAATGCCGCCACGGGCGTACAAGCCTGAAATCTCTCGGCAATCTTTATACACAGTTTGGTGAATATGAAAAAGCTCGCCAACTTCTCGAAGAGGCTTTATCGCTTTGTGAAGATTATGCGGAACCTTCTACTCCTGCTGCCATCATCAGCGACCTCGGGGTCGTTTACCGGTTTTTGGGAGAATGGGATTCGGCGCTTGCATTATATGACCGGGGACTAAAAATCAAGGGAATAGACGCGAATACGCAGGGACTTCTCCTGAGTAATAAGGCAGAAGTTCTCCATATTATGGGCAAAAACAAAGAAGCTCTCCCGCTTGCCCAAAAAGCCATAGCGGTAATTGAAAAAGCAGAAGAACCCAACGGTCGTTATCGGGAAGCTGCTTATACCGTTTTGGGTGCGATCTATGAGGAAATGGGAAACCGGACTGAGGCGATGAAATATTTTTACGGAGCCATAGACATAGGCAAAGAAATGTACGGCGACGAACCTCGCCGCGAAACGGGTAAAATCTATCAGGCTCTGGGCGAAATCGCCTTAGAAGATAAAAATTTTGTTGAGGCAGAAAAGTTTTTCTCCAACGCAGTAGAAACCATTGTGCCCGGCCTGAAACCGAAAATCCTCAACAATCCTCGCCCTGTGGCAGACAATGTGCTCATGAGCGGCCTCGAAGGGCTGGGCGCAACTGCCTGGGAATCCTACCAAAAAACCGGGGACAAAACCACCCTTCAAACCGCCTATACCCGCTATAGACAGTCTATTCGTGTTCAGAATGTCTTGCGCGAATCCTTTAGTTATGAATCTTCCCGCCTTAAACTTCAGGAGGAAAGTATATTACGCAATGAATACGCAATTGCTGCGGCGTTTGAACTGCATCGTATTACCCGAGAAGCATCCTGGCTGGATTCGGCTTTTTCTTTTTTCGAAGAAAGTAAATCGGTCACCCTAAAAACGTCTCTTCAGGAAATCGAAGCCGGAAAAGCCAGTGTAATTCCCCGGGTATTATTGGATAAAAGAAAGGAACTCAGTGTTGCTCATGCTCAGTATGAAGCGGAGATTTTTAATATAAAGGCCAGCGGAGATACTGCGAATACCCGACTGATAACACGTCTCGAAAAACAATTATCCCAGATAAACATTTCCCTGGACTCGGTTCACGCGGAAATAAAAGACCGCTTCGCTTCCTGGTACCAACTTCAATATGCTTCTTCTCGCACCAATATTTCCCAACTACAGACCTGGCTCGCCGACCATAATAGCCAGATGATCCAGTATTTCTGGGGGGAAACCTGGCTTTTTGTTTTGTCGGTTGACCGTACCGGCATCCGCAGCCATAAAATACCGATGGAATCGTCAAATCTGACTCACAAAATAGATTCCCTCCGGTTGATTTTGGGTGATTATAGCCAGGCCGAAGACGAAAAACTCGCCAATATTTATTTTACAGAATATACCCGCCTTTCTTATGAGTTGTATCAGTTATTGTTGGGTGAGGTTTTGCCGGAAAATAATTCTTCAAAACCGCAAAAACTGATTATCGTCCCCGACGGGCTTTTGGGGTATCTTCCGTTTGATGTGTTGCTCTCTGCCCCGGCGGGCGACAAAACGGGCTATCGCAACCTCGATTATGTGCTCAACGATTTTATCGTCCGTTATGCATATTCGGCGGATCTGTGTATGATGGAAAATATTCCGACAGGGAAGGCAACGGCTGTTTTAGGCGGATATGCCCCTGTATATAGTGAGAGCTGGCTGGCAGATGCCCGGCGGTTTTTACGGATGAATGATATTCGGGCATACAACAACCTGGAATACAATCGTCCGGAGGTAGAAACGATATCGGGAATGATGGACGGAGAATCCTTTATTGGGGAAGCAGCTACGGAGGCGGCATTCCGGGCTTCGGCAGGGCGTTTTCGCATCCTTCACCTTTCTATGCATGGGTTTGCCAATGAAGAAAACCCGCTCTATTCGGGATTGGTATTTTCGATTAATGACAAATCAGGAGAGCGCGCTGACCCGTCGGGTGTGCGTTCGCAGGGTCCCGGTGCGAATTATGTAGAAGAAGAGAATATGAATATCAATAAGGAGGACGGCTTCCTTCATGCGTATGAAATTTTCGGTCTTAACCTTCAGGCAGAAATGGCCGTTCTCAGCGCCTGTAAAACCGGTTTGGGTAAACTGATACGAGGAGAGGGTATTATGAGCCTCGCAAGGGCTTTTCGGGTGGCGGGCTGTCCAAATGTGGTCATGAGCCTGTGGGAAGCCGATGACCAGTCCACGAAGGAGATCATGGAAAAATTTTATGCAAATCTGAAAACCGGTATGCCCAAAGATGAAGCCTTGCACAATGCAAAAGTGGATTATATCCATTCCACAACGGATGGAACACGCATTAATCCGCTGTACTGGTCCACATTTGTGCTTATCGGCGATGGAAACTCTGTATTGGAACGAGATTATTCTTCGCTTTTTTTCTTCTTAGGGGGAGGTCTTATTCTTGCAATTTTGCTGCTGGCAATTTTTTTTAATCGCCGCAAACCGCGAGAACATATTTAAAATTCTTTCTATATTGGTCGCAATATGAAAGACTCCTACATACTCGCATTGGACCAGGGAACGACCAGTTCCCGGGCGATTCTTTTCGATAAAAACTGCAATATTATCGGCGTCGCCCAGAAAGAATTTACGCAGATTTTTCCCAAACCCGGATGGGTCGAACACGACCCGATGGAGATTCTCGCGACACAGCTTGCGGTGGCCCGGTCGGTCATGGCTACGCAGGGGATTTCCCCGCAGCAGATTGCTGCGATAGGTATCACCAACCAGAGGGAAACCACGGTGGTTTGGGACAAAACTACCGGCACGCCGGTCTATAACGCCATCGTATGGCAGGATCGCCGCACCGCCGCTATCTGTGACGAGCTCAAATCTCGCGGCCTTACCGATTATGTGCGCAGCCAAACCGGGCTGGTGATTGATGCCTATTTTTCCGGCACCAAGGTGAAGTGGATTCTCGATTATCTTGCGGTGAACAACCCCGACATAAAAATTGGTAACCTGCTTTTTGGTACGATAGATACCTGGCTGATCTGGAACCTTACCGGGGGAAAAGTTCATGCTACCGACTACTCCAACGTATCCCGGACTTTGATGTATAATATCCGGGAATTGAAGTGGGATGAGCGGATGTTGCGCGAACTGGACGTCCCTGCGGCGATATTACCGGATGTCCGAGACTCCAGCGGAGATTTTGGCAAGACCGATGCACAGATATTTGACGGAGTAGAAATCCCGATTACCGGCGTAGCCGGAGACCAGCAGTCGGCGCTTTTTGGGCAGGCATGTTTTGAGCCGGGTATGGCCAAAAATACGTATGGTACAGGCTGTTTTATGCTAATGAATACGGGCGAAAAACCCGTCTTTTCTAAGTCAGGACTTATTACCAGTCTTGCATGGGGCATAGAGGGAAAGGTAAACTACGTGCTGGAAGGGAGTATTTTTATTGCAGGAGCAGCGATTCAATGGCTGCGAGACGGGCTTAAAATTATAGATGAAGCCAAGGATTCGGAGTATTACGCGATGAAAGTGCCGGAAAATGAGGGAGTGTATGTGGTTCCTGCATTTGCAGGTCTGGGAGCACCGTATTGGGATATGTATGCCCGCGGGGCCATTTTCGGACTTACCCGGGGCACAACCAAAGGTCATATTGTAAGGGCGACGCTGGAATCTCTGGCTTATCAGACTCGCGATGTTTTGGGGGCAATGGAAAAAGATTCGGGCACACCAATCCCCACGTTGCGGGTGGACGGGGGTGCCTGTGCCAATAATATCCTTATGCAGTTCCAGGCGGATATACTCAATACCCCTGTGGAGCGCCCTGAAATCATTGAAACCACTGCGTTGGGTGCTGCTTATCTCGCAGGATTGTCAGTGGGATACTGGAAAATGGATCAGGTTGCGGCCAACTGGCGCCGAAATGCAAAATTTACCCCTGAGATGGATGCCCCAAAACGCGAAGGGTTATACAAAAAATGGCAGGAGGCGGTGAAACGAAGTATGAATTGGGAACAGGAATAAAAAAGCCTGGCGTACCACATTCGCCAGGCCTTTTGTCGAAAATATTCCCTTTGGGGGATAAACCACAGTCTGCCAACCCGACAGGTGGTTTGAATTACTGCTACAAATTAGGATAATATAATCTGTCGGACAATCGCCCTGCTGCGATCCGTTGAGATGGTGAATTGAATGGTGATAATTTCCTTTTTATCGGATAATGGCAAGGATAACTTCTTTAAAGGTCGCCAATATTACCGACCAGCCAATGATGCTGATACACATTGCGAGGAGGATTTTCCGGGGTTTTTCGCCAAAAGAAACCGCAATGCCAATGCTTACCATCGGTGAAATCAACGGCGCGAGGAAAGCTACCCCCGGAAGCCCGTATCGTTTCCATATTTTATATATCTGCCTCCTGCGGGCAAAACTCGTGGGTGTACTGCGTTTGAAATTGGCTTTTACCCAGCGTTTGATCTGAGTGCCGAAATAGACAAAAATAACCGACCCCGCAATCGCTCCGCCTCCGGCGGTGAGGATTATTTCCCAAAAGCTAAAATGAGGGTTTCCCATAGCGATTAATGCCGCTACGGCAAATTTGATTGAAGCAATCAGGAATACGGACAGGTACATCCCGATCATTTCGAAGTTCAGATCAAGAATCAATAATGAAATAAAGCTACTTGTCATAAGCAGAGATACCAAACTTACAGCCTTGTTAATGGAAAAATGGACGGCTTTGGTATAATGAACGAAAAGAGCCGCTCATAGTTGCATTATTTCGGGCCAAATGCAAGATCTCCTGCATCACCCAACCCGGGCACAATGTATGATTTGGCCGTCAGTTCATTATCCACGGCTGCTACATAAATTCGAGCATTGGGGATATTTCGCAATACATATTCCAGCCCTTCTTCACTGGCAACTACTCCTGCAATAAATAACTTTTCCGGATGTCCCATGCCGTATATTTCCCTTATACTCAGCACAATGCTTCGCCCTGTGGCTATCATGGGGTCAATTACAATCAGGTCGCGGTGGGTGACATCGGGTATGGCGGTATATTCTACTTTTACTACAAACTCATTTTCCGTCGTATGCTGCCGGAAGGCAGATATAAAACCGTTGTCTGCATGGTCAAACATACGGAGAAACCCGTTGTGCAGGGGTACACCGGCTCGAAGGATCGAAACAAGAACCGGCGGGGTTACGGGAAGATTCATTTCCAACTCGCCCAGAGGAGTGGTAACTACCCGAGGCAGGTACGAAAGCTCCCGGCTGATCTCATAAGCGAGAAGTTCTCCTGTTTTTTCCAGATTTGTGCGGAAACGCAGCCGATCCCGCTGAATGTTCTCATCGCGCATTTCGTAGAGAATCTGGTTCAGACAGGAGTTTTTCTTTCCTAAGATCGTAACTCTTGAATCCATCTTGGTATAAGGGGTAAACGGTTTTTGTAAATCTGCAAATAAGGTACGGGGATTGCACCAAATTTCCTGAAAAATTGCTCCACTCCCTCAATCATTGAGCCTTCAAAGTCAAAAATCAGGTGATTTTTCTCTTTTGCCTGCTTAATTCCTTCCCACATCAGTAAAGCGCCTGCTCCGCTGGCTGCGTATTCGGGATGGTAAACACCCATCAGATACAGGGTTTTTTCTCCGAAAAAAGCGAAAACTGCCGCTGCAATTATTTTTCCTTCCGATGTACAAACGGTCAGTATTTTCCCCTGATTGGAAAGTACCAGGTATTCGCAGATCATTAAGATTTTCTGGTAATTTTCTTCGTTGTTGCCCACAATATTATGTCCCTGTGTGCGGCTTATGCGAAAGAGTTTTTCGAGTTCTTTTCCGTCTTGCTGTTCCTTCAGATTTAAACCTTCGCGTTCGGCTTTGTTAATATTGCGCCGGATATTAGGCGAAAGATTCTGCCAGGTACTCGTCAACTCTTCCTTAATATCGAGGTGATAGGTAAATCTCGTTCTTAACTCAAATCCCGCCCAATGAAAAGGTAACGGGTAATCAAAGGCCGGCGAGAAATTCTGCACCACCAGATGAAACGGCTGGATATGTTTCAGAATTTCGGCGATGATGTCTGCTTTCCGGGTGAGGTCTTTTCTCGGTGGCAGTGGGTCGGATGCGGAAAAACAGATTCCCCAATATTGAGCAAACATCGGTTGTGGCATATACCGATATCGCCATTTGTGGTTTAGGCAAAAAGGCATCACGGCTATCCATTGGTCATTTTGACTCACAATTACCGCTTTCCAGTCTGCCCGTATAAGCGAGGCATAGTCATACAATACATACAGCGAACCCTGCGGAGAGCGACAGATAAAATCATCCCAATGTTGGGGGTTGATTTCTTGGCGATCCAGAATATAGGAAGTGATTGTCCCCACGGGCCTGTTTTTTGGCAAAGATCGTTACAAGTATTTATCCAACCAACTCTTGAAGAAAAGCCTTTATCGGTTTTCGCCAGCCTTTCCATTCTTCGGACTCACTCAGTACGTCATTGTGTAACAGCAGGGTAAAAATGCCATGGTATCGCCGGGTGGTTTCAAGCAGCATACGGAGGTGACTTACGGCTTCATCGGCGCCGAGTGTCATATATTTTTGAAGTGTCCGATCCATCGCGATGGATGGCCAGAGCATAAGGCGGGAAGTTTGATTTTTTTCGAGATCATACCAGGGGAAGGGAATAGCCATTCCACAGGGAAACCCCGCGCCCTTAAACCGACACAGGGTAAAATCTGCCTCAATCCCTGCATCGAGAAGATACCGGAACGTATCAGGAAGCTGGTAGCGCAGAAAATGCTGCCGGGAATAGGTGACCGGTTTGCCGATAATTTTGTGGAGATGCCGGCTTTCATTTTGTATCCGCACCGGGTCGAGGTAGCTGGAATACGAAGGGTGGATGCCCGCTGTATAGCCTTTTTGAGAAATCGTTTTAATCAGTTGTTGCAGATGGGGATTTTCCCAGGTGAAGCGGCTGTCGTGTTCGGAATTACGGTCAATGAGAAAAAAGAACAGGGTTTTTTCCTTCGGTGAAAGGGAAAATATTTGTTCGAAGGTATAATTGGGGTCTTTGCCGGTGAGCCAGGCGCGGCTGCGTTCGGCGAGTCTTTTCCATTTTCCTTCTTTGATATCTCTGAAAAACCCACCGATATGGGTGCTGGCGTCTTTGTGAAAATACTTCCAGGGAAAATCAATATCCCAGGTGATGCAGTAGTCAAAAACGGGTGGTTTGTGTATCAGTTGGGGGTAATGGCGGCTGATTTTTTCCCACAGTTTTTCGCAGTAAAGATGTACCAGCGGTTGACTTTCGAGGCCCCAGTTTGTGGAGGGGTAAAGAGCCGGGTCGTAGCGGTCGTGAATATCTTTGAAAGAGTCCACCTGTTTTTCATAGTCAGTCGCGAGGTAAAAAACGGCGGAAAAAACATCAAACTCCAGGTGGTAGGACGAACCGCTTGCCGAAAAATGGAACAGATAGGGAATTTCCCGTGTGGCGATCCGGATATCCACGGGAGCGGTATCGGTCTGCCGTAGCAGGCCGGCGTTAGGAATCGAAAACGCATCCGGGAGGATCAACTGCGTGTAATTTATGACCGGAATACCCGGCTCAGAATGCCAGGAATTCAGAGGAACAATTTCATAAGCGATACCCAGAATACGGGCGAATATCAGTTCCAATGTATAGGATATTCGGGGAGAATGTGCAGGAATAAGAATGCGGATCATAATTGTCCCGGATGATGATTTCGGAAAATATAGTAATTTACGGGCAATATTGGCAGTAAATGAAAACGATTGAGGTTTTGGGCGAATTTGGTTATCTGATCTGGCGGCTGCTGGTCAACCTCAGATATACCTTTCGCGACCGGGAAAGAGTAGCTTATCAGTTGGATCATATCGGGGTAAATTCAATCCCGCTTGTATCGTTGATAGGATTGTTTGCCGGAGCCATTATTGCCTGGCAGGCGGCCTACCAGTTTAAGGGAATGATCTCTCTGTCGGTGTTGGGGGGGCAGGTAGTGAGAGTGGTGATGATGGAAATGGCCCCGGTGCTTACCGCCCTGGTAATCAGCGGGCGTATAGGAGCTTCGATGACCGCAGAAATCGGCTCGATGAAAGTAACCGAACAATTAGACGCCCTGCGCACCATGTCCATTGACCCCATACGGTATATTGCCCTGCCCCGGTTTTTGGGATTAAGTTTGATGATGCCTTTTCTGACTTTATTTGCCGTAGCCGTAGCCGTTGTAGGAGCTTATCTGGTATCAAACTATTTTCTGGACATTTCCAGACAGGTATTTTTTAGTTCGATACGCGACTTTTTTAGTGTTTCGGATTTGCTGGGCGGTTTGGCTAAAGGCGCAATTTTTGGGATGATAATCGCCCTTATCGGTTGTTTTATGGGGATTCATACTCAGGGAGGGTCAAAAGGGGTAGGAAAAGCAACGATTTCCAGTTTTGTGATTTCTGCGGTTTGTATATTAGCCGGAGATTTTCTCTTATGGATAATTTTATTCTAAAACGTTGAGTAGTAACGGTATTTTTTCTATGTTTGCTTACATAATGAACTTGCTCAATAAAATATTCCGCTTTTCTGAAATTAACACCTCCGATCCTATGACACCTAAAAGAATCATGCGGCTTGATGCCTTTCTCCTGGGGGTTTTTCTGCTTGCGGTACCGCTTGGGGCCATCGGCCAGAGCAAAACTGACAAGCTTTTAAAGAAAGCCAACACCTATTTCAACAGCTACAATGTCGTAGGTGCTGAAGAACTTTACAAAGAGGTGCTGGCTCAGGATGAAAACAATTTTGAAGCCGCTTACCAACTCGGCCGGGTATATAACTACCTGAAAGATTATCGGGAAGCCCTGCGCTGGTTTCGTAAAGCAAGTGAAGTTGATCCTGAACGCAACGACACGGTGTATCTTCAGATTGGTCTCGCCTATAAAAAACTGAATAACTACCGGAAGGCCAAAGAGTCCTTCGAAGAATTTAAAACCCGGCACAAAACCCCGGACGAATACTACCAAAGAGCTGATCTTGAAATCCAGGGCTGCGACATTGCCGAAGCTTCGCTCACCACTCCGCCTCCCTTTCGGGTAAAACCGGTCTCTTTTAACTCCATTGCCAGCGACCGTTTTCCCGCCTATCTTGATCAGCGACAGGAAGATGTTTTTCTTAGTTTCGCTTCCTCTCGCCCGCTGGAAAAACAAAAAAATAAAAGAAACCTCGTCACCGGCGAACCCAAAGACTCGGACATGTACTATATCGTCAAAGAAAATGACTCTACCTTTGGCGTTGATGCAGTGCGCTTTCCTTACAAACTTATCAATACCAAAAACAATGACGGCCCCGCCAGCTTTAGCGGCGATGGTCTGACCATGTATTTTGCGATCTGTAACAGCAAGGAAAATAAAGACGGTTGTAGTATCTACGAATCGCGCTATAATCCGGTAAAAAAAGAATGGGGCAAACCTCGCGTCATTGAAGGCATAGGAGGTAAAAAAGAGGTGATTGTCAATTCCCGTGGCAAAACCAAACAGGTTCCCACCGATGACCGTCAACCTTTTATCACCCCCGATGGACGTACCCTTCTTTTTGTCTCCGACCGCGGTGCCGGTAAAGGCGGGTTTGACATCTGGTACTCCCGCAAACTCGGAAGTGGCTGGTCAGAACCTCTCAACCTCGAAGGTCCGATCAATACGGCTTTTAACGAAGCCTCTCCTTTTGTCAATAAAGAAGGAACCCGACTCTATTTTGCCTCCGAAGGCCTTGCCGGTTTTGGTGGTTATGACCTCTATTACTCCGAAGGTTCAATCGGTGCATTTGGTGAACCTATCAACCTCGGCTCTCCAATCAATTCTACCTACAATGATTTCGGATCGTACTGGATGGATGATTCGCTTACCTATTTTACTTCTGACCGCCCCGGCGGCATGGGAAGTGATGATATCTACTGGGGAAGAGCTATTTTTTATGCAGAACCCATCTACGATATTTCGGTGAAAGGACTGGTAAGGGATAAAGAAACTAAACAGCCGATTCCGTTTGCTACCGCCACACTCTACGAATATCAGGAAGACGGTACTATCGCCGAACTGGGTATGTTTAGTACAGACCAGTCTGCTCGTTACGAGTTTAAGAAACTCGAAAAAGAGAAAAAATATAAAATCCTCGGCAATGCTCCCGAATACCTCGCCAACGAAGAAGAAGTTTCTACGGAAGGTATTAAGGGCAATGCAGAACTGGTGAAAAATATTGATATCGAATTGGAACCCATCGTGATTGATTCTGCGATTGTGCTTCAGAATATTTATTACGATTATGATGAGTTTTACCTTCGCCCGGATGCGCTGGATGAATTGGAATTCCTGATCAAAATTCTGAACGACAATCCCAATATTATGATCCAGATGGGATCGCACACCGACTCAAACGGAACGGAAATGTACAATAAAGAACTTTCCAATAACCGTGCGAGAGCCGTTGTAAAATACCTGGCCGACAATGGTATCACACCGGAAAGGCTTTCCTGGTTTGGTTTTGGTGAAGGGGACCCGCTCATTTATCCCGAACTTTCGGACGACGATGAGCAGGCCAACCGCCGCACCGAATTCCGAATCACTTCGATTGATTTTGAATAACCCCTAAGGTTAACTACTAAATACGACGGCGCAGATTTTCCTCTGCGCCGTTTTTGTTTTGTGTCAAAGCCTAAGAAAGCCGTAATTTGCAGAAGAAACTGACCAACATGAGCAATAACTACGCCCGCCGGGGGGTGTCTTCGGCGAAAGAAGATGTACATTTTGCCATCCGTAACCTGAATAAAGGTTTGTATCCCCGAGCCTTTTGTAAAGTCATTCCAGATCTGGCCGGTGGTGATCCTGATTGGTGTAATATCATGCATGCCGATGGTGCCGGAACAAAATCCTCTCTGGCTTATCTCTACTGGAAAGAAACCGGTGATATTTCGGTATGGCGAGGAATCGCTCAGGATGCCATTGTTATGAACCTCGATGATATGCTTTGTGCGGGTGCAACCAACCATTTTTTATTTTCCAATACCATCGGGCGCAATAAATTTGTTATCCCCGGAGAAGTGCTTTCTGAAGTAATCGCGGGCATGGAAGAATGTTTTGATATGCTTCGGGCTTACGGTATCGAAGTGGAAAATACCGGTGGAGAAACCGCGGATATCGGTGACCTGGTAAAAACCCTGGTACATGACGCCACGGCTTTTTGCCGATTGCCGCGAAAAGAAGTGATAAGCAATGAACAAATACAGGCGGGAGATGTGATCGTCGGGCTGGCGAGTTTTGGAAAAGCGATTTATGAAAAAGAATACAACAGCGGCATCGGCAGCAATGGCCTTACCAACGCCCGCCATGACGTACTGAAACATGACTATGCCGTTCGTTATCCCGAATCCTTCGACGCTGCGATGCCGAGCGACCTGGTTTATTCGGGAAAATACCTGCTGACTGATACCGTAAAAGATGCTCCGCTGCCCGTAGGTAAACTGCTGTTAAGCCCTACCCGTACTTATCTGCCGGTGATGAAGGAAGTGCTGGATAAATGCAGGGAATCTATTCACGGACTGATACACTGTACCGGCGGCGGGCAGACCAAGTGTATGAAGTTTGTAGAGGGGTTACACATCGTCAAAGATAACCTTTTCCCGATACCTCCGGTGTTTCGGATTGTGCAGGAATGTTCCGGTGTTTCTCTGAAAGAAATGTATCAGGTACTGAATATGGGGCATCGGCTGGAGATTTATACCGATATAAAAACAGCGGCGACAATTATTGAAATTGCCGCCGCGTATGGGATTGAAGCTCAAATCATCGGAAGATGTGAGGCCGCTGAAACCAACCGCCTCACTGTCAATGATATAGAATTTTAGCCTTTTTCAGTAATATTGTCTAATTCGATTTTTGCTGCGGGTTTGTAAGGACCGTACATGGCATTTTTAAATGCTTCGCGAGCCTTTTCAAAATCGGAAGCTTTTTTCGCGGCCATGCCCAGCATGAAGCTGTATTTTGCTTTGGACTTGGTATCAACTCCCGTAGCCAGGAGTTTTTCGAGGGTATCCATGGATTCCCGGAAACGTCCGGAATCGTATTCGGCTTTTGCTTTCAGGTAATAAAGGGAACCTGCTGTTTTAGGATCAGCAGCCATTGCTTTTTCGATAGAGCTTAAAGCGTTATAGCTGTCGCTGCTGTTGAGTTGAAGCGTGGCAACCAGTTTATACATTTGCGCCTTTTTTTCTGGCACTTTTTCAAAGTCAATCGCTTTCTGATAATTTTCAATGGCGCGGGCAGTATTGCCTCTTTTGCCTTCGATTTTTCCTTTAAGCACAAATGCACTTGAAAAATCGCGCTGAAGTTCGAGTGCTTTGGTAATATAATTTTCGCTTTCGGCATACTCCCCGTTGAGGTAATAACTCACGGCAATTTTGTAATAATAAACATGGTTGGTAGTGAGCATCTGCTGCGAGATGAGGTCTTTGTAAGGGCCAAAATTGGCTTTGCTCCATGCATTTCTCGCACCGGCATTGTCGCCGATTTTGGTAAGAGCAAGGCCGAGGCCGTAGTAATATTTGGCCTTTTCAGCAGGGGAGGCCGTTTTTAGGCGATCAGATTCCAGCGCACGTTCGTAATTTTTGCGGGCAGCATCCCAATTGCTATCCAGCATATTGATTTCCGCGCTGTAGTAGAGGATATTCGGATTGTTGGGGTCAACGGAATTGGCCTCGTCAATATGCTTTTTGGCATCCGAGACGCGGTTTTCTTTGAGAAGGAGATTTACGAGCAGCAACTGATACTGGATTTTCCGTCCGGCATCACTTTCATAGCGGGCGGCTTCTTCGTAGTAATAGATTGCGTTGTTGTAATCCTTTTCGTTTTTATAAATTTTGGCCAGCAGGGAATACGCAGGCGTAAAATTTTTCTTATAAGAGACCGTGCTCTTAAACGATTCTTTTGCCGCCTCAAAATCCCGATTCTTATACTCACACTTTCCCTTCTGGAAGTAATATTTGTAGTTGGAAGGTTCCAGCGTTATTGCTTCATTGTACTGATTGATCGCATCGTCGCATTTATTTTGCTTGCGAAAGTTTTCCGCTGCAAGAAAGGCATTTCTCCCAGGTCCCTGCGCTCGTGTAAACACTGGCGTCAGCACTAATAGTAATGCCGCAAATAGTAGATATACAACAGTTTTATTCATGGAATTACGGATATGTATGATTCGTACAGGTTGGGTAACGTTCTTTTACCAAAGATATTGATTTTAACCGATTTCCCCTAAAATACAGAAAAAACCCTGCAAAGTAAATTACTTGCCATAAGATCATTCGAGTTTGACCGAATGGAGATTGCGGATTAAATTGCAGGTAATTTGTAAATGTTCCTTTAATATTGGATATGAATTTTATCGAAGAACTTACCTGGCGGGGACTGCTGTCTCAGGCGATACCGGGCACAGAAGAATACTTAAACACACATAAAGTCGCCGGATACCTCGGCGTGGACCCTACTGCCGACTCCATGCATATTGGCAATCTGGTATCCGTCATGCTCCTGGTTCATCTTCAACGTGCCGGCCATAAACCTTACGCACTCGTTGGCGGTGCTACCGGCATGGTAGGCGATCCCTCTGGTAAAGATAAAGAAAGACAACTTTTATCCGAAGAACAAATTCACTATAATGCGAGTTGCATTCGGGAGCAACTGACCCACTTTCTGGACTTTGGCCCCGTCTCTAACTCCGCCCAAATGGTCAATAATTACGACTGGTTTAAGGATTTTTCCTTCCTGGGGTTTTTGCGTGATGTCGGCAAACACATTACCATCAACTATATGATGAGCAAAGACTCCGTGAAAAAACGCTTACAAGGTGATTCCGGAATCTCTTATACCGAATTTGCTTATCAACTTCTTCAGGGATACGATTTTTATCATTTATACAAAAACCACGGCGTAAAGATTCAGGTGGGCGGCTCCGACCAGTGGGGCAATATCACTACCGGCACCGAATTGATCCGCCGTATGCTTGGGTCGGAGGAAAAAGCTTTCGCGGCCGTATGCCCGCTCCTCACTGCTGCCGACGGCAGCAAACTCGGCAAAACTGCCGGTGGGGATAATATATGGCTTTCGGCAGAACGCACTTCGCCCTACCAGTTTTATCAATACTGGATACAGGCCGCAGATACCGAAGCCGAAAAATATATCCGCATATTTACCCTGAAAAACCAGGAGGAAATCGAGGCTATTATCGCTGAACATGCCAAAGCGCCCCACCTCCGGCAACTGCATAAGGCCCTGGCCGATGATGTAACCCGAAGGGTACATGGGGAAGCCGGACTCGCCGCGGCTGCCAAACTCACCGATTTTCTTTTTGGTAAATCGGGGGATAACCGCGAAGCCCTTTCTTCGCTTTCCCGCACCGAATGGGCCGACGTGGCAAAAGCATCGGAAACCAAAACGCTTCCCAAAAGCCGCCTCGAAAACGGTATGGGCATACTTGACCTCCTTGTAGAACTCGAAATCGCACAATCCAAAGGGGAAGCCCGCCGCTCAATTGAAAAAGATAAATCCGTGAGGGTCAATTTGGAACTCTGCGAATCACCCGAACAGAATATCGGAACAGAGGATTTGTTTTTCGGAACTTTCCTTCATCTTCAAAAAGGAAAAAAGAATAAGTATATTGTGGAACTCGTCTGATGAGTCATACTTACCGCATATCACCCGCTGCCTCTCCGGTATCGTTGCTCACAGGAGCGATAGGGCTGGTTTTGTGTCTGTGTGGATCAATGATGAATGCCCAGAATCCTTATATTTCGAAGTTTGTTCCCCGCAATCCCCTTAATCCTCAGAATTCTGATCACCGGATCGAACTGTTTAATGAAAACAGCAAAGATTATCTGGATTTGTCGGGTTATCTGCTCGTTACCCGCCATTATATATTCCGCATTCCGGCCAATACATTTATCGGGCCTATGAAGGCTATTCGGTTGGGGGATGTCGCCAGTGAAACCAACCGTGGCCTGGATCTCGAATATATTCATCAGCGGGATTTCTCTACTCGTGAGGCCGAGGGCAAAGACGAAGGCGATTTTGCCGTCCTGTATGACCGTAGCCGCAATATTGTGGATGCCTTTTATTACGGGCCACAAAAAACAGTATCTTTTATTCCTACCCGTGTTTCGCTCAGTACGTATCGGGAAAACATTGAGGTGACGGTTCCCGATGAAGAGGATTCCCGTTGGTCATACCTTCAGAATGTGGAAGACCCGGCAATGGCCTTTGTCTGTGTAAACCAAAACTGGCATCCCACCTCCCGCCGCTCCAATCTGTTTCCCGCTACCCGCTATCGTTTCCTTCAGGCGCGTTATGTGGAAGGAATTATTACGGTTAGCTGGAAAACTCTTTTTGAAAATGATTGTTATGTCCACACGATCGAAAGAAGTACGGATGGCAATAGTTTTGAAGTTTTGGAAAAACTCCGCGGCCCTGTCAATAGCCAGGAACCCTTTGATTATACTTACTATGATGCTGTTGTCGAAAAAAATCGGGTTTATTATTACCGAGTGGTGAGTATAGACAAATTTGGAAATACCGTTTTGTCGAGCCTCACCAAAATACGCACGGAAGAAAACCCCGGAGGTTTTGCCTTTGATATTCTTCCTGCCGACAAACACAGTACTTCTTCCCTGAATGTGCGTTTTTCAGCCAAAGAAAATCAGAATGTACGGATCAAACTCCTGGATGAACAACTTCGGGAAATAGCAATCCTTTATCAGGGAACCATCGAAGCGGGAAAACAAAACCTCCTCAACTACACCCAACCCCTTCCCGTCGGCAAATATTTTGTCATCGTTTCTACAAACGAAAGGCGATATTACGAACCTTTTGTAGTGGATTAAGGAAACTCCTAAGGCCGGGTTTCGTTTTATTGACAAACCTTTACACGGGCAAATGACGGCTTCGCTTAGAAACCTTTTTCGTACGCTTGACCGGTACAAATGGCAGTACCTGGTCTCAGCGCTGTTGCTTATCCTCTCGATTGTCTTTCGGAGTTTTGAGCCTAAAATTCTTCAGATTGCCATTGACGGAGTTATTTCCCTAAATCAGGAAACTCCCCTTACCGATGAAATCGCTAAAGATGGCGTTTCTCTGCTGTTCTACCAGTTTTTACCCTCGTTCAGCGTACAAAATGTATCCCGTCTTCTTCTCGCCCTGGCGATTATGTACGTGGCCATTTCACTGTTTCGCGGGGGATTCCTGTTCGCTGCGGATGTCATCAAGTCCTGGTGTTCGGAAAAGGTCGCAAAAAAAATGAGGGATCAGGCATTTGCTCATATTCAGCAGTTGCCCCTCAGCTATTTTTCCAAAATCACAAGGGGCGAACTCATACAGCGCTGTACCGGTGATATTGACACGATTAAAGGATTTCTGAAAGATCAGGTGATTGAAATCATTCGTGTTGCGGCCATTTTTGGGTTTTCCTTCTGGATGATGGCTCTGGTAAACCTCAACTATGCCTTGATCAGCGTTTCCCTTACACCTTTGATCGGGATTTCGGCTTACTGGTTTTTCCGAAAAGAAAAGGCCATCTGGCGCTTACATGAAGCAGAGTCAGATAAACTCAGCGATATGGTTCAGGAAAATTTGAACGGTATTCGGTTGGTTGCGGCTTTTGCTAATGAGAAATACGAAATCGAAAGGTTTTCAAAACAAAACATACGTAAACGCAATATTGGTTTTCGGCACAATAATGTTCACGCGCTTTTCTGGCCTTTTTCGGATTTGCTGGGGTTTATACAAATCGCCGTTTCTATATTCGTCGGTGGTTTTTTTGTGGTTCGGGGGCAAATAACCGTGGGCGAACTGGTGAGCTTTTTCACTTATATCTTTATGGTTGCCTGGCCCATGCGTCAGTTGGGTCGTATCTTGTCCAATATGGGGATGGCCGTTGTCGCAATGGAACGGATTTCGGAGATCATGGCCGAAGGTCAGGAGTCCCAAGATGGCGATCAGGCCGCTCAGATAAAAGGCGCTATCAGCTTCCGTAATGTCAGTTTCCGCTACCGGAAAGAAGAAGAACCGGTACTTCAACAGATAAATTTTACCATTCATCCGGGAGAAAAAGTCGCCATTATTGGCCCTACCGGAGCGGGAAAAACATCCATTACGCGACTATTGTTGCGGCTATTTGACCCGGAAGAAGGTATCATTTTACTCGACGGAAAACCGTTAAGTGAATATTCTCGAAAATCGGTAAGGCAAAAAATAGGCTTAGCACTCCAGAAGCCTTTCCTTTTTTCTACTACGATCCGAAAAAACATTGCCTATACTCAGCCACAGGCGGATGAGGATCAGGTGACCCTTGTCGCCGGGATCGCGCAGGTAGCGGAAATCAGAGATATTTTCCCCCAGGGATACGAGACTTTGGTAGGAGAAAAAGGCGTGACGCTTTCCGGGGGACAAAAACAAAGGGTCGCCCTGGCAAGAACCCTGCTCCCCGGCCCCGATGTTTTGATCCTGGACGATATTACCTCGGCAGTGGATACGGAAACCGAACAAGAAATTTTTAAAGCCCTGCGGGGAATATTGGCTTCCAAAACCACGCTTATAATTTCCCACAGGATTACTTCTATCCAGCAGGCAGACCGGATTTTGGTACTGGACAAAGGGAAGGTGATTCAGGAAGGCACACCCGCCGAACTAGAAAAAATCCCCGGCTATTATCGGGAGATTTTTCAGGTACAATCTTCCCTGGAAGAAGAAATCAGCAAACTCTAATGTTTTAGTAAGAGGGCATTTAGTAAAAGTTTTTATTACAGAATTCGTATGTCTTCACAATTTTCCATAGACGAAAATCAGGAATCAACCCGACAGCAGGCATTATGGCCTTTTCTCCGGCGTATATTCCTCATCAGCTTTCAATACAAAAAATGGTTTTGGCTGGTGGCCGCAGGAGCCGCAGGTACGGCCATTGCCGACGGCATTGTACCGCTGATCTGGCTTAGGTATATTGACGAGGTGCTCACTCCCGAAGTTATTGCTTTCCGTGAAACCGGTACCGCAAATTGGTCCGCGATCTATCGTTTTGCATTCGCCTTCCCGGTAGTGTTTGTGTTTCAGGTATGTGCGATCGGTGCATTTATTCTTGCTGCCGGGCGACTTAAGGAGCATGTTATCTTTGATTTACGCGAGCAAATGTTCCGGAAACTTCAACATTTGTCTTACAGCTTCTATGACAAAACCTCCATTGGCAACCTCGCCATTCGGCTGACCTCCGATGTCAATCGCGTGGCTCAGGTCATCTCGTGGGGATTTGTAGAACTTCTTTTTGGGCTTATGATGATCACCGTGAGCCTCACCGCTATGTTTTTCTATAACTGGCGTCTGAGTCTTATTGTGATGCTTTCGATACCAGTGCTGCTGTATCTGGCAATCAAAGTGCGAAAACTTTTGTTGGGGTATTCACGCATGGCAAGACGGGCGTATAGCCAGATGGCATCCTATCTGACCGAACATATCAACGGACTGGAGGTAAACAAAACCACGGTACAGGAAACACAGGCTTCGGAAAACTTCCGCGAGGTCACCGGCGAATTATTTCAGGCAGCCTACAAATCCTCGGTATATGCCTCGCTTTATTTTCCGATTGTCGTCGTCACCGGGTCGCTTTCGGCGGCTTTGGTTATTTACCTCGGCGGCCACATGGCTATTGCTGGGGCAACCGGAGTAACCATTGGGGTGCTTGCGGCTTTTTTCAGCTACGCCCGGATGATTTTCGAACCCATTCTCGATATCACCCGGTTTTATGCAACTGCGCAGGATAGCCTCTCAGCAGGAGAGCGTATATTCAGCCTGATTGACCAGCCGGTTGAAATAAAGGACGTTGATGAATCCGAATCTTTCGGTGAAATAGCCGGCGATATTCGTTTTGAAGGAGTAAATTTTTCCTACCTCAACGATGGCAATATGATCCTCGAAGATTTTGACCTCCATATCCCGGCGGGGCAGTCAGTCGCGATCGTTGGGGCTACCGGAAGTGGGAAAACTACAATTTCGAGCCTGATATGCAGGTTTTATGAACCCGTTTCGGGAACCATCAAAATTGACGGAATTAATTATCGGGAACGGAAACTTCACAGTTATCGCAGCCAATTGGGGATCATTTTGCAGACGCCTCATTTGTTTTCCGGTACGTTTCGCGACAACCTCCGCTACGGTAAACTGGATGCAACGGATGAAGAAATAAAATCGGCGCTGAAAATGATCGGTGCTGACGAATTTGCCGAACGGCTGGATGAGCAGGTAGGGGAGGAGGGAAGTAATCTTTCGTCCGGAGAAAAACAGATGATTTCTTTTGCCCGTACCTTGCTCAAAAACCCACGGATACTCATTATGGACGAGGCAACTTCCTCCGTGGACACCCTCGCAGAAATGCGTATTCAGCGCGGCATAGACAGCATGATTCGCGGACGTACCGCGATTATCATTGCCCACCGGCTTTCCACCATCCGCAATTGCGACCGTATTCTGGTGATAAATAAAGGGAAAATCATCGAAGATGGAAACCACGAAGAACTAATCTCCCGGCAGGGGCATTATTACGGACTCTATACCCGCCAGGCAAGGGAGAATTAAAGTGTGGATGTGAAATAATGAATACCGGTCTTCGGTTATATTTACCCTCAAAACTTTACCGATGAAACGAAATGCGTTTACAATGAAGCTCAAACCCGGGTTTGAGGTCGAGTATAAAAAAAGACACGATGAAATCTGGCCGGAACTGGGGCAGTTTCTATCCGACTCGGGTATTTCCGATTACGCTATTTACCTCGATGAAGAAAGCCTTACCCTATTTGCCGTGCAGAAATTGGCAGATGATTTTGATTCGGAATCCATTCCCCGGCATCCCCTTGTGAAAAAGTG
This sequence comes from Bacteroidia bacterium, assembly GCA_033764335.1. Classification (GTDB taxonomy): domain Bacteria; phylum Bacteroidota; class Bacteroidia; order J057; family J057; genus JAGQVA01. The sequence continues at coordinate 46,091 of JANRJC010000021.1, read as the reverse complement.
GTGGGCGTATATGGCCGATATTATGGAGGCAAATGCAGATAATTCACCCGTAACAAAACCTTTGCGGGAAGTTTTTTACATGGATTGACCATCGGACTCAGGAAGGCTGCCATTCTGCCGGATACGATCTGCAAACTCCGAAGGGGTGACACCAAATTCTTTTTTAAAGGCACGTGTGAAAGAGTTGGGTAGGTCATAACCGACCATGTAGCTGATTTCAGCGACATTGAGTTTTTTTTGGCGAAGGAGGTCGCGGGCGCGTTTCATGCGGAAAGACCTGAGCATTTCCTGCGGTTTGAGTCCGGTAAGCTGTTTGACTTTGCGGATAAAATGCATGTGGCTTAGATTGACCATTTCACACATTTTATTGACATTAAAATTGGGGTCGGAAAGGTTTTCTTCCATAATTTCCGACAGCCGGGCGAGAAGTTTTTCGTCAGAAGAAGTAACAATTACAGGAGCGGGTTCGAGTTCGTTTAGGGATTTGAGTGGTATTTTTTCCCGAGTCAGGGATATTTCCGGTTCAATTTGGGGAGGTATTTCCGGTAAGTGTGGAACCGGAGGTGTTTCGTCCATTCGGTTTATCAGCGAATCATTTTCCTGGTGGAGGGTTTCATTGATAATGTTCAGGTTTTTATTCCGAATAAGGATTTGGTACAGGAAAAAAAGAATAAACATCATTACCCCTACAACAAAAACGATAAACCAGGTTTGTTGCCAGAAGGGCAAAAGTACCTTAAATTGTACCGATGCAGGGGTAGGGTCAGTGTTCATATCGAAGTCTCGTGCGACGACTTCGAGCGTATAAGTACCCGGAGTGAGGTTTGAAAATGACTGAGTGGCGGTAATTGAAAAGTCGGACCATTCCCCTTTATTCAGACGGTAGGAATAGGCAAGCATTGGGTCCGGAGTTTGTTTTCGGTAATCTTTTCCTTCCCAACCAAAAAGAGTACTTCCATAAGGAGAGAGAGTTTTCGCGTAAAGATTGATTACCGTTTCGGGAGGATAAGTATCAACTGCATACCGGTAACTGACAAAATTTTCATAAGTTTTGGCGGAAGTTTTACTGAAACTGAGCGCTCTGCGTTTCCATTCACGGGAAGCCCGGGAAATCCAGACGGTCCCATCGTTTGCCCGAAGAATAATTCCCCCTTCTACAGGCAGATTCATTTCTTTCGGGAAAATCCCACATATCCATTTTTTCCCGTCATACCGGCAGATGTCTTCTTCGGTTACGGCCCATATATTGGAATCAGATTCGGCAAAAACACTGATAATGGTATTGCTGGTAAGTCCGGAGTCGGTATTGTAGTGCTGCCAGGTTTTTCCGTCAAAAGTAAAAACTCCATATACACGGGAACCGACGACGAGGAAACCATCGGGAGTACTATGAATGGTATTTACATAAGCATGGAGGCGGTTGTCGGGAGAAGGAGACCATTTTTCTCCGTCGTAGGACAAAAGGCGAGTGCCTCCGATCCAGATACGACCGTCTCGGGACTGCCCAATGCCGTAGGCATTGGATTGAGTAAGCCCTTTGTGGTTTATCGTATGGTGCTGCCATTGGTGCGGCTGGGACTGGGGATTAATCAATTGTATTACGCCACCCTGATGGCCTTTGTCTTCAACGAGGTCCACGCTACTGCCAAACCAAAGCGTTCCATCTGCGGCTTCAAACATTGCGCGGTAATCAATGCCCCAGGAAAGATTAGGATGGAGTTCTTTTTCCCATCGTCCAGAATGAAAAAAAGCTGTTGCCGCAACTCCTTTATGAGAGCCACCCACCCATATTTGCCCTTTGCGTGTGGCAATTAACCTGACGGGGGCGTCCATAAGTCCGTCTTGGGTATCCCATGCCGTCCATTTTCCCTGATCTTCCGTAATTATTCGCCCGTTTACCTCGATAAACCAGCGTTTTCCATCAGGTGTCTGGCACTGAAAATTCAGGTCGGAGAAAGTTTTCCAGTGGCTTTCCGAATAATCAATCAGGTTGACACGGGACATCACCCCTGTAATCCAGAGGTGGTTGTTTCCCTGGAAAAATTTAAGCCGGTTGGCAGGTACAGGATAGTCGGGAGCTTTAAAAACGTTCCATATTCCATTTCTAAGCGAATGTATATGCCCGATTCCTCCAAACCAGATCGTTCCGTCGGCTGTCTGGGTAATATCGGTTATAAATTCATCGCCGCCTACCACATCACTAAGCCGCAGGTATTCCCATTTTTTCCCGTCAAAGGTGCAAATGCCGATGTCATAGGAATCATTGGTGACCCATATACGCCCATCCTGAGCCTGGATAATGTTTTGTTCAGATCCGAAGGGGAAATCAGGGGTGGAAGTAAAAAGCTGATAATCCAAAATTTGGCCTTCGGAAATAGAAGAAGGAAAAAATCGAAGGAGATTGCCTTCGGTGCCCATATTTAGTACAAACCATACTGCTCCGTCGGAAGCGGTCATCGTATGAGAAACATGGCTCATATTTGCCTCAGAAGAGAGTGGCAGTTCCACCCAACTTACAGTTTTTAATTTAGGTTCCAGCAGCCTGCGATAGGCAGCGGTTGTAAAAAAAGTAATATCGGTGGAATCATACACCGAAAGTTGGAATACGCCTCGGCTGGTACTCACCCTGATGCAAGTATCTCCTGCATTTTCCAGCGAGCGCATCGTAACCGCAGCGGTTGAATCCGGTACAAAATAAGGCAACCAGCAAAGTCCATTATAGCGGTAAACAGCCGTGGCAGTGCAGGCAAAAATATACTTTGAAGAAGCAGTAATTTCGACAAAAGGAACTGCGTTTATACCTTCCGGCTGATGGGCAATCCAGGTATAGCCATTATATTCCAGAATTCCCTGATCGGTTGCAAACCAGATTGTACCCTCAACGTCCTCAAATACAGACCTGACACCTCTTCCTTCCAATTCATCAAAACTCTGCCAACGCCACGACTCTTTAAAAGGATTCGGGTCGGCAGGTTTATAGACTTTCTGACCGGTAAGCAGACCTATATTTATCAGCAAAAAAAATAAACCTACCGGGTAGTAACGCCATTCTTCAACATACACGTTTAGCATGGCCGTAGTAGTTATCTAGTATGAGTTGTGGCATGAAATTACACAACGCATTCTTAAATGCAAACTACTACGGCTGTATTGAGGTGAAAATATGCAGAGGGTTTGTTAAATTTGGGAGGGTGGGGTCAAATGTATGGTTGCAGGTAGGGGCAGATGATCATCTGCCCCTACGGCGATGATCATCTGCCCCTACTCAACCCGATACCAATATTGGGTGCGTCCGATTAAGGAAAACCCGAGGTAACCTCTGAGTTTAAGTTTGTTTTTATCTATTAGTTCGATATAACAACTATAAACGCTGCCGTTTTTAGGATCGAGGATTTCGCCGTCTTCCCAAACATTATCACTTCCTTTTTTCAATCCTTCCAGAATCACCATGCCCAGCACACGTTTGTTGTAACGAGGATCATCTTCGTCGCATTCATCACATACGGGGTCTTGTTCTTCTGTAGGTTTGCGGAAGAGTTGGATAATCTTTCCGTAGAGTTTGCCATCTTTTTCAAAGATTTCAACAATGGATTTTTGATCACCCGTTTCATCGTCAATGGTTTTCCATTTTCCTATCGGGGACTGTGCTTTCATGCTTACAGCTAAAAGCAACATAAAAACAATCCAGGGGGTAATTTTTTTCGCGAGTTTCATTGTAGTTTATTTTAAACAAAAATACATATTTCCTACAATACTCTAAACGAATGTGAGCGAGAGACATTTTATGAATCTTTCTTTTGATCTTTTGCGTAATAGTAAACCTTAGGGCAGATACATAAATTTTACAGACAAATATTTATGAGAAGGTTTCTCACCTTATCTGCAGTCCTGATGGTCCTTTACTGGGGGCGTGAGTTTTTCAGGAGCTTTTTTTCCGATAAAACTGATAATAAAACGGAAACCACTATATCGGTGGAGGAATTGCCATTACCGCCGGAAGTTCCGTTGATGCCGATAGTCGTAGAACCCGCACCTGAACCTAAGATCACGGGAAAAAATGCAGATACAAGAAGACTCACCGACTTTGCCCGGAATCTGGTAGGAAAACCCTATTCGCCGGGAGGTATGACACCGGAAGGTTTCGACTGTTCGGGTTTTGTGGGGTATGTTTATAACCATATCGGCCTCAATTTGCCGAGAGCAAGCGGCGCACTGGCGATGTTTGGCAGAAGGATTGACCGGCAGGACTTAAAACCCGGCGATCTTTTGTATTTTACGGGCACTGATCCCGAAAGCGGACAGATCGGGCATGTAGCAATGTTACTGGAAAAAAAAGGGAAAAATTTGTTTATCATTCACGCTACCAATCGGGGGGTGGTCATAGACAATTTGTTAAGAATGAAGTACTACCGGGAAAGATACCTTACTGCCAGTCGTCCCTATGAATGGGAAGAATAGAAAATGTTTTTGCAAGCTCATTAAGGTTGTGTATTATTACAGAACGATTGATCTTTAAAATTATCTCAGACAGAGATATTGAAAAATATCCTGCATGAATACCGCACTGTTTTTGAAACTAACAGGTACGTAATTAGAGATTTGCTCAAGGTGGCAAGGGCGGGCCTCAGCCGTTGACTTGTCCGGCTTCCCTCAGGGGACGGAGGATTACCGAAACACGATGGCTTCTCTAGGAATGTTTATAGGGGTTTCATAAAGCTCCTGGTATTTGTGCGGGTTTTTTTTGTTTTTCGAAAACAATTCCCTTGCTTTGTGGTTAGTTACGTGTGTAACTATAAATATGAACCCTGAATTTAATTTCGGACAGTCTATTATTCCCCTGATTGGTAAAACAGCCGGGATGATGGGCCATGTCATGACCGAAAAATTCCGACAAGCAGGTTATGATATTTCGATAGAACATTGGATCGTACTTGTACATCTCTGGCAAAAAGACGGAAGAAACCAACAGGAACTTGCCGGTAAAGCCGGTAAACATAAAACGGCCATTACTAGGGCCATAAACTGGCTCGAAGGTCGCGATTTTGTGGTGCGGGTTCCGGACAAAACCGACCGGAGAAACAATCTCATTTACCTTACCCACAAAGGAAAAAACCTTAAAGACGTCCTTGTTCCCTGTGCAACCGAAACCCTTGATGAAGCAACTTTGGGCATTTCCTTCGAAGATATTGAACATTGTAAGCGTGTGCTTCGGATGATTCAGGAAAATATGTCAAAATATTTATGGTAAACTCAATATTAGTTTCATCTGAAACAGTCTCATGCGTAACTAATCTGACTTTGAATCAAACACAACGATTTTACTTCTATCCATCATGTCATTAAGAAAAACATTAATCAGTATAGGGATCGCCATCGCATTCCTTATACTCGCGGGAAGTATTGCCGCTCGTATTTCTGCTTCCCGGCAACCTGCACCTCGGGTGGAGTCCGTTGAAAAAACCAAAACCGTCAAAGTAAAAAAGGTACAAAATGCTGCCAGCAGTTCTTTAGTGGAAATCACCGGCAGGTTGGCCGCCCGTGAAAAAATTGAAGTGTATTCTGAAGTCGGCGGAGTGCTCAAACCCGAAAGCAGCCGCTTCCGGGAAGGTAATTTCTTCCAGAAAGGCAATCCGCTTATAGTCATGGACGATCAGGAGCCCAAACTGGCTCTTCTCGCCCAAAAAAGCAGCCTGATGAACCAGATCACGCTGATGCTGCCCGATATGAAAACGGATTTTCCCGCCAGCTTTCCTAAATGGGAAAATTATTTGGCCTCGTTTGACCCGGATAAAACGTTGCAGCCGCTTCCCCAGCCGGGCAGCGATCAGGAAAAATATTACCTCTCCGCCCGCAACCTCTACAACCTCTACTATTCGATTAAAAGTCAGGAAACCCGCCTGGCCAAATATGTGATTCCTGCACCTTTTAGCGGTAAAGTTTCGGAATCCCTCATCACCGAAGGTACACTCGTGCGGGTAGGTCAAAAACTGGGTACATTTTTTAACCCCTCTTCTTATGAACTGGAAGCGGCCGTAAACTTGCAGGACCTCGAATTTATTCGCCTCGGCGATCAGGTCGAACTCTACTCCAATGACATCGAAGGAAACTGGAAAGGAACGGTGCGGCGAATCAGCGATGTGATTGATCCCAACACTCAAAACGCTAGTGTATTTATTGCCACTTCCGGAAAAGAACTTCGGGAAGGCATGTACCTAAGTGCAAAAGTCAAAGGGAAGAAATTGGATCAGGTAACGGAAATCTCCCGCAATCTTCTGGAAGAAAACAACCAGATATTTGTGATTGACAATGGAGCCTTAAAATTATTTACGGTAACCCCGGTCAAATATTCCTCGGAAACCGTGCTTGTAAGAGGGATTCCCGACGGTACCGAAATTTTGGATGAGGCCGTTATCGGTGCTTATGAGGGAATGAAAGTATCAACTTATTAAAACCTTCCCATGAAAGACCTTATAAAATATTTTATCAAATACCCCATAGCGGGGAATATGATTCTACTGTTGATTGCCATATTTGGAATCTTCGGTCTGATGAATATGCGCACCACTTTTTTTCCGGAAAATGACCTTCGGAATATTGTTGTGTCCACGGTACTTCCCGGTGCTTCTCCCGAAGAAATCGAAGAAGGCATTGTTGCAAAAATTGAAGATGAACTCAAGGGCCTTTCAGGGGTCAAACGAGTAACTTCTACTTCCTCCGAAAACACCGGGCAGGTGCTGGTTGAAATTGAGCGGGGTTTTGATATGGATCTGCTTTTACAGGATGTCAAAAATGCCGTGGACAGGATTAATTCTTTCCCCGGTAATATGGAGCCACCCATTGTCTCAAAACTGGAATCCCTCACCCTCGCACTCAATTTTGCCCTTGCCGGTGATGTGGATATAAAAACCCTGAAACAGTTTGCCCGTGAGGTGGAAAAAGATCTTCTTTCCGTGGACGGTATCTCCAAAATCAAACTCAATGGTTTTCCGGAAGAAGAACTTGTAATTAATGTAAGGGAAAATGATCTGCGAAAATATAATCTTACGTTCAATCAGATTTTACGAGCAGTTCAGGGTGCAAACCTAGACCTTAGCGGCGGTACGATTAAGGGCGGGGACGAAGAAGTCCTGATTCGCAGCCGCGAAAAAAAATATTACGCCTCGGATATTCAGGACATTGTGGTGGCAGCCGCGCCTGACGGGCGAAAACTCCTGCTCCGGGAAGTTGCCGACATCAACGATACCTGGGCAGAAACACCGAGTCAGGCGTATGTAAACGGTAAGCGTGCCATTATTCTGGAAGTCAATAATACTACGAGCGAAAGCCTGTTGTTTATTGCCGATCATATCAAAAATTATATAGAAGAATTTAATGAAAAAAATGATCAGGTAAAGGCCATCATTATTGTGGACGGTTCCGTCACGCTTCGAGATCGTATTGACCTGCTGACCAGCAACGGGCTATTTGGTTTTGCGCTGGTTTTGATTTTGTTGGCTATGTTTTTACAAGTCAGAATTGCATTTTGGGTGGCGATTTCTATTCCGATTTCGATGTTGGGGATGTTTATATTTGGCCCTTTACTGGACATTAGCATTAATGCAATTTCACTCTTCGGGATGATTCTGGTTGTCGGTATCCTTGTGGATGATGGAATTGTAATCAGTGAAAATATTTACCAGCAGTGGGAAAATGGAAAACAACCGCTTCAAGCCGCCCTTGACGGTTCGATTGAAGTACTGCCTTCCGTTTTCTCGTCGGTATTTACGACGATTATTGCCTTTTCCGGTTTTCTATTTTTACCGGGAGTTACCGGCGATTTTTTCTCTGATATTTCGCTCGTGGTAATGCTTACCTTGTCAATTTCTCTACTCGAAAGCACTTTCTTTCTCCCCGGCCATATCGGTCATTCCAAAGCTTTAAAATGGAATACCGACACGCAGTCCAAAATCGCTGTATTTTTCCGTCCGGTTCAGGAAAAACTCTGGCAACTCATGGACTGGATGCGCAACCGCCTTTATAAGCCGATGCTTGAGTTTTTCATGCAATATACCTGGGCCGGGATTTCGATTTTTGTGGGCCTGCTGATTATTTCCTTTAGTCTGGTAAGCGGGGGATTGGTGAAAATTACTTTTTTCCCCGAAATAGAGTCCGACTTTATTTCCGCTTCGCTGAAAATGCCTTCCGGGACTCCGGAAAAGGAGACCATGCGGCTACTCGATAAAATTGAAGAAGGCGTATGGAAAGTAAACGAAAACCTGAAAAAAGAACAACCTGACGGCGAAGACCTGATTGTCATCGTCAGTAAAACCCTGGGCATCAGTAGTGCAGGCCCCGCCTCGGCAGGCGCGGCTTCTTCGCCCGACGGCGAGTTGAGGATTAACTTGTTGACCGCCGAAAAACGCAAGTTTACCAGTCGGCAGATTGCCGACTCCATCCGCAAAGCCGTAGGCCCCATGTATGAGGCCGAAGAAGTTACTTACGGGGTATCCACGCCTTTTGGAAAGGCATTTTCGGTGGCAGTTATCGGAGATAATCTCACCGAGCTGGAAGCCGCTGCGGAAATGCTGAAAGCAGAAATGAGTACCAATACCGATATCCGCGATGTTACCGACAGTAACCGCGAAGGGCTGCGCGAAATCAATGTTACGCTGAAAGAAAAAGCACACTTGCTGGGCCTTACGCTTCAGGATGTAATCGGTCAGGTACGTCAGGGCTTTTTTGGCGCAGAAATCCAGCGTCTTCAGCGCGGGCAGGATGAGGTAAAAGTCTGGGTGCGTTATGACCTGGCAGACCGAGGTTCTGTGGGCGACCTGGAAAATATGCGCATACGTACCACTTCCGGAGCCACTTATCCGCTCAACGAACTTGCGGATCTGACGGTCTCCCGTGGCGTAATTGCAATTCGGCGCATTGACGGCAGCCGGGAAATACGGGTGGACGCCGACCCTGCCGCAGTGGATGTCTCTACCCAGGATGTAACCCAGCAGATACTGACGGAAATGATCCCCAAAGTACAGGCGGAATATCCGTCGGTAAGATTTTCCATGGAAGGTCAGTATCGGGAAAATGCCAAAACCGGTGAAGGCGCAGCTAAAGTATATCCGATCCTGTTTATAATCATGATCGCAAGTATTCTGCTCACCTTCCGTTCGGTAAATCAGACCATAGCCGTTTTGCTTACACTCCCGTTTGGTATTATCGGGGTAATAGGAGGCCATTTTCTATTTGACAAACCATTCAGCATTATTTTCTCCGGCCTCGGCCTTTTGGCTTTGGTGGGAATCATGGTAAATGATGCACTGGTAATGGTCAGTACCCACAATACTCTCATAGAGGAAGGAAAACCTTTCAAGGAAGCCTTAAAGGAAGCCGCTCTGTCTCGCTTCAGGCCTATTTTCCTAACCTCCATTACGACTATTGCCGGCCTGGGGCCTCTGATTCTGGAGAAAAGTTTTCAGGCGCAATTCCTGATTCCTATGGCGATTTCTATTGCTTTTGGTCTGGCAGCCTCTACGGTAGTGGTGCTTCTTGTACTGCCTTCCATACTGATCCTGTTCAACCAATATAAGGTAAATATGATCTGGTTGTGGGAAGGTACAAAACCGGAAGAAACTTCCGTAGAACCCGCGCTGGAAGGTCGGAAATATTACCTGGGACTTTGGTTACTGATTCCTGCGGCCTTAGTCGCTCTTTTCTCCGGATTAAGATACTTTTTCTCCTGATTTACGAAATACGAAAATCACCGCAATGAAATATCGTTTTGTTTTTATCTTTTTGTTTCTCCCGCTAATGCTTACCGCCCAGGAGGTTTTAAAACTGGAAGAGGCGGTAAAAGCAGCCCTGGAAAATAACTACGGCATCCAGGTGGCGGAAAATAGTGTTCTGGTTTCTCGAAATAACGCACACCCCGGCAACGCCGGTTTGCTCCCCCGTGTGTCCTTCGACGCCGGCGGAAACTACAACAACTCTAATGCAGAAGTTGAACTCATCAACGCCGATGCGGGGCCGGGCGACCCGCCCTATAGAACCATCGAGGCCAAAGGGCTTCAGACCTATGGCGCCAATGCGGGTATAGGAGTCAGTTATACGGTTTTTGACGGACTGGGAAATGTCTATAACTACCGAGTGCTTAAGGCGAATGTTTCTCTTACCGAGGAGCAAACCCGTGCACTGATTGAACAAAACCTCGTTCAGGTGATCAGTGCTTACTACGGGGTGGCCCGCCTTTCCGGAACGGTTTATATTCTTCAGGAACAACTATCTACTTCCCGCAACCGGATAGAATATGTCAAAAACCAAAATCAGTTTGGTAGTGCTAACCGCCTCGCCATCCTAAACGCAGAAGTGGACATCAATACTGACAGCGCAAATCTCGCTACGGCAAAACTCAACCTTCAAAACTCCCTTCGAAACCTCAATCTTCTGATGGGGCGAGAGTTAACCGATTTTTATATAGTGGATACGGCGGTCGTTTATCAGGAAAACCTTCAGTTTGAAGAACTAAAAACCCAGGCAATCAGCAATAATGCAAGCCTGAAAGCGGCGGCATTGAGCCAGCAGGTATCGGAGTTGAGCCTGCGCGTGAATCAGGCAGCAAGATATCCCCGGCTCGCGGTAAATGCTTCTTATGGATATAATTACACGAACAATGGGCCGGTGAGTTTTGCCCGTTCTATTCAAAGCCTGGGATTTTCGGGTGGAGCTTCTTTGAGTTTTAATATCTATGACGGAAGCCGCACGAATCGAAATGTGCAGAACGCCGAAATCGCGCTGGCAAGCAGCTTGACGAGAAAAAAAGAAACCGAACAGCAACTATTGCTGAGCCTGTACAATGCTTTTGATTCCTGGCAAAATAGTCTCGCTATATATGAACTGGAGCAGAAAAGTTTAGTGGCGGCAGAGCAAAATTTTGCCCGCACTCAGGAAATATTTAAGCTGGGGCAGGCCACCAGTGTACAGTTTCGCGACGCTCAGTTGAATGTGCTTCGGGTAAAAAACCGGCTAAACGATTTAAAGTATGATATCAAGCTGAATGAATCGGAGCTAATGCTTTTATCCGGTCAGCTAATGCCTTCGGCGGCGGAGTAAGATTTACCCTTTACCCTGAGTATTGTTTTCGAATTCGTCAGTTTCTTCTTCTTCCGGAAGAACTCTGGGTACTTTTACCATGTCGGGCACGATAAATGCTCCGGGGAAAACCTCGCGCATGGCGCGAAGCATAAGGATAGCATCTTCTTTATCCATAAAATCTCCCACTCTTACCACGTAGTTGGGAGCCTCGTATTCCAGATATTGAGGGAGTTGAGAGAAACGGCTCATGGCAGTACCTTTTGATGACCAGGCATTCTGGCGGTTAGAGCCTGCAAATACCTGAATGCGAAAACCGGAAACCTGATGGGTACCGGCGTTGATTTCAATATGTTTCTGAATCAGCGATTCAAGTTGGGCATCCGCCTCGATATGAAGTTTTTTGCCGGGGCTGAACAAATACGAAAGACTCATGCCGTGGGGAGTTTCTTCCGTTATCTGAACGGCAATGACTTTCGGTTCGGGCATTTTAAACTCTACGCGGTCGCGATAGTCAGATACCTCTTCGCGTTCGTATTTATAATAAAATTCTTTGCCTTTACTTTTCTTTTTATCGTCTCCGTCTCCTGAGGGAACCTGCATGCTCATCACACCGGCGAGTAAAATGCTCAGTAGTTTCATATTCAGATTTTATTGAAAATAATCGGATTTACGTTATGAAAAACAAAGATGCTAAATAGATTTCATTTACTCAATAGTCAGAAATGATTGAAGATTTTCCCGGTTTTCCATTGGTCAAAAAATATAACTCCCCAGAAAGCGGTAACTGCCCATAAAAACACCGCCACGGGGCCGGAGGCAAAAGTTTCATTCAGAATCTGCGGCTCATTATATACAACCGGAATGCTCACCGAAATAAGTATGGAAAAAAAACTTAATGCTACAACCGCCGCCGAAATACGTTTTTGGGTAAATGCCGGAATCAGCGGGCGATAAACCGATTTTTTCGGAGGCTGAATTTTTTCCATCAGCGTTTTGCTAAAACGAAGGGAAGGTTGCTCCAGGCTTTGAGACCGTAAGCCTGAGTCAACCGCGGAAATCTGGTCAAACAAAGTTTTGAGCGAAGGGTCTTCAGCCATTCGTTTTTCCAGGTGACGTTGGGCGATTTCATCCAGATCACCGTCCAAATAACGCCATATTATTTGTTCATCCGGTTGTATCATAACATTTCCTTTATTTCACTTTTCATCAAAACTTCCAGTTTCTGTCGTAGTAAATTTCGCCCCCGGTACAAAATAACTTTGACGTTGGAGGTGCTAAATCCGGTTATGCCGGTTATTTCTTCAACGTTGCATTCATGGAGATAGTACAGGGTCAGGATCGTGGATTCTTTTTCCGGGAGTCGGGTCACTAAAAGCTGCACAAGTTCGACATTTTGCCCTGATTGTAAAAGGTTTTCCGGTTGAGGGAAATGATGATCCGCGATCTGATGGTTTTCGGGCTTATCCAGCGTGGAAAGGTTATTTTTCCGGGATCGAAGCTGGTCAAGTGCGGTATTCCATGTGATTTTATAGAGCCAGGTACTAAACTTTGCCGATTGCTGGAAAGTGTCCAGTTTTCGAAAAGCCTTCATAAAAGAATCCTGTGCAGCTTCTTCGGCTTCTTCCCGGTTTTTTAAAACCCTCAGACAAAGCGAAAATACATACCGCTGGTATTTTTCCACCAGAATTTCAAAGGAAGATGTTTCCCCTTTTAATACCCGTTGTATATGCAAGCTATCTTCGCCCATAGATTCTGTGAGGTAAGACGGGGAAAAAACGATGAGGTTACAAGGTTTTTATCGGAAGAATTATTCTCCTGATTTGTAACCCCTATTTCTTTCCACCCGTCTCAGACTTCATATACTCAACTTAATCATTTTTTAGATATGGGAGAATCGCTTCGATTTATTGCGCCTATAGTGGCATTGATTACCGTTGGAGTTACGGTTTTCGGGATTATTTATCTTTATGTTACGGCCCGGCACAAGGAACGGATGGCGTTGATCGAACACAATCGCACCGCCGGAATTTTCAGCACGAACCCCAACGATACTTTTCGGAAAAGGAGCCGGCTAAATGCACTGAAGTACGGACTGATTATTTTTGGTTTAGGTATTGGGCTGATTATGGGTTTTGTATTATCAAAATTTGGAATGCCGGAAGAGCTTTCGATCCTTGCGATGATGCTTGTTTGCGGCGGATTAGGACTAATGTTGTATTATCGGCTTACAGAAAAAGAGGAAGATAGTACAATGACACAGGAAGAAAAACATCCGGAAGATGTTTTTGAAACAATGCGTTGACGGTTTAATGAATATAAAAAAGGCGGTCTGTTCAAACAGACCGCCTTTTTTATTTATAAGCTTCACCTACTTTATAACCGTTACCGTTCGGTTTTCAGTAAGTGAATTTCCATCAAAATCGGTTGCTTTGAGCGAATATACGTACACTCCTTCGCCGACCGGCTGGCCGCTGAGGCTTTTCCCGTCCCATTCAAAATCAGGGTTGTCCGATTCAAAAACCAACTGTCCCCAGCGGTTAAAAATCTGAATGGAAAACTGACTCAGGTTATAATGACCGACGAGAAATCTATCGTTGATTCCGTCACCATTGGGTGAAAACGCGCTCGGTACGGATATATTCACAATCTTTTTGACTTCCACTACATCCACGATAGTAATCTGGCAGCCATTGATATCGGTAAGCACCACACTGACCTCGTATTTACCCGGGTACTGATATTCGTGAGCAGGGTTTGAGGAGGTAGATGTATTTCCATCGCCAAAATTCCAGAACCAACTCGTGAGGCTGGCCGAAGTAGCCAGGTCAAAATTGATATTAGCGAGTGGCATTTCGACGATCTCCGGATCTGTAATAATCCTTGCAGACTCCGGTGAGAAAACAAAAGCCGTTACCGGTATCCGGTCATTTACACAACCAAACTCTGACCTCGGCTGTACATAATAAGTAAGCTGATAGGGCAGGGGAGGAGTTGTATAAGAAAACCCTTTATGGAACGGGTTAGGGTCATTCAGGCCATAAAACCAAAGAATTTCATTCTGTGGGTCGGTAAGCGCCTGAAGAGAAGCTATGTCGCTGAAACACACCGTATCACCGCGGGTTTCGAAAATTTCAGGTAAAGGTCGTACAAGCACTTCATCAATTTTAGTGGTTGTACAGCCCGAGTCAGAAACCGCCGTAAATACGATGGGGTAGGTTCCCGGCTGGGTATAAAAATGAACCGGGCTGGGAAGCTGAGAAGTTGCCGACTGGTCGCCAAAATCCCAGGTGTAAGTCATTGAGCCAGAGGCGATGGTGGACTGATTCGTGAATACCATCGAATCTTCATGACATACGGCAGGTGCAACAAAAAATGGAACCGGTTTGGGGTTGATTACAACATCCCGAAAAATGGTATCCACGCAACTGCCCTCTGTACCCACTGCCAGGCGAACTTGATAAACCCCCGGGCCGGAAGCCGAAAAATCATGCCGGGGATTTTGTTCAGAAGAAGTACTTCCGTCCCCAAAGTTCCATGACCAGTTGCCGATAGGTGTTGGATTTGCTCCACCGTTTTGGGTCAGGTCGAAGAAATAAGTTGCGCCTTTATCGCAGGTGCCATCATAGGTAAAAGCTGCGGAGGGTTTGCTATATACATCCACTGCTTTGGTTATGCTGTTTGAACAGCCGTTTTCAGTAGTCACGGTTACGGAAATCTGAAAAACGCCGGCATTGGGGTAAACATGCGTAGGATTGCCCAGATTACTAGTATTGGGTGGATTGTTAGGGTCGCCAAAATTCCAGCTATACGACTGGATATAATCCAATACTCCAGGCACAATAGAAGATGTCGAAAGGAATACCACGCTGTCCTGGCAGGCATTGAGAACGGCAAAATCCGCGATGGGGTTAGGGTGTACAAAAACCGTTTTTGTAAAACTTTGACTACATCCATTTTCCGAAACCGCGGTAAGGGTCACATTATAATAACCATAGTCAGGGAAAATATGTGCAGCGGCACTACCCTGAACACGAGGGGAGTTGTCGCCAAAATCCCACTCCTGGCTGACGATTGTTCCTCCCAGACTGATAGTAGCCGTGCTGGTAAAGAGATTAGGCAGACCTTCGCAGACATTCGTAAAATTAAAATCCACGTCGGGAGTCGGAGCTACATTTACCGGGCGTACGACTGTATCTTTACAACCTTCACTGGAAGTAGTGATCATTTGCACCTGATAAGTACCTGCATCAGAGAAAAGGTGTGAAGGCTGGCTAAGATTAGAAAGGTTATCATTTCCCGTTGTAGGGTCCTGAAAATTCCAGTTCCACAGGACAATTGCTCCGCCTGCGACCGACGACATGTCGGTGAAAGTAGTAAGTTCCCCTTCACATTCATTGCTGGGGACAAAGTCCGCTACGGGTTTAGGCAGTGTTTGAATAACCACAGAAACCGGATCACCGATACAACCTGCGAGTACCGGCGATACCGATACAGGGGTTGGAAGTTGGATATTGTTAATGTTTATAGACGATGTGGTACTACCCGAAACGCTCCAGACATAGCTGGTACCTCCAGAGGCTGTAAGTACAGTATTGTCGCCCGGGCAGACCAAAAGGTCGCCGGAGAGTTGGCCGACCGGTTTGTCGGTAACTTCAACCGTAGTATAAACCGGTGCACTGGTACATCCGTTGTCGAAGGTTACCACGGAGTAAGTAGTTGTATTCGTAGGCGCAACCTGAATGGATGCTGCGGTTTCTCCGGTGCTCCACTGGTAAGCAGTCCCGCCTGTGGCAGTAAGAGTCATGGTATCGCCGTTACATATCTGCGGCACAGCCGGAGATATAGACACGGAAGGCGTCGGGAAAACCACCACACGTACATTGTCAAAAGTGGTACAAATACCGTTGTCTGCTTCTGCGAGGAAATTGATGGTATCGGGCGTCGTTCCGTTATTGACAAAGGTAAAGGTGGGGTTCGAACTGGTAATATTGTTGAGGCCTGTAGCCGGGAACCAGAGATATGTCTGTCCGGGAATGGCTGCAGAACCTAACTGAGCCGTGTATCCGGAACACATTACCACATCGGGGCCTCCGTCAATGATGGCTCCCTGTGTAATGGTTACGGAGTTGTTGAGAGTAACGGCACAGCCAAAAGTATCTTTAATCGTGACCTGATAGGGATATGTACCCGGGCCAGGATAAAAATGAGTGAGGGCAGAGTCGTTGTTGTTGGGGTTATTGTCAAGACCCCCTGTGCCTAACCATGAGTAGAGAAGGTTACCACCTGCATTGGGGTCGGGCAGGGCAAAAAGATCTACCTCATTACAGCCGACCGTATCCGCTTGTGCGGCAGAGTTTTCGAGGCCGTTATTAACTTTAATAATAATGGAGTATTGGTTTAAGCCATTGATCGGGCATTTATTATCCTGAAGCGTAAGAACAAATGAATACAATCCGGTGGCGTTGGGTGTCCAGCAGAAATCCGCTACGGGTTGAGGTCCGGAAAAAGAATTAGGCTGAAGCGGGTTAATGGCATTAATGAAAGTAGCCCCTGCAATATTCTGATCCCAACTCATGGTATAAGTAAGCGTCGGATCGGGGTTGAGCGTCGGAATCTGAAAACAGAGTGGCAGACCTACGCAGGTATTGATTTCATTAAAAGAAGTGGGAATCGCGGTAAGGCTGTTGATCGTTGCATTAGTAATACCACCGGTAGTGGGATTGGAACCGACACAGCCAAAACTGATAACCGTAATCTGAATATCCCGAACGACGGAACCGATCTGGATGCCGTTTCGCCATTCTTTTACTTCCAGACAGAGCACACCTACCACGGGAAGGCCGGTAGGACTGGGCGTCATAGAAATGTCTCCGGTGGCCGAATTGACCTGCACATTCCAGGTAGCACCGAGCGGCTGCTGAGGGGTATAACCAAAATTATAAACCACAGATGCTCCGGGGCCATCATAACAGGTTATAAGGGCATAAGAGAGGGAATCTCCGTCAGGGTCATACGCACCCTGATTGAAAGTAAAAGCCAGTCCGGAGCAGATATATGGTACTGGAGGATTAATGAAAGTGGGAGAGTTATTGCACGGAAGGAGACTCGGATC
This sequence comes from Bacteroidia bacterium, assembly GCA_033764335.1. GTDB lineage: Bacteria > Bacteroidota > Bacteroidia > J057 > J057 > JAGQVA01. The sequence goes on along the minus strand of JANRJC010000021.1, from coordinate 28,909 downwards.
AATGATGGTATTACCTGTAAATATCCCGGCATTGGAAGCTCCGGAAGTAATTGCACCGTTGCGGCAGCAACTGCTCCAGGTGATATTAAAGGTGCTACATGCAGGAAAACCGGCGGTACAGAAATTATAATCTGCATACCAGTAACCTTCGGCTACGCCATTGAGCAATGCACCTCCGTTACAGGCGGTCTGCGATACCCAGGAAGGACATACGGGAGTAACTTCGATATTGTGTACAAAGACCCAGTTTCCGATGATCTGGGGAACGGTCTGGCAACCTCCGGGGTTTCCGATAAAAGTAAGCGCCGGTTGTTGGGTCTGACCGGGCGGTAAGGTTGTGGCACCACCGCTGCAATCATAATAAGCTTTATGGAAAATCCTGTAGGTACAGGGGTCGAGACACTCATAGGTGATGTCCACTCCCATAAAATGTGTTGCATGGGTGATTCCCCCTGGTATTACCATCATTAAGAGGATAACCAGAATCTTCGCATTTGCCGAACGAATAATCATAAGGGCTTTAATTTGGAATTAAACTGACTTACAAAGCGGGATTTCAGGGGTTGAACTTACAAAAATGCAAGGTTTTTTACTAAAAAATCCTATTTTTCATTCAATGGGTATAAAATCAGTCTGAATGGTGATTAATTCACCGTCAATCATTTATGGAAATTTTTAAAAAAAACGTCTTATTATCAGCAATATTCACCGATGAAACTACAATCAAGTACATTTGTAACGATTCTTTTACAGAACATGTGCAGATGTTATGCAGGAGGCAAATTTATCGCAAAAAATTACTAACTTTGAAAACCAGACAAACCATAGAACCAGGATGAAGCGATTTTTGTATATTTTCTCTCTTCTGTTTCTGATTTTATCCCTGTTTACATTCTGTGAACAGCAGACCGCCTCATATACTGATTCGGCAAATAAAAACACTACTCCTGAGTTTAAACGTTCGCCCTCTACATCTCCTGACGCAACGGAGTCGGCAACTTCCGGCGAAATCTATATTGCAGTAGATGAATCAATTGCGCCACTTATTCAGGCAGAGCTTGATAATTTTCAGGCAGTACACGAAAAGGCAATTGTCCATGCATTGATCATGCCTGCGGAAGATGCCATTCGTGCCATGCTCCTCAGTGATTCTATCCGGCTGGTGATTACAACCCGTAAGCTAAACCGCGAGGAAGAAAACCTCCTTAAAGCGCTTACCGTGCCACCAGACTATGCAACACTGGGAAAAGATGCCGTGGCCGTTATCGTAAATCCTGAAAATCCGACAAACCAACTCAAACTCGACCAACTCAAGGCTATACTTTCCGGGGAAATAAAAACCTGGAAAGATATTAGTGGTAATTCGACCGCCGGTAATATTTCCCTGATTTTTGACCACGCACGTTCCGGGATAATTTCCTTCCTTCGCGACAGCCTTATGGATGGCAAACCTCTTCCGGAGGCCAGCACCTTTGCCCTGAAAAATACCGAAGAAGTAATAAACTATGTCGCCGAAAACCCCGGAGCTACGGGTATCGTCGGAATGGCCTGGCTAAGCGATAAAGATGATCCTAAAGTCCTTGAAAGACTGAAAAAAATCAAAATTCTCTCCCTGGAAAAATCTGCACACACGGACAACGCGTGTGCCTATAAACAAACGTTTTTTGGCCCCTTTCAAAGTTTTCTGGATCAAGATTGTTACCCGCTTACCCGAAAAATGTATTCTATATCCCGCGAGTCCGGTATCGGACTGGGAACGGGGTTTGTCGCTTATATAGACGGCCCTCTCGGACAAAAAATTATTCACAAATCCGGCCTCGCGGCTATTCATACTATTCCAAGAAAAGTGAAGTTTCCCGAAGAAGAAACTCCTCCGGCCACAACCCAGCAAAAACCAACTACAGCAAAATAAATTTTTAAATCATCTATGTTTAACCTCGTAACTTATTAAAACTATTGACGATTATGTTGAAACGTGTTGCGATTTTCTGCGTTGGTATCCTGGTTTTTGGTCAGGCCACCCTTTTTGCTCAGGTTCCCCTGGATAAACCGAAGCAAAATATTCTGTATGAAAAATTTGGTGAAGCTGAGACAGAACTGAAACAAATTCTCACTCAGGCTCCCAAAAATATTGACGAAGTCTATTACCTGTTGGGTATGATTTCCTACAAACAGGAAGACTACGATAAAGCCCGTGAATATTTTCAAGCCGGCCTCAAAGAAAGAAGCGGCAGCGGTCTGAATATGGCCGGTATGGGGATGTCCATGATTAAAGAAAGTAAACTGGCGGAAGGTTATGATTTCTGTACGAAAGCACTTGACCGTAGCAAAGGAAAAGACTTTGACGTGGAAGTAGCCACAGCATTGGCCTATCTCGAAGGCGGCCCCTCCGAAATCGCCGAAGCTAAAAAAATTCTGTATGCCCTGAAAGATAAAGACCCTAACGATCCCCGCCCACATATCCATCTCGCAGATTACTACAAAAAACAGGGCGTACCTGAACTCGCTATCGAAGAATACGAAAAAGCCAAAGAACTGGCTCCTGATTTTGTACAGGCTTATGCTGCTCTCGCAGAACTCTATTTCGAAGAAGGTAAAAAAACCGGCGATGGAAACATGCTGAACGAAGGGGTGAAAAATGCTAATGAAGCCATTCGGATTGATGACAACTTCCCACCTTCTTACCGTATTCGCGGAGAACTTAACCTCCTCGCCAAAAGATATCAAGCTGCCCGCGACGACCTTAAAAAATACGTCTCGATGACCGACAACGACCTCCGCGCACGTATCCGCTATGCGAGTTTCCTCTTCCTCAGTGAAAACTATCAGGAGGCCATCACGGAACTTGAAAATATATCCACAGATACGGTTACCAATGTCATGCTGCGTCTCAAGGGTATGTCCTACAATAAAATGGGCGACCAGGCAAAAGCTAAAGGTGCGATGGATGAGTATTTCTCCAAAGTGAAAAAAGAAGATTATATCCTCTGGCAGGACTACCAAGTGACGGGTGATATCTACCGGGCGATGGGCGATCTGGATAAAGCCGATGAGAACTACAAAAAAATGGTGGAGAAAAACTCCGACATGGCCGTATATTTTGAAGATATCGCCAAAGAATATGAAACTCAGGCCGAAAAAATTGATGCAGAAGCCAAAGGTTACCGCACCGCTGCAAATACTGCTCAGGCTGATGTGCAGAAATACTTCGATGCTTACAACGAATGTGCAAAAGTAAATGACGCTGCCTGCGCGGATAAAAACAAAGTGCTAATGGACGAAGCGGCTGAAAAAGGCAAACAGGCCATGGCCAAACGTGATGAAGTTATCAAAGGCCAGGCTCCTTTTTACAAACTCGAAGCACACTATCGTCAGAAAGTGGTAGATTATGCCGAAAAGGAAAGCCTGCAAAATTTCTACCGTCTCGCAAGGGCGCAGTACAATGGAGAGATGTACAAAGAATCCATGCCCAATTTCAAAAAAGTCATTGAACTGAAAACGGACTACGTGCCTCCTTACAATTACCTTCTCCAGATAGCCAATAAACTGGAAGACGAAGACAAAGAGACCATGTCATGGTACGTAAAAGAACCGGCAGAAATGATCGTAGCCGCTTTCGGCAGCAAGGCCGTAGGCAGCCTTGAAAGCGCAGAAAGTAAAATCCTTCTGATTGGTTATGAGATCATGGCCAACTACAACTTCAACCCTACCGGTGAGGAAAATAACTACCATTGTCCGGAGGCAAAACCTTTCGTGGACAAAATCTATGCGATTGATGCCAATTATGCCCGAATTAAAAACCTGGCAGATTATTGTGCGGAAGTAAATCGTTAATCGTAAAATAAACGAGGTACAGAGGCTTGTAAAACGAAAGTGTTTTACAAGCCTCTTTACTTTTTAAGACTTTTTATGCAGACTCCTCGATTTGTGAAAAATTTGACTACAAAAGTCATGAGGCGGCAAAGGACTGAAAATTTTGGGGGCGAAAGTTGTCCGGTACTCGGAGTCGAAAGGTTTCTTCGCTGATCTGGCCGACATAAAGGCCCTTTTTCAAAGCGAGGTTTCGCACCGTATCGGGGACGTTAACTCCGGCCAAAATGCCGTAGAGCTTTTTCGTCGAGTGTTCGGGGTAAAACTGCGGAAAATCTGCTAAGATTCGCAGGAGTTGATCCACGTGCTCCTCTTTGAGGTGCGACTTGACTTCCACGGCGACGGCCGTGTTTTGCTGGCCATTGGCGTAGCCGAGGACATCTATTTCCAGGCTTTGCCCCGAGCGAACGGCCCGGGCGCGGGGAAAGATATGCGTAGCCCCAAAATCCCGCTGAAGAATCCGCGAAAGCGAAGGCAGGGCGAGTCCTTCGGTAAAGGATCCCATTTTATTGCCGAGTTCGCCGAGTTTTTTACTGACTTCTTTGACAAAACGCTCCGTTGACTTAAACTTTTCGTCGGTTTCGCGAAACCGATCGGCGATTTCCCGCCATTCCTGTTGCGATTTTAGGGCAGCGTCCTTCTGGGTCTCTTTCATTAAGACCAGGTCGGTGGCTAATTCTTTTAAGATGTCGCGTATTTCCTGCATTTTTTTACGTGTTTTAGGTGTGCTGAATCAAATGTACGAAATTTTGGGAGAAAAGTATCGCTCGCTCCCAAGTTTTGTATCGCCCCGTCGTTTGCGAATTTTTCGCGAACCATTTTATTCTAAGTATCGAAAATATTTAAGTTGCCTGTGGCAAAACTTTCCGATTCTTTTTGTAAATTGAAACAAAAGATCAGGAACACGACATAACCAACCCAGCAAATCGTAATGAAAACTACCGTACATAAGGATCGTTCTGCCTTACACGCCGCCAGTCCCCTTTTTGCGAAAAAAGGCGAAAGCAGTTTTTTTACCCCAACCCATGAAGCAGAACAACCCTTTTTTGTTCCTCACATTTCACGACAAGTAAACAGCGACTATCATAGCTCTCCCCGCAAACCCTTTTTCTCCTCCAAACCCGTCATTCAGCCCAAACTCACCATTAACGAACCCGGCGACGCCTACGAGCAGGAAGCCGACGCCATGGCCGAGCGCGTGATGCGGAAATCGGAAGGGGGAGGATACCCCGCTTCCTCGCAGCTAACCTCCCAACTCAGTAACAGCAAAGGCAGTGGCAGCCCTTTGCCCAAGCCCACCTTAGGCTTTATGAACCAAGCCTTCGGCAGCGATTTTTCCAACGTGCGGATTCACACCGGTACACAAGCCGCCGAAATGAGCCAGGACATACAGGCGAAGGCCTTTACACATGGGTCGGACATTTACTTCAACCAGGGGCAGTACAGCCCAGAGACCTCGGAGGGGAAGAAACTGCTGGCGCATGAGTTGACGCATGTGGGGCAGCAGGGGGAGGAGATTCGGCGTGTTCCTACTGCAGAAACGATTCAGACTTTTGATGCACAATCCATGGAGATATTATCTCATGAAACCTACAATGAATTGTCAGCAATATCCAAAAGGTATATTCGAGAAATATTAAGTTTAGCACGCTCACGTGACAATGCAGATTATTATACTCAACGGTTACTTGACTTGCTAAACACTCCAGATGCTCCAGCCGAAGAACCGGCCCAAGATGATCCCACTGAAGAAACTACTGATACCGAAGGACCAAGCACACAGGAAATGAATCGCGAAGAAATAGGAGCAGCAGTAAGTGAAGAGCGTTCCCGGCTTTTTAGCTCAGAAGGAAGACTCTTTCAGGATGTAGAAGAACGGGCATCTGCCAGTCCTGATCGTCATTGGACCAGAGTAAGAGGAGAGGGCGGGACTCATTTCCTTGTAGACCGTTCAAACCTGAATAATATCATCGTAAAGGTAAAGGTTCGCCTGAGAACCACCAGAAGGAATAGGGAAGATATCGCCCAGATTAGGGAACTAGAAGATGGGATAGAAAAAGCATCCTCTGTGCAAGGTTATACTGTTGACTTACAATTTGTCGAACGCCCAGGGCGTGATGTTTTTTCTGTCAATGCAGATACACGAGAATGGGCAGACTCAGGAAACCTAGTTGGAAATACTCAAACATTAGCACATGAATTGCATCACTTGCTTGGTCTGGATGATCGCTATAGCTACATAGACCATGCAACCAATGCAAATATGGATATGGGAGATAGGATTTACTGGTTCCGTCAAGAGATGGATAGATCCTATAGCGAGAGTGGTTCTCTTATGGAAAATTCTCAGACAGGACATATGCTAACAGATGATATTGCCAATGTAGCCCATGTTCAGGAGGCAGATGTTATCGCGGCACAACAAGGCCTTCAAGAAAGCATACAAACCGCTCGAAGAATTGCGCAACATCGATTGTCTGTCGCTTATCTTCATTTGAATGAAACAAGCCCATGGTCGGATTCGCACAGAACGCGAGCACTTAATGTGGCACAAGCAGTGCTTTCACCCACGATTCAAATGAATAACATAGACTGGATAACAGGAATTATTGAAAGAATGCTGACCGTTGTTTCCGGGGCAGAAATTCTTATGGGACCCGAAATTGGTTCTTGCAGTTCATGGAATGCATACGTAATTGGAAATCGACCTCCAATCCATCTTTGTAGGCGTTGGCTTAATAAATCGCAGGAAGAACAAGTACGGACAATTATCCACGAAAGTGCCCACGCTGTTGGGATTGGAGAGGTTGAAGGCGAAACCTATGAAATGAGCTTCGATTGCTCCCCAAGAAACGCTAATTTATTAAATGTTGCAGATGCATGGACGCATTTTGTGCATTGTATTTCCGGGCAAACTCCGGATGTCCCAGATTCTGTAACAGAGACTTCTTCCCCAAATTCCTCTCCTTCCACCACCTATCGTGTCTTTTTCCTGTTCGACAGACCGAATATTGAAGAAAGGGATTCTGACTCATTTCAGTCCACTGCAACCGAAGATGGCAAAACTAATTTCGATACGGCTGTTGAGCAGATAGAAAACAATCCTAGTTTGCAAATCCAATTGATTGGAAGGGCTTCTTCCGAAGGTAGTATAGCATACAATCTTCAATTAAGTGCTAGAAGATCACTGTTGGTTAAGCATTCGCTCTATTCACGAGGGGTTTCAAGCCATCGAATTGCAAACAGCCTCTATGATGTTCCTTCTGGTTGCCAAACGCTTCAATCCGGTATTCACTATTGTGGCGAGGAAGGGGCTACTGGCTCAAGTCACCGTGTTGTTGAAATCATTTTATTTAACCCTAATTCTGCTAATTAACAACTATAGTATCTAAACTATATACCTAATCTTTTTTCCTCACACATCAAACAACGCATCAACTTCCGATTCCAGTTGTTCAACCTGCTCATGGCAGTGCTAGGATTGATCTTGTCCTACAGCTTACAGGAAAAATCCCAGAAATCCTGCTAGTGTTTCCCCCTCCTTCTTCAAGCTCCCCCCAATATCCGTATGTAATTGGCTCGCTCAAATGCGGTGGGGTCGCTTACATTTCGCTGGCTCATTACGCCTTTGAAGGATTCTACGGATGGGAAATGTTTTTTCTCCATCCAGGTAGCGATTTCATAGTTCATCGAGCGTAATACTCCTATGCCGTGTTTGTACAAAGCTGAAGCGGTCATGGCTACGTCGGCTCCCGCAAGCAGGTATTTTATCACCTCAATGGCGCTGTTTACGCCTGTTGTGGCGGCAAGGGAGGGTTTTATTTTGCCGTGCAACAGGGATATCCATAACAGGGGCAGCCGCAATTCTCCGACGGTGCTATATTCAAGGTTGGACAATACCTTCAATTCGTCTATGTCAAAATCGGGCTGGTAAAACCGGTTAAACAAAACCAATGCGTCTGCTCCGACATTTTCCAGGGCGAGGGCCATATTTCCCATGGATGAAAAATAGGGATTCAATTTGACCGCTATCGGTAGCTGAACGGTTGCTTTGAGTTTTTTGACAATATCTGTATATCGTTGTTCGACATCGGCGGCAGTCATGCGGAAATCGCCCGGTATGTAAAATACATTTATTTCCAGTGCATCGGCTCCTGCCTGTTGGATCTGTTGGGCATAGTCTGTCCAGCCTTCATCGGTAATGCCATTTAGGCTGGCGATGATCGGAATGTCCACACGCTCTTTGGCCCGGCGGATGATGTCAAGGTATTTTTCAGTGCCTGCACGGTATTCATCTATGTCGGGAAAATAGCTGGATGCTTCGGCAAATAGATGGGAGGTGTGAGAAAGGAGGTGTTCATGGGCGGCCATTTCTTTTTTGATCTGTTCTTCAAACAGCGAAAACAATACCACTGCTCCCGCGCCCATGTCTTCCATTTTGGCGATATTTTCGACTTTTTCGGACAAAGGGCAGGCCGAAACCACCAGCGGACTGCGTAGCGGAAGGCCCATATAATTTGTGTGCAAATTCATAATCACAGGTTTTGAAGGGTTTACATGACGGGCTGAAAGTCGTTTGCTTTCCAGGTGGACATATCTTCATAGGTTTTCCACCTCAGATCCACCATCTCTTGGGCTAATGTCATCAGCCGTTCGGCTTCTTCGGGATGGGTTCGGGTGAGTATTTTGTACCGGAGTTCGTTGTAGGCATAATCCCGGAGTTTGATCACCGGCCTCGGTGAGTCGAGCACAAAAGGATTTTTACCGGCAGCCCTCAGCGTAGGATTATACCGTATCAGCGGCCAATAACCCGATTTTACGGCGAGACTTTGCTGATCAAGTCCTTTTTCCATATTGATGCCGTGGGCGATGCAATGGCTATAAGCCAGGATCAGGGAGGGGCCGGGAAATGCTTCGGCTTCGCGAAGGGCCAGTAATGCCTGCTGGGGGTTGGCTCCCATGGCTATCTGAGCCACATATACATTTCCGTAGGAAATGGCCTGCATCGCCAGATCTTTTTTGCCTACTCGTTTTCCGGAGGAGGCAAATTTGGCCGTCGCTGCGGTGGGAGTTGCTTTGGAGGACTGCCCGCCGGTATTGGAATACACTTCGGTGTCGAGCACGAGTATATTGATGTTTTTTCCACTGGCCAGTGCATGATCTACCCCGGAAGAGCCAATGTCATAGGCCCAGCCATCGCCGCCTACAAGCCATACGCTGCGCGGGGCGAGGTTGTCGGCAAGGGAAAGCAAATTCTGCGCCTCCGGTAAATCCAGCTTCAACAATCGGGCTTTTAATTCTGCGATACGTATTTGTTGCTCCTGAATTTCGGATTCCCGTATCAGGGGACAGCCGACAAGGGTGTCCACCAGAGTTTCATCCAACTGCGGGCGAAGCTCGTTAAGGAGTCCCAGCGCCATTTCTCGTTGTTTGTCTGCACTTACCCGCATGCCCAGACCAAATTCGGCGTTGTCTTCAAAGAGGGAATTGGACCATGCGGGGCCTCTCCCCTCGGCATTGGTAGTCCAGGGGGTGCTGGGCAGATTCCCTCCATAGATCGAAGAACAACCCGTTGCATTGGCTACAATGAGTCTGTCTCCAAATAGCTGAGACAACAACCGGACGTAGGGGGTTTCCCCACAACCGGCACAAGCACCCGAAAACTCAAATAAAGGTTCGAGAAACTGCGCACCTCTTACAAGCGAAAAATCCAGCTTGGAGCGATCGTTGAGAGGGATTTTTTCGAAGTATTGAATGTTTTCCCTTTCGGTTTCCATCAAAGGTGCTTTTTCTTTCATATTGATGGCTTTGACCGTTCGATCCAGGGGGTCATTTGCCGGGCACACTTCTACGCAGAGGTTACAACCCGTGCAATCTTCGAGGTAAACTTGTAAAGAATATTGTGTGGAGGGAAAACCGCGAGCATTGATTGGCGCAGATTTGAAACCTTCCGGAGCATTGTCCAGATAATCTTCATGGAAAAATTTGGCCCTTATGACACTGTGTGGACAGACAAAACTACAGTTTCCGCATTGGATACAAAGGTTGGGATCCCATACCGGAACGGTGTCGGAGATATTTCTTTTTTCCCATCGGGTAGTGCCGCTGGGGTACGTGCCGTCGTTGGGTAGTTTGCTTACCGGAAGTTCGTCGCCTCTGCCTTTCATCATCATACCGGTTATTTCCCGAACAAATAAGGGCGCTTCTGCCGCGACGGGTTCCTGACGGGTTTGTAAGCTGTTTGCCTGACGTTGAGTATTTACTTCATGCAGGTTTTCAAGTGTGGCGTCCACCGCCCGGAAGTTTTGATCCAAAGCTGCCTGTCCTTTTTTGAAATAGGTTTTTTTGATCGCATTTTTAATGCTGGCAATGGCTTCTTCTTTGGGTAAAACACCGGAAAGCGCAAAAAAACAGGTTTGCATAATGGTATTGATCATACTTCCCATGCCCGTTTCTTTGGCTACTTTGGAGGCGTCAATGACATAAAGCCGGATATTTTTTTCGATAATGGCTTTTTGCACATCATGGGGTAAGTGATCCCAGACTTCTCCGGCAGGATAGGGGCTGTTTAACAGAAAAGTCGCTCCGTTTTTGGCATAGGCGAGCATTTCGGTTTTTTGGATAAAATTGTATTTATGGCAGGCGATGAAATCTGCCTGTTTGATAAGGTAAGGTGCATAAATAGGGTTTTTGCCAAATCGAAGGTGCGAAACCGTTTGTGCGCCGGATTTTTTTGAGTCATAGACAAAATAACCCTGCGCGTACATATCGGTATTTTCGCCGATGATTTTGATGCTGTTTTTATTGGCTCCCACGGTTCCATCTGCTCCCAATCCAAAAAACAATGCCTGTGTCATGGTGGGATCTACGATTTCAAAATCGGGATCGTAGGTCAGACTGGAATGGGTGAGGTCGTCGTAAATGCCAATGGTAAAATGATTTTTGGGCGAATCTTTTTTCAATTCGTCAAAAATACCCTTCACCATGCCCGGGGTAAATTCTTTGGAAGAAAGCCCGTATCTGCCACCTGTTACGTGAATCCAGCGGGGCAATTTATTTTTTTGAAAAGCCTCTGAAATGGTGCTGAGTACATCCTGGTAGAGGGGTTCTCCAATGGCTCCGGGTTCTTTGGTGCGATCCATCACGGCGATTTTCTCTACGGTAGAAGGCAGGGCTTCGAGAAATGCCTGATCGGAAAACGGGCGGTAAAGCCGTACCTGAACCACTCCGGTTTTTTCGCCTTTTTCATTCAGGAGCCGGGCGGTTTCGATGGCGGTCTGTGCCCCGGAACCCATGATAACCATCACCCGTGTGGCATCTTTTGCGCCAAAATAGTCAAACAACCGATAGCGTCTTCCGGTGAGGGTGGCAAAACTATCCATGATGCCCTGTACAATACCGGGGGTATTGAGGTACCAGGGATTGACGGTTTCTCTTCCTTGAAAATATACGTCGGGATTCTGTGCGGTACCCCGGATAAAAGGGTGATCCGGGCTGAGTCCCCGCTGCCGGTGAGCAAAAACCTCCGGATCGGAGATCATGGCGCGTATCTGGGCGTCGGTGAGCAGCATGATTTTGCTCACTTCATGGGAGGTGCGAAACCCGTCAAAAAAGTGAATAAACGGTATCCGTGATTTGAGGGTTGCCGCCTGAGAAATCAGCGCCATGTCATGGGTTTCCTGCACCGATGCTGCGGCCAGAAATGCAAAACCGGTAGTGCGTGCAGCCATCACATCGCTGTGATCGCCAAATATGGAAAGCCCCTGCGCCGCCAGCGACCGCGCCGCAACATTAAATACGGTGCTGGTGAGTTCTCCCGCAATTTTATACATATTGGGCAGCATCAGCATCAGCCCTTGCGAAGCCGTAAATGTAGTGGTCAACGCGCCTGTCTGCAAGGCTCCGTGTACGGCTCCAGCCGCACCACCTTCACTTTGCATCTCGATGACTTCGGGCACATTTCCCCATATATTGCGGAGGCCTTTTGCTGACCACTCGTCGGCGTGTTCGGCCATGGGGGAAGACGGTGTGATGGGATAAATGGCGCATACTTCATTGACCCGGTAGGATATATAAGCTGCGGCCTCGTTTCCATCTATCGTGACATATCGTTTGTTGTCGCTCATCTGTCGTAATTTTTCGGGCGTAAATCAAAAATTAAATCTGCTCGTTGACCATTTCGATGGCGTGGCAGGGGCACTGTTCGTAACATACGGCGCAGCCGGTACAGGCATTGTAGTTAAAAGTGTATTTTTTGCCGGGGCCGAGTTTAATGATGGCCTCTTCAGGACACGCACCGTAACAGCCGTCGCATTCAAAACAATTGCCGCAGGATAGGCACCGCATGGCTTCATATCGGGCTTCCGTAGAGGACAGTCCCGCTACTACTTCGGTAAAATCGCGGACTCTTGTTTCGGGCTCCTGATGAATTTGTTCTTTTTGGGGTGCTTCGGTCTGATACCATATATGCAGCCTTTCAAACCCTACCACGGGGTGTTTTTCGGTTTTTAGCGAGATTTTTCTACGTAAATAGGCGTCAATGTGCCGGGCTGCTTTTTTGCCATGTCCTACGGCAATGGTGACGGTTCTTTCGCTGGGAACCATGTCTCCTCCGGCAAAAATGCCTTCATACCCGGTCATCATATCGGGTCCCACATTGACGGTTCCATCGCGGTCAAAACTGATTCCGGGTATGTCTCTCAGAAAACCCGTATCGGTATTTTGTCCCAGGGCGAGGATAAGGGAATCAGCATCGAGTTCTTCGTATTCTCCCGTACCTATCGGCTTTCCGTTTTCGATCCGCATGACCTCCACTTTGAAGGTGGAATGGTCTATTTCCTTAATGGTTCGTAGCCAATTGATTTTTACTCCTTCGGAAAGTGCTTCATCTGCTTCAAAATCATGGGCGGGCATGTGTTCGCGGTCGCGACGATAGATGATCAACGGCTCGTAACCGAGCCGTTTTGCGACGCGGGCGGCATCCATTGCCGTATTTCCCCCTCCATAAATGGCGACTTTTCTGCCTAGTTTGGGCGCGTTGCCGTGTTCTACGCCTTTGAGAAAGGTGAGTGCGTCTATAATTTGGCCGGCATCGCGGGCAGGGATATCTACTTTCTGCGAAATGTGCGCACCTACGGCAATGAAAACGGCGTCAAAACCTCCGGCTTCTTTTTCCGCCAGGACATTTTCTACTTTGTGATTGAGGACAATCGCGACGCCCATTTCCTCAATCCTTCGGATTTCGGCATTAAGCTCTTCTCTTGGAAGGCGATACGCCGGAATGCCAAAGTGCATCATACCTCCGGCTACCGGCCCCGCTTCGTGAATTTCGACCTCATGCCCCAACCGGGTAAGATGGTACGCGGCAGAAAGCCCGCTAGGGCCTGCCCCGATAACGAGGATTTTTTTCCCGCTTTTTTTCTTCGGTACAGGGACTTTCCATCCCTCTTTGATAGCCATGTCACCCAGAAACCGCTCTACCGCATGGATCGAAACGGTGCTGTCAATGAATGCCCGGTTGCAACTGCTTTCGCAAGGATGGTAACATACCCGGCCATGAATTGCAGGCAGGGGGTTGTCTTCAATCAGTTTTTGCCAGGCGGCCTCGTATTGTTCGGCTCTTACAAGGGCTAGCCACGCCTGAATGTTTTCTCCGGCAGGGCAGGCATTGTTGCAGGGCGGAAGAAAGTCAATATAGACAGGTTTTTTATCCCGCTTTGGTCCTGTTCCTGCGCCATGACTCTGCAAATCAGGGGGAGAGGTGAGGTCTTTGGGGTTGATGGACATATCTCTGTATGGTTTTTCGCCCTACAAATTGCCAATAACCTCCGGAGCAGGATATGAAAATAATCACCTTTCTGAGTGATGTGTATCAGTTTGCGGAGTGATATTCAATGGTTTTTACTCCGCACCGGGATACAATATCTCCAACGCCTCATAAATTGCATTGTGCAAAATCGTGGCGTGGGTTTCTTTTTTAAGGAATTTAAAATGAAGCGTGGTGTTTGCCCGGTTTTGGTTTTGCAGGGTTTTGTAAAGGGCTTTTGCGTCGCGTTCCATCACTTTTCCCTCCGATCCTACGGAAATATACACTTGTACCGGTTCGTCTTTTTGCGCGGAAAGTAGTGCGGGTGCTTTTTCCAGCAGGGATTCGTTGTCCCACCAGAGGCTGGGACTTACAATCAGGTAGTCGCTGAACAAAGAAGGATTTTTTAGTAAAATTTCCGTGGCGAGCAATCCTCCCAACGACTGCCCAATCAATATCCGCCGGTCATTTACCTTATATTTTGCCACTAGGAATGGCTGTAATTCTTTTTCAACAAAACCGATAAATTTCTCCGATCCGCCGGTCGTGGGAAACTCTGTCTTTAACGCTGAGTCGGTTGTCGGAAAGGTGAAGTCTCTCTTCCTGTCAACATTGGCAATGCCCACTACGATCGCCGGAGGCATGCCCATCTGCAATCGGAAAAACTGAACCAGCCCGACGATATGCAGAAAATCTTCATTAAAGGAGCCGTCGAGTAAGTAAATCACGGGATACGTGGCCGCAGAATCGGGATGATACCCTTCGGGAAGATAGATGTTTGCGAATCTTTTTTCCCCCAGAATCCCCGATTCGATTTCAACGGTTTCGCCAATCTCCACCGGTTTTTTCTCCACAGGCAGGACTTTCTGATTTTCCAAACTTACACTGACAATTCCTATGTGGTGGGGCGTAAGTTGTTGTGTTTCGGAAAGTCCCGGCCCGACGGAAATCTGCAAACCTTCAATATCCGCAGGGTTTAAGGGTTGATCATTTCCCCCGGAGAAGTAGTAGGGCAAAAAAGTAGGGTAGGGGCGGGGCATGGTTACGACGGATACTTTGGTCATTTCCGCCAGGGGGATTTCGTATTCTGCCATTTCCGGCCTAAGTTTAATGACTTTGCCATAAGCGTTTCCCTGACGGGTAGTAAGGGCAATCTGAATAAGTTCGGGCTGCTCGTGGAGGGAGCGGGCTTTTAGGACAAGGGTTGTTTTCCCGGAAAGTTGTTCTCTCAAAGGAATAATTTTAGGATTGAGATAATGCCGGGCCGTATAGTCGTAAATGGCCGTTCCGTTGAGGTTTTCGTTGTCGCGTTGAAACAGGTTGTTGATATGTATCTGATATTCAGATTCATTAGGTAAATCCGTAGGAACCAGCCTTGAATCTCGCGACCACTGGCTAAAGGAAAGGTCTCCTGCGTCTCTCTCTGCGTCAAATAAATAGACGGGATGTTCTTTTTCAATCACCGCTACTGTGTAGGGATTTCGGTCGTAAAAATCCCAATGAAAGGGCAGACCTGATTTACCGGGAGGGAAGGTTTCGGTCTGGTTTGTTTGTTTTACATAGAGGTAATAAGTGAGCTGCCCGGGTTTGACTAGTTCTCCGGGAATTTGTGCGGTATAAGTAAAACCGGTTTTCCGCTGCATATCTATCAACTGCCAGCGGGTACCGCTTGTGACTTGAATCTGCACCTGCGGTTCGGGTTCTCTGCTGATAACTTCTGCTTCGAGGGTTAGGGGAGTATCTGCGAAGATAAAATCCGCTTTTTTATGTACTAGGTAGGTTTTATTGACGGCGGTGGTTGGGGCAAAAAACTCATTCAGCCGAATGTTCTGCCAGATGTCGGTGGGCGACCAGCGGGTTTTTATACCGGATTGTGTAAGCAGGTAAACACCGGGAGAAACTTCAAATTTTCCTCCGGAAACTGCTGCACGGTGCTGATTACCCGAATTAATAGGCTCAACCTTAAAATCATTTCCCAAATCGGCCAGACGGATTTCGATAGCGTTTTTATTCCACTGTACCACAGCTACCGTTTTGTCCAGGCTGTTTCTTCCATACGGATTGTCAATGATCAGGGGATCGGGCATTACTTCCAGTCGCCATACTCCTTCTTCCAGTTTGTCCAGAAAATAGGCTCCTGTGCCTTCGTAAGTAATTACGGGCGAACTTCCGTGTCCGGCAATCTGGCGGAGTTTGGAAGGGTTTTGAGGTTTGGCAGAAGAGGTATTGGTATAAAAATATTTTTCCTCTGAATTATACAAGGCGAGGTTCTGTTCATAACTCACTTCAAATTTGTCAAAAGAGGTATTCTGCGGGTAATGGCCGTAGTCTTTGTACAGAGGAACCTGCCGAAAAACCTCTGCACAGATTTTGAGGCTCAGGGCTTTGTCCGGTGCGTAAACCAGGCTCATGTAGTGAGTGTTGTATTCGGTATTGGCATAGGCAAGGAAGGTCGGATCGTAGGAAAAGTGGGTGGCAAGCTGGATGCCCGCTTTCCGGAAAGAACGGGCCATAGCGGGGTAAATATAAGATTTGCCCACATCGGCAGCGTCAAACTCATAAACCAGTTTTGCACCTTGATATTTTTTGACCACATCGTCAAAGGGAATATTATAGTCATCCACGTTGGGCAAAAAGTTTCCCGGTAGTTCTTTCTGATAACCCAGACCCGTGGGATACCATTGAAAAGTGCCTCCCTGAATCCCGCCTTTAAAATAGTCTTCGGCAAAATGTACGCTGTGGCTGATGTTGTAAAATACAGGATTGGCGTACCCTGAACGGCGCACGGCGTCCACCATTTTTTTTACGAATGCAGTTACCTGCTCCGGAGTTCCTCCGTGATGGGGTTCATTGCTGATTTCGACTGCGATCAGGCGGGGATCGTCCTTATAGGCTTTGCCGGTATAAGGATTGACATGGTTCATAAACTGGTAGAGGTAATTTTCCTGTGCTTTAATGGCTTCGGGGTGGGTAAGACAGTTTCCTTTTCCGTATTTGGCAGAAAAACCGGGTGTTTTTTCATCGGGCTCTGGCCAGCCGTTTCCCCAGTAGGCGATCGGAGTCAGTACGTAGTTGATGTTTCGTTCGTCCAGTTTTTGGAGTAAATAGTCAAAAGCCTGGAGGTGTTCATTTTGCAAAAGATTACCAAGGGTATCGCTGATTTCGGTATCCCATACATGCACCCGGTACAGGTCAAACCCCAGCCTTGAAAAATGATACACATCCTGGTCAATGGCTTTGAGCGGGTTTATACCTGATTTTTTTGCGGAGCGATAGGCATGGGCAAACGGAACGGTATAGTTGACCCCAAAACCCGTGATTTCTTCTCCGCTGTTTTCCCACCGCATCACGCCTTTTTCATCCACGATCACACGACCACCGGCGGGTTGTATTCGCTGGGCCTGGACGGGTGTCCACAGAAGAAGTACGATCCATAACCTCTTCAGAAAGAAGAGGACGCCGGGGGTGGTTATACGGGGTTTTTGCATGGGTTTTGTATTTCAAAAAATTTATCCTATACTCACAAAAAATGTCTTAACCTCAAAAATTATGAACGAAAAGAACTACAATCCTCGTCGAAAATTTCTCCAGACGGTGGGCCTGGGTGGCCTCAGTCTGGCCACCATGTCTATGGCTCCGATTGAAGAGCAATTGGAATATACCACCCAAAAAGTTAACCGCAACTCTGCTCCTTCGGAACTGAAAATCACTGACATGCGGATAGCGGAAATTAGTGGTGTTGTTTTCCGTACTCCGATCGTGCGTATTTACACCAACCAGGGCATTATCGGCCACGGAGATGTCCGTGACGGTGCGGCCAAAGAGTATGCACTTTTTCTGAAAAGCAGACTACTGGGTGAAAATCCGTGTAATGTCGAAAGGTTGTTTAAAATTGTCAGCCAGTTTGGTCATCACGGACGCCAGGGCGGCGGTGTTTCCGGTGTGGAAATGGCCCTTTGGGATATCGTAGGTAAAGCTTACGGTGTACCGGTGTATCAATTGCTGGGGGGCAAATACCGGGATAAGGTAAGGGTCTATTGTGATACCACCATTTCACAGGATCCTCAGGAGTACGCCAAACGTATGCAGGAACGTGTGGACAAAGGTTATACGGCCCTTAAAATGGACATCGGTATCAACCTTCTGCGTGATACCCCGGGCGCTTTGATCAACGCTCCGGATGGAAAACTGAATCCCTACCAGTACGAATACCGGAAGTATAACATGGCAAAACATCCTTTTACCAATGTTCAGATTACCGATAAAGGCATCGAAAGACTCTGCGAATTTTTGGAAGTCATGCGTAATCAGATCGGCTACGAAATACCGATGGGTACCGATCACTGGGGACATTTTGGGGTAAATGAAGCCATTAAGATTGCCCGTGCCGTGGAAAAATACAACCTGGCTTATATCGAGGATATTATCCCCTGGCAATACACCGATCAGTGGAAACAGATTACCGATGCGACAACTACCCCGACGCAAACGGGTGAGGATATTTACATGCTTTATGGCGGGTTTAAAGAACTGATTGACAATCATGCGGTGGACATCGTTCACCCGGACCCCAACACCGCCGGAGGTATTCTGGAAACCAAACGCATCGGCGACTACGCCTCCCAAAACGGCATCGGGTTTATGTTACACCATGCTGCCGGCCCGGTATCTTTCCTCGGTTCGGTGCATAGTGCCGCAGCAACGGAAAACTTTATGTGGCTCGAACACCATGCAGTTGACAGTCCGAAGTTTGAAGATCTCGTAACAGGTATTGACAAGCCGATTGTTCAAAACGGCTATGTCACCGTACCGGAAAAACCGGGAATCGGGGTAGAACTCAACGAAGACGTGGTGAAAGAGTTTATCATCAAAGGCGAAAAAATGTTTGCCCCCACTCCGGAATGGGACGTCATGCGTGCGTGGGACCGGTTGTGGAGTTAAGGTATATAGGAAGATTGTTTCTAAAAATCCCCCGCTGTGGTTGAATAGCGGGGGATTTTTAATCTCAGCGAAAAGAGAAAAATTCCCCACTCAATCAAACCAATAATACCGCCAACCTTTTTGCGACGTGTCAAAACTGGCAAAATAACCTTTGGGTAGTTGCTGGTCGTTTTTGTTGTACAATACTACTTCCTGGGTCGCGCCAAAATGCAGCCATTGGTTAAAGGATAGGTTGTATGCGTCGGCAGTCTTTTCATATTCAAAGCGCAATACACCCATCACCGACGGACGAGGGATTTTATTCAAATAAGTGGGTGTCAGGTCTTCCAGCGTTTCGGGGTATTGCCCTTCTTGTGCCTTAAACGCCTCAATTGCGGTAATGAGGGTTTCGCTTTGGGTGATGACCTGCTGACGGCTGAAATCGCTTATGGGTTCGGTTAAAAGCAGGCGGGCGACCAGGGAAATCAGCGGAATACTCAGAAGATACAACGGCGTAGGATTAAATTTAAAGGAGGAATCATGTCGAAGTTTGCGGATTTGGGGTATCAGTTTCCACAATGCCAGTATTAGCAAAATAGCGGCACTCACACCTGCCCACAGACCTTCTGCATAGGTTGCGACCGAAGCTGGCAGTACATACATCGGCAGGCAAATGATCCCGGTCAGGATGGCAAAGTAAAAGCCATTGTTCCAGTTATTGGTCGGTGGTTTTTGTTGGCGAAATTTTCGGTATTCAACCATTGCCCAGACAACACCCAGGGGTATCAGTATCATCCCGAAAACACCCAGTAACTGACTAAAACCTGACAGACCAATTACCGCTTTGTTGGGAGGGCCTGGCAGAAAAGGTACAACAATCAAAAATACAAGCAGCAGATTTAGTGCTGCAAACAGCAACCAATCAGATTTTTTCATATTGATGAAATTTAGTTTGGCGAAAAAATGAATCGGAACGATGATTTCCGGCCGGAATAGGAGCAGTACATCCCACCAGAATTTTTTGCGGGCGTGGCGCACCCCGTGATCTTCTACATTTCGGTGAAAGGATTCCTGCAAATCGCCCTCGATTTCTTCCCGAAAATCCGGGTGGCAAAACCCGCGAAACAGCCCGAGGGCAAGGCCGGGCGGACGGGTATTTTCCGTTTTTTTCATATAAAATTGAGGGCAAAAGGATGAGGAAGCGCATTCCAAAGGGCCATTCGTTGTTCTTTCATCACGGTCAGCGATTGCTGCCCCGTGGAGGTGATTGTGTAGTAACGTTTGCGTTTACCGCCTCGTACGGCAGTTGCCTCTCCGAAGTCGGAGGAGACCATGCCCTTTTCTTCCAGTCGTTTGAGCACGGTCTGCACAGCCCCGAGGCTCACATTTCGACCCAAACGACTTTTGATTTCGTCAATTATGCTCATGCCATAGGCTTTTCCGTCGAGTACAGCGACGGTCAACAGGACGATTTCTTCAAATTCTCCGAGATAGAGTTGGCTCATAACAAGTATATTTACTACAAATGTAGTTATTATTTTCATAAAAAACTACATTGTAGTAAAAAAAATAAATAACTCTTTTCAAGAAGCAGTCTGAATCCAGTTTTTACGATTTTTGGCTTTTTTCAATCTCGGCTCTGAAAGGATGGCTGAGGCCATCAAGAAATAGGGTTACTTCGCTGTTGCGGTTGGGCATATTTTAGTCTATGGGGCGATTAAAAGGTGGCAAATAAGGCGTAATTCTAAAGATAGCTAATTTTGGGGACAAATCATCTACCGATTTTCCACCGAAAACAAACGCCTTCTTTATGATCGGGCTGCGCTCCTCGCGCATCTGCCGAACACAGGCTGCCTGCCTGAGGATCCGCAAATAAATACCGATGAGTATGGAGGGACATTAGCATAATATCGCCGTTCACCATTTCCTGCCACTGAAAAGTTGAGGCCTCTCCCCGGTCTTCTTTTTCTACCCGGACTTCCGCCAATCCTCCCTGGGCTTTTACAGTCACATATCCTCCGGTCTCGGCGGATTGTAGGGCCACTCTTCCGTTGCCGCGATCCAATATTTTAAACCCGCTTGTTTTACCTTGGGTAAATGGGCTATTCGGAGGTACGGGCCGCAAAAAATTGTTCCAGTTTACAAGTATGCTGCTGTCTGCTACCGATTGAAACGAAATGACGGAGTCGTAAGGAATGGGGGTTTGTAACCCGCTGCAATGGGGTTCTTCTACTTCAAAGTTATTAAAATCGGCGTAGCCGCCTTCCTCGCCCTGTGTATTAAAATTAAACAAAGCATATCGCACTCCCTGAAACGTCTTTAGCTGATAGGGCATAAGGATTTCACTGCCCATTGGCTGAAAATTTTTTCCATCCAGGCTGTAACTGAGTTTTCCGATGTCGGTTTCAAAATCACAATGTGCGCGTAACCAAAGGGTGGATTGATTTATCGGCAGGCTCAGTTGTTGTTGTGTCTGCTGGTCAAAAAATCGCAGAATATATTTGCCTTTTTCCTTTTCAATACCGATCCATGCATAAGGCAAATTGAGCAAAGCCAGACCTGCCACATCACCCGTTTTCAGGTGTGTGGCGTCTATCTCGGCGGTGGCAAAAGATTCCGGGCCGATTCCCCGCTGAGTAAGGGAATTTTTGGCATGCCAGAAATCATCGGCAGGCAGGGCATGTAACCGCAGATATCCTTTTCTTTCGCTCAGGGACCACTTGCTATCAACCGGAAAATGGTTCCATTGCCACACATTTTTTAATTCGGGGCCGCTAAAATCGTCGTCGCGTTCAAAGGGGTTTGCGGGGGATGAGGTAAATCCGGTGTTGGGTTTAATCCACGTTCGGGGCGAACGGGTCAAATTGCCCGGAAGGCCAAAATAGGGCCAACCGTCTTGCCAGGTTACCGGAGACAGAGCCGTAACCCGCCCGATGGAATTGTAGTCCAGCATAGACCATCCCCACCATTCTCCGGATTGAATCTGCACAATGCCTCCCTGGTGCATGGGAATGCAGCCTACGTAATTTTCGGGATAATTTGTGATGTCAAACGGAGGCCCCACCCGGGTATTCCAAATGCGAGAGCGTTGCCCTACAGCCAGGTTTTCTTCGGCGCTCATCACATTTACTTCATAGGGGCCATAAGGCCGCTCTGAGCGAAGGCAAACCTGGTAACATACTGGGTTGTAATTGGTATTGGTGATATAATATCTGCCGTCAATTTTGTAGATATGACAACCTTCCCCGGCTCCGCTTCCTTTTTCCACAATGATGCGTTCCGTACCGGGAACCAAATCCACAAGATCATCGGAAAGTTGTACCATCTTTAATTCGTCGTAACCCCATACAGCGTAAATTTTTCCGTCATCATCGAAAAGTACGGACAAGTCGTGAAGGGACGCATTCATTTTTTTATGCTGCCAGGGTCCTTCGGGGCGGGTGGAATAAAAAATCTGAGTTCCAAAGCCATTGACATTGGAGAATATATAAAAAATGCCGTTGTGATAACGAAAACAGGGTGCCCAGATTCCTTGCCCGTAAGAATCCTGCCCATTTTCCATTTTGATTTTGGTACCTACATCGAGGCGGTTGACGGCGTAGCTGACCAGTTTCCAGTTGACGAGGTCACGGGAATGCAATACCGGCAGGCCGGGCAGGGTGTGCATGGTAGTCCCGGTCATATAGTAATCATCGCCTACCCGAATCATGTCCGGATCGGAAAACTCTTCATAAAACAAGGGATTGGTGAATGTGCCGTTCCCGTTGTCGGCTGTCCATGTGCAGTCGTTATCCTGGGCAAAAGAAGTTATCCCGCAGACGCTAAAAGTTATAAGGCAGAGTAGCAGTATCCTACAATTTTGCATAGGGTTTATTTAAATAACAAAGGCGCCAGACGATAAAGGTCTTCTCTCCACACCGGCCACGTATGGCCTCCGGGGCTTTCAAAGTAGGTATGGCGAATATCTAATTCCTTAAACTTTGTCATCATCACCTGGCAGTTGTTATAAGCAATATCTTCCTTGCCGCCCATGGCTATCCAGAAAAGTTTGAGGTTTTGGTTAATCTTTTCCTTATTGTTTTTCATAAACTCGTACTGGGCATCGGAAATAGCCTGCTGGGCGGGCAACCAACCCGAACTAAACACACCCAGATAAGCGAAAATATCGGTATTATAAACCCCGGCGTAGAGGGTTTGTAATCCGCCCATGGACAGCCCTGCCAATGCCCGGTTGGAGGCATCGGTTTTAGCTCGGAAGTTACTCTCTACAAAGGGAATGACAATTTGGGTCAGTTCGGTCTGAAACAGCTTCAGGAAATCCTCTCCAAATCCGGGGCGAATCACATTTCCGTCGAGCATCACGATGAGCATGGGATTCGCTTTTTGTTCTGCGATGAGGTTGTCCAAAATCAAATCGGTTTTACCCTGCGTTGCCCAACCTCTTTCGTCCTCACCCCCTCCATGTAAAATGTATAAAACCGGGTATTTCGTTTCGGTGTTTACATCATAGCCGGGGGGCGTATAAACAAAAAACCTTCTCCAGGAATTAGAAACACGGGAAAAATATCGTTTCATTCTAATATCGCCGTGGGGAACGTCTTTAAGGTCATAATAACTTTCTCCGTTGAAGGGGATTTCGATCCCGCTGGCCATTCTTCCCATGCCGTAAAAAGCTTCACTGGCGGGATCGGCGACCGCTACACCGTCAATCAGCAGCGAATAATAGTGAAATCCTTCACTCTGGGCTTCGGTCGTCCCCGTCCAGAATCCTTCGGCATCTTTTTCCAGGTCATATTTTTTCCCGAGGTCAATCTGTACCTTCTGCGCTTCGGGTGCTTTGATCCGAAACATCACCCGGTTGTCAGGCAAAATCTGCGGATATTTGGCGTTCCGCACATTGGACACCGCCGGAAGCCCCAGTACGCTGTACTGATCAAAAGTAGCGGGATCAGTAGGTTTAAAAATCAGTTGGGAAAACATAAACAAATCATTTTTCCAAACCGTAAAATCGTGGCCGCCGGGTTCGACATAAAAGACATGCGGTACTCCCTGGGCTTTCATATAAGCGTGAGTACGCTGACTGAATCCCATCAGCCGATCCTCGTCTCCACAGGAAATCCACAGGAGTTTGAGTTGGTTTTTGGCTGATTGGGGGTCCGACAGCAGGGTTTCCGGTCGTTTGGTATTGGGAGCGGAGGAGAATCCGCCTACCCAGGCAAAATGGTCGAGGTTGGCCAGGCCAAAATTCAAAGATTGTCCGCCGCCCATGGACAAACCGGCGATGGCCCGGTGTTCGCGGTCGGTATAGACCGGGTATTTTTTCTCGATAAAGGGAATGAGATCATGAAGTAAATCCTTCTCAAAAGTCGCAAAAGCCTGTACTTTCAGGCTGTCAAATACATTGCCGATGGCGCGGTCGTCGGTCATGGCCCGACCATTGGGCATAACGACAATCATCGGTTCAATTTTATTGCCGGCGTAAAGATTGTCCAGAATCACCTGCGGCTGGCCGTGAGTAAGCCACTCTTTTTCGTCACCTCCGATCCCGTGAAGGAGGTATAAAACCGGGTATTTTTTGTTTTTGGCAAATCCGGGTGGGGTATAAATGATAACCCTGCGTTTGGTGCCTACGGTTTTGGAAGTATATAGTATCGTATCTATTTTTCCCTGAGGGGCTTGTGACTGCAATACATCAAATCCTTCCGGAGCGTGTTTTACGATATTTTGCGAATGTGCAAACCGAATAAACACGGACAGAAATGCAAACAAAAAAATTACCTGTTTCATAATGGTTTGGGGTTGAATTCAGGGGAATATCCGGAATATTTCCGAAATATAAGCTCCTGATTTTAGGCGTCAATCGTTTGCCCGACAAACAAAAGCGTATTTGTCTGCGGAACTTCGATATGCACTTCTCTCATGCCATACTGGCGGTCAAAGGGTTCTTTTACTTTCAGGCCTTTTACCTGATCTTTGATAGAGGCCCAAAACCTGTCAATATTGTCAACCTCTAAGTAAAACTCCATTTGACCAATGTCAGGACCTGCCGGTAAAAGATGAACTGTGAAGTTGTCCTTACTGTAAATGGCATATTCCGCAGTGTCCATTACCGGTGAAAAACCCAAAATTTCTTTGAAAAAAGAACCCGTATCCTTCAGATTAAAAGAAGGTATCATGGGGCTGTTATACAAGATTTTATACATCTTTCTTTTCATTGGTTGCCAACCCCAAAACCACGTACCATTTTACATTAATGCTGCCGTTTGTTCTCGTAATGGCAAAGGCCGAAGGAATTAAGGACAATAAAGCTGCTGCTACTGTTTTTACGAGAAAATTCGATTCTTTTGTCCCTTCTATTCCCACAATACTCAGCATTTGAGCCGGCATAAATAAATACCCTAAGGACGATGCAAACAACAAGAACAATATAAAATATATCGTCCATTTGTTTATGCGGGATTTTGTATATTTCATTTCTGGAAATTTACCATTTAATCCAATAGGTTTGTTTGAATAAACACCTCTCCCGATTTTCCCCAGTAATGCCTCCCTTTCAGCGTTCAATTTACACAATATTCAGGGACGACATTTGGGAGTATCATGTTATTTATTCGTTTCTAGTAGATTCAAGCGAAAGTGGTTTGTGAAAAAATCCGTTTCTATTCGTCCTCCATTCGTGTGCCTGTCTGCCGGGCAGATGGTTATTTTATCGGTAATCGCGTTGAGGTAAGCCACGAATCACGCGAATGTCCTCGAAAATTGCCGATAGCCGTTTTCCGCACATCACTTTCATTTGAGTCTAAGCCCAATTCCTTTATTTTTTATCAGAAGATGTACGCAAATGAGTATTCAACAATTTTTCAATATCTGATGTAGTTAATCCTTTTTCTTCCCACACCTTATCTGTGATTTTGTCCAATTTTTCTGCCAGATATTGAACAATCCTGCGTTTTATCTCTTTGAGGTCATTATCATCTAAATTACGGGACAGAAGCCGCAAAATCTCTATTTGGGCTTGATTCAAAGGCATTTTTAGTGATTCTTTTCCTGACCGCATAATATTCTAACATATTTTTTATTACAGAATACAAAAATTTTAATGATTCAGGCATCACTGTGAGCGTAAACACCTCTCCCGATTTTCCCCAGTAATGCCTCCCTTTCTGGGTTCAATTTACACAATATTCAGGGAAATATTCTGATAGGGTTGAATAATTTGGAGATTGCCCCCCCATCACACCTATTTTAGGACGAGAGGGTTGACTCTTACATTCTTTTTCCGTAGCTTTGAATAATACACGGCATATCATATCACTTTTGCCATAAAACACGATACAAGTACAAATGCCAACCAACGCTACACCCACGATCATGCAGGCAGATTGAAAAACACCTACCATAAGATCGGTGCCTCCGCCCCCAACGGCAACCTCACCGCCGACGGCTACCGCGGCATCACCAGCATCACCTACAACCCTCTGAACCTCCCCGCCAAAATCACCTACGACGCCACCAAATACATCGAACTCACCTACGACGCCTCCGGTCGCAAGTGGAAAAAAACGGCGGTGGACGGCAGCACCACCACCGAAAAGTACTACTTCGGCCCCATCGAATACAACGGCAGCACGCTGGAAGCCCTATACCATGAAGAAGGCCGGGCAGTACCCGACGGGAATGGGGGTTACGACTATGAGTATGCGATACGGGATCATCTGGGGAGTACACGAGTGATGTTTGAGATGGTGAACGCGACGGCAACGATTATTCAGGAAAGTCATACTTATCCCTTCGGGATGGAGCTATCAGGCCCGACTTTTGTGGGCGGCGGGAATCCTTACCGGTACACCGGGAAGGAGTGGGAGGAGGATTTGGATCTGGGGTTGTATGATTATGGGGCGCGGTGGTATGATCCGGCGGCTGCTCGGTGGTGGGGGTGGATGCGTTGGCAGAGGACTTTTATACCTGGTCTCCATACGTGTACTGTTATAATAATCCAGCATTGTTTATTGATCCTGATGGCCGCAATGGCGTTGTATCGGGTTCAGGAACGAAAGATGACCCATATGTTATCACAGCTAATTATTATTATTACAACTTAAACGAAGACCAAACGAATGCTTTAAATTCAGCATTAGCTGAGTTTAATAATGGTGGTCAGGCTTTTGAGATTAAAACTGAAACCGGAACCGTTTATACATCTTTTAATTTAAATGCTGTCGAGACCGTGGATGCAGATGCAGCAACATCTGCTGCCCGGGGTGATTACGTTGAAATGGCTGATGGAAGCAGACAGCATTTTGGAAATACGGTAACAGTCGGTGATGTTCCTGATAATGCCAATGGACGTACTTTTGGAAATGCTAACAATGTTGATATCACCTTGGATGAAAACAGTGTTCAGGAGGCTTTGGTTTCAAATCCGGGCGCGGCAACGGCAACGCAATTAAGGCAAGGATCATTGGTTCATGAGATTGGACATAATCTTGCAGGCAATCATGGAGACCCCGGCAATATTATGGGGTCTGTCAGTGCTACAGAGATTAGAAAAGAAAATTGTGCAGCAGGAGACTGTGGAACGGGTAGGTATAACTATAATGTACCATCTGTGAACACGAATGGCATAAGAGCAATAACAGGTAGGATTGGTATGCCTTATGGTAGTGTAAACTCGAACTATCTAAAAGATAGAGAAAATAATAGGGTTGCCAAAGAAGGGGGAGTAACCGTTGGGCGAATATTAAAAAAACCGTAATTATGAAATACATTATCGGTATAATGATATTTTCCCTGTCGTACGTTTTTCTGTATGGCCAAATAAAAACTGTAGAAACGGATACTGTTTTTGCTAAGGGATATATTTTAAAAGAGATAGCAAAGCAGGATGTTCTTAAATACAGAAAATCGGCAAAAAGAAAGTTGAGAAATAAGAAAAAATTTGAATTGTCTATTGATCTAAATGAAAGATACATTTATTTGCCTATTGAAAATGAATTATCTATCTCAACAATACTAGATAGTATTAATAGTTCAAAAATTTCAAAATTTTACACCTTCTGTCCTATTCAAAAGCCTATTACTATTTTTAATAATATTTTAGGATATGAAAATTACGATTTTAGTTGTAAACTACCCCCTTTTACCAGCGACAATTTGTATAAAATAAAAGGCTATAGGTATCAGGTTTATGAAATTTATTATATTGAAGGAACTTGGTTAAAGATGAAGTACAACCCTAAGTTAGATTACCTTGTATCATCATTTAAGGTCGAATTAATCAATACAGATAAAGAGTTCATAGATTTGTATTATCTCTTGGACTGTAAAAATTTTGAAGGTACACCAGACATATCAGAAAAAAGAATAAAAAAACTAAAATAGTGATTAACGTTCAGTCCGACCAGTAGAGATCCTGTAACTGCGCCATAGTACGAAAATGGAAAGAACAGTTCTGCGTTTTTTATCCACTCAAAATTCTTATCTGGAAACCCATTATAGCTTCACCTACGACAGCCAGAACCGGCTGACCCAAGCCCTTTACGGCGAATACAACAGCAGCAACGCCTGGCAAAGTAGCGCGCTCAACCGCTACAGTGTGAATCCGATTAGCTACGATGATAACGGCAACATCACCAACCTCACGCGCTACGGCTGGATCAGCGGCTCGACCTACGGCGACATTGACAAACTCACCTACAGTTATGACGGCGATTACGCCAACCAACTGACCGCCATCAGCGAAATCTCCGACCTCACCCGGGGCTTCAAAAAAATCTCCTCCGGCGCGGATGGCTATGAATATGACAACAACGGCAACCTCACCTCCGACGGCTACCGCGGCATCACCGGTATTACCTACAACCACCTCAACCTCCCCGCCAAAATCACCTACAGCGCCACCAAGTACCTCGAATTCACCTACGACGCCTCTGGGCGTAAGTGGAAAAAAACGGCGGTGGACGGCGGGACTACCACGGAGAAATATTATTTCGGCCCGATCGAATACAATGGCAGCACGCTCGAAGCGTTATACCACGAAGAAGGCCGCGCCGTGCCGGATGGCAACGGTGGGTATGACTATGAGTATGCGATCCGGGATCATCTGGGGAGTACGAGAGTCATGTTTCAGATGGTGAACGGGACGGCAACGATTATTCAGGAAAGTCATACTTATGGACTTGCAACCTAAAATTGGACAGTCGGATAAATAAAAGTTAGGGATTATGGGTACCTGCTTTGAAAGCGAGTAGTAGCGTTTCCTTCCGTCAGTTGGGCGCGGGTTCCGGCTCTTTCTGGGGAGGCGTATTTTCCTCG
>JANRJC010000065.1:0-47456 GCA_033764335.1 Bacteroidia bacterium | reverse complement strand
TTTAGATAGGACTGCGACTTTCCGCATCTCCTTTACTTGCTCTATCCGTGGTAGGAGAGCTATTCACATTTAGATAGGACTGCGACTCTTTAACTTCATGCCTGAGCTGTTTGATTTGCTGTAGGAGAGCTATTCACATTTAGATAGGACTGCGACCTTGGGCGAACGCCATGGTGGCGCTCAATCCAATGGTAGGAGAGCTATTCACTAACAGATAGGACTGCGACCTTGTCACCTTTTTTTTGCCCGAACACGCTAGTAGGAGAGCTATTCACTAACAGATAGGACTGCGACACCTTTATCCAGTACTCCGCCTTTTTGGATAATTTGTAGGAGAGCTATTCACTAACAGATAGGACTGCGACCCTTGTCACTCTCCCAGGTGTTTGACACCAGAATAGTAGGAGAGCTATTCACTAACAGATAGGACTGCGACTTAGACTTAGTTCTTTATTGAATGGTACCATAACGGGTAGGAGAGCTATTCACTAACAGATAGGACTGCGACAAAAAACACTGATCTTGAATTTAACTACCCACGGGGTGTAGGAGAGCTATTCACTAACAGATAGGACTGCGACTCTTTCTGCTGCGCATGCCAAAGCATTTGCAGCAAGTAGGAGAGCTATTCACTAACAGATAGGACTGCGACCTTTTTCTGGGCCAGGTTTGCTGCCGCATAGGGTAGTAGAGCTATTCACTAACAGATAGGACTGCGACAGTCCCCACAGCCGCAGAGAATCAATCTCATTTTTTGTAGGAGAGCTATTCACTAACAGATAGGACTGCGACTTTTACCACTTTTCACATCAATTTCAAAGAATTGGTAGGAGAGCTATTCACTAACAGATAGGACTGCGACTTGTTTGCCTCTTCGAGAGACTTTGCAGTTTGCGTAGGAGAGCTATTCACTAACAGATAGGACTGCGACGACAAGGAATTGGCGATAAACTCATTGTTAAGGTGTAGGAGAGCTATTCACTAACAGATAGGACTGCGACCCGTGGTGGTCAACCAAAATGGTTCCCACAGGTAGGTAGGAGAGCTATTCACTAACAGATAGGACTGCGACTCAGGAATGCTCAGGCTTACGCCGAGCTGGGTGTAGGAGAGCTATTCACTAACAGATAGGACTGCGACCCTGGGCACTCAGGCCGGTAAGGCCGAGCACGAAAGTAGGAGAGCTATTCACTAACAGATAGGACTGCGACAGTTCGGGATGATCTGATTAACCTCACTGATCTGTAGGAGAGCTATTCACTAACAGATAGGACTGCGACAATACCGCCGACACAGTGTTCAAAGACAATACCTGGTAGGAGAGCTATTCACTAACAGATAGGACTGCGACACACCAAGTTTCACGTCGGTGAAGTTGAAACCGTGTAGGAGAGCTATTCACTAACAGATAGGACTGCGACGTAGAAACCCCCGTTCTCCACCTTGATCGAATTGTGTAGGAGAGCTATTCACTAACAGATAGGACTGCGACTGGTGTAATGAATCCAGCTCCCCATCTTTTCTTTGTAGGAGAGCTATTCACTAACAGATAGGACTGCGACGCCAGAAGTTTCAGCTTTTGCAATTGCTTGCTCGTAGGAGAGCTATTCACTAACAGATAGGACTGCGACTTAATTTCATTGTCTGAAAATTTGTAGGTATTTGGTAGGAGAGCTATTCACTAACAGATAGGACTGCGACGAAGGGCAGACACAGAGGTCTGCCCTTACGTCGCGTGGGAGGTGACGGTATGGGGCGTGCAACGACGCGCTGGGACGGGCAGACACAGAGGTCTGCCCTTACGTCGTGTGGGAGGTGACGGTATGGGGCGTGCAACGACGCGCCACGTGAAGGGAAAAAAAGGGGTGGGCGGGTCGTTTGGCTACAAACATAAGACTCCTCCGGAGTCGGGCTTCGCCTGAACAAATGACCGATGAATAGCGCGGTGGTTTTAACCCCGCGCTCGGCGGCAAAACCCACGAATATGAATAGCGCGGTGGTTTTAACCCCGCGCTCGGCGGCAAAACCCACGAATATGAATAGCGCGGTGGTTTTAACCCCGCGCTCGGGGGGCAAAACCTGCGAATATGAATAGCGCGGTGGTTTTAACCCCGCGCTCGGGGGCGTGCAACGACGCGCCACGTGAAAGGAAAAAAAGGGGTGGGCGGGTCGTTTGGCTACAAACATAAGACTCCTCCGGAGTCGGGCTTCGCCGGAACAAATGGCCGATGAATAGCGAGGTGGTTTTAACCCCGCGCTCGGGGGGCAAAACCCACGAATATGAATAGCGCGGTGGTTTTAACCCCGCGCTCGGGGGGCAAAACCCGTGAATATGAATAGCGCGGTGGTTTTAACCCCGCGCCCATTAACCCCGCGCTCATTAACCCCGCGCCCATTGACCCCGCGCTCGGGGGGCGGTTTACAACCGGGGTATCACTCGCGACGGGAATTTATTCCCCCGTTATGGAAAAACCCGCAGAAAAGTGTAAATTCCCGTATAAATCAAAAACAGAATTGCAAATGAGTATCCGGGAAATATTATTAAAAGACATTCAGGATGCGCCGCATGTATTGCTTCAACCGCTTTATGAGGTCTGGAAAGTATTAAAGATGCAGGGGTCAAGGGTGCAAAATTCCCCTCAAAACCGGATGTCGCGTTATTTTGGGGTGATCTCATCCACCGAAGCAGCCGAAATTCGGAAAGCGATTGATGAGGAGTTTGGAAAAATTGAGGGAGAATGGTAAAATGGAAAAAGTGATTCTGGATACAAATGTTGTCATTGGGTATTTTAGCGGAGATACCCGTCTTGAGGCTATTTTGGCAAATACGATTCATTGGTATCTGCCTGTCCCAGTAGTAGGTGAATTACTATTTGGCGCCAGAAATTCTGCACGGGCCAGCGAAAATATCGCGCTGTACCAACAATTTATTGCTGACTGCCACTTATTAACGCTAGATGCCGAAGTGGCAGATGTTTATTCTCAGATAAGAATTCAACTTAAAAAGGATGGGCATCCGATTCCGGAAAATGATGTGTGGATTGCGGCAACCGCCCGCGCCAATCAATTGCCGCTTGTCACTTTTGACAAACATTTTCAATATGTTTCCGGATTGCAGTTGGTGGAGATTGTGTAAAAGCGAAAAACAACCCCTCTATAGTTAGTTAATGATCAATTGTCAAGGGTTAATGGGGGCGTGCAACGACGCGCCACGTGAAGGGAAAAAAAGGGGTGGGCGGGTCGTTTGGCTACAAACATTTGACTCCTCCGGAGTCGGGCTTCGCCGGAACAAATGGCCGATGAATAGCGCGGCGGTTTTAACCCCGCGCTCATTAACCCCGCGCCCATTGACCCCGCGCTACCCTACGGATGCGCCGCAACCCATACCTCTCCGTCTTCGAAGATTTCTTTTTTCCAGATCGGAACGGTCTCTTTGAGGGTGTCTATTGCGTACTGGCAGGCGGCAAAACTGGCTCCCCGGTGCGGGGCCGCCACGGCTATCACTACTGCGATGTCTCCGGGGTATAACGTCCCCACCCGATGGTGAAGGGCGATTTTTTCTACCGGCCATTTTTCCAAAACCTGCCGGGCGATTTTCTCCATCTCCCGTACCGCCATTTTTTCATACGCCTCAAACTCCAACCGCACCACGGCTTTTCCCTTAGTCTGGTTTCTCACCGTACCGATAAAGACATTTATTCCCCCACAACTTTCCCCACTCACATAAGTGATCGCTTCCCCCGGCAATATCGCCTCTCCCTGCAACCGAATATCTATATTCTCCATCATTAACTATTGTGAACCCCCTTCCGTCTGTCGTCCCCCTTACAAGGGGAACTGACGGCCCAAGCGGTATATAATAATAAATTACTCATTAACCATTACTCATTAACCATTACTCATTAACCGCCGCTTACGGGCGGTATTAATACTACTTCGTCCATCGCCAAAATCGCCTGGTTCCCAAGGGCATACTCGCTGTTGATCGCCACTCGTAGGCTGCTTAGCCCGTGTAATCGTGGATAGTCTTTTTCCAGTTTTTCCAGTAGGGTTTTTACACTCGCAGGTTCGGATATTTCGTAGCTAATCTCCCGACTTCCGATAATTTCTTTGGCAATTCCGTAGGCGATGAGGGTGATTTTCATGCCGAAAATTACGAATATTCTTGTAATTTCCGGCTAAGGATGTATCAACAAAAAGTAATACCGGTATCGGTCTTGCGGGTGTACCAAGATCGGGTCGAATCTCGCGATGATTTGCTGGCTGTGGAAGAACCGCTGGAAATCCGCCTGGGTTTCGGGCCGCTGGACAATCGCGTGGAACGTAATCTTGCGGTGACCATGCGCACACCGGGTCATGACGAAGAATTAGTGCTGGGGTTTTTGCTCTCGGAGGGCATTGTCCGGCGTGCAGGGGATGTGCTGCGGATTTTTCATTGTGAAAAGGTGAAGTCTCCGGAGGCTCGGGGCAATGTTGTCCGTGTCGAACTTTCTCCGGATTTTGAATGGTACGAAGGGGCCTTTCAACGCAATTTTTACATGACTTCCAGTTGTGGGGTTTGTGGAAAAACTTCGCTGGAAGCGGTGCAGGCGGCCTGCCCCTTTCCGGTACAATCCAATCGCTTTCAGCCCAAACCGGAAATCGTTTTTTCTCTGGAAGATTCGCTGAAAAAACATCAGGCGGTTTTCGCGGCTACGGGTGGCCTCCATGCTGCGGCATTGTTTTCTTCTTCGGGAGAATTGATTTTGGTCAGAGAGGATATTGGCAGACATAATGCGTTGGACAAACTCATTGGCGCTGCCGCAAAGCGGGAAATGATCCCATTGGCCCATCATATCATTTTGCTTTCGGGTAGGTTGGGCTTCGAATTGGTACAAAAAGCGGTGATGGCCGGTGCGGGAGCACTGGTTGCGCTGGGTGCACCGAGCAGCCTGGCTCAATCGCTCGCTCAACAATATGGACTCACGCTGATCGGGTTTTTGCGGGAGGGAAGGTATAATCAGTACATATAATCGTCGGCTTTGTATGGAAATGAAAAAACATTTGCCCGGATTGTTAAACCTTAAAATTGTTCCTCCTTCCGAATATGCCGGGGGAATTCCTTCAATAATCAGTTCTTTCCGCCACATAAAGGAGGAAATGGGTTATGTCAGGGGTTTTTCTACGCTGATGAAGATGAACCAGATGACGGGTTTTGACTGTCCGGGTTGCGCCTGGCCTGATCCGGACGACCGCCGTTCGGTGTTGGCCGAATACTGTGAAAACGGGGTCAAAGCCGTAGCGGAGGAGGCTACACTCAAAAGAATTGACCCGGAGTTTTTTGCGACTCATTCGGTGGAGGAAATGGCCTCGGCTACGGATTTCTGGATCGGAAAACAGGGGCGGATCACTCATCCGATGGTATTACCGGAGGGCGCAAGTCATTATGAACCGATTTCCTGGGAGGCCGCTTTTGCGCTCATTGGCGATGAATTAAAATCCCTGCACTCGCCGGATGAGGCGGTGTTTTATACTTCGGGGCGAACGAGCAACGAGGCGGCTTTTTTGTACCAGTTGTTTGTGCGGGCTTTTGGGACGAATAACCTGCCGGATTGTTCCAATATGTGCCACGAGTCGAGTGGTTATGGTCTCTCTCAGACGGTGGGCATTGGCAAAGGGTCGGTGACAATGGAGGACATTCACAAAGCGGAAGTAGTGATTGTCATCGGACAAAACCCCGGGACAAATCACCCCCGAATGCTTACGTCTCTTCAGAAGTGTAAACAAAACGGCGGTAAAATCATCACCGTCAATCCGCTGCCGGAGGCGGGGCTTATTCGCTTCAAACACCCCCAACATTTGTCCGATATGGTAGGTGGTGGAACTTCCCTGACGGATATTTTTCTTCCGGTCAAAATCAATGGCGATGTGGCACTGGCCAAAGCGCTGATGTTGGTGATGTTTGAGGCCGAAGACCGGCAGCCGGGCAAGGTGCTGGATCATTCCTTTATCCAAACTTATACTGCGGGTTTTGAAGATTTTGCAGAAAACCTGCGCGGTTACCGCCTGGCGGATTTGTGTGAAACCTGCGGCGTGTCAGAAGCGGATATTCGCGCTGCGGCGGAACTCCTGATCCGGCATGACAAAATTGTCATCTGCTGGGCCATGGGCCTCACTCAACACAAAAACGGTGTGGACAATGTACGTGAAATGGTCAATATCCTGCTGCTGAAAGGGGCGATAGGTCGCCCGGGAGCCGGAACCTGTCCGGTGCGGGGGCATAGCAACGTGCAGGGGGACCGCACGATGGGTATCTGGGAACGTCCGCCCCAAAGTTTCCTCGACCGACTTGAAAGGCGCTTCGGTTTTGCTCCACCCCGACAACACGGGCTAAATACCGTAGAGGCCATTCAGGCGATGGCGGAAGGGCGTGCCAATGTGTTTTTTGCCCTGGGGGGAAATTTTCTTTCAGCCACTCCTGACACAAAATTTACGGAACAGGCCCTACGCAACTGCCGGCTCACGGTGCATGTTTCCACCAAACTCAACCGCAGCCATCTTACTCCGGGTAAAAAAGCACTGATTTTGCCCTGTCTCGGGCGTACCGAAACCGATATGCAGGCGAGTGGGCAGCAGTTTGTGTCCGTAGAAAATTCGATGGGAATTGTCCATTCGTCAACGGGGGAACTTTCCCCCGCTTCGCCCCATCTTTTGAGCGAACCGGCGATTGTAGCCGGGCTTGCAAAGGCGACTTTGGGCGAAAGTGACCCCATAAACTGGGATGATTTTGTCGCGGATTATGACCGCATCCGCCAGTTGATTGAGGATTGTATCCCCGGATTTGAGGATTACAACCTCCGGGTTCGCAAGCCGGGTGGTTTTTATTTACCCAACGGAGCGAGGGAGCGGAAATTTAATACTCCCGACGGCAAAGCACATTTTTCGGTAACACACCTGCCGGACAACCACCTGCCGCCCGGAGCCTACCTGATGATGACCCTTCGCAGCCATGACCAGTACAATACCACTATTTACGGGTTGGATGATCGGTATCGGGGCATATACAATGAAAGGAGGGTCGTGTTGATGAACCCGGCAGATATGGAAAAGGCAGGTTTTGAGGCGGAAGAACTTGTAAATCTCGTGAGTGAGTATGACGGCGAAAAACGATTTGCCCGCAACTTTCGGATTGTGCCCTACGATATACCACGGACCTGTATTGCCACTTATTTTCCCGAGGCGAATGTTTTGGTTCCGTTGAGTCTGAAAGCCGAAGGTTCGTTTACACCGGCGTCAAAATCCGTTGTGGTGAGGATCGAAAATGTAGATACATCGTTTGCCTAAGTAACCCGTAAATTTTTTAATAAAACAATCGGAAGGATTAGTACTTTTGTATAAATAACATTCTGGCGAAGGTGTTTTCACCAATATAAACGGGTTATGTCACTGCAAAAGGAGTTATATGTATTGCTTGCAGAAGATAACTTTGCAGAAGTCAATCTGTTCCAGATTGCCTTGCGGGAAGCTCACCTTCAAGCTCCCCTCAAAATTGTGAATACCGGATTGGAAGTATTGGATTTTCTCAATGCACGAGGCGCGTATTCTCACCGGGATCCGCTTCACTATCCCAGTCTGTTGATTTTGGATTTAAACCTCCCGCTACTTGACGGTTTTGAAGTCTTGACAATGCTTCGCATGGACGAGCGTTTTAAAGACCTTCCGATTGTCATTTTTACCTCCTCCGAAAGATACAAAGACAGCCGCGAGGCGAAAAACCGGGGCGCAACAGAGTTTTTTCAAAAACCGATTGATTTTTACGACTTCGTTAAATCCGTTACCCGGATGTACGAGCGATGGGTTAAGTAAATGTTAATTTTATATTAGTAAAATCGCTCATTTTTAACAAATTGTTATATTAATATTAAACCTTCCGGTTGTGATTGAACGGAAAAAGGGATTTGGTTTAGTTTGTAAACAAGAACCCTGGCAAACCCTTCTGTATATCAAACCCATTGCAAACTTTTAATCAAAACGGTATGTGATCACATACCGAAGGGATTTGTTATTAAAAACCGGTAATATATATGAGTAATTTAAACCCCATTTTTCGCCTCTGCCTTTCTTTACTAAGTTTCTTTTTCCTGGCTGCGAGTGTTTTTGCCCAGCCGAGTATTTCTCTAGCCCCTATTGGTACATACGCTACGGGTGCTTTTGACGAAGGTGCTGCCGAAATCGCCGCCTTTGATGTCAAAACCAAACGCCTCTACGTTACCAATGCCCAGGCTAATACGGTGGATGTGGTGAATATTTCCACCCCTTCTGCACCTGTTCTGGATTTTACGATTGACCTGTCACCTTACGGCGGCGGAGTAAACAGCGTAGCTACCTGGTACGGTACGATTGCCGTTGCCGTGGAAGATACGATTAAACAGGCTCCCGGAAGAGTGGTCTTTTTTGACCGCAACGGACAATACCTCAACCAGCTTACCGTAGGCGCATTGCCCGATATGCTGACCTTTACTCCTGATGGTGAGTATTTGTTAGTTGCAAATGAAGGAGAACCCAGCAATGACTATTCGGTGGATCCGGAGGGAAGTGTAAGCATCATTAAAATGAAAAAAGCCAAAAATCTAAGTCAGTCTGATGTGATGACTGCGGATTTCACCGCTTTTAATGGTACAGTGCTTGACCCTAGCATCCGTATTTTTGGCCCCGGGGCAACTGTCGCTCAGGATCTTGAACCCGAATACATTGCCGTTGCCGACAATTCTCAGGTTGCATGGGTTACCTTGCAGGAAAACAATGCCATCGCTGAAATCAACATCAAAAACGCAACGGTTACTGCTATCCGCGGCCTGGGTTTTAAAGATCATAGCCTCCCCGGCAATGGCATGGACGTAAGTAACAGCGACGCCCTGATCAACATCACCAACTGGCCGGTAAAAGGGGTTTATATGCCCGATGCGGTTGACTTTTTGTTTTGGGCTAATAAATCTTACCTCATCACCGCCAACGAAGGGGACGCCCGCGAATATACGGGTGCCGGCGGCCTGGTTGAGGCTGTTAGAGTGAGTTCGAGTAGCGTAGTTCTCGATCCCACTGCATTTCCCAATGCTGCAACTTTAAAATCAAACACTAATCTGGGTCGTCTGAACATCACCAAAACGATGGGTAACACTGATGGAGACAATGATTTTGACGAATTGTACTCTTTCGGAGCACGCTCCTTTACGATCTGGCGTACAGACGGACAGTTTGTTTATGACAGCGGAGATGATTTTGAGCAAATTACCGCAGCCCTTTATCCGGCCGATTTTAACTCCAACAACGACGATAACGGTTCTTTTGACAGCCGTAGCGACGACAAAGGCCCTGAGCCGGAAGGACTTGTGATTGGCAAAGTAAAAGGCCGTACTTATCTGTTTGTGGGTCTGGAGAGAATCGGCGGAGTTATGGTGTATGACATCACCAACCCTAACACGCCAGTATTTGTCCAATACGTAAACAACCGCGACTTCGCGGGGGACGCAGAAGCCGGAACGGCAGGTGACCTCGGCCCCGAAGGGATGATTTTTATCAAAGACTGGCAGTCTCCGACTCAGAACCCTCTGCTGGTCGTAACCAACGAAGTCAGCGGAAGCACGACCGTATATGAGATCACCGATATACCCAATACAAACCGTGAGGCGGGCCTTACCGAAAACTTTACC
Organism: Bacteroidia bacterium; assembly: GCA_033764335.1. Classification (GTDB taxonomy): domain Bacteria; phylum Bacteroidota; class Bacteroidia; order J057; family J057; genus JAGQVA01. The sequence continues at coordinate 37,767 of JANRJC010000065.1, read as the reverse complement.
GCCTCGGCAACGTTGTTGCCCAATGCACCTAACCCTTTCCGTGGTTTTACCGACATTAGTTTTAACCTGAGCGAAAATTCGCAGGTAGAAATCACCCTCTTTGACCTGAACGGTAAAAAAGTCAGCGATCTGGCAGCCTCTGCTTATGCTGCTGGTACACACACCCTGCGCTGGAATGCCACCGACGAGTCAGGTCAGAAAGTCGCTCCCGGCGTCTATCTGTGCCTGATGCGCACCGCCAAAATGACCACCGCCCGCAAGATCATCTATCAGGGTGAGTAGGCTAAGATTGCGATCGGGTTTTTATCCGGTCGGGCGATGACAAAAAACGATAAGGCCAGATAATTATCTGGCCTTATCGTTTTTTGTACACACAGAAGGACTCGAACCTTCAACCTCCTGATCCGTAGTCAGGTGCTCTAATCCATTGAGCTATGTGTGCATCTCAAATGAGGACACAAATATAGCAGATGAATCCGCAATTATAAAATTTTAGCGAAAAAAATCCGGGTCAAATTTCGACATTCCTCAAAATCAGGTCTATACAGTCTCCGGTGGAGACTTCTTCGGCCTCAGCTTCGTAGTTGAGGATGATCCGGTGATTCAGTACATCGTGAGCAATGGCTTTGATGTCTTCCGGGAGTACATAGGCTCGTCCCTGTAAAAAGGCATGGGCGCGAGCGCCCAGGTTTAACGCAAGGCTTGCGCGGGGCGATGCGCCAAATTCAATGTACTCCTGCAACCGCGGGATGCCGTACTGTTGGGGATAACGGGTGGCCATGATGATGTCCACAATATAATCTTCCAATTTTCCGGAAAGTTGGATGTCGTCAATGATCTGGCGGATTTCAAATATATCTTCGCGGGTAAATACTTCTTCAATGGAGTAATTCCGACTCGTTTTAGCCATGCGCTGCATAATGGCTTTTTCTTCCTCTTTGGTAGGGTAGGAGACAAAGACTTTCATCATAAACCGATCCACCTGCGCCTCGGGAAGAGGATAGGTACCTTCCTGATCTATGGGGTTTTGGGTAGCCATGACTAGAAAAGGCTGGTCCAACGGATAGGTATGATCACTAATGGACACCTGATGTTCCTGCATGGCTTCGAGCAAAGCACTCTGAACTTTTGCCGGAGAACGATTTACCTCATCGGCGAGGATGATATTGGCGAAAATTGGCCCTTTTTTTACTTCAAACTTCCCGCTGCTCTGGTTGTAAATCAATGTGCCAATCAGGTCGGCAGGCAAAAGATCGGGAGTAAACTGAATCCGCATAAAATCCAGCTTCAGCGCCTTGGCAAGGGTGCTGATGGTCAGGGTCTTGGCTAAACCCGGAACCCCTTCCAATAGAATATGGCCGTTGGTAAAAAGACCGATCAACAATCGGTTGACCATTTTCTGCTGGCCAACCACTACTTTTTCCATCTCTTTCAGCAGCAGATTTACTTTTTCTCTTTGCCGGGCGAGGGCAGGGTCCAGCGTACTTTTTCCCTGAAAAGACTTTTCCGTGAATAGACTCATTGACAATTCCGGTTTTTCAACAATTTGATATTCAATTCTTCCAATTTCTAGTCCAATCTCCTTTAAAATTAACCATCATTTCCGAGATTCTTACCATGTTTCAGAATTTGCGGCAATAATTACGCCATGATCGGTCATATTCTTTGGTTTTGTTTGAGCCAGCCTCAGATTTTTTTAACTTTGAAACGGGTCTGTCTGCAAAATCACTCAGACTTTTGATTTTTACAAATTTTCTGATAAATGAATGATTTTTTCCCTGCCGCTCCCCTTTGGTCTCCCTCGGAAAATTTCTCGCGGGACTCCTGTATGTATCGGTATATGAATGGGTTGAAAGAGGAAAAAAACCTTCATTTTCAATCATATAATGAACTTTACCAATGGTCGGTCTCCCGTCCCGCCGAATTCTGGGAATCGGTACTCCGGTTTTTTGAAATCGTTTATGATGGGCACTACAACGAAGTTGCGCATATTCCGGATTCGGGAATGATTGGTACAAGATGGTTTGAGGGAATCAATGTCTCTTATGCCGAGCACGTTTTTCGTTTTCATTCGGAACCTTCTCCGGCCATCGTCTTTAAATCTGAAAATTCTTCGCTGATTGAAATTTCCCGGGACGAACTATACTCCCGTGTTGCTGCCCTGGCCGATTATCTCCGAAAATCGGGCGTTGTACCGGGGGATCGTATAGCGGCTTTTCTGCCTAATGTCCCGGAAGCTATTATTGCTTTCCTCGCCGCCAATTCCATTGGCGCGGTTTGGTCGGCCTGTTCGCCGGATTTTGGCACGGCCAGTGTGATTGACCGTTTCTTTCAGATTGAACCCAAAATTCTTTTTGCGGGGGATGGTTATTCCTACAACGGCAAATCTTACCCCAAAACGGAAGCTTTACACGAACTGACTCAGGCGTTGCCTTCGCTGGAAAAAATTATTTTTCTGCCTCTGATGAATCCCGCTTCGCGGGTAGAAAACCCCAAAGTGGTTTTCTGGTCAGAAACACAGTCCGAAAATCCGCCTCCGCTGGTTTTTACCCGAATCCCCTTTAATGATCCGCTGTGGATTTTGTACTCCTCTGGTACAACTGGCAAGCCGAAGGCAATCACCCAAAGTGCCGGAGGTTGCCTGATCGAACACGTCAAAGCCTTGGGTTTTCATCAAAACGTAAAACCCGGCGACCGGTTTTTCTGGTACTCTACTACCGGTTGGATGATGTGGAACTACACGGTTGCCGCGATGCTTACGGGGGGAACGGCGGTTATTTACGACGGCGCAGCAGGTTTTCCCGATCTGAATGTACTCTGGAATTTTGCCGGAGAGGCAAAAGTGAACCATTTTGGTGCGGGTGCGGCTTTTTATATCGCCTGTATGAAAGCAGGTTTGGAACTCCGCCATTCAGAGATAACTCGTTATTTGCAGTCGGTGGGTTCGACGGGTTCTCCGCTTCCCCCGGAGGCCTTCCGGTGGATATATGCGGCAATAAAACCCGATCTCTGGCTGATTTCCCTCAGCGGAGGTACGGACGTATGCAGCGGTTTTGTAGGCGGAAGTCCGCTTTTACCGGTTTATGCAGGCGAAATTCAATGCCGGATGCTGGGGGCAAAAGTGGAAGCATTTAATGAAACGGGACAATCCGTTGCGGATGAGTTAGGCGAAATGGTCATCTTACACCCCATGCCTTCAATGCCGGTTTTTTTCTGGGACGATCCGGGAAATGAGCGATATTTCAACAGTTACTTCGATGTATATCCGGGTTTGTGGCGCCACGGGGATTGGATAAAAATCACAGAAAGGGGTTCGGTGATTATTTATGGGCGATCCGATGCAACCCTTAACCGGGGCGGAGTAAGGATCGGAACAAGTGAGGTTTACCGCGCAGTGGAGAGTATTCCGGAGGTATTGGATAGCATGGTGATTTGTATTGAAAAGGAAGGCGGGGAGTTTTTTATGCCGCTTTTTGTAGTACTCCGGGAAGGAGAAAAACTCGACGACGAGTTAAAAAAACGAATAAACTTTGCCCTCAGGGATCAGTTTAGCCCCCGGCATGTACCCGATGCTATTTTTCAGACCGGAGAAATTCCCTATACCATTAGCGGTAAAAAAATGGAGACCCCGGTAAAAAAAATACTCATGGGCACGCCCATACTTAAAGCCGTGAGTAAAGATGCGATGAAAAATCCTGCTTCACTGGATTATTTTGTGTTATTTGCTCAAACATTTAATGCCCGATGATTCGGAGAAAAAAAATCGTATATCTCCTTGCTTTCGGAATGGTCTTCGGCCTGTTGATCTCAGGTTGTAAAGACAAAATTTCCTCTCATTCCGAGCTGTTTCAGCAGATATTTGCGGATGATTCCAGTACATTCCGTAAATCCAATATCGGGGATATTATGAGCCATGTCCGGGAAAATGAATTACCTAATCTGCCTGAACACGATGATAAACTGGGCATGAGTTATAACCTTCGTATTGATTCGTCTGCGACGATTCTGGTGGATTATTATTCGGATAATATCCGGAATGAGCGTTCGCTGGAACGGGTTGCTTCCATAGTAGCCAATATTTCCCTCGACGATGAAGTGCGCACTGCCCAATTGTACAGCGAAATTCAGGAGTATCTCAACCAGCATTACGGGATTTACAGCGGTACTTACGGTGATTATTCCTGGGAAGCAGGTACACGTTATACCCCGGAAATGGAGGTGCGTCTTCTGCTGGCGGAAAATAAACGAGGAATTACCCTCAACTTTGTCAATACCCAGCCCGAGTACCTGGCCGATTCACTGGCTTATCCTGCGGTGCTCGATACGGTATATGACCGAAAAAATCAGGAATAACGACCCCAGGTTTATGAAAATATATACGAAAAAAGGCGACAACGGAGAAACTTCGCTTCTGGGCGGAACACGGGTTTCTAAGGCTCATCTCCGCATAGAAGCGTACGGAACGCTCGACGAACTAAACGCCTGGATGGGAATGCTGAGTGATCAGGCACCTGCCCTTGAATTTGTCTCCCAAATCCGCGCTATTCAAAATAACCTTTTTACCATTGGTTCGATCCTCGCCAATGATCCGGAAAAATCGGTGTTTAAACTCCCGGAAATCGCGGAGGCAGATGTTATTCTTCTCGAAAAATCCATGGACAAAATGGAGGAAATGCTTCCTCCGCTGAAAAATTTTGTACTGCCAGGCGGCCATTCTTCTAATTCAATGGCTCATGTGGCCCGTACAGTTTGTCGCAGAGCCGAACGCAGAGTGGTAGAGCTTCATGCACATTCACCGGTAAACCCGCTGATAATAAGTTATCTCAACCGCCTCTCCGATTGGTTGTTTGTATTAAGCCGTTTTTTTTCGTCCTCTACCCAATCACCGGAAATAACCTGGAACGGGTGAAATTATGAAGAAGATTTTTATCATTGGTGCAGGGCGGTCAGCTACGGATCTGATTGAGTACCTGCTGAATCATGCTGAAGAAAATGATTGGGAAATCACCGTAGGGGATTACTCCGAGGCACTTGCTCGCGAAAAAACCGGAAATCACCCGCGGGGGAAAGCGATATTTTTTGATGCGACAAACCCTGTTTCCCGTCGTTTTTATATTTCCTCTTCGAGCCTCGTGGTTTCGTTTCTCCCTCCGCAGATGCACGTGTTGATTGCACGCGATTGCCTGGAGCATGGATCGCACTTGGTGACGGCTTCCTACCTCTCTGCGGAAATCGCAGCAATGGATGAAGCCGTAAAACAAAAAGGGCTGATTTTTCTCAATGAAATGGGCGCCGACCCGGGCATAGACCACATGAGTGCCATGCAGAATATTGATGCGATCCGGGCAAAAGGCGGTGAGATTGTGGCTTTTAAATCCTATTGCGGGGCACTTGTAGCTCCCGAATCCAATGACAATCCCTGGGGTTATAAATTTACCTGGAGTCCGATGAATGTAATCGTCGCCGGACAAAATACCGCTCGTTTTATTGATAAAGGAAAACTCCGTTACATCCCGTATCAGCGGTTATTTACCTCCACCGAAAAAATAAAGGTTCCCGGTATGGGTACTTTTGAGGCTTATGCCAACCGAGACTCGCTGGCTTATCGGGAAAAATATGGGCTTTCTGATCTGCCCACAATGTTTCGGGCTACGCTGCGGTATCCGGGTTTTTGTGAAGTTTGGGCTGCTTTGGTAAAAGTGGGCCTCACCGATCCGGGTTATTCGCTGCCCGACTCGGAGAATCTTACCTACCGGCAATGGGTATCGGCATATATCTCGGAGGCGGAAGAGAAAGGCTTGGAACAGGCATTGGCCGATTACCTTAACACTACGCTGGACAGTGAAGTGATGAACCGTTTGAAATGGGCCGGATTATTTTCGGAAGAAAAAATCGCTCGCAAAAATGGAACCCCCGCTGAAATTCTCCTCGACCTTCTTCTGAACAAATTATCTTTCCGCCAAAATGACACCGATATGCTGGTGATGGTGGATTATTTTGAATATAAGCAGGACGGGAAAATATTTGCCCGGAGTTCCTCGCTCGTGACCAAAGGGCTTGACCCTCGGCATACGGCTATTTCCCGCACCGTGGGGTTGCCCGCAGCAATCGGTGTAAAACTTATTCTTCAGGAAAAAATAAAAGCAAGGGGAGTGATGTTACCACTTTCTTCGGAAATATATTCTCCGGTTTTGCAGGAACTGGAAAATTGGGGAATATCTTTTGTCGAAACTGAAACCGAAATTACAACACCGGAAAAATGAAAAATGAAATCAGGGTGGGACTTACCGTTCTGGCAGGAATTGCCCTGCTGTACGTAATGATCGCATGGGTCAAAAGAATACATTTTTTTGCTCCCCGTGAAACTCTTTATCAAATTCAGTTTGATCAGGTAGGCGGTTTGCTGGAAGGAGACCCTGTACATGTGCGCGGTTATCTCGCCGGAAGGGTAGTGGACATTCGCCCGGAGCATGACTTTATGGCGGTAACGGTGAGCCTCGATGAAAGGATCGGTTTGTTTATGGATACTCGCGCCGAAATCCGTATTAAAGAACTACTGGGAGGCAAAATGATCGAAATTTTTCCCGGCGCGGACCCGGTTCCCTGGGATATAAACCGTTTTATTCCGGGAAAAGCCTCTGCGGATTTTGCCAGTGCTTTCTCCGGTTTTGAAGAAATAACCGGAAATCTTGACATCGCGCGGATGAATCGGATTATCGGACGCCTTGATACGCTTACCGGAAGTATTCAGACTTTTAGCACCCAACTTGATCCGGCTGAAATTACCCGACTTACCCGTGATTTTTCGGTAGTCGCTCAAAACCTGAATCAACTCCTTGCCGGTATCCGCAGCAGCGGCATTACGGGTTCTCTGGACACAACTGTAACGGCCGTTAATCGTCTGTTAAGCCAGACAGAACCCCTGATGGAGCAGATTCAGGGGGTTTCCCGTTCGGCGGAGACCGCTCTCGTTCCCCGTGCCGACTCCTTGCTCAGCCAAATGGAGACAACGTTGGAAAACCTCAATCAGATGATGACTGCGGCTAATGGGTTAATGGAAAATTTTAGTGATAAAGATAATATTGCGGGAAGAGTTTTGACGGATCCCAATCTGTCGGCCCAGCTTGATACCACCCTTTACAACCTGAATAAGGTGCTGGAGCAAATCCACTCTCAGCGGGTAATTGTGGGTATGAGGAGAAAAAAGGGTGAATAGGCGCACCAACTGCAACAATCCTATAATGTCCGCTAGTGTTGGCGCCCCCTATTATTCCCTTGAAAATATGTCGCACATCAAAATCAGTCTGTCTGACTTCTGATGCTAAGTAAGTAGATGGTTATTAAGAAATTATGAAAGACAAATAAAATTATTTGTCCAAAGCATCCTGTACCAATCCTTCAAATAGCCAATTTGCCATCAGCTGCCGGTTTTCTTCCACTACCAGCCGGGATTGATCCGTTCGGTTTTTGATGTTTCCCAATTCAATATATACCGCCGGAGGAAGCGTTTCCCGCAACATGTGCAGGTCTCGGGAAGTGACCTTTCCTTCATATCCCCTTCCTTTGCGAAATTCGTCGTATTTGGCTTTGATTTTATTGTATAAAGTTACCGATAGTGCCTGACTTTCTGCGTCCTCGTTTCGATAATAAAAATACATATCAATTTGCTCCGTGCGGTCATCCGAATCCACGTGAATCGCAATCAGTCGTTGGTAACGCACTCCCTGACTTTGGTTTTTTTCAAACAACATATTTATCTGATCGGATCGCTGAAATAGTCTTTCGGACTGACCTGCGGGGATTCGCTGCCCCACCCAGAGGGTTTCATCTTTGTCGCAGGGCAGAATTTCCCCTTCCCGGATGCCGTCATTTTCATCGCGGGTGATGATATAAACGGTCGCACCGTAGGAGAGCAGATTGCGAGACAGCCTTAAACCTACATCGTAGGCATATTCATCTTCACAAAGACTATGCGAACCATAAGTACCGATTGCGCCGGGGTCGGGTCCGCCGTGGCCGCTGGAGATATAAAAAACCTTTCCGCTGAGTTTGGTGCTTTCCAGCGGCACACGGGCATATTTTTCCCCAAAAATTTCATACGTGCCGCGAAGCGGTACATTTTTCGCCGGCTTTATGACGGCGGCTGTTTCGGGTAACACTTCAGCCACAACTTCTTCCAACGGCACATCTTCCGCTTTGCAGTACAACATGTGGTAGGGCACCCAAAGTTCGCGATTGTCGCGGTAATCACCGGTTTTTACGCCGGCACGCACCATGATTTCATTGTATTTCTGAACCTTTTCTGCCCAGGGAAGATCCGAAACACCCGTAGTCGTCCGGATACTTTTTCCATTATAGGTATAAAGGAAAATCGGAAGTTTGTACTCCTTGCCATTTTGCAGCCCCTGATTCTTCTTTAACCCATTAATTTTTCGAAATTGTTCAATATTACAGGGGGTTTTTGCCCGGTATTTTTCCAGCAGGGAATAAATTCCCTCGCCCTGACCTGCGACAGTCATTATATATTCGGGCGCATTTGCATGCACTTTGCCCAGAAAAAATGTCATTAGAAAGAGAAAAATAATCCTGTATAAATGCATCCGTAGTGGTTTTTTTTCGTAGCCAAAATAGAAAAAATCTCTTTATTTCCCCTATGAACCGTACCGTTCGTAAATATCTTTCCATTTTATTTCAACTGGCAATCATGGTTGCCGCTCCTTTTTTCCTGATTATCAGAGGTTCTGTATATTTATACGAATATCACCACTGGTATCACTGGCTGGCAATTTTGCTGATGTTTTTGCTGGCATTTGGGGTGGTATTGATCTATTTGGTAATGATTTGGTCATGGCTTACGGGTATAAAAACTCCCAGCCGAAAAAATTTAAAAACAAAAGCATGGATCGCTGCCGGTCTATTGGCCGTCTATGGCGGTTATACTCTTGTGAACCTTTCCGGCTCCAACGCTAAAACCGAAAAAGTCCGAAAAGAGTTTTCTTCCTTGCATCCGCTCTTGCGGATGTCTGTCGGAACACTGCTGATGCTCGACTCGTCGGTATTGATAACGGACATGTCCCGTGTAAAAGAAGATTACAAAACCATGGGGTTGAAGGAAGCCAAAAATTCCCTCCACTACAAACAAAAAGACGGATATGTCCATGCAATGGATCTCCGCACCAAGGGCCACGGTTTTCTTCGAAATAAATTGCTTCAAGGTTATTTTATCCTGATGGGATTTAATACCTTGCGTCATTACGGGACAGCGGACCATTTACATGTATCTTTGACGGCCCGCGAGAAACCCGGAGTGATTTAATGAGGGAATACTTATGCATATTTTCAACACACGCAGTGGCATTTTGGTTCGCCTCGAAAACGGCGATTACCTATTCTCCGGAGCGGAATGGAATGAGTTTATTAACCGCGACCAACTCCGCGAGCAGATTTTGGATGATGTCACCCAAATGAAACCTATAACTGACGCCGACAACCGGATCAAACAAGGGTTACTGGCTCCGATTGGTCGGCAGGAAGTTTGGGCGGCAGGTGTTACGTATTTTCGCAGCCGTGAAGCGCGAATGGAAGAAGCCGAAGCCGCCGGAGGCGGTGATTTTTACGACCGCGTGTATTATGCCCAAAGACCGGAATTGTTTTTTAAAGCTACTCCTTCCCGCGTGGCAGGACCCGGTACAGAGGTGTATATCCGCCATGATTCTACCTGGGATGTACCGGAACCGGAGCTTACCCTCATGATTTCTTCCTCGGGAAAAATTGTGGGTTACACCATCGGAAACGACATGAGTTCCCGCAGCATCGAAGGGGAAAACCCGCTGTATCTGCCCCAGGCAAAATCTTATGAACGCTGTGCCGGCTTAGGCCCCTGCATTTATGTGCCGGAGCAACCGCTTAGCCGCGATACCGAAGTTTCTATCGGCATTCTTCGCCAGGGAAAAACCGTATTTTCCGGCGACATCACTCTCGCGCAAATGAAACGTACCCCCGAGGAACTCGCCGGATGGCTTTTCCGCGAGTGTGAATTTCCGGACGGCTGTCTGCTGATGACCGGTACCGGGATTGTCCCCAACACGGATTTTACGCTTCAGGTAGGGGATGAAGTGAAAATCACGATCGGTAACATTGGTACGCTTGTCAATATCGTTGGGAAGAAAAAGTGAAACCCTTATTTACTTTCCACCTGATGATGAAGCCTGTATTTTTATGCCTGATAGTGATTGTCTTCTTTCTCAGAGGATTTTCGCTTTTTGCTCAACCCACTCTGGTGCTGGAGCCGTTTGTCAATGGTTTTTCTCAACCGGTTGACATTGCTAATGCCGGTGACAGCCGACTCTTTATCGTTCAGCGAAACGGTTATATTTTTATTGTGGATTCAGCCGGAAATGCCAAAGCCGACCCTTTTCTCGATATTGATGCACGTGTGATGTCCACCGGCGGCTCGGAACGCGGGCTGCTTGGTCTGGCTTTTCACCCTCAATACCCCGATTCGCCTTATTTTTATGTTAATTATATCAACAATAGCGGAGACACCCATATCTCGCGGTTTTCCGTTACGGCAGATCCCGACTCGGCGGACCCTAATAGCGAAGTTATCCTGTTGCCGATAGATCAGCCTTATTCCAATCACAACGGCGGCGACCTTGCTTTTGGCCCTGACGGCTACCTCTATGCGGCTCTGGGGGACGGGGGCGATGGCGGTGATCCCCAAAATCATGGACAAACTACCTCTTCTCTCCTGGGCAAAATCTTGCGTCTCGATGTGGATCAGGGGACATCTTATGCTATTCCTGCCGGCAACCCTTATGTCAACAACCCCAATGTGGCGGATGAAATCTGGGCTTTGGGCCTTCGCAATCCGTGGAGGTTTAGTTTTGATCGTCTTACCGGCGATATGTGGATTGCCGACGTAGGCCAAAATCAATACGAAGAAATTAATTTCCAGCCCGCCGCTTCCTCCGGCGGCGAAAATTACGGCTGGCGTTGTTATGAAGGCAATCATAATTTCAACCCGGCGGGTTGTGGCGGGAGTAGTTATGTATTCCCTATTTTTGAATATCCTCACAACAATACCGGGGGCTGTTCGGTCACGGGTGGATTTGTTTATCGGGGAAATACGTATGGTTCGCTCTACGGCTATTATGTTTTTGCGGATTATTGTTCCGGAAGGTTCTGGTCCGTTATCCCGGATATAAATGCACCCACCGGCTGGCAGATTACGAATCAGGGCGTACTTGCCTCCCCTCAGACGATTGGCTCTTTCGGCGAAAATAGTAAAGGAGAGATTTTCGTTGCCGGTACAGGTAACGGCATCATTTATCGCTTGAAAACCAGTTGTGTGAGTTTTTTTGTTCCCCTTACGGTATCCGGAGATACGTTACAGGCGGGCTTGGCAGCCGGTGTGGCGTTTCAATGGTATCAGGACAGTCTGGCGATTCCGGGAGCAAATGATTCTTTTTATGTAGCTGCTGATTCCGGTAATTATTACGTGGAGGTGACCGACGGATCGGGTTGTACGGGGCGATCAAATGAGGTATTTTTTGCGACAACAGATATAACCCCCGAGGCGCCGGCTATTTCTCTTCAGCTATCGCCCAACCCCGGCAGGGAAACATTTTCCCTCACGGTTCAAACCCTGTCCCCCGGCGTGGCAGAAATAGCCATTTACGACCTTTTGGGGCGAAAATGGCAGACTGGGCAAACCTTTTTTAATGCAGGTGAAAACCGTGAGGTTTTTGATACGCGGGGTTTTCCCGCCGGTATATACCTCGTACAAGTGCGGCAAAATGGCCATATAGGGGTTGTTCGCTGGGTTCGGGAAAATTAAGGGCCATCGGATTGCCTCTGTAAATTAAATCGGAGTAGAAATCGGAGTTTTGAAGAAAGTCGGAAAAGTCCGATATTGAACAAACCCAAACCCTCTGTCCGATGAAAAGTCAGATTAATCGCAGATCCTTTCTCAAATCCACCGCAGCCGTAGGCGTCACCGCCGGAATTGCTGCCAGCCCGTTTCAGATTTTTGCCCGAGGTTTACCCTCCAAAAAAGTGGTCGTAGCCATCATGGGCCTTCGCAGCCGGGGACACGCACTGGCACAAAACTTTGCCGCACAGCCCGATTGCGAAATCGCGTGCCTTGTGGATGTGGATGATCGTTATTTCGAACCCGCCATCGAAGGCATGTCGCAATACCAGAAAAAACGCCCTTTACTGGAAAAAGACATCCGTAAAGTGGTGGAAAATAAAGACATAGATGCTATCGTAATCGCGGCTCCCGACCATTGGCATGCTCCGGCCGCCATTATGGGCTGTCAGGCTGGAAAACATGTATATGTAGAAAAACCTTGTAGCCACAATCCCCGTGAAGGTGAATGGCTGGTCGCCGCTTCCCGCAAATACAACCGCCTCGTACAAATGGGCAACCAACGCCGTACCTGGCCCAATATGCAACAGTGTATCCGCGAAATTCATTCCGGCATCATCGGCAGGGTTTATTATTCAAAAGGCTGGTATGCTAATAACCGGGAACCGATTGGTTTTGGGAAAAAAACCGCCGTTCCCGACTACCTGAACTTTGATCTCTGGCAAGGCCCCGCGCCGAGAAGACCTTATCAGGATAACCTCCACCCTTACAACTGGCACTGGTTCTGGCATTGGGGTACCGGCGAGTCGCTCAACAACGGCACTCACATGCTCGACCTCATGCGTTGGGGTATGCAACTCGATTTTCCGTCGCGGGTAGTCTCCACAGGGGGAAGGTATCACTACAAAGACGATTGGGAAACCCCTGATACACAGGTGATCAGTTTTGATTTTGAAGAGGGAAAATCCATGACTTGGGAAGGCCGCAGTTGTAACGGCTACCAACCCGAAAATACCGGTGCAGGGGTGATTTTTTATGGCGAAGGCGGAACTGTTGTGGTCAGAGGAAATGATACCTATACGGTCTATGACAATAGCAGCCAGGCGAAAATCATCAAAGATGTCAAACAAGATGATGCACCGGATCAAACCACAAATACCGTAGGGCCGGGTATGCGATATGATTCGCCGCATATAGCCAATTTCCTCTCGGCTATCCGCGACGGCAAACCGCTCAATAGCGAAATTGAAGGCGGTTTTAAAAGTACGCTGCTTTGTCAGTTGGGAAATATCGCCCAACGTACAGGGCGCGTCCTGAATATTGACCCGAGGAATGGACATATTGTCGGGGATCCTCAGGCAATGGAACTTTGGGGAAGAACGTACGAACCGGGTTGGGAAATAACCGTTTGACATTATGGCAAAGGCGATAAAAATATTCTCCTGGCCGTATCTTCGGTGGTGGATGCCGCTAGTGGTTTTGCTGGCCGCCGGATTTGTAGTCAAACCCTGGGGGCGGGAAAAAAATTTCCCCGGTTTGCCCGAAACCCCCGACTACAATTATCACATACGTCCGATTCTTTCCGCGAATTGTTATGTCTGCCATGGCCCCGACTCCAGCAGTCGGGAGGCAAATCTCCGGCTGGACAACTTCGCCGATGCCACAGCCCCGCTGGAAGACGGCGGTTTCGCCATTGTCCCGGGTAATGCCGCCCGAAGCGAATTGCTTCGCCGGGTTTCTTCGCATGACCCCGATTTGCAAATGCCTCCGCCCAAAGCCAAAAAGGTGCTTTCTGAAACCGAAATTGAATTACTCCGCCGCTGGATAGACAAAGGAGCGGAATGGAAAACGCACTGGTCGTTTATTCCCCCGGAAAAACCCCGGCTTCCCCGAAAACTGAAAAAAGCAGGGGCTACGGCAGTGGTGGATTATTTTATTGAAAAAGAACTGGAAAACCGCGGACTAACTCCTTCCCCCGAAGCCGATAAAAATGTACAGATCCGACGTTTGTCGTACCTGTTGACCGGACTTCCGCCGACACCGGAAGAGGTGAGCGCCTTTCTGAGTGATTCCTCCGACAATGCTTATGAAAAAGTAGTGGATCGCCTGCTGGATTCTCCACACTTTGGCGAAAGATGGGCGCGGCATTGGATGGATTTGGTTCGCTACGCCGAATCCATGGGGCATGAATTTGATTATAATGTCGGCGGTGCCTGGCATTATCGCGACTATTTGATAAGGGCATTCAACGAAGATGTCCCTTACAATCAATTGGTTGTCGAACACCTGGCCGGAGACATGCTGACTTCTCCCCGGCTGAGTTCTGCACAGGGTTTTAATGAATCGGTCATCGGAACGGCCTTTTTTTACATGGGAGAAGGCAAACATAGTCCCGTGAGTATCAAACAGGAAGAGGCAGACCGGATAGATAATATGATTGATGTCACCTCCAAAACTTTTCAGGGGCTTACCGTCGGATGTGCCCGATGCCACGACCACAAATTTGATCCGATTCCTACTACCGACTACTATGCCATGTACGGCATGCTTGAAAGTGCGCGATTTACTCCCCAACCAATTGGCCAAACGGCTGCGGATGAAGAAATTCTGGCGATGTTGGACCGACAGCAAACAGCGATCCGCCAAAAGCTGGGCGAACAAATGATGGAATCTCTGGATAAATTGAAACCTCTCACGCCATTACTACCTCCGACTCCGCTTCCCCAAACCCCAACTCCCAAACCGAAAGAACAAATGTCGGAGGAGGGAAATTCTTACAAAATTTTAGGAGATTTTCGGAAAGGAGATTTTGACGGATGGTACTCCAATGGTTTCGCTTTTGGGGACAAACCGGTAGGCGGGAAATTTCTTCCCGATACGAATAGTTGTTGCCTGACGGCGGTTTCCCCTCCTTCAGCTTCCATGCGGAAATACGGTCCGGGTATTCATGGCGCACTCCGTTCCCCCAATTTTACCATCAACCATGATTTTATTGAAGTGAGGGCTGCCGGGAAAAATAGCATTATCCGGACCGTCATTGACAACTTTCAACTGATTCAATGGCCGATTTACGGAGACATTTCCAAAACCATTGAAAGTGAGGAGATGACAAACTATCGTATGGATGTGGCGATGTGGAAAGGACATAAGGCATATATAGAAATACTTCCGGGTTTATTTGATCGCCACACGTATAGTCTTCCTTCCGATGCTTGGGCAGAAGTCGAGTATGCCACCGCCTGGACAGGGACTAGTCCGGAAATGGAAGTTCCTCGTTTTTTGGCAAACATAGACCCTGCGGTTGCGGTTCGCAACTGGATGGCGGGAACCGCAACCTCCGATGAACTTCATCGGATCAATGAACTTCTCAAAAACAAAAAAATACAACCTTCTTTTAAAAGCGTGAAAAAGGAGGTAGAAAGTTGGTATAAACTGACACAAAAGGTTTATCGCCCCGGCTATATTATTGGTTTTACGGAAGGAGATTCGGTTTTTAGCCCCGTATTTATCCGAGGGAAAGTAGGTCAATACAGCGAATTTACCGTTCCGCATCAGTTTTTGTATGCCATAAGCAAGGATGAAAAATTTTCGCAAAAAGGCAGTGGCCGTATGGCTTGGGCGGCGGCAGTTACCGACCCTTCCAATCCGCTGACCTCCCGTGTGATGGTCAACCGTATCTGGCATTATCTTTTTGGTAGGGGAATTGTCGAAACCGTGGACAACTTTGGTCTTCAGGGAAAATTGCCTACGCATCCGGAGTTGCTGGATTATCTGGCTGTAAATTTTGTGGAAGAAGGCTGGTCAATGAAAAAGACGATCCGGCATCTGGTGCTTTCCCAAGCCTTTCGCCGGTCCTCGGAGGTGATTTCCCCCAACGAGAATGCCGACCCGGAGAATTTGTCCTGGCATCATTTTCCCGTGCGCAGACTCGAAGCGGAGGCCATTCGCGACGGTATCCTGGCAATATCCGGCTGTTTGGATTCCGCCATGTTTGGCCACTCGGTACCCATACATCTTACCCCTTTTATGACCGGAAGAGGCCGGCCGGATGTTTCGGGGCCGTTGGATGGCAGCGGTCGTCGTAGCATTTATCTGGCTATACGCCGCAATTTCCTTTCCCCGATGATGTTGGTATTTGATATGCCTATGCCTTTTTCGACTTTCGGTAACCGCAATGTAACCAATGTCCCGGCTCAGTCCCTGACTTTGATGAACGATCCCTTTGTGCAGGAAGAGGCAGGTTATTGGGCCGAAAAACTCCTTTCTACCCCAGCTTCACAAGAGGCGCGGATACGTTCCGTTTACCAGCAGGCGTTTTCCCGCGAACCTACGGAAGAAGAAAAACTTCAGGCCGAAAATTTTTTAGAAAAACAAGCCGATTATTATCGCAGCAAAGGCAGAGAGGCGGAGGTTGAGCGACAGGTCTGGTCAGACTATTGCCACACGATTTTTAACCTAAAGGAATTTATCCATTTATTATGAAATCCCATACCTGCAATCATCGGATGTCCCGGAGAGAAATGCTCACCCTTTGCCGCAATGGCTTTGGGTCGGTGGCTCTTTTGGGACTTATGGGAAGTATTCCCTTTGGGACAAAATTGCTTGCCACAACGGAAAAAATAGCGGCGGCGGGCGGAGGTACGGGTTTGATCCCCCATTTTCCCGCCAAAGCCCGAAGTATTATTTTCCTTTATATGGACGGCGGTATATCGCAGGTGGACAGTTTTGACCCGAAACCTCGTCTGGCAAAAGAAAACGGACAAAATCCATACGAAAAGTTTGAAGTTCAGGCCACCCAGTTTAATAATATCGGTAAAATCCTTAAAAGTCCCTGGGATTTTCGGCAATACGGCGATTCCGGTATCTGGGTGAGTGATTTATTTCCGCACATAGCCACCTGTGTGGACGACATTGCCGTGATTCGTTCGATGGTTTCCGATTTTCCGGAGCATACAAACGCTAATTATTTCCTTCATACGGGTATTGGTATTCAGGGAAGACCTAGTATGGGGGCCTGGATTAATTATGGGCTGGGCAGCGAAAATGAAGACCTTCCCGGTTATGTAGTGTTGGATGGAGGTTTGACCCCTCCGGGTGGGCTGGACAATTTTAAGAGCGGTTTTTTGCCCGCCTCTTTTCAGGCTTCGATCTTTAATTCGGGCGAAATGCCCCTGGCCAATATCCGCCCGTTAGAAAACGAATCTGCGATTCAGGATCAGAAACTGCGTTTTATGCAGCAGATGGATCAGCGACTACTGGGTAAAATTGGCCACGCCGACCAGATCGAATCGGCCATTTCCAATTATGAACTTGCGTATCGTATGCAAGCTTCGGTTCCCGAACTGGCAGCCATTGCCGGAGAAACCCGCGCCACCCAAAACCTCTATGGCCTGTTCTCCGATGATCCGAATACCCGCAGTTATGGGGCACAGTGTCTCCTGGCCCGGCGACTAGTCGAGCGAGGAGTTCGGTTTATCGAACTTACCTGTCCACGGGTGAAAGCCGACCGCTGGGATCAGCATCAAGGCTTGAAAGAAGGACATGAACTTAACGCCCATGCGGTAGATCAGCCGATTGCGGGCTTACTCAAAGACCTGAAAAGCAGAGGTTTGCTCGAAGAAACACTGGTCGTTTTTGCTTGTGAGTTTGGACGCACCCCTTTTGCACAGGGTACTGATGGCCGAGACCACAATCCTTCCGCTTTTAGTATTTGGCTTGCGGGTGCAGGAATTAAGGCCGGAACGGTCTATGGAATGACCGATGAATACGGGTATAATGTGGTAGAAAATAAAACCACCATTCACGATCTTCACGCGACCATGTTGCATTTGCTGGGGGTGGATCATGAACGACTGACCTATCACTTTAGCGGAAGGGACATCCGCCTCACCGATGTTCATGGGCAAGTGATCAAAGGAATATTAACGTGAAATGCTATTCCATAGGATATTTCATTCCCCACTGTGCGCGGATTCGGTCGAGGCAGTGCATGATCCTGAGTGTTTCGTCCAACGGCATGATCGTACTTTCGGTTTTTCCTTCACGGATACAATCCATTACTTCTTTCGCCTGAAATTGTAGTCCTGTGCCGGGGTAAGGAAATTTATACGTCACCCCTTCTTTTCCTTCGACCTGAAGATAAATTTCCGATGCCTTCCAGAACAAAGGTACCCGGATAAATCCTTTTGCCCCATGAATGACGGCTTCTCTGGAAGTTTCTGTTGCAACCGAAGAGCTTAGCCGGGCGAGGGCTCCATTGGCATACCCGAATAAATAAGCCGACTGATCGTCCACTCCCGTACTACAAATCGAAGCGGTAGAACTTAGATGAACCGGTTCCTGCCCAAAGACCATATACGCAAAAGAGATTGGGTAAATACCTACATCCAGCAGAGCGCCTCCGGCGAGGTCAGGATTGTATATGCGACTGAGGGCGTCAAATTGAGAGGCAAAACCAAAATCGGCGGTGAGCATACGAACCTCGCCGATGACCTGATCTTGGAGGATTTTTCGCAGTTCGACATTCGCGGGCATAAAACGAGTCCACATGGCTTCCATGAGGAAAAGATTTTTTTCCCGCGCTTTGGCGACCATAATCTGAGCTTCGCGGGCATTTACGGCGAAAGGTTTTTCACAAAGGACATGTTTTCCATTTTCCAGACAAAGAAGAGAATGCTCTTTGTGTCCGGGGTGCGGGGTGGCGACGTAAATCACATCCACTTCAGGGTCCGCTGCGAGAGATTCATAACTCGTGTGGATGTTGGGGATACGATAAGTGTCCGCAAAATTTTTAGCACTTTCCGCCGAGCGGGAGCCAATAGCCTGAATGACCGCACCGGGGAGTAATTGAAGTCCCTGTGCAAATTTATGGGCAATTTTTCCGGTTGCGAGGATACCCCAGCGAATTTTATCCATGGTGTTTAGTGTTTTTGAGATGGGGTTTCAAGTTGAAGAAAATCAAGGTAAAAAGCAGGTTATATCATCGAAATAAAATGTAACACTGTTATGGGGAAATTTTTGAAAAAATCCTGTTTTCAAACCACAGGAAGCGGAAAACAGGATTTTAAAAAGTTTTAATTAAAATCCAGCAACTCGATATCAAAGCGAATAACCGCATCGGCGGGGATGCCAAAAGTGCCATTAGGGCCATAAGCGAGGCCGGAGGGGATAATTAAAATGCCTTTGCTTTCTTTTTTAAATTCCTGAATGCCTTCCTGCCAGCCCCGGATCAAACTATAAACATTGAAAGTTACCGGAAACCCGCCGGAGGAGTCAAATTCTTCTCCATCGAGAAAAGTACCGCTATAAATAATATCAATCGAACTGGAAGTGGTCGGATACTCTGTGCCAATGCCTTCATCTTCAAGGACATAAAAGACGCTATTTTCCGTCCATTGGCCGACCAGTCCTTTTTCGGCGATATAGTCTTCGATGATTTGTTTGTCAATGGCGAGTTGCTCATCAAACGTAGGAATATCATCACAGCCTGCAAATACCAGCAGGAGCAGCGTGAAAAAGGAGTAATAAATAGACTTCATAGGTGAAATAGGATTTAATTCGTTTAAGACTAAGAACGCGAATTTAGGCTGGATGGTGTCTGTGTCAAAGGTTTTTCTTAGTTTAAAGGTGTATCCACCCAATTTTTGTAACGATGAAAAGTTTCCTTTATCTGACGCTGTTTATTTTTAGTTGTCTTATGGCCCGCGCACAGGATCGCCTTACGGGGTACAATTTTGCTACCCGCTCCGAAGTCATTGCCCGCAACGGAATGGCGGCAACCAGTCAGCCCCTGGCTACTCAGGTAGCAATTGACATTTTGAAAGCGGGCGGCACAGCAGTGGACGCCGCTATCGCTGCCAATGCCACACTTGGCCTCATGGAACCCACCGGCTGCGGTGTGGGTGGCGACCTTTTTGCCATTGTATGGGACGCCAAAACGCAGCAGCTTTACGGCCTCAACGCCTCTGGGCGTTCCCCCCAGTCTTTGACACTTCAGTATTTTAAAGACAACGCAATTACCAGCATCCCGCCCCATGGTCCGCTTCCGGTATCGGTACCGGGTTGTGTGGACGGTTGGTTTGAACTGCACGAAAAATTTGGCAAACTTCCAATGAAGGTGGTGCTTTCTCCGGCTATCAATTATGCGAGAGAGGGATTTCCCGTATCGGAACTCATAGCCTTTTATCTCGAAAGCTCCGAACGAGCCTTTAAAGATATGCCCAATTTTGCCGATACATGGATGCCCGGCGGTCATTGCCCGCGCAAAGGCGAAATTTTCAAAAACCCACGTCTGGCCAATACCCTCGAAATCATCGCTAACGAAGGGCGAAAGGCTTTCTACAAAGGCGAAATCGCCGCCAAAATTGCCGCTCACATGCAGCAAATCGGGGGATTTGTCACCCTCGATGATCTTAAAAACCATACCTCCGAATGGGTTAAACCAGTATCCACCAATTACCGGGGTTACGATGTCTGGGAATTGCCACCCAATGGCCAGGGTATCGCAGCGCTTCAGATGCTCAATATTTTGGAGGCCTACGATTTAAAATACATGGGGTTTGGTTCGCCGGAATACCTCCACGTACTTACCGAGGCGAAAAAAATTGCTTTTGAAGACCGCGCAAAATTTTACGCCGATCCTGCCTTCAACGAAATCCCCGTTGACTGGCTGATTTCCAAAGAATACGCCAATGAAAGGCGCGATCTACTGAACCTCAACCGCGCCGGACGATCTTTTCCCGCTGGAAAAATCAAGGACGGGGATACCATTTACCTCACGGTCGCCGATAAAGAAGGCAATATGGTTTCGCTGATCCAGAGCAATTTTCGGGGAATGGGTTCTGGTGTTGTACCCGGTGACCTGGGTTTTATGCTTCAGGATCGGGGCGAATTATTTACGCTGGAAGAAGGCCATTTTAATGTCTATGAGCCCGGAAAAAGACCCTTTCATACGATTATTCCCGCTTTTGTGACGAAAGAAGGCCAGCCGTTTATGAGTTTTGGCGTAATGGGGGGCGACATGCAGCCTCAGGGCCATGTACAGGTATTGATTAACCTGATTGATTTTGGCATGAACCTCCAAGAAGCCGGAGATGCGCCGCGAATGAATCACGACGGTTCCTCTTCACCCACCGGTACAACGATGACCGATGGCGGAGTACTAAATCTGGAAAGCGGATTTCCCTACGAAACCATACGCGGACTAGAACTTCGGGGGCACAAAATCGGCTATGATTCCGGCAATTACGGCGGTTATCAGGCGATTATGTACGATGCTAAAAACAAAGTGTATTACGGTGCTTCCGAGTCGCGAAAAGACGGCCATGCCGCCGGTTATTAATTTTGATTTATGATGATGGAATTGAGCTTCTGGGAAGCAGAATCATTTATCGGACGCCCCGATGTGCTGATCATTGGCAGCGGTATTGTGGGTTTAAATGCAGCGATTCACCTAAAAAAAAACCACCCCCATTTGCGGGTGCTGGTCGTGGAAAGAGGCCCGTTACCCAGCGGAGCCAGTACCCGTAACGCTGGTTTTGCCTGTTTTGGCAGTATGACCGAACTACTGGCCGATCTTTCTTCCCAATCTGAAGAAGAAGTTTTTAGCCTGGTGGAAAAACGGTGGCAGGGCTTAGGGAAATTGCGAAGCTTGCTCGGCGACAAGGCCATTGGGTATGAACATCACGGCGGGTACGAAGTTTTTACGCCGAAAGACCGTATTGCTTTTGAAAAATGTCGTGATCGGATTGTTGAGATCAACCGCAGACTGGCCCCCATTATCGGCGAGAGGGAGGTATTTCGGCTAAAAAATGATCACATTACTTCAAAAGGTTTTTCCGGAGTAGAAAACATGATCCTAAATGTAGCCGAAGGCCAGATCCACACCGGAAAAATGATGGAGACTCTCCTTTCCAAAGCCCGAGCTTTGGGAGTGGAAATTATTAATGGATTGGGGATAAGGAGTTTGCACGATGCGGGAGATGAGGTAGAGGTAAAATGTGACAACGGCTGGGAGTTTTTCGCCCGTCGGGTGTTGGTTGCAACCAATGGATTTGCGCGGCGGTTATTTCCGGATATAGCCGTGAACCCTGCGCGGAATCAGGTCTGGGTGACCGAGCCGGTTGCCGGTTTGAAAGTACAGGGATGTTTTCATTACGACGAGGGATACGTTTATTTCCGCAATGTGGGCAACCGTTTGCTGATTGGAGGAGCGCGAAATCTGGACTTTTCGGGAGAGGCTACCGATGAGGCCGGTTTTTCCGAAATTATCCAAAACGAACTTCAAAGACTGGTGCGGGAAATGATTTTACCCGGAAGAGAAATAAACCTTAGCCAAAAGTGGAGCGGGATTATGGGATTAGGACATACCAAAAAACCCATTGTAGAAAAAATCAGCCCTAATATTGCGGTTTCCGTGCGACTAGGCGGGATGGGAGTAGCCATTGGCACACAAGTAGGGCAGGAGGGAGGCGATAAGTTGATGAGCTAAAAGGCAATACTTTCTCCTCTGCGAACCCTGATTTTTGTGTATCTTTGCTTTTGAAATCAACCGTATGAAGGAAATTCGTTACTTCAACACCTCCGGCCCTAATATCCCCGCGCAGCACTACACGCTGATGCGGCCCGTGCTGGTGGCGCGAGGACAACAAATGGTGGAGCGGGAGCGATATTTTACGATTTGGGCACCCCGACAAACCGGGAAAAGTACGTATTTCCGATTACTCGCTGAGGAACTCAGCCGCGAAGGGTATCGGGTCATGCATATAAATCTGGAGAATTTTTTGCAGTCCTCGGTAGGGGAATTGATGCAATATTTTCAAAGAGAGGCTCAGCGGCAGTGGCAAATTGATTTTCCGGAACAGGTATCATTTGAGCAGCTTTTTAATCGGATCAGTGAGATACAGGAATTTCGCCTCGTTTTAGTGATAGACGAAATCGAGGGCCTAAACCCTGATCTTTTTGGTCAGTTTTTGCATACTATCCGCAATCTTTATCATTCACGCCAAAATCATGGGTTGAAGAGTGTCATCCTCGTCGGTGTGAGTAACATTGTCGGAGTGGTTCAGGATAATGCCAGCCCTTTCAACATTGCGGACAATCTGGCCATTCCCTATTTTTCCGATGAGGAAACTTCGGAACTGCTGGGCCAGCACGAAACCGAAACCGGACAGAGATTTGACCCCAAAGTAATTAGCCGGATTTCCCATATCACCGCTAACCAGCCGGGCTTGGTCAATGGGTTTGCTTTCCAACTCATAGAACGTTTTCCCGATAAACCCCTGCTCACACTTCCCGATTATTTCATCGTGGAAGACTGGTATCTGACCGAAGCCATAGACAAAAATGTAGCTAATATCATCAATAAGGCCGGTCAGTACCGCAGTTTTGTCGAACGACTTCTCTTTACCGAAGAACGGGTTCCGTTTCATGTTGACCGTCCGGCAGTAAAACTTCTCTATACAAATGGCGTAATCCGAAAAAGCGAAGATGGGTTTATTACTTTTTGGGTGCCTTTGTATAAAAAACGTTTGTATAAAGCTTTTTATCCCTATACCAACGGCGAACAGAAAGAGATTATCCAAACTATTGCTCCGTGGAATTATTTTTCTCCAGAGGGTAGATTGGACATGGAAAAAGTGATAGCAGAATATAAGGCTTACGTGAAACGCCGTAGTTTTAAATACTTCCGCGAAAAAGATGAAAGTGGCCAGTACGTTTCCATCAAAGAAGCAGCCCTGATGTATAGTTTTGAAACCTATATCCAGGCATTTCTTTTAGCCTGCGGAGGTAAAAGTTACCTCGAACCCCATACCGGCCCGGGGCGAGCGGATTTGATACTCAACCTTGAAAACCGAGAGTATGTCGTAGAGGCGAAAGTCTATCGTTATCCCAAACAGTTTCAGGACGGGAAAAAGCAATTGGCCGGATACATTCACAGCCTCGGCCTCGCCGAGGGATGGTATCTGGTTTTTGTGCCGAAACAGCTTGACCATGAGCAACTTCGTATTACGGAAGGGCACGAAAAATTTTCGGACGTAGTCATCCATACTTCCCTGGTGTTTTATGATGAGGAAAAGGACTTCTAGCTTATTTGTAAAATTGGGACATAAGGTTGTAAATTGCACCTCAATTAGTGCAGGTTTATTTTCTTTTGACCATGGAGCTAACCCAAATAGAATTACTCGGCATTCAAATCCTTGAGCCTGTAACCTCCCTGACCGACTTTATCACTGCGACGGTTTGTTTTACCTCTTTTACCTTTTTACAAAGGCAGAATTCTACTCATATATCGGTTAATCTGATGAAGTATTATTTTCTGCTGATGGGGATCGGAATGATTTTCGCGGCATTTATCGGCCATGCCTTTCTGTATATGGTTACTACCGATTGGAAAATGATCGGATGGATATTCAGCGCGTTTGCCATACTGATGTTTGAACTTTCTTCAGCAGAATATGCAAAGCCCTACATTGGAGTGAAAAAATCCCGCATCATCCAGTTGTTTGGCTTTTTGCAGATTTCGGGATTTCTGCTGACGATGGCTTTTCCCGAAACGCGGAACTTTACTACGGTGAAAATCAATTCTACCCTCGGTTTGATGGGGGTGGTGTTACCCGTTCACGGCTGGTTGTGGCTTCAGCAAAAAACCGGAGGCAGCAATATTTTTTCCTTAGCCGTGATATACGGTGTCATACCGGCAATTGTCTATAATACACAGTTTACGCTTCATCGGTACTTCAATTACCATGACATAAGCCATGTACTGATGTCTATCTTTATTCTAATCCTGTTTCGCGGTACATTACTGATGCGACCCGAAACCTTTTCTCCCGTGCAAACAAAAAACTAAAACGCTCTAAAACTGTCTTATGGGTGGATTACAATATGCAGGTTATATTATTCCGGTTCTGTTACTCCTGGCACTTCTGGAGTACACCATATCCCGCCGGAAAAATATCGAAGCCTACCGCTTTAGCGATACGATCGTGAATATGAGCTGCGGTATGCTCGAAAGGCTGTTTGACTTCTTCTATGTGGTAATGATGTATTTCGTATATGCTTATTTGTACGAAAATTTTGCCATTGCCCATATTCCTTTTGAGGGCCAACCGGTTTGGATTCAGGCACTTATCCTGCTGCTGGCTTTGTTGGTGGCCGACTTTCTCGCTTACTGGCACCATCGCCTCAGCCACGAAATCAACTTTCTCTGGGCCGGCCACATCGTACACCACCAGAGCGAAGAGCTAAACATCACTACCGTGTTTCGGGTATCGGCTATATCGGTAATATATCGCTCTTTCTTTTTTGTCTGGATGCCTCTGGTGGGCTTTCCCTCGGCAGTGGTAACTTTTGCCACGGTTTTCATCGGACTTTATCAGTTTGTAACTCATACCCGCTTGGTGGGTAAACTCGGTTTCCTGGAATATATTCTGGTGACGCCTTCGAGTCACAGGGTTCATCATGCTCGTAATGAAAAATACCTGGACAAAAACTATGGCCATGTTTTTATCTTTTGGGATCGAATAATGGGGACTTTTGAAGAAGAAGAGGAAGAACCGGAATATGGCATTACTACCGGATTTGAAAGCTCTAATCCGTATTGGGCCTATTTTTATTATTGGGTAGATTTAATTAAACGCTCACGTCGTGCCGATAACTGGAAGGACAAAATCCGGGTATTCCTGATGCCTCCCGCCTGGGCGCCGGAAAATGATCCGTTTCCTGCCAAAGAATATGAGAGGGACGAAAATGGAAAACGCAAAAAATACCAACTGGATATGCCTTTTCGGCTTCAGTTATATGTATTTATCAATATTTTACTTACCATCGGAGGTTTTGTCTTTCTGATGATCCGGCGAGCAGATCTTTCCCCGTGGACAATTGCGCAGATAGCTTCAATTATTGGAATTTCTGTACTGAGCTATGGACTCCTGATGGAAAGAAAAAAATGGGCGCTTTATTTTGAGATATTCCGTTTGGCCTTCATTATGGTCAATATCCCTGTATTGTTTTTAGGAATGGGGCATGTCTGGTTACCTACGACCATTTTTGCACTCATGCTGGCCTTTTTCAGTATATGGATGCTTCGGATGCGGGATTATTTTGGAATAAAACTGCGTGTGGCAACTAATTAGTTGTGAGATAAATGCTCCGGAGGGACTTTTATTAAAAGGCCTGAATGCAGGATGTCGCTCGCGATGCCAAAGGTTTTTTTCTCCAGTATCTTTTGATACTGGCCGGGTGAATAGCCTATCATTTGTTTAAATTCGTGACTGAAATGTGCCTGGTCATAATAACCAAAAGATAAGGCCGTCTGTGCAATAGACATTTGCGGGAATTGATGAATATGCTGTAATACCCTGCAAAGGCGGTTTATCCGCAAAAATTGCACGGGCTTAATTCCCAATTCCTGATTCATCAGGCGGTGAAGATGCCTGCGGGAATAGTGCATTTCTTCGGCAAGTTTTTCGGTATGGATGATTCTTTCGGCTTCGTTTTGTTGAAGAATATGTTGAGCATTGTAAAAAAGGCGGGAAACCGAGTTATAACAGACATCCAATTTTTCCAGTAGATAATTTTCAAATAAATGGATACAATTTTCCCAGACGGGTTTTTGATTCATTTGTTCGTGCAGAAATTTCAACTTCGGATCAATTTCTTTGGTCGGATCCACGACCTGATTCTGAAAACTCCTCATGTAGAGTTTATATACACTAAATAGCCCTCCGGGCTGAAATACCACCCTAAAAACCTTGAGGTTTTGAATATTTCCAATAAAATTAAGTGTCGTTGCTGCAGGCAGCAGGCTGCATGCAGGAAGCTCTGCATCGCCGATTTGAGCATTTTTTACCCGAACTCTTTGTTTATCATCAAAAAAGAATAAAAATCCGGTAGCAAAGCCGGGAAAAAATCCCAAGAACTCTTCAGGGTTATTACCACTGAATTCCATCCAGTCATAATGATGGATGACTTTGGCCAGTTTTCCGGTCGGAAAAACAACCTTGTATTGAAAAGAAGCGGGCGTATTCATCGGTATCTGTTGAGATTTAAGATGTATATGCCTAAATAATACCTGTTGCAGGAATTGCTCAAATGACTTTTTGCAGCGGGTTTTTGCTTTTTTGCTTTTTACGCAAAAGCCGAGGCGCCCGCCGTTCCTCTATTAGGAAAAATTGCAAAAAGAGATGTATTAGATGGAAATCTGGCAAAAAGCCATTTTTTATTATTTCCAACTGGATATTTGTCCCAAATATACAATACGGACAGCCGGATGCCTTTGCAACTTTGTTAGGATAAACAAACTCTTTTACCTAAATGTACAAATCATGGAGCATACTAAGACCAAGGTCCGTAAATCGGGCGAAGTTTCGCCCCGGTTATTTGAAAACAAGTGGCTTGATGCGCTTACCCGCACCCACATTTCCCTCCCTTTAATTCTTTTTTACGGAAGTGCCGCCGGCCTGATTATTTACTCATCCGTGAGTACAGCTATTTCGGGCTGGATGATTGCTTTTTTATATTGGATGGGGGCAGTGGTTTTTACTTTTATTGAATATGTAATGCATCGGTGGATTTATCATCTTGTTCCTTCTACTTCGACCCGCGAGCGGTTTCAGTATTTGGTTCACGGTGTACACCATGAGTTTCCGCGCGACAAAGAAAGGCTGGTTATGCCTCCGCTTATCAGCATGGCGATAGCCGTAGGCCTGGTACTGTTTTTTCGTCTTTTTATGGGTGATTATAGCTATAGTTTTGTGGCGGGTGTAGTTTCGGGGTATGCGACTTATCTGGTGATTCATTACAGTGTCCATATCTTCCGCCCTCCACGCAACTTTTTACGGAAGTTGTGGACTAACCATGCTGTTCATCACTTTCGCGATCAGGAAGTTGCTTTCGGTGTTACTTCTCCTTTCTGGGATTTTGTATTCCGAACACTTCCCGAGCACAGCAAAAAAATCAAGAACCAGGCTCAACATAATTAGGTTTGCCGGAGGAGTTGGCTCGTATTTTTTCGATGTTGAGTGAAAAAAATAAGTGAATAAGACCCGGAAAAAGCCACTTTGCAATGCGCAACCCTTTCCCCATAGCGGAAAGGGTTGTTTTTTTTGTTCTTTTTTGAATCATTCGGCTTACGATTCGAGCGACCTGTGCGGGGGTTTGTTTTTTGATTCCTTTTCGCTCTTCCAGGTAAATCAATTTTCCATCTGCATCCATGATTATTTTTTGGGGATCATTTTCGGTAAACCCCACATAAGCGATGCCTACATGAATTCCCTGCCCTGCGGTTTCCAGCCGGAGTGACTCACTAAAAGCCGTTAAGGCTTTTTTGGAAGCACTATAGATGGAGTTAAACGGAAGTCCGTGGAAGGAGGCTATGCTGGATATAAAAACAATACTTCCTTTACTTTGGCGAATCCAGGGCAATGCCGCTTTAGTCGGGAAAATAGAGCCGAGAATATTGATGTCGGTTATATTTTTAAACACGTCCGGACTCATAGTTTCAATCGAACCCCGGGTCGCGGCTCCGGCATTATTGACCAAAATATCCAGTCTTCCCCAAGTGGAAATGGCGGTTTGAATCAGTGCTTCGGCGTCTTCCCACAGGCTGATGTCTCCACCCGCGGCTACAACAGAATAGCCGAGTGCTCTGAGTTCTTCGGCGGTTTCTTCCAGCTTGGCGGTGTTGCGTGCATTCAAAACAACGGAAGCCCCCTGCGAGGCCAGTTCAATAGCAATAGCCTTGCCAATGCCCATCCGCGACCCTGTTACAATTGCCACTTTTCCTTCAAGTATCTTCGACATATTTATTGGGCTTTCGAGATACAAATTATAAGTACCCATTTTCCTGAAACCATGCGTAGGCTTCCTGAGTTGCGGTTTTGAGACCCGTTTGCGGGAGATTTAACTCCCGGATGGCTTTGGCCGGAGAAAAATAATGCTCATCACAGGAGACTTTTGCCATCGGATAGGTGAGTTTGGGGGGATTTCCACTGATTTGCCCCCAGGCGGAGCCTGCCAATCCGATGGTTTTTATGATAAAATCCGGAACGGTAAGCCGCGGCGGTTTTGTGCCTACTACCTCACAGATTTGAGTGATGGCTTCTTTGTAGGAAAGGTTTTCATGTCCCAGGATATACGCTTCTCCAATTTTCCCCATCGTAAGGGCGTTTGCGATAGCTTCGGCTACGTCTCGTACATGCACCCAGTTTCTTCCCCCTCCGGTAAACCCCGGTACTTGGCCTTTGGCGGCAGCGATGACTACTGCGCCACTACTGGGTTTGGAATCATAAGGGCCAATCATAAAAGTAGGATTTACCACGAGGGCGGGAAAACCTTCTTTTTTTACGGCATCCAATACTACCAACTGGCCTTTGACTTTGGTGTCAATGTAGTCCATTCCATATTTGGCCGAAACACAGGGGTCGGTTTCGGTTCCGGGTTTTGCTTTGCTGCCGATGCCAAAAGAACTGGCGCTACCCACATGGACAAACCTTTCAATGCCGCTTTTTTGCGTTACCTGAATCATGTTCAGGGTTCCCTCGACATTGACTTTGTAATAAATCTCTCCCCGACTGGGCCATACGCTGGTATTGGCGGCCACATGGATCACTTTGTTGCAACCTTTTACGGCATCTTCCAGGGATTTAATATCCAGCACGTCTCCCGCCATTCGTTCAAGAGGAAGACCGTCAAGGGAAGGCACTTTTCGTCCGCGTTGGATTAATACACGCACTTCATAATTGCGCGCCAGCAGGGTACGTACCAGGTTACTGCCCAGCAAACCATCTGCACCGGTAACGAGAATTTTATTCATAGGCGGCAATTTTACAAAAAATCTTGATTTTAGTTGAAATTTGGTTTCCTTGCATCGCGAACATCCGGTAGGTTTATGCAAAATTACCTGAAAAATTTTCTGGCGTGTTTAAAAAAAACCCGGCTTTTTTTAGTGATTTGGGGCGGAGTTGTGCTCCCGATCCTGCATTTGCAGGGCCAGGATTCGGTTCGGAATATTTTTAAAGAAAAAGGCCGGTGGGGTTACCTCGATGACCATGAAAATATTGTCATACCCGCAAAATTTGAAAATGTTTTCCCCTTTAGCCATAATCGAGCAACGGTAAAACGCAGGGGAAGGTGGGGGCAAATAGATTTACAGGGAAAACGGATTATTCCGATTCGGTATGACGATCCCTACTTTTATGCCGATGAAAAAGGGCTTATTCTCGTGAGCCGGAGAAAAAAATGGGGAGCCATAGATACTATGGGTTGTGTGGCCATCCCTTTGCAATATGACCGAATTTACCCGTTTTGGTCTGGTCTGGCGCGGGTAGAAAAGACGGGGAAAATGGGTTTTTTAAATGCTACTGGGGCAATCGTTATTCCGCTGGTTTTTGACAGCCTGACTCCGGTTTATGCAGGCAATACCCTTTTGGGGCAAATAGACCACAAATGGGGTGTGCTGAACACTTCTGGAAAATATCTGACGGAAATAAAATTTGATTCACTGGAACAGACCTCCGCTCCTTCCATTTTCCTCGCTTTTTTGAGCGGAAAGCCCGGTTATGTGGATACACTGGGAAATGAAATCTTTACATGGAAAAAGGATTTATTGCCGCCTCCGGATGATTTTCAAAACTTTTCGGAACTGATTACGGCCATTCATCAATTGGAGCAATGTAATGAGATAAAAAAAATTCAGAAAGAAACCGCCCTTGAAATCGCACTAAACGAGGGCTTCAAAACAACGGAGGAAGGTGTTTTGCAATGGGGATGTCAATTGGTAATGCACGAAAGCGTATGCTGCTGGCGGATAATATCCGTGACGGCAAGCACTACAAGAGAAGGAGACTGCCGTTTTACCAACGGATGTACCGCAGTTCTTACTCGTACTCTGTGGGTGGAGAGTCAGTCCGGGAAAATTATCCAATCTGAGACCCGGCGTAAGCTTTATCCCAACTATGAGTAAACACTTTGGGGTATGATAATACGTTAGGAATTTCCACAAATGGATTATTTATAAAATGAATGGTTGTTTAATATTGTAATACCGTATTGAAAAAATGTTGTCTGCTTTTAGTATTAAATAACCGTATGAAAATCCAGCAATTTTTATGGGAACCCGCTACCGGCTGGAATCCCGCCTTGCCTGTTCATGATACAGATACTCAACTCGTTTTGTTTTTCGGAGGTAAAAACGCATTGGCTTCCGGTGTTATTTATGAAACACTTGACCAATGTTTTCCAGAATCAGAGCATGTGGGGTGTACAACTTCCGGAGAGATTTACGAAGAAGAAGTGTTTGATGAAAGTGTAGTGGTTTCGGCCATTTCATTTGAAAAAACCCCCATAAAAGTAGAATCTGTGCAATTTTCTGCCACAAAGGATTCTTTCTCCGCCGGAAATATTTTGGGAGAAAAATTGATTTCTGATGGGCTAAAAGCCGTGTTTGTCCTATCCGATGGCCATCAGGTAAATGGCAGTGAACTGGTGCAGGGATTAACCGACGCTTTAGGTAGTGAAGTTGTGATCACCGGAGGCCTCGCCGGCGACGGCGCAAGATTTGAGGAAACCCTTGTCAGCCATAATCACAAACCTGAACCTGGGCGAATTGTGGCAATCGGGTTTTATGGCGACGCCATTCAGGTGGGACATGGATCAGTGGGGGGATGGGATACTTTTGGCCCGGAAAGAACCATTACTCGATCGAAGAAAAACGTACTTTATGAACTAGACGGCAAATCTGCCCTCGAATTGTACAAAACCTATCTCGGATCAGAAGCTGAAAAACTACCCGGAAGTGCCCTTCAGTTTCCGCTTGCCATCCGGAAAAATGGCCAGTCGGGTAGTGGAACGGTACGAACTATTCTCTCCATCAACGAGCAAGATGGTGCGATGGTGTTTGCCGGTGATATGCCCGAAGGCCACGTAGCACAGTTGATGATGGCTAATTTTGATCGCCTCGTGGACGGCGCCGCCGAAGCCGCAAAATACGCTTCGATGGAAAGTCTATCGAAAACAGAAGGCGATAAACTCGCCATCCTCGTCAGTTGCGTCGGGCGAAAAATTGTGTTGGGCCAGCGAACCGCCGATGAAGTAGAGGCCGTTGGAGAAGTATTGGAAGATAACCTGGGAAAGATATCCCGTATAGGGTTTTATTCCTACGGAGAAATTTCCCCGCATGTAGAAGTCGGTAGTTGTGAACTGCATAATCAGACAATGACGATTACCTATTTTTCTGAAAACTAATTGAAAAATTGTATATGCATAAGCTGGTTCAGAGACAGATAAAAGGCCTTCAAAGAAAGTTTACTGATCCGGAATCTCTGCTGGAAGCTTTTATTCAGTTGGTAAGTGATACCTATGAAGAAGCCGATAATGAAAGACGGAAAAAAGATCGTTCGGTAGAACTTATGTCTCAGGAGTTGTTTGAATTAAATAAAAAACAGCAAGAAAAAAGTGAGGTTATTATTTCGGCTATTCTGGATAATGTAGTGGATGGGGTACTGACATTTAATCCCCGCTTTGAAATTCAGACCTTTAATTCTTCCGCAGAAGCAATCTTTGGTTATACCGCTGGCGAAATTTTGGGTAGTCCCTGTAAAGATCTGGTTGCACCGGATTCTTCGGACTGGTATGAAGAAATGCTGGCCTCGCTTTTATTGGCAGGAAAAGTAGAGGGGAAAGACAGTGAAGACCGGGTATGGGGAAAACATCAATCGGGAAAATTATTTCCGATGGAAATCACCGTCAGCCGGGTAAACCTCGAAGATGAATATTTTTTCCTCGCTATTGTCAGGGATATTACGGAGCGAAAAATCACGGAGGCAGAACTTATCAAAGCCAAAGAAGTTGCCGAAGCCGCTGCATCCGCCAAATCTCAGTTTTTGTCTCAAATGAGTCATGAAATCCGTACCCCGATGAACGCGGTTATTGGGATTACGGATTTACTTTTGGACGAGGATTTGACGCCTGAGCAGATGGAAAATCTGAAAATCCTTAAGTTCTCGGGCGAAAACCTACTCGTAATCATCAATGATATTCTGGACTTCAGCAAAATTGAGGCAGGAAAAGTCGAACTTGAAGAAGTGGAGTTTTCGGTATCCGAGCTGGTTTCCAGCATCCGGGAGTCATTGGTCTATAAAGCAAAAGAGAAAGGAATTTCGCTGCAAATGGTAGTAGATAAAAAGCTACCCTCAAAACTGGTAGGAGACCCGGTGCGGCTTTCGCAGATTTTGATCAACCTAATGAGTAATGCGGTAAAATTCACGGAAGAAGGAAGCGTTACCCTGCGAATCAATTATCAATACGAAGTCGAAAACATTGGACATATCCAGTTTGAGGTAGAAGACACGGGCATTGGGATTCCGGAGGATAAATTGGACATGATTTTTGAGAGTTTTACCCAATCGCAATCGGATACTACCCGAAAGTTTGGTGGCACAGGTTTGGGACTTGCGATTACACGAAGGTTGGTAGAGCTTTTTGGCAGCGGTATTTCGGTGAAAAGTGAAATGGGAAAAGGTTCCATTTTTTCGTTTACCCTTAAAATGAAAAAAGGAGAATCGGAAGCTGCGCTAACGACGATTCCTTCCGCTGAAAAAATTGTGTTTGAAGGTCTGGAAGGCGCCCGTATTTTATTGGTCGAAGACAACCGTGTCAATCAAATTGTGGCATCTAACTACCTGAAAAAGTGGGGAATACGATTTGATATAGCAGAAAATGGATACCAGGCATTGGAAAAATTGGAGCAAAAATTTTATGACCTCGTACTAATGGATCTTCACATGCCGGAAATGGACGGTTATGAGGCTTCAAAAGCCATACGTGCAAAGGAAGATCTCTATTATCAAAAACTTCCAATCATTGCACTTACGGCTTCTGCTTTAGGCCCTGTAAAGGGAAATGTAATGGAAGCAGGCATGAATGATTTTGTTTCCAAACCTTTTCGCCCTCACCAATTATTCCAGACGATGTTGAAATATTATCAGGAACAGATGTCTCCCAAAACTGCCTAAATGGAAAAATGGGTTTTGATTGGCAGGGATGAAGAATTTTATTTAGCTTGCCGTTCTATATACCGGTTTATACAGGCAGGCAAGTTTTGTATGGAGGACCAATCACAGGACATATTTGAATCTGACCATGCTTTTATTGAAGTAGTCTCAACGGTTTTGTTGGCAATCGGAATATTTTCCCTGTCGTTTGTTTTGTTATGTAAAGCGTTCCTCTGGAATATCTGCGACCTGAAATGGGTTCCTTTATTTGGCGGGTTTGAATTGGGACGTGCAGACCTCCTGGCGATCAACCTCCCGCTGGCTTTGTTGATATTGGGCATTGGCCTCCGGCTTTATACGGGCTTTGGCTGGGTCACCTGCCTGACATTGATGACGATTCTCATGGGCAGCTTTTCCGCTATCGCCTGGAAACTCATCGAAAACTGGGATGAATATGCCCGTAAAGTAATGGAAAAGGAGATTCTGCCTCAGGACTATCCCATTCTTGAATCTATTGTGGTTAATATAGCATTTGCCATTGTTTGTTTTCTCGGTGTTTCCTATTTGCTGATGCCCTCGGTGCGCAGGATATACTGGGGAAAAAAGCCTCCGACTTTACCCATAGATTGACCGCTTATCATGACACATCTTCTAGCACCCTCTATCCTTGCTGCGGATTTCACCCAATTGGGCAATGAGATCGAACGGGTCAACCGCTCGGAAGCCGACTGGATTCATTGTGATGTAATGGACGGGCGATTTGTGCCGAATATATCCTTTGGAATTCCGGTCATTACTGCGGTAAAAAAAATCGCGCGAAAACCCCTCGATGTTCATCTGATGATTGTAGAGCCGGAAAAATATCTCCGGGCTTTTCATAAAGCCGGTGCTGATCGCATAACTGTACATCAGGAGGCCGTTATGCACTTGGACCGAACCCTTCATGCCATCCGGGAGATGGGCCTTAAGTCCGGAGTTGCCCTCAACCCGGCTACGCCGGTGGAAACGTTAAAACATATTCTGCCTTTGGCAGATCTCGTGCTTCTTATGACCGTGAACCCCGGTTTTGGTGGGCAATCGTTTATCCCGTATGTCTATGATAAAATTTTCCAATTGAAAACCCTGATCCGCGAAACGGGAAACCCCACACTTATTCAGGTGGATGGTGGGGTGGATAAACATAATGTCGCGCAGTTGGTGCGAGCGGGGGTGGATGTCTTGGTTGCCGGAAGTTCGGTTTTTGGGACTAATGATCCTGAGGCGGCGATTCGCGAGTTGAAAAAACCGATCTCATATTCTATATAATGATTTATATACAAAACATTTCACCCTCGAAAGCGTTTTTTTTCTAACAGGCTTCCCAACAACATTTTTTTTCGTTGGTATAGTAGTTGCAGTTATAGTATGTATTATTAGTAGAGTTGCATGGAGTATTTACTTTACTTTCTCGCATCCGTTATCATTATTCATAAGGCATTCCTGGTTTACGGGATGACTTATTTTAATGCGCGAAGCAAACACGCCTGGCTCACAGGCTCCGTAGGTATTTTTATGATTGCCACCCTGATTGTGGCTATGTTTTTTGAGAGTTGGCCTCTGCTGATAATAAGTTTCGCCGGTTATATGCTTTACAATTTTGGCGACTCCATCTGGCTTTCCTTAAGGTATCACCGCCAGCCATCGGTATTTTTGCCGGTTTACGTTCTGATGTTCGCGAGCACAATAATCGCACTTACTTTTGAAGCTTGGATTTTTTTCACCGTCAGTTATGGCATATACTGGCTTACTTCCCTGATTTTGGGAAAAAGACTATTAAACCGCAGCATTCAATCACAAAAAATTTAAATTTTTTTTGGACTATTAACGGGAATGTTATTCCTTTGTATCCCAATCGCAAGAGTAGCTCAGTTGGTAGAGCACGACCTTGCCAAGGTCGGGGTCGCGAGTTCGAATCTCGTCTTTCGCTCCACTAAGAAAGCCTCTCTCCTGAGAGGATTTTTCTTTTTTGGCGAGCTCGGGTGGTGGAACTGGTAGACACGCAGGACTTAAAATCCTGTGACCCTTACAGGTCGTGCGGGTTCGATTCCCGCCCCGAGTACTTTTCCGCCTCCATTCTTTTTGAATAGCACTGTCAGGTTTCCAATATTTCTACCACCTAGAGAAAAACACTCTATGAAAAAGGTAGTATTCTTGATTTTTAGCCTATTCCAGCTAAGCAGTTCCATCGCTCAACAGAAAGTAGTGCTCATTGAACAATTTAGTAATTCTGGATGTCCGACTTGTGCCGCATTCACCCCTCCAATCGTAAATTGGGTTCAGGGAAATAATGCCAAGGCTTGTATGTTGGTCTACCACACTCCCTTTCCATATAATGATTCAATGTACCATGAGAATCCAACCGAGTCTGATGCTAGGGTGGCATTTTACAATGTAGTAGGTGTACCTCATTCTATACTCGACGGGAATTATTACCGTGCTAATTCAAGCACCTTCGGAAGCAACATTTCTACCCAGGTAAACAATAGACTCGGCGATACTAGCCGATACGACCTTGTGCTTCAACAAGCATCATTGCTGGGCAATACCGTTTCAGGTGTGCTAGAGCTTCAAACCACAAACTTAGAATTTGAACCAAACATCAATGCCTTCATCGTAGCGGTGGAGGAAGAACTTTTGAAGAGTGCTTATGCAGCCTCCCCAGGGAATAATTCAGAGAACGTGTATCACTTTGTTATGCGAAAATTCCTTACCCCAATCGAAGGAGTCGTTCTGAGCACAACTCCTAACTCCAATAGTAAGACCATTGCCTTTAATTGGGAACTTACTAATTTTAAAAGAAGTTCTGAGTTGCGCCTCTTGGCCTTTGTGCAAAATACCCAAACAAAGGAGATTCTCAATGCAAGGTATTGGAATCCAACGCAACCAGTTGGGTTATTCTCAAAAAAGGCTACTGAATTGCAGCTGTTCCCAAACCCTAGTTCAAGCTCCTCGTATTTTCACATGCCCATTGGCGGAGATTTTTTGCTGGAGCTGAGCAATCTCAGCGGACAAGTAATCTATTCTAGCGCGGGTGAGGCCGCGGTCTATGACAGGCTCGAAATTCCCCAATTGCCGCAAGGAGTATATGTTGTAAAGCTTTCCGCCAAGCAGCGACTGTTCTACAGTAAGTTAATTCAACAATAATCTGCAGAAATGGCCTCCTAGGGGGCCATTTTTTGTATTCTCTTGAATCGCTTGGTCCTCAAAGACGGCTTTTGTAACAATTCCATGCGAAAGCCAAAAAAAACTTTGGAAACTTGAAAACAAATTAGAGTTTCCATAGTTTTGTCACCTGAAAAGGAAATCGCATGCAAGAATTACAAGAACGCATATTGTTGAAAGGAGATGAGCTTTTCCGTAAATACGGCATCAGGAGCATCACCATGGACGATATTGCCAAGCAGCTGGGGGTTTCCAAAAAGACCCTCTACCAATATTATCCAGAGAAAGAAACCTTGGTTGTGGAGGTAACACGCATGAACATTGATCAGCATGTGAAGGAAATGGACAATTGCACCGGGGCCATGGCCAAGAATGCTGTTGAAGAATTGCTGGCTGTGGTGGCTTCCATGGCGCAAATGCTGCAGTGCTACAATCCCATCATGTTTTATGACCTACAAAAGTACCATCCAAAGGGTTGGGATTTATTCAGAAAGTACCGCAACGATAACATGCTTCAAAAAATCAAGGAAAACATGTTTCGCGGAATCCAAGAAGGCTTGTACCGAAGCGACATCGACATTGAAGTATTGTCGCGCATGCGCCTAGAGCAGGTTGACATGTGCTTTAATTTCGAAATTTTTCCGCCTACACAATTTCAATTTCACAAAGTGGCATCGCATGTCACCGAACACTTTTTGTACG
>JANRJC010000029.1:0-8217 GCA_033764335.1 Bacteroidia bacterium | reverse complement strand
GCAATTCGGCGGATCGCTACACGTCCAGGCATAGAAATACGGCGCCGTGCCCCCACTCACCGAGGCATTCAGCCCCACGCCCCCGTCCCCTTCGCAAAACGCCACATCGGGACCCGCGCTGACAATCGGGCGGCTGTTGATCGTCACCGTTTGCGAACTCGAAGCCACGCAGCCCTTATAATTCACCGTCAGGGTTACCGTTTTGATCCCCCCGCTCGTATAGTCCACACACCCCGGATTTACCAGGCTCGAACTCACCGGGATCGCCCCGCTCCCAAAACTCCACGCATACGCCTGATTCGCCCCCACCGGAATCCCCGTGTAACTAAAAGTGATACACGTATCGGCACAGATCGCCCCGCTCGAAGTCGTGAAATTCGCCGAAGGCTCCGGAATCACCTCAAAACTCACCTTCGCCGTGTCCGACACACACCCGTTCCGCGACACCACCACCGAGACCGTCTTCACCCCCGCATTCAGGTAACTCACCGTACCCGGGTTCAACCCGCTCCCCACCGCCGGGGTCGCATCCGCCCCGAAGTGCCATGCATAGCTATCCGACAAGTCCCCCGTATAACTAAACACAAAACTATTTCCCCCCAGACACTGGTTCCCTACCGGTGCGATTTCGGGTTGAGGTATAGCATTAACTACCACCGTATTACATTTCAGGTTTGACACACAACCCTGGTTATCCACCTGTAGGCAAATCGTTTTACTCCCGCTGGTATTCCATACAACTTTATAAGGCCCTTGGCCACCGGGAGGAGATTGATTTTGAACAAAAGTTGCCCCGCCGAAGTTCCAGACATAATTGGCATTTATCGGACTTGTGCCCGTAAACGTAATATAAGCCGTATCACCCACACAGACCGCAGCAGGGAAAGAAAAGTCCGAAACGGGAACCTCTATTACATTGATATTCTGACTGGTAGGAACACCTACACAACCATTTTTAATCACATTGAGACCTACCGTATATTGACCGGGGTTATCCCATTTAATCTGATAAGGGCCGCCGCCCGTGCCAATAACCGTATTTGCCCCGCCGAAATCCCATTGAAAAATTGTACCGGTTGTGCTACTACCTGAGTAAGTAAGCGTAGCGAATTGACCTTCACAGACCTGCGAAGGCAGGGTAAAAAAAGTAACCGGCAGCGGCTTTACATCAACCGTAACCGTACCTGTGCGCACACAACCGGCAGGGTCAGTAGCCGAAACCGTATAAGTAGTAGTAATAAAAGGAGAAACCGTAATGCTCGGTGCGGTA
This sequence comes from Bacteroidia bacterium, assembly GCA_033764335.1. Taxonomy (GTDB): domain Bacteria; phylum Bacteroidota; class Bacteroidia; order J057; family J057; genus JAGQVA01. The sequence continues at coordinate 6,947 of JANRJC010000029.1, read as the reverse complement.
CTATTTCCCGGAGTCCATACGAAAGTATAACCTGGAGTAGTTGCGAGATTGGTGGTAAGAGTAGTTTGGTCGCCTTCGCAGATAGAACTAGGCGAAGCTGAAGGAATTACCGGATTCAGGCTTATGAATACCGTTTTGGAATTAAATATAGCGACATTGTCGCAATTATCCAGAACCGTATCAACGACAGAGATGGTAAAAGTTCCCTGAGTAGAAATAGGCGGTGTAGTAATAATCTGATAATCATTCTCAAACGTTCCCCCCGTCTGGCATACGGCTCCCGTAACCTGAGTTACTGTATAAGGACCCCCCGGACCGGTTACCGTAAAATCGCCCGGATCCACGGAACTACAGACAACATTTTCATTAAAGCTGATAGCAATACTGGTAGAACCGCAGGCAACGGTAGGTTGTTGCATTTCCGGAGGAATATTGTCGAAGATTACTGCGGTAGAAGCACTGAAGTCGAGCGTATATCCGGTGATAGAACCGGTAAAATTGCTGACGTTTACCACATACGTTTCTCCCGCATTGACGGGGATAACGGGGTTAAACGGGTTGAACCCGCCGGGACCGGTACCTGTGGGGCCGGTGGCACCGGGAGTACCCGAGTAATTACAACTTACTTCCAGCGCGGGATTCGTTGCAATATTGGCACAACTGGCATTAGTGAGGTTATATACTGCCCAGTCGTAGTCATCGGATAATGTAGCCGGCGTAATGGTAAACGCCACATTACCGGCCGTCTGGGTAGTAAAAATATACCATGTGTCATTTCTTTCACCGGAGGCAAGGCAGGAAGTATTTGCGTTGATTTCGTTCGGATTAAGCCCTTCATCCTGGTAAGAGTTGGGTTGAACGAAAACATTCTGGCATACAGGAAGCGCATTAATACAGTCTTGCTCCGGCTGATTGGCGGGCAATTGCGCAAATGCTGTCCGACACAAAAAAACAGACAGCAGACTGAGAGTAAAACGTAGATATATTTTCATTGGAGGAAATTATCTGCGGGTGAGAACCGTCGGGTTTACAACAATGGAAAGCGGAAAGTCATATTTATTTTTTTCTTCCCCGGAGAGGTAGATTGCCAGATCCGAAAGAAGGACATCGGTATGAGCAGAAAAAGTAAGAGAGGCGCCTTGTTTTTCGAGCGAAACGGGAATTTTGATGGAAACCGCACGGTCGTTATAACGAAGCGTAAGCGGGATATCGAGTGTTTTTGCGGGAAAATCGGTATCCGCAGCTATTTCGGGGAAGGCTTTCATGTCAAATTCCAGAGACATGAGTGGATTTACATCCATGAGCATAACTTCCCGTAGAAAGGTTTTTTCGGAATCGCTGGCGTCAAACAAGAGCGATTGCGTTTTTACCATAAAGGATATCAGATGTTGATCCGGTGTATATCTTCCCACCAACTGGGTACTGGTAAGAGACAAATCCTTCTGATTTAAGGAAACAGAACCGACACCCGTAAAAATCTGGCCGTAGGCCGACATTATAGTGGTGGCAGTGAAAAGGAAAAGTAAAATATAGAAACGCATAGGGTAATTATTGAGTGAGGCAAAAATAGGAAAATTTGTAAGGAAATAGGCGAAAAGCTTATATAGATAATGTCTTCGGCATAGGATTTCCCTAAAAGAAAAACGCCCTCATAAATGAGGGCGCAGGAAAATAAGTCTTTGATCTTTAATCCGTAAATTATTTTGCGTAGGCAATGGCCCTTTTTTCCCGGATGACGGTGATTTTAATATGGCCGGGATACTGCATTTCCTTCATAATTTTTTGGGAAATGTCAAAAGCGAGATTTTCGGCTTTTTCGTCAGTAACTTTTTCACTTTCGACGATGACTCGCAGTTCGCGTCCAGCCTGGATGGCGTAAGTTTTCATTACCCCGGGGTAAGTCAATGCGAGGTGTTCGAGGTCTTTAAGCCGTTGGATATAACTTTCGACAATTTCGCGACGAGCGCCGGGGCGGGAGCCGCTGATGGCATCGCAGGCCTGGATAATGGGAGAAATGATCGAAGTCATTTCGATTTCGTCGTGGTGTGCGCCGATGGCGTTGCAGACTTCCGGGTGTTCGTTATATTTTTGAGCGAGTTCCATGCCGAGAAGCGCGTGGGGGAGTTCGGAATTATCTTCAGCGACTTTACCGATGTCATGGAGCAGGCCGGCTCTTTTGGCCTTTTTGACATCAAGGCCAAGCTCGGCGGCCATGGCTGCGCATAAGTTGGCGACTTCGCGGGAGTGTTTTAGGAGGTTTTGTCCGTAGGAAGAGCGGTATTTCATACGGCCTACCATTCGAATTAATTCCGGCCGGAGGCCGTGAATTCCGAGGTCAATGACCGTACGTTCGCCGATTTCTATAATTTCTTCTTCCACCTTTTTGGCCGTTTTTTTCACCACTTCTTCGATTCTTGCCGGGTGAATACGGCCATCGGTGACGAGTTTGTGGAGTGACAGTCGGGCAACCTCCCGGCGTACCGGGTCAAAGCCCGAAAGGATAATCGCTTCCGGAGTGTCATCCACAATAATTTCGATGCCGGTGGCCATTTCCAATGCGCGGATATTACGACCTTCACGTCCGATGATACGGCCTTTGATTTCATCGTTTTCCAGCGGGAAAACGGTCACGGTATTTTCGATTGCATGCTCGGCAGCCGTGCGTTGGATGGTTTCAATGACAATCTTTTTGGCTTGTTTGGTGGCGGTAAGATTGGCTTCTTCGACGATTTCCTTAATATGCGCCGAAGCTTCGGCCTGAGCTTCGTGTTTGAGCGCTTCGACCATATTTGCTTTGGCTTCTTCCGGCGAAATACCTGCGATTTTTTCCAGGTCTTTTACCTGTTTTTGCCGGAGTTGTTCCAGTTCTTCCTGTTTTTTTTCAATAATTTCAAGCTGTTTGGTGAGGTTTTCCTTGAGCGTGTCCATTTGAGTTTCAAGGACTTTCACCTTTTGTGAGTCCACTTTCAGCTTTTCCGTCTGCTGGTTGAGCAGTTGCTCGCGTTGTTTGAGTTTGTTTTGAAAGCCATCCAGTTTTTCCTTGGTTTTGCTGGCGTTCTGTTCAAATTTAGATTTTAGTTGAATGTACTTTTCATTGGCTTTGGCGATTTTGTCCTTTTTAATGTTTTCGCCTTTGAGTTCCGCCTGTTCTACAATACTTTCTGCTTTCACTTTGGCCGCTTCAATCATTTTTGTATTGGCCTGGGACAGAATCAACCGGTTGATGTAGTAGCCGACCACGATACCGACTACCAGTCCGATTGAAACCCCGATAATTATATCCATCATAAGATGCGAATGTTATGGGTTTAACAAAACGGTGACCCTGTTATTGGCCCTATAGGTAATAACAAACGCATAGAAAGGTAGGTAGGTAGCCGGAAAATTATTTATCCCCGGACAATTGCAACGAAAAATCCAGTTTCTGCTCCAGGATTGAGAGTTCGTTGAGGAGTGCAGCCGTGCTCTGTTGACTATTCGCTTTATGAGTAAGGTACTCGGTCATAATATCCAGACATGTCATGATGGCAATGTCCAAATCGTCCTGAGTTTTATATTCAGCCCTAAAGGCTTTTATCCTTGCGTTTATCAACCGGGCAGACTCTTCAATTACCGCTGCCTCCTCACTGTCAACCCTGGCAGGATACTGACGTCCGAAAATATTTATATTAATGGATTTCTTGTCCACTTGATCCGTCCTCTTGCCAGTTTATGCTAATCACCAAAATTCTTTAAACAAATATCTATTTCTTTTAAATAATCGTCAATTTTTGCCTGTATTGCCTGTACATCCGGCCCATTGTTTAGACTTTTGGCCCGGTTTAAGGCTTCGTATTTTTCGGTTAGTGCTGTTATCTCTCGGTCTTTTTCCTCAAGTGCCTTCGTCAAAGCTTCGATTTTTGCCTGCATCTGATCGTGGTCTTGCCTTAATCGAAGCAGCAACCGCTCAAGTTTGGCAGCTTTTTGGTTCGTTCCCTGAAATTTTTGGAGTAATTCATCCATTGTCAAAGTTCTCCAAGCACTCAATTACTGTAAATTTCCGGATTAATCCAAGTTGCAAAATATAATTCGTGTATTACTTCATCAACATCTCTGTAAACACTTAATAATAAGAGGCTTGTGAAAAGGTAAAGACCACCCGGGGAGGTGGTCTTTTTTCAGAAGCGTGGAGCTAGTAAGCTGACTTAGCCGCAAAGGGCTGGTGAAGTAATGATTGTTCTTTTATAACCGGATGATGTTTTTATTACCTTATCTGATTATGTACCAAAGATAGAAAAATCTATTTAATAAATAATCTAACTTGTGTATAATTTGATTGTTTGTTGTTGTTATTGGTGAATTCTGCCGCCCGTATCGTTTATTCTGATTTTTTCGGCAATCTTTCTCTTAAAATCCTCTCGGTTCAAATGGGTTCTTAATAAAAAGAAATGTAATTTCGGCATACAATTGAAAAACTTACAGAACTATGGTATTTGACTTAGATATGATCCGGCGGGCATACAGTGAAATGCCCGGCAAAATTGCCGCCGCCCGCAAGGTACTTAACCGTCCCCTTACGCTCACTGAAAAGATATTGTACTCCCACATCTACCCCGGTGTAAAGTTGGAAGACTTTGCCCGAGGCGAAGCTTATGTGGACTTTGCTCCTGACCGGGTAGCCATGCAGGATGCTACCGCCCAAATGGCCCTGCTTCAGTTTATGATGGCGGGAAAAAATAAAGTGGCCGTTCCCTCCACTGTACACTGCGACCATCTCATCCAGGCCAAAATCGGAGCTGCCGAAGACCTCCACACAGCCATTGATACCAACAAGGAGGTATATGATTTCCTTGCTTCCATTTCCAATAAGTATGGTATCGGATTCTGGAAACCCGGCGCAGGTATCATTCACCAGGTAGTACTGGAAAATTATGCCTTCCCTGGTGGAATGATGATCGGAACGGATTCCCATACTCCCAATGCCGGGGGCCTCGGTATGGTCGCCATTGGTGTAGGTGGTGCCGACGCCGTGGACGTGATGGCAGGCATGGCATGGGAACTCAAAATGCCTAAAATTATCGGTGTAAAACTCACCGGAAAACTTAGCGGCTGGTCCTCTCCCAAAGACGTGATCCTGAAGGTTGCGGGTATTCTCACCGTCGAAGGCGGTACCGGTGCTATTGTCGAATACTTCGGCCCCGGTGCGCAAAGTATGTCCTGCACCGGTAAAGGTACCATTGGCAACATGGGCGCGGAAATCGGTGCCACCACTTCTACTTTCGGCTACGACGAATCTATGTCCCGTTACCTCCATGCAACCGGACGTGCTGAAGTCGCAAAACTTGCCGACCAAATTGCGGAACACCTCACCGGCGACCCCGAAGCGTATGCAAATCCTGAAAAATATTTCGATCGCCTGATTGAAATTAATCTCAGCGAACTCGAACCCCACATCAACGGGCCTTTTACTCCCGACCGTGCATGGCCGCTGTCTCAGTTTGCCGACGCCGTCCGCCAAAATGGCTTCCCTCAAACCCTCGAAGTAGGACTCATTGGTTCCTGTACCAACTCCTCCTACGAAGACCTCGACCGGGCAGCTTCTCTTGCCAAGCAGGCCGTCGCCAAAAACCTGAAAGCTCGCGCCGAATTCACCATTACTCCCGGTTCGGAACAGGTGCGTTATACCGTAGAAAGAGACGGATTGCTCGATGCTTTTGAAAAAATCGGTGGAGTCGTACTGGCAAATGCCTGCGGCCCCTGTATCGGGCAATGGGCTCGTCATACTAATGACCCCAACCGCAAAAATTCTATTATCACCTCTTTTAACCGCAACTTTTCCAAACGCAACGACGGCAACCCCAATACCCACGCATTTGTCGCCTCCCCGGAAATCGTAACGGCACTGGCTATCGCCGGAGACCTTACCTTCAATCCGATGAAGGATACTCTTATAAACGAACAGGGAATCGCCGTAAAACTCGATCCGCCCACCGGAGAAGAACTCCCGACCAAAGGATTTGATGTCGAAGATGCTGGTTTTGTCGCCCCACTCGAAGATGGCAGCAGCCTCCAAGTGGTGGTAGAACCCAACTCCACCCGCTTGCAACTCCTCGAACCCTTTCAGCCCTGGGACGGAAAAGATGTCAAAGGACTTCATATCCTGATCAAAGCTTTCGGAAAATGTACTACAGACCATATCTCCATGGCAGGCCCCTGGCTTCGTTATCGCGGACATCTGGACAATATCTCCAACAACCTGATGCTGAGTGCAGTTAATGCGTTCACCAAAGAGGCCAATAGCAAAAACCCTCTCACCGGCGAATACATGGAGACCCCCAAAGTGGCAAGAGCTTACCGAAATGCAGGGGTACAATCCGTTATATTCGGAGATGAAAACTATGGAGAAGGTTCGTCGCGGGAACATGCGGCCATGGAACCCCGGCACATGGGCGTGCGAGCCGTAGTTGTAAAATCATTTGCCCGTATCCACGAAACCAACCTGAAAAAACAGGGCATGCTGGCACTGACTTTTGCCAATCCCAGCGATTACAACAAAATTCAGGAAGACGACAAAATTGACATTCTGGTTTCGGATTTTGCGCCCGGCAAGCCCGTAAAACTGGTACTAAACCACGCCGACGGAAGCAGCGATACGATTCTCTGCAACCATACCTACAACGATGCGCAGATCGAGTGGTTTAAAGCCGGAAGTGCGCTCAACTTGATCCGGATGTTACAGGCTTAAAACTGAAGAATTCGAAAACCTCGCGAAGACGCGAAGCCGCTAAAGTTATTCCCCTTGCGGAGTTTTCTTAGCGATCTTGGCGTCTCGTATGTTTGGGATAAATCTAAGGATTTGCGAAAGAAGGTGAAAATCAAGAACTTTCCTCCAGAAGAAGGGTGAAGATTTGCGCCAAAGGAAGCCCAGAGCGATCCTGTCGTACAAAGAGACTCCCCTTCTTTCTAGA
>JANRJC010000028.1:0-80797 GCA_033764335.1 Bacteroidia bacterium | reverse complement strand
GCAATTCGGCGGATCGCTACACGTCCAGGCATAGAAATACGGCGCCGTGCCCCCACTCACCGAGGCATTCAGCCCCACGCCCCCGTCCCCTTCGCAAAACGCCACATCGGGACCCGCGCTGACAATCGGGCGGCTGTTGATGGTAACCGTTTGAGAGGTAGAAACCACACAACCTTTATAGTTGACGGTGAGCGTTACCGTTTTGACACCCCCGCTGGTATAGTTGACGCAGGGCGGATTAGGCTGGGTAGAGGAAGTCGGGATCGCCCCGCTGCCAAAATTCCATAAATAGGCCTGATTAGGGCCTTGAGACACACCCGAATAGGTAAAAGTGATACAATCATCGGAGCAGATTCCGTTGCTGCTGGCCGAAAAATCGGCAGAAGGTTCGGGTATTACTTCAAAAGAAACTTTAGCTGTATCTGAAACACAACCACTCCGCGTGACCACAACCGAAACCGTTTTTATCCCCGGATTCACATACGTTACCGGGCCGGGATTCAAAGAAGAACTTACCGGCGGGTTGGCATCCGAGCCAAAAATCCAGCTAATGGACGTAGCCGTAGAACCGTTATAGGTGAAGTTAAAACTATTTCCTGTTAGACACTGATTGGCAACAGGCACAATACTGGCAACGGGTTGTGCCAGCACTTTTACATCGTGGCAAACGAGGGTAGAAATACAGCCATTTTCTTCCACCTGAAGACATATTTGTTTGGTGCCGGAAGTAGGCCATGAGACTGTATAAGGCCCAATCCCTGAACCACTGGCTACCTGACCGCCGTCAAAATTCCAGGCAAAACTTGCCTGTGCAGCGGCTGCTCCGGTATAAACGACTTGTACCAATTCTCCTTCACAGACAGAATCCGCGGTAGTAAATGTGGCATCCGGTACCGGAAAAACCGTTACAAACTGCGAAAATTCCGGGCTGGGACAGCCGTTAGCGATGACGGTGAGTTTGATTTCTTTCTGACCGGGAGTACTCCATACCTGCTGGTGCGGGCCGGGACCGGTCAGCGCAGGAAGTCCACCATCTGTATCCCACAGGAAGGTAGCACCCGGGCCAGCACTTCCGGTATAGTTGATCAGCGAAGGTTGTCCTGCACAAACGGGACTGATGGCACCGAAGGTTGCCGTCGGTATAGGATGTACCATTATGGTTTTTACAATTGTATTAGAAACACAATTGTTATCGTCCACATATACACTTACCGTTTTAGGGCCGGGGCTATTCCATGAGACCACATAAGGGCCAAAGCCGGAACCGGCGATGGAACTTACGTTTGTCCCAAAATCCCACACATAATTCGCACCGGGTATCGGCGGTTTGGTGAAAGTGATAGTTACCACATCGTTTACACAAACGGAAGGAGGTATAAAAAAATCGGCTTGGGGCAGGGGTACAAAAGTTACCTGCACGGTATCCGAATCATTACAGCCATTTTCATCCGTTGCGTGGAGTACGTAATTATACGTTTGTTGAAAGGTTGTTATCAGTGTTGCCGTAGGATTGGCGGAATTGAGTGGCCCCTGTAATCCGATATTAGATTGCCAGGTATAAGTGACCAGCGGATCGGCTACCCCTCCCAGAATGGCCGGGTCGCCGGAGCAAACTCCCTGATCCTGGCCTGCCTGGGCGCGGAAGGGGTCAAGAAGGGTCATTACGGCGGTATCACTGAGACAGCTAAGAACATTCAGTGCCAGAATGAGCGTTTCGGGGCCTTCGGTAATCCCGTCGGCGATAACCGTTATCGGCAGGTTGATAGAATCCTGGCCTGCGGGTATGGTAATGGATCCCGGTATGGGAGCATAATCCGCACCACTGGTAGCAGTACCTAAAACCGTATAATTGATTGTCAGCGCAACCGAAGTATTTCCGGGGTTAAAGAAGGTAAAATAACCATTTACACATTCCTCTACCGCTTCGGGGCTGAAGGGGTTGTTGAAGTTACGAGCGATTACTGCTGGCGGGTCATCACCACAGGTTACTTCCTCTAAGAATACACCCGAATCGAGGGAAAAGTCTCCTTCGTCAGCAATAACAAACTTTAAGGTATAAGTCTGACAGGGTACAACGGCCGCTTTTCCGGTAAGTATGACGGTGCGGCTGTTGTAGCCGGTACCGCCGGGATTTGCTACAAAAAAGGCAGCGTTTGTGCCGGCATTTACATTATTGATCGAAACCGGAGAATTTACTCCCGGTATTAGGGCAATATTGGTAAAAGCCGGGAACCCGGGGCCTTGTATAAAAGCTGCGAAAACATCATCAAATAATCCCACGAAGGTGGGATATTCATTGGAAGCAAAAACGTACCGAAATTTGATGGTATCGCAGGAAGGCACAAAGTCGAAGGTAATTGCACAAGCGTCATTGGTGGGATTAAAAGGAGGCCCCCACTGCGGAAGTGCGTCTAATGTCGGGTCACCGGGAAAGTTGTTAGATGTACTCCCTCCGGGAGGTGCAACCGCATTAGACAACGCCCCTGTGGTAAGGATTGTACCGCCAGGAATCCCCATCGCTGCGCCATTACCCAGAAAAGATCCCATCGCAGGATTCCCGGTATTGTTGGTCGTGTCACAAGCTATGGTATAAGTACCAGGTACAATGTCTATACCCGAGCCTTCAAGTTGAGTAATATACTGAGAAAAAGGGCCTCCGGTAGAAACCGTTACCTGTGCCAGAGAGATCCGGCTTCCCCATATCAAATAACCCAACATCAGAAACTGAAAAAATAATCGTAATGGTTTTTTCATATTCAAGCAAGTAAGTGAAACCAAAATGTATAAAAATCTAACAAGGGCGATCAACCACCGGAAAATTTGAATCGGTATTTCATTTTTTGAAGTTCTGTCCCTACCTTTTCTTTAAAATCTCCCTGAAGCATAATTTCCCCATCCTTTACCGATCCTCCGCATCCGCAGATGTTTTTCAACTTTTTCCCCAACTCCTTCATATCCGATTCTGAACCCCGAAACCCCGTAATCAGCGTGACAACCTTGTTTCCCTTCAATCGTTGCCGACTAACACGGAGGTCTTGTTTTCCGGGATCCGTTGAGGTGTTTTCTTCCGGATTATCCGATTCCTCGTATAGATATTCCGGATTTGTGGAGTAAATGATGCCGTCCGTATTCCTTTTCTTTTTAGCCATTACTTACGGGTGGAGTTTGGGTAAAACTAGCATTTTTTGCAATATTTTTCATAAAATTTAACATCACTGACGGGAATTATGCAACTATTCCCCCGGAATATTTCAATGGATGGGACAAGGAACCCTTCCTGAAAATCCTGATAATTACCCTTTCTGATATATAAGATGATGAAATTTTCATTTTTCCCGAAATCAAGCTGCATATTTTAAGCAGAGAATAGGATTTTGATTATTGTTTATTCAAAAATCTCGGGCCAAATATTACGTATTTAATTCCCGATTTTTGGAAAGTTTTATTGAGAAAAAAAATTGATTTTTAGCGATTGATTCCTATTTTTTTGTTTGAGACTGAATCATTTGCAGCAGGCAGTTTTTCAAAAAAGGGGTAAACGTGTAGGTTTTGGCCTCCAATAAAAACTCGTTCCACTGCCTTACGGGCAAAATACCGCGCACACTGTTGGTCAGGAAAATCTCATCTGCCTGTAAAAAATCTTTGCTCCGGAGTTTCTTCTCTGCAAAATTCAGTTTCAGTTCTCGCATCAATTTTATAACCTGTTTCCGCATAATACCGTCCACACAACCGGAGCTTAAAGGGGGGGTAAAAATTTTTTGTTTTTCTACCATAAAAATATTCGTTCCGGCGGTTTCCGAAACATACCCGTCGCAAAACAAAACGGCATCGTCAAAACCTTTATCCTGTGCGTACATGGCTGCCATTACATAAGGCAGGGCATTAGTGGTTTTGTAGGCCGACAGGGCATTGAAATTCAGGCTAATATCCTTGTACTCCGTAAGACTGCAACTGACTTTTGACTGAAAATAATCGTCTTTTACCGAATATCCCTCAATCAGGTAGTAGGGACTCCGGCTGGCCGGTTTATAACTCCCTTCTCCTGCCCGAAAAATATGAACGGAAACCTTCCCCTGGTTTTCGATCCCATTTATTTCCATTACCCGCTGGATTTCGCTGAGAATAGTCTGGGTAAAAAGTTCGGGTTGAAAAATAAACCCTAAAGCCTTCATTCCCCGGGTCATTCGTTCCAGATGGAGGTCGGTAAAAAGAGGTTTGCCGTTATAGACTCTGAGCGTTTCAAACAATCCGTCACCGTACCGAAAAGAGCGGTTTAGCAGAGTGGCTTCCGGCGAGCCGGGTTCATACAGTTTTCCATTGAGAATGATCATGCGACAAAATTATTACTTTTCTCTATATTTGAAGTTCGTGTTTTTACGATAAGATTAACCGATAAAATAAAAGCTATGAATCGTTTACTGTCGTTGCTGGGGTTCTTGGCCGGGCTTTGTATCGCCGGAGCCGGAGATATCTCTGCACAAACAGGGCGCCTGACCCCGGAAAAACTCTGGGAAATGGGCAGGGTTACCCTTGATGATGTATCGCCGGATGGGAAAACGGTGGTTTTGGGCATTACCCGATACAACCTTGCCGAAAACAAAGGCAACCGCGACCTATATACCGTCCTTTCGGAAGGGGGCGAAATCCGTAAAATCACGGCATTTGCGGGGAATGAAAACCAGGCCCGCTGGCGGCCCGACGGGGAAAAAATCGGTTTTCTTTCCGGAGAATCCGGCTCGGTTCAACTTTGGGAAATGAGTCCCGACGGCTCTAATAAAATCCAGGTTTCTAAAGTGGAAGGGGGGATTTCGGGGTTTCTGTATGCTCCCTCCGGGGATAAAATTCTTTTCACTCAAGACGTAAAGCTGGATAAAACGGTCAACGAAATGTATCCTGACCTGCCTCTGGCCAATGCCCGAATCATGGACGACCTGATGTACCGCCACTGGAACCAATGGCATGACTATAAATACAGCCATATTTTTGTGACGGGTTACGAAGATGGTAAAATCATCGGTGACCCGGTGGACATCATGAAGGGCGAACCTTATGACTCGCCGATGAATCCCTTTGGCGGGATCGAGCAGATCGCCTGGAACCCTACCGGAACACTCATCGCTTATACTTGCAAAAAACTTTCCGGAAAAGAATATGCCGAAAGTACCAACTCGGATATTTACCTCTATGACCTTCAAACAGAAAAAACTGCCAACCTTACCGAAGGTATGTTGGGATATGATAAAGAACCGGTGTTTTCGCCCGACGGAAAAAACCTTGCCTGGAACAGCATGGAAACTCCGGGATTTGAGTCAGACCGAAACCGGATTTTTGTAATGAATCTTCAGTCTCTTCACAAACAGGAAATTACCGAAGGGCTGGATCAGGATGCCAATCATCCGCAATGGGGCTCCGATGGGAAATGGATTTATTTTATTACTGGTATTCAGGCTACTTATCAACTGGCAGGTATCGAGATTGAAGGCCGAAAATACCGTCAGATTACTTCCGGAGACCATGATTACAGTAGTTTTGTTGAGGTGGAAAGAGGTTTTGTCGGTGGAAAAACCACAATGTCGTCGCCCCAGGAGTTGTTTTTGGTGGAAGCTAAAACGGGGAAAGAAACACCTCTTACCACGGCTAACGACGCTCTTTTAAAGCAGTTGGCGTGGGGGAAAGTGGAAAAAAGAATGATTAAAACTACCGATGGAAAAGACATGCTCACCTGGATTATCTATCCTCCCGGTTTTGATCCTAAGAAAAAATACCCCGCACTGCTTTATTGTCAGGGGGGGCCACAGTCTGCCATCAGCCAGACCTTTTCCTATCGCTGGAATTTTCAGCTAATGGCCGCAAACGATTATATTATCATCGCCCCCAATCGGCGCGGCCTCCCTACTTTCGGTCAGGCTTGGAACGATGAAATCAGCGGGGATTGGGGAGGACAAGCCATGAAAGATTATCTGCGGGCAGTTGATGTGGTTTCCTCCGAACCTTATATTGATAAAGAGCGATTGGGCGCCGTAGGTGCTTCTTTTGGCGGGTATTCGGTCTATTGGCTGGCCGGTAACCACGAAAAACGATTTAAAACCTTTGTCTCCCATTGCGGGTTGTATAACCTTGAAAGCATGTATGGCACGACGGAAGAATTGTTTTTTGTAAATCAGGACTTGGGCGGCCCCTATTGGGAGGTCAAACCCAATCCTTCCTATAAACTATTTTCTCCGCATCTTTACGCCGCCAACTGGGATACACCGATTCTGGTCATACACAATGAAAAAGACTTCCGCGTTCCGCTCGGAGAAGGAATGCAGGCATTTTCGGCGGCACGAATCCAAAACATTCCGGCCCGGTTCCTGTATTTTCCCGAAGAAGGGCACTGGGTTTTAGGCCCGCAAAACGGCGTGCTCTGGCATCGGGTATTTTTTGAATGGCTGGATACCTATTTGAAAAAAACATGAAAAAAATTGTTTGTTTTGGTCCGGGGCCAATGTTTAAAGGCGGCATCTCTAATTACAATACTTCTTTGGCAAAAGCCCTGGATCAACTTCCCGATACAGAAGTCCATATTGTTTCCTGGACACAACAATACCCGGCGATTATCCCTCGTGATTTTGTGGATCGAACCAGTAAAGAAACTTTTCTGGAGGGTACAAAAATAAAGGTGACCTACCTCACCAATTACAACCGCCCGGGTACGTGGCGTACTACTTGGAAATTTATCCAATCGCTTAAACCCGACATCGTCGTGTTTCAATGGGCGATTGCTCTTCAGGGTTTGCCCATGGGGTGGATTGCACGCAGGCTAAAAAAACACACAAATATCGAACTCATTTTTGATATTCATGTGCTAGTGCAAAAGGAGGCGAGTGTACTGGACAAGTTTTTTACCCGTTATGGGCTAAAAGTTGCGGATACCTACATTACCCATGCAAATAAAACGGCGGACGAACTAAACGCCATTTTCCCCCACGAAAAAACAATCCTTAAACTTTATCACCCGGTATATAACCTGTTTTCCCCTGATCCGCATTTTGACGTGGAAGGTATGAAAGAAAAAATGGGTTTAAGACCTCATGTGTTTTTATTTTTTGGGTTTATCCGCAAATATAAAGGGCTTCACAATGTGATTCCGGCATTTGCGAAGGTGCTGGAAAAACGAAAAGATATTTCTTTGCTGATCGTAGGGGAATCTTTCTGGCAGACGCTCGACCCGAAAAGTGTTTCCGCTAAAGTGAAAAACTTTTTGTTTGGGACGGCAAAAAAACTTTTTCTGCGCCACTCCGATGACGAGCGCAATTACAATCCGCTGGCTTTGATTGACCAGTACGGAATCAAAGATTTTTGTGTGGTGGTAAATGAGTTTGTGCCGAATGAAAAAGTTTACCAGTATTTTCAGGTAAGTGATTGTATTCTAACCTATTACCTTACAGCAACCCCTTCGGGCGTAGAATCGCTGGCTTACAACTTTCGTATGCCGGTTTTGGCTACGCGGGTAGGGCATTTTCCGGAAACCATTCGCGAAGGTTATAACGGCTATCTCGCCGAACCTGAAGACATCGAGTCTATGGCCGGGGTTATGTTAAAGTTCCTCGACGCCCCCATTCTTCCGGAGAATGTGGCTGAATCTGCATCTGAAATGAGTTGGGAAAACTACGCCCTTGCGATTTTAAACCGGCAGTGACCGGCGTTGAGGTTTGCCAATTCCCAGTGTGTCAGCGGCGTTTTGCAGTGCCTGAATAAAATCAATGAAATTCATCGGTTTTACTACATAGACACTGTTTTTGTATTCTTCAATAATTTTCCAGTCTTCCTGCCGGGAGGAGGTTGATATTACGATTACCGGAATGTTTTGTATTTGGGCATGCGTCCGGATATATCGGAGAACATCTTTTCCGTGAACTTTTGGAAGATTTAAGTCCAGAAAGAACAAATCGGGCAAGGGAAGGTTTCCCTTACAAATCTGGTCAATTTTTAATAGAGCAATAGCACCATCGGTTGCGACTTCCATCTCGAATCCCCTTCCCACCACTTCTTTCAGTGCTTCTCGGGTAAGTACGACATCGCCTGGATTGTCTTCGACTAAAAATATTTTCATTGCGATTCCCCCATCATTGGCAGTTGCTCAGGTTTGGTAATGCAAAGAATACGAAGGATTTTCGGCAAGCTTATAAGCATGTAAGATTTTAGTGGAATTTGACAATAATCCTCGCATTCAGAAGCCTTGCCGATAGGTGATTGGGTACGGCAAAGGAACGGTTTTGCAAATCTTTAATCCATACATAGGAAACTGTATTTTCCCTTTGCAAAAGGTTAAAGATTTCGATGGTTGCCCATATAGATTCAACTCCGGTTTTGTTGTTTCGATCGGGACCGGTAATGAAGGAGATGAGTTTGCTGAAGCCAATGTCCACCCGGTGATAGGCAGGGAAATCGTAAAAAGTCCTTAGTTCAAAATTGTTAGGGGGGCCAAACCGCATTCCACTCCCATAGACATAACTTACATGTACCTTGTAGGTCGGATTTACCGGTAATTCATCTTGGAAATACATGGCGAAAGTAAACCGCTGATCGGTAGGCCGAGGAATAAACCCGCGATCATCTCCTTTAATATCTTCTGCCGTTTTCAGAATTCCGACACTCACCCAGGAGTCAATGCCTTTGATAAACTCTCCGTTCAAACGCGCATCAATGCCCATTGCATACCCGTCTGCAATCTGGTCGGGATAATAACGAATACGGACGTTTTGTACTTCGTAAGGGATGAGGTTGTACAACCGTTTATAATAAACCTCCGAAAATAGGCGAAAAGGCCGGTTCCACGCATAAAAACGATAGTCCATTCCGGCAATAGCGTGAAGCGAACTTTGGGCTTTCAAGTCTGTATTAATGGTTCCATCCAACCTCCGAAACTCCCGGTAGAAGGGCGGCTGCTGATATAACCCTCCGGCCAGCCGAAACCTCAATAAAGTTTCGCCGTTTTTTTCTTCCTGCGCTTTTATCAGCAACTGAACTCGTGGGCTGAACATCCATTGGTCGGTTTGATCGTAATACAAAACGCGGGAACCGCTTATCAGGGTAAGGCGAGGGGAAAGCGTCCACTCATGTTGGAGATAAGCCTTGTACAAGTTGTTTTCCAGGTTTATTTTTCCTCTTATGTATTCATCCAGCCCAAACTGCCCGGTGGAATCCACGAGATAACCGGCAGAATCGAGAGCGGCATACTCCTTGACATCATCGCTAATGATCTGATGTTGGTATTTTAATCCAAAAAACAGCCGATGTGTGGAGGCATTGTCGCTGGTCCATCGGCCATTAGTTTCCGCGCTCATCACTAAAGCCGTAAGGTAGTTTCTCGCGTGGCGAAACTGCGTACCGATACCCAGGTCAAATTCGGTTTCATTAAATTCATCGGAGCCAAAGTTGGTGTTTACTTCTCCGAGCAAATAACCGCCCTCGACATCGAAGAGTTCGCTTTCCTGTGTCTGAAAAGCGGTAACAATTGTATTCAACTGCAAACGGGTGTGGGGTTTGTATTCTGCCATCAAGGCGCCGAGGCCTGTGGTATAAGAGCTGATTTCCCTCCCCTCAAAAGCTACCCGTAGCCGGAATGCCTGTTGGATCGTACCGAAAGTAGTTTCCTGCCCGGTGGGATCAAACCGGTAACGGTTTCGGGTAACGGCAAAAAAGGAGGTAAATGTCAGTTTTTCATTCGGATAATAAAGCACGTCGGTCGTATCGCCGTCGGAAATTTTGTACCGGGGTTCATAAAAACGAGACTTGGGCGTAAAAGTAAACATCGCCTGGTAGTCCAGAAAGCTGGGTGTATAATCCCCCCGGGTTTCCAGGCTATTGAGGAAGTAAGACATCGAAAACCTTCGGGCACCCATCAGCCAGGTGAATCGGCCGGGTTTTGCCGGGTCTTTTTTATTTTTCGAAATGCCCTCCGCGTGAAGATTTGTACTGATAATCCCGATTTCTGCTGTGCCGCGAAAATCTTTCGGTTTGCGATAATCTATATCCAGTACCGAGGACATTTTGTCCCCATACTCGGCACCAAACCCGCCGGTGCTGAATTTGAGTCCCTGGGCCATACTGGGGTTGGAAAATCCCAGCCCCTCCTGCTGCCCGGAACGGGTAAGAAAAGGGCGATAAATCTCAATACCGTTGACGTAAACCAGGTTTTCGTCGTAGTTTCCTCCCCGAACCTGGTACTGAGAGGTGAATTCTGAGGTTGTCGCAACGCCGGGCTGATATTTGGTAAAGGCTTCCACACTCGGTGCGATCGAAGGCATTTCGAGGAGTTTTTCCATGCGAATGGGGGAAATCAGCATCGCACTGCGGTCATCAATGCTTGTCGGGTCTTTTTCACCGATAATTTCCACGTCGGCGACTTCACGGGAGAGAAGTTTTATGGGGCGATCATAGACGCGCCCGTCGGTAACCTCCTGCTCCAGGACGGAAGTGCGGTAGGCCACATGGGAAAACTGAATCCGATAGACACGACCGGCAGGAAGTCGGAGCGAATAATTGCCCTCTGCATCACTTCGCACCCGGATTTCGGGCTGCAAATCCAGCACGGAAATAGTTACTTCGGAAATAGGATCATTATTGGGATCTTTTACCTTCCCTTTGATCACACCCGTTTGTCCTAAAATTAAACCCGGTACAAACAGAAACAGGGTTGCCAGAAAAAATAGTCGAAATGGTACCTTCATCAAGGGCAAATATAATTCAAACCGATGAAGGATTGAAGGTAAATATTTTATCCGTCTTTCCCCTCACGGGTAAAAGGGACGGCTTTTAAATTTGTAAAATCTCCCGCCTGGAATTTAAAGTGAGCCGCCATGCCAATCATTGCTGCATTGTCGGTGCAATACTCAAAGGGGGGAATATGGGCAACCCAACCTTCTTTTTGACACATTTCCCGAAACCGAAACCTTAGTTCGGAGTTGGCGGAAACGCCTCCGGCGATGGCGAGATGGCGAATCCCAAAATCGGTAGCGGCCCGATGAAGTTTTTCCAGCAGGATGGCGACGATTTTCTGCTGATAACTTGCGCAGAGGTCCGGCATATTTTCCGATAAAAAACCGGGATTCTCTTTCAGCCGATCGCGGATCAGGTAGAGCATGGAAGTTTTTAAGCCGCTGAAACTGAACTCATAACGCCCTGTATCGGGCTTGGGAAATCGAAAAGCCTGTGGGTTTCCTTCCTGAGCATATTTATCAATCAGCGGGCCGCCGGGGTAGGGCAGTCCCATGATTTTAGCGGCTTTGTCAAAGGCTTCCCCAGCAGCATCGTCAATGGTCTGCCCGATGACTTCCATGTCCCGATAACTCTCAACCCGCACCAGTTGGGTATGGCCACCGGAGACGGTCAGGCACATAAACGGAAACTCCGGCGGGGTAACAGAAATGAAGTTGGCCAGTACATGCGCCTGCATGTGGTTGACCTCAATGAGAGGGCGGTCAAGGCCGTAGGCCAGCGATTTTGCAAAGCAGGTTCCCACGAGCAACGCTCCCAACAGACCCGGACCCCGCGTAAAAGCGATTGCATCCAGATCTTTTAATGAAAGTTCCGACGTCAAAAGCGCTTGTTGAACTACCCGCACAATCTGCTGCTGATGCAGGCGGGAAGCCAATTCCGGGATGACCCCTCCATACTCGCCGTGGGCGAGTTGGGAACTGATGACATTCGCCCGCACCTTGCCGTCGCGTACCACTGCGGCAGAAGTTTCGTCACAAGAAGATTCTATGGCAAGAATAATTGACATTCTGCAACAAATTTATAAATATCTGCGGATATTGCAGGCAAAATCCACCTTCGGGCGAAATCTTTGTCTTTATTCCATCGTTCAACGCTTTGGGGTGTATATTTGTAGTTTTTAATTCAGTCAATTGAAAAAAGTCTTTTGGAAGATATTGCAATATGCTTTTTTGTCGTTCGGGATATTTGTGATTTTATTTCTCGGGCTGAGTATGCTTGTGACCTTTCCCAAAGTACAATCTTGGCTGGTCTTAAATTCCCGCTCGTATCTGTCTGAAAAACTGGGCGCGGAGGTGAAGCTTGAAAAAGTCAGTTTGGCCTTCCCCTACAAAGGCGTATTTGAAACGGTGTCGGTGGGCGATTGCAACGGAGAGGTTTTGTTGCGGATGGAACGTCTCCGGGTGAATATGATCAGTTTTTCTTTTTGGAATATTCTTTTTAAAAGTAAAGAACCCGGAAGGTTTAAAATCAACGGACTGGATTTGATCCACCCCGAAATCTTTATTTCCCGAACCCGCGCCGACTCTCTCCTCAATTTCGAGTGTATTCTGGCAAATTTTCAGTCGAAAGACTCCTCCGAAGTAGAAAACCCGGGGTTTGTTCTGGACATAGCTGCCGTTCATGTGGAAAATGGCCGGTTCGTTTTTGCCGACTCCACGGCTACCGATTTTGACTCGCTGCATGCCGACCGGATTAACTTTCGCCATATCCGCCTCGACTCGATTGCCACAGACTTTTCGCTGCTGTATGAATCCACCGGAAGGGTAGAAATGTACCTAAACCAGATTTCGACACGGGAAAACCATACGGGACTGAAACTGGAGCATTTTAGTACATTTTTGGTAACGGGCGAAAAACCTGATCCCTCGGGCAAACCCGGAAATCTGCCTTTTGTAGAGTTGTCGGATCTTTCGCTGACTACCGGAAAAACCTGGATAAAAGGCGATGTGTGGTTCCCCAATACAACATTCCGCCAACTGATAGACAGGGATTTTAACGAAAATTTTGAAATCACACTGAAAGACTCCCGGCTCGAAATGGCCTTATTAAACTATGTTTTGGAAGAACCGATGCCTCTTTACGGCATTTTGGAGGGGGAAGGTCGGGTCACCGGAAACCGGAACGAAATTCACGCAAGGGATTTTTCGGCCCGATACATGAATCAAACCCGGATGAAAACGGATATTGACCTTTACCGTTACCTCGATCCGGCAAAGGCATCGCTGGATATTCGGGTGGAGGAAAGCCGAATTTATTTACCGGAGATTCAGACACTTTTACCAACCGTAAAACTTCCGCCAGTTCTCAAAAAACTTCAACTACTTTCCATGACCGGAAGTATGACCGGAGGTTTTTACGACTTTGTCATTAATGCCAAAACCGCTACGGACCTCGGGGCGGTTCAGGGAAATCTGCATATCCAACTGCCCCCGGTGGTGAAAATATTCACTTACGAAGGATTTCTGAGTACGGAAAATCTGGATTTTGATAAACTCTCTCTCTTAGATCAAAAGATTTCGTCGCGGATAAATTTTGAGGGAAAAGTTAAAGGCCGGGGCATAAATCTGGACGAAATAGACACCTATTTTGATGCTCGTATCACGGATTCGGATTTGCTCGGTTATTATGTGGACTCTTTGTATGGAGATGTGCAGGTTGCCGATCATATTCTCGCCGGTAAATTGATCGGAAGTGACGGCGAAGGCAGCATAAATGTGCAGGTGGATTTGGATCTTTCGGTTTCACCGGCCGTTTATAAAATAGACGGAATTGTAAAAAACCTGAACCTGGCCCGGTACAAAATTTACCCTGATACATTGCTGGTTTCTTCGGGGCTTCATGTGGACTTGAAAGGCGACTCGCTGGAGGAAATTAATGGCGAACTCCGACTGGCGCAAACCGTGTTGCACCGTCCTTCGGACTCTTCCGAAATCCGCGTTCCGGATTTGTTGTTTGCTGCCGATAAAAACCGCTACGATTATAAATACATCAATCTGAAGAGCAGTGTTCTGGATGCGGACATCGCCGGAGATTTTTCGATTAAAAAAGCATTGTCGCTAGTACAGCGACTGGGGTACGAAAGTTCGCAGTATTTTGCCAACGACGATAGCCTGATCACCGATTATTACGCAAAAAAATTACCGGATTCCACGGAGACCGATATGCGTTTTGGGGTTGCTATCCGCGATAGCATCAATCAAATATTCGACTTCCTTCGCCAACCGGTCTTTATTTCTCCCGGTGCTCAGATTATCGGCTACCTCCAGTTTGGCAAATACGACCAGGCGTTGATTTCGCTCGACATTGATTCGCTTGTTTATCAGGACTTTTCGGCGGAAAATGTTCGTTCGGATATTAATTTGGTTAAAGAGAGCAATAAAAATCAGCTAAATATCGCGGGCGGCATTTATTCGGATACCCTTAAAATAGGTGAAAAACTTTCTTTTGATGAGGTGTCTATAGACATTCAGGGTAAACAGGACACCCTTTCGGCTGACCTCACCGCTTCTCAAAAATTGCTGGGAAATGACTTTCGGTTGAAACTCATCGCCGGATTTTTTTCCGGCGGGAAAATCGAAGCGAGCATTGATCCAGACTCTTCCCGACTCGTTTTCAGGGGAGAAAAACTTCAGTTTAATGATGGACACTTATTTGTCTATGACCAAAAATCCCTCGACATCCGCAACCTCATGCTGGAGGACGAAAATAGCTACCTCCGCCTCGATGGGCTTATTTCCTCCGATGAAAAATCAACCTTGAAACTCTACCTTGCTCAACTGGGCATTGACGTAATCAATGATTTTTTCCCCCTGCCTTATTCCCCCACCGGAAAAATCAACGCCGATGTCGAACTTCGCCACATCCTCGCCGATCCGGAATTTGCCGGAAGATTTAAAATCGAAGAATTTCAGATGGACGGCTTTGACTACGGAGAAATTTTTATTCATTCCGACTGGAAACAATCCGTAGGCGATTTGAACCTGCGGGCCAGCCTTTTGGGCGAAACAGACACAACCTTAACCCTGTTGGGAAAATATTCCCTGACCGATTCGGTCGCTCCGATTGACATGAACCTTATTACCCAAAACGGATTCCCGCTGGATTATATTTATCCCTTTGTCAAAACTCAGCTGTTTGGGATAAAAGGAAATGTCGAACTGGAAGAGTTTACCATAAAAGGAGACTTTAAAAACCTGAAAGTCAACGGAATCGGACATTTTGAAGATGCCGGTTTTGGGGTTGAATACTTCCAGACCCGTTATTCTTTTGACGGTAAAATTTATTTCGACAATGACCGGATCACCTTTCCGCGAATTACCCTATACGACCCGGAGCGAAATCATGCCGATTTTCACGGCGTAATTCGACACCGAGGTTTGCGCGAGTTTGACTTTGACCTGCAACTGGATCAGGTCAAAAACTTCCTCATTATGAACACCCAGAAAAAGGATAATGATCTTTTTTACGGGACAATGTATATCAAAAACGGCATTGCCGATATTACCGGAGACCTCGAAAAACTCACGATTCAGGCCATTGCTTCCTCCGGCCCGAAAAGCCGCCTCCGCATTCCCATCACGTATGAAGACGACCTCGGTAAACCGGAATTTGTCCATTTTACCACCGACAAACTCTACGAACAAGGAAAAATCAAAACCGGTCTTCAGGGTTTCGAACTGAATCTGACCGCCATCGCCACCGAGGATATACAAATTGACCTGATTTTTGACGAAAAAGTGGGCGATATTATGCAGGGCAGGGGAGAAGGTGTGATCAACCTGAAAATCACCGAAGACGGTGAATTTACCATGTTTGGCGACTACGAAGTCAAAAGAGGAGAATATTTATTCACCGCCCAGAATGTATTCAACAAAAAATTTCAGGTAAAACCTGGCGGAATGATTAAATGGACGGGCGATCCCTTCGGCGCCGAACTTAATATTGATGCGATTTACGCCCTAAACGCTGATATCAAAGACCTGATTCAGGAAGATCGTTCGATCCGCGTCCCGGTTCAAGTGCTGATGCATCTTCAGGGACTACTTTTGCAACCGGAAATCCAACTTTCCATCAATCTGCCCAATCTCTCCGAGCAGGGAATTTCCCAGATTGCCTCTTACCTGAAAAACATTGAATACGACGAGCAAGAGCTAAACAAACAAGTATTCAGCCTGATGGTATTTAATCGTTTTGCGCCGACCGGCGGATTGCTCGCCGAAAGCGGAGCGAGTACCGGCGTCACCACCAGCGTATCGGAACTACTCAGCAACCAGCTTAACTATTGGCTTTCCCAAGTAATGAGCGACAAAGTAAGTGTGAATGTAAACACCACCAATTTTCAGGACGTGAATCTTCTGGTTTCTGCCAAATTGTTTAAAGATCGGGTTACCCTGGAAAGAGACGGTACACTTGTGGGATCCGATTCCAATTTTGCGTTAGGCAATATAAGCCTGATTATCAAACTCTTGCCCAAAATGAGCGAAGATGGATTAGCCAGCACCAAATCCACAGAACTCGTACTCGAAGTATTTAACCGCGAAAGCCTCGACCTTCGCCAGCAAAACAACACCAATAAAGCCGGTATCGGTATTTTCTTCAAAAAAGACTTTGACAAACTCAGCGAGCTGATGAAGTAGGGGGGCGGTGGGTTCGAGCCGAAGGTGCCTCCAGGCGAGCCTCATCCACCGAAGGGCCTTCGGCGGATCGCGAGGGGGGAATTTAAAAGAGATCGCCGCTTGGCTACAAACATTCGACTCCTCCGGAGTCCGGCTGCGCCGAGTTGTGGAGTTGGGCACTTATGCCTTTGCGTTGAGGCTAAGCCTCTGACTCCGGAGGAGTCGAATGTTTGTAGCCCTCGGGCATTCACCCCCTATTTTTCACTTGCGTTGCGCCGATGGCGCATCATTTTCTGACAAATTTTACGGCGTAAACGGTTTCTGGGGTGAGAAATTTGACGGTATAAACCCCCGGTGAAAGGGAAAGCAGATTTAAGCTCAGTTGTGTGGGGGATATTGCCGTGATGGCGGTACGGATTTTTCTGCCTTGCATGTCCCAAACGTGGATTTGGGTGGGTTTTAGGGCATGTTCTTCGGATTGAATCCAGAGGGTGTTTTCGGCCGGGTTGGGGAAAATCCGGAAATGGGGCAATTGTGCCTCCGGGTCAATGTCGGTAAAAATGCCTTCGAGGCGAATATTGTCAATAAATACCCGGTCCCCGATTCCTTCAAAATCGTCGGCTTTTCGCCATACGGCTTTGGTTTCAAAACAAAGGGGGAAAACCTGCCCGGCAAAATTGCCTAAATCGAGGGTGTGGGTGACGAAGGTGTCCTGATTTTGGGTTGCGGGACGGAAAGAGGCGAGGGTCAGGCCGTTGGCGGTTACTTTTAGGTTGTTTGCGTTGCGTTGCATCATCGAGTCGCGCAGGTTGCCAAATTCGGCGCTGAACTTAGGGGCGAAAAAGTTGGAGTAGTGTTGTTTCAAATCAAAGGCCAGCGACAATTGAGTCATCTGGCTTGCGTCCACACACATGCAGGCGGCACTGTAAAAATCGGGATTAAAATCAAAAAGGTCTATCGCCGGGCCACCCCAGAGGGGAAAGGCCTCTACAAACCGATAGTTAAAACCGTAGCCGCCCTCCATCAATAATCCCAAACCGCTGCCGTTGGCAGCTTCGGCGGAAATCTGGATTTCTGCTTCATTTCCCGCCAGTAGGGAAAGGGAATCGGTTCCTTCGGGTGATTCAAAGGTAAGGGTTTGTTCGCTTACGGGAAATCGGCTTCTCACAATCAATGCCGGGGAAAGGTCGTTGGTTTTGTCGGGGTCGGGTATATACAGGGTTCGGGCGGTAATCGTATAGTCCTTTGCCGGGGTAAGGTTGATCGGTGTGGAAAAGGTCAGGGTTGCGGAGGAAAGGCCTGTGAGCCCATTAGGGAGAAGAATGTTTTCTACCACAGTATTGGGGGGATCCTGAATAAAATAGACCATTTGCAGATCGCCCGCCGGAATATCGGTACAGCCAAAGTTTTGAACGGTCACGGTGATGAGTTCTGCCGAGCCGAGTACACAGGGGGCGAACGGCTCGACGGAAACTACGGCCAGATCGCCATTTCGCACCGAATCGCCTACACCTACGGCATACCAGGCATTTACGGTTTGGATCATTTCGTCCGAACATTTTCCGAAAAGATCTTCTGCCGCCCAGATTAATCCCTGGCGGGCATCTTCAAACTGGGAGGTAGGGGTGAGGTAGTTGGTGAGGTTTCGGTAAACGATTTTTGCCGCATTTTCGATTCCGATTCCGTTTACGTGGTAGGGTTTTCCCAAGTCATTTACGCCGTTTCCGCCTTCGGAAAGTAGGTAAAACCAATGAGTCAGCACGTTAGCATTGGTATGTGCGCCTCCATTGTCGGCGTCTCCGGTGGCCCAAAACCCGCCCTTGTAGGTGTCGGGGTCGCCGTAGGCGTTGGGATTGGCGAGGCTCCGGATGGGATTGCCGGATTTTTGTCCGAGGAGCCAGGAGAAATTGCTGCTGTCCACAAAGTGTTCTACGGCTTTGCCGAAAATGTCGGCATGGCCTTCGTTTAGTGCCCCGCCCTCGTCAATATAGACGAGGTTTCCGGCACTGTTGCGGATGATTCCGTGGGTGACTTCGTGCCCTACAACGTCGAGGCTGGCGTGTGGCAATCCGTTGTTGTCTCCAAAACCTGCATACGAAACATTCCAGAAAGCCGTGGAGGAAGCGGGGACATCGAAGTGAATATAGGCGATTAGTTTGCCGCCGCCATCGTCATAACTGTCGCGCTGGTGTTTCTGAAGAAAATAGTCATACGTCATTTCCAGCCCCCAATGAACATCGGTGGCGTATTCATCCCATTGGGGATTGATATTGTTCCAGTTATTGTCATCGTCGGTAATATCTACAGCCGTGGCGAGGTTGGTTGAATTGTTCAAATCTTTGACTTCGATGCCATTTACCGCCCGGCTGAATTCGCGCAAACGATACCCGTTTTCAAAAGAATCTGTCACAATCGGGCGGGTTCCGTGGTATTTGGTTTCGGCTACGCCGGGTTTGTCAATGGTTTGCAGGGTATTAAGCGATTTGACCACGGAACCATCTACCGCATCAATATAAACGAGTTGGGAGCCCAACGGAGCCGTAGTGAGAACCTCCATTTTCCATACGAGGCGATAGTCGTGGGTTTCCCAGATAAAATCCTTATCGGCAAGCAACAATTCGGGTTGCCGATGAGAAGTGGCGGCAAAATCGTTTAAAAATGCAAGCGCTGCCTGAAAGGCGGCTTCCTCAGAAATAACCGGTTCGATGCCGGATGTTTTTACCCGAGGGAAAAAACCATTTACCTTTTCGACCCGGCCATTTCTTTCGTGTGTATAAAAAACGGCATGCTCTACCTTTATTCCCTGGTGAAAAAGTTGAAAACGGTTATGCAGAAAACCCATTTCGTCCCAGGTTGCGTCCGACCATACCCACTGGTCTTCCGGGCCAGGAGTCAGATAGTGGGTTAGTTCACGGGAGGAGAGATTTATTCCGGGTTTGATGATTTTCCAGTCCGGGTTTTCCGTATAGGAAAAAATATTTTCGATGGAATTTTGTCCCTGTGCCTGCATAAGCAAAAATTCGGGCGTAAGAATCAGGCAAAAAAGTAGGCAGAAAAAGTAGTGGTTAGGTTTCATAGCAGTCAAAAGTCATTGATTTTAATCTAATTAACCGTAAAATATCGAAAATATCACATTGTCGGCAATTGTTTTCCGGGCAATATTGTTTGTCGCAGGATGTTAGGAAAATGCAGGGTTTGTACCCAAAAATTACCGATTCACTAGCATCTTTTAGCGAGGGAATAACGTTAAATTACTAGAACGACTCCCTAATTTAAAACGATTTCGTAACTACATTTAACCCTGAGACAAATGTGTGGAGTATTCCCACATCTGTTCTTCAAACAAACACAGATTTAGATGAAAAGAATTCTCGTCCCTGTCAATCTCCGCTCAGACTATGAAAACATTTTGGGTTATGCTGCTTCGGTTGCGGTCCGGTCAAATGCAGTTCTGACCGTTTTTTATGCCGGTGGTACTCGCCTGCTTAAAAATAAAACCCGCCGGGTTTTTTCTTCGGATATTCCTTCCGAAGAGATGTTCCGGGAGATACGAAATCCGCACATCCTGGCGGCATCGCAACAAATATGGGAGTCGCTTTCTGCCCGCAATATTCAGTTTGAATTTAAATTTGCGACGAGCAGTTCCATTTATGAAATTATCCGTGAAACCCATGAAAGTGCCTACGAACTTGTCATCATGGGCACTCATGCTGCTCCGGGCTTGCGGGGGTATTTCCGGACGGCACTCGCTTCGCGTTTGATTGCGGATGTTCAAGCCCCGGTATTTATTGTTCCTGCCAAACGGGATTACAATGAAATTCAGCATATTACTTATGCAGTTGACCTCACCGAGTATGATCCGCAGATTATCAGTCAGGTAAAGGCGATCGCTTCAATGTTTGATGCAAAACTTACCATTGTCCATGTAAACAGTCAGGAGCCGAGGGAAGGAAATGAAAAATACATGAACAGCCTGGAAAAAACCATCTCGGATACGCTTGACTATCCCAAAGTGTATTATAAGTTTTTCGATCATGCCGATCCGCTTAGTGGAATCAAAAAATTTGTGGATCAGAATAATATCAACCTGCTGGCAATGATCAACCGGAAAAAATTTTCTTGGAAAAACTTTTTCTCTAATCCCGGGTTTACACATAAAATGACTCGTGATGGATCGGTTCCCATTCTGGCTTTTCACAAATCTTAATTGTTTATAAAATTCTCGTAATAATAAGGGGCGGTTCTCACAGAGCCGCTCTTTTATTTTTCGGGATAACCAAACCCTTCCGGAGGGGGAAAAAGGGATTTATAGTTCCACGGTTCGGTTTCATCCTGGTCGCTATCTTCATCGGGTTCATTCTCCCAGTCGTATTTTTTTTTCTCCGGTCCTTTTTTCCGGAAATAAAAGGCTGTAACAATGCCGGTGCATGCGCCCAAAAGATGGGATTCCCAGGAAACTCCCTCCTGAATCGGGAAAATGCCCCAAAGACTGCTGCCGTAAAGGAGGGCGACGATAAGGGCAAGGGCAATTGCTCGTGTTTCACGCCGAAATACCCCGCTGAAAAAAATAAAAAAAACCAGCGAATAAACCACTCCGCTCGCCCCGATATGGTAACTCGGACGGGCGATGATCCAAACTCCTATTCCCGTTCCGATCCACAAGATAAAAAGTACCTGCCCGGCTATTTTATGGTAAAAACTAAATAAGGCGATTCCCAACACTAAAATCGGGATCGAATTGGAGGAAATATGCCCCAGGTCTCCGTGGATAAAAGGGGAAATCAGGATACCCCAAAGCCCCGAAAACTTGCGCGGGAAAATGCCCAGAGTTGAAAAATCAGAACCGGAAAGCCATTCGGCACCCCATACCAGCCACATTGCGGCTAACATCACAGAGGGTACAACCGCTTGGCGCAACAAATTTTTGTGTTCGGTTTCCAATGGAAATTTTTAGGTACTACGAAAATAAAAAAATCTTCGTTGTTATATTCTCCCTTCGTAGTTTGCTTTTCAAATTTAGAAAAATGTCCGGTGAATACATTCTGGAGGTAAAAAACCTTTCTACCGAATTTCGCACGCGCGAGGGAACCGTCTCCGCAGTCAAAAAGGTGAGTTTTAATCTTTCCCCGGGAAAAACCCTGGGCATTGTCGGAGAGTCGGGTAGTGGAAAATCGGTTACGGCTTTGTCGGTCATGAAACTTCTGCCGGATTACGCCCATATTCCGGAAGGGGAAATCTGGTTTTCCCCCGAAAAAGGAACGCAAACCAATCTGTTGACAACGCCAAATCCCGAGATGCAGCGTATTCGGGGGAATAAAATTTCCATGATTTTTCAGGAGCCAATGACCTCACTCAACCCGGTATTTTCTTGTGGGGAACAGGTCAGCGAGGTTTTGCGCATTCACCAGCATCTCTCCCGCCCGGAGGCACATCGGCGTACACTGGAATTGTTTGATCAGGTAGAACTTCCCCGTAAAGAAGAACTGTATTTTTCCTATCCTCACCAGATTTCCGGGGGGCAAAAGCAAAGAGTCATGATCGCCATGGCTATGAGTTGTAACCCGTCCATCCTCATCGCCGATGAACCGACAACTGCGCTGGATGTCACGGTTCAGAAAAATATTCTTCGCCTTATGGAACAATTACAGGCCCATTATGGCATGGCGATTATTTTTATTACCCATGACCTCGGCGTTGTGGGAGAAATCGCCGATGATATTTTGGTTATGTATCGGGGAGAAGCCGTAGAGTATGGGCAGGTGGAAACGATTTTTCAACACCCGCAACATCTTTATACCCAGGGGTTGTTGTCCTGTCGGCCTACGGCCCATGTCCATAGGTTGCCGACGGTTGAGGATTTTATGGAAAAAAGACCCCTCTCATCGGAACCCAAATCCCGCAATAAAACGCTTCAGCAACAGGCCCCGGCGCTGGTAGTGGAAGGTTTGACAAAACATTATTCATCCTCAAAGGGGTGGTTTTCTTCCCCTAAAACCGTCGTAAAAGCAGTAGATGATGTCAGTTTTGTGGTTTATCCGGGAGAGACGGTAGGCCTGGTCGGTGAATCGGGTTGCGGAAAAACCACTTTGGGGAGGGCAATTCTTCGCCTGATTGATCCCTCAAAGGGGAAAGTTTTATTTCAGGGAAAAGAACTAACGAGCCTAAACTCTTCCGAACTTCGCCCTTTGCGCAAGGATATGCAGATTATTTTTCAGGATCCTTATAGTTCGCTTAACCCCCGGATTCCAATAGGAGAGGCGATTATGGAACCAATGGCCGTTCATGGCATCGGCAAAAATTCGAGGGAACGTCGTGAAAAAACAGAACAACTGCTGGAAAAAGTTCAGCTATCAGCTGCCTTTTTTAACCGGTATCCCCATCAGTTTTCCGGCGGTCAGCGGCAGCGGGTATGCATTGCGCGGGCACTTGCGGTGGATCCCGGTTTTATTATCTGTGATGAATCGGTTTCGGCTTTGGATGTTTCGGTACAGGCGCAGATTTTAAATTTGCTGAAGGACCTTCAGGAGGAGCGCAACCTTACCTATATTTTTATTTCTCACGACCTGAGTGTAATCCGATTTATGAGTGACCGAATTCTGGTCATGCAGCAGGGAAAAATTGTCGAAGAAGGTTATGCCGAAGAACTCTACGAGAATCCCCAAAATCCCTATACTCAAAAACTTATTGATGCCGTACCGGCAGGCACACCGGAAGCCATCCGGGTTGCGATTGAAAGACGCCGTCTGGGTAAATAAAAAAAGCTGCTTCCGTTACAGAAGCAGCTTTTTTTAGAGACATCCGAAGAAAACTATCGGATAATCAATTTTTGAGTAGCATACCCTCGGGAAGTGGTTACTTTCACCAGGTAGATACCGGAAGCGATTCCCGCAATATGGAAGTCTTCTTCTACAAAAAGTACGTTCTCCGTATTTTTGGTAGCGATGATTTTTCCATTCAGGTCAATCACTTGTACATTTATGTGGTCGCGGTTCTGAAGCTCAAGGCTCAGGGTAAACGAACCATTGTTCGGGTTGGGGAACAGGCTCATGGAGTTGATACCGGCAGCCAGTTCATGGTCAATAGCATCCGTAGCGGTATCCACAACGCAATTAACACCGTTACCAACGGTTCCTACCACGGCTGAATCTACAAACACACAACCTTTGGAATCGGTGATCTGAACATAATAAGTACCTCCGCAGAGACCAAAGATAAAGAGTGTGTTGGTATTGTCGGAGAATCCTTTCGGACCCGTCCATGCGAGGGTATAAGGTGCGGTACCTCCGGAAGGAGTAGCCGTAATATTGCCGGTATAAACCGGAACAGCCGCGGAGTTAGCATTGGCGAAAAGTGCCGTGGTAATCGGAGCCGGTTCTGCAACGGTTACGTTGGAAGTAACGGCACAGTTGTTTGCATCCGTTACCGTAACGGTATAACTACCTCCGGCGAGGCCGGAAACAGAAGGAGTTGTTTGGCCGGAAGACCAGAGGTAAGACAGTGTACCGGTTCCTCCATTGGCAGAAGCAACGGCTGTACCATTGGTATCGCCATTACAATCCACACCGGTTGCAGCAGCCGTAACATTAATTGCAGCCGGTTCGGTGATGTTTACCGTGATAAAGGATTTACAGCCATTCGCATCGGTGACCGTACAGGTATGGGTACCTGCGGCGAGAGCCGTAGCGGTGGCAGTTGTTTCTCCGTTATCCCAGAGATAGGTTTCGCTTCCTGCACCGCCGGTAGGAGTTACGGTAGCAGTACCGTCATTGGCACCGTTACAAGTAATATTGGCAGAAGCAGAGATACTGAGGGTAGGCGCGTTGGCATTGTTCAGCACAACTGATACCTCGGAGGTACAACCTACTTCGTCAGTGATGACTACGGAATAAATATCGGCGGCGAGACCGGAAGCATTGGGGGTAGTTACACCACCTGCATTGGCACTCCACTCATAGGTGTAAGCACCGATACCGCCCGTAGCACTTACTGCAAGCGAACCATCGGAAACACCACAATCCGGACTTACCACGGTGAGGTTACCTACGATCGGATTTTCTTTACAGTTGTAGAAAAACTGACCGGTATTGGTAAAATCGGTGTTTTTGTCAAAGTCCACATCGGAGAAGTACCAGAAAGAAACCGGCAGAGTTGCAGCCGTTCCGGGAGGGCCCATGTCCATGATGACCGTAGGCAGGGTGTATTTAGAGATTTTGTCGTAAAGAGCGATAGGCGCTACTCGTGGCATAATGGCACGAGATGCCCAGTTGGCATCGTCGCCGGTACGGCTAACGGCATCGGTAATGGTGTTATCATCCACATTATACGCTGCGGTGATCTGATCCGGGCGGTTATTGGTGGTGAAGTTTGCACTGTTTCCGGTGCTGTCGGTGTCGGTCCAGGAGTAGAAAATAACTCTACCGTCTGCCGAACGAGCAATCTGCATCCAGGGGTCAGCCGTTACCAGTTCAGAACCTGTGGGGTTTGCCGGGTCACCAAAAGTACCACGGAAAGCAACTTGTTTGCTGACATACAGCATGTTCCAATCACCGTAGGAGTCTTTGGTAAAGTCAAATACAAAAAGACCCAGACCGGAGAAGATGGAATAACCGGGGAAGTCGTAAGTTCCGTCGCTGTTGCTCAGCGAAGCACTACCTACGATAGCCACAAAGTGAGGCGTACCATTTTTGTCAACCGTCAGGTCGAAGTCAAATCCGGCGGTTACACGGTGGGAAACCGGAACGGTGTCGCCGGTAATGGTATCAATATCAATAAAATACTGGGTAGTGGTATCCAGAAGACCGCGGTTGTAATATTCCGCCATGTCAAACTGGACAAAATTACCCCATGTAGCACCTCCGTCGGTGGTTGCTGCCATACAAGGAGACATGACAGAATCCGCACCTCCTACGAGGTCGGCAATGAGGCCCACATAACCGGTCATACCATCGGGGCTGAAAGCGAGGTTCATGGAACCTGCACGAGTAGGTGTGCCGTCAAAGCCCAGGTAGTAATTAGGGGAGAGGGTAGTAACGGTAGTCCAGTTGAGCGACTCCGTAGCATTGTCCCAAACGCCTTTGTTGAGGATTACATCGTTGCCGATATTGGTTCCATCCCAGGTAAAGGATGCATACCAGAATTCACCGGGAACTCTTTCGGTCAGTGAGTAGGAAAAATACTGGTTTCCTGCTTGAAAGGGATAAGCTTCCTGAGTAGTGACAGGTGTAGTAGTGATATCGGTTACGGTTCCGATTACATTACCATCCCAACCCGAGCCGGCGGCAGTAAGTACCGGGCCTACATAGGTCATCGCGAGGTTAAGCGTATCGGGGTTGGCACCGGGAGGCAAAAATAGTCCCATATTGGGATAGCGGGAAGCTTGAGAATACAGCGGATTGATCGGGCCGAGTCCATAACAGCCGCCCGAAGAACTTGCTGCACCCAGGTTCCAGGTTTGACCTCCGTCAGTGGAGATTGAATAACGGTATCTCCCGTTATCACCACCTGTACCCCCACACTGGTTAATATTCTGGCGATAGATAAAGGCAACAGAACCTCCGTTAAGTCCTACGTCCGGAACAACACCGATCTGGTTATTGTCTGGCAAAAGAAAGGTGAATGCATTGGAGGATTCTCCAATTTTGGTGGCTGTGACAGCGTCTGTAACCGTGGTACCAAGGGGTATGCCCGTTGTGCCGGTGTTAGCGGGAAGGGTTGCCGAAAGATCAAATTGGGTCGTTCGGTCAAACACCCGCATTTCCGTTTCGGACATCGCCTTTCGGTTGATGGGTTGTGCCGATTGCCCATACATGCTCATCGTGGCAACCAACGCAACCATTAGTGCGGATAATTTTCTCATAGTTTACCTACTTTTTAGACGGTTTTGGTTAATGAATGACAACGAAATTAAACAAATAATTCGGTTAACAAAAAACGCAATACGCGAATAGAACCTCCGTATTGCCCTCATTTGCTATTTCAATACAACCTAAAGCGCAAATACCCCAACTCCGGTTTTCTGAAAAATCAAAATTTGTATTTGTAAAAAGCTTACCTATATTTGTCCTAATCAAAGACTTATTACATCTGCAAGGTGTAATTGGTATATAGAGAAGAGGCGAGAGACCTGGCTCACTGACCCTCTGGCAACCTTCCCAATAAATTAGGTTTGGAAAAGGTGCCCCATCCAGACCCCGCAAGGGGAAAGATAGACTGGTTAACCGGAAAAATTATGAAAAGACGTAATAATTTGATCTTCTTCCAACTTCATCCTTCTTCACGGATTCTCCGCCCCACGTCTTTCTCAAAGACGCATTCTATGCGATGTTGTTGTTGATACCCTTTTATTCCTCCAAATAAAACCGCCACGGATCGGGTCTCTTTCCCCTGTCGGGTTTGGGTTGTAATTCCCAACCGATTGTGCCGGTGTATTTTCGTTGGACTACCTCTTTTTTAACCCTTTATATTTAATCCTTTCGTTATGAGTCAGAATTATCGTTTTGAGACCCTCCAGCTTCATGCCGGACAAGAAGTGGACGAGACCACCCGTTCGCGTGCCGTCCCCATTTACCAGACAACTTCTTATGTATTTAAGGATAGTGACCATGCTGCGAATCTCTTTGCCTTAAAGGAATTTGGCAATATTTACACCCGGATCATGAATCCGACGACAGATGTCTTCGAAAAACGTATTGCCGCACTCGAAGGCGGTGTTTTGGCATTGGCTACCAGTTCGGGGCAAGCGGCACAGTTTCTCGCCCTCAACAATATCCTTTCTGCCGGAGACAATTTTGTGTCGGCTTCCTATCTTTATGGCGGAACTTACAATCAGTTTAAGGTAGCTTTTAAAAGATTGGGAATCGAAACTCGTTTTGCCGACGGCGACAAAGTCAGTTCTTTTGAAAAGCTGATTGACGAAAAAACCAAAGCTTTTTATGTCGAGTCCATCGGTAATCCGGAGTTTAATATTCCTGACCTCGAAGCACTCGGCAAACTCGCGCAAAAGTACGATATCCCGCTGGTAGTGGACAATACTTTTGGGGCCGCCGGTTATTTGATTCGCCCCCTTCAATACGGTGCACACGTTGTGACACATTCTGCTACAAAATGGATCGGCGGACATGGCACTTCGATCGGCGGGGTACTCGTTGACGGCGGTAACTACAACTGGGGAAATGGAAAATATCCCCAATTTAGTGAACCTTCTGAGGGATACCACGGAATGGTTTTTAGTGATGTTTTTGGCCCTAACGGCCCCTTTGGCAATATTCAGTTTGCGATCCGTGCGCGCGTGGAAGGTCTTCGCGATTTCGGCCCGGCAATTTCTCCGTTTAATGCGTTTCTGCTTCTTCAAGGGCTGGAAACTCTTTCGCTCCGCGTACAGCGGGCGGTGGATAATACCCTGGCGCTGGCCAAATGGTTTGAAGCTCATCCGCTGGTAGAAAAGGTAAACTATGCCGGACTGGAAAGCAGCCCTTATTTTGACCTCGCTAAAAAATACGCGCCCAATGGCGCCGGTGCGGTATTGAGTTTTACCTTAAAAGGTGAAAAATCTCAGGCCGAGGCTTT
The DNA here is from genome assembly GCA_033764335.1 of Bacteroidia bacterium. Taxonomy (GTDB): domain Bacteria; phylum Bacteroidota; class Bacteroidia; order J057; family J057; genus JAGQVA01. The sequence goes on along the minus strand of JANRJC010000028.1, from coordinate 52,853 downwards.
TGTCAACAGTCTGAAACTGGTAAGTCATCTGGCCAATGTCGGTGATGCAAAAACCCTCATTATTCACCCGGCGTCCACTACTCACCAGCAATTGACCGATGCCGAACAACTGGCGGCAGGCGTAAAACCCACCTTGCTGCGAGTTTCGGTAGGTATCGAACATATCGAGGATATTAAAGGTGATTTTCAACAGGCTTTTAACACCGTATTTCACCCGGTGGCATCCTGAAAATAAATGCTAATTTTGTTCCCCGGGCGAATCTGCCCGGGGATTTTTTGGTTTTATGCAGACACATTTTTTTCACTATACGCAGCCGTTTCAACTGGAATCCGGGGAGATTCTTCCGGAACTTACCCTGGCATACGCGACTTTAGGTAAAATAAATGCCCAAAGGAACAATGTGGTCTGGTTTTGCCATGCCCTGACGGCGAATGCGATTGTGCCTGAATGGTGGCCCGGAATGATTGGGGAAGGATTACTTTTTGATCCGGATCGCGATTTTCTCATTTGTGCTAATATGCCCGGCTCCTGCTACGGTTCAACAAATGCGCTGTCGCTCAATCCTGCAACCGGCGAGCCGTATTATCACCATTTTCCGCTACTGACCAACCGGGACATGGTACGTGCCTTTGATCTTTTACGGGAATACCTCAACATCCACCAAATACGAATGATTTTAGGGGGATCGCTGGGCGGGCAACAAGCCCTGGAATGGAGTATTATGAAGCCAGAACTATTTGAATACCTTATACCCATTGCTACCAATGCTCAACATTCCCCGTGGGGAATTGCTTTTAATGAGTCACAACGGCTGGCGATACAGGCCGATGAAACCTGGAAAAATGCAAGTCCCGATGCCGGCCTTGCCGGCATGAGGGCGGCACGTTCGGTGGCTTTGCTTTCCTACCGGGGTTATTACGCCTACGGCGCTACCCAAACAGAACCTACCGATGAAAAAACCGATGACTTCCTTGCCTCCTCCTACCAGCGGTATCAGGGCGATAAACTGGTAAAAAGATTTCACACCTTTGCGTATTGGACTCTTTCCAAAGCCATGGACTCTCATCATCTTGGGCGGGGCAGGGGAGGAGTGGTGACGGCACTTAGGTCTATAAAAGCAAAAACGATGGTGGTGGGACTGGATTCGGATATATTATTCCCCGTCGAAGAACAAAAACTCCTCGCCCAGCATATTCCTGACGCTCTTTACCGGGAAATATCTTCCAATTATGGGCATGACGGGTTTTTGATTGAAACCGAAAAAATCACGAATTTGATTCGGGAGTTTGTGTACCAATAGGTGAAGCAAAATTTTATGCCTCCCAGCCTAAGAGGTAATTGATTTTTATCCCTGCTCCGGTGTCCGGTATGTTTCCAACCTCCCATATATACTGATTGGCCGGAAGTTGGTCAATCATTTTTTGTATTTCAGCGGGGGTATAACTTCTCCAGTGAGAAACTAATCCGTCCCAGCAGTAAATGAATGGAAGAAGGGGCAGCAGATATGTGAAGAATAACCACTGCCATTTTAAGGGTTTTATAAAAGGCATCTGAAGCCAGACAACGATAGGCGAAAGCATCATGCCTCCGATATTCTGCCATTTGCGTTCGGTAAATTCAAAAATGGCAATCGGCTGATGGGAGAGTACCTGGGACTGAAGTATATGAAGGGCCGTTTGCGGATTAAAATGATGAAAAGCGGTAAAAAATGTTCGACATCCTTTTAGATTCTCGGGTATATTTTGGGCATCTACAGGTTCGGGATAAAAACGAATATCAGGGTGAACCGCGATTCCGTTTTTCGGCGGAAATTTATCCGTAAACAAAACCGAAAGTGCTGCCCCGCACGCTTGGAGTTCCGGCAAAAGTCTTTCCCAAGGGCCACCTGACCCCGAACCAATGTCTATGACCTCTTTTGTACCGGCTACCAATAGAAATTCTTGTAGTTTGGGAATTACTCGTGAATAAATAGCCTCAGATTGAGTTTTAAGCAAGGCAGTCAGCCCGTCTCTTAATATAGCGGGTAGCCATGTTTGATCCCCAAACTCGAAAAGATGCCGACGGTTCATATTCTTTTATCTTTGGGGAGAATATATCTACCCGGAGCCAGGATATCATTGGGATCCCATAAATGCTTTAATTCTTGCCAGAAACCGCGATCTTTTCTCATCAAGGCAAAATCTTCCATAGACTGAATCCCCAGTCTGTACGGATAGTAACCCTGTTGATTGGTATCTTCAACCAATTTTTCATAACATTTCAGGGCAAGATCGTCTTCTCCCGGTTTATCGCGATCATATACGATGGAAATAATCAGATAGGCGTAACGGCTTGCCATAATCTGAATGGATATCATAGGCTCAAATCCGTGGTGGAGCAAAATTTTTTGGGCGGAGAGAACAACAATAGCAATCGTTTTGCCGATGAGCGGGAGTACGGGGCAATGCCATAATAATCCGCAGCGGTCGCGGTCGGGATCAGGGTTTAAGGGCATTGCCTCGGTCTTTCGCCAGTAGGCATGTAACATCCCCGTTGAATGGTCTTCCGCAGACGCCGGTTGAGTTTCCCGCTGAGGCTGCCGGGTGACAGTCGAAAGAGCATTCCATATAATTTCCTCCTGAATCTGAAGAATGCGGGAGTCTTGTTCATGTATTGCTATTTCTCCCAGCCATATTCCTCCCAGAGATTTTGTGGCAGCACTAAGGAGTACTTCGGGTAAAGGCGTGCGGTTTCTCGTTTCGGAATAGGGATATTGACTTGCCAGAGAAAGTACTTTGGGGATCGTATGCAAAGCGCAGTTTCCCCTAAATTGATTGTTTAATTTCAGTTGGCGAATATGATCGAGGGTATCAATAAGGGATTCCTCGGAAGAAATGCTGAACAATAACTGCCGGGTGTAGGCGGGAATGGGCTGAAGCCAAAGGGTCAATTCCATTACAATTCCCAGATTTGACTGAAAAAACAGCCCTTCTGCCGAAGGCCCTACTCCCCAGGGATGCAAAGAGGCGGATTGGGCAGAAGGAAAGTTATCAAAGCCGGTTTCCAACCATTCGCCATTGGGAAGCAAGAGTTTCATCGCACATACCTGATGGGTTCTTTCTCCATCTGCCGTTAACCCTCGCTCCAGAATATTGCCGATTACACTTGTTTCTGCAGAACTTCCGGGGTTTTCTACCCGATATTGTCCGCCGTGCGCTTTTAAAAAATCGTTTAACTCTTCAAAACTCACCCCGGGTTCAATTCTTACATAACCCAGCGTTTCATCAAATTGTAAGATCCGGTTTAACTTAGCCAACGAAAGCAGTATGCACCCGGAGGTTATCGGTACGCGGGAACCGTATCCCCAGTTTTTTCCCCGGCTTATCGGATATAAGGGGATATGATACTGTTGGGCGATTTTGAGGCAACTAGATACCTGCTCCTGATTTACAGGGTGTATAATGCCTTCGACAGAATCATGGGTCGGAAAAGTTGCCTGCATAGCCAGGTGAATAGCCGCAGGGTTTTCTTCGACATGGTCGGTTCCCAGTAATTCGCGAAAAGCGGAAAACGCTAATGGAATCTTATTTTGCATTAATGTTTATCTCTTTCACTGCGAGCCGCATCGCGTTTGCTTTGGGCATCCGATTTCATTTTCTGCGCTTTGTCATTGGCATTGTCTTTCATGGTAGTGGCCTGACTCTGCGCCTGTTGTCGTTTACTGATAGCGGATTGCTGGGCATCGGAGATTTTTTTATTAGAATCGTTTTTTGCCTGATTAAGTTTATTTTGGTTTTCGGCGCGGGTCCGCATTTGGTCGCCCTGTTTGTCGGTAATTTCCTGGTGTTTTTGTACACGAGTGGTACTCAATTCGGTTTGTTTGGTTTGAACACGAGCCGCTTGTTCGGTTTGTTTGGTTTGTATCTGATTTTGAGCCAGGGTTTGATTCTGTTTCAGGTTTCGGAATGCAAGGGCGCGTCGTTCATGCGCCAGGCTTTGTTTGGAGGAGATACATAACCCGCCTTCGGAAGGAATGTCAAACAAATGTTCCAGATGGCCACTTCCATCCACACTTCCTCGGAGGGCGTAATGTTGATGGTACTTGAGCATGTTTGCCTGGATTTGTTCGGCAGAACGCGCACTTTTCCAGATTCGAATTTCATTCATTTCACCTCTGTACCGGGAATCTGTATTGTTCAGGCTATCCAGATTTCGCCCGGCGATTAAGGGTTCATTACTAACCCAAAGTTGCCCACTGACCGGTCCACTGGCTTTAAGTTCGCCATTTATATAGGTTCTGGCGGTTATCCCGTCATTGGTGATGGCGATATGGTTCCATTGGTTCCAGGAAATGGAGTTGACCGGGGTATCGGGTGCTCCGTGATTGGTATTTCCATTAATGGCAAAACGGTGATGAATATACCCCTGAGAATTTAACCAGATATTGAAGTTTCGTCCGGGTTTTCCGATAATTCCCTGCCAGGCAGGCATGACATCCTGATCTTTTAGCAAGTTGTCATTTACCGATTGGCTACCCAGTTCTTTCTTAAAAGGTTTGATCCAGAGTTCAACCGTATAATTTTCAATACGCAAAGAGGGCTGGTCGGAAATGGTAAAGTAGGTTTCTTTCCCATCAAATGTCAATGCCGTATCGGAAAATGCCTGAAAACGTGCCTCCTGGGTACTGGTCCAGTCAGGAGCATAGAGGTTTGCAACCATGTGCATATTGATTGCATTGGGAATTACGGATGCTTCGGTGCGATCCAGCGGAAAATGAGCGACTAAATCTGGCGTCAGCGAAGTAAGCCTTTCTTCCCGCGCTGCCCAATAAATCTCTTTTAGTTGACCATTGTTTTCCCCATTTTCGGCAGGTGCCACATAATCCATAGCAAGGCCCTTTTCGGGATGGCCGACGTGATAAAGATCGGTAATATAGTTACCCTCCAAATCAGATCTCCGAAGCAGTTTTAATTCTTTGTCCAGCCAATAAAGGTGTTGGGCCTCGCTATCTATTAAAAGATCAACCGGATAAGGTGCATTTACAGGATCAACCACAAGTTGAAGGTTGGCCCCATTAGTATCAATCCTCCATATCCCTTCGTTTCGGGTAAAGTAAAGCTTTTGGCGGGGCAGATCGAGATCGAGCTGCCAGTAAGTTTTCTGAAATGCTGCCGGAATATTAAAGATTTCCCGGAAACTGCTGCCATCGGTTTTTCCCTGCATAATCTGAGCATTTCCCTGTAGCCAATACAACTGCTGGTTTTGGGTGTCAAGGGCAAGAGAGGTAGGCGCAGCGGTTAAATTAAACAGGCTTCGGAAATTTGTTCCATCGAGTTTTGCCGTTTTTATCTGGAAAGGCAGAAGGCTTCCCGCAGCATAAAGGTTATTCTCCCCCTGATCTAAAACCAGGTCGGTTGCGTAATAATGTTGTTCGTCAATGGTTGAGAGGGTAGAAATTTCGACCATTATACTGCCGCTATTATCGCCATAACCTGCCCCAAATTCACCGGAAATGTCATCATTGGAGATGAGTTGGATTTCCCCTGTATTGACGGCGATGAAGCTGAGGCTGTTTCCTATGAAAAAAACATTACCGGCAATCTGGCCAATCAGAGCACCTTCCGGAACCCCGGCCATGGCATAGTGCTGTTTTGCGATAAACTGATTGGCTCCTTCCGCCGTGAGGTTAAAGGCAAGAGGGGAAACGCTCCAGATTCCGCTTATATACCGGATGGTCACCTGATCTCCTATTTTGACATTTACACCGGTATTCTGCCAAAGTTGCCGGGCATCTACATTGTGGGTGGTGGTGCGAAGCGAGGTGAGGTTATAATCCACGGCCCCTTTGGGGTTTACCCGGCTGATTTTCCCTTTAGAGATAAAGTACAAATAGTCAAATCGGGTAGAGTTGACCTTTTGTGCCGCCACCTGATGAGCAGCGGAAATTCGCTGCGCGGCGAGTTCCCGTGCGATTTGTTTTTGTTGATCAGTATCGGTTTTCTTTTGTTGAATTTGCCCATCGTGGTATTGTTTTACACGACTGATAAGTTTGGCCATTTCGCCATTCCGACCGGAAATAGAAGCTTTGGAAAGATCGGGGGCCGAATCTAACAGCCCGCGGGTTGCGGGTACAATTTCCCGTAAGCGGGCTTTGCGCATGGAATGATCATGGCGTTTGTGATCGGTTACGGTGCGCCATTGGGGAGTTCCCATGAGTTTTCCATGCAATTGATTGACCGATGAGTCTTTGATAATGTCTCCCTCTCCTTCGTCCATTTTCCAGAAAGCCACCAGACCGGGTGCATGGGGGAGGGGAGCCGTGTACATATCCTGTTTAATTTCCCAGGGGCTTCTGGCCTGATTCCAAAGAGAAACGCCGGCCATTTCCCCCGCAAAAAGGCCATCGGCCCAGTCAGGTCTTTTGCCAATGTTCAAAGGGAAATCCGGGTTAGAAAATAAAGGCTGGTTTCGCGAGGCCGTTGCCTCGGGTTTGCCATTGATATATAGTTTGAAATTGTCGCGCAGCAGGCTCGCATCAAAACTCACGGCAAGGTGAACCCATTTATTGGCGATAATGGGTGTATTCCCGGAGTATTCCCAATTAGCTTCCATGACAAACAGCCGGTTTTGTATCTGTGGCTCGTAATCCTGATAACCATGACTCAAAAGGGTAAGCTGTAATTCCGGGGTAATCACCGGCTTTACCCATGCTTCGATGGTGAGGGCGGTTGTCAGCAGAAAGGCATCATTTTTCCCGCAGTCAATGTAGGTGTCGGTACCATTAAAGGCGAGAAGATATTTTTTATCGTAGATATTCATTGTATTTTTCTATTAATATTTTTTCAATGCACCCCACACTTTTTCAGCGGCATTCGCAATCGCTCTTCCGACTTGCTCCAGTTTTTCTTTTGCTTCTTCGGCGAGGTGTTTGATTTCATTCCATATAGCCTCGGCCTCCTGTTCGATCGCATCCACAATCTTTTTGGCTTCTCTTAATATGGCATCTACCACTTGTCGGGCTTCTTCCAATATTTGAGATACCTCAGCAGCGATGGCATCGGCAATTTTTTTCACCTCATCCAGGGCGTATGCGGCAAAATTGGCAATAGCCTTAGCAATTTCTTCAACTTCATGGGCAATCTGCTGCGCAATAACCTCGATCTCATGTGCGGCTTCCTCTGCGATTTGGACAATTTCCGCCCCGATTTTTTCAATCTCCTGCTCCGCTTTTTCGATAATTTTTTTGACCTCTTCGCCGGCTTTTTCCAGCACTTCCACCGCCTTTTGTTCGATTTCCTCCGCTTCTTTGATGACGGCTTCTACGTCTTTTTCAAGGTCTTTGACGACTTCTTCTGCGGCTTGCTCCACTTCTTTTGCTACCGCTTCAGCTTCGTGGGCTATTTTTACCACTTCTTCTTCAACTTCTTTACCGATTTTTTCAATTTCCTGGCCCGCTTCTTCAAAAAGGTGTCCAATTTCTTCAAAAACATCTTTGAAAATTTCTTCCAGGTTTTCTCCGATATGTTCAAGGATTAGTTTGGGTAATTCTTTGAAAGAGGAGGGAGCCACATGAAGGCTGAGTGTGGGCAAGGTCAGGTGCAGGCCCTCAAATTCAAAATCGCCCGATATATCAAGTCCGAAATCGTCTTTCGTGATAGTGAGGGTCATTTCGAGGTCAAACCCGGCATCCAGATGGATGGTGCCGAAATCTACTCCGGCAAATTTGATCGGTCCGAGATCCGCCTTTAAATGAAGGCCGAAGGCCGAATGGGCGGTCATACCATTTTGGTTAACCGTAACTTCCAGAACCGCCTTGGCGATATCCGATACATCTACTTCGATCTGGAAATGAAACCCCTGGTTGGAAATATCCGCTTCTACTTCAAAATGCAAAACCTGAAAAAGCGATGCTTTGAGGGAAGCGTGAAGATAGGGCGATCGGGTAGTGTTAAATTGAAAAACCGGCCCTCCCGGTGGTACAACTTCGATTCGGGAAAGGCTGTTTTGAGAAGGTTCTTCTTTGGGGTCAATTTTTTTCTGAACACGTTTACCCTCTGCCTCATTGATATAAACTCCTTTGCCATCGCCGGTGATGTCCAGTACTTTGGCAAAATGCAGGGGTCCCATCTCGAAATCTCCGGAAATTCCGGTCTGATCAATTTTTAAATCCGCATGCATTTTGAAAGAGAGGATCTCCAGATTGCCATTAAAACGGATACCGGGATTTGTAACCGTGCCGTCAGGCATGATTACCACCGATTCGGCCCAATAAAAGGCGAGTTGCCGAATCTGAATTTCATTCATAAATGCAGGCGGATTGAAGTTGTTTGCGGCATTTCCGCCGACAAACAATTCCAGAATTTTTTTCAGGTCTATTTCGTCCACATAAAACAAAAGAAGCTGAGGGTTTGGAACTTCTTCTACAACCTCCAAGACCAGCGCAAATTCGTCAAACTGAAAGCCGGGATCATGCACCGTAGATTGGGCGGATATATAGGATTTGCCTTCAAACCCAAAATTAACCCCCGGCGGCTCAAAGGCCACCCCGATTTCGAAGTCAGCTTCATGTAAAAACAAACCCCGTAACCCCAGCGGCCCTTGTAAATCCGGGTCAAATTTTATCTGAACCGTGCCCTCCATTTCCGACTCGTTGATCTCTATTCCGGGGCGTACGTCTATGGTCTGGTGGTTGAGGGTAACGGCCATATCCCCAAACACTTTGAAAGTGATTTCATCGCCGATATTTATTTCCAAGCTGGGGTTTCGGATGGCGAGGTCTGATCCACTTCCTGAATTTAAGCCTACTCCCCCCTCAAGCAATGCCGCCACGTAAAAAGCCTGTTGTGTCAGGTCGTAACCGCCCGAAATGATTAATTCTCCTCCTCCCGTGATGCCTTTGAGGATATTTACCCGGGCATCGGTTTGTCCCAGAGAGAAATCTAGTACGGCATAAGCCGAAACTCCTTTGTGGAGGCGCAAGGTTGTATTAGGGCGAATGCTTTTTTTCGCACCGGGAAGCGCGGGTGCATTAGGGTTTCCAACGGGAGGGCCGCTTAATGAAGGCAGTTGCGGGATTGTAAAAGCGGTAAAATCCGCCGAGGCAATGGATATGCCGATTTCCCGAAACTCGATGAAGTCTATGGAGCGAATATTGCCAAAACTTGGCGGTAGTTGATCCAGTTTTCCCTGCTCGGCAAACTCAAACCCAAAAACATAATGCCAACGAGAAGAATCCCCTCCCTCTACCGGCGAAGCTCCGGCTCCCGCGTCCCCCACGCCCTGTGTTACGCCACTGGCTACAAAAAAAGCCGTTCCGTATTTTTTTGATGTGGCAGAAAGTAAAAAGGTATCTTTATCAGCCTGATACACAAAAGCAACTTTGGTCAGCCCTAAATCAAAATCTTCGGGTAGCGAAATGGGGTTAGACGGGGACTCTTTCCCAAAATTGCTGATGCCGAGGGCTTCCGGTATCGCGAGAAAGTTGAGTGTTTCGGATTCCGTGGCTTCCCAGGTAGCCTGAAATTCCTGGGTTTGTTTTCCGAGGACAAACTGAAGTTTGAACGTCGCCCCGCCAATCAGCAAATCGGCTTCCATCATTCCCTCAAAACGGTGCTGATTGGTTTGTGCATCGAGCAGATATTTCAGATCTGCGCTGGCATGTAGTTTTTTGGCGGTATGGTCATTGTGAATGAAAGGCACTTCAATTTCCACCAGCGTTTCGCCCCGGAAGCTGAAGTTTTTGCTTTTGGTATTAAAGCTGACGAATATATTTTTGAGGTTGATGTCAGGAACCACATCCGGGAGGTGCACATCAAAAATTCCCAATAATTCATTCATCAATGCAGTGAGACTGATGTTTTTGTCGTCAGTGGTGCCTCCGGAAAAGGTCCAACTTTCGGCTTGGGTGTATGTACCCGCAATGGACATACTGTGCCCAAAGACATCAAAAAAACCGGTTGCATCAATAGTATAGCCGCTACTTTCGTTGTGGGCAAGGTGAAAAACCATCTCTCGAATGGACAGTTTATCCTTAAATACCGACCAATTATTGGCGTCCAGGACAAAACTTCCTTTGTAATTGGGAGAACCGGTGGTAAAGTCAAAATAGAACTCTTGTACTTCCAGATCGGGTAACTCCAAAGGAGTTGATTCCAGGAAATGGTTAAAGACTTCTCCTATCTTCAGCGGGCCTTCCGACAAAACGGCGGAAAAGGCAAAATGGGTATTTCCCTGCGACTTTTCAAAACTTGCTGCTAACTCAACTACTCCTGAATGTCCGATACCCACTTTCCCAACGATTAATCCGCTGATACTGGAGCCGGCGGGGCTGTAATTTATCCGAAAAACAAGGCTAATGCCTTTTAAGGTAAAGATCGTTCGCTGGTTTATGGTCAACAATTCCCATTCGAGGCCCTCAACAGTGTCAATTGCCAGCGAAAAATCTTGTATTTTATTTCCACTGGCCGAAGGGTCAATGCTTATCTTAATGTCCTTTAAATTGATTTTGTCGCCGATTGAAAAAACTTCGGAAGGAATACTTAAATCATGCCCATCGGCGAATGTCTGAAGTTCGTCCAGAAGTGCATGAAACCCCTCGTTGGGTTGTGCTTCGAATAATATACGGGACTGAGGATCTGAGATATAGGTGAAAATGGGGATTTTGTGGTCTTTTTCCTTCGTTTGGAAAAATATATTTGCGCTTAGTCCAATACTGGCATCGCTCTGTGGAAGGTTATCGGCAATATTAAAGAGGCTATCGGCATCAATAAAGTATTCAACATCCTTAAGTTTTAGAAAACCCAAATCAACTTCAATCGGCAAATCCGCACTCATCTGAAAAGCCGGTCCCAATAAAGACATATTCACTTCCCCTGTGATTGGTTTGTTGGCGAAACCTCCCAGAAGAAATTGTAAAACATCAAAAGGAGAATTCAATAGAGGCGTTCCCTGGAAAAATAATCCGTAGTTGACATCGCTTGGATCTTTAGGGTGGGAGGAACTTTTAAAACTAACGCCATTAAAATAAAGATGCTGTGCAATGTAGGTGGAACTCAGAGCCGGAAAACCATCCTGAAGTTTCCAATTATCTTTGACGGTGGTAGAAATGTCGAGTACTAATTCTTGCTTATCTTCTATCGTCTCTATGCCAAATGATGCGGAAACGCTTAGTTGATTGAATATATCATCTACTCCTGTCCCGGTGACAATTACCCGTTGGCCCTGTGTTTTGGGTTTGGAGGGATTTAAAAGTATGAGTGTTTTGGAATAAGGAAAATGGGTTTGAAACAGATGTTCGACATATACGGTGTCTAACTCCGGGTCAGTGATTGCTGTCAAAGCAAAGGAAAATGTCTGACCTGATATTGACGAAGTGATGATATTTTTCAGCGTAGTGATATCCATAGGAAAGGGAGGTTATTATCGGGGAATGATGGGATAAGAGATAGGGCAAAATGAATAGAAAGAAGACGGGAAAATTTTCTAAAAATTAAGGTACTTCTTTAAACTGATCCGGAATTGCGCGGGTATCCGGGCGAACGACATAATAAAGATTGCCGCTCATCCCCGTCACGGACAGATGTTGGGTCAGGTTAATTCCACCTCCACCATTATCATTCAGTACCCGGGTGAAGCCATGTCCCGAATAGTAGAAATAGTTGTGTGCGTCATCATTGGCTATTCGGGCATTGACGCTAGTTTTCAGAAACCGATCATTGATAATCTCCTTTTTGGGTAAACCGTGTTGGTTTCCATAACCGGCGCTTACGACAACGGCTTTCGGTTGAATATGGGAGACATATTCGGTAAGGGAAGAAGTTTCACTGCCGTGGTGACTGGTTGTAGCGAGGTTAATGTTTTGGATTTTCCCGGATGTTTTGTACCGATTCAATAAAAAGGTTTCCGTTACCACCGTAGCATCGCCGCCAATGATAATTTTTTTTCCATGACACTCGATCAGCACAACAATGCTTCCGCGGTTTGCATCGGTACTATTGTCGTTGGGATATACATCAGATCTCCCGACATTACTCGCCAAAACAGAAATAACACAATTGCCGGGTTCATTCAGAATGGTGATGGCGCCCTGTGCGTCCAAAGGCAGGCCCCCGGGGTACGCCGGGTCTGTTCTTGTTACATTGCCGGTTAAGGTCTTGCCAAAGTAGGTATCGTAATTAGATATGGAATAACTATTCTTAACTTTTGAGGAAATCAGCCAGGCGTGAGTACCATTTGCACCGACCGTAGCCACAGTTCCATAGTTAGCTAGGGTCGAGCTATAAAATACGGTATCAATTTTCACATTCGAGAGTTTCGGCTTGGCAGGCGCCGTTTTCTTTTTCGTCTTGGCAGGCGCAGTGCCCAGCGAAAAGGGACTAGAAGTATCAGGGGGGATATCGTCGGTAAAAATTTTTGTAAGGCGATTGTGATGATCTTCATCCGGATGGGTAAGGATCAAAATGTCAATGGTACTGCTTCCGCCCAGAAAATAAGAACTTTGAATGGCCGCTCTTACCCTTGCTAGATCCGCCCCATTATGAGGTGCCGAGGACCCGGATTCTCCGCAATCAATCATGATTCGTTTTCCTTTCGGCGTTTTAATCAGGGCGCAATCCCCCTGCTCCATGTTTACAAAAGTAATATGCAGGCTTTCTTTGGAATTGTCTATGACAATAGTTCCGGTTTCAAGACCCTCAAAATTAAGGGCAGTCTCGGTTAACCGGTTTTTGAAATTGGTGATCTCCTGCGTTAATAGATCTATTTGACTGGTCAGGCTTTCCGCCGTTCTTAGGGCATTTCGTTCCGTCCCCAAGCTTGAAATTTTGGATTGAATATTGGTGATACGGGTAATATACCCCCTGGCCATAAGGTCAAGGCTGCTGAAAAAACCTATGTACTTAAGGCCTGAAAAAGTTTTACTGTCTATATTATTACAATGTGTTTTGATGCTGTTAAGCAGGACGGTGATTGCCGAAAAATCATACCCGAAAATATACTTCGCTCCATTGGGAGCTTCTGCCGGATCATATTTTTTCGGGTCTGCTAAAATGTCTTTGAGATTACGTAATGTTTTGGGTACACCCTGATAGGTCTGTTCTTTAATGATAAGTCCCATCACTCTTCGGCATTTCTCTTGTGTGTGGTTAAATTCCAATACCACAGTTTCATCCAGCAGGCTGTTGATGGCAGCAAGGGCAGCATCTTTTTCGTTGTTTACAATATCGTAGTCAGGCATATTCTATGGGGTAGTTTCGTAAAAAATAAACAATTTGTGTGGGATTTGTACTTGCACAATTATACATAGTGTTTGGAGAAAAACAAATTTTCGCTATCTGAAATTTACCTAAATGGAAAAAATATCAGATACTTAAAAATAAAAACATATTCTGATAATTTTATTTTTTCAGATAAACCCTCTTACCTTTTTTCGCGGACTGTATCGCGGCATCTAATATCTCCATCGCTACCATATTGATCTCCAATGAGCCGGGGCTTCCCGCGGGGTCAAGGGTACCCCTTACCACTCCGGCAAAAAAAGAAAAAGCGTCATCCAGAGGAGCCGATAGCGGCAGTTCTTTCTGGGGGTATTCGGCACTTTCCTCATTTATCCTTATCACCATGTCCTGGCTGTTTAGCGTTTTGGCATACCCCGTTTTCCCATATACATGAAAGTCTTTTCTACTGACGGGCCAGTTCCACGAAGCCTGTATGATTGCCTGCGCCTGCGGGTAGGTAACAATAATCGTGGCCTCATCGTCCACTTTGGGATAAATGTCGGGTTTAATCTGTTGGGTAATCGCCGTTACGGAAACCGGTCGTTGCCCGGCCATGACCCAGGTCGCGAGGTTGGCACCGTAACAGCCAAAGTCTGTGATAGCTCCTCCGCCATTGGCTACGGGGTCGGTCAGCCAGGCGAGAAACTCTTCACTGCAACCGATTTCCCTCGGCCCGGAGTGGCCGTCGTGGATGACCATTTTTCGCACCTCCCCCAATGTTTTGTTTTTTACCATTGCCGCTACTTTATGGTTGGAAGCATACCAGGTGGTTTCGTAATTAGTGATGAGTTGGATGCCTCCTGCCTGTGCAGCTTTTTGCATTTTCAGAGCATGATCCAGACTCACTGCCAGGGGTTTTTCGACCATCACATGAATGCCGCGGGCCGCACATTTTTCCGTGATGGCAAGGTGGTCATAGATACTGGAAAACACCGAAACGGCCTCCGGTTGGGTTTTTTCCAGCATGGTTTCCAGATCGGGATAGACGATATCTCGGCTGATTTTGTAGCGTTCGCAGAGCCTTGCGACGAGTTCCTGATTCGCTTCGGCTATTCCGACAATTTCGATATCGCCTCTGTCGGGTCGGCCCAGAATGCCGTGTACGTGGTCGTGAACAAGCCCGGCGACTCCCAGCCTCAGGGGTTTGGGGTTTTGGGCAAATAGTTCGCTCGCCAAAAGAAAGACCCCGATAGTGGATGTGAAAATTCGGAATAACATAGCAGTAATCGTTAGTATGAAAGAGAAATGAAGATAGGTGATTTTTGTTATTTCCACTACCGGTGATTATCTTTTCTCATTACTATCTACTATTACTTATTCCATGAGCGATTTACAAATAAAAAAGAACCCCAAAGAATACGATGTCTGTATTGTAGGGTCGGGTGCCGGTGGCGGTATGGCCGCCAAAATCCTGGCTGATTCCGGTGCCAAAGTGGTTGTTCTGGAGGCAGGTCCCTGGTTTGATTCGGCAGACGGCGAAATGTTTAAGTGGCCTTACCAGTCGCCCCGCCGGGGCGCCAGCACTCACCGACCTTTTGGTGAATTTGACGCCGCCTACGGCGGCTGGGAAATCGAAGGTGAGCCTTACACCCGCGTGCAGGGCACTCAGTTTGACTGGTTCCGCAGCCGGATGCTCGGTGGCCGCACCAATCACTGGGGAAGGATTTCCCTCCGCTTCGGGCCGCTTGACTTCAAACGAAAAACCCACGACGGCCTCGGGGACGATTGGCCTATTTCCTACGACGATATCAAACCCTACTACGACAAAGTGGATCAACTGGTAGGTATTTTTGGCTCAAAAGAGGGCATTTACAACGAACCAGACGGTATTTTTATGCCCCCGCCCAAACCTCGCGGGTATGAACTGCTGATCAAAGAATCCTGTCAGAAAATCAATATTCCCATTATACCCAACCGCCTTTCCATTATCACCCAACCGCTGAATGGCCGGGCAGCCTGCCATTATTGCGCGCAGTGTAACCGGGGATGTTCGACGTATTCTAACTTTTCTTCTCCTCCAGTTCTCCTTATGCCCGCCCAAAAAACCGGAAACGTGGATATCATCATTCACGCAATGGCAAGGGAAGTTACTACCGATAAAAACGGGCTGGCAACGGGGATTTCCTATGTCAATACGCAGGACATGATGGAATATCAGGTCAAAGCGAAAAATGTCATCCTCGCTGCCAGTGCCTGCGAATCGGCTCGTATTCTGCTCAACTCCAAATCCAGCCGCTTTCCCAATGGTCTGGCCAATACGAGTGACCTGATTGGCAAATACCTGATGGACTCTACGGGGGCTTCCCGATCCGGATTTATTCCCAAACTGGTGGACTATATTCCGCATAATGAAGACGGTACCGGCGGGGCGCATTTGTATATACCCTGGTGGCTGGACAATAAAAAACTGGATTTTCCCCGAGGTTATCATATCGAACTGGGCGGCGGTAGAAGAATGCCTTCGTATGGGTTTATGGGGGGTATTCAGAACATCAATCAGTGGCTGGGCGAACTGGACGGAAACCCTCGCCCCAAAGGTGGCGGTGGATACGGTGCCGATTTAAAAAATGACTACCGACGCCTTTTTGGCGCCGTAGTGGGTTTTGCCGGAAGGGGTGAACCGGTTGCCCTGAAAAGCAACTATTGTGAAATTGACCCCAATGTCGTGGACAAGTTTGGGATTCCGGTTCTTCGGTTTAACTACAAATGGACCGATCACGAAGTGCTTCAGGCCAAACACATGCAGGACACTTTTGAAGAAATTATTCACAACATGGGAGGAACTCCGCTGGGACAAAAACCGGGTAAAGAAGACGACTATGGCCTCGCGGCTCCGGGCAGAATTATCCATGAAGTCGGAACTACCCGCATGGGCAAATCTGCAAAGGATTCTGTGTTAAACTCCTTCTGCCAGGCACATGATGTCAAAAACCTCTTTGTTGTGGACGGAGGGTCGTTTGTCTCCATGGCGGACAAAAACCCTACCTGGACGATTCTCGCCCTTTCCTGGAGAACTTCCGATTATATCATTGAACAGACCAAACAGAAAAACCTTTAACTCCCGGCATAATCTCTATAAAAGAAGATCATGGAAAAAAAATCAAAACTCTCCCGCAGGGATTCCCTGAAATTCATTGCTCTGGGTTCTGTCGGTGCAGGCATGGTGCTGACCGGCTGTGAACCGGAAAATAAAACCCCGGTACATGGAAGCGAACATCAACACGGTTCGCAACCGGAGGGCATGACACTTTCGCCGGAAGATCAAAAATTGATGGGCGAAAAGTTTTTTACCGAGCACGAATTAGCGACCATAACCGTACTGGCTAATCTGATCATTCCGGCGGACGAACATTCCGGAAATGCCCAGGATGCCGGTGTGCCCGATTTTATCGAATTTATGATGAAAGACCAGCCCCAGCAGCAGACACCGATCCGCGGCGGATTGCGCTGGTTGGACGTAGAGTCTCTAAAACGGTTTGAAAAGGCCTTTGTGGACTGCGAGGAAACCCAACAAAAACAAATCCTCGACGACATCGCCTGGCCCGATTCGGCTCTCCCGGAAAATAGTCAGGGCGTAGCCTTTTTCAATCGGTTTCGCGACCTCGTTGCAACCGGCTTCTGGACCAGCAAAATGGGCATCGAAGACCTGCACTACATGGGCAACGTCGGAACCGTCTGGAACGGCGCCCCCCCGGAATGGTTGGACCGACTGAAGGTGAATTATGAAGGGTAAACCCCCAAAATATCCAAGGCTGCCTTAGAGAGGCGGTTACGGGTTTCCTGCCGAATGTATCGCGATTGATCCACCTGCTGCGGCTGGTCTCTGCGACAAAAGTAGCTATGGATGGATCGTCGCAATTTTTCGGTTTTATTGGTCGTGCCGCCATGCCAGGCGTGGCTGTTGAAAATAACCACGGTTCCGGCAGGTTCGTGCAGGATTACCTCATCGGGATGGGGTGCCATCGGGTCTTGCAGTTCTTCCTGGGGTAGAATGGAAAGAAGATGTGTTCCCGGCACAATCCGTGTGGCGCCGTTTTCCTCCGAAAAATCATCCAGCAGCCAGATCGAATTGCATACCTTGTAATCGCCGGGCACAACGGCCTCGTGCCAGTCGGCGTGAAGCTTTTGTAAGCCTGCTCCCGGCTTTGCGGCGCGGTAATTCAAAGACGATAGTTTGATTTCTTCCCCCAAAACATGGGAAACCGCGGCTAGTACCCTCGGGTGGGTATAAAAAATATCAAACAGCGGGTCTTTATTTACCAGGTCGGCCAGCCTATCCGCGCCTTCTTCTTTGGGATGGCGGATGTATTTAGAGTCAAAAAGTTCCGAACCGGCTTTTTCGCCTTCTTCTTCCATCAGTGACTGAATTCGACGGTTGATGGAAGATACGGCTTCTGCCGAGAGGATTTTGCCGAGGGACAAAAATCCGTTTTTGTCCAGGAAATCTTTTTCTTCCGTATTAAGGGTGTCGGGTAAGACTCCTAGTTGGCGTAGATTTTCCTTCATATTCATCTTTTATCGGTTTTTAAGTTCGCGGATGGTTTTTCCAAACCGTGCGGCGATAGCAGTAAAAGATTTGTGTTTGCCTTCGTAAATTTTCCATTCTCCGGCAACCATTGTTCCTCGTAAAAATGTCGAATCTCCGGCGTAAATCAAGGTCGAAAGCAGGTTCTCCGGGCGAGAATTTTCGATCAGTGGCTGACTTTTGTCCACGATCACGGCATCAAAGGGTCTTCCCAAACGGAAGTAATTCCTGTCGGTTATTCCCATGGCCTTTCTCCCATTTAGGAGGGCCTGATTGTATCCGTATTCACCGCTGTCGTTTTGGTTTTCGGAATGAAAGATATTGCGTCGGTGGTGGAAAATTCGCTGCCGGTAATCGAGCATTCGCAGTTCTTCCAACGGACTGATTCCAATATGGCTGTCGGTTCCGATGGACCATTTTCCTCCCCATTGCTGGAAGGCTGCCAGGGGAAACCTTCCGTCGCCAAGATTTCCTTCGGTCGAAGGACAGAGTACGACCTGGGCACCGGATTGTGCGAGTCCCCGGATTTCATTTTCCACAAGGTGAGTGGCATGAACCAGGTGAAAACGTTCGCTAAGCGAAACATTTTCGAGCAACCATTCTACCGGGCGTTTTCCGCAGTAGGTAAGGCAATCGGTTACTTCTTTCAACTGTTCCGCAACATGTAAATGGAACGGCAGCGTTGAATCTGTGGTGTTTATTGTGTGGAGAATATCCTCAAATTTCACCGCTCGTAGCGAATGCACGCCCACACCGAGCGATGCCTTTTCATAGTGTTTCAACAATTTTTCAGAAACCTCCAGAAGCCCCAGATAATCATCGGTCGAAGCGGAAATAAACCGCCGCTGACCCGGAGTGGGAGGTAAACCAAACCCTCCCTGTTGATAAAAAATGGGGATCAGGGTAATGCGAATTCCCGCAGTCTGCGCCGCCGATACTAGTCTTTCTCCCAATTCGGCGAGGTTTTGATAGGGCAATCCTTCCGGATCGTGGTGTACATAGTGAAACTCCGCAACGGAAGTGTAACCCTGCCGCAACATCTCTGCATACAACATCGTCGCCACGGCTTCCATCTGCTCCGGGTTCATGCTGAGGGCCAATTGGTACATATTTTCCCTCCATGACCAGAAATCATCCTCTCGGGTATGTCGCTCGGCGATTCCGGCCATGGCATACTGGAAAGCATGAGAATGTGCATTCTGAAAACCGGGTACGGCAAATCCTTCGATTTTTTCCGGAATATTGCCTGGCTCCGACGGGGTTGTTCCGATATGATGAATGTTCCCGAGATCGTCTAGTTCGACAACGCCGGGTGTAAACCAACCTGCTTCGGTCAGCAGACCGGAAAATTCATAAACTTTCATCGTTGAGTTTTTGGAGGGTATGAAGAAGGTGGGTGAATAATTGCCTTAGGTGTTTTTGCATAATTGCTGCGCGGTCAGGAGCGTACCGGGTTTCGGTATCGTCCATGTACAAATCCTTGCTTCGTTCCAGTTGCAAAGCATGAACACCTTGCTGAGGCTGGCCGAAATGGCGAGTAATGTATCCGCCTTTAAAAAGCGTATTGTGCATTGGTTGGTAGGGGCCGGAAACAAGAGTCTCCCATGCGGTACGGATCAATGCCGGATGAGCGGAGGTTTCTTCATTATCTCCCAAAATCAAATCGGGAAAGGGTTTCGGATAAATGGAAGGGACTCGTCGCCGGATCGAATGCGCGTCGTAAAGCAACACATGGGAAAAGGTCTGTTGCAGGTCAGTGAGCAATTCGCGGATTTGGGTGTGGTAAGGGCGATAATAAAGCGAAAGCCTGCGCTGTATTTCTTCGGCGTCCGGGGAAGATTCTCGGTAAATATTTTCTCCAAAAAAAGTTTTGTCGGGCGTCAATCCGGTGATAACTCTTCCGTCGTTGTAAAGAGGTTTGCTTTCCGGGTCGCGGTTGAGGTCAATCACCCAGCGCGAGTACCGGGCAAATATCAGGGTGATACCCATTTCGGGTACAAAGTCATACAACTGCTGGAGATACCAGTCGGTATCGTCGGGTTCGGTTATTTGTTCCGGGACAAAATGATTGCGGATTTCATCCGGGAAAAGCACTCCACAATGCGGAATGCTTACCACTAACGGAACTTTTTCCCCTTTCGGGTGAACGATTTCAAAAACCATATTTTTTAATTATCAGGAAAAATACTTTTGCCTTTTTTCCAGATTTTTCCCGGTTTCATTTTTCCTTGAAAATAGAATATATCGCGGTAGTCGCGGGTGGGAAAGGCAATACAATCGGCGATTTGCCCCGCTTTAAGCATGCCGCGATCCCTTAGTCCCAATGCATTTGCCGCCCGGACCGTAATTCCGGCCAGTGTCTCGGCAAGGGAAAGTTTTTCAGATGCACCCATCACGGCGGCTTGCATCAGCAGATCGCCCATGGGCGCCGAACCGGGATTCCAATCGGAGGCAATGGCCAGACAGGCTCCGGCATCCAGCAATTTGCGGGCGGGGGCGTAAGGCAAACCTAATCCCAGCGAAGCTCCCGGCAAGACCACCGCCACACAAGTCGAGGCCCCGATCATCGCTATTTCTCTTTCGCCGCTGGCTTCCAAATGGTCGAGGCTCCGCACACCCAGGTTTACTCCGAGTTCGCTCGCCCCGGTGGAAAACTGGTCGGCATGAATCGTAATATCAAACCCTCTCTTCTTCACCTCTTGCAGGAACGGTTGGGCTGCCGCCACCGAAAAAGCTGTCTTCTCGATGAAAATATCCACTCTCTTGGAAAGGTTTCGGGTTTTTATCTCGGGCAAAAGTTCGTTAAGAATCATTTGCAGGTATTCGCTTTCATTTCCCAGAAAATCTTTGGGTTTGATATGGGCTGCCAGGCAGGTGGGGATTATATCTGTTTTTTCATTTTCTCCTGCTGCTGCGATCACTTCGAGCATTTTGAGTTCGTCGGCAACATTTAATCCATAACCGCTTTTTGCCTCAACCGTCGTAACGCCTTCCTGTAATAATCTGCGTAGCCGGACTTGGGTTTCTTTCCGTAAATCGGCAAAGTCCGCAGCGCGAGTCTGGGTTACGGAGGTCCAGATGCCGCCGCCGGCGGCGGCAATTTCCAGATAGGACTTGCCCGCGACCCGCAGGGCGTAGTCGTTTACTCGCGAGCCTGCATAACAGATGTGGGTGTGCGCATCAATCAACCCGGGCAATAATACCCAGTCCCCGGAAATCATTTGTCGGGAAATTCCCTCCCTTTCAGCTAATTTTTCCCAACGGTCCACGGCGACAATGTTCTCTCCCTCCAGGACAATTCCTCCTTCTGAAAGGAGGGTCATCCGGTCATCCGGAATCGGGCCTTTGGGCGACAGGTCTGTCATCGGTACGATTTGGCGAAAAGGGCCTATCAGCGTTTTTCCCATTATGGTTGATCAGAGGTTTAGTCCAAATTCTTCTGAAACGATTTTTGCCTGTTCATAACCGGCGTCTTTATGCCGGAACACGCCCATCGCGGGGTCATTATACAACACCCTTCGGAGGCATTTTTCGGCTCTTTCAGAGCCATCGGCCACAATGACCATGCCAGCATGTTGCGAATAACCCATGCCCACTCCGCCTCCGTGGTGAAAAGAAACCCAGGTTGCTCCACCCGAAGTATTGGCCATCAGATTCAGCAGGGGCCAGTCGGATACGGCGTCGGAGCCGTCCAGCATGCCTTCGGTTTCGCGGTTGGGAGAGGCCACGGAGCCACAGTCCAGGTGATCCCGCCCGATGACAATCGGTGCTTTTACTTTTCCGGTGCGCACCAGTTCGTTGAAAAGAAGCCCGGCTTTTTCTCTTTCCCCCATGCCCAGCCAGCAGATACGGCAGGGAATCCCCTGAAAAGCCACTTTCTGGCGGGCCTGGCGCAGCCAATGGATCATGGGAGCATTTTCCGGAAAAGCTTCGATCAAGGCTTCATCCGTCGTATAAATATCTTCGGGATCGCCGCTCAGGGCTGCCCAGCGAAACGGGCCTTTGCCTTCGCAAAAAAGCGGACGGATGTATTCAGGAACAAACCCTTTGAAATCGAAAGCATGGGTTTCTCCTCCCTGACGAGCAAATTCGCGAAGGTTGTTACCGTAGTCAAAGGTGATACTCCCGCGTTTTTGCATTTCCAACATAAAACCTACATGACGGGCCATGCTTTGGAGGGACAGGGTTTTGTACGCTTCGGCATTTTCGGAGCGGAGTTTTGCGGCATCTTGCAGCGAAAGGCCATTCGGGATATAACCGAAAACCGGATCATGGGCAGAAGTCTGATCGGTCAGAATATCGGGAATAATATTGTCGCGGAGTAGTTTTTCGAGCATATCACCCGCGTCGGAAACCAACCCGATGGAGAGGGCTTCGCCTTTTTCACGGGCTTCCAACGCCCAGTCGCGAGCTTCTTCGTAAGAAGCCGTCATGCGGTCAATGTAGCGCGTTTTTAGCCTTTTTTGGATGCGCGCAGGGTCCACATCCGCACCGAGGAAAGTAGCACCGGCAAGTGTAGCGGCAAGGGGTTGAGCACCTCCCATCCCGCCAAGTCCGGCAGTGACGAGGAGTTTGTGGCGAAGGTCTCCGCCAAAATGTTTTTCGCCACAGGCAACAAACGTTTCATAGGTTCCCTGTAAAATACCCTGCGTGCCAATGTATATCCAACTACCTGCGGTCATCTGGCCGTACATCATCAGTCCTCGTTCTTTGAGTGCCTCAAAATGTTCCCAGTTTGCCCACGCCGGAACCAGATTGCTGTTGGCAATCAATACGCGGGGTGCTTCGGGGTGACTGCGCACAATCCCTACCGGTTTGCCGGACTGGATGAGCAGACTTTCGTCGTCTTCCAGCCGGAGCAGGCATTCGATAATTCGACGTGCTTCGGTTTCGTTTCGGGCGGCTTGACCCGTACCGCCGTAAACGACCAGGCGCGAAGGGTCTTCGGCTACATCGGTATTGAGGTTGTTGAGAAACATCCGCAGCGGGGCCTCTGTCTGCCAGGAACGGGCATGGAGGCTCGGGCCGGAAGGCGCTTTGTAGTGGGGATGGGATGCATATACATCCAGAAATTGTTTGAGGTAAGTAGGAGTGATTGTTGCCATCGTTGTTGGGAATCAAACCAGCAATATGAATCAGATTGGCGTCTTTGTCAAATAACAAATCGCATTTTGCACGAATTCTTTAAATTAGGAGGATGAACCTGCGAATAGTTGCCCTGTTTCTTTTATTGATAGCCGAAGGTGTATCCATTGGCCTGAGTCAAAATTTAAGGGAAGGATGGATTTGCAATCTGTCCGGTAATGACTCGACACTGATTGTCGAGCTTCAAATCAGCGACCCGGTGATTCGGGATCAGATTGTGCTCACGGGCCTGACTTTGTGGATTTTGCCGGATAAGAAAAAAAAATCCCGGAAAGGAATTCGTTTCCCGCTGGGATTGCCGGAGGAAAACCGCACCCATGACCCGGGTATTTTACAGGATCAACGGGCGGAATTGCCGATCACGCTCCCCGGGATGATCGCAGCGATGAATAGCCTCGAACTGATCAATTTTTACGGAGAAGGGGAGATTACCTGGGGATCAAACCAAAATCCAGGCGGGATCAACACCCGCCTTCAGTATGGTCTCGGCAGTCAGTTGTTGTATCGGGCAATCCTCCCGCTTTCCGTGATAATGGGCAAAGACGCGGATTTGTTCCGGGAAGGCGGCGAAAAGTATTTCGGAATTTTGTTTGAAACCGGAAGGTTAAGCCGTCCGCTGATTCGGGGGGATATGGGCGTAGGTGTCTCCGGCTATCCGGGTAGTCCTTCTTCCGTAACCGGCAGTTATGATCGCGCCATGCAAAACATTTTGGAGGAATATCGCTTATTTACTGTTCCGGCAGAATTATATTTGAAAAAACAGCAAATACCGAGGAGAAAATAATTTTCCCGCCAAAGGAATAAACCGCAGCAAACGATTGTCTGACTATAAAAGCGAGAACGTTGTTAACCTTGGCAACTGCACCTGATACCGAATTAATTGCAAGATCCCGCACGGGCGACCATACCGCCTTTCGAATGTTGGTAGAAAGGTATGAGTCACAAGTAGCGGGAACCGTCATTGGGATGTTGGGCAACGGTGAAGAAGCCGAGGACGTGGGACAGGAAGTGTTTATCCGGTTTTACCGTTCGATCGAAAACTTCCGGGGGGATTCTTCTCTGGGCACATACCTGACCCGAATTGCAATTAATTTATCCCTTAATGCCCTGAAGAAAAGAAAGAGGAAACAGTTATTTGGTTTTTTTACAGGAGAGAACAATGGCCCAGAGTTTCAAGTACCGGACAACGGCCAGACCCGCGAACATCAGGAGACACAGGAACTTGTACAAAAAGCCCTTTTGGGACTTGAAAAAGACTTTCGGGCGGTTCTCGTGCTTCGGATGATTGACGGATATTCTTCCAAAGAAACCGCTGAAATCCTGAATCTCCCGATGGGTACGGTTTTATCCCGTTTGTCGCGGGCGCAAAAGAAATTGAAAGAAATACTGGAAAATACCTACGGCTATCATTTTCATGAAGTCGGCTAAGTCAACTGAGTTATGGGAAAAAAAATTTACGACCTTCTGCTCCGGGCTCCGGATACGGCCCTTTCCGATGCCGAAAAAAGGCAAATGGAAGAGACTTTCCGGTTTAAACCTTTCTTTTCGGCACGACTAATGGCGCGAATGGAAAAAGCTTACCGGGAAGAACGGGAATGGCTTCCGGGGTTGACCTTTGCTTTCAACCGTGTAGCCTTGCCTGTATTAGCCTTTACGCTTTTGCTTATGGCCGTAATAATTTTCCGGGAACAAACCTTCACCCTTGATGCCTTAACCGGAGTCGCCGGGGTCAGTGTGGAGGATATCGTAGGAAGTGTATTTGTCAGCCTTTAAATTCCGTTTTTATGGATCCTCGAATAAAGCCAATACTTATTATCCTGCTTACACTGGTAATCGGATTTGCCGCCGGATTTATCAGTAGCGGATGGATCGTCAAAAAACGATTTGAGAATATGCGGAAAATCATGGATGATCAGGCCCATTTTGAGAATTTTTTCTCCCAGATTGCCCAAGCGGATCCGGAGCAAATGGCCAAAATCCGGCCGATTCTTGAAAAATATCACGAAGAAGTGCGTCAGTCTCAACGTATTTTTTTTACTCAGATGCGCGAACGTTCGGACAGTCTTCGCCTTCAACTAAAACCCTATCTTACCGAAGAGCAAATTGAAAAGGTGATTCAGGAGATGAAATTCCGGGGGCGGAAACGAAATCATCGTCAGCCGGAAGGTCTTCGGCCTCCGGAAGGCCCTCCGATGCCACATCCGTAATTTCGACAAAATGACTATATTGGGCAAATAATTCCCGTTTATGCGCCTGATTTACAGTTTTATTTTCCTTTCCTTTTTTCTGGTAGATACTTCGGATATCTATGCTCAAAATATTGCGGAAAAAGACACTACCCAAAGTAAACTTTTTGTCGAAGAAACCCCCCTTCGTATTCGGTTAGCTTTTGATCAAAAAAAATTCTTGTCGGAAAAGTATAAAGACGAATACCAACCGGCTGCGATAACGCTTTTTTCGGAGAACGGAGACTCGCTTTCGGGAACCATTCGCATCAAAGCAAGGGGCGAATTTCGCCGGAGATTCTGTCAGTTTCCTCCCTTTCGCCTAAATTTTAAAGATTCGGGGTTTTCCGATCCTTCGTTTGAAGGGGTTTCTTCTCTGAAACTCGTAACGGTCTGTAAGTTTCCGCAGCTTTATCAGGAATATATTTTTCGGGAATATACCTTATACAAATTGTATAATGTTTTATCACCGATGAGTTTCCGTGCAAGGCTGGTTGACATGACTTTTGAGGATAATCAGGGCAAAAGAAAACCGCTGGAAAGGTTTGGATTCCTTATCGAAGATGTGGATCACCTGGCCAAAAGAAATGATGCCTTTGAACTCGAACCCAAAATCGTCAACTCCCAAATGATGAATCGGAAACAGTTGCTTATGATCAGTATGTTTCAATATATGATCGGGAACTGCGACTGGTATGTCCCCAATCTGCACAATCTCAAACTGTTGAAATCCAATGACTTTCGTCAGGAAATGCCCTATCCCGTACCGTACGACTTTGACTATGCGGGCATGGTCAATGCCGTATATGCCATTCCTCCGGAAGGGTTGGGCATTACAAATGTGACCGAAAGAATCTATCGCGGCCCTTGTTTTAATGAGACCGAAGCGAAAGAAATGTTTGCCCTTTTCCACGAAAAAAAGGACGAAATAATCCGCTTGTATGAGGAGTCTCCCTGGTTGGATGAGTTTTCTAAAACAACTTCGGTTTCGTACCTCAACGAGTTTTATAAAATCATCGAAAATCCGGGGTCGGTTAAAACGAAGATTCTTTCGACCTGCAAGTAAGGATTAGTTTTCGAATACCGGCGGTTTTTGGGTCAGACTTGCCTGAAAAGCTTTGGTCAGATCGTCCGATAATAACATGGCGGCATTCCATACGGCCATATACTGAAGGCTTTCGGCGACAGAGTGATCGCGTGTGTAGTTGAGCATTTCCTTTGAACCTCGAATGGACAAAGGCGATTTTGCGGCAATTTCTGCGGCAATTTCCATTACTCCCTGTATCATTTTTTCCGAATCGGGGAAGGCGCGATTGACCAACCCCACCGATAATGCTTCCGCCCCTTTCATTTTTCTTCCGGTGAAGGCCATTTCTCGGGCGATTCCGTCGGGAATGATTTTGGGCAACCGCTGCAAAGTGCCCAGGTCGGCGACCATGCCCATGTCTATTTCTCGGATGGTAAACCACGTTTCTTCGGTGCAGTAACGCATATCACAGGCAGCGATAATGTCCACTCCGGCTCCGATACAGCCGTTGTGAATGGCGGCCAGTACCGGTTTCCGGCACTTTTCGAGGGCACTTACGGAGTTTTGAAGTCCCTGGATGATCTGGAGAAGTTTTTCGCGTTTTCGGCCTTCACAGTTAGCCCCGCTGATTCGTCCCACATCCATCAGCAATGCGAGGTCTATTCCCGCGCAAAAATGTTTTCCCGCACCGCTTAGCACAATTACGCGCACCTCGGGATCGGCATCGGCGGCTTCAAAAAGTGTTTTCATCTCGTCCCAGGCTTGCTGATTTAAGGCATTGGCTTTTTCGGGACGGTTAAATTGCACATGGGCAATGTGGTTCTGGATTGTTACTTCAAAGGTCTGGTACATAAAATCAGGGGTTGGGGCTGCAAATTTTTAAAAGGGAATCTACTTCGCTAAAGGATACTTCTTGCTCAAGCGGATACCATTTTTGTTGAATATAACGAATAATGGCGGTTATTTCCGAAGGACTAAGCATCGAATTGCCCGGCATCGGGCGATTGTACTCGATTCCATTAACGATTATTTTTCCGTTTATCCCCTGCCGGATCAGGCATGCTGCCATAAGCGGGCTTTGACTCAAATAATCGGCGTTTTTAAGCGGGGGGATTAATTGTCGAAGTCCTTCTCCTTCCTCCATGTGGCAACTGGCACAATGCAGAAGGTAGAGTTTTCTTCCCGCGCTGTTTTGCTTTGAAAAAGTTTTAAACAAAAAAAGTCCTGCAATAATCAGCACCGGCCATCCGAGCATTAAAAGAGTTCGGATATTTTTACTCTTTTCCTTCATTCATCAGGACTTGAATGTCGCTCATTAGCTGATTTACTTCCTCCTCACGGGTTCCGTCGTAATATCCTCGTATCCGTCGCTGGGTGTCAACCAAAATAAAATGCCCGCTGTGAATAAAACCGCCGGGTGCTTGTCCGTCCTCCGCCACGCTGACGAGGTATTTTTCGGCAATTCCATAAATTTCCTCCTTGTTTCCCGTAAGAAGGTGCCATTTGGCCGTTTTTATTCCCAGCCGGTCTGCATAATCCTTTAAGACGGCAACGGAATCAAAAACCGGGTCTATGCTATGGGAAAGCAGAATCAGCGAATCATTATCCATAAAAGCATCGTGAATACGGATCATCTGCGCTTTCATTTTGGGGCAGATGGAAGGGCAACTGGTAAAAAAGAAATCGGTAACGTAAATTTTACCCGCTACCGTCTTCTGACTGACCGGTTGCCCTTCCTGATTGGTAAAAACAAAATCCGGAATGACGTGGTAAATCGTGTCGCCATTGGGCGATACGTCTCGAAAACCCAAAATCGGCAGGGTTTTTTTACCGGAGGAACAACTTATGATGAAAATAGATAAGCTTGTGAATATCAGCAGCTTATTATTCGTTTTATGCATAAATACTTTCATGGATAAGGAAGGACTTATTGCAGGATTTGCTCAGCAGTCTGAATACTTTCCAGCATTTGTTTTTTTACTTCCAGCACTTTTTCTTTTTCTTTTTGCAGATAGGCGACGGCTTTTTCCGGATCATTTTCTCCGGGGTCTTCAAAATTGCGCATCCAATTCATCATACCTTCGTCTGCTTTTTCCAGCGATTGTGTGGCCGCTTCGATTTTTGTTCTTAATTCTTTATCCGTCTCACTATCACTGAGGGTTTCGGTTTTTTCTCCCAGCGATTTTTTCAGCTCATAAAGTTTGCTCATTTGTGGCATTACTTCATCGTGAATGGCCATTACTTCGGCCATCAGCTTGCCGTAAGGGCTTTCGTCACCCGACTCCGAAGTAGATCCGGGTTTTACTGTGCAGGCAACAAAAACGGTTGTCAGAACAAGGGCAAAAAAAATAAGTTTGCGATTCATATGGGTGGTTTTTTCGACGGTAAAGTTAAACATTCCGCTTGCTATTCCACAATCAATTTCCGGAATCCGCTTTGTCCTCCGGCAAATATTTTCACAAGGTAAATTCCTGCCGGCAAGGAGGTTATACTCAGCGTGGTTTCATTGCTTTGAGCATCTTTTCTCAGGATTTCTCTCCCGGCTAAATCCACAATTTCGACCGAAAATCCGACACCGGTCTTTTGTTTGACAGAAACCCTTACTTCATCCTTGCCGGGATTGGGATAAACCTCAAAAGAAACCGGGGCAGGGGTTTCTTCGATTTTGGTCGGCCATATCGAAACTACGATATGGGGAAAATCGAGTGAATCACAGCTTGCCTCTCCCTCCGAAGAAGACACACAGGCGGTATTGCTGAGGTTGACCTCGGCTCCGTTTGAAAGGAGTAAGTCGTCAATCCACCAGCCGGTCTGGTGGGTATTGTCATCCGATACAAAACGAAACCGGATAAAAACCGGCTCTCCGGCATAGGGGCTAAGGTCTATTTTGGTGCGAATATATCCTTTGCTATTTCCACTGAAAGCGGGCCTTTCCCCTGCGGGGTTATTGATGCCGACCTTGGAATTGTATCCGTTTTCAATCATCCGTGATCCCAAATCCTGCCATTGCCCGGAAGATACAGTGGGCAAAATTTCTATCAATCCGCCGTCCCATTCGGCTTCCGTATCAAAAGAGTGCCAAAAAGAAAGTATCGGTTTGCCATTTAACACCTGTGCCGGCATCATCAGAATCTGATCATTGACCGCCGGTGCGTTGGGGACAAACCACGCTTTTGAAGGGCTGTGGGGATTAAGGGTATCGAGCCTAAATCCATTCGAACCGGCCTGAGAGATAGGGGAATAAGGGTGAAGATTTTCTTCCAGATCGTCTTCATAAACCAATACACTTACGGGGTGATTGCCCGATACCCGGGCCTGAAACGTACAGGTAAATGATTGTCCGGAGGCAAGGTTACCGGCGGGAATTTCTACGATATTTCCGGAAATAGTGCCGCTGCAACTCAGCGAATTTTCTATGGCGATCAACCCTGCGGGTAGTGTATCGGTGATGATTACGTTTGTGAGGTTGCCGTCGGTCTGGTTTCTTACCGTGAGGGTATAAGTGATGCTGTCGTGTTGCGAAATTTTTTCCCGATCGGTGGTTTTTTCAATTGCCAGTATGGGAAGGCATTGAGGAGGCCGGTCAAAAGCTTGGCCCCCATCACTTCGGTCATTGGGGCTGCCCTGGGTTGCACTATATCCTAGTCCTCGGCGGGCAAAAGTTTTCCAGATCAGGCATTCATTGGCGGAACCATTGAGTAGTTCGTCTGCAAGTAGAATGGCATCTCTCACATCCGTAAATCCGGGGCTGCAGGGTTGGAGTCGGAGGCCTTCCATCACCAGCCGCATGGCAATATTATTGCCCCCTTCGCCGTAGTAGATGTCGGGGTCGTATCCGTATAGATCCACCAGATTCCAGTACAAATCCCAAAGCATGGTAGCCATGACAAATCCCACCCCATGTGGCACGGAAAGGCTCTTAACATTGTCGTAGGTGCTGGGATTGAGATTCATGTCAGTAGAGTAGGGGTATGGCCGAAGCCCCGCCCCGGTGGGTGCCTGACCGCTTACAAAAGTTCCAATGGTGCGGGCATCGGCAGCTAAAGAATTGGCAGTGGTAGTCATCACCAAGGCAAACCAGTCACTCCAGCCTTCTCCGGCCTGCTCCTGATTGGAGAGGCAGGATACATTCGAAGGACCACCGGTCATGCGGTTGGAAATGCCATGCCCATACTCGTGGGCAATGACGCCGTTGTCGAAATCTCCGTCAATAATCCCCGGATTATTGAGCATATCAAATCCGACAAGTGTTCCGGTGAGCATCAGGGCAGAGTTGATTTGCAGTTTTATCAGGTCTCCGTCGGTCTGGCCGACCATAATCGAGGGAATGGTGACCGTTGAAAAATTTCCGTTCGTCCACATGGCTTCCGGGGGGCCCGGTACATTATTGACAACGATAGCCGCAATGGCACCGGCAGCCTGGACGCGCAGGACTTTGGTCACAAAGTCGCAGTTCCCCCGGTCAATGACGGCAATTTTACCGTTTACCGCTGCTGAATTGGAAATGGGCACACAGGCGCGGGTAGTATTGGCGGTGTCCACGGCGATAATCATCGGCCCGGTTATCGGTGCATCATGAAGCAACGGCGGGCCAAAAGAAGAAACTTTGGCCGGATAAGCCACCGTAACCGAACCGGGAATGGCGACTCGCAGGGTATCAAAACCCGTTCCCCAGAGAAACATTTGCATTCGGGGACGAAGACTATCGGGAGGAGTGGCAAAATTGGCGTTGTTGCGGCCCGATCCGTCCTGTGCTTCTGCCCTTACATAGTCAGCACCTTTCCCTCCACGTCCGTAATTGTTTTCCTGAAAATTACCGCTTACCTCGTCAAAACCATAAAGATACCAAAGGTCATGCATCAGGTTGTTCCAATAGAAAAGGTTGGTAATCGCGGCATGGGTATTAGCAGAAGCGGCAAGGTTTAAATTAAGTGGAAAATCAAAATCCAACGAAGGGCCCCCCTCTGCACTGTTTCCACCTTCATTGTCGGCGTTATGATCTTCGCGTGCCCAGGCATTATTGCCACGCGTAAAAGTAAAATCGGCTCCGGGAACACCGTCATTATCATGCCAGCCAAAAGGCGAAGCCAGCGGTTCGGAAGGATCAAAAATATAAGACCGGGGGCCGGAAGACGGACTTTCCAGTGGAAGGGGAAATACGTGGTATTCGTTGGCGCCGTGGATGTCGGCTGTTTGCGGAGGAGAGAGGGGAAAGTGGCACTGATCCACCCAGTCAACCGTTTTTAGGATTTGTCCGTTTTCGGCATTCACCCAAATATCCCACCAGTGGTCTCCGGCAAGTGTATAAATCTGAAGATTCCAGGTGAGCTTTGCAACGTTTCCGACAGCTAAATACATGAGTTTCACCGCAATAGGCTCTTGAGAAATACCTCCATCGGAAAAAACGGTTTTTTGTTCCGGTCCGGAAACCGGGACAAGGGTTTTGAGGGCGGGAACTTCTTCGATCCCGGAGGCCTGTGCGACAAAATAGATCGCCTGCTGCGCAGAAATAGCGGGCTGGGAAGCTGAAATTTTGGTTTGAAGGCTCGGGATAAAATGGATATTTGTATGGAATATTTTTTCTTCCCCCGAAAAATAAAGAGACGATTCGCTACCGCTTACACCAATACCCTCTGTTACTTGCCTGAAATAGAGATAGGTAAGTCCGGTTTTCTCCGAAATGTACTGATCCGTTATTTCTAGCGAGGCAATATCAGCCTCTGTCAGATTCCATTTTAACCGATTTTTTTCCAGATATTTGCGGGCGGTTTCGGGAAAATTCCCGGCAAAAAGATTTTGCAGGAAAAAGAAGAATACCAAGGATGTGGGCAAAAAATATTTCATAATGCAAAATAAATATATTCCTGTCAGTTGTGTTTTGTATGATCAATTAGAATTATTCGCTCTGCGAAAAACCCGTATTCATCTGGGCTTTAAGCAGAATGACCCGATGGCTTTTGCCGAAGGGATTATTCTGGATATATATACCGACTTGGACCATGTCGAATACCTCCGGCTATCGGACGGGCAAACTTTCCGCCTCGATGCCATCCAAACGCTGAACGGAGAGGCGGTACCCAACCATTGTTAGTTTTTTACTTTTTATTTAAAACAACACGGATGACAATTTCCCACCTAAAGATATGAAAGTAAACCTTGTCCGAAAAAATGAAGACTTCCTGATGGAGGCAACCAATAACACCGGAAACGTAGTGTTTATGGATGCAAACCCCGCCATCGGCGGGGGAAATGGCGGATTTCGCCCTATGCAGATCGTACTGGCAGGCCTGGCGGGCTGTACTTCGATTGATGTGCTGCTGATCCTTAAAAAGAAAAAACAAATCGTCACGACTTATGCGGTTGAAATTGAAGGCCAACGTGCCGAAGGCGTAGAACCTGCCGTGTTTACCCAGATTCATATCCGTTTTAGTTTATCCGGTGATCTCGATTCGGCCAAAGTCGAACATGCAATCAAACTTTCGCTGGAAAAATATTGTTCGGTCGCGAAAATGCTGGAAAAGACCGCTGAAATCACTTATAGTTACCAGATCAATCCCTAAAAAATGGCTCATTTCGAAACGGATGCAATCCGCGCACAGCTAGAACGGTCCTCTTTTCAGGAACATTCGGCACCGGTTTACCTTACTTCGAGTTTTGTGTTTGAGGATGCAGAACAAATGCGGGCAATGTTTGCCGATGAAATTCCCGGTAATATTTACAGCCGGTTTTCTAATCCCAACAACACCGAACTCGCCGATAAGATATGCCTTCTCGAAGGCGCGGAAGCGGCATATACTACGGCAACCGGTATGGCTGCGGTCTTCACTACGCTTGCGGCACTTTGTGCCTCTGGTGATCATATTCTGGCTTGTCGTTCGGTGTTTGGCTCCACGCATTCAATCCTGACCAAACTTCTTCCTAAGTGGAACATTACCCATACCTATGCCGACATTAACGATACGGCTTCCTGGGAGGGTTTGCTGACTCCGGCAACGAAAATCGTCTTTGTCGAAACGCCTAGTAATCCCGCAGTGGACATCCTGGATTTAGAATGGTTGGGCAACTTTGCCCAAAAACATCGGCTGATTCTGATCGTGGATAACTGCTTTGCCACGCCGTATCTACAGCAGCCCCTTAAATACGGTGCTGATCTTGTCGTACACTCCGCTACCAAATATCTGGATGGGCAAGGACGGGTACTCGGAGGGGTGATCGCCGGTAGAAAAGACCTTGTGGATGAAATCCGACTGTTTGCTCGTCATTCCGGACCTTCTTTGTCGCCTTTTCATGCCTGGATTCTTTCCAAAAGCCTCGAAACATTGGCCATACGAATGGAAAGACATTCGGAAAATGCGCTTAAACTGGCAGAGTGGTTGGAAAAACGAGCGGATGTCGAACAGGTAAAATATCCTTTTCTTCCCTCTCACCCGCAATATTCAATTGCAAAAAAACAAATGCGTATGGGAGGGGGCATCGTATCCTTTATTGTCGGAGGGGGAATCGAAAGAGGGCGCGATTTTCTCAACGCACTAAAGATGGCTTCCATGACGGCTAATCTGGGCGATACCCGTACCATTGCGACGCATCCCGCTTCAACAACGCATGCGAAATTGTCTGAAGCGGAACGTCAGGAGACGGGTATCATGCCGGGTTTGATCCGGATATCGGTGGGATTGGAGCATATTGACGATATCATTGGAGATATTCGCCAGGCATTGGATAAGACCGTGCGGTAAAATTAGCGGCGGTTGAACATGCCGAGGTTTCCGAGCGAACGTGAAGGTTTGCCTCCGGGAGCACCGCTGGCGGTATTCATTTTCTTCATGGCTTTTTTCATCGTCACAAACTGGTTGAGCAGTTCGTTCACTTCCCGTATCGGGCGACCACTTCCTGAGGCGATTCTGCGACGGCGGGAACCGTCAATGATATGGGGTTTTACTCGTTCTTCTTTAGTCATGGAGTAAATGATGGCCTCGACATGTTTGAAGGCATCATCCTCCAAATCCACGTTTTTCAGCATTTTGCCCATACCGGGAATCATAGAAATGAGGTCTTTAAAATTCCCCATTTTTTTAATGGTCTGGATTTGGGAGAGAAAATCATCAAAATCCAGTTCGTTTTTCCGGATTTTTTTCTGAAGCCGTTCTGCCTGTTCTTGATCAAATTGCTCTTGTGCACGTTCTACGAGAGTAAGCACGTCACCCATTCCCAGAATACGGGAAGCCATCCTTTGCGGATGGAAAAGGTCAAGGTCATCGAGTTTTTCCCCGGTACTGACAAATTTAATGGGCTTTTCTACTACGGAGCGAATAGAAATTGCGGCACCGCCGCGTGTGTCACCGTCGAGTTTGGTGAGGACAACACCACTAAAATCCAGGCGATCATTAAACGCTTTGGCGGTATTCACGGCGTCTTGGCCGGTCATTGCATCCACCACAAAGAGGATTTCCTGGGGGTTTATGGCTTTTTTGACGGCTTCAATTTCCACCATCATCTCTTCGTCCACAGCCAGACGCCCGGCGGTATCCACGATTACAACATCTTTTCCGCGTTGGCGTGCGTGTTGGATCGCGTTTAAGGCAATTTGGACCGGATTTTTATTCCCTTCTTCTTTATATACTTCGACATCTACCTGCTGACCCAAAACCCCCAACTGGTCAATCGCCGCAGGACGGTAAACGTCACCGGCTACGAGGAGCGGGTTTTTGCCTTTACTTTTAAGGTGCCGGGCCAATTTACCCGTAAAAGTGGTTTTCCCCGAACCCTGAAGGCCGGCAATCAAAATAACAGTGGGCGGGTTTTTGGCAGTGGCAAGCCCTTCATTCGTGCCCCCCATCAGCTTGGAGAGTTCTTCATGGACAATCTTTACCATTAATTGCCCGGGCGTTACCGAAATCAGGATTTCTTTTCCCAACACCTCGTCCTTCACTTTGGCGGTAAAATCCTTGGCGACTTTATAATTCACGTCCGCATCAATCAATGCCCGGCGAATTTCCTTCAGCGTTTCGGCAACGTTGATTTCGGTGATTTTACCCTGGCCCTTCAATTTGCGGAAGGCGGATTCTATATTTTGGGATAAACTTTCGAACATAATACTTTCTCTGATTTTATAGTCAGCAAAATAAATCATTCAGCCACAGGAAAACAAAGGCTAACCGCATGAAAATCCTACCGAATCAGGGTAACGGTTCCTTTTCGTTCATAATTGAGGTCGTTTTCCCCCACTCCGGTAATCACATAGACGTAAACGCCCTCGGGTACGGCTACTCCCTGGTAAGTACCGTCCCATAAAAAGTCGCGATCGTCGGACTCAAATATTTTCGTGCCCCATCGGCTGAATATTTTCACATTCAGGCTGCCGATGCCGTAATAACCTACTTTGAAAAAGTCATTTATCCCGTCGGCATTAGGGGTAAAACCGCTTGGAGCGTGTAGTGCCACATTTTCCAGCAGCAAATCCTGCCAGACCGTATCGGGACAGCCCTGTGCCGAAAATGCAATCAGCATTACACGGTAAGTGCCTGCGGAGGGGAATTTATGGGAAGGATTTTCTTCATCGCTGTTTTGTCCAAAACCAAAATCCCACAGATAATACGAAGCGCCTGTAGATGTATTTTGGAAAACAACCTCCTCCGGCGCCCATCCGGGGTTGGGGCTGAATGTAAAAGACGCATTGGGATAACCAAACCGGGCATCCACGGTAATTGAATCCGGCGTTCCTTCACATAATCCGACAAAGGCCGTTGCATAGTAAGTGGTGGTTTGATTGGGCAGTACCGATATAGACGGGGTAGTGTCCCCGGTACTCCACAGATAAGTATCGCCGCCGGAAGCAGTTAATACGATACTTCCTCCCACACAAATCTGGTTGATTCCCTCGATCTGGGTAACGGGTCGGGGAACCACCGAAATCAGGACAGAATCTACATTCCGGCAACCATTAGCATCGAGGCCATTTACAATATACAGCGTAGAATTTACCGGGGAGGCAATGGGATTTGGTAAAAGCGGATTTGAGAGTGTGTTCTCCGGCCGCCATTGATAGGAACCGGCTCCGGTTGCACGAAGCTGGAAGGTTTCTCCCTGGCAGATCGTCGCATCTTCTCCGGCGTTCACGGGCGGAAGAGCATTTACTTGTACCCTTACCGAGTCGGTATCTTCGCAACCGTTGAGGTCAGTTACGGTGACGTAATAAGTAGTGGTCAGAACGGGCGTAGCGACGGGATTGGCAACCGTAGGATCGGAAAGCCCGGTAGCGGGAGTCCATTGATAGGATACCCCTCCACTTGCCTGTAATAGCGTGCTGTCCCCCCAACAAATTTCAATATCCCTCCCTGCTTCTGCCACGGGATTAGGCAATACTTCCACCAAAATATCTTTGGTGCTGATACAGCCGTCGGCACTGGTGGCCGTGACGGTGTAAGTCGTGGTCGCCAGTGGCGAAGCCACCGGACTGGAAATCGTTGTACTGCTAAGGGTTCCGTTATTGGGTGTCCATATCCAGGATACCCCGTTATTGGTTTGAAGGAGAATGCTGTTTCCGTCGCAGACAAAGGTATCTTCCAGGGTAAACACTTCAAAAACTTCAATTCGTACGGAGTCGAGCGATTCGCAACCCAGCGCGTTTTCCGACCGGATATAAAACATCGTGGTCGTATCGAGGTTGGCGACCGCCGGGTTGGCGATGGCCGGGTTGGAAATATTTGCCTGCGGCAGCGAGGTCCATTCGTAGAGAATACCTCCGTTTGAGCCGGCATTTAGCAGAAAGGAACCGCCCCGGCAAACAACGGAATCCGGACGAGCGGTGACCTTAAAAGTATTGTCCACAAAAACAGCTACGGTATCCTGCGCTTCACAGCCATTGACATCGGTTACGGTCAGAATATATTGCCCGGAAGACGGCGGTACAACGGAAACCTGTTGCAAAGAATCAGGGGAAATCAAACCTGTCGAAGGAGACCACTGATAGCTGATAAAGGGATCGGAGGACTGAAGCGTAATGGTATCTCCTGCGCAGGTATTGACATCGGGGCCAGCGTCCACATCCGGCGGCGGAAATACTACGATGGTGCGGAATACTGTATCGGATATATTACAACTGGCTGAATCGGTCAGGATTAGCATGACATTGTAGGTTCCTGCATTTTGAAAGACGTGGGTGGGCTCAAACAAAGAAGACGTGGCACCGTTGTCGTCAAAATTCCAAAGATACGCGGGTATTCCCGGTACGGAACCCAAAAAGCTGGTATTGTCAAAATTTACCGTCAAGGGAGCACAACCTTGTGTGGAAACAATAGGCTGGTTAAACTGATCCAAAGGCACAAAATCGGCCTCAATACCGGCCAGGTCAAAGGACATCTTAAAGATCGCAAGATTACAGCCGTTGGCTGAAAGACCGGCGATGCCGTTGGCTCCGTTGGTCGGACTCCAGACACTTGAGGGCTGGGCAGGAAAGGAAGAATTTCCCCAACACCCGGCACATACTGCGTGGTAAACCACCCCGTTTTTGTCAAAACGGCTTGTGCCACCGTCCACATGGTCTCCGGCGGAAGTCGCTGCGGTATTGTCCCCCCCCAGAAAAGTAGCGTAAATGAGCGACTGGACATCCCGACTCAGGACAATCATGTAAAAATCGCTTCCGTCATTGGGGTTCGGGTCAAAGGCATCGGAAGTAATCGGCATACCAATTACAGATCCGCTGGTATTGGTCGAACCGCCCCAGCCCGAAACGTAGATATTGTCGCATCGGTCCACCAGCATGGCAGTAGGGCTGATATTGGGGCCGGCAGCATTAACCGAGCCAAATACCGTTGAAAATATGGGCGCCGAAAGGTTGTTCTGTAATTTTACAATAAACTGCTTGGCGTTGTTGTTGGAATAAACCGGGCCGGAAGGGGGATTGAGAATCGGATAGTTTCCATTGGACTGACCGCATACATAGACATTAAAATCTTTGTCCAAATCCAACAAATAAACCTGGTCATAACTGGCCGTTCCGATAAAGGTACTGGATAGAATGACGTTACCGTTACTGCTGATCTTGGCCACAAATCCGTCCGTCGTTCCGCCGCGATACGTGGTGTTGTAAGTGTTGGCGGGAAAGTTGGAGCTACTGGTTCCTCCGGCAACATAAACATTGTCCGCGGTATCGAGTTTCATGGTATAAGCAGCGTCTGCGCTGGAACCTCCCAGATAGGTGGCCCAGGTTATAGCAGAGAGGTTGTTGTTCATTTTAAAAATAATCCCGTCCTGACCGCCGCCGATAGCAGGCTGTGCATGTCCGGCTGTACCGGGAAAATTGGTGGAATTGGTTTGTGCTGCCACAAAACAATTGCCCTGATCGTCCAGAATAATTTCTCCCCGTGCGTCGTCACCGTAGTTGTGTTTGGTGGTGGTAAATACCAGGGGGTTATAACCTGCGGATCCATTTACGCCGTCGTCGGCGTTTCCGCCTACAAAGGTGGAGGCGAGAAGGCCCCCGGTGGAACTAATTTTAGCGATAAATATGTCAAATCCTGTGGACTTTGTATTATCAAAAGCCCCTTGTGTGGTAGGGAAATTGACGGAATTGGTTCGGCCATATACATACAGGTTGCCGAGGTTATCGGCTACGAGACTATGCGGCTGTTCGCTGGTATTACCTCCCAGATAGGTCGAAAAAAGCAGATTAGAGCCGTTAGGGCTAAATTTGGAAAGCGTAACGTCGGAGTCGCCTCCCTGGAAAGTCGTCTGAAATGCTCCGACGGTGGTAGGATAACTGCTGTTAAAAGCATTACTCCAAACAAATCCTCCTGCGTAAGCATTTCCCAGATCATCATAGGTGGCAGTAAATCCCCAGTTATCGGCATGAGAGCCGGTATAAGTGGAAAAAATCAGAGTCGGGTCTATAACAAGGGGAAACAGGGGGTCATATCCATTGGGAAAATGATAGGTAAGCAGACTACCTTTCAGGCGGAATTCGCAGCGAACCTCCCGCTTTTGACCGTCTATTTCCTGATAAGCAACGGGGGGCAATTCGGTGGTTTCGCGCAGCGAAGTTTTGATATGGAGTGCTCCTTTGTCAAGGTAAATTTTGTCGGTGCCTTCGTAATTCAGTTTTATAGACGCCGGGTCTGCTCCGGGTTGAACGATAAAGTCATATTTGAGGGCATCGCCAAATCCGTACAGCCGTAAATCAATGCCGGAGTATAGGTCTTTGTATGTCAACAGGCCGTAAAGCCCGACATTTTCGGCCCATTTGGAAGGGTCATTGCCATAGTAATAATTGTGAATCTGCGGATAAAGCAATTGTGGGACGATTGGGCTTTGGGAATTTGCGTGGACAAATTCCATCCGATAAGTGTGCGACCGAAATTGTTTTTCGGAAGCGGGTCTGGCATCAAGAGCAGGAAGACCGTGTCCTTCATGGGGCATATCGTAGAAGTAATAGGTCAGCCGATTATTTTCCACAAAAACATCCCCGCCATTTAGCCGAACCCGGTAGCGGATAATAGATTCCCATTGGCCCTTATTTTCAATAAACCGCAGATCACTTTGTCCCAGCGCGGGATCTTTTATGTCCAAAGGCGCCGGCTGATCGGCCGTAATATATGTAACCCCGGCAGTGATTAATAGTGCCAGAACAACCCCCAAGATCGTAAAACGAATTTTCATAAGCCAGGAATTAAACCTATCAATGCCCTTTACCCCGTAAAAACGTAAAAAATAACGGATTGGCTGCAAGCGATAAACCGGTATTTATGGATTCCTAACGAAGGTACAAATTAATTTTGTTTGTCCGGGAAATCGGGGCCTTGCGAAATATAAACGCTTTCCTTGCGTAATTCTTATGGAAATGAACAAGTGTGTCTAATATCCTTTGATTCGTTTGGCCGGGTTTTGAAAAATGTGTTCAATATGCGACTTTTGTAAGATGAAACAGCAGTCAGAAACGCGGGAAAACTACCTGAAATGCATTTTTAAGTTTTCCGGATCCGAGGAAAGAGTTTCCACCAATACCATTGCTAATTTTTTAAAAACGAGCCCAGCCTCTGTCACCGATATGATCATCAAACTGAAAGATGACGGGCTGGTAGATTATCTAAAACACAAAGGCGTCACGCTTACTTCTGCCGGAAAGGAAATTGCCCTAAAAATCCTGCGGAAACACCGCTTGTGGGAGGTTTTTTTGGTCGAAAAACTTCATTTTTCCTGGGATCAGGTACATGATATGGCCGAACAATTGGAGCATATAGATTCCCCCGAATTGATTGCGGCACTGGACAAATTTTTGGGATCGCCCAAGTTTGACCCGCATGGAGATCCCATTCCGAATGAATTCGGTGAAATTCCCGACCGAAAAACTTATTTTATCTCGGAGGTAGAACCCGGCGAAGAGGTGGTTATCGCTTCGGTGGGCCGTTCCGATCCAGACTTTCTTCAATACCTTGAAAGGATGGGGCTTACGCTTAACAGGCGAGTTACCGTGATCGAAAAATTGAGTTTTGATGACTCTTTGCAGATCAGCGTTGGCGGGAGCCGTACCGTAATTAGCGGAAATGTCGCTCACAACCTGCTGGTTCTGCGGGAAACCTGAAAAATCAAATTTTGATTGTTATCTTGCAGTCTAACTCACCGACGAATTATGATCCACACAAAAGGAATCAGCACTTCGGAAGCCCTTGCACTGGAAAATCAGTATGGAGCACACAATTACCATCCGCTGCCTGTTGTCTTAAGCAGGGGAGAAGGGGTGTTTTTGTGGAGTCCGGAAGGCAAACGATACTATGATTTTCTTTCGGCATACAGTGCCGTTAATCAGGGCCATTGCCATCCAAGAATTGTACAGGCGCTGGTGGAGCAGGCTTCACGACTTACGCTTACCAGCAGGGCATTCTACAACGATGTGCTGGGGCCTTATGAGGTCTATATGACACGCCTCCTGGGGTACGATAAATTATTGCCCATGAATACCGGCGTGGAGGCAGGCGAAACCGCCGTTAAACTCTGCCGAAAATGGGCGTATTCGGTAAAAGGCATTCCGGAAAATCAGGCAAAAATTGTTTTTGTAGAAGGCAATTTTTGGGGTCGCACACTGGCCGCAATTTCGGCTTCTACCGATCCTTCCAGCTATAAGGGGTTTGGCCCCTATATGCCCGGCTATGAGATTATTCCTTATAATGACGTGGCCGCACTTGAGGCTGCGGTGCAGGATCCGTTTGTAGCAGGATTTATGCTCGAACCGATTCAAGGCGAAGCCGGTGTGGTCGTTCCCGACGAGGGTTATTTAAAAAAAACCCGGGATCTTTGCCGTCAGCA
Source organism: Bacteroidia bacterium (assembly GCA_033764335.1). Taxonomy (GTDB): domain Bacteria; phylum Bacteroidota; class Bacteroidia; order J057; family J057; genus JAGQVA01. Next base: position 11,380 of record JANRJC010000028.1, on the reverse strand, counting down.
TCGGGTATTGTTTATTGCGGATGAGGTTCAGACCGGACTAGCCCGCACAGGACGGATGTTGTGTTGCGACCATGAAAATGTCCGTCCGGACATTCTGATTCTCGGGAAAGCACTCTCGGGGGGGATTATGCCCGTTTCTGCGGTGCTTTGTGATGACGAAATCATGCTTACGATTCAACCGGGAGAACATGGCTCCACGTATGGCGGAAATCCGCTCGCCTGTGCAGTTGCCATGGCTGCAATGGATGTGCTGGTGGAAGAAAAGTTGGCCGAAAACGCCGAAAAAATGGGCGTTGTTTTTCGCAATCGCATGCAGGAGATTGTCACCCGGCGACCCGATCTTATTTCGCTGGTCAGAGGAAAAGGTTTGTTAAACGCTGTTGTAATCAATGACAGTGATCAAAGCCATACCGCTTGGAATATATGCGTTCAACTTGCTGAAAATGGATTACTGGCAAAACCCACTCATGGAAATATTATCCGTTTTGCCCCTCCGTTGGTCATTTCGGAACCGCAGATTTTGGAATGCTGTGACATTATCGCACATACCCTGCTGGAATTTAAAAAATAAAATGTATAATTTGGTCGTAATATAAGAATTGCGGTAAGTTCCCCTCCCGTATTGTACTACGCCCAAAGCAAATACAAAAGGCTATGGCCCGGTTTAACATTTATTTATTTCCGATTTTTGTTCTTGTTCTCTGTTTTTCTTCGGTTTTTGCTCAGAATCGCCCGGAAATAATGGACATCAATCGCAGCCCGATTGTTGTGCAACCTGTGCAGGCAATTCTCTGGGAAGTTCGTAAACCCGAGATAAAACGCCCATCCTATATCTATGCCGTGTTGCATATCGTCCCGGCAGATAATTTTTTTATTCCGGAAGGGATTAACTCCTATATTGAGAAAACCGAAAAACTGGTAATGGAAGTGGATCCCTCCGAATCCGATCCCGACTATTTATATCGGGGATCCGTACCTTTTGATTCTACGCTGGATCGGGTATTGGATCGAAAAACGTTTGAGCGACTGGAGATTTTTATCGCCGATACGCTTTCTCCCTCCTCTCAGCACAAATTGTATAACCGCTATTCTCCCAATGCGCTCTCCCGGCAAATTATTGCCGATTATTGCCTCGGATATCGGGAAAACGAAGACCCGGTGGACTATGAGACGTACCTGGCAAAAGCGATTTCCCTTCCGCTCAAAACCCTGAATACCGGATGGACAAGAGCTACCTGGCAGGAAGACGAGTTTTCGATTCGGGAACAAACACAAAACCTGCTTTATACCCTGGAAGCTAAAGACAGTCTCTGCGGTTTGTACAATGAATATATGATGGCTTACCGCAGGCAGGATATAGACGCACTCTCTATGCTGGCACAGGAAGTCCCGGACGTGGGCTGGAACGCTCACGATTTTGTAGAAGCCCGTAACCGGGAATGGGTGAAAACCCTGGAGTGGCAGATGAAGATCGAAAGCATGTTTATCGTGGTTCACGCGGTACAACTCCCCGGAGAATTTGGTCTTCTTCATTTGCTTCGAAAAGCGGGGTATGAAGTGAATCCTGTTGAAATGCGGATTCCTCCTTATAAAAACGACCCCAAAAGATACGCAAACCCTAAAAAATAATTGTACCGGGAAAACGTAATATGAAACATTTACTCCTGTTGATCCTATCGGTTTTGGGCACTCCTCTGTTACCCCAAGGCTTTTGCCAGGCGGATACTGCCTCGGTTTCTGTCGAAAAACAACCGGAGGAAATGGGTTTGTTTTGGGAAATAAACCGTGCAGACCTCGCCACACCTTCCTACCTCTACGGAACCATTCACATTATTCCGAAGGATTCTTTTTTTATTCTTCCGGTAGTAGCGGAAAAGCTACCGCTTGCCCAAAGACTCGTATTGGAAATCCCGCTGGATATGAATATGGGCACAATCCTGAGTTCTACCATGCAGATGTTTATTCCCGATGGAAAAACCCTTAAATCGCTGATGACTCCGGAGGATTATGATTTTCTTACGATTTTTATGCGAGACAGCCTGAGCAGTCCTTTGCCTTTTTATCAGCGGATCAAACCGATATTTATCAGCCAGCATATTTCTTCGAACTACTGTTACCCGACAGACATGGAGTCCTATGAGTTGTATTTTTCAGCGCTGTTTAAAGAGCAAAATAAACCGGTATCCGGTTTGGAAACGGTTAGCGAACAAATGACCTATCTCAACGATATGACGATGGAGGAACAGGTGAGTTCCCTTGTAGCGGCGATACGAAATCCCCGAGAAGGCTGTGATCTTTTTGGCAAAATGATTGCCACTTACCGCAAGCAGGATTTGAATGAGTTGATGAAGATGATGGGCGCCAGTGAAGAAGTGGGCGAACATTTAGACCAGTTGCTTGATGCTCGAAATAAAAAGTGGATTTCTCAGATCGAAACGCTTGTGAAAGCCGAAAGTGTTTTCATAGCCGTAGGTGCCGGGCATTTGGGCGGAAACAATGGCGTGGTCAATCTTTTGCGAAATCAGGGGTATCAGCTAACTCCGCTTCGATAAAACTTCCGAATCTTTCAGAGATATGGACGTCGCAGACAAAAAGGCTAAAAGTTATTCCCGGCATAAATCTCTGACCATCGGAGGAAGTCAAACGGCACTTCGTGTGGCATTGTTTATCGTGGGAGGTTTCGGCTGGGCGGTAGGCTATTTTCTCAAAATTTATTATCCAAGAATTCTTCTGGCGGAACAAATTTTTTTCCCGGCAGTGTCGGCTCCAATCGTTGTGGCATTAGTTTCTTTTCTGATCCCTCATGTCCGCCGCCGGTTGATAGATTACGGATTTATTTCTTTTATACTGATCTACTTGTTGCTGATTTTCCTGGCCTTTCATAATCACCTCGGAACTTATTTTGTCGCTACGCTTATTGCCGCCCAGGTGCTTTTGAACATTTCTTTTCGCAAAATTCCCGAATTCCTCCTGGTTTCTTTTTCCAGTCTGATACTGTTTGGCGTATTGGCTTTTAGTTTTTCTGACCTGGAAATCCACCCCAACCTTTTTCTGAGCGTGATGGGATTTGCTACCATTGGCAGCGGTATTTTTGTCTGGCTCAATCAGAAGCCGGAAACCGATCCGGAAATAAAATTGCCCAAGGAAGAACCTCCGCTAAAAACCACCCCCCCGCCGGTCCGGGAAGTTTTGGAAGAAACACCCCGGAAAAAAGAGACGCTGACCGAAATTTTAGCCGAAATACCGTCCCGCGATGCTGTCAACTACGCCGAAATTTTTAATGCGTTCACGGATGCGGTTCTGATTCTCAAACCCGAAAATACCATTCCCCTGATCGTAAATCCACCGGCTGTACAGATTACCGGGTTTTCGATGGAGGAATTTCGGGAAAAACCGATCCGGGAATTTTTTAGTGAAACCGAAACCCCCAAACTGCAACAATGCCTGGAGCAAACATTTGCCGGAGAAGTGCCTACCCTTCAAACCCATATAAAAAGGAAAAATGGCAGTTTAGTTGCCGTTTTCATTACCTCAAAACTTATCCTTCTTGACGGAGAATTTCGTATTATGTTTATCCTTCGCAACGCGGAGGATGAAGTCCGGGTTGCAATAACAAGAAATATTGCCGATCGGGTATTTCAGGAAGAAGCTCTCCGCCAAAGTGAGCAAAAATACCGGACTTTGGTAGAAAGGATGAATGAAGGCCTGATCCTTACCGACAATGACGAAACCATTTTATTTGTCAATGACCGACTGTGCGAAATTATGGGCATGACACGGGAGGAAGTTGTGGGTAAACGGTCATTTGAAGTATTGATGGGCGAAAATACCCGGCAGGTGATTGAAAATAAGTCAATATTGCGGCGGCAGGGTATTTCGGATCAATACGAACTACAGACCAAAAGAAACGACGGCGAAACCATCTGGCTCCTGATTGCCGGCACGCCGTATGTGGATCCTAACGAAGACCTGATTGGCACCATTGCCATCGTCACCGATATTTCGGATCGAAAACTCACGGAAATTAAACTTCAGGAAAAAAACAACGAGCTGGATGCCTTTGTCTATAAAGCCTCTCACGACCTTAAAGGCCCGCTGGCTTCCATTATCGGAGTGACCAATATTGCAAGGGAGGAAGTCAAAGACACCTCTGCACATCGGTATTTTGACCTGATTACAAAAAGTGCCCATCGGCTCGACGGTATTCTTACCGAGTTACTTGATCTTACCCGGATCAACAAAGCCAGCCTTGTGGTCGAACCCGTTGACATCGCGGGATTGATTGACGAAATTATTCACAGCCTCCGGCATTTGCCCCAATCCGAAAAAGTTTCCTTTATCACCGATATTCAAATAGAAAACCCTTTTCCGACCGATAAAAAAATGTTGGTTTCGATCTTTCAAAACCTGATTGTAAACGCGGTAAACTACCAAAACAATCGGGAGGAAAAGCCCTTTGTGCGAATCCATGCTTTTTTGAAAAATGATAAAGCCGTATTCAAAGTAGAGGACAATGGCGTGGGCATCCCCGAAAAAATTCAGTCGCGAGTTTTTGAAATGTTTTACCGGGGAAATACCCTCTCCAAAGGCTCCGGCCTGGGCCTTTATCTGGTAAAAAGTGCATTGGAAAAACTTCGGGGAAACATCGAACTTCAGTCGGAACCGGGAGTGGGATCCATATTTACGGTTACGATTCCCCCACTGGAAGAAACCCTTCCTACCCCCGATTCTTTTCAAAATCCCGGATAAATTGCACAGAAATAACTTTTTCTTTTACAGAAGAAGTTGTAAGTTAGCGGTTGCAAACGCTGGGAACCTAATGTAGGACCATTTAACTGCTATACCAGTGAGAGAAGGATTGACCTTCACACATGCTCAGAAAAAGGGTTTATTTGTTCTTTCAATCCTTATACTTGTGCTCACTTGTGGGACCATAAGTATGGATTATCTTTCGAAAAAGGAATCACTTTCGTTAGAATTCGCAGACCCCTTCTTTACTTCACCTGTTTATACGCGGGACTCTGCCGCTCGGCTGGATATCAATCTGGCTGATAGTGCTCATTGGGTCTCTCTTAAGGGGATTGGCCCGGTTTTGGCCAAAAGAATCCTCAATTACCGCCGTTCCCTCGGAGGGTTTTCTTCTATTGACCAGGTGGCGCAGGTGTATGGACTGCCTCCGGAAACCTATGAGGCAATTGTCCCCTTTTTATTTGTAAATGAAATAACGGCTCCGGCAAAAAAAACTCCGGGGTCTTTTACCCATTCAAATTCCCGCGAGGAATATCCTCTATTGGACATTAACCGGGCTACGGGATCCGATTTTAAAAAACTTCCCGGTATCGGGGATGTGCTTAGCGAGCGAATTATCCGCTATCGAAACAGCTTGCGCGGATTTGAATCTGTGGATGATCTGGGCGCCGTCTATGGACTGAAACCGGAAACCCTGGAAGAAATTCGCGACTATCTTTTCGTCAATACGAAAACCTTATCCGATTTGAGAAAACAAAGCCCGGAGGTAAAAACAGATAACCTTCTGGCGGAACATTCCCCCACCGCCACGGATGATTATAGTGTCCGTTCGCTTCGCGATCTGCCTTTCTCCGAAGACAAGGAGTCGGCGGGTTTTCAAAGAGGCCATGACCCCGCAACCAAAGCAACACCGACGAAGGCCGTTGACCTGAATCAGGCCGACTCCGCACAGTTGATTACCATTCCCGGAATCGGGCCGGTACTCTCCGCCAAAATCGTTAAATACCGCAATAAAGTGGGGTTTTTCTACCATATCTCGCAGTTGCATGAAGTTTATGGGCTTTCCGAGGAAAACTATCAGCGAATGATACCTTATTTATACCTCGGAGAAACGCGCAACTACCCTCGGAAAGATCTGAATACGGCATTCGCACGTGTACTCGCCGGTTATCCCGCTATTGACCCGACACTCGCAGAAAATATTATTCTACATCGCAAAAAAACCGGCAGATTTGACTCCTGGGAAGAAGTCTCCAAAATTAAAGACATGACTCCCGAGGCATTGGAAGTGCTGAAAGCCTATTTTGAATTATGAATTTTACCGAAACGCTGAAAACCCATATCCGTGAAGTGCCGGATTTCCCGCTTCCGGGGATTAATTTTAAAGATATATCCCCCCTTTTTCTAAATCCCGACCTGATACGACAAACGACTCAAGAACTGGCGGCTCCCTGGAAAGGCGATGGTATAACCAAAGTGATCGGCATTGATAGCCGGGGTTTCCTTTTTGGTCCTCAAATGGCAGCAGATCTGGAAGCGGGATTTGTCATGGTGCGAAAAAAAGGGAAACTTCCCCCCGAAACACTTTCCGTAACCTATGAACTGGAATACGGTACCGCTACGCTGGAATCGGTGGTAAAGGCCCTCAAACCCGGCGACCGGGTGATTATCCATGACGACTTGCTTGCCACCGGTGGTACCGCTTTTGCTGCCGCCGACCTTGCCCACCAACTCGGAGCCGAAGTTGTCGGTTTTAGTTTTCTTGTATGGCTTACGTTTTTGCCCGGATACCAACGTCTTCTCACCGTCTCTCCTCGTATTCATTCGCTTGTTAGTTATGACCGTTAGGTTAATTTTGCTATCTTAAGCTGATTAAACCAAACTACTATGAATTCCGCGATAGATTTTGCAGCCCCCGGCCTTGATTTTCAACTTACCGAAAATCAACAAATGATCGCCGACATGATTCGGCGTTACGGCGAAGACCGCCTTCGCCCGGTGATCATGAAATATGATGAATCGCAGGAATTTCCATTGGAAATTTTCAAAGAGTTAGGCGAAATGGGGCTTATGGGCGTACTCGTACCTGAAGTGTATGGCGGTTCGGGTTTTGGCTATCATGAATATGTAACGGCAATTAGTGAAGTCGCCAAGTTTTGTGGAGGCATCGGGCTTTCCCTTGCGGCACACAATTCTCTATGTACGGGTCATATTCTTAAATTTGGCAACGAAACCCAGAAACAAAAATACCTCCCCAAACTCGCTACGGCTGAATGGATCGGGGCATGGGGACTTACCGAAGCAAACACCGGTTCGGATGCGGGAAATATGCGCACCGTAGCGGTTGAAGACGGCGATTTTTTCGTTTTAAATGGTTCGAAAAATTTCATCACTCACGGAAAATCCGGTGATGTGGCCGTGATAATCGCAAGAACCGGCGCGCCTCGCGCAAAAAACAATGCAACTGCCTTTATCATCGAAAAAGGAACACCTGGATTTACGCACGGGAAAAAAGAAAATAAACTGGGCATGCGCGCTTCCGAAACCACTGAACTGGTTTTTGAGGATTGCCGGGTGCACAAGTCGCAGATTCTCGGAAATGTGGGCGATGGATTTAAACAATCCCTTGTCGTGCTGGATGGCGGCCGTATTTCCATTGCTGCATTGGGATTGGGAATTGCCAAAGGGGCATTTGAAGCAAGTGTGAAATATGCAAGAGAACGCCAGCAGTTTGATAAACCCATCTTCGAATTCCAGGCGATTTCCTTCAAACTTGCCGATATGCTTACACGCATTACCGCCGGTGAATTACTCACATTCAAAGCCGCAGACCTGATCAACCGGAAACAACCCGTCTCCAAAGAGTCTGCCATGGCCAAACTTTATACCAGTGAAACCGCCGTCTGGGTAGCCAACGAAGCCGTACAGATCTTCGGCGGTTATGGATATATTAAGGATTTTCCGGTCGAAAAATATTATCGGGACGCCAAATTATGCACCATCGGAGAAGGAACCTCCGAAATTCAAAAATTGGTGATTGCCCGTTCCGTACTGAATTAGCCTGCTCTTTTGCGAAAACAACCGCCATGTCGGGCTTATGGCATACGGTTTGTAATTTATTTTAGCAAAAGTTTAACTCCTGGCTTCATGTCTATCTTTGCCTCTTCCCTGAAGAGGCAATTTTTATTTCATACAGGTTAAAAATTCCCTTTTTTTTTAGAACTTTGTCCCACAAATTCGTAAAAAAGACATGAAATTTAGCATGGGCGATAAAATGGCGGATTTTGGCGGGATTTTCCTGGCCAATGTCTTTAAATTACCCGTTATGGCGTTTTTCCTTTTGGTAAAATCCGCTACGGTTGGCTTCGATTTTATGCGCCAAACGGGAATGCCGTGGTTTCGCCGGGAATCGGTTGTCTTTTTTCGATATGTTTTTCGCAAACTCAAAGAAACCTGGCAGAATATTTCCTTTAAAAATATTCATTTTGAGTGGAAATGGGTCGCTGTAACGGCAGGAGGGGTTTCTGCAATCGCTTTTGTTTTTATCGGAATAGATTTTCAGGGCTTTTATTCCCCCGGAAAAATAAGCAAGCGGCTGTATCTTATTGAAAACGCCGACCCCTACATCGAGGATACCGGGAAGTTTGAGGAAAAAGTGGTAGAAGTAGCCGCTACGCTGGACGTGCCTCCGGAATGGTTGATGGCTGTAATGTATTCCGAGTCAAGGTTAAATCCTTCTGTCATCAATCGCAGAGGTAGCGGTGCCACGGGGCTTATTCAGTTTATGGTTCCTACGGTGCGAGAACTGAATGACCGGCTGGGAACCAATTACTACATGAGTGATATTCGTAAAATGGAAGCGCATGACCAGATGGAACTGGTACGAGAGTACCTTCAAACCGTGAGGGAGCGTTACGGTGAATATGACAGCCTGACGGATTTATACCTGGCCATTCTTTACCCCAAAGCACTGGAGTACGGTACGGGTTATACCCTTTATTCCAAACCTACCAAAATGTATAACCAAAACATCGGTCTGGACGAAAATAAGGATGGCTCGGTAACGGTCAGTGATATCAGCGAACGGATGAAACGTTTGTTTCCAACAGCTTTTTATACCCCTAAATAAACTTAAAAAAAAGGTTTGCCAGAGGCAAACCTTTATAAATGAGTCTTTTATTTTATTCTTCCCAGGAAGGAAGGCTCTCTATTTCCCCGTCAGAATCTCCCTCGTAGCCACCTCGGTTATCTCTTTCATTGTAATCATCGTCGTCATCCTCGTAATCCCGTTCGCGTCTGTCAAACTCGTCGTAGTCGTAATCGGGCATTAATTCTTGTTTGACGTGATCCACTGTTTTCGCTAATGAGGCCAGGAACTTATTGAAGTCCTCCTTGTAAAGAAAGATTTTATGTTTGTCATAACCTCTTCCGTTAAACCTGCGCTTACTTTCCGTGATGGTAATGTAATAGTCATTGGAGCGGGTGGACCTTACATCGAAAAAATAAGTGCGTTTCCCTGCTCGAATCTTTTCAGAATACACTTCATCTCTCCCTTGCATAACTTCCATTTTAGTTCAATGAATAACCTGTTATGCGTCAAAAATATAAATTTAAACAAAACCTAACAAAAGGTTTTTTGTGTCTGATGGAAAAAAAACATTTTACTGATTGCCAGAGGGTAATTTTATCCCGGCTTGTTTGAGTTTTTCTTCTTCTTTCTTACGTTGTTCTTCCATTTGTTTGAGCATTTGTTTTTGCGCCTTTTTGCTGGCGGGATTGATGGTTTTGGCCGTAGGATCGCCTTTTTCCATGACGCCAAACTGCTCCGCCACGGCTTCTTCCTCCTTTAGGGCTTTTTGCCTTTCTCCGGCGATTTTTTGCTGATTTTGGCGAATGAGTTCCTGTTTTTTGCGGTTTTCACTGCTAATGTATTTTTCGGCGAGGGTTACGTTGCGGTACCATTCAAAGTATCCGACTTTTTTGTAAAAATAGAGGGCATCGTAAGAACCGTCGGCTCCGGTTTCAAATACATCTTCGAGTTTTTGATCTCCCTGTTTGGGTGTACCCATGTGGTCGTAAACGATCATTTTTTTCTTTTGCCCGCCGTCTTGTACATAGCTGAAATTCAGGCTAAAAGGAGCGTACTCCGAATATTTAAACAAAGCCCGGTATTTGGGAATCTGGTCGAAGTAGAAAATATCTGCTCCAAAAAGTACCCGATTTTTGTCTTTGGGGTCAAAAGAAAGCACATCCACGATTTTATAGTTGCTTTTTTCGTCGTTGCCATTCCAGCCGAGAAGCAGATACAGGGTATTGTTTACTTTTCGGGGCTGCTCTTTGTTATAGCCAATGGTCTTGACCGTATAAGAAGGAATAAAATCGTGGTATTTGGGCGGGTAATACAGCGCACCGAGCCAGCTTCCATTGTCAAGCACGCTGTTTTCCACTCCACGGGGAATGTTTCTCAACTCAACGAGAGGAATAACCAGAAATTCGGTTTTCCCATTTTCTTCATACCGGCGTTGTACCAGCCCGAAGTAGTAGTGGTATTGTTCGCCGTAATACTCCTGGTAGTTTTTGTCCACAATATGCCAGGTGAAAATGCGGAAGGTGCGATCCTCCGGCTGGAGGATGGAAATCGTTTTGAGCGAATCAAACGGATAGTCAAAACTTTCGGGCCGTTTGAGGGTTTCGATCAGGGTTCGGGTAAAAAGTTTATTCTGCTGGATTTTGAAGGACAGGGAATCGTGTGTGAGGATTTCCGCAGACAGCCTTTGCAGTTCTTCTTCGATTTCCGGCAGGGATTTTTGGGCAAATAGCAGCGTTTGGGAAAACGAAAAAAACAGAATCAGGCAAAATTTCAGGCACTTCATCATAAAAATCGTGTTTAAGGGCAAAGCTAAAGGTAAAACGAAACCCGGACAAGTCTATTTCACGGTATCATAATAAATCCCTACGGATTAGTTACAGCCATTTATTTCCAAAAATCAACTAACCGAATTTGGAAATATAAAAAACATTTCATATACTTGTCATAACACTTAAACCCAAAACACCATGCAACGACTTCTTCCTTCTTCCTTCTTCCTTCTTCCTTCTATTCCTCTTTTTTCTAAATTTTGAGATGAAAGCCCAGAGTACGTGGAGTTCTTCCGGCTCCGGGGTGATCTATTACAACCCCATCGGCGGGGTGGAAAAAGTGGGGATTAATACCGGAAGCCCGCAGTATCCCTTAGATTTTGGGGGTACGTACCAAAGTAAGATGCTTTCGTTGTACACGAGCGGCAGCCAGTTTTACGGGCTGGGCATGAGTGCCGGTACGCTGCGGTTTGAAATGCCGGTGAACACGACGCACAGTTTTAGTTTTTTTGCGGGGAGCAACGAAATTTTCAAGATTCAATCGCAAGGCCTGCGCGTCGGTGCAGGCATCAGTAAACTGGGCATGGGGCCGGCGTACAGCAGCGGACTGAACTGGGGGACGTCGTACCTCGGTTTTAACGCGACGCGGTCGGGCACGAGTTGGACCTTTGACACCGACGGCGGCAATAACGGCGGCGCGGTGATTTGGTCGAGTGTGGGGGGCGCGATTCAGTTTGCCTCCATCGCCAACAACGGCAGCGCGACCCAGACC
>JANRJC010000003.1:0-99762 GCA_033764335.1 Bacteroidia bacterium | reverse complement strand
GAAGGCGCAAGCTACATTATTAGCGATAATTTTGTCTTAAAAGAAGGGGATTTGGTGCGTTTATTTATTAACCAAGATGACTTCCCTATCGTATTAAAGAGCAAAATAAATATAGGCTTGGGCTACTGGCAATATGAATGTTTACGGGTAACTGAAAAAAGAAAATAGACATAGACTAAAAAACTTACTATTTTATCCCGCATTAATGATTTGCCTGGTAAAATCTTTAATAAACGCGCTTGATAAGATTTAACTTCATGATAAATTGGATGCTGGTATGAAAAAACTACAGATTTAACATATTTAGCGTAACCAATCGAGCGTAACAATAATAACTAAGTTTCACCTTGGAGGATATGAGATGAGTAATGAAGAAAACACCACCGAAACAGCAAGTGCAACTGACAACGTTAAAGAATCAGTTGAATCGGCAAAAAATGCTGCTAGCGGATTAATGAATACCGTATTAGCCCTAAAAGACTCTAATCCTAAAGTGTTTTATGGCGCGATAGCAGGCGCTGTTGTTCTGCTACTCGCTGTGTCTATGGCTGGCGGTGGCGGTGAAAAAAAATTAACTGGCCCAACCATTAAGGACCTCGTTGTCGGTCAGCGCTATGTATTAAAAAGCGTCAATGCGTTTGATAAAACCGCTAAAGTACGTTTAGTCAGCGTACCAGGCACAATAGAAGCTTATGACGTCGTTGAAGAAGCTGACACCAATGGCTTTTGTCAACATATAGAACAAGGCACACCTGTTACATTGCTTCAGCTTCAAGATGCTTACGGCAAGAAAAACACCTTTTCAAAAGTGCAAATTGAAGAAGGCGAATGTAAAGGTAATTCTGGTTGGGCATTATCTATAGAAGTTCAATAAAAATATTGACAACCTAATCAAAGTCTATATAATACAGCGAATAAATTGAAGCGCGGGAATAGCTCAGTGGTAGAGCACAACCTTGCCAAGGTTGGGGTCGCGAGTTCGAATCTCGTTTCCCGCTCCAAGAATTCTAAAGCCGCGACCATCGCGGCTTTTTTATTTTGATTCTAAGGCTGCGTAGCAAAATGGTTATGCAGCGGCCTGCAAAGCCGTATATACCGGTTCGATTCCGGTCGCAGCCTCCATTACTATATTTCTGCGGGAATAGCTCAGTGGGTAGAGCACGACCTTGCCAAGGTCGGGGTCGCGAGTTCGAATCTCGTCTCTTGCTCCCACAAAAAAAGCCGCAAATTTTGCGGCTTTTTCTTTTTATAACTCTTCGGGAGAGTAGTTTATCGGATTTCCATCTGAAAAGGCATTAGCGTGTAAACGCCGCTTTGAGGAATATCTTTTTTAATCTTACGAAGGGTTTCCATTTCTTCGTAAAGCGGATTTTGCTGATCCACATAGTTGGAGGATGTTTCCATCATTCCACCCAGTATTTCTTCAAACGGCGATTTGATTTTGGGAAGACGTTCTAAGCGGTAATCGGTTCCGATTTCGGCCATTTCGGCTGCGGCGGCAATGGCTTTGTTTAAATCGCCGATTTCATCCACCAGTTTGATTTTTTTGGCTTCCATTCCCGACCACACACGCCCTTGGGCGATTTTGTCCACGGCTAAAGAATCTGCAAATCCACGGCCTTTTAATACGACTTTGAGGAAGTTGCCATATCCTTTTTCCACGGTTTTCTGGATAAACTGGCGTTCCATCTCGGGCATCGGGAAGTTGGGATTTCCAAAATTGGAATGGGTATGGGTTTCTACTTCGTCAAAGGTGATACCGAGGTTTTTGTTAAACAATTCCTGGGTATTAAAGAGGATGCCAAAGATTCCGATGGAACCGGTAATGGTATTGGCCTGGGCGTAGATTTTGTCGCAGGGCGCGGCTATATAATATCCGCCGGAGGCGGCAAAGTCTCCCATCGAGGCAATCACGGGCTTTTCTTCACTTAGTAGCCGGATTTCCTCTGCAATCATGTCCGAGGCAAGTGCGCTGCCTCCCCGGCTGTTAATGCGAAAGACAACGGCCTTTACGTTTTTGTCTTTTCGTACTTTTCGCAGGGCCTCGACAATGGTTTCGGATCCCATTGTACCATCGCCACTTTTGCCGGACTGGATTCCCCCTTCGGCAAATACAATGGCAATTTTATTGGAGGAGAAATCACTTTTTGCGGGAACTCTTTCGTATTTCTTCAGACTCAGGAAGTTTATGGTGTCGTCATCTTCGAGGCTAAGCTCGGTTTTGAGGGCATCTAATACCTGCTGTTCATAGAGAACCGCGTCTATCAATCCTGCTTTTAGCGCCTGTTCTCCGTCGCCGAAGATAAAATCGCTTGCAACCGCATTAATTTTTTCTACCGAAACCGACCGGGAGATTGCAACATCCTCGGCAAAAACCTGCCAGAGGTCATCCATATACTTTTGAGTTTGTACGCGATTGGAATCGCTCATTTGCTTTAAAAAATAAGGTTCAACCGCCGATTTAAAGGTTCCCACCCGAAAAATCTCCGGTTTGAGATCTATTTTTTCAAACAATCCGGTGTAAAACATGGGCTGGGCAACAAAGCCGTTAAACTCAATCATTCCTGTTGCCGGCATATAAAGTTTGTCGGCAGTACTGGCGAGGTAGTAGCTGTTTTCCGCATAAACTTCCGAATAGGCATAAATAAATTTCCCGCTGGTTTTAAAATCTACGAGGGCATCGCGGATGGATTTCAGGGAGGCCCAGTTTGCCTGTATCTCTGCGGGCAACGTCAGGTAAATCCCCCGGATTTTATCGTCTTCTTTGGCCTTTTGGATTGAGCTAATAACCTGGAAAAGGCCGGTTTTGGTTGTGGTTGCTCCGGCAAAAGGCATGAATTGATCAAAGTTAAATTCAAGGGGATCCTCCGCAGCGTTTTCAACAATTTCACCCGTAAGGTCCATTTTCAATACAGTATTTGTCTTAACCTCCACTTTTTCAGAAGAACCGCCGATGGCTGCCGCAATTCCCCCGATGATCAGGAACAAAAAGGGAATGCCAATCAAAAAGGCAAGGATTACTCCCAGAAAACTCGCAAAAATGTTTTTAATAAAATTCATGTGTTATATTCATTTGTAATTGGGAACGTAAATTTACTCAGAATAACAAAATTTTTAAAGGAACTTCTTATCCTCGATTCAAATAAGCTATCTTTACCAAAGATGATTTTTCTCGGCCTGGGTTCGAATATGGGTGATAAAGTCCGGAATATTATTGCGGCACTGGATCATTTGTCTTTCGCCAGTGTGCAAATTCTCCGCCGGTCACGTCTATTTATTACTCCTCCCTGGGGTGTGGAGACCCAGGACGAGTTTCTGAATATAGCCTGTGAGGTTTCTTTCAAGGGCAGCCCGCAGCAGTTACTGCAAATTTTATTGGACACAGAGCAGTTGATGGGCCGATATCGCTACTATAAATGGGGGCCTCGGCTGATTGATATTGATATTCTGGAGTTTCATCGTGAAATACATTCCACCGAAAGTCTTAAATTGCCCCATCCCTATTATCCTCGCCGCCCCTTTGTGCTGGTTCCTTTGGCAGATCTGGAGCCTGATTGGATTCCCACGGGTATGGATAAGACCGTAGCTCAAATATTGGAAACGCTTCCACTGGCGGGCATTTATCCCTTTGAAGACAGGCAATACATTCCGGTATTCTGACCGACGACGATGAAAAACCCTTATCGTTATTTCCAGATTTTGAGCCTGGATGTGGTAGTGGGGGCCTTAGCCTCCGGGGGAATGGCTGCACAGATATTGCAGGTCGCCATGCCTTCTGCCTGGTGGTGGGCACTTCCGATAAGTGTCTGGGTGATATACACGGCCGATCATCTCCTGGATGCCCACCGACTCAAAGAGCAGGCCCATACAGAAAGACACTTGTTTCATTACCGATATTTTCGGGTGCTTAGCGCGATATGGATGGGGGCATTTGTCATTTGTATCGCCCTGATTCCTTTTTTAGTGCCGCTCCCCATATTGGAAATGGGCCTGATTATGGGGGGATTTGTGGCTTTTCATTTGGGCCTGGTGCAGTGGGTAGGAGGTAAAACTTCCTGGCTGCTTCAAAAAGAACTGGGGGTCGCTTTGATTTACGCCGCAGGCGTTTGGGGAGGACCTTTGGTGATGACTGGTGATCCATTAACACAGGTAGAAATTATCCTCTTTCTTCAATTTTTTCTGATTGCCCTGATCAATCTGATGATATTTTCGCTTTTTGATCTGGAAACGGATACCCGCGACCGGCAGACCTCGTTTGTAAGGGCGATTGGCGCAAAAAAAACCATTGGATTTATATTTTTTTTCTCAGCGGGTGTTGCCCTTTGCGGCCTGGGGTTAGCCTCGGAGTTTTCCCCAGAGGAATGGGCCGTAGAAGCCATTTATGGAGCCATGGTAGCCATTCTTTTACTTTTGGTCGTGCAAAGAAAATGGTTTGGTCAAAAGGAACGATACCGGGTATGGGGCGATGGGGTGTTTTTTCTGCCGTTTTTGATACATTTTTTTTAATTCAACTCATCCTTCATGTCACACATAAGGTGAATGATTTTGGTGGCGGCGGGTAGGGGCAGATCATGATCTGCCCCTACCATTTTCCGATCATGATCTGCCCCTACCATTTTCCGATCATGATCTGCCCCTACCATTTTCCGATGATGATCTGCCCCCGCCAGCATACGAGGCAATATAAAATTCATCGTTTCCCCTTCGATGTATAAGAGTCCTTCGGTTAAGTCTTTAAAGGTATCATGAAGACTGATTTTTACGTTTTCGGACAATATCAGCCCCGAAAACATCAAGTCGTTGGTTTCGATGCGGATGTCTTGGGAGAGGGGGTGATTGACGATAATGGACTTGTCATTTTGGGTGAGATCGTCGAGTTTTCCGGAAAGATTTTTGCTGATTTTCAGCCATTTGAGGTTGGGATTGATCATTGGGATCGAAAAGCAGAGGCAGGCGGGTTTGGTAAATTTGTCAAAAGGCGTGACCTTTACCGGGTAATCCCGAAATCGCCCAAAAATGGTGAAGTCCTTTTCATGAGTATAGGCAATATGAAGGCTCATTTTTCGGGCAAATTCCCTGTGCAGATTTTCTAGTTGAGTAAATTTCCGGTGTGTGCTCAACCCCCAAATAACCAGAGCACCTGCAAACACCAGACAAACGGCAAAAACAATCGGTATGAGCATACATTTTTCTTATCAGCCCTAAAGTAAATGAATCCTGACGTATTAACAACGACTACCCCTCAAATCCTTTATGCGATACCGGGCCTCGGTACCGACGAGCGGATTTTTTCGCGGCTGAATCTGCCTTTTCCTATACATTTTTTAAAGTGGCCGGAACCTATTCCGCATGAATCGCTGAGGGATTATAGCCTCCGGATGGCGGAACAAATTTCGGATAAAGAACCGGTTGTAATTTTGGGGGTTTCTTTTGGCGGAATTATCGCACAGGAAATATCCCTTTTTCGCCCGGTAGCAAAAATATTATTGATTTCAGGGATTTTATCACCCGAGGAACTTCCTTTGCATTTTTCGATTATGCGGATACTTCCTTTGTACCGCCTTTCCCGGGGTAAATGGCGCATTTATACCCTGTCTTACTGGAGCCGATTATTTGGGATTTATGATAAAGAGGAACAAGCGCTTCTAAAGGCTATTTTTCAGACTTTTTCGGACAACTATCGAATGTGGGCAATAAGGCAGTTGGTCGGTTGGAAAGGTGTAAAAACCCCGGTAGAAATAGCCCGACTTCACGGAAACCGGGACCGTGTATTTCCAATTAGAAAAACCAAAAACCCGGATATTCTGAAAAATGGAAACCACTTTATGATATATCAGGAAGCTGCTTTAATCTCGGAGTGGGTCGGTTTGCAAATAGACAAAAAAGGCTGTCTTTAAGAAAAGGCAGCCTTTTTTTTATCCCATGATCGCTTCCTAGCGGTTGTGGAAAGGATGTTTCATACGTACATCGTTTCGGATAGGGCTGTTGCGAATCTGGTGTACCAGCTCAATGGAAGGGCGGGCATCTTCGATGCCGAAACCGTTCCCGGCGAGTATCTCCTGGTACATACGAGTATGTAAGTCCGTAAATCCTTCCGAAAATTCGATTTCATGCCCGTCGTATTTGATCGAGCGGAAAGTAGCCTGACCTTTTGCGGCAATTTCTGCGGGCAAGTCGCGTTTGTCAATGCTCAGGTACCAGGAAACATCGGCGTTTTCGAGTTCCAGCATTCCACTCATTTTGAGTTTATCTGCGAGATAGACTTCGCTATGTTGCACTTTCCCAAACATCCAAATTAGCATATCAAAAAAATGGATGCCGATATTGGTGGCAATGCCTCCGGATTTATCCTCATCCCCTTTCCAGGAGTAATTGTACCACGGGCCACGAGAGGTGATATAGGTAAGTTCAAGCTGATACTTTTTGTCGGTTTTTTCTGATTCCAGTTTTTGTTTCAGTTTAATAAGCGAATCATGAACGCGGAGTTGGAGGATATTATAAACTTTGCCCTGGCTTTCCATTTCAAGTTCGGCAAGGGCGTCGAGGTGCCAGGGGGTGGCAACCAGGGGCTTTTCGCAGATGGCATCACATCCGAGCCTAAGGGCGAGACGGATATGTGCATCGTGAAGGTAGTTGGGGGCACAAATGGTCAGGTAATCAATACTGGGCCTTTTTTCGTCTCTTTTCAGCCGTTCAAGATGGCGATCAAACCTTTCAAACTCGGTAAAAAATGCTACCTCCGAAAAATACCGGTCCAGAATCCCTACGGAATCATGAGGGTCAACCGCAGCAACGAGGTTGTTGCCAGTATCGTGAATGGCTTTGAGGTGTCTAGGGGCAATGTAACCGGCCACACCGGTGATGGCGAAATGTTTCATACGGGGGATTTTTCGATAATAAGTTTTATTGTATCAAAATTGGCAATATAAAGGTAAAAACCAAATCAGGATTGTGGAAGAATGGCCGATAAAATAATTTCTCCGGAATCTCCTCCGCCAAAGTATTTTCGCACGGTGTCCTGGAAGTTAAGTTTGCCGCTGGCAGTTTTTTCCCACCAGTAGTCGAGTGCGTTCATGATTTTTTCCGGTTCGGGACCGGTGATAATATTGCCGCCGCCTTCTACGGTTTCCACCCATTCGGTTTCGGTGCGCAGGGTGATACACGGGCAATCGAGGAAAAAGGCTTCTTTCTGTAAGCCCCCGGAATCGGTGAGGGCAAGTCGGGCATTTCCCACGAGTTGAAGCATCTCCAGATAGCCTACCGGATCGCAGATTTTCAGATTAGGGGAGGCTTTCCAGTCGGGCAGAATTTTGGGTAGCAGGTGAAATACCCTTGGATGAATGGGAAAAACCACGGGAATCCGGTTGTCTGCAACCTGGTTGAGGGTGTCGAGGATTCCCTTTAAAAGAGTCGCATCGGAGGTGTTTTCTGCCCGATGAAGGGTCGCAATGGCATATTCTCCGGGTTTCAAGCCCATATCGGCGAGAATGGTAGATTTTTCCTCTGCAATTTTGCGATTGTGTAATACCGTATCGTACATGATGTCGCCGGTAAGTACTGATATTTTCGATAAACCTTCTCTTTCCAGGTTTTCCATAGCTGTGCCGGTGGGTGCGAGCAGGATATTGGAAATGTGATCCGAAACGATCCGATTGATTTCTTCCGGCATGGCGCGGTTAAAACTCCGCAATCCGGCTTCAATATGTGCCAGCGGGATATGCAGTTTTACGGCGGCAAGGGCTGCCGCTGCGGTGGAGTTGGTATCCCCAAATATTACCACCATGTCGGGTTTCTCTTCCAGTAATACTTTTTCGATTCCGATCAGCATTTTACCGGTCTGCTCGGCATGAGATCCGGAACCCACCGCGAGGTTGAACTCGGGATAAGGAATGCCCAGATCGTCAAAAAAAACATCCGACATCTTGGCGTCGTAATGCTGACCGGTATGAATGGTCTGATGAATTACCTGAAGCGGATGGGTGGAATTGTGGTGGGCAATTGCCCGGGTAAATGGCGCAAGTTTAATAAATTGGGGACGTGCCCCTACTACACTGATGATTTTAAACGGTTGACTCATGATTTAATAAATCCGGTATGGTTTTTTTTAATAGCGGGCATCTTCACACAGAAGCTGGTGCATTTTTTCAATAAGGACAATTCGGAACCCTATCAAAGGAAAATCAGGCTCTGTTTTATAAAAGGGTTTTTTGATGGATTTTTTCAGCGAATTGGGAATGCGTTTTTTTAAGGTCTTCTTGATTTTTTGAAAAAAATCGAAGGATGATTTTTCTAAGCTTTGGGTAATAGAATCGGCGATCAGGTTTTTCATTTGAGAAGAGAACACACTCGTGGAATCGGGATTCCTCAAATTTTCGCAGATGTATCGTGCCACTTTGGGTTGGGTCGTAAAATTCTCTTCTGTGGTCAGTGCCTGGGTAGTTGCAAAAGGAATTTCCGGGTATTTTTTCCGGATAATGTCTTTAAAAACTGCTTTCCCGAGATGAGCATTTACGGGTAAGGATCCCTGAATGTCCATTAACCGGCGGTTGATATAAGGATTGGTTTTTTCCACATACCCGAGTTTCAAATCAGCGAGTGCCGCCTGAATCATCGGGAAATAGAACATCCGATCCAGTCTGCCGCCCCATTCTGCGAAAGATTCGGTGCGTAACTGGACAAATTTTTCCGGAATGACTTGATCTGGGAGGTTAAATTTCCCCCAATCTTTCAGGCCTGTGTAATCATTGAGTGTCAGTAGATAATAATTGTAACGAGTTTCAAACGCATTGGCCGAAGGCCGATAATCGAAGGTATGGTCGCCGCGGATGAGGCCATAAACATTGGATTCAAAAATAGATTTCCAGGTAGCAAAAAGATCCATATAACCGGAAATTTTGTCGCTACGGCCTTCTCCATTGATCAGAAACCGACTAATCATTTCTTCAAAGTGTCCGGCACTGTTTTTTATGGGTAAAAACCGAAAGTCTATTCCTTGTTTTTGGGCAATTTGGGCGGCGATGAAAGGATCGGTATTTTTGGCACGAATGGAGGAGGGTTTTCCCCAACTAATGCCTTTCATATCTTGCGTGAAAGGCAAAAAATAACATAACCCCCGGCTATCATATCCTCCCGATAGAAGGAGGCTCCAGTGGTCGTGATTAAGATGTATATTGCCTAAAGTTTCCCTTAGCGCGTTTTCATAGATTTCAGGAATGTCCGCTTCACGGTAATCGCCCAGCGTGAAATTTACCGGTGTGGTTTCTATCTCAAGTTTCCAGTTTAAGCGGTCGAGTTTTAGTCGGCTGTTACCCGGCAGATATCGAATCCGCCTGTCCCAGGACAATTCCGGCCCCAGCGTACCGGAGGATATAAACCAAGAGTAAACTTCCGGATTGGGTTCAAAACTTTCTAAAAAATAGACAATACACCGTTGAGAAGTGGATACAATCAATCGTTCTTCATCAAAATAATACCAGACGGTACGGCTGCCCAGTATATCAGTGATCACTTCGGTTTTGGTATGAGTATTTCGAAACAGGGCGAAATTTCCATCCGGAGTCTCATTTCCCGGTATCGCCCACCCATCTGAGGCAGCAAACATTTTTCCCAGACAAACTGAATCCCCGGAAAAAGTCAGGGTAGGGGATGGGTTGAGAATGCCTATATACAAATGATCCGAACTCCGGATCAAAGGAGGTCGGGGGGAAATATCGGAGGGTAACAGACGGTTAAATAAGGTTTTTACCTTGGTTTCAAATCCTTTTATTTCAGTGCTTCGGGTACAAATCTGAATGAGCTTAGCCATAATTATTTTGCCTGCGCGACCGTGTGTTTTTCCAGCGAATCAGCCTTGAGAATTTCAGTAATTTTCAGGATGATTGCTACACGGAAAGCGAGAAGATTCAGATTAATTTCGGATTTCTGATTCTTTTTAAAAAATTTCCGAAGGATTCCAACGAGAAAATTTTGTTTGATGCTTTCCCGTTTCTTTTTCTGCTCGCTTTTTTGTTTTAGGTCGCTGCTGGCTGTGCGCAATTTGCCAAGTAGGAAATTCAGAATTTCATCCGGCAAAAGATCTTTTCCCAGCCCTGATTCCAGTATCTGCTTCAATTCATTTACGGCTTCTTTTGTCATCAAAAGATCCACAATCTTATGACTGGCGTTGTAAGTGGCAAAGGGAATATCCGGAGTTTTGGACTGCACAATTTCTTTGAAAAGCCTCTTTTTGAACCGAAATTCATCCGGAAGAGAATAAGCGTTGTTGACAATGGGGCGACTCAGGAGTGGGGATGACATTTCCAGGTAGCAGGTTTTAATGGCATTAAGGGGAGCCTGCACATAAGGCAGGCGGAAATTGTGGTAAAGCCGGGCGCTCCAGTCCACCAGCGATTCTCCCTTATTTATCCAAAGACCTTCGGGCCAGGTGAGTTTTCCCAGTCCATACTTTTTGAAAATGCGAGTATTGCTAAACTGATCCAGCGAAATGATGCCGTTAACTTTGATCGTTTCCTCAATGGTTCGGATATTTTTGGTTTCATATACCTGATCGGCACGTAGCATGCCTTCAATACCGGAATCGTACAATTGTCTCCACAACTCCAAACCATCGCTGTAACCGGCGATATGGTCGGTGCGCCCTTCGGAAGCGATAAGAAACCGGTGAAATAAGTCGTGGAAAGAAATGGGGGTATTGTCCAGTGAAAAGAAGCGGAAAGGCAGACTGAAGTGTTCCGTCAGCGATTTTGCTACATAAGCATCACTGAGTTTGTGATCCAAAAGTGTTTCAAGCCCCCAGGTGACACAACGGATTTTTCGGCGATTTTTGAGGTAAAGTAGCAAACCACGACTGTCGTAGCCTCCTGAAAGTGAAAGCACCCATTTATCTTCCGGAAAATCCATGTTTTCCAGCGTTTCTTCCAATACCTTTTCGGTTTCGGTCCGATGGTAGGCTTCGGTTTCTTTTTTGATGTGGAGGGCTACGTTAACTTCCGTGCGGCTGATTTTCCAGGTTTTTCTATCCAACAAAACCGTGCCGTCTGCGGAAACACTTTTAAGGCGTTTATCCCAGGAAAACCCCGGGCCAAGTGTCCCGGTGGACAACATCCAGGGAAGAACCGCCGGGTTAAATTCAAAACCCTCTAAAAAAAACAGAATCGCCCGCTGGCAAGTGGAAGCCAAAAATACCTTATCGTCGTGATAATACCAGATTGTCTGGGAAGCTACCATGTCGGAGACAAGTTCTACCTGCGAAGCATTAAACCGAAACAGGGCAAATGTGCCTAGCGGTTTAGGCGCCAATGGTGGATGCCAGTCGGCTTTGTCCGTAGAAAATCCGGCTCCCATGCAGACAACTCCGGGTTCTCTCGTAATGACAGACACCGGGTTAAAGATTACATATTCGAGACCCTCATCTTCGCGTTTGATTTCCGGAGAATGGGGGGATATATTATCGGGTAAAATCTGCGACGAAATAAAATCTGCATTTTCCGCAGTGATCAAGGGGGCAGATTTATCCTTTCTGCAAATCAGAAGGAATTTTGCCATAACTAATCTTTTTGTTGTTGGTTGAAAATCGTCGTCGAGATGTGAAACATTTCGTCGAAATACCTCTTACTCTGAAGGGATAGAAAACCAATTCCCAAAAACTGAAGTGCCGCCAGTAAAGTAATACCTCCCACGACAAAAGCATGGGGTTTTTCATAAAAGACGGCTTTAACGGCTTCAGTAAACTGATCGTCAAATGATCCCGGCGCTACCACGATTTCCGGATATATGGCGATGGTATGGACAAATAGCCAGCCGATCATATAACCCGCCAGTAACAACAGTACCAGCCCGACAATCATAAAAAAGGCGTAAGGCCGGAAAATGAATCCGGTCATCAAACCTGCCAGAATTCCTTTTAATACTCGTATGCTGGAAGTCCGTGCCGGTCCCAGTTCTTTCTGAAAACCCCAGTCCAGATGGGCCGGAATTTCTTCGATCCTTGCCCGTAAAATCAAGCCTTTGTGAATGATTTCAGGGTTTATGGAATAGGTATTGGACTTGAGGTTTAGCTT
This sequence comes from Bacteroidia bacterium, assembly GCA_033764335.1. Lineage (GTDB taxonomy): Bacteria > Bacteroidota > Bacteroidia > J057 > J057 > JAGQVA01. Next base: position 87,703 of record JANRJC010000003.1, on the reverse strand, counting down.
TTTGAGAAACGATTTCCGGTAAGCCCGCACCATGCTGGTAAAGGTGGAAATTTTCTGCGGGGCAACTAATTTCATAAAATAATTGACCACTTTACTAAGCAACAACCGGAAGGCCGGAACATCACTGTTTTTCCCGCCCTTCATGTACGGAGAAGCGATGACCATATCGGCTTCGGTTTCCTCCATTTTTGCCAGGAGGCGTTCGATATGATCGGGTGAATAACTCAGATCCAGATCCATAACGATGACATAATCACCGTTGGAAATTTCAAATCCGGTCTTGAGTGCCCCACCGAGGTTTTTATTCACATTGTGATGGTGTACAATTACCTGATGATGTTCTTTCGCAAAGTTGTCGGCAAGTTCCGCAGTTCCGTCTTTGCTGCCGTCGTTGACAACGACGATTTCATACCGGTATTTATCCGCCAGGCTTTCCATATACTCACAAAGTTTGGAAAGATTTTTGGTGATAATGGCCGACTCGTTGTAAGCGGGAGTTATTACGGAAACAAGGGGGCGTGTTTCTCCCATACCGGAAGAATTGAGCGTGTTAACTAAGGCAGCAGATTGGGGGCGTGATGCCATAATTATAAATTTGTTTTGTTAGCTGAAAGCGATTAAAAAAATACCCAGACAAATAATTCCGATACCTGCTTTGCGATGAAATGATAGTTTTTCCTGATAAAAAATCCATGCACCCAGCGGAACGAGAATATAGTTAAGACTCAGAAAAGGGAAAACATAACTGAGTTCGAGGTCAGATAATGCTAATAACCAAAAAACTGCTGCCACACCATTGAGGAACAACCCCGCCAGAATATGTTTCTGGAAAAGCATCTGAATGATTTTGGCTACCATTCCTTTGGATTCAGAGCCTTCTTCGGGCAGTGAAACCCCTTTTTTAAAGGCAAACTGCGACAAGGTTACGAGCAGAATACTGGTGAAAAGGTATATATGGGGGTTCATGATAGTTTAATATCTTTAGACATGACTACTACACCCGCGATGATCACCAATGCACCGGCAATCCGGAGAAAGTTGATTTGTTCGTCAAACAATATCCACGCACCTATAAAAATGAGGAAATATTGCATAGTTCCCGCAGGATAAGCGAAACTGAGATCCAGTTTGGTCAGGCACAAAATCCAGAAAACAATCCCTAAGCCATACAAGGCCAGCCCGGCAATAACCGGAAAGCTGATCATGTTTAGTAAATAATCGGTCAGTGGGGCATCTTCCGGGATACTTCCCAGATTGTGCATGGCATGTTTCAGTACCAACTGAGCCGCCACGCTGATCAGTATATCCAGTATCAGGTAAAAAATACCGGTAAGCTGATCACTTTTTTTGATTGGAAGTGTTTCTGAACCTGTCATAATCAAGCGGTTGCAACTTCAAGTGTTTTGATATTTTTCTTCTCTGAAATCGAATCATAATGCCCCTGCATGGTTCTGAGGTCGTAGTTTTTTCCCAGAATCCGAAACATCTCGTGCATAACCCGCAGTTTCAGATCGCTATTGACTCGCATGGCAGGGAAAAAAGCTAGGTCAGGAGTATCGTCATAACCGATAAAATCGAGGGGATGCAATAGGATGGAAGGTGCCGTTCCGGTGAGTTTACACATCGCGATTGCAAACCGGAAAAAGGCGATACCGAGGTGATAGTTGAAGGTACTCAGATAGAGTACATAGCTGGCATGAATCGGCACTTTAAACACCGGCATAGTCGTGACCGGTATTTCCGTCAGTTGCATATTATCGAATGTCCATTTATAGGGCTTCAATGGACGGAAACCGTCTTTCCATGTTCCAAACAATCCCTTGCGCTGTTCTCTTTCTTCTTTGCTTAGTTTGCTTGTGGAAAGAAAATAAGCCCGTGCGAGTGGATTGAGAATATTGGGCAGGGTAGAAGCATCGTATTTATAACCGCGTTTGGCAAGCACACGGAGGACGTTTTTGGAAAAACTAAACCCCGGTCCGCGAAAGCCTACCGGTCTTACCCCGGTTACCCGCTGGATATGCTCCTCGGCTAAAGCCAGTTCGTCGTTAATTTCTTTCTCCGAATAGATATGCAGCCAGGGGTCATGATGGAAAGTATGGTTGCCAATGTCATGGCCTCTTTGCGAAATTTCGGCCAGCACCTCTTTGTTGTGGTCAAATGCCGCATCTTGAGCCACAATAAAAAAAGTAATTTTGGTATTGTGGGCATCCAGAAAATCGAGGATTCGGGGCACGGCATACGAATGATAGGAAGGGTAAGATTCCCATCCCGGATCTCCGTGCGTTTTCATATAGGTCCACTGATCATCCAGATCAAGAGAAAGGCTTGCGATCGGTTTGCTCATAGTCAGAAGTCTAAAATTTAATCATTGATTTGGCCGGGCGAAGGAGCTGCGAACCGTATTGTTCGACAAATCTTTCCACATGCCGTGCGACGGAATTATTGTTGAGAGTATCGTTGACAAACTGCGAAGTGTTCAGCACAAAAAAATCGGGGTGAAGGGTTTCGGTTTGAGGAACGATCTGCGAATAGTTCAAAAATTGCAGCGGTTGTACCTTAAACGCACGATTGATATGGACACTTGCGATGTCGGAATCTTTCAGATCCGGGTACATGATTTTTACTCCATCCATAAACCATTTTTTCAACTCTGCTTCGGGTTTTTTCAACACCGGATCGGTTGAGAGGATGTATTTGGGGAAGTATGTAATATGAAAACCGCCGGTTTGGGCAGTATCAACCAGTGTACTCATACCAATGACTCCGGTAAAAGGAACCCTCGCATCGGCAATGTTGAGTACGTAGTAAGGGGTAAGGGATTTTTTAGTAGCCATTACCATACATACGACCCCCAGGTATTCGATTTTGTCGAGATTCCCGGTGACTTCGGCCAGCGAAGGATCTACGGTCTGCTGAAGCACATTTACCGGACTGGTGAATACCACACGGTCAAAATGTTCGCTTTGCCCGTCGGCTTCGACGATCACCCCGCCTTCGGCGTGAGGGCTGATCCGCGATACGGTCGTGCCTTTGGCTACTACCGCGCCTTTGGAAGTCAGCACTTTTTCCGCCTGCTCAAACACCGTTTTATAGCCGCCTTCTACATACCCCATCTGCTCCTCACGGGCAGAATCATCCCCCCTTGCTTCAAACAAACGTTTGATATAAGTCCAGATAAAAACCGCCGAAACTCTTTTATAATTTTCTCCTAATTTGGCCAGCAGCAGTGGTTTCCAAAATTTTTCGAAGGTATTTCTTCCCCCGATTTTTACCAGCCATTCTTCGATGGTGATTTTCTCCATATTTTTCCAGTCGTTGATCCGGGAAGCGTAGAGAATCGTTATCGCGAGGCGCACCTTGCTGATGATGCTCAGCGGTGGGAAGAGGAGAAATTCTTTGGAGTTGCTGATGGAATAAAACTTCTCATTGACATAATAACCGGTATAAGTTTTTTTCCAGCGAAGTTTATCTTTCAGCCCGATAGACTCCAGATAGCTGAGAAGATATTTGTCTCCGGGGAGAATGACATGGTAAAATCGGTCCCAGACATAATCCCCGTAGTCGTGGTAGGTAGCGAGACCGCCCAGTTGTTCGTCCCGTTCAAATACCTTGACAAAGGTATTGGGTCCGGCCAATTTCTGAGCAAGTGCAAGTCCCATAAACCCCCCGCCTATGATGCCTATTTTCATATTGCTATTTCTTTTTCAATGATTTTTTTCTGCCATTCGAGGGTGCGGCGCATGCCTTCTTCGAGTCCGAACTGGGCTTTTACACCGAGGATTTGTTCGGCTTTGGTATTGTCCGGAACCCGGCGCATTACGTCCTGATATTGTCTTCCCTGTGCGATCTGGTCGTAGGGGATCATTTCGACTTTGAGTTCACCCGGAGTACCGGAAACTCTTTTAAGCAGTTGTGCCAGCCCAAGTATGGTGATTTCTTCATTGGCACCGATATTGAAAATTTCGCCGTTGGCTTCTTCTTTCATGGTAGCGGCATAAATACCGGCAACGGTGTCCTCGACAAAAGTGAAGGTGCGGGTCTGCTGTCCATCGCCGTGAATCGGGATCACTTTGTCTTTCAAAATACAGTCAATAAATACAGACTGGGGTCCGCCCCACCAGGAGAGGTGCTGATGAGGTCCATAAGAACCGAAAAAGCGAAGCAGTACGACGGGGAAGCCATAAGATTCCATATAAGCCAGCGCCAGGTGTTCGTCAAACAGTTTGGATACTGCATATCCCCAGCGAGGGACTTTGGAATTGCCGATGACACAGTTGCCTGTCTCCTTAAAAGGAATGTCAGGGCTCATGCCGTAAACATCGGAAGTGGAGGCCAATACACATTTGGTACCGGTATGACGGGCAAATTCCAGCAGGTTTTCAGTGCCTTTGGCATTGATCTGAAGCGTATCCACCGCTTTGCCGTAACGAGGGATTTTAAAAGCGGCGAGGTGTACAATCACATCAAAGGTTTCATCCAGTTCTTCAAATGTGGATGTCTGCACAATATCTTTTTCCAGAAAAACAAAACGTTCATGGTTGAGATACTCACTGATATTTTCGAGTTTCCCCATCGAGAGGTTGTCTATCCCCCATACTGAATGACCTTCAGCGATGAGTTTTTTGAGTAAATTGGAACCTAGGAATCCGGCGACACCGGTAACAAGCACTTTTTTTGAAATATGACCAGATGGCATAAATATTATTTAGATTAGTTAATGAGGCAACTTTAGTAACCAAAGGATCGAACGGTAAGGGAGAGAAAGGCCGGTCTAATGACCATCATTGCTCTCCAAAATTCATTCCATAATTAGTCAATATTTTACATCGGACTGTATAGCATTAATACCGACTGTCATAAATGCCTTGTAAATGGTAAGTTTGTAGTCTTCAACAGAATCCGCAGTCGAATTTTTTATCGTATTAATGCTTTTTTTGCAAATACCTTACACGGATCGTATAGCGAAAATGCTGATCTTCAATAGTATTATAGTTCTTTGAAAGAAAATCTTCGAGATAATGTTGGTTTAATTGCACCTGATTGATGGATTCTTTCTCGTGGGTGATTAGCCAGAAGACTTCCGGGTGATTTACCTTTTCAGTAAAAAACTGCTCGACCTGTTCCGGGTTTTTGATGGCCCATTTTTTATGATTCCAGGCTTCATTCATATTGATTTCGAGGGGGAACTGGTATAATACATTGATGCCTTTGTAGTGGTGTTTTAAGACCAGCTCGTGGATGTTTTCAAAAATCAGGATCGCTTCTCCCGGCTGTTCTTTTTCTTCAAGGAAGGCGGATACCGCTTTGTAATCTTCGGTTTTGATGGGGGGAAAAAACTGAATGGGTGAAATGATGATATACAAAACCAGCAGAATGCTTCCTCCTACCGGAACCATCCAGCTACTACTGCCATTTAAGGAAAGTGTATAAAAGAATATAAAAACAATCGGAATTGTCATGGCAACCATATATCGCGGGAGGATGATGGATTTTCCAAACAGAAAATAGACACCGGCAAAAAGTAGTAACAGTGAACAAAAAACAATTAGTATATGCCTTTCCGGTCCGTTGAAGGCATGTTTTAACTCCCGAAAGTTAATTCCCAAAGCTAAAATCATAATCCCAATAGGGATCATCCGAACCATGACCTCAATAAACTTGGGCTGTATGGTCACATAATCGGTGCTGAGAAAATAATCACCTACCGTTTTAGTAATAAAAACAAGCGTGCCCAGAAGAGTATGCGATTCGGACACATAGTGCTGGTTTTGAAACTGTCCCGGAATAAAGGATACAATTGCCCCTAGTGCCACTGCCGGAATGATCATATCCAGTATATAGTTACGGATGAGTTTCCCGTTAAGGGTGAATAGAAGTACAACCCCATTGGCTGCAAGCAAAAAACCGGCAAAATAATGTGTATATAAGCCGATGACCGCTACGAGGATATAATACCATCGCGATTTTCGGTCAGGAGTAGCACTTAGGTACCCTTCATAAAAAAACAACATTTCCAAGGCCGATAGAAATATTAGAAAAGCATAACAGCGCATGTCAACTTCCAACAGTACAACGGAGGGGTTAAACAAAAAAACCGATACCAGCCAGATAGGAGATACTTTGGGTAAATATCTTTTTCCGATAGAGGGTATGAGGATGGCGGCTCCTAAAATGGAAAACACGGAGAACATTCGCCCCCAGAAATAACTGTCGCCCGATAAATTCCACAATGAAACTGCACCAAAGTAAAAAGGCGGATAATTTTCAAAAATCACCGCACGTTTGATTGCCAGCAGGAAGCCATCGGAAATGGTAGAAAGAGTATAACCCTCATCGCTTCGGAGGGGGAGAACATAGGAGAGAATCGTTGCAAGTATAAAGTTTAACAGAACAGGAATGATTACGGCTTTGTGCGATAACCACCACGAGTAATGCAGTCGCGTCGTATCAGAATACATATAGGGTTGCCAAAGGTTTTCGGAAAAGTAGCAAATGAATTTGTTTTCTGCTCTCCCTCTATGATCAAAAGTATATCTTAACTCCCGAATAAGCAGATTAATTACATGAATAGTCTTTCGCGACAAAAACAAATTTTTCTGACATCAAATCCCTTCACAAGGGTGGCCCGTTTCGTTTTTAGGCAAATCACAGACGAACCTTAGTTACTGCTCAATACCGGATTTTTACTTTTGATGTCTTGAAATTACATGTTCGCCGAAGAATCTCAGTCATAATCAAATATAGTTGTAATTTTATTCGGGTTTGGTATAACTATTGATCCAAACCTCTCAAATTTCCTTGTACTTATGAATATATCCTGGTATTTAAACCGATTAAAGACGATGTCGGTTCCTGAGCTTGCCTTCAGGATGGATCAAATGCTCAACCGTAGAATCAATAAGATGAAGTTTCAGGGTTATTTCCCTGAAAAATCACTTGGTTTCCTTCCGGAAAAAATTCTTGATACAAATAATATCCACTTTCCTTCGGAGTCCACCCATTTTGAAATTCTGGGTTTGGACTGGGATTATGCCGAATTTATTGACTGGCACAAGGACATACGGACTCAGGGTGTTTTTCCTCGCATTTTCTGCCGTAATGTCAATACCCGCTCCGATGAAAACGGGATCGCTAAATACGTTTGGGAGCCTAACCGTCATCAGTTTCTCACCCGGCTCGCCATGCAGTATAAAACTACCGGCAACCGGAAGTATCTAAAACTTTTTCAGACCATCCTGGAATCGTGGATTGTCGAAAACCCTTACCTCATCGGGGTAAACTGGTACAGCAATATCGAGGTGAATGTACGACTAATTACCTGGTTTCTCTGCTGGGAAATTTTGGACGTAAATAGCCTCATGGAACAAGACGCCAGCTTTGACGCTTTTGTCAAAACCCGCTGGATTCCTTCCATTTACCTGCATTGTAAATACAGCCACGATTTCCCCTCGAAATTTACCTCCGCCAACAATCACCGCATCAGTGAAGGCGTAGGGCTGTTTATCGCTTCGGCTTACTGGAAGTTTCCCGAGTCTCCCAAATGGAACCGCGAAGCCAAAAAAGTAGTCGAAACCGAATTGATCAAACAACACGCCGCTTCCGGGGTAAACCGCGAAGAAACTTCCGAATACATCCAGTTTATCACGGATTTTTTCCTCATTGCACTGGTGGTAGGGGAAAAAACCAGCAATAAACTCTCCGACGCTTCTTATAAAATGTTCCGGCTTATGCTCGAATACATTTATAATCTTATGGATGTCAACGGCAAAATCAACCATTACGGAGACGGAGACGACGGGCGCACTTTTATTTTGGAAGAGGATAAAGAACATTTCAACAATTTCAGTTCGCTTCTTTCCTCGGGAACCATTCTCTACGGAGACGCCGCTTTTAAAGCGCGCAGCAATGGCTTTGACCTGAAAAATCAGGTACTTTTTGGCGCAGAAGGCGAGCAGAAGTTTGACAGTGTGAAAGATGTACTTCAGATCCGTACCTCAAAGTTTTATCGCGAAGACGGCCATTTTATCTTCCGCAAAGAGGAGCCCGGAGATCGGGAAATCATGCTGCATTTTGATGTGGCTCCGCTGGGTTATCTGGGTATTGCTGCCCATGGCCATGCCGATGTCCTTTCTTTTTACATGGGCGTGGACGGCAAATTTATTTTTATTGACCCCGGAACTTACTCCTACCATACCGATATGGACTGGCGCAACTATTTTATCAGCACACTCGCTCACAATACGATCTGTGTGGATGGTAAAAATCAGGCATTTCGCGGCGGACCTACCATGTGGACCGATCACTATATCCCCAAAGTGGTAGAAGTAAAAGAAACATCGGCAGTAGAAAGTGTTACCGGTTCACACAATGGATACGAATCGAGCGGCGTAAAACATACCCGCCGTATAGATTTTGACCGTAAACGCAACCTTTTCTTGATTACGGATTCCATTGAAATCACCGATCAGAAAGAACATCTGATCCAGATTCCGTTTCACCTTCATCCAGAGGTACAAATCGAAGACTTGGGCGAAAATCGGTTTTTGCTTGTATCGGACGGTGCGAGAAATGTACAGATGACCGTTGATAAAAAACTGGCACCTGCGCAAATATCCGGGCAAAGCCACCCTATTTTAGGCTGGTATTCCCCTGCTTTCTATAAAAAATCTCCCTGTCCGGTGATTTTTTCTGAACTAACCACTTCCCAATCTTTTGACATTACTACCGAAATCCAAATTGATGAGAATCCTGATTGATATTAATCATCCCGCTCACGTTCATTTATTCAAAAACTTTGCCTGGGTCATGCAGACTCGTGGCCATAAGGTACTCTTTACCACGCGGGAGAAAGAAATTTCCCATGTGTTGCTTGAAAACCTGGGTTTCGAATACATCTGCCTCGGCAAACACTACAAAAAAGCCTTGGGTAAACTCTGGGGAATCGTCAAATACGATGTCCAGCTTTGGGGCGTAGCCTTAAAATTTAAACCAGACCTATTTATCAGTATGGGTTCTATTTACGGCTCCCATGCTTCTTTTCTGGTAGGAAAACCTAATATCCTGCTTCAGGATACCGAACACGCCACCTTACAGCACAAGCTGACCGTTCCTTTCTGTGATGTGATGCTGAACCCGGTGTGTTTTCACCGTCAGTTGAATCCTAAAAAACAAATGTTTTATCAGGGTTATCACGAACTGGCTTACCTCCACAAAAATTATTTCGAGCCGGATCCTGCCATTCTCGATGAACTAGGAGTAAAACCCGGAGAAAAATTTGTGATTGTACGCCTCGTATCCTGGACCGCCAATCACGATGTGGGACACAACGGGATTTCTCTCGAAAATAAAATACGGGCCGTAAAAGCATTTGCCCAACACGCCCGGATATTTATCACTTCGGAAGATACTTTGCCCGAAGAATTAAAACCCTACCAGATCCGGATAAAACCCGAGCGCGTTCACCACGCTTTGTATTACGCCAGTCTTTTATTTGGCGAAAGTGCAACGATGGCCTCTGAATGTGCGATGCTGGGTACTCCCTCCATTTTCCTGGACAATGACGGACGGGGTTATACCGACGAGCAGGAAGAAAAATATCAGTTGGTCTATAACTTCACCGAATCCTTGGAGGATCAGGAAAAAGCCATTAATAAAGCCCTGGAAATCCTTCAGATGGAGGACATCAAAGAAGAATGGGCACGGCGCACCGAAAAAATGCTGGAGGAAAAAATTGACGTAACCGGTTTTCTCGTCTGGTTTGTCGAAAACTATCCCCACAGCCTAAAACAGTGGCGCGAAAACCCGGACTATCAGTACGAGTTTCAATAATAGCTAAATAGTTATTCTGTCATAACCATTCGTCCCCCATTCGTGCATTCGTGGTTTTATCTATCTGTTACCGATAAGATTGCCACGAATGCACGAATGGGGGACGAATCATTTTGGTGGGAGGTGGATTCTTCCTTAGGAGGTCTCCACTTGGCGCCAGCTTCCCTCGCGATGAAGTTTGAGGAAATACTGCATCCCTTTGGTGATTCCTCGTTCACCCATGTGAAAGCGGGCAGAGGAGATACCATCCTGGATTTTCAGCATAAACATCTCCTTTTTGGTCAGCGGTTTGTAGTGTACCCGATTCACCATTTTGTAGGAAAGTTTTTCAGCTTCCGTGCAGACAAGCTCTTCAATGCGCAGAAGTTTGTTTTTGGGGATGCGTTCGAGGAATTTATTTTTGTTGCCCGACAAAATGGTTGTCTGGCCTTTGGCTTCGCCCAGGTTTTCAGTGACGCGGGAAAGGCGCTCCATACCCTGCTCATAAGTCAACCCGGCAAAAACGCATATTTGGCTCAATACTACGGCGGGATTCTCAAGCAGGTCTTCATAACGCACTTCTAGGTACTCGTTTTTTTTCTGGCCTTTATTGCGCACTGCGCGCATGGTTTCATTCCATCGGTGAGCAGCGCGGTACAAACTTCTTCCCCATGCATTCTGTACAGAAAGCGCATAGTCCCGCGGATCGCGAATGATATGGACAAATTTTGCCGCAGGAAAAATCTGCTTTAATAAATCATAATGAAGGATGTATCCGGGGGTTTTGTCCCCCCATACAAAATTTCCCGATTTCTCCGGTGCCATGAGTCGGAAAAGGTATTCGAAAAAACCCGCCCAAGTAAGTTTGTTGGGGTATTTTTTCCGAATATTTTCAGCCGTAACCTGGCTTGCTTTATCGGGATAATTGCCGAAAAATTTTGTCGTACGGAAAGCTGCAACCGCCTGCTCCAGATGAGCCGGTTTGTTGAGGTCGTAATCTATCCCGAATTTCCGGATCATCCAGGGGATAAGATGACTTTCGTGAGTGGGGATGGAAATCTTCGAATGGTTATTTACTAGATCGCGAAGCAACTTTGTGCCGCTGCGAGGCATGCCGGAGATAAATAACGGGCCGGTAAATAAAGGTTTTTCAGCCATAATAAAATAGGTTCTTTGAGTAGGTTATGCTATTTGTTCGAGAATAAGTTCTGCACGTTTATCCCAGGTATAAACGTTAAAAAAGTCATGCTGTGCATTTTCCGCAATTTTCCTTCTAAGTTCGGGGTTATTCCGAAGTAATCGGATTTTCATTGCCCAAGCCGAAGGGTTGGTAGCCTCTACAAGCAATGCATTTCTGCCATCGGTCAGCACTTCTCTGAGTACCGGAAGGTCAGAAGCAATAATCGGCTTGCCTCCGCCCATGTATTCAAATAGTTTCAAGGGCGACATCCAACTTCCAATGTCAATTTTTTTGTTACCGACAAGTACATTCGGTTGATAAGGCATAAGCATTACATCAAACTCGGCCATGTAGTCATACACTTTTTCCGGTGCTACAAATCCGTGAAAGATGAGGTTGGAGGCATTTACCTTATTTTTCCATTTGGCTATATCCTCGGGGTTTCCGCCTACGACATGGAACTCGACCTCGGGAAGCAACTCGGGTAGAGCGGCGATCATTTCCATTCCTTTACCGGGGTAAAGATGGCCGATATAACCTACTTTAAAGGTAGGGCGTTCGGGGAAAGAGTTTTCGTTGAGAATGAGTTTCTCCGGAATCTGGGCGCCGTCGGCGCCATCATGGGCTACAATTATTTTGCCGTCAAGGAGTTTTCCATAACGCCTCAGGTATTCGTTTTTCAGTGCCTCCGAAATCACCACAAGGCGCACAAATTTTCGGTGACTGAAAATTTTCTTCTGAAGATAGCTCTGGAAACCATCGGAGGGTGGGGTATGGGCTTCAAAAGCAAAAGGTCTGCGAAGAAGTCCGAGCATACTGAGTGCTCCGAGAAGGTAGCGATCGCGACCGTAGATCATTCCTTCGGCATTCTCTTTTCGTAACCGCCAGAGTACAATGACGGAGAAAAGGATACGGCTCAGAAACTGAACACGGGGCAGATGGATGCTTTCAATCCGAAAAGGATTTTCAATACCGTAGTAGCGAAAGATGTTTTCCGGCGTTTCGGCCGCAGGCGGTTTCCGGCAATAGAGGGTGACCTCATTGCCTTGATTGGAAAATGCCTGGCACATTTTCATTACCTGGATACTGTTTGCTTTAGTGGAAGGGATGAGTGAATTGCTTAGATAAAATATACGCATGAATGGAATTAGGCATAGGTTTTCGCAATAAATATAATTCCGAAAAAGTAGAATTCTGATTGATTTTGGGCTGTTTGCAAACGCGGGTGTATGGGCAGTAAAAAATGGCTCATAAATAGATAAATCCTTTCCTAAATATTACATCGGCTATCCTTCGCAACCGGTACATTTTGGGTAAAAAATGCCTTTTTTTGTGGACTTAACCGGGTAAAAGTTTCATTTGGGCAAAAAATCTAACAGCAAGAAAGGGGATTTCCGGATACAGACTGTTGACAACAATGATGTTAGTTTATTCCAAACTCGTATATTAGCCTCAAGGTTTGATTCAGTAAGACAGAACAAGTGCTTCTGAATAATTATTAGGTATAGGTTAATAACGTATTAAATGCAAATGCAAAAGGCTTTACTGCCCGTCTTGCTGTACCGTTTCTGTATTCCCCCCAATTTATTCGAATACTCCATTGCCGGATGTCACCCTTGCCGTAGGTTTTGATGTCTGGTTGTATTAGTTTCCCCCCATTTATAAAAAAAATCCGACTGATGCCGCAAACCATCGGCCTGGTCGCTCATTGTCTCACTTTATCTGTTGAAATTTATTCATGTTTTTTACAGAATTTTTTAAATTAAACTGCTATGTTTTCTAAAATGCAAAAACAAATCCTTGCTCTGGTTTTGTGCTTGCTTCAATGCCTGTTGGTAACGGGTCTTCAGGGGCGCAATTACTACATTGCTATTAATGGGGATGACGCTAACAACGGGCTATATCCGACCAATGGGAGCGCTGGAAACGGCCCATGGAAAACCCTAAACAAAGTAAATTCCGCCTCCTTTAAGGCCGGGGATTCGATCCTCTTCCGCAGGGGCGACTCCTGGACAGGTACAGGAATCAAAGCCAACAAGGCCGGATCCGCAGGGGCTTATATCGTTTACGGAGCTTATGGTACGGGCACAAAACCTACCATTAACAACGAGGGGATGAATATTGATGCAAGTTGGGTGGCCGTTGAAAATATTATTTTCCGCAACACTTCTGCCAATGGCATTGCCCGCTCGAGTGGTCAACACCTCATTATCCGCAACTGCGAAGTTTACGGTGCCGGCCAAAATGGTATCCGCATCAAGGGTTTGGGTTTTTCCGGGTTTGAAGACATTCTCGTAGAGGGTTGCCATGTCGAAGGTTCTGCCGTTGACAATATCACCTGTCATAAGGGCGCAAACAAAGCCGAAGCGGGTTATGGAATTACATTCCGCAACAATATGGCCATTGGCGCAACCGAAGAGGGGTATGACTGTACAACCGGTAGCCAGATTCTTTTTGAAGGTAATTCCTCCCGCGACAATGCCGACGGAAGTGTGGTTACCGGACATGGGGTACACGATGTGGTTGTTCGTAAACACTTTTCTTTCAATGATGGAGATGCGTTGAAGGTGAAAAAAACCAATAATATCCGCTACGAGTACTCGGTGTTTATGGGAAATAAAAACCTGATAAAGTTTTCTCAAAACCCGGGAGAAGGTTCCACTTCCAATCTGGAAATTTACAATTGTGTTTTCTGGCAGACCGGTTCTGCCACCTTTTTATCAGCTGAACAAACCCAGGGACCGGTAAAATTCAAAAACAACATCTTTGGTTCGAGCGGTTCATCTTCTTTATTCACCTTGAAAAACACAGAAAAACTGGGAGCAGGTGGAAATTATACGTTTGACTATAATTTTTACTACAAACCCAACGCAAGTGTAGGTACTGCATTTTTCTCTTCCAGTGGCAAAAGTTATTCCGTGCAGGATTTGAAAAGCCAGTTTGCGAATGAGCAGAATGGAATGATGGGAAACCCCGAATTTATCAATGGCATGACCGGACTCACCGATGTGAATGACTTTCTGATTAGTTCGGGTTCGCCGCTGATCAACGAAGGTATAATTGTAGGAGCAACTTCGGACTATTTTGATACTCCTCTGGCTAGTAATGAAATCCCCGACATCGGCATCGCCGAGTTTGGTTCCTCCACCGGCGGTGGCGGTACGGGTGGTGGTGGCACAGGTGGCGGTGGCACCGGCGGCGGCGGTACGGGCGGTGGAGGTACCACAACACCTTATGTTGAATGGCTTTCTTTTACTGCAAGCCCTGATTACCCGCTCAAAAAAGTAGTATTGAAATGGGCAACAGCCAAAGAATTGGGTAATACCGGATTTATGGTTCAGCGTTCACAAGATCAAATCGTATTCGAAGATATAATGGCAGTAGCTGCCATCGGTAACTCCACGACGACTACCCAGTATAGTGCGGACGATCTTTATCCAATGGAAGGCGATATGTATTATCGGATTAAACAAACGAGCAGCGACGGTAAATTTACTTATTCATCCGTGGTGAAAGTGAATTATGCACCCTCGACAGAGGCTCAAATAACCGCCTTCCCCACACAATTACCGGTAGGATCAGCCATTACGATTACGGTACCTATTGAAGGAGCCGTTACGGTAATTGCCCGTGTATTCGATACCAATGGTAAAAAACTCGCTTCCAAACAAATACGAACCGAAAACGGAACCGTGAAATACCGCCTCCCTGAGTTTATTCCGGTCGGATATTATATCCTGTCGGTTACCGCCGGAACGGAACAGCGGGCGTTCCAGATATGGGTTCAGTAGGATTCGAAAGAACATTTCCGCAAATATTTTCCAGCCGGCGGGCTACAACGGATGCATAAAACCTGCCGGCTGCATATTGGAAATTATGGGTGCTGATTTTTGACCGGAGACTCTGATCTTCAAGCAGTTGTTCAATCTTACGGGTCAACAAAGAAGCGGTGACTTCCTCAAGAATCAGCCCCATTTTTCCTTCTTCAAAAAAGTCTTTAATACCGGCATTCGGGGTAGTAATAACGGGAAGACCGCAGCCCATGGCTTCCAGCAGCGAGTTGGGCATGCCTTCACCGTGAGTCGAAGGAAAAAGGTAAATATCGGCGTGATGAAAAGCTTGTTTTTTGGATGAATCCTGAACAAATCCCAACATTTTTATATCGCGAAGTTTATGGGATTGAATATAACTTTCGACTTCTTTATAAGCTCCGCCCGTACCGGCAATCGAAAGGGTAAGATGCGGATAACGGGGTTTCAGGGTTTTATAGCTTTCCAGAATTTCGAAAATGCCTTTGTTTCGCTCCAAACGCGCGAGGAAAAGAAGATTGATTTCCGTTTCATCCTGCACTTTTTTGATTACCTGTGTTTCGGTAAGCCCTTCGACCAGTCGCATGTCCACAACGGTTGTCTCCTGATAAACCGGTTTTTTAAAACCCCAACTGCGCACTTTTTCGACAAACTCTTCCGCCAAAACGATTTTTGCATCCGCCTTCATAAAGGTGCGTTTCATAAACCACCAGAATTTAGAAGTAGCGGTTTTCTCAAACTCCGGAGACCATCCGCGCCAGAAGACCACAATTTTAACGGGTAGGAGGGAGGCAATAAAAAAGAATATCCCATCTCTGAAAAATCCTTTAAACTCAAGGGAGGGATTGAGTAAAACCAAATCGGGTTTGGTTTTACGGATGACCTGAAAAAACTGAAGGTAATCCGTAAGCATGCGGAGCATGGTTCCAACTTTCCCCTCTTTTTTCCCTCTTGAACCATAAGTAAAATAAGAAACTTCTTGGGTAAACTGAGTTTGAAGAGCAGTGTAGTAATTGGCTTTTCCACCAATCACGTTTAGGTCCGGAACATTGATAAGTATTCGCAAAACGAAGGGGGTTAATGGTTAATGGTTAATGGGTAATGGGTAATGAACGATTTGGCCCATCAGTTCCCCTTCAAAGGGGGATAATAGACGGAAGGGGTTAATGATTAATAACTAATTCTTTTGAAGACTTTTCTATTTCCTCTTCCGAGGAATCGGAAACCTCTCCAGGCTGAATGGGATAAGTCATCACTACGACTAGGAATCCAAAAACAGGCAGGAAGTACAAATTGTCAAACGTAATGTACAAAGCCGTGAAAATTGTATAAGTAATTCTGATAATTTTAAACTGCGACTGTTCTTTCATGCCGGGCGGATTCCAGAATCCGATGGAAATAATAAATAGTATCTGAAATATCATTCCTAACATGCCTGTTTCAGCGATATACCAGGAAAGGGCCGTACGACCGATATCCCATCCGGGAAACTCTTTGTCTAATTTGCCTTCCGCTCCGCGAAGGGAGTTTTGAGAAGTCGCTCCCGGCCCTCTGCCAAACAGATAGTGAAAGGTACTCTTCTGAATTTGTTCAAGCGCAACCACAACCGCCGCCCCTCTTTTTAACTGCCCGCCTTTGGCAAATTTTCCCTCCGCAGAATCATCTCCGAATATATAAGCTTTATAAAATTCCGGATCAGCCATTTTTTCGGTAGTGGTGGCCCCACCGTCTGCACTATAAGCCTCATCCTGGTAGTCGGTGAAAATCACCGCAACTACAGAGAGAAACAAAAACCCGCCAACCAGCTTGGGGATATGTTTTTTTATTACTTCAAATCCGGTTTGAGCGATAATAACACCAATGATGATAAAAAGGAAAATAAAAACCACTTTATCATTGGCGAAAGCAAACGACCCCACGATAATCAGCAGGGCAGCCGGTACGGGTATAGGCAGGTTTTTGATCGGTTTTTCCTGAAACCAATACACAACCAGAATCGTCAGACAGATAAGCTGGTAGTAGTTAAACCCTCCATCCGCAGGAAACAACCCGGTTACCATATCCGCCGAGCCAAGTTTCAGAATGGAGACAAACACAATCCGCTGAAAAACAGCGTATAAACTTGAAACAATACCCGTAAGCACTACAAAACTAAAAATATCTTCTTTGTCATAATAGTCGTAAACCGTGCGAAACAATGCGAAGTAGGAAAACATCATCAAATAGCCCCGCTGTGGAAAAATGACGGAATAGGGCACAATATAATTGAGCAGCATGGATAAAAAGCTGATCAATGCAATTCCTATATAAACCAGCATGGGGCCACGGGGAAAATAGGTTTTATTGATTTTGAATAACGCAGTCCCCAAGGCGAGTGCAACGAGGGCAAAAAAAGCAAACCAGTTGAGATTAAAAGGTCCTTTTACATTAAAAAAGCGAGAGAGGTAACCCAGTGGGGTAAAACACAGGATAAATGAAATCCAGAATATGGTTTTTTTATTCCTCAGGACAATCAAGCCCAGAAGAATTACCACTAAGGCACCACCGATGGCGAAAAACATTTCTATCATTTTTCCTGATTTTTTACGGTGCTAAGGGCGTAAAACTGCTGGTTAAATACATATTGGGGGGTGAGAAGCAGGGAAACCAGCGGCTGATATCCTTGTTTCATCCATGCGTGATCATAGACAATTTTGCCTTGTTTGGACGGGTCATTTTTCATGCGGTTGCCATAAACATCGTGTGCCCGCGCCGGATTCGGGTTGCCCGGAGAAGGAGAAAGTTCCAAAAACCGGTATATATCAGCCATAACGGTCTCGTATTTAAATACCAAATCTTCATAGACCACTACTTTGTACTCAAATTTACTTTTCTTTAGAAAACGAAGATTGCGCAGATTGGTGTTTAACCAACGATACCCTTCAAATACCGATCCATAATCTTTTCTTCCTTTGCGAAGATTGGTCTTTTTTACAGAACTCAGCCAGCTCCGAATATCCCGGATAACCAGAATAACCTTAATGGTATGCTCGGGATGATATTGTGGTTGATAATATTCATTAAGAAAGGGCAATGATTTTGAGGCATCAACCATCGTGGTCTGCGGAAAATTTTTCTCAAAGTGCGCCAATATTTCTTTCAGAGAAGCCTGCATATCACCGCCTTTAATTTTGGGATATAAATCTCCCCAAACAGAACATGTGCTGATTTTTTCCCCGCAGGAGCACAGCGGCATGTCCTTTTCTTCAACGCCGTTATGTAATTCTTTCAGCAATTTGGCAACCTCACCCATCCCGACGACATCCGGGTGGGTCGAAAGTGCCAATTGCAGAAAAGTAGATCCGCTATGTCCAAGGCCAAGTATGTAGGCTATATTCATCTTGTCTTAAAGAGTTGTTTTCAGCACCGTCTCTAAAGTATCAACGGCTGCACCTATTTCAAAATTTGCTTTGGCAAATGCCTTACAACGTTGGGAGATCGTTTCCCACTTATCCGGCTGGGTTATAAGATCGGTGATCCATGCCTTTATTTCCTCAGGGTTATTACTGACAATTCCCAGATTTTTTTGGGTAATCATCTGATCGGGGTCCACATAAAATGAAACCACGGGCACACCTCTCTGCCAGGCTTCGATAAAAGTATTTGAAAAACCCTCATAATCGCTTGTATTCACCAAAAACTTAACTTCATTTAATTTTTGGTGAACAACTTCGGGAGAAACTCTTCCGTGGAGTTTCATTCGGGAGTTTTTTTCTGCGGCAGCCTGCACCTGGCGGCTCAATGGGTCGTTTCCGAGACCACCGATCATGCCAAATTCGATGTTTTGATCCTGCATGGAGTCGGCAAGGGCGATAAATCGCTCCGGATGTTTAAAGTCCTGCATCCTGCCGATCCAGAGAACCGTATTTTTTCGCGCCATATCGGACTCTTCATGAGGTACCGGATGGGCGTTGTAAATCTGTTGTCCGCTAAGGCCCAGATTTCCTTTGAGAAGGTTTTCCTGATCTTTAGTCTGCGAGAGAATCAGATCAATTTTAGGAAGGGTGCGGAAAAACAGCCATTCATTTATTCGATGAAAAGCCTGAATAAAGGGTGAACCGTGTCTTTCGAGTTCACCGCCCGGAGTAAGCTGAGAATCGCGCGAAAAAGCCCATATAACCTTACCGCCGGTATTTCTGGCGAAAAGATTCATCCAGAAAAGATAGGAGATATTGGCTCTTGTGTACCAGTAGTCTGCCTGAATGTTTTTCATTTGTTTGCGCAGGGCGAGAAAATTCATCCATTTCAGGTAACTTTTTCTTTTAGGTATAGGATGCACCACAATCCCATCCATTACTTCGGACTGACTTTTACCGGATTCACGTATATAATGCACTTCCCAGTTGCGCGAACTTAACTCCCGGGCAAGGTAATAACATTGGGTTTCAGCACCTCCTGTATATTCCAAATGGAAATGGGGGAGGACAAAACAAATTTTCATGTCCAAAATACCTGGATTAGACGATTAAATAAGCTGGTATTTGCGATTCATTTCAAAATCGCCATACTGATAGTGATCCACCCCAAAAGCTTCCAAAATTTCAAAGGTTCTTTTTTCTTCTTCCGGGGAAACTTTGGCTTTCCATTTTTCAATAAGCCACCTGCGGTTCTTTTTGATTTGTTCCGGATCGAGTAGGATGGATTGCGACTCTTTTTCCGACTTACGGGAGGAAGCCGATGCTTTATTGATCCGGGACAACATCTGGTCGGGATCTTTAAAACCCAGTTTGGATACCATGTAACCCACCATTTTTTCAGATTCCAGTACCAGTTGTTCGTAGGAAATCAGCAACCAGTCGGGCTGCATTTGCCGCAGGGGCATTAGGTTTTGCAGGGTCCAGTCCAGTACGGCTCTTTCGTAATCGCTTCCACTTGTCTGAATTTTTTTGGCAAAACGCAATTCTTCCGAATTGAGGTTGTTGCGAAACTCGGAATTCAAAAACGACTCCAGCCGCGGACTTTTACTCCGGGAAAAAGAAACCGGTATCGGATGGCGGAGTAGGTAAACAATCTGACCGTCAAATTTTTCCTGAAACCAGCCGATATAATCTTCTCCGGCGAAAAGGATTTTAAAAATAATCCGATTGGTGCGAAGGTGCCAGAGATCGGAAAAGGGGGCCGGTCTTTTCCAACGGAGATCGGTATCTTTTCCTTTTAGAAACTGATGTACATAGCGGTAAATTTTGTCCCGGCTTTTGGGATCAAAAATTTCTTCCCATTCATGAAGCCCCAACGAATCGCTAACCACCGGATTACGGAGGTTAAAGGGTTCCTTTACCATTTTAAAACCGGGCTGGGCTGCGATGATTTCGGTCAGCCAGGTACTTCCACTTCGCGGAGTAGAAAAAAGAAAAACATTTTTTTCCTGTCCGGGAGTATGAAAAGTAGAGCGGTGTTTAATAAATTGTTTTACCAGTTCCATAATAACCTAAACAATAGCTTTTCAGGCTTTATTCCATGCCGACAAATCCAAATCCAAAAGGTTTCCGAGTGCTTCGTTTTTGTCCCGGTAGTAGTTGTCTATCAACCACTTGCGAGTCTCTTTAGTCATCGGCGGCAGCGTCGCCCGATTCATGTCTTCGAGTTTGGTGGCCAGACTTCCGAGGTATAATTTGCGGGAGGCTTTGGACAAATAGTATAGTGGCTTGCTTTTCACCAGGAGTTTTTTGGAATCAGAAGTATTTACCCGCTGGTCGGCAAGTGAAGTATCGTATTCCGGATCCACTCCGATGAATTCGAATATTTGTTTGAGAAATCCGGCACTGTCTTTTCGGATATCATCAAAAAGCATGACCAAAATGTTTTCGCGGGGAAAAACTTCGTAATACCTGCTAAGATGCTGGGCGTAAAACCCTTCTTCGATAAATTCGGGTTTTGCCATGATTTTTTGTTCGAAGGAAAGCCCTTTGTTTTCAATAAATTTTCCGCGGGAATTCCAATAACGAGAGTAGAGGCGATCCACCGGGTTGCGGAGGGTCACGATCATTTTTATGGGGCCGAGGTGTTCGTAAATACGCTGGACGACAGGTTCGCGATGGAGATAAGCAGGAGTTGCTTCACCGATAGCCGTCTGGCCGGTAACCCCGTCAAAAAATTGTTCATAATACCCGATGCCTTCCTCGTAAAAGCGATCAAAAAAATGAATCTCTTTTTTGGCAGGCATATAAACGTCCGGGTGTTGGATGAGGTTTTTTTGAATCCAGGTCGTTCCGGCTCTGGGAGCACCGATGATCAGAAAATTTGGAAGCATACTGCTATTAGGTTGCTTAATTTAGGGTTAATAAAAAATTAGAAAACAAATTTTACCACTTTCCGCACCTTCTTAGGCACGAGTTCGAAAAAGACAACTCGCTGCGGTTCTGTGAGAATGGGGTTAAATTTCATCACAATGAAGTACAAAATCGTAGCGATGACGGCGAGGATATACAGATTGATCGGGAACGCCAGTTTCAACCCGTAAGTAATCCCGGCAGATATAAGTGTATTTAGCATGGATTTTATAGCCGAACTCCAGGGAATCTGTACATTAATATGACGCCGGGTCATATAATAGATCATCAGATTTTTCAGAAATACGCTTGCCGCTGTGGAAATGGCCATACCCGTTGCTCCGTAGAGATAAGCCATAGGGATACCGGTTGCAATATTGAAAATAATGGTTAGCTTGGAATAAAGCAGGATCATGGGCTTTTTGATGGCTTGTGCCACCATTCCTAGCGGAATGGAATAGAATACCAGGAAAATCAGGAAAACAATCAGCGGGAAATAGGCATCGGCTGTATAATCTTTCTCAAATACCAGGATCAGGAAATCTTTTCCTAAAGGCAGCAGAATCGCCAGAAAGAGGAAACCGATGATGTTATTCGCATTAAACATAAATTGAAACATCCGGTTTACTTCCGCTTCTTTTTTGTCGCTTTCCTCGGTATCATATTTGCTGAAAAAAGCAGGTTCTGATACCGGTTTGAACATTTTCTCCGGGTAAAAATCCATGAGTTTGGTGAGTACACGGGTGGCGAGTACGTAAATGGCTACCTGCGTAGGATTGGAGAAATAGCCGAGGACATATCGGTCAATATCCGTACCGAGGAAAGAAGTCCCGATTTTATTTACGTAGCTGACCCTCCGGTAACTTTTTTCATCGGGAGTTTCTTTTAACCGGCGAAACAAATCCCGGAAGTTGGGAAGTGCCGAATTAAACACTACAAAACCAATTCCGATGAAAAAGTAAATGGTATCCACAACGGAAAAAGCATACATAAAATACAGGAAATCCTGTTTGGTCTGAATCCCCCAGATGATGGAACCTAACCTCAATGCCTGATAAGCAATCCGGGAATACAGCATGTGTTTCTGCATAAACCGGGCATTCAGCATTTTCTGGACATACACAAATCCGAAGGTGGAGAGCAGCGATCCCTGAAAGGCAATAAAATGCATTTTGTATTGACCAATCTGAAAACTGGTTGCCCACCAATCGTAACCCAATACTAAGACTAGGCAAATAGCCGAAGCCAAAGCCATATTAGGAATAAGTATTTGCCAGAATTTCGTGCCGATTTCTTTTTTGTCTTCCAGGGCCGGAATAAAGCGTGTGATATAATTATCCCAGCCCAGCGAAATGGCGATATTGAGCATAAAGGGCAGACCTGTAAAAAGGCCCATGGCTCCATATTCAATTTCGTCCAGATAGCGGACGAGGTAAACCATCCCAAAAAGGGAGATAAACAGGTTGAAGATGGAGATGCCAATGGAGTAGGGAAGGGATTGTTTTACTTTCTTTTTTACACCCACAGTAAACGGTTTAATCCAATAAAATTTGTTTGCAATAGTTTGAATAATTATCAAAGGAAAACTCAGCGGGGTTGCCGGCTCAGGGTGTTTTTCCACTCACTGAATTTTTTCACCCCTTCCCGAAAACTGGTTTCGGGGCTGTAGCCAAGATGCTGGCTTGCAAGGCTAATATCGGCTACGGTTTGTGGCACGTCTCCCGGCTGTTCGGGCAGCCAGTCAATCAGGGCTTTGATTCCGAGTTCCTCTTCCAGATGGCGGATCATATCGAGGAGGTAAACCGGGCTGCCATTGGCCAGATTAAATACCTGATACGGGCTATCCTGGTAGTGCATAGCCTTTACAATACCCTGTACAATATCTCCTACGAAGGTGTAGTCTCTCCGGGTAGAACCATCGCCATAAACGGGTATGGATTTCTGGTGAATCATGTTTTCGACAAACTTGTGGATCGCCAGGTCGGGGCGTTGGCGCGGACCAAAAACGGTAAAAAACCGCAATCCGATAAACCGGATTCCATACAGGTGGCTATAGACATGCCCCAACAGTTCTCCGCTCACTTTGGTGGAGGCATAAGGGCTGATGGGTTGTAAAACCGCATCACTTTCCCGCCAGGGTACGTTCGGACTGATGCCATAAACACTGCTGGAAGAAGCAAATACAAACTGCTGGATTTGTTTTTTCCGGGCAAATTCAAGCATGTTTTGAGTTCCTTTGACATTTACATCCTGGTATTCGGTAGGATTTTGAATCGAAGGCCTGACTCCTGCTTTGGCAGCCAGATGCACGATCACGTCAAAGTCGCCTAACTGGTCAAGCAATTCGGTATCCCGTATATCCCCTTCAATCAGGGTATAGGCGGGGTGATCCAGGTGGCGGGAAATGTTCTCCCTTTTTAAAAGGGGATTGTAAAAGGGATCGAAATTATCCAGGACAGTTACTTCCCATCCGGAAGCGAGCAGGCTGTCCACCAAATTACTCCCAATAAACCCTGCTCCACCCGTAACGAGTGCGTGTTGATGATTTTTGATTTCGGACACAATTTAAGATTTAGCTGTAATCAGTGTTTTTAACTTGTCTATCACGGTATTGCCGTTTTCAGAACCGGGTTTGGTGTTTTTGCCTTTACCGTCCAGTGGCCGGTAGTAGGAAGAATAATATCCATATTTTTTGTTGCCAGGGCCTTTTTTCACACCATTGATCACCACGTAGAGGTTTTTCAAGGCTTTATTGGAACTGGCGTTGTCAATTTCTTTGAGGAATTCCCACTTCGAGGCGCCCATACGCACGACGTAGAGGTTTACATCGGAATGTGGGGCAATGGCGAGAAAGTCTGCCACAAGGCCGGTAGGCGGGGTATCCAGAATAATATAATCGTACATTCCCCGAAGTTTATCCAATAGATCACGGAACTGATCCAGTCCCAACAATTCTCCCGGATTGGGCGGTACCGGTCCGCTGGTGATAGCGTCGAGATTCGGAATCCCGGTCGGCTGAATCACTGCCTGGAGGCTTGCCTGTTCGGTAAGATAATCACTCAGTCCGCGATGGTTGGGGATGCCCAGATTTACATCCAGCATGGGTTTGCGCATGTCAATGCCCAGCACGATGGTTTTTGCTCCTGACATAGCCAGAACATACGATAAGTTGATGGCGCAGAAGGTTTTGCCTTCATTCGGAACGGTGGAAGTAAAAGAAATTACCTTTCGCGACCGGTCGGGTGCCAGATATTGTAAATTCACCTTTAGATACCGGAAAGATTCAACCACAGCCGCATTACTGGGGTTTTCCAACTCCAGTTTTTTACTGTATTTGACCGTGCCTTCCCGGATATTACCGACCACCGGCGTAAACAATTTGCGCTCCAACTGAGACTGATCTGTAATAGTGGTATTAAACATACCCTGTGTACTGATGATCAGGGTGGGAATAAGAATACCCAGAATAATACAACCGGCGAGGATAAAGGGAATATTGGGCGCTACGGGGCCAGTTCCTGCCATTCGGGCTTCATCCAAAATTTTGCTGTCAGACACGTTTGCGGCCTGTGCGATGCCGGCTTCTGCTCTGCGTTGGAGCAGATAATTGTAGAGTGTTTCGTTGAAAGTGAATTTCCTTGTTACCTTGATCAGGTTACGTTCATCGCGGGGAAGGCGGCTGACCACAGCCTGAACTTCGGCGATTCGGCGGTTGGCGTCATTTAAAGCAAAGTCGGTGGACTTAATAATGCTTCGAACGTTTTCCCGAAGGGTATTCATATTGTTGCTGATCTGCTCATTAAGGATTTTCAACTCGATGTTGGCAGAGTTTGCACCTCCGAGGGAACGAGCAATTTTTTCATTATTTAATCGCTTTAACTCCAGTACAAGATCGTTGAGGAGTGGGTCTGCAATTCCTGCATTTGAGGGCGCAACGATGGTCTGGATACTCGCTTCCGCTTCCAGGTCGTTGAGGAGATCTCGGTAGTAATTAACCCTGACACTCAGGTTGGATTTGTCGGTCTCAAGGGCCTGAAGACGGGTAACGGCATTGGTAGCGGTAAGATTCAGGTCGAGGGTCTGTTGGTTTTGCCGGATATTGGTCATCTGGTCTTCAGCACCTTTGAGTGAGTCTGTCACCACATCCAGTTGTTTGTCAATAAAATCAATAGTTCCCATGGCAAACTGGTTTTTTTCGTCCAGTTTTACCTGAATGTAGGTTTTACATAGGGTATTGAGAAAATCCACTTCTTTCTGAATCACGGTTCCCTCGGTTGACAATTCAAGCACACTGCTTTCTTCGGCGGCCGGAGCGATGCTCAGGGCATTGATGTACTTGCTGGTCATTTTGTCGAGATCGTGCATCATAAAATAGATTTCCCTTTTTTTCAGGGATTCTATATCGGTGCCTTTGTCTCCTTTGACGAGCAGGAAGGAAAAATATTCCGTTGCACATTCTTTGCCGTATTGGCAAGCCTGCTTGACCTTTAATTCCTGTCCCTCGACTTTCCGGGTAGTGCCGTCGGGCATAAGAATCCGATAGTCTTCGGCTTCAATTTCTACTTCATAAAGCTGATCGGAAATGGCACGGAAGGTAATCGGCGTTTCAATGATTTGTTCCTGGGTTTCGTTGGGGATTACCGAAAACGGAGATTTTTTGTACAACTCATTATCCAGAAAACCTTCTTTTTCAAAATAAGAAACCTGGAATCCCAAGTAACGCAGCGGTTCACGGACAATATTAAAGGACTTAAACACTGCGACTTCGTCGAGGATGTTTTGACTATTTCCAAACAATTGAATACCGCTTTCCATAAACTGATTGCTACCCAATATCTGATCCTCTTTCCCGGGGTCAATGACCATACTGGCCTGTACCTTATAAGTGGGGGCCGTCGTCTGAATAGAGAAAATTCCCAAAGCCAGAAAAAGAGGAATGCATATAGCAAAGTAATACCAGCGTTTCGCGAGCTGACTCAACAGAGCCTGAATGTCCAGGTTGTTATTGGATTGGTATGAGGATGGATTCGTTTTCAATGTCTTAATTGTTGTTATTAAGTGTATTCAATACAATATTCACGATAACGAGCATAACGGACACAGCCGAAAGCCCTACACTTATGGGTCTTGAATTGAGATTGAAGGCTTTTGCTTTAACCGGCTCTATATAAAATATATCGTTGGGCTTTACAAAATAGTATTCGGAAGAAATCAGACGGGCATCAGCTAGGTCAAGATAAACGGTACGCGCCGAATTCCCTTCTTCCCGGATAAGTTTTACCCGTCGTATATTCGCATATTCTGTTACGTCGCCGGCCATTCCCAATGCCTCCAGGATAGGGGTACGGGTATTAAAAATATATACCTGCCCCGGTCTGCGGATTTCTCCGAGCATCGTGATCCGGAAGTTGGCCAGTTTTACACTCGTAGAAGCATAATCGAGGTAGGTCCTCAGGTGTATATTAAGCGTATCCTGTACCTGTTCGACGGTTTTTCCCGCGACATTTACATCGCCAATCAGGGGAAGATTGATAATTCCCCGGTTGTCCACAATATAACTGCTCAGGTAGAGAAAGGTAGCATTAACATTTCCACCACCACCACTTCCGCCTCCGCTACTGCTTCCGCCGTCGCCAGAGGAGTTAAAGAAGTTAATGGTAGAATTTTCGTAATTGCTTGCTTTGATGTGAAGCTGGTCAAAAGGCCGGATACGATAATTATCACTGAGATACTCACCATAATAAGGCCTCAAAGAGTCAAGTAGGGCCCCTTCTTCTACCGGTTGTTCCTGTAGGAAAACCAGGTTTTTGTAATTAATACAGGAAGAAAGGGTTATTACTGTTAAAGCCAAAAGGAAAATTAACAGGCGATTCCGGTTCATAAGCGAAAGTGTATATAACTGATTCGGGTTTGAAGGTACTCCAATTTGTGAAATTTTTGCGTGCGTTGTATGGCAACCGGTTACTATTTGCGAACAGACGGCTTACCTGATGCCTTTAGTGGTAGGCCTGTTCCGCGTCATTCTATCAAAAGCAACGCCAAACTGTTTCGTTTCTTTCCTCAACAAAAAGTTTTTTTGAAATCAAATCCTTGCATTTCACAGGTAATATTTCGGTGAATATTGTACCGGATAAAAATTTATAACAGAAAATTAAATTTCCCTGTATGCGGTAATTTTGTCCATTCCGGCCTGATTCTTGTCTGTTTATGTTTAGGTAAAACGTTTCAATGGTCAATATTCACCTTTCGGAGCGGAAATTTTCCTGCTCATCCTAAATGTAAGAATAGAGGCCATAAAGAGCATATATTTACCTAGAATTTCTTCAAAACCAACAACCTTAAAATTTCAATCATTTTTATCCTCAAATTCCAATCCTATCCAACGATTATGTCACGGTTACAAATGAACACATTTCTCCTATCCTAATCAGCCATGAAAGTAAAAAAGCAAAGGATTATCTTCGGGTATATTTTCCTTGAACTACTGCTTCTCTGTATCTCTAACCTGTTAGTTCTTTACTGGTCGCTTAAGCACCATGTGTATTACGATCTCGATCCGGTGGTTTTCACTCGGACCACGCTTTTATTGAACCTGGTATATTTGTCTTCCTGGATTTTGACGGTTTTTATCAACAATGCCCAGGATGTATATTTTAAAACCCGTATCGGTCACCGGGCGCAGGTTCTGGGTGTAAGCGGTTTTATTCTGCTGGGACTTTCGGTTTCGGCAATCTTTTTTGCCGGCATCAATCTCGCTTTTATCGAAATGGCTTTAAAGACGGTCGGTCTATTTTTTGTGTTGAATCTCATTACGCTGGAAATTGTTCAGAAGTCTTTCAGCAGATTCAAAAAATACCGGAGTTTTGGTGCCAAAATGCTGGTACTCGGAGCGGGCGAAAAAGGCAAAGAAGTCCTGGATTTTGTTTCACAGAATAAACACCTCGGTTATGATGTCGTAGGTTTTCTCGATGACGATTACCCCGGCTCCAATGGAATTAACCTCCTCGGAAGAATGAAGGATTTATCACGGGTTTTGGATACTAAACCGGTAGATGAAATTGTAATTGCCCTTCCTTTTGAGCGGAAAATGGAAATCCAGACCGCCATTCATATCGCAGACAATCGCGGCATCCGGGTAAATCTGGTACCGGAATTTCCCCCGGAATTTGAGCATAATTACAAATCGTATAGCATCGGCGGAATGCCTGTCTATCAATTAAAACAGATTCCTCTGGATCAATTCCACAATTTTATTCTGAAAAAAGGTTTTGATATTCTGTTTGCCTTATCGGTTCTGGTATTCCTCTTCCCGGTATTTCTTATCATCGGTATCCTGATCAAAATCGGTTCAAAAGGCCCGGTATTTTATAAACCGCTGCGTAAAGGTCAGGCCGGAGGCACTTTTGTCTGCTACAAGTTCCGCACGATGAGCGACTCCGACGATGCGGTTTCGGGTACTCGTTCTACTGTCGTCAACGACCCACGGATCACCCGTATTGGCAAGTACCTCCGGAAGTTGGATCTGGATGAACTACCTCAGTTTATTAATGTTCTCAAAGGAGATATGAGTGTGGTAGGCCCAAGACCGCATCGCCTTAACCTCAATGATGACTTCCGCGAAGTAGTGAATGAGTATATGGTTCGCCACTATGTCAAACCCGGTCTTACCGGTTGGGCACAAGTGAACGGCTGGAGAGGCCCCACTGAAACGGAAGAACAAAAACGCCAGCGGGTAGCTCACGACCTTTGGTACATCAACCACTGGAGCATTTGGTTGGATATTAAGATCATCTTCCTGACCGTTTTTAGCAAAAAAACTCGTCAGAATGCATTCTAATAAATAAGTTTCTTTACTATTTAGACGAAGAAGCGCCCTCGCGAGAAGGCGCTTCTTCTGTTTATTTACCTTTGTAAACTTCGTGTTTGGGATCCGCTCCTGCCTGAATATAGGCAATCAGGTCTATAATTTCATCACCGTTTAAGCGATTTATCAAACCCGGTGGCATCAGGGATATCTTCGAAAGTTCTCTCGATTTTATATCCGCAAGGGCTATTGTCTGTGTCTGCGTAGAGTAGGGGTTGGTGCTGACTACTACCTGAGTTTTGTTTTCATCCAAGATTCTCCCCGCAATGGTTTTGCCGTTGTTCAGCGAAAAAAGGGTAGTGGCGTATTGGTCGGATATTACATCACTGGGCAGCATGATTGCTTCGATAATGTTGCCACCCGAAAAACGAGTTCCCGCTTGGGTGAGGTCGGGACCAATATTATTTCCTGCTCCTCGCATCGTATGGCAGGATGCGCAGAGCGCCGCCTGATAAATTTTTGCCCCGCGTTCATAGTTTTTGGGTTTTTTATCTGCTTCGCGGAAAAGATGTCCCACTTCTCCGATGTTCCAGTTTTTACCGGGACCTTCCGGTTGCGGCAGATTGGCGAGTACGTTGGCCGGGTCTCCGGCTATACTTCCTGTTATCTGGGCGATAAATTCCGATTCCTCTTTCGGAACTTTTGCCAGTGCATTCTGCCGGAGGATGTCCATAAAACCGCGGTAGTTATACCCGCCAGATTTTTTCATGGCTTCCTGAAACCATAAAAAGTATTTTTCTCGGAGTTCTCTCGTCCAGCCTTTTTCGGCATAACTAAGACTCTGTGCTACCGATATGGCCTGTGCAGGGGGCATGTTTTTTAGCATATCGGCAATTTGCGGCCCGTATTGTTCGCTGCGAGTGGTAATTTCCTGACTGATTAGGGAGGTTTGATCTTCCGTGGAAAGAGCTTCGCCGTTCAGATAAGCGACAGCTTTCGCCACTACGGTCTCATCGCCCAGGGCAATTAACAGCGGCAGGAGTTCTCTTGATATAAAAGGATCCTTCGAAGGAAATTCGGGAGCCAGCGAACTAACCAAGGCCTGTCGGGTCGTTTCGCCGGGATTTCCCCATCTGCTTACGGCAAGTCCCACGGCTCGCAGGTAGGATTGTTTTAATTCCTGTGGGATTGCATCCTGTTTTTGTTTACTGAGAAGGGTAAAAATATCCTCTTTCCAGGATTCCGGGGCAAGCCTTGCCGCAGAAAGGGACGCTTCCAATATCGTCTGTAACTGTGTTTCTTTTAATAATTTGTCTTTCCAAAGCTCAGGTGAAAACTGTTCAAGCAAAATCCGCGCAGAAAACCTTACAAAACGGTCTTTATGGCTCAGGTTTTCCCAGGCCAGGTTCATGCTTTCGGTTGTGGGATTCTGATGAAAACTCTCGATTTTTTTTCGAAGAATAAAAGCATCGGAAAGAGAAAGATCGGGCTGAACCGGTTCTGTGGACTCTTCGCCGACATAACTTACCCTGAATACATGTGAATCTGTACGACGTCCTCCGGTAGCAAAATACAAGGCCCCGTCCGGGCCAATCACTCCATCGGTCAGGGGGAGTGGTACGCCTGAGAGAAATTCTTCTTTTTGTCCTGAATAACTTCCCCCTTCCACTTTCCATGAAACAAAATACATAGTGCCAAAACTCCAGTCGAAGGCAAATAATCCTTCCTGATAACGGGCGGGAAAGGCAGCACCGGTTCCCATTACAACTCCTGTCGGGGAACCTTGTCCGATATTCACAACCGGAGGCAGGTTGTCGGGATAATATTCCGGCCATTTACCCGAACCGGTACGCCAACCGAATTCACTGCCGCTTGTGGCGTGGCATATCCTTATGGGGCGGTACCACGGCATTCCTAAATCCCACTCCATATCCGAGTCAAATACCAGCAACTCCCCGCGGGCATCAAAGCCCATGTCGAAAGAGTTTCGATAGCCGGAACTGAATATTTTCCAGAAAGAACCCACGGAATCTGTCATAGCGATCCATCCACCGGGAGCTTCCCGGTTCGCGGCATGTCCTCGGGCATCTTTGATCACCGGGAATATCCGATCGTCTTTCCAGGCAGAGGGCTGGATGGAGGAAAAATTTTCCGGCACATCGGTATGGTTGCCCGACATCGCAAAGAGGGTCTTTCCATCCGGCCCCAGGCGCAGAGCATGCGGGCCATGTTCTCCGTCGCCTTTCAGGGTCTTAAGTAATTGAATTTTGTCAAGTTCTCCATTGTTGTCTGAGTCGGTAATGCGGTACAAACCGCTGCTTCTGCCTTCGATGCCCTCGTAGCTGTTGACCATAACATACAGGCTGTTAAAAGCCCACAACATCCCCTGAGCATGGCCGATTTCCAGGGGTAATTTTTCTACTTTCACGGCCTTTTCTTCCCCCTGTGGCAAGATTACTCGGTATAGATACCCGTACTGATCGGAAGTAATCAGGTTGCCTTTGTCATCGGTGGTCATACACACCCATGATCCTTGGTCGTGTTCAGAGGGGCTATATAAATGTTCAATTTTAAATCCGGCGGGAAGGTGCACCTGATCGGCTATTCCTTCCATGGAAACATCCACGATTCCCTCGCCGGGATCAGTTGGGGGGGTGTCTGAACATCCGGCAACGGCGAATGCCAGCAAGAGCGTTGCAAAAGTGGGGGTAAATAATCGGAACAAGTGCATGATTCTCAGGGATTAGGGGTTATTGATATTTGAGGAGGTCGTGGCGGTTGAATATACTTTGAATATTAAAAGAAGTATGAGTAAGAAGTCCGACGACATTTTGAACGGTCAAAAGGCACATTTGTCGGTAAGTGGAAGCCGTGAGGCTGGCCGAATGCGGGGTAATCAGGACATTCGGATGGTTTAACAGGGCATAATCCGGGGGCGGAGGTTCCTGCGGCAAAACATCCGCAGCAAACCCTCCGAGGTGTCCCGCTGCCAGGGATTCTTCGACGGCTTCATGATCCACAATTTCGCCGCGGGAGGTATTTACCAGAAATGCTCCCGGCTTCATGCGGGTGATTTGGTTTTTACCGAAAAAACCTCGGGTGTTTTCGGTCAGGGGAAGATGCAGGGAAATGACATCGGCAGTATTCAGCAAATCGTCCAGACTCACTTTCCGGAACTCCTCGGCAGAAGTCCAGGGGTCGAAGTAAATAATTTCCATCCCCAGAACTTTGGCGATTTGGGCGACTTTTCTGCCAATATTTCCCATTCCCGCTATTCCCAGAGTTTTGCCGGTAATTTCATCCGAAACGATACCATTTCGATAATCCCAGTGGTTGTTTTTTACGGCAGCCACGCTATTATACATATTTCGCACCAGCATCAAAATCAGGGTGATGGTATGTTCGGCAACGGTTTGAGTATTCACTCCGGGAGCATTTATGACGGGAATCTGCCGGGCACTGGCGGCTTCTACATCAATATTGTCCAGACCCACTCCGCAGCGGGCGATTACTCGGAGACCTTCACAATGATCCATGAGGCTGGCCGTAATCCGCCCTTTGCCGCGGGTAATAATCGCATCAAATTTACCTCCCGTCGGCGGTGCCTGATAATGAGGTTCGGGCAGACAAAAACGGGAAAGAAATTTGTATGCCTCCTCGTGGAGGGTCTCCAGCAGAAGGACACGCGGTTTATCCATTAGTTATGGTATAAAGTCGCATCTTCGCTTTGAGGGCCACGGGCGTCATTCCGGTTGGAAACATAAACGCCTTCCTGGTACAATTCGTCTTTAAAAATCGCAGGGTCAATGGTACTGCCCGGTGCAGAAGAAATTTCAACCAGATTTCCGGAAGGGTCGCGAATAAACATTTGCATCGCTCCGTCGGGAAGCTGGCGTACTTTTCCCCACGGTGTCACATCAACCACTCCCAAAGCCTTAAACCGGTGAAAAGCGGCGTTAAAATCATCAACCTGCATACAGATATGTCCGCGAAAAGAAACTTTGTCGTCCCATTCGGAAATATGCAACTGCTGCTCGGCATTGATGCGGAAAAACATAGCCGGATAGTCAAATTTGAACGCGGGCAAAACTTCCAGCCCAAGTTCTTTTTCGTAAAATTCCCCCGCTTTTTCGAGGTTGTCAACAATCAGTGTGACGTGATTAATTCGGATTGCTTTCGTAGCCATAGTTAGAGGTTTTATTGCTTAAATTCATTCACAAAATCCCAGTTGGGTGTGACCCCCAGCCCGGGGGTACGGGGAGCTTCAATTCTGCCGTTTTTTGCGGCGATTTTTTCGTTGACCAGTTCGTACATCATCGGGTTTCCACCGGAGGAAAATTCGATAATGGTTGCGGCAGGGCTGGCAAATGCCACATTAATACCTGCCATAAAGGAAAATGCCGATCCCCAGCAATGCGGAGCAAGTTCCAGTTGCCACGTATGAGCCAGCTGCGCCACACGAACCGCCTCGGTAATGCCTCCGATGATAGCTGCATCGGGCTGAACGACATCTATTGCCCGGTGTTCGATCATATCCCGAATGTCAAAACGGGTATATTCACTTTCTCCCGCAGCAATAGGTATAGCCGTTGAAGACCGGACTTCGGCAGTCCCCACACGGTTGTCGGGGCTTATAGGCTCTTCAAACCAGTAGAGATCGTAATCTTCCAGTTCGCGGCAAAACCGTTTGGCTTCCGGTACACTATAAGTCCCGTGAGCGTCAGCCATAATTTTTACCTGTGGCCCGACCGCTTCGCGGGCGGCTTTTACCCGCGCTACGCTGTTGGCGACGCTTTTGTCCATGACTCCTACTCTCATTTTGACCGCGTCAAATCCTTTGTCGAGATACCCCTTCAACTGAGCACCGATTCCCTCAACGTCTGCCCAGCCTCCGCTGGCATAAGCTTGCATGGATTCGCGACATATCCCGCCCAAAAGGTCTGCAACCGGCACACCGAGGCTTTTTCCTTTGATGTCCCATAAAGCCATGTCTATACCACTCATGGCGGAAACGGTAAGACCCCGGCGACCCAGAATGGGGAACCCCCTGCCTCGTGACAGGGCGTAATGATCGCGGGTTCCATTATACATTTTTTCCCAGAGTTGGGAAATATTGCGGGCATCCTGTCCTAGAAGAATCGGTTGAAGTTCTTTTTCCACACAAGTAACAATCGAGGCACACACTCCGGAAGAACCTACGGCGGCTTTCGCCTCCCCAAAACCCTGCAACCCGTTGTCGGTAGTGACCACTACGAGGGTCATGTCAAAATCCGTCAGTAAACCGTAATCTGACGTATGTTGTTTCTCCCGAGGGATCGGGCATCGCAGCCAGTAGGCTTCAACAGCGGTTATTTTCATCCGATTAAGGGTAAAAGGGTTTCGATGGATTTTCGGGTGAGCATCATATAAAAGTCTTCGGTAAGGGTCGAACTACCGTGATCTTCCAGGAATTTTTTGTGTTCCGGGCTGAGACCTTGGGGGTTGGTATCAATAGACCCCGGGTGTGGATTGGCCGGCGTGCGGTCCACCGGGGGGGAAAACTCCACGGAGAGTGCTCCGTCATACCCAACTTCTTTAAGTGTGGTGATAATCCGGGGCCAGTCCAAAGTACCCATGCCCGGGGCGAAACGGTTATTGTCTGCAACATGGAAACCCACGAGACGGCGGGCGGCTCGCCGGATCATGGCGTAGGGATCGTTTTCTTCCAGATTCATGTGGAAAATATCGAGACATACGCCGCAATGGGGGCCGGCAGCTTCTGCCAATGCCATCGCCTGATCCCCCCGATTGATAAAGTAGGTTTCAAACCGGTTGATCGGTTCTATCCCGATTTTTACACCGGAAGCGTCTGCAAAGGCACATATTTCGCGCATGGCTTCTACGGCCCATTGCCACTCCTCCTCCGGACGCCCGTCGGGCACAATCTTCCCAACGGTTCCCGGTACGACCGAAACCATCTTGCCATCCAGTTCTTTGACCATGGTGACAATATCCTTTACATATTGAACCGACATCTCTCGTTGGGCGGGGTCGCGGGCTACCAGGTTTCGCTTTTCCAGCATTAGCGTTACCGAACCCCAGCAGGTGAGTTCGTATTGTTTCAGAAGCTGTCGTACTTCTTTGGTATTGTAGCGGTCAGGCTCTCCGGAAATCTCAATGCTGTGATACCCGAGGGAGGAGATTCTCCGAAGGGTAGTTTCCAGTGATTCGGCCCGCATCCAGTTGTGAATAGAAATCTGCATAGTGGTTAGTTGAATAACTTTCTCGGTTTATTTACCCAAAGAAAACTTTTCTCTGAATATATTCAATAAAAAAACAAGCTCTGTGATTTCTTTTTCGGTTGTCGCATAGTTGGTAATACAGGCTCTGAGCGTTGAAACCCCTTTTACCGGATAAACCGAAATCCAGGCTTTTCCGGACTTGACGACGGCTTCACAGAGAGCAGAAGCGAATGTATCGTTTTTTCCCAATTTCGGATCGGTAAAACAGACAATCGGCAGAAGGGAATCGTTTTCAATGGACCAGTTGGAATCGGCTAGCTGTTTTTTCAACAGATTTCCCATATCCACCTGATGTTTAATGATTCTTTTATAACCTTCCCACCCAAATATTACCAGCGATAAATAGAGTTTAAAGCCAATAAATCTTCGCGACCACTGAATGGAATGTGTGAAGGGATCCGTAACCGAAAGGTTTTTTGCATCCCGTGGCATGTATCCGGTGTGAATGGAAAAGGTTTTGTGCAGAATATCAGTGTGGCGGGTAATAAACATGCTGCAGGCCATTGGTACGGAAAGCCACTTATGGACATCAAAGGTGATCGAATCGCTACTTTCAATTCCGCCGATCCAATCGCGAAACTCCGGATGCAGGACCACCGCACCTCCATAGGCTGCGTCCACGTGAAACCAAAGGTTGTATTTTTGGCAAATAGCCGCAATCACTTGCAGATCGTCTATGGCTCCCGGCCCGGTTGTTCCCGCTGTCCCTGTAACCATAAAGGGGGAAAACCCCTTATTCAGGTCGTCTTGGATAGATTTTTCCAGAAAGGCAGTATCCATCCGGTGATTTTCCCGAGTGGGAATGTTTCGCACCGAATGATACCCCAAACCTACGGTGCGTGCCGCTTTCACCAGCGAATGGTGGGCTTCTGCCGAACCATACATCACGGGTTGGGTGGTCAGACCGACGAGACCCTCGGATGCAAAAGAAGGAAGATGAAAATTTAAGGCACACAATACGGCGGTCAGGTTGGCTTCTGCACCTCCGGTGGCAAATACTCCATCAATGTTGCCGGGGTCATAACCGAATTTTTCTCCGAAAACCTGAATAAGGTAATTTTCGACCTCCACAGCAAAAGGGGCATGAGACCATGCCGCCATCTGGATATTAAACACCGCCGATATAAGGTCGGCCATGATGCCTGCAAAATTGGCGCGAGGGTTAAACAACCCAAAATAAGATGGATGAGGCGTATGGACGGTGAATTTTTCGAGAGCGTCGAGTATTTTATGTAATGCCGGTTCGGGATTTTCCGGTTGAGAAAAATCAAACTGCCGGGCGTTTTTTCTGATTTCTTCCGGATCAAGAACCGGCGTCACAGCAAAATTTTGGGTATGAGCATAATAGGCTTCCAATCGTTGAAGAACCACGTCCATTAACTGTTTGCGTTCTGCGGGAAAGAGGTCGAATACGGGCATATACATGAGGCTATTTTTGCGCTAATAATACAAATTTCCCCTTTTATTGAATGAAAAGGTTTGCGCATAAGGTATAATTCGCAGAAAATCAGTATATTGAATCTCTCAAAATTGCAGGAAAACCCATATAAATATGTTCCCCCAGTCTTTGCTCAAAAATTGTTTTGTTTTTTCGGTACTGACTTTTTCTGCCTTTCTTATTATCAAAGCAGATACCGAAGAAGACCGCCGGTTTCGCCGAGTGGTAAAACCCATCATGATAAAACATTGCCAGAGCTGCCATAATGCGCTCGATCAGAAAGCGGGAATCAATTTTGAGGATTATGTATGGGTGCATCAGGTCGTGCGCAACGGCAATATGTTTACAAAACTGATTGAGGAAGTGGAAACCGGGCAGATGCCCCCGAAAAATAAACCCCGGCTGTCGCAAAGTGAAAAGGATACGCTCATTATTTATATAAACCGGTATCTGGAGGAAGCACTCAATGATGCCGACCCGGGCCTGATTCCCCCTCGCCGCCTGAGCAACCGGGAGTATAAATTTTCGATCTACGATCTTTTAGGGATTAAAATTCCGGTGGATTCTATCTTCCCGACCGACCCTTCCGGCGGAGGCGGGTTTGACAATCAGGGGGGAACGCTATTTATTAATACTCTTCTGATGGAGAAGTATTACGACGCTGCCGACCTGGCAATTGAAAAATTGTATAAAGACGAAACCCGTTGGAGAGAAATCGTTCCCGTTTTTCATTATCCCGCAGGTCATGGAATCAGATCGTGGTGGGTGAAGATGTGGTCGGGAGAGGATATCCGAGACCGACCTGCGGTGGAGGCTGCACGGGATGTAGTCATCCCTTTTGCCACGCGCGCTTTTCGACGGTTTCTTACCGTAGAGGAGGAGAATCGGTTGATTTCTTTTTTTCGGGAAGTTTACGGTTCGGCGACTGAAAATGCCTACGAAACCGCCGTGAAGGAGACGCTGAAAATGATCCTGATTTCCCATCAGTTTTTGCTACGGACGGAAACTGACCCGCTGGTGAAAGGGCCTTATGAAATTACCAATTTCGAACTTGCCACGCGGCTATCGTCTTTTTTATGGTCAAGCCTCCCGGATGAAACCCTTCTCGAAGTAGCCTACCGCCAGAATCTTCACGACCCGGAAGTGCTTACCGGTCAGGTAATGCGTATGCTCCGCGACCCCAAATCTTTTCGGATGTCGGAGAGTTTTTCCACTCAATGGCTGGAAACCAGCCGTCTCGAAGACCCTTCTTTTAGCATGGATCCGAATATGTTTCCGGAATTTGATCCGGTATTGCGTGAAGTAATGAATAAAGAGGTTGCCTTGTATTTTCATTATGTATTGTCCGAAAGCAAAAATTTTCTCGACCTCCTCGACAGTGATTATACTTTTTTGAATGAACAACTCGCCGAACATTACTGCATTGATGGTGTAAAAGGCGAGGAAATGCGCAAGGTGACACTTTCGGACCGCACCCGTGGCGGACTGACCGGAATGGCGGCGGTGCTTACCACTACCTCTCTGCCTCACCGTACAAGTCCGGTACTCAGAGGCAAATGGATTCTTGAGCAGATACTCGGCACTCCTGCCAAACCACCACCACCCAATGTACCGGAATTGGAGGCCGCAAAAAAAGCAGGAGACGAACTGACGGTCAGGCAATTAATGGCTTTACACAGTGCCAATCCTGCATGTAGTTCCTGTCATCAGGAAATGGATCCGTTGGGTTTCGGATTGGAAAATTACGACCCCATTGGCCGGTGGCGCGACAATTATGTAACCGGTGAGATTGATGTTACCGGTGTGCTGAAAACCGGTGAAAAATTTGAAGGCCCCGTAGAACTGAAAAAAATCCTGTTAAAGGATCGGGAATTATTCGCCCGAAACCTATCCGAAAAAATGATTTCCTTTTCGTTGGGCAGGCCCATTCAGTTTAAGGACAAACGCACCCTTGACCATTTGACTAAAACCCTGATTGAGACCAATTTTGATACCACAATATTTATTCGTGAACTAGTATTGAGTTTTCCTTTCCGCTATAAAATTTCTGACCCCATCGTAACCGAAGAATAACTATGAGCAGCAAATCGTGGCATATTTCCCGACGCAGAATGTTGAAAGGTGTAGGCGTTTGCATTGCCTTGCCTTTTCTCGAAGCGATGATTCCTTCTACTCTTAGTGCAAAGTCTTTTTTCGAAAAGCAACGCCCCCTGCGCACGGCATTTTTGTATTTGCCTAATGGTGTTCACCCGGATCTTTGGTCCCCGGAAGGTGTGGGGAGGAATTTTAAACTCTCTCCGATCCTTCAACCTCTTGCACCGGTGAAAGATGATCTGCTGGTCTTAGGGAATTTGTATAATCGAAATTCGGACACCAAACAGGACGGGCATTATACCAAAACTGCCAATTTCCTCACCTGTCAGAAGATACAAAAAACTACCGGTTCGGATGTCAACGCCGGAGGGACTTCGGCGGATCAGCTAATGGCAGGTCATATTGGTAAAGATACGGCATTTCCTTCCCTCGAATATGCATTGGACGGGTTTAAAAGTGGGGTGGATGTGAATGTCGGGTTTACCCGTTTGTACGGTTCGGCGATTTCGTGGAGAAGCGCCACCCAACCCAATCCCCGCGAAATTGAGCCACGACAGGCATTTGACCGTTTATTCAGAAACCTTGTACCGGGCAAACCTCCGAAAGTGGAAAGCCCCTGGAAAAGAAGTGTGCTGGACATTGTAAAAGAAGATGCTGCCTCGGTAAAAAGAAACCTCGGGGCATCGGATCAGAATAAACTCTCCGAGTACATGGAGGCCATTCGTGCGATAGAACTTCGGATCGAAAATACACCCGATCTTCGGGATTTTGAAGCCCGGCTTCCCAAAGAAGTAAAGCAGGAAATCCTTCGTATGGATGAGCGGATCGAAGATTATATCGAGCTGACTGAAGGCATTGATATTACCGAAAAAACCCGGCTGTTGCTGGATATTATTGTCCTTGCATTCTGGAGTGATATTTCACGGGTATCAACTTTTATGTTTGGTAACTCTGTGAGCACCCGCAATTTTTCCTTTTTACCCGGAGTAAATGGCAATCACCATTCGATCTCTCACCACGGGAATATCCCCGAAATGATGAAGCAGTACGAAATTATCACCCGGTGGCATATTGAGCAGTATGGCTATTTACTGGAGCGGCTAAAAGCCATTCCGGAGGGAGATGGGACGTTGTTGGATCATTCAATGGTTTTATTTGGCGCAGGGTTGCGTGACGGAAATCGTCATTCACCCGTCAACCTGCCCATCGTGATCGCAGGCAGTGGGGGTGGTGCCCTCAAAACTGGAAGAAATATCAATTTCCCCGAAAAAACACCTTTAGCAAACCTTTACCTTACAATGATGAATGTTCTGGGCATGGAAACCGAAAGTTTTGCCGATGCCACAGGAGAACTATGCGAACTTTATGGTTAATTTCCGGCGTTTCCTTTTCCCCGGAGGGCTTATTTCTGCTATCCTCGCAGTTGCTATTCCCTTTTTACCCCATGACCTCCCCTCGGAGGGGTTGGCGGCCTTCATCGGACGATTTCATCCGCTGATTGTACATTTTCCCATTGTGCTAATTCTTATCCCACTGGCTATGGAGGGGCTAATCTTTTTTGGGAAAAATGATTCTCTGAAAACCTATCGCCCATGGATACTGGCGCTTGCCGTTGTTTCGGGACTGGGGGCTGTTCTTGCGGGTTATTTTCTTTATGCCACTGGCGATTATGAAGGAGAACTGGTCAATAATCACCTATGGGGTGGGGTAGGAGTGGTAATACTTTTATTGGTCGCAGCTCTTCTTTTGCGCCAAAGCCAGGACGCTTCCCGGCAGATTTTTTTTCGGTTGTATATTTTAGGGTTGGTGTTGGCAAATGGATGGCTGATTTATACCGGCCATTTAGGCGGTAGCCTGACGCATGGAGAGGATTACCTGAGCGAAGTGTTTCCCTTCTTTAAACCTACTGCCCCTATTGTGCAGAAACCCCGGGAAGAATTGTTGGTTTACCAAGACATTATCCAGCCGGTGTTTGAGGTAAAATGTATCAGTTGCCATAATAAAAACAAGAAAAAAGGCGGGCTGATTATGTCCACGCTGGAAGCCATTCAGGAGGGCGGGGACAGCGAAAAACCCCTAATTGTTCCGGGCGACCCTGATAAAAGCGAATTATTGGCACGCATTTCTTTACCCGAATCCGAAGACGACCACATGCCGCCAGCCGGAAAACCTCAGATGACCGAATCGGAAATGACCCTGCTGAAATGGTGGATAGAAAGTGGTGCCAATTCCGAACAAAAACTCGGAACATTGACAACCGGCACGGAAATCGCTCTCGCCGTCGAAAAATTATTGCCGGAAATCGGGAAAGCACAGGTTTTACAATTGGAAAAAAAGGAAGAACGAGACAAACTGCGGAAAAAAATTCAGCCGATTGCAGACAAATATGGGTTTGTTCTTGTCCCTGATCCCGA
This sequence comes from Bacteroidia bacterium, assembly GCA_033764335.1. Classification (GTDB taxonomy): domain Bacteria; phylum Bacteroidota; class Bacteroidia; order J057; family J057; genus JAGQVA01. Next base: position 46,568 of record JANRJC010000003.1, on the reverse strand, counting down.
TGATAGTCTTCATTTTTCCCTTTCGATGAAAATTCCTCCGGAAAAAATAACCGATAACATGCTCGCCGAACTTCAGCCTTATGCCGAAGCCTTTTCGCGCATTTCCCTGGTTTCCGCAGAAATTACCGACGAGGGACTTTATTACCTCGGGCGAATGGAAAACCTCAAAACACTGATTCTCACCGGTACTTGTGTCAAAGGAGAAGGATTGACCTGGCTGATGGATTTGCCCAATCTCGAAACCCTTAACCTTTCTCACACCGACGTCAGCGATTCGGATGTGTTGAAATTATCGCAGATGCCTTCGTTGAAAACTGTCTATTTGCTCGATACAAAAGTAGGCGAAAACCTCATATTTGCCCTCGACACTTTTCTTCAAAATGTAGAAGTTAAAGCCGAAGAAGGACAACTTTATTGAGATATTTCCGAATCTTTGTATATTATCCTCCCTATAATCATTTTAGATGGCAAAAAAACCATTCTTTAGTCAGGGAGGTAAGTCAAGGTCTGTTCCGGGGGATACGCCTCCTCCTCCTCCTCCAGGGCATGATGAGGAAGAAGTAAACGAACAGACACAGACAAATCTGCTTCAACAGATTAAAAATCTGCTTTCGATCCGTCCGCTACCTACGGCTGAGGGAAGAAATGAAGACGATGATGAAAACCTGGGATCCAGTATTGTTCTGGGCGTTATCCTTTTAGGGGTAATTATCGGAGGATTTTTTTTACTTAAACCGCTTTTTACCGCTAAAAAAGTGGATCCGGCTTATGCCAAAGTGGAGGCAATCAAAAAAATCAAAGAACTCACACTGGTAAAACACCGGTATGAGACCATTATTCCCATCACCAAAGGCAATAAGGAGAAACTCCAATTCCTGATTGTCGCTCCTGCGGAAGTGCGAGGATATATAGACCTCAGTAAACTCCGTTATGATATTGGTACCGATAGTCTGATTATGATTACCCTGCCCGAACCCGAAATTTCTCAGACCATTATTAGTATCCAGAATACAAAAGAATACACCTTTCAACGATCTTTCTGGGCGCAGCTAAAGGAGAATTTTGACTCCAAATCCACCTATTTGGAAGCTTATGACAAAATCCGCACTTCCCTGGACAGCGCAAGAATAGATGTGCATCGCCGCGCCATTATCAATGGTATCCTCGAAGATACCGAGGACAAAGCGGAAGAATACCTGAGCAACATGGTCAATAACCTCGGTTATCGGGTAGAATTTGCGGAAACGGGCCGGACCGAAACGGTTCCCGATAGCCTGGAAAAAATGTACCAGCAAATTTTCACCATTTCCGACCCGGGAAAACGAAAGTCCCTGGAAAATCAATATTTCAAACTTCTTCGCAACGTAAAATCGGTTACCGGAAGATAAAAATCAGTATATGGGAATTTTTTTATCGGTCATAAATTTTTTCCGCTGGGTGGGTGTCCGCAATCTCCTGATTGTCATCCTGGGTGTCGCCGTTTTTTTCTTCGTACGGTCGAAGTTTTTTACCAAAACTAAAGAACAGGTACAAGTAACTTCGCTTTTTCAGAAAATAGAATACGTTGAACAACTCCGGCTCGTGACTTATTACTATGAGGAAATTGTCGCTATTGGCACATCCGACCGCATGCAACAACTCGTCGAAAAAGCAAAAGAACAGGTAAGCGAAGCCGAAAGAATTGTCATTGTAAAAGAAATCCTTCGTGACAGCCTGAAGGCCGCGATGGAATCGGCAATTATCCGGTATAATTCGGCGGACGCCAATCTGAAAAAATTTGAAGACGCCTATTTTGCCGCCCGCGACACACTGGAACATTTTGATCTTCCGGTAGTGAACCCTTTCGATAAAATCCGTTGGAAATTAGACTCAACCGCCAACTGGTATGGCCCGGAGGTCGCAAATCTGTTTCGTGTTTATAAAGCTGCGGAGAATCTCTACAACCAGGAGGATATTATTCGAAAAAGAAACAATACTCCCCGGGAGCGCCGACGCCAGGCAAATGACATCATGGATGCCAAAAAGCGTGAAATGAAAGAGAGTGAAGAGCGGATGATCAACCAAATCAAAATTCGCCGGCAACGGTTGCAGGAAAATCTGGAAGCCAAAAAGAGTATTCTTCAGGAAATGCAAAAGCAGTCCGATGAGTTTCGCAAGGATTTGAAAAAAGTTAAGGAAAAAGCGATTAAGGCGTATCAGCAGGCCGAAAAAGACGTGCTGGATGCACGTGGAGACCTCGAAAAACGGAAGCTCAACCTTTCTGAAGCCGAAGGCGAATTATTAAAAAGAAAAGGAGAGCCGTTGCCCAAATTGCTGTTTGTCGTGTCTGCTGAAGTTACCGGTATGGTGGATCTGAAAGAACTGGATTTTGATACTCAGCACCTTACCCGGCGCAATGGAGGAGACTCTGTGGTTATGGTCGTCAATCGGATGCCGGTTGCCCAAATGGATTCGGTCGTCATTAACCTTTCCGACACCAAACGATTCCAGACAGGCGGAAAACAAAAAGGCCTTTTTTCCAAAGAAGAAGAAGGCCTGTATTATGAGGTATATCAGCAAATGAAAGATGCACTGGCCGAAACGGAGGAGATGGTGAAAAACAAGGCTTTAGAGGCTGGGTTGTTGGCCGAAACCGATCAGTTGGCAACTGACTATATTCGAGGAATTGGCAAATCTATGGGCTTTTTTGTAACGCTTCCCGGAGATATGCCTCCGGCTTCCAGCCCCAAACCACCCGTTGCGGGTGTTGATAGCACACAGATCATTGCCGATTCGATGGATAAAGTATTTACAACCCTGAATAACTGTGCTTTTCTTCAGGATACCATTGCGGCGATTATTCAGGGAGGAGATCCTGCAAAGGTAAGACAGAGTCTGCGGGCGTTTATCAGCAAAATCAACGGCCCGAAATCCTTTAAAGATACGCTCAGTTCGATTATGCGCGCCTCTCCTTCAGACAGTGCCCTTCAGCGAAACGTCTATCGCTTTTTAAAAGATTTGAAAGACTGTAGTTTTCTGGGCGACAGCCTGGAATCAGTAATCAAACAGTTTATCCCTGTTTCGCAGATACCTTCCATTCGGTTGCCTTATACGGCTTCTACGGATTTGACTTCGGGTACCATTCGAGTCATCAATCCTTCAATCCCTTTTTTAAGTGTAAGGGTGGATGAAGGACATCCGGAACAACTGCCCTGGAGGCGAAGTTTGAGGATTCCTTCGTCAAAAGAATCGAAAATAATGTCTCCACCGTCCGTGGCAACGGCCGGGCGGACGTGACTTTCCAGGTAAGATTTGATTTTTGCGGTGACCTCGTCGTCGTCAGGATCAACTACGGGTATCATCATTTCCTCATATTTTCCGGTAAGCGGGGCGAGTCCCTGCGCAAAAAAAGCCTTTAGGAAATCTTTGATTACCGGAATTAATTCTTCCCACTGAAAGTCAGCGCTTTTGGTAATAGTGATAAAATTACTACCGACAAAAACCCGCTCGACAAACTTGAAATCGAAAAGTTTGCGGGCAATCGGCGCATCTTCCGTTGCCGATACGTCCGGAAAATCGGCAGATCCATTTTGTAAAAGCGTCCATTCCACCACAAATTTAAGGGAAGAAGGATTGGGAGTGATTTCAGTATAGATCATGGGTGATTTTTCAATTAGGGAAAATACAAAGTTACAACATTATTATTAAACCTTTATAAAGGAAGAATTGTTTTACCACAGATAGCCCGTATCTTCGAAAAAATTGCCCAAATTGAACCCTTCGGTAATCATCATTGGCGGCGGCCTTTCCGGCCTTGTGAGTGCCATTCTCCTTCGAGAGAAGGGGCTTTCCGTTACTCTGATTGAGAAAAAAAGCTGGCCTTTCCACCGCGTTTGCGGTGAGTATATCTCTAATGAGGTTTTGCCCCTTCTTCAGCGAATCGGGGTGGACCCTTTTTTATCGGGTGCTGTCTCGATCAGCCGTTTTCGACTCACCTCTCCGGATGGTTTTGTCGCCGATACGCCGCTTCCTCTTGGCGGTTTTGGCATCAGCCGTTATACGCTGGATTATGCTTTAATGAAAAAAGGGCTTTCGCTTGGAGTGGAATTTCTCTCCGGAACCGAGGTCAGTGCGGTTAATTTTGACGGAAAAACATTTGAAGTGGAGGCACGCACCGGCAAAAAGCTAAAAACATCGGTGGTATTGGGCGCATTTGGCAAACGTTCCGGTCTCGACCGGGTATTGGATCGGTCTTTTTTTCGGAAAAAATCACCCTACCTCGGGGTGAAATACCACATGGACTGGGACGTCGCCGATGATTTGGTCGAACTTCATACCTTCCACGGTGGTTATTGTGGCGTATCGAAGGTAGAAGAAAACCGCACCAATGTTTGTTACATGATCGAACGTTCTCTTTTTAAGGCGGCAGGCGGAATGGTGGGGACAGAGAGGGATATTCTTGGAAAAAATCCCTTTTTGCGCGAAGTTTTTACAAAAGGGGAAAAATTGTTTGCCAAACCGGTGACCATTAACGAAATCTCTTTTGCCCGCAAATCGCTGGTTGCCGGGCAGATTTTGATGATTGGGGATGCGGCGGGCATGATTACCCCTCTTTGTGGAAATGGGATGGCCATGGCGGTTCGTTCCGGATGGATGGTCGCGCCCTGGGTGGAAAAATTTGTAAAAGGTGAGATTGACCGAAACGAAATGGTGAGAGGATATACTTCGGAATGGAAAACAGAATTCCGGACTCGTTTATGGTTGGGCCGGAAGATTCAGTCCGTTTTTGGAAATACCTTCCTTACCAATCAGTCCGTTCGTTTTTTGGGTCATCAGCCTCAGTTACTTTGTACAATTGTCAGACAGACACATGGAAAACCCTTTGGTAATGAAAACAATGTCAGCGAAAATTTCGGACATCCGGCCCGGGTTTAAATTCCGGACAAACCTCTCCGAAATCATGGATGACCATGACCTCACAGGGGATATCCTGCGTGCGGAGTTGGACAATCTGGATACCATAAATCGCCTTTTGGGGGGACGTGGGGTTGTCTTGGACGGGATAAAAAAAGCCCTAAAAAAAATCCACAATCGCCCGGTAAACATTGCCGATTTGGGTTGCGGTGGAGGTGATATTCTCCGGGTAATTGCAAAATGGGCAGCCAAGGAAGGGGTTTCGGTGAGACTTTATGGGATTGACATAAACGAAACCTGCATCCTTTATGCGAGGGAAAAATCTTCGGATTATCCCGAAATAACCTTCCTCCAGGCAGATTCTTTTTCGGAAGATATGCCCGATCGGAGTTATGATATCGTCATTTGTAGTTTGTTTTTACATCATTTTTCCGACACTCAACTTCCCCAGATATTTCGACATTTACTTCGCATCTCCCGCTCGGCGGTAATCGTCAATGACCTTCAGCGACACTGGCTTCCTTTTTTTCTTTTTCGGATATTGACCGGGGTATTACGCGCGCCGTTTGTAGTTCGGCATGACGGTCTGATTTCAATTATGAGAGGTTTTACCCGAAAAGAACTGGACGACTGGATGAAGGTTCTAAATCCTAAAGCCTGGAGTATCCGCTGGAAATGGGCATTTCGCTATCAGTTGGTGTTTTATAGGAGTTGATAATGTAAATTTCACCTGCAACTCTCACCAGCTTCTATCAAAAAATTTCTAAAGCAGTTTCATGCAATCAAAAATTATCGCTACGGCTACAGCTTTGCCGGCGTTGTCAATCACACAGGAAGAAAGCCTCGCTTACGTGGACTTATGGGTGAGCAACCTGCCTGAACGTGAGCGAAAAAAAGCTCAAAGAATCTTCAAATATGCAGAAGTGGATCGTCGGTATATTGTGCGAAATGCTGTCAGTATGCTTACCGGAGATACCTTTGAAGAGCGAAATAAAATCTATATGCAGCAGGCCATAGCACTGGGAGAACAGGCGCTTACTGCCGCATTGGAGAAGTCGCAACTCAACCCTGAGGACATTGATTTCATCATTTCTACTAGTTGCACCGGTTTTATGATTCCCTCTGTGGACGCATACCTGATCAACCGGCTGAATATGCGTAAAGATATCGTGAGACTCCCGGTGACGGAAATGGGGTGTGCGGCGGGCACTTCGGCCTTGATTTATGCACACAACCTGCTCAAAGCCAACCCCGGCAAACGGGTAGCCATTCTCGCCGCCGAATTTCCTTCCTGTGCAGTGGTGCGGGAAGATTTTTCGATGACCAATATCGTATGTGCAGCAATTTTTGGCGACGGAGTGGCCTGCACAATTCTGGGACCTACCGAAGAAGTGCGCCCGGTGATTATGGACGGAGAAATGTACCATTTTTTCGACGCTATAGATATGATGGGTTATGATGTTCGGAACACCGGGTTTCACATGGTGCTTGATCCTTCGGTTCCGGAACGTATTGAGGCGCATTTTGAGGAAATCCTTTTCCCCTTTCTGGAAAAAAACGGTCTTTCAGTCGAAGACATCCAGCATCTTATTTTTCATCCTGGGGGAAAGAAAATCATTCGGATGGTAGAAGCTTTGCTGGGCAACCTCGGAAAAAATATTGATGATACGAAAGCCGTTTTACGCGATTACGGAAATATGTCGAGTGCCACGGTTTTGTATGTGCTGGAACGATTTCTTCGAAAAGAAATTTCCGCCGGAGAATACGGCCTGATGTTGAGTTTTGGTCCGGGTTTTTCGGCTCAGCGTGTATTATTGCAATGGAAATAAACGTATGAAGAAAACACCTTTCGAAAATACCGGATTTTGGGCTTTAATACTGGGCGGGTCGAGTGGAATGGGGTTTGCGACCGCGCAGAAACTTGCAAAAGAAGGCATGAACATCTGCGTGGTTTATCGCGATCGGCGGTCAGCCTTGCTGACGATTGAGGAAAGTTTTGCCACAATACGCAAAACAGGGGTAAAATTTATTTCCCTAAACGTAAATGCCCTTCAGGAAGAAGGTATGGAAAAAGTAATGAGTGAAATCGGTCACCACTTCGCTCCCGGTGAAAAAATCCGGCTACTCCTGCACTCGCTGTCGCGGGGAAACCTCAATCCGCTTGCTGCCCTTTCGTCTGAAAAAAACGCAACCCTCTCGGAAGACGACTTTCGCCAGACGATTTATGCCATGGCGGTGAGTCTTCTTACTTGGACGCGAAAATGTATTTCGCTGTCTTTGTTTGCTCCCGATGCGCGGGTGTTGGGTTTTACCAGCGAAGGCAATCAGCGCGTTTGGCCGGGTTATGCGGCGGTTTCTGCGGCAAAAGTTACCCTCGAATCGCTGATGCGTTCCATGGCCGTGGAATTTGCGCCGTTAGGCATACGTACCAATCTGATTCAGGCGGGAATTACGGATACCCCTTCGCTGCGAATGATCCCGGGAAACGAAGACCTTCGCAAAAAAACCGAATCTCGAAACCCTTTCCGTCGGCTGACCCGCCCGGAAGATGTCGCCGATGTCGTCTATCTCTTATGTCTCGACGAAGCCGCCTGGATTAATGGAGCCATCATACCGGTTGACGGCGGAGAAAAACTTCTATAATTATGCACCCCTTGTCAGAAAACATATTGAAATGGATTCCTCAACAACCTCCTTTTCGGTTTGTGGACGGAATTACCGAAATCAGTGAGGATAACGTCATCGGATTTTATACTTATCGGGAGGACGAGTTTTTTTACCGGGGCCATTTCCCGGCAAAACCGTTGACACCGGGTGTTATTCTGACCGAAACAATGGCACAAATCGGTCTTGTAGCTTTGGGGATTTATCTTTTTGGGAAAGATATTGAGGAGCGAAACGAAAATTTGCGCACCACTCCGACGTTTGTTTTTACTTCTTCAGAGGTGGATTTTCTCCGTATCGTCTTACCGGGAGAAACTGTAACCGTCAAGTCTGAAAAAATTTATTTCCGGCTGGGGAAACTCAAAGTAAAAACCCAAATGTTTAATGTCGAAGGAATAGAAGTCTGCCGTGGAATACTTTCCGGAATGATCCTGAAGGAGAAAATTAATTTTTGATTATGCCCAACAACGAAATACGGGTAGTCGTAACGGGTTTGGGAGTGATTTCTCCCAATGCAATAGGGTTGCCCGCCTTCGAGTTAGCCCTTCGGCAGGGGAAATCCGGTATTCGGTTTTTGGAAGAACTGGCGGAAAAAAACTTTGCCTGTCAGATCGGGGGTAAGCCCGAAGTTTCGGATACACTTAAGGAAAAATATTTCTCTCCCGTGCAAGTGAAAATGTTGCGAAGTGAAAGCATTATTTTCGGTACGCTGGCAGGTCTGGAAGCCTGGGAGCATGCGGGGTTTAAAATTCCGGCAGACAAAGATACGCTACCGGACTGGGACACGGGGTGCATTATGGGTACGGGACAGGCAGCGGGAGAAATTATCAAACGAAACCTGTATCTGATAAACGAGGGAAATGTACGGCGGCTGGGAAGCGGAGCCGTGGATCAGGGCATGATCAGCGGAGTAAGCGCCCATTTGGGCGGAATACTGGGCTTGGGAAACCAGGTTACTACCAATGCTTCGGCGTGTGCAACGGGGACGGAGGCGATTTTAAATGGTTATGAGAGAATTAGGAGCGGGTTGGCAAGAAGAATGATTGTGGGAAGTTGCGAAAGCCCGGATCCTTTTGTGTGGGGAGGTTTTGATTCAATGCGGGTGCTTACCCGAAAATATAACGATCAGCCGGAGGCAGGTTCCCGCCCGATGAGCGCTTCGGCTTCGGGATTTGTGCCCGGAGGCGGCGCCGGAGCATTGGTGATAGAATCCCTGGAAACGGCCCTTGAGCGTGGTGCAAAAATCTATGGTGAAATCCTCGGCGGAAATATTAATTCCGGGGGACAGCGGGGCAGCGGCTCGATGACGGCTCCCAACGGCGAAGGCGTGCAGCGTTGCATACAGGGAGCTTTGGACTTTTGCAAAATTTCAGCGGATGAAATTGACGCCATCTCCGGACACCTGACTTCCACCATGGCGGACCCTCAGGAAATCACCAACTGGGCAAAGGCGTTGAAACGAAAAGGTAAAAATTTCCCCTATATCCATTCTCTTAAATCCATGATCGGACATTGCCTCAGCGCTGCCGGGGCAATTGAAAGTGTAGCCGCTCTGCTTCAGCTTGAAAAGGGCTTTTTTCACGCCTCTCTTAATAGTGAAGACATCCATCCGGAAATCGCCCAAATCGTGGATGCGGATAAAATTCCGCAGCAATTAGTCACTAAAACCGATTTTAACATTATCGCTAAGTCCAGTTTTGGCTTTGGCGATGTCAATACATGCATTATTTTTAAACGCTGGGAAAACAACTAACGCCTATGGAAATCGCCGAAATTACCGAAAAACTTCGAAGCATTGTCCGACCTTACGTGGACGACAAATCTCTCCTCGAAAATATCAACGGAGATACAGATTTGCTGAAAGACCTTAAAATTAATTCTGCCCACCTCGTGGATATTATCCTTGATGCAGAAGAGGTGTTTAATATCGAAATAGACGATGAAGCCGCTGAAAAAATGTTGACCGTTAAGGAGGCTGTCAGAATTATCGCGGAGCGGGTAAACGCAAAAACATGATCGGCAACGACATCGTTTGTTTGTCCACGGCGGGCGCTTCCGATTTTTTCCCCCGCCCCCGATACCTTGATAAGGTTTATCACCCTTCGGAACAAAGGCTACTTTTTGCCGATGAAACTCCGGGCAGACTGCGTTGGCTGCTATGGGCGCTAAAGGAAAGTGCTTATAAGGTCTGGTTCAAACAAAGCCATAAACGCCTTTTTGCGCCGCAAAAATTTGTGGTTTCACCCCTGCCAGAAACCGGGATGTATAATATCAAAACGCCTTCCGGTTCCGTATTTGCCCGTGCCGAAGTCTGCGCAGATTATGTGGTGGCTTATGCTTCGTCCGAACCTTCTTTTTCAAATTTTACGGGAGTAAACCGGTGTTCCCCCACTGAAGATCCTTCGGCTTTTGTGCGGGAAAAATTGGTTGAACGGGTGTGTGAAGTTTTTCCTCTTTGCAGGAAAGAAGATATTCGGTTGGAAAAATCTCCCGAAGGAATTCCCCTGTTGTATATTCGAGGTTTTCGGGAAATATTTGACCTTTCCCTCAGCCATCACGGCAATTTTGTCAGTTATGTCTTTACTCTTAAGAATGAAAAACACCATTGAACAACTAAAAACACGGTTACAGGTTTCCCGAAAAACCTTGATAATCTATGTCGTCCTGTACTTTTGCTGGGGAATAATGATGAACTATATCGGTCAGATTACGGCTATTGCCCGGTTTACCTGGTGGTGGCAGGTGATCACTTGTTATATTTTGTATATGATTCCCATTTCTCTGCTGGTCAGGGATTTAAAATGGTACGAACAATATGCATACGGCCTGGTAGCAATGGCTTTGCTGGAATTTGGGGGTTATTGGTTGGAAACCTCGTATGCTTATCCCGATAACATTCTGGACAAAGTCTTTGGCATCCGGAATTTTAGTCTGGGTATGGCAATTTTTTTCGGGTTTTATTTTCCGTTAGGTAATTGGGCGGTAGGAAAACTGGAAAGTTTATATGACAAAATACAACACCGCTGAAAAACAAATTGCTACAATCATTTCCAGCAGTCCGGCACCTATATTCCGGTCTTTGGCGATTTCGGTGGTTAGGTTAGAATTGCGCAATACAAAACGATCAAAGACAATTCTGACCACAATCAGATAGACAAAAACGATCAGGATGTCTTTCCCAAGGGAGATCAAATCCTCTTTCCAGCCATTAAATACACCCGATACAGCGTGCATAACGATGATGCCAATCGAAATTAGCCCTCCGGCAAATCCCAGTCCGGCGGCAGTGTTGTCCTTTTCGATTTCGTCGTGAACCGAATAGGGCGTCAGTTGGACATACAACAAAGAAAAGAGCACCATGCATACCTGCCCGATGGCGTAAAAAACCAGCGTCACCCAGGGGCCGCCCCCTTCACCATAGATCGAGCCTGCAATAATAAGCCCGGAGGCTATATAAGTTGCCGCTTCAACCACTCCGGTTCCCGCATTCTGGTCATTGATGATTTCTTTATCCACGGAAAATTTGTTCAAAATCAACTTGCGGTTGATAACCCGTGAAAGGTGGAGAAGAAATATACCTCCGAGGCAATAACCGGTTACGGTTAAAAACTCCATGCCCACGGATTGGCCAGAATCACCTCCGATTGCACCAATGAAAATGGTAGTTACCCCAATGAAATAACCAGCAACGCTGACCGACACTGCGTTGTTGTCATACTGGGTGAGCTGCTCATCGAGGTTATATGTGGAAAACATTCCTTTCAGCCATTTTGAAAAGAAAAACATAACCAGATATAGCAGAATATATCCTGCACTGATCAGTATTTGAGGAGGGTTATTGATAAAATCCATGATTCCTGATTTACCCTTCGTGTTTCTGATATTTATGGAAGTAGTGTCTGAGAACGATCACAACCAATATGGCAAATATTCCACTGAAAATAATGGTAACGGGAAAATTTTTGGTAATCATTTGGAAAAACTCCATAAAAACCCAAAATACAACTAATCCCGCACCGGTCAGATAAATATACTTCTCTTTATTGGTAAGGTGTTTATCTCGTTGATAAACAAAATATCCTCCGGTTAAGAGGGCAGCAATCATGCTTAGGGGGAAAAAACCGGGTGTAAGCAACCGCGCTGCGAGGGATAAAAACCCAAACCCTACCCCCCACATTACTGCCAGTCGAAAACCCTGTTGGTCTCTTTCCATTTGATCCCGATTAAGAACGTCACCCTTATTTACTTTGACATGCCGGGGTTTTTCAATAGAAATAAGGGTTTCCGAAGGTTTGGTGACAACTTTGCTTTTGAGTTTATTTTCAAGGTTTTGAATCCGTTGACGAGCCAGGGGTGCAAACCTTCCTTCCGGGAAATGTTTCATAAAATCACGGTAGGAGAGCAGGGAATCTTGTTTGTCTGCATATTCCCAGGCTTGGAGTTCTTCTTCAATAGCCCGGTATTGTTTGGCGAGGTGTTGTTCGAGCTGATTGATTCGGTTTCGAACCTGGTCTGCATATTCTCCGTCGGGAAACTGTTTTAAAAACTGGTTGTAAGCCGAAACCGTGTCTTCGTTTGTGGCTATTTCGAGGGCGGTTTCTTCGCTCAGAACCGTTTGTGTTTCGACGGGTGGGGCTGTTTCACCGGTGGGGGTAGCCGATTTGTTGCGGATTAGTTCGGTAATTTTTCTTTCGACTTCTTTTACAAAAGTGCCGCCGGGAAAATTGCTTTTATATTCCAGATAAGCGGAAACGGTATTTTTTTTACAAACCTCTTCCCATGCGAGTTGATCCTCAAACTGTTCGATTTTTTCGCCGGCTTCGGAAGCATAAATGCCGGAGGGATACTCTTTCAAATAGGCTTCATAGGCAAATAGTACATTCTGTTTGAGGGTTTGTTCCCACATTTTCTCCTCTTTGAGGAAATTAATCCTGCGGAGGCTTTCCGTAGCATAAACGCTATCGGGGTATATCGCAAGAAACCGGCGAAAGGCCGGGATTGTATTCGTCTCAAGGGTCAGTTCCCAGTCCCTTTTTTCATCCTTTCCAAATTGGACCATGTATGAATAACGGGGTTGCTAATACCTGCAATATACTAATTTGTCGGATTTTGCTTAATATCAACCTCCAATCAATCTGCGAAAGATGAGGATGAAACGAAAGTATGGGCTTTTCTGGGCAGGAGTTTTTTCTGTTCACCTGTTTTTTTTCATCTGGCAGGTTCTAACGCCTGATTTGCATCTCGTTGATTCGGAGGAATATATAACGGAAGCACACAATATTCTCACCTCCGGCTCTTTTTATTGCGGTGACTTGACTGAACCGATTCGATACGACGATTTTACCAAACGCCCACCGGTTTATCCGCTGCTTCTGGCCGGTGTATTCGGGGCGGGTGGGGGAGAGTGGGGGATGATTTTATTGCAGAATCTGTTGAGTCTTTTCAATTTTTTTCTTCTGATCCGTTTGGGTTTGGCAACCGGGCTGGCGGAAAAACATTTCCATTGGATGCTGCCTTTTATTTTTCTATACCCCGCACAGTTTATTTATGCGAATATGATCATGGCCGAAATTTTTTTTCAAACCATTCTGCTGGCTATGGTCTTTTCGGCTATCCGGGGAATCGGCGAAAAATCCTGGTTTTGGCTGGGAATTTATACTCTTTTATTTATGGCAGGGGCACTGACCAAACCGGTGCTGTATCTTTTTATTTTTCCCCATACGCTCGTGATTTTGGTTTTAATTTTTAAATGGCGTTCGCACTGGGGCTGGATATGGATTTTGATTCCATTATTGGTATGGATGGGTTATATGAAGGCCAATGAGCGGCGAACCGGTTATTTCCATTTTTCCAGTATTCAGAATCTTAGCCTGCTGCAATACACAACTTATAATCTGCTGATCCATACTTATGGCGCGGATTCGGCGCTGACATTAGCCGATAATATTTTATACCGCTCCCTGGCGCAACCGGATTATGCTTCCGGACAGAAACTGCTGGAAAAGGAATGTACCGCCGTGATTCGGGAGCATAAATGGCCATTTATTCAATTTCATCTAAAGGGCATGGTTAATTTTTTTATTGACCCCGGACGTTTTGATCTGTATTCTTTTGCGGGAATTATTCCGGAAGGCAATAACCAGGGTTTTTTGGCGGCTTTTAGCCAGGATGGATATCGGGGTGTCGTTGTTTACCTGAAAAAACAGCCATTAGGCATTGTTTTATTATTGATTTTGGTCGCTTTCGCCAATCTTATCAAGTTTGCCGGGATACTTGTCTTTGCCTTTCGGCGGAAAATCCCCGTGGAAAACCGCCTGGTTATTGTAGGTTTGGTTTTTTATATCGCAGGGCTTACAGGTAGTTCCGGTGCTTCTCGATTTGCCGTTCCGGTATTTCCTTTGCTTTTGCTGACAGTGCCGGGTATAATTTCTGCGATTATTAGCCGGTTACCAATTTCCAGTAAAAAGAAGGTTTACTGAGTTCCTTGCGGATATTGAGATCATCAAACATCATCGTAAGCATCGTCTGTATGGCAGAATTGCGGTTGGCTTTTCGAGCAATAAAATTAAACAACGAGGGGAAATTGACCAGCTTTTGCATGTTATGGCTGAGCTTTAACTCACTCCAGATTTTTGCATATACGGCCTTATCATATTCTTCCATAAAATGAGCAGAGAAGTCTCCGGATTCAAAACATCGAACGGCCTGTGCTGCGGCAATTTTGCCGCTAAGCATGGCATTGCCAATACCTTCTCCACTGAAAGGGTCTATGAGCGAGGCGGCATCTCCGGTAAGCATAAATCCCTCTCCGGAAATTTTGCGTTTTTTTGACCCCAGGGGCAGCCCAAATCCTTTTATGTCGCCAACGGGCTTGGCTTGCGAAAACCGTTGAGAAATGGTCGGATGATGTAAAACAATTTCTTTGAGTTTGTCTTTCAGATTTACTCCATACTTTTTTACGTCTGAAGACAACATTCCCAGTCCGACATTTGCGTACCCGTCGGGAAGGGGAAATATCCAAAAATATCCCGGTAAAAGGTCGGTGATGTAATGAAGTTCGATAAAATTCTCCGGATGAAAACCTGTAACCCCGCGGTAATAACTTCTGATTCCGGCGCTGTAGTGATTTTTTTCAACCGGAATATTCCCCAATGTTTTGGTTACAATCGAATGCGCGCCATCGGCGCCGATGAGGAGTTTTGCCCGGAGGGTATTTTTTTCACTTTTTAGCAGAAAAATATGGTTTTCCTTTGAAATAGAGGCAACGGGATGGTTTTGAAAAACAGCCGTTTCGGGCGGAATCTGCCGGAACAAAAAGTCATCAAAATCTATTCTTTTGCTAATATAACCCGGCGCATAAGCGCTGGATGTGTCCCGCATGTTTTTGAATGGGATGTCGAGAATTTGGGTATTAGGGGCGACAAAACGAATTCCCCACGAACCGGTTTTGGGCGGAAACAGATGGAGTTTTTCGAGGGTTGACGGCGAAACATATTTAAGCACGGAGAGGACTTTGCCGCTCAGTGCATCTCCGCAGATTTTATCACGGGGGAACGTGGCTTTGTCGGAGACGGCTACTTTAAGACCTTTGTTTGCGAGTGCCAGGGCACAAGTGGCTCCTGCCGGACCTGCACCTACAATGGCAATGTCGTATATCATTTTTCCAGAATCCAGGCCTCGATTTTATGATTTTTCAAAAGTTCCTTTTGGGCTTTTTCCGCCTCGGTGTGAGTTTTAAACTGAAAACAGCTTACCCGGAATTTTCCGTCGTCCGTGGGAAGAACCATAGATTGAATTCCCTGATTTTTCAGGCGCTCAACCCGTGCAAGGGCATTAGCACGTTGGTCATAACTTCCTACAATCACATGAAAACCCGACACCTGGCCGTTTACCTGGTCGAGTTTGGATAGGTTAGAGGCGATATTAGGTTTAGGCGAAACGGTTCTTGACTTGGAAATTTCCTCATGGGACGGGGAGGAACCCGTGACATCCTCTGGTTTTTCCGTTACGGAAGTGCGGATATTTCCGCGAGGTGCAGAAGGTGCGCTGAAGTCTTCATCGTCTTCCACCTCGTGATTTTTGTAGATATAATAATAAGGATCTTCCTTTACCGCTTCTTTTTCTACCGGAATTAACGATCGTGGATATTCTTTCATCGCAATAGGTGCGGGAGGAAGAGGGCCTGCCTCTTTCGGATCTACGCGATCGCGGAGATCGTAATAGTTTTTATCTTCAAAAACTAAAATACTTCCCACATAACAAGCCACCCAGACGGACTTAGTCACAGAATCAAAAGTTACTCCAATGGGTTTTTCTTTTGTAGCTACGGTTTCGATTAGTACCATATCTTCTGTGCGGACTTTGGACAAACTATTGTCCATATAGTTTACTACATATAAAAACTGACCGTCGGGAGTCATAGTCATACTACGGGCGGCATTTCCGGTAAAAATTTTACTTACCTGGCGGTTTTTGACCAGGTCAATTTTCGCAACGGAACCTTCCCTGCTAAGGGTTGCATATAGATAGCGGTCGGTAGGCTCGATACAAAGATGCCGGGGAGTTCTGCCCACATCGCTGATCCAGGAGACAGAGTAATCGGCGAGTTTGACCACTGCGATTTTATCTTCGCCCATAATGCTTATGTATGCGTACCGGGATTTGGAATCTATTGCAATTCCCCGAGGGTAAGCGTCGAGAGGAATTCTTTTGATTTCTTCTTCTATACCGGTATCAATAATACTCAGGTCTCCGCTACACCAGTTGGTGACGAGTACTTTTGTTCCATCCGGGGTTAAAGCGACGTATTTAGGCACACAACCTACTTCAACTACGGATTCAATCTGGAAAGTTTCAGTATTAATTTTATAAACAAAGCTATTGTCGTAAGTCTGACTGATTTGACAATTGTCCATTCCGGGGTTTCCAAACTGTTCCCCGTACATTTTATAATTGGAGGCCCAAGCGTATTTGCCATCGGAGGTAAAGGCTACTTCGACGGGGGACCCCTGCGCAATTCCCCGATAGCCTTCCAGCGAATATTTGGACAAGTCCACCTGGTCGGAAATAGTTTTTACCAGAGAGAAATTACGGTCATAAACCGCAATAGAATGCCGATACATCATATTTTGAGCAAAAAACAGACCTGTCCCCGAATGTGCAATAGACTTAGGGCGGATATTATTACTGGTAAGGGTGGTTTTTAAAACCAGCCCGGTTCCGGAACCCAAACCTTCGGAGGGAACCTCCGAAACAGGAGCACCCGGGTTTTCTCCGTTTTGACGGGAGAAGTAAGGAGCCGGGAACACGGCAGTGTAAAAGTAAAGAATAAAAGTTAAGGCATGAGTTGAAAAAAGCTGCATGTGTTTGCTGGGTAAAATAAGGAAATTGCAATATCCAATTTAAAAAAATACGCCCAAGATTTCCGGATATTTCATTGTTTCCGAAAAAAAATCATTTCGGGCAGAATTTTTAAGTTCTGCCCGAATATAAGCATTTTATTTTTATCGGGTAAGCTGTCCGATGTTCAGGATACTGGAATTAACTTTTCCAAACTTATACATAGCCTGAGCGAAAATGTCAGCCTCTTCTTTAGTTGCATAAGCGCCGAGCACCAGTTTATAGACAGGTATTCCGGAAACTTCTTCGGCAAACACCCAGATTTCGCCTTTCCAGAGGTTTCGGTATTGTTTTACTTTGTCCTGGAAAGTTCGGTATCCGGTATGGCTGTCTATCAGCAGGCCAAAGACATCCTGTCCCGGTTCCATTGCCAGTCTTTTCAGGCTATAAGGTTCAAGGCCCGGAATGTCAAGGTGGATGACCGATTCGGTCTGACCTCGCATGGCCACTGAGGCGTTGATATCAATAATGGGTTGGGCCTCTGCGTTTGTTCCGAGGGGTTCAACATTTCGGGTTACCGATAGGGCTTGCGGCTGTTTGGCTACAGCAGATGCTTCGGCCAGAGGGGATGTTTCAGCGGTGGTTGCCTTTGCAAGGATGGTTGTCGGTTTCTGTTCCTCAAGGGAGGTAATATGTTTTTTTAGAATATGGTAAACCGTTGTAGGGGCAAGATATCCACTGGCCCTGCCGAGGATTTTACCGTCAGGGCTAAAAAGCAGGATTGTAGGATAGGCATACACCTGAAACTGCTGAACGATACTGACATCAGCTTGCAGTACATCAATTTCCACAGCGAGGAAATTTTTGGAAATAAAACGGTTTAAAACCGGATCTGTCCAGGTATAGCGACTCATTCTTTTGCAGGGCCTGCTTTCCCTTGCGGAAAAATAGACAAAATACGGCTGATTGTTTTCCATAGCCTGGGATTGGATTTCATTCAGCGTACCTGAAAAGAAGGGAATATTTCTGTCCGCAGAAAAGGCTGTATGCGTGACAAAAAACATGAAAATGATCAGAAAGGGTTTTCTCAGGATCATAAGTTCAAGGGGTAAGTGTTTGTTCAGATCTACAAATTGCGTTTGGGTCATTGCCGGATGGGTAAATACCGGCACAAAAATTCAGGTTAAGTTGAGAATGAGTTTTCGAAGGGGGGCATGTTCAAAAAACGTAAAATGATACTACGAATATAAATTAAGCAATTGGGATATTGCAAATCCTGAATCAATTTATTGGCGGGTTTTCGGCGCGATTTTCTCTGAAACCTTACATATAAAAAAGGGTTTCGATGTTGCAAGATTTAGCCCTATGAGGGTAAAAGATAACAACCTGATTCGTTTTTCATGGAAACCCTACAACAAAGGTCAGAATGGCACGCTTTCATCGTCGCTACCGGAGTCGTGGTCGCGGTTCATTTTGGAAGGCAAAGTGATGGTATTGCTGCTGCCGTTGTCAAGTGTATTAAACCCTTTGGGCATGTCCAGCCCCGGAGTACCGGTATTCCAATCGGTGAATTTTCCATATTTACCGATAAACTGCATTTTTACCGTTCCCGTAGGGCCGTTTCGCTGTTTCGCGATGATTAATTCTGCCATACTCAGGGTTGAATTGCCTTCATCATCGGTTTCAAAACCATAATATTCAGGGCGGTAGAGAAACATAACCATATCCGCATCCTGTTCAATACTACCGCTTTCGCGAAGGTCAGAGAGCACCGGGCGTTTATCTCCACCCCGGCTTTCCACGGCCCGGCTTAATTGGGACAAAGCAATCATAACCACATTAAGTTCCTTGGCCATCTCTTTTAGTGCGCGGGATATACCGGCAATTTCCTGCTCGCGGTTTCCATTTTTTCCCGCATTTCCGGACATGAGCTGGAGGTAATCCACAATCACCATCCCGATTCCTTTTTCGGCTTTAAGGCGGCGACATTTGGCGCGGAGATCCCAGATCGAGAGGGCAGGGGTATCGTCAATAAAAATCGGCGTTTTAGAAAGGGAGCCGATTCTCGTGATCAGTTGTTTCCATTCATAATCTTCCAGTCGCCCGGTTCTTACTTTTTGGGCGTCAAGTTCTGCTTCGGAGCATATAAGGCGTTGTACAAGTTGAACGGCGGCCATTTCCAGCGAAAAAAATGCTACCGGTTCGTTAAAACGGAGGGCAGCATTTCGAGCGAGGGTAAGGGTTAACGCGGTTTTTCCCATAGCCGGACGGGCAGCGATGATGACAAGGTCGCTTTTTTGCCAGCCCGCAGTCATCTGGTCAAGGTCTGCGATCCCGGAGGGGATACCGGTAATGCTGGAGTCTTTGCCTCGCATCTCTTCCAGCCGGTCGAGGGTTTTCATGACCAGTTCCGGCATCGCCATGTAGTTGCGCCGGAGATTGGTTTCCGAAATCTCAAACAGGCCCTGCTCAGCTTTGTCCAGCAACTCAAACACGTCAGAAGTCTCGTCGTAAGCCTGGCGTATGACATCGTCCGAAACCCGAATCAACTGGCGTAAAATAAACTTTTCGGCGACAATCCGGGCGTGATATTCAATATTGGCTCCGGAGGCAACCCGGGCGGTGAGTTCGGTAAGGTAAAAGGGGCCGCCGGCTTTTTCCAGTTCGCCCTTTCGACGAAGAGCATTTTTTACCGTAAGAATATCCACCGGTTCCGAATTCTGAAATAATTCCAGAATCGTACCGAAAATAAGCGCATTGGCATCCTTATAAAACATGTGAGCCTGGAGGATGTCCATAATCCGGTGCAGCGCGTCTTTTTCGAGAAGCAATGCACCGAGTACCGCTTCTTCCATGTCGAGCGCCTGCGGCGGAAGTTTTCCGGTACCCAGAGAAGAACTGGTAATAGGTCGTACTTTTCCTTGTAGGGAATCAGGGTTAGTAAAGGGAGACTGAGGATCGCGATTTAAATGGTCAGACATAGTGCTTCTGGTACGTTTGATGCCTTTGTAGGAAAAGGGAGGTCAATATACAAATTGTCCTTTCGCTCCCCAACCCAACGAAATCTGAAATAATTTCCCAAAATATTGATTTTCAGAGCCTTATAAAGACGCTGAATTTATCCACATTTTCCGCTTCTGGCATACACCCTGATTTGATTCTGTAAAGGTTATTTGATGATTTATGCACAGCCATGTGGAAAAGTCTCTGCTCATTGTGGAAAAAATATGGATAACTAACTTCTCTCCTCTGATGCAGCCGCTGAATCACACCTTAAAGGTCTGATAAAAAAATTAGACTTACTAATAATAATTGCTATTTTTTTGACCAAATATTTTCCTACCTTTGGTTGATTTTCGGTCCCAAAAAGGATTTTTCCTTTGGGATAATAGGGAATCAGGTGAAAATCCTGGACAGTTCCCGCTGCTGTAATCTTCGGCTATTCATAGCCATTCCTTTACCGATTTATGCCACTGTCCCCTGTGGGATGGGAAGGCCGGTAAAGGGGAAGTAAGTCAGAAGACCTGCCGGAAATCAGGTTCGGAGCTTTCGGAGAAAAAGCAAAGACCCCTGCCTCCTGCTTGTTTTCGGGTAGTGGGCCGTGGTTTCCTACATATCCTGATTCTATTTCCAACAGGAAGTAATCTTGGGTTTGTTTGCCTGTTTTCCTAAAGCTGCGCGCCCTTACGGTATGGCAGCTTATGAAAAAGAAAGTTTATCTTTTCCTGACTTTTGCAGTGCTGTTTTCGGAAACCCGGGCACAGGGGGATTCCTTGTATATATCGGTCTCCCCGGTAATTATACAGGCGGAACGAGCAGATTTGTTCGCCACCGGAATGAAGCAGATTACTCCTGACAGCCTCTTAAAGGCTGAATTCCGGCACTCAACCCTGGGCGAATTTCTTGCGGCCCAATCCGGAATTTTTATCAAAAATTATAGCCCCGGTGGTATTAGCTCTCCCTCATTTCGGGGCACAGGCTCGGGCCATACAGCCGTCCTCTGGCAGGGCTTTAATCTCCAGAATCCCATGCACGGAATCGTGGATTTTTCGATGATCCCTTTGGGATTGGCTGATCAGATACGCATTCAGCCGGGAGGTGCTTCGGCTCTTTTTGGCAGTGGTGCAATGGGGGGAATTATTCATCTTTCAACCTTGCCGCGATACAACTCCGGATTCGGGCTTTCGGTTTCGCCGGAGGTGGGTAGTTTCGACCAATACGGACTTTCTCTTCGCCTTTCCGCCGGATTGCCCAATCTTTCATCATCGGTTTCTTTTTTCCGTCAGGTAGCCGAAAATGATTTTCCCTATATCAAACCCGGCGACATCAAATCCCGGTTTGTACATTCTGCTTTTACCCGTACCGGGATGACGATTTCCCAATCTTTTCGGGTCAATTTGCGCCAGCAACTTCATTTTCATTTTTGGTATTTTGACAGCCCCCGTCAATTGCCGCCTTCTGCCCTGCAACATGACCAGAACCTGCGTTCCGCCTTGATTTGGGAACGATCGGGTACCCGATCTTTTCTCCGGATCCGCACGGGTTTTTTTGAAGACCGTATCCAGTATTCTGATTCCGTATCTTCGGTTTTTTCGGAAAGTAAGTCAGCGGTATTAACCACCGAAGCGGAAGCCCGGTTTATCCTCTCCAAGAAGGATATTATTCAGGTCGGAGGAAACTTTAGCCGCCAGCACGCTCAATCGGATGGGTATGGGAACGGTTCCTTTTGGGAAACAAATTCTGCCTTTTTCGGCTCTTATAAGCATATTTTCCCTCAAAATATGGAACTGGTAACCAGCCTTCGCCAGGGATTTCATAATCGAGTGCCTCTTCCACTGATTCCTGCCATTGGGCTGGAAAAATCGTGGCCAAAAGGCATCTCGGGGCGAATTCACCTGGGCCGAAATTACCGCCTGCCCACCTTCAATGACCTCTACTGGCAACCGGGCGGAAATCCCGCTCTTTTGCCCGAATCGGGGTTCAGCAGTGAAGCCGGTATGGCTTATACGAGGCCTGTGGCACAAGGGACTTTTCGTAGCGATATTACCGTTTTTCATTCCCGGATTAAAGACTGGATATTATGGCTGCCCGGGGGCAGTTTCTGGCATCCCGACAATGTGCAACTTGTCTGGAGCCGGGGCCTGGAGGCGGAGTTGTCTTCCCGCCAACGGCGAAGAAACTGGATATACGAAGGTAAAATAGATTATCAGTGGGTAAAATCCACTCGCCAGAATAAACTTTCGATACTTGACCAGGGCGTAAATAAACAACTGATTTATGTGCCGGAGCATAACCTGCAAGGGCTTTTATTTCTTTCTTATAAAAACCTGTGGTTTTCTTTTCAGCATTCCTTCACCGGGAAAAGATACACCACTTCAGATAATTCTTCCGCTTTGCCCGCTTATCACCTAAACCGATTGAGCGCTGGTAAATCCTGGTATTGGAAAAATACCTGCCTTACGACCTCTTTCCGAATCAATAATCTGTTTAATACTTCTTATGAAGTAGTTGCCGGCCACCCTATGCCTCTGCGGAGTTTTTCCCTCCGCCTTGAAATCGAACCCCCTTCCGTCGGTCGTCCCCCTTACAAGGGGGACTGACGGGCCAATCGGTATCTAATAATAAATTACCCCTTACCCATTAACCCTTACCCATTAACCATTAACCATTAACCATTAACCATTAACCCTTACCCATTATCATGATTTTTAATCCCAAAACTTCAATCCTGTTTTCCGTGTTGCTAGCTGTATTTTTTTCGGCTTGTAAACCGGAAGGGCCTCAATTGCCTGACGGTTCGGGAAATATCTTTGTCTTGAACGAAGGCAATTTTCAGGCGGGAAATGCCACGATTGACCGCTTTGATCCGGAAGAAAACATACTTACAAACGATGTGTTTTTTACCCGAAATCAGTTACCCTTGGGTGACGTACTACAGTCCATGACTGTTGTAGGGGAAAAAGCCTATATTGTGGTGAATAATTCCCAAAAAATCGAAGTGGTTTCGGTAAATGATCTGGCGATCCTCACAACCATAACCGGATTTACCAGTCCACGTTATTTGCTTTCCGTAACAAGTACCAAAGCCTATGTTTCCGATCTGTTTGGGGGTGCAATATCTATTGTGGATCTGAGTACCAATACCCTCCAGGGATCTATTGCTCTGCCGGGTTGGACAGAGGAAATGTTACTCACGGGCGGAAAAGTATTTGTAACCAACCTCAACAGTATCTATACCTATGTGATTGATCCTGTGTCCGATGAAATTGTGGACAGTGTGGAAGTGGGACTAGGTGGAAATAGTATCCGTGAAGATCGTTTGGGAAGAATTTGGGTTTTGAGCAGTGGCGACGCTTTTAATGGAATTGCGGGAAGACTTACCTGTTTTAACTCCGGGGACCTTTCGATTGTCAAAAGTTTCGGATTTACCAGCACAGATTATCCGGTAAGGCTTTCCGTAAATCCCGACGGAGACAGGCTTTTATACCTTAATAATGGTCTTTTCGAAATCAATATTGATGCATCAGCTTTGCCTTCCGCGCCGCTGGTAAGCGGAGGTGTGGGAAGCTATTTCTATGGACTGGGTGTGGATCCCCTTTCGGGAACCCTGTATATTGCCGATGCGCTGGATTTTACGCAGCGCGGGGCGATGCTTCGGTTTGATGAGAATGGCACACCGGTGGACACCTTTCGTACCGGGGTTATACCCTCTGGCTTTGTCTTTTTGGAAGAATAAACACCTTACGCCTGAGCAACAATCTTTCGGATTTGTTCCAATTGGCTCAGGTCTTTTGCTGCCTCTTCCCGGGGTATGGGTAGTAAGTTCATGGCATTGGCGACCCTTTCGGTTTCCAATGCCAGGGTTAGTACCTCACTCATATCGGAGACATATCGAATATCAATACCTTTGAGGTAGTCCGACTTGATTTCGCTTACATCTTTCTGATTTTCCCTGCACAGAATAATGGTAGTAATTCCAGCCCGCACGGCAGCGAGGATTTTTTCCTTAATACCGCCCACAGGCAGGACTTTACCTCTTAGGGTAATTTCGCCGGTCATGGCAACGGAAGATTTTACCAACCGCTGCGAAAATACCGAAGCAAGTGTGGTAAGAATGGTAATACCGGCAGAAGGTCCGTCTTTGGGAATGGCTCCGGCGGGTACGTGGAGGTGTACGTCCCACTGGTTAAAAACCTCGTAAATAATCCCCAGCTTACTGCTTTGAGCCTTTAGATAGGTAAAGGCAAGCGTGGCGGATTCTTTCATTACATCTCCCAGTTGTCCGGTCATGACGAGTCGGCCTCTGCCTGGGGTTAGGGTAGCCTCAATAAAAAGAATTCGCCCTCCTACCGAACTTACCGAAAGCCCTATGGCAACACCCGGTACTTTTAAATCCTGATAAAGGTCTTTTTCAAACTGTTCGATGCCGAGAAAATCGGTAAGATTTTTCTCGGAAATTCGCACCGATTCTTTATCGTTCATCACAATTTCTTTAGCGACACCGCGACAAACGCCGGCGATCTGCTGGCTAAGCGCACGGACACCCGATTCGCGGGTGTAGTGTTCAATGATTTTTTCGATGGCTTTAGGCGAAATCGTGACATTGCTGGCCTTCAAGCCGTGGTCTTTTCGTGCTTTAGGAATGAGATGTCTGCGGGCGATTTCAAGTTTTTCTTCCTGCGAATAGCCATTGATTTCGATGATTTCCATGCGGTCGCGGAGCGCAGGGTGAATAGAAGAAAGCGTATTGGCGGTACAGATAAACATGACCCGGGATAGGTCGTATTCTACTTCTAAAAAATTATCCCGGAAGGTATTATTTTGTTCAGGATCAAGGACTTCCAGCAAAGCAGAGGAAGGATCGCCGCGAAAGTCATTGCCGACCTTATCAATTTCATCCAGCATAAATACCGGATTGCTGGTACTGGCTTTTTTCAAGCCCTGAATGATTCTTCCGGGCATAGCACCGATATAAGTACGCCGGTGCCCCCGGATTTCAGCTTCATCGCGGGCTCCGCCGAGAGAGATCCGGATAAACTCCTTATTCATTGCCCGTGCGATGGATTTTCCGAGGGAGGTTTTTCCTACTCCGGGAGGGCCATAAAAGCAGATAATGGGAGCTTTTTTGTCAGCCTTAAGTTTGAGGACGGCCAAGTGTTCGAGAATACG
The DNA here is from genome assembly GCA_033764335.1 of Bacteroidia bacterium. Lineage (GTDB taxonomy): Bacteria > Bacteroidota > Bacteroidia > J057 > J057 > JAGQVA01. Next base: position 21,503 of record JANRJC010000003.1, on the reverse strand, counting down.
GTCTTTTACTTTTTCAAGGCCATAGTGATCGTCATCAAGGATTTTTTGTACGGCTTTGAAGTTGAAATTATCCTCCGAATAATTTTGCCAGGGAAGCTCCAATAGCCATTCGAGGTAATTCATAACCACCGCATAATCGGGCATAGCCGGAACCAATCTGCTGAGGCGATTGACTTCCTTTTGAAAGGCTTTTTCGACTTCATCGGGCCATATTTTTTCTTCCGCCCTGCGGCGAAGCTCGTCAATTTCTGAGTCGGGGCCGGTCTCACCGAGTTCATCCTGAATGGTGCGAATCTGTTGACGAAGAATGTACTCGCGTTGTTGTTTATCGAGGTCTGTTTTTACTTTAGTCTGGATTTCTTCGCTGAGTTCGAGCACTTTGAGTTCATTCCCGAGGTACTGGAGCACAAGTTCTCCTTTGCCTTTAAGGGAATCAATCTCAAGGATTTCCTGTTTTTGAGGTACATCAAGGCTGAGATTCGAGGCGATAAAATGAATGAGAAAACTCAGACTGTCTATGTTTTCGAGCGCAATTTGCGCTTCACCGGGAATATTGGGAGAGAGTTCGATGATTCGGGAAGCCTCAATATTGAGGCTGTACATGATCGCCCTTGACTCATCGGGGGAGGGGTAAATCTCCGGCATACGGAAAACCCTCGCCCGGAAATAGGGCTGTTCCCGTGTAAAAGAATCAATACGAAACCGACTCCGCCCCTGAATGACAATGGTTACACTGCCGTCAGGCATCCGGATCATCTTATGAATTCGGGCGAGTGTACCGGTGACAAAAAGGTCTTCTTTCTGCGGATCTTCAATGTTCATATTTCTTTGGGAAACAACACCGATGATCCGGTCGGGTGTTTTGTAGGCTTCTTTTACCAGTTGGATAGATTTGTCTCTGCCCACAGTGATGGGAATCACAACACCCGGAAACAAAACGGTATTTTTCAGAGTCAGGATACTGACTTCTTCCGGAATGTCCTCTTCCGCCATCATTTTTTCCTCGGAATTGGAAATGATGGGAAATTCTTCTTCAAGAAAGCCCTCGTGATCAAAATCTATATGAAAAAATGTCATCTTTTCGAAAAAATATATGGGTAAAAGGGCAATTTGCCATGACAGCAACGCAGCCATTCCATGAATGCGTTTATAGAAATACAGGTACAAAGGACATGCCCTGCGTACAAAGATCGTTTATTTCTGCATATTTGCCATGTTTAATCTAACATTCAGGTAATTTTTCTTAAAAAACCAGTTGGTTTTCTTGCTTAACATTTAAAACTTGCAACCCGGTTTACAAACAGTAATCAAAATATGTCCGCAGAATCTGTAGAAATTAAAGATGTAGTGGCGCTTGCCGGCGCTCCGGGATTACATAAAATCCTGAAAGCCGATGAAAAGGCGATTGTAATAGAATCCATGGATGACCGTAAAAAGCGGCAATTGATCAAAGGCAGTATGGTGGTAACCAAGCTGATGGATGTCAGCATCTATACAGACGATGACAGCGAGCCGCTGGTAAACGTCCTGAAAAATATCCGTGAAAAATACACCGAAGGCCTTCCGGTAAACAAACTCAGCGGTAAGGATGAACTGATGAATTTTCTCGGCGAGGTTCTCCCTAATTATGACCGAGAAAAAGTATATCCTTCCAATGTGAAAAAACTGGTTGCCTGGTATGAAATCCTCGAACAGTTTTCAGTAAATCTGGACGTGAAGACGGAAGAAAATCCGGAGGCTTCCTCAACCGTGGAGGAAACTGCTTCGGAAGAAGAATAAGCCTATGCCTGTTCATCCGCAGACCGTTCATTTTCCCATTGCCTTGTTATATACAGCATTTGGCCTGTATCTCTGGCATGCAACACGCCCGCAGGATTGGGTAGTGCGGTCTGCGAACCTCCTTCATATACTCGGCATTCTGACAATGATACTGGCGATTTTCTCTGGAAAACAAGCACTGCCGGAGATTCCTTCTTCCCCGGAGATAAGCCTGTTGCTCAATCGCCATGAATTGATGGCTTATCTGGCCATCTGGTTTTTTATTGGCCTTTGGATATGGCAATATATCCTGAGAGGAAAGCTGGGTTCAGCCGGTAAATGGATATTTATCGGCCTGTTTGCGCTCATCCTCGCGGCCATGACTTACGGCAGCCATCTGGGCGGGCGTATGGTCTATGAATTTGGGGTTGGGGTAAAAGGCTGACCGACCTACCGAAAAGCATTTAAACCCGTAATATCCATTCCGGTAATGAGGAGATGAATGTCATGGGTACCTTCATAAGTAATTACCGATTCGAGATTCATCATGTGTCGCATGATGGGGTAGTCGCCGGTGATACCCATTCCCCCGAGAATCTGCCGGGCTTCACGAGCAATCTTTAAAGCATTCTCCACATTATTGCGTTTTGCCATGGAAATCTGCTGAGTAGAGGCTTTGCCTTCATTCATCAACTGTCCCAAACGCCAGGCGAGCAACTGCATTTTGGTGATTTCAGTGAGCATTTCGGCAAGTTTTTTCTGTGTAAGCTGAAAACCTGCGATCGGGCGGTCAAACTGGATACGCTCTTTTGCATAAGTAAGGGCGGTATGATAGCAGTCCATAGCAGCACCGATTACTCCCCAGGCGATTCCGTAACGGGCTTTGTCAAGACAACCCATGGGCCCGCGTAACCCGCTGATATTGGGCAGGATATTTTCTTTCGGCACTTTCACATTGTCGAAAACAAGCTCTCCGGTATCCGAAGCCCGGAGTGACCATTTGTTTTCAATTTTGGGTGTGGAAAAACCCTCCATTCCTCTTTCCAAAATCATTCCATGGATGCGGCCTTCTTCGTTTTTCGCCCATACGACGGCAATATCGGCAAAAGGCGAATTGGAAATCCAGGTTTTAGATCCATTAAGCAGAAAATGGTCTCCCTGATCGGTAAAAGAAGAAGTCATGCCGCTGGGATTGGAACCAAAATCCGGCTCTGTAAGCCCAAAACAGCCCATTAGTTCTCCCGATGCCAGTTTGGGAAGGTATTTATTCCGCTGCTCTTCTGAACCATACTTATAAATGGGGTACATGACCAGGGATCCCTGAACCGAACACATGGAGCGGATTCCGGAGTCAGCTCTTTCAATTTCCTGCATAATAAGTCCGTAAGAAATTTCATCCATACCGGGGCATCCGTATTTTTCCGGCAGCGAAGGTCCAAATAAACCCTGAGTGCCCATTTCTTTCACCAGGTGTTTGGGGCATTCGTTATTCTGTGCCCATTCGTTAATAAATGGGATAATATGGTGATTCATCCACTCCCGCACGGATGTGCGTATCAGTTTATGTTCATCTGAAAGCAGATCATCCATGCCGTAATAATCGGGTGCTTCAAAGTTTCGGACCGCCTGCCCTTTGTGAGTTTCCTTTATCATGATTGAAAATGAATTTTTATATCAATGAAAACCTTCAAAATAAGTACATTTGACTAAGAAACCCAACTAAAAAGCGGTAATAACTAATAGAGGTGAAGGATAATTATGGTGAACAGCAGAAGGAATATTTTCCGATACCGTCGTTTGCGAGATAGCCGTTACCTGGTCAGAATGGCTTTTGTAGGGATATTTTTGTTATTAATGACCTTGATCATGCCGAGGTCGCTTCGTCTGAAATTTCAATATGAGGTAGGAAAAGCCTGGCAGGGTGCAGACTTGGAGGCTCCTTTCAGTTTTTCCATCTATAAATCTCCCGACAGTATTGCCGCCGAAAAAATCCGCGTGGCACGTGAAGTTTTGCCCATATTTGTAAAAGATACTTCGGTTTTTCCTGAAGTATCTCGGAAAATCCGGAAAGAATGGGAAAATGTTTATCTCCAACTGGAAAAAATTCGCCAGATAAAAAGCCAGGGAGAAAAAGCAAGGGAAGAGTTAAGCACGGTCGCGGCTGCTTTTAGCCGGCAATATAAAATCGCCCCTGAAAAACTGGAAAACTCTTTTTCGCTGCCAGGGCAGTCAAAAATGGCCGAACTTTCTATTGGTGTTGCTCAAAAAATTCTGGAAAAAGGATATATCAATACTGAGTTGCCGGATTCGCTCGGGGACATAGTTTCGCTTCGCCTCGCCCCTGCGTATGAGGAATACAAATCGCTCCAGGCCTTGCTGGTTACACCGGATCAACTGGAAAGTTTTGTGGAGACACTCCCTATACCCGGAAACCCGGCTGAACGAGAACTGGTCAAAAGAATAAGCCTGGCGACAATTCAGCCGGATATGAAATACGATGAGGTTTTGACCCGGCAGGTGCGTGAGATACAGGTGGCCTTGGTCTCTCCGGTATATGGGAGCATACGCGAAGGCGAAAAAATTATCTCGAAAGATGAAATTGTGGATAAATCTGCAGATGCGATTCTTCGTTCCCTAATTTATGAACAGAGTCAGCATATTGGCGAGCAAAACGCCGGCACGATAATCGTCAGCCAGTTTCTGATTATTCTGGTGATTACCATTATGCTATTATCCTACCTGAGTGTCAATAAGCCACGCATCTATTTTAATAACGCCAAGCTGGGCTTGATTTTATTTACCATGCTTTTGACGGTTGCGTCCATGGTTGTTGCAACTAAGCTGAATGACCTCGCCGAAAGGCTCTCCGATATTATTGGGCCCAATCTGAATCTGTCTTATATCTACATTGCGCCCGCCTGCATCGTGCCGATTTTTATCACCAATTTTTTTGGTCTCCGCACCGGGTTCCTCTGTAATCTCCTGATTTCCTTTTATGGGGGAGTGCTGATTCAGCAGGGACTGGAGTTTGTCTTTATTCAGATGATTGCGGGTACGGTTGCCGTATATAGTCTGCGAAAATTGCGAAAACGAGAGATTTTCTTTTATACCCTGGCTTATATTTTCCTTGCTTATACACTGTCCTACATCCTATTTAATCTGTATTCTAAAGGCGATTTTGCGGATATTAATTACCGGACGATCCTGCTTTTTATGATCAATGTTGCCATCACAATTATCGCCTACAACCTGATTTTTCTTTTTGAACAGATATTTGGCCTTACTTCAGACCTTACGTATCTGGAACTTCTTGACACCAATCACCCTTTACTCAAGGAACTGGCCCGTAAAGCTCCCGGTACCTTTCATCACAGCCTTCAGGTCGCTAATATCGCCGAAGCGACCATCAATGAGATCGGCGGCAATGCTCTTCTGACACATGTTGGCGCACTGTATCACGACGTGGGAAAAATGGTCAATCACCGGTTTTTCATTGAAAATATGTCCGAAGGCCAAAACCCACATGACCAGCTAAGCTGCGAAGAAAGCACCGGAATTATTATCGGACATGTTAAGCGAGGGATCGAACTGGCGCATAAATACTCCCTTCCCCGAGAAATTATCGAGTTTATTGAAACGCACCATGGCACTACCCGTGTGGAATATTTCTACCGTATATTCCTGAAAGAGAATAACTGCGATGCGCCGGAGGCGGAGGATCGTTTCCGTTACCCGGGACCTAAACCCTTTTCCAAAGAAACGGCGGTACTGATGATCTCTGATTCGATTGAAGCTGCCTCTCGGGCAATGAAAAACCCTACTCCTGAAAAGCTGAAAGAGTTGGTGGACAATGTCGTGGACTATAAAATCAAAGACAATCAATTGGAAAACTCCAACCTGACTTTTAATGATATTGCCGTAATCCGTAAAGTAATTCACAAACAACTGCTAAGTATTTACCATTCCCGGATACAATATCCCGGGCCGGGGGTTAGTGCGGAGCGCAGTGTCTGATGGTCTGTTTATGTGAGAGGCGGTTTTCTTTTTCCGGCCTTCGCCAGGTTGTCTTTCATTTTCTGCCATTTAATCCGACTCATGGCGGAAAACCGGGTGAGTTTTTTAAATGTTTTTTCATCCAATTCTTCCCAGTCTCTCGGACCGAAATCCAGAATAAAACTCAGCGGTTTAAATTCATTCCCCGGATGAGGGGTGGCAAATCGGTTCCAGGGACAAACCTCCTGACAAATATCGCAGCCATAAGCCCATCCTTCCATTTGCCCGGAGAAAGAATCTTCTATATTTTCCCGCAACTCGATGGTCAGATACGAAATGCACCGGGTGGCATCAATTTTATAGGGTTCAAGCGCCTCCGTAGGGCAGGCATCTATACACCGGGTGCAGGTTCCGCAATAATCTTTTACCGCTCCGTCATAGATCAAATCAAGGTCCAGAATGATTTCACCGATAAAAAACCACGATCCTTTACGAGGGGTAATGAGGTTTGTATTTTTTCCTATCCAACCGAGTCCGCTGCGTTTTGCCCAGGCTTTTTCCAAAACGGGTGCGGAGTCCACAAATACCCTGCCCGGCACCTCTGTTCCGATTTTTTCTCCAATAAAACGGAACAACTCATACAGTTTTTTTTTGAGCACCTTGTGATAATCCTCCCCCCAGGCATAAGTAGAAATTTTAGGTGCATTTTGGGGCGGCTGCCAATGTTCTTGCGGCAGATAATTATGAATGACGCTGATGACCGATTTTGCTCCGGGAACCAGCAGCCGGGGGTCGAGGCGTTTGTCGAAATGGTTTTCCATCCAAGACATTTGCCCGTGTTTTTGCTGATTTAGCCATTCCTCCAGACTACGGGCCTCTTTTTCCAGAAATTCTGCGCGGGAAATGCCCACCATATCAAACCCGAGGCGATACCCCTCCTCTTTGATGGCAACTGTAATTTCCTGCGTATTCATAATATAAAATTAACTGACAGATAGGAAGGATAAATAGCTTTTTTTACTTTAGGAGTATGATTTATTTTGAAGGTAAAACCTGATCTTTCAAGAGAGCTATGTTTTTTAATCGTTCATTAGTACTCGCTTTACTCCTTCTGTATTTTACCTGTGGTTTTAGTCAGGATTTGATCACCCGTCGGTTTCCCGGTACCCCCCAGGGTGCATACGATCTGCTAAATTATATTCTTCAAATACCGGATACCGAAAGAAAACAAATTACCCGTGAACTCAAACCGACATTGGCGGATTGTGAGACGATTTTTGAAGGAAACCTGGGTAAAAAGGTCTATCGTTACCAGCAAAAACTGGACCGCCAGGCAGACATTGTAATTCGCCCCTTGTTACAGTCGCAGACGGATTTGCTGCTATGGCATGCCACTACGAGTGAATTACTCGAATACTCTGGCGAAGCCCAGTATTTTCCGGGGGGGTATAAAGAACTTGCACAGTTTATGGATTCGAGATTTACTTTTTACCGGTTTAAGTTTATCCAGCCGGGAAGATACCTTGGCAGTGCTTATGATATCCTCATTCATGTCAACGGTCGCTGGCGGGTGATTCATCGCCCGTGGACGGTTCTTATTGGACAACGATAGCCAACTCTTTGGTCATTCTCCCGTATTTTTCAGGAAGGATAGAAAAAAAAATCTTCCCGTAAAATATACCTTCCGCTTGTCCGTCTATCGGGAAACAAGCATAATTTTTTGAGGAGAAAGCTATGACCGCCCAGGGTGAGCAGATAATCAGAGAAACCGTAACCAAAGAGCGCAGCCGTCTGCTGGATTTTATTCGCAAACGAGTCCCTGATCTGGAAGATGCAGAAGATATCCTGCAGGATGTATTTTTCCAGTTCGTCAACAGTTTTGATGCGATTGAATCCGTGGACAAGGTTACCTCCTGGCTGTTTACTGTGGCGCGAAATCGTATCACCGATAGTTACCGAAAAAAGAAGCCGGAAAACTTTAGCCAAAAAAACCATAATCGCGAAGGAGAGGATTACGACGAAGACCTGTCTCTGGCAGGAATTCTGAAAGACCTTTCCCGACAGCCGGACGTTATTTATGACCGTGGAGTAATCCTAGACGCGCTGGAAGAAGCACTGGACGAATTGCCGGACTTGCAGCGGGAGGTTTTTGTCATGCACGAATTTGAGGACAAAAGTTTTAAGGAAATTGCCGATCTAACCGGTGTTACGCTCAATACAGCACTTTCCCGCAAAAGATATGCGGTACTATACCTCAGAGAGAGGCTGCGGACATTGTACGAAGAGTTATAAATGGCCGCAGAAGAAGTTTAATAATAAAAATTAAAGTCATGCATAAGCACGAAAAAAGAAAATGTCATGGGCACTACCGGTACAGGGGACATTGGGGCGGAGGTATTATCGGATTGCTGATATCCGGGTTAGTGGTAAAAATCTTGTGGAATATCCTGATTCCCTCCCTTTTTGGCGGACCGGTCATCGGTTTTCTTCATGCGATCGGATTGGTGATTCTGGGAAAATTTCTGGCCGGTGGTGTATTCCGCGGAGGATGCCAGAGTAGTTGCCAGGGCGGAGACTGGGAACAAAGGCGGGCGCATTGGCGTGAGAAGATGAAAGAAAAAATGGAAGGAATGACACCCGAAGAAAAGAAAAAATTCAAAGAAGGTTTTATGGGCGGTAAATGGGATGTGAATGTATTCGAAGTAAACGAAGAAAAGGAATCCGAAGATCCCCAAAGCCCGGAAAAAGAGGGGGGTGAAAAAAAAGACCCGGAATAAAAACGTAATTTGTTCTGAATAGGTTAATTCCTATATTCAATCGTGCGTTTCTGCCTAAAAAAATGCAGGGGCGCACGATTTATTTTTTAACCTCACCCCATGAGTAGTAACAAACATAATTTTGACCTTTTTGCAGAGGTGTGCAGCTTCATAGATGAAGCCGCCCGCTACACCGACTATCATCCGGGTCTGATTGAGCAGATCAAACAACCCAACGCGATTTACAAGTTTAATTTCCCTATTCGCCGAAAAAAAGGGGTATATGAAGTGATACGGGCCTATCGGGTTCAGCATTCGCATCACAAAACACCCACCAAAGGAGGGATTCGTTACGCTCCTGATGTCAATGAATCGGAGGTAACGGGCCTTGCGGCACTGATGACTTTTAAGTGTGCCCTGGTAAATGTTCCTTTTGGAGGCGCTAAAGGTGGAATCCGGATAGACGCCCGGCAGTACAAAACCTCGGAACTGGAGCGCATTACTCGGCGATATACGTATGAACTGATCAAAAAAAACTGCATCGGGCCGGCATTGGATGTGCCCGCACCGGACTATGGTACCGGCCCGCGTGAGATGGCCTGGATCATGGACACGTATTCGGCTTTCCATCCGGAATCCGTAAACGCGGGAGCCTGTGTTACCGGAAAACCTCTTTCTCAATCCGGAATCCGGGGCCGCACCGAAGCGACGGGACAGGGGGTATATTTTGGAATCCGTGAAGCAGTGGATGTGCCCGAAGATATGAAGGCCCTGGGCCTGAAAACAGGGCTGACCGACAAGACCGTCATTGTGCAAGGGCTGGGAAATGTGGGCTACTATTCGGCCAAATATCTTCAGGATGCAGGTGCGACCATTATTGGGATTGCCGAGTATGACGGAGGTATTTACAATGCCAATGGGCTGGATGTTTTGGCGGTGAGTAATCACCGGAAAGAAACCGGTTCGATCCGCAATTTCCCCGGAGCCGTAACTCTCGACCGTTCTACCGATCTTCTGGAATATGACTGCGACATCCTGATACCTGCGGCTCTGGAAAACCAGATCACGGAGGATAATGCCCCTCGGATTAAAGCAAAAATTGTCGGTGAAGCCGCAAATGGTCCTGTAACTTCTTCAGCAGCAGGAATTTTGGCGGATCGCGGCATTATGGTTATTCCGGATCTTTTTCTAAATGCCGGCGGAGTAACGGTATCCTATTTCGAATGGTTGAAAAACCTCTCACGGGTTTCTTTTGGTAAGCTTGAAAAACGTTACGACGCCACAAGCAACCAGCGTATCGTGGAGGCGATTGAATCCGCTACCGGAAAGTCGCTTTCGGAAACCATGCGCAAAACCATCATAAAAGGTGCCGATGAAAGAGACTTGGTGCAGTCGGGGCTTGAAGAGACCATGATTCGGGCTTTCCATGAAACCCGTGATAAAAAATTGGAGAAAGGCGTTTCTACCCTGCGAAAAGCGGCATTTATCAATGCTATTGATAAAATCGCCGTTAGCTATATTGATCTGGGTATTTTCCCCTAAACTTTTTTATACCATATCAGGGACGGTTCTCCAAAAGAGAACCGTTTTTTTATTCCAAAAAATAACCCGAATCGAGTTGCTTAAGCCCTTCGGTGCGGTGATTGTAGAGATACGCCCAACAGTAAACCGTTTCTCCCGCTACGTTTACCGGGACCACTTTACGGGTAAAAAGACTCTGCTCCGGAGCCTGCGGTGTATAATTTTCGTAAGTATCCAACACCTCAAAAACTTCCTCCGGATTTTGGATAGAATAAATTTCTCCGTGGACTTTTTGATTGCTTTCCGGCAAAAAAACCGCGCCGGGATAAAAATCTACCTTAAACAATTTGCCACTCATCGTACCTTCGTTTACAAAAGTGCTTTTGGACTTCAGATAAGCAGACATCGGGTTTTCCGTGTCTCGGAGCAAGGTACCATAGACAAAAAGTTTGTCAGACTTTTTAAGTGTATCTGCCATGATTATCCAATAACCATATTCGGACGATAAATCGGAATTGCATCATACCCATCTTTTTCTACCTGAAGAATGGCGGCAACATGAGCATCGGCAATTTTCTGTCGGGTTTCTGCGGTCATGAGTGAACGTGCCTGATTGCGGTCAGTATAAAACCCGTTTTCCGTAAGCACCGTAGGCATTTGCGGAACCCGTAATACGGTAAAAATTTGGGAGCTATTGGGTTTATGGCTTTTGATGCCCCTGTCCACCCAGTCAGGAAGTTTTTTCATAAGTTCCCGCTGAAAAACCGAGGCCAGACGCATGCCTGCATTACTACCGGGATAATGCCATACTTCGATACCGGTAATACCATCGGCCCAGGTACTCATTCCAAAAGCATTGGCGTGAACAGAAAGAAAAATTTTGGGAAGGCCCAAGGGCGAAACTTTTTCATTGGCTCGTTGTGCCCGGCCTGTAGTGAAGGCGTCAATTTCGACTTCCGGAACGACGTTATAATACTGAACGCCGCAGACATCGAGTTTTTCCATGATACGCCTTACAATATCACGGTTAAATTCCCATTCTTCAAAACGGCTTCCATCTTCAAACAAAGGCGATCTTTTGCCTTCCTGAAGTTTTCCATGTCCATTGTCCAGACACCAGAGAAAACGGGGATGGCTGATTTCAAATAAAGGAGATTCACTGTGAGAGCCATCCCCGTCGGTTTCAATTACTTCGGTGATTTCCAGACCGACGCCTCTGCTTCGATGTTCCGTGGCGGGATTTTTTTCGATATGGATGATGGTTTCTTCCCGGATATCCGAACCATCTTCCGGCCCGCCGGAAGTAGATTGTACCGGCGATTCAAATCCAAATATTCCTGCAAAAAATCGGCGAATGGCTTCCAGCATAAATACTTAAATTGGGTGTAAGATCAAAGATAGCCAAATTTGCCACAGATGGAAAAATTTGGTTAACAAATCCTTTACTTACCAATCTCCGGAGCCACCACCACCGCCGAAGTCACCACCACCAAACCCGCCGAAGTCGCCACCGCCAAATCCGCCGCCACCACTTCCGCCCCAATGTCCACCACTGCCTCCGCCCCAGAAGATAAATCCTCCGCCTCCCCCGTTTCCTCGTCCACCCCGTCCGCCTCTTCCTCCATTTCCGCGGCTTAGGATAACAAAAAGTCCGATGATCAAAATTAAGACAATCAATTTAGCGGGGTCAATGCTATTGGACGAACGTTTTTGGTAATATTCCTGCGGTGTTCCTGCTTCATATTCGCCCTGAGAGGCCTTTGCCAGTGCGGTGACCGCTTGGGAAATGCCGCCGTAGTAATCATTTTTACGGAACGCCGGTTGCATAAATTCGGTAATGATTTGGGTGGCCAGAATATCCGGAATCGCACCTTCCAGGCCATAGCCCACCTCAATCCGAATTTTTCGGATGCCAGGGAATATAGCCACCAGCACCCCATTATTGTTTTCCGCTCCACCGACGCCCCATTTTTGTGCAAGGGCAACGGTATAAGTCTCAACGGTTTCGTCTTCCGGAAGCCGGAGAGAGGCAACCGTGATTTCATTAGAGGTTGTTTGAGCAAACTCCAGGAGATAGCTGTTGAGTTCCTGCTCCTGTTCTGCGGTGAGAATATCCTCAAAGTCATTTACAAACCCGCGGGCTTCCGGCAATGACTGCGCAGATACACTTTTGCAAAAAAACAGGAGCAGGAAAAAAAAGAATATTCGGGAGTGAAACATTATTCGAAACTTACTTTCGGTGCATTTTCTGTACCTGCCTGAGCCTCAAAATAAGCCACGTCGTCAAAGCCAAAGAAGTTGGCGAAAATATTAGACGGGAACTTTTTGATATACGTGTTGTAATCACGGGCTACGTCATTGAATTTTTTCCTTTCGACTGAAATCCGGTTTTCGCTGCCTTCCAACTCGACAATCAGCGCCTGGAAGTTTTCGTTGGCTTTCAAGTCGGGATAATTTTCCGAAACGGAAAGCAGGCGGGAAAGAGTCTGGCCCAATTGGTTTTGCGCTTCAGAAAAACGCGCCATCAGCTGGGGATCTTCGAGTACTTCTTTGGTTACAGTAATCTGGCCTACTTTGGCACGCGCTTCGGCAACACCACTAAGGGTTTCCTGTTCAAAATTTGCATAACCTTTGGCCGTCTCCATGATGTTGGGAATCAGGTCTGCCCGGCGCTGATAGACATTCTGTACCTGTCCCCACTGCGCATCCACGTTTTCCTGAAGTTCAACCATGCGGTTGTAGTTGTTTTTGCCAGCGAAATAACCACATCCGCCCAAAAACAAAACCAAAATGCCTAAAATCAATAATATCCGTTGCATATACTTTTGTTAATTTTTAATTGTTTATAATAATTGTCATTCAATACGATGTGTTTGTAATAAGGATTCAATCGCTTGCCCAAAGTTGGAATTCCTTTCGCCTAAAACCAAATTTCCTGAGCCAGCCGGAAAGTATTACAATGAGCCTCCACAATATCCCGGATATGATGGGAGTATCCGCCGCCGAGAGATATGACAACGGGCAGCCGATTTTCGTGACAAAGTTTTAAAACATAGGCATCTCTTTCTTTACACCCCTGACGTGTGCAGGCCAGTTTGCCCAACTTATCCGTAGCCAGAATATCCACGCCGGAGAGGTAAAAAACGATATCAGGTTCGGTTTCCTGAATCAGGCGGGGAAGGGTATTCTGAAGAATTTTCAAATACGTCGCGTCATCGGTAAAGGGTTTTAACCCGATATCAAGGTCGGATTTTTCCTTGTGAAGCGGATAATTTGCTTCACAATGCATACTGAAAGTAAAGACACGGGGATCGTTCTGAAAAATAACGGCGGTGCCATTTCCCTGGTGTACGTCGAGGTCCACGACCAACGCCCGGCGAATCCGCTGATGGAATAAAAGCCAGTTGGCGGCGATGGCAATATCGTTGAGCAGACAAAACCCTTCGCCCCGGTCGGCAAAAGCATGATGAGTGCCTCCGGCACCGTTGATTGCTACGCCAAATTGTTGAGCAAACAATGTGTTTTGGATCGTGCCGTTGGCAATGGAAAAACTCCGCCGCACCAGTTGCGGAGAAAGCGGAAAACCGGTTTTCCGGATTTCTTTTGCCGTAAGTTGCTGATGGTGAAGTTTATGTAAATATTCCTCCGTATGCGTAAGCAAAACCGTATCCGCCTCGGCAAAGCCCGGATCGTAAAGATTTTCCGAAGAAATCGTACCCTCGTAAATCAATTGCTCCGGAATAAGGTTGTACTTTTCCATCGGGAAACGATGCCCTTCGGGTAGTGAATGACAATACAACTCAGACCAGGCAATTTTTAGCATAAAGAGAAAATAGGGCAGTATTTGAACGAAACAAACCTAAAATACCTATTTTTGTTTCCAACCCTTTGGTTTTATTTAAGTCTTTTTCTTATAATTCGTTAATAATAACCAATATGAGATTTCTGCGAATTTTATTTTACGGATCGCTGATCCTGATTGGGATTGGGGTCTATGCCGCCCGGAAATATGACAAAGATTCCGTAAAAGGCAATGGCAATGTTACCAAAGAAATGCAAACTTTCGAAGCTTTTGACGGCCTGCGTGTCAGCGGAGCTTTTGAAGTGGTATTAAACCAGGGGGATACTTATGCGGTAGAATTAGAGGCCGATGAAAATCTGCATTCCAATATCCGGTATGAGGTTTCCGGCGGTATTCTGGAAATTAAAACCGAAGGCAATATCAGCCGCTTTGAAAAAATGAAGGTTTTTGTAACCGCTCCGGCTTTTAAAACGATCAAAACCTCCGGCGGAGTTGAAATTTCGACCGAAAATACCCTTACCGGCGAATCCCTCGAACTCGAAGCCTCCGGTGCTTCCAAAGCGGATTTGGACGTGATGGTACAAAACCTGCGTACCGAATTTTCCGGTGCAGGGGACGTCACCCTTTCCGGCGAAGCGGGAAAAACAGCCGTGATCTTATCCGGTGCAGGCAAACTCAAAGCCTTTGACCTGAAAACCCATGAGATGAATGTCTCCATCAGCGGAGCCGGTTATGCCGAGGTAAATGCCGATCAAAAACTGGAATTGAACGTATCGGGTGCCGGCAAAGTGCGCTATAAAGGCAACCCCGCCGTAGTAAATGAAAACATTTCCGGCGCAGGTTCGGTGGATGCCGAAGAATAAGGAAAGATGGAAAACAGATTTAAGGCTCAGGTTGCGGTAGTCACCGGCGGCGCGAGAGGCATCGGTGCCGGGATCGGAGAGAGGCTGGCCGCCGAAGGCGCAAAGGTGATATTATGGGATATTTTGGCTGATCCGCTTCAGGCGACGGTTATGTCCCTAAGGGAAAAAGGGCTGAATATATCCGGCAAAATCGTGGACATTACCCGTGAGAGCGAGGTAAAAGCCGGATTTGCGGCGGTGGAGGAAAAAGAAGGCAGGCTGGACATCGTTATCAACAGTGCGGGTATTATTGGGCCATCGTCCACCAAAATCACTGATTACAGCTATGAAGACTTCCGCAGAGTAGTGGAGATAAATCTGAATGCCTCATTCCTCGTGACGAAATACGCGATTCCCCTCATGGAAAAAAACAACTATGGGCGGATATTGCTTGTGGCATCCATTGGTGGAAAAGAAGGGAATCCCGGCATGGCCGGTTACGCGGCGAGCAAGTCGGGCGTGATCGGCCTTGTCAAGGGGATCGGAAAAGAATACGCCGGAACCGGCATAACCGTCAACGGCCTTGCCCCGGCAGTCATATCCACACCGATGAACCTGGACACAGACCCACAGATGCTCCAATACATGATGGACAAAATACCGATGAAACGACTGGGGACCGTAGAAGAAGTAGCATCCTTGGCCGCCTGGATCGTATCTCCGGAAGCCAGTTTCAATACCGGGTTTGTATTCGATCTCTCCGGCGGGAGAGCGACATATTGAGAGAGGGCTGGTGGGTGATATACAAGCATCCGGGCACAATAAAAATAAACAAATGATTAAAAAACACTCAGTATTGCTATGTGTGTTGATTTCGGTTATTTTAATCATAATTGCAACCCTTGTTTACCCTGGTGGCTCAATAGTTGACAAAGAGTCCGTAGGATTTGTCTGGTCAAAAAATTTTATAAGCAATCTTTTTGCAGCAAAAGCGATAAACGGCTTGGAGAACCCTTCCCGGATTTGGGCAATCATCGGTGTGGCATTCCACTCGGTAGGGTATGGAATTTTTTTCATCAATATGTCGAAAAAAATTTCGGCAAATCACGCTGCGACTGTCTTAAAACTTATTGGTTACGTCAACATATTGTTTACCTTCTTAATTGCAACGCCCTTACACGACATAATGATAACCCTATCGAGCACTTTGTTTTTGTTGGGATTGTTTTATATCACGGTATATATTCTGAAGACAAAACTTCATTTACTTAAAATTTGCTGCATCATTTGTTTGCTTATTTTTTACTTTACATTATACCTGTATGGTTCCGGCGATTGGGGATTATTAGCAATCATGCAGAAAATAGCATTTATCTGCTCCCTGTTATTAGTTTTAGGAATAGAGTATTTTACTCGGCAGGAAGATTTTACACCAATATTTCGTAAAGGGTATAGCTTATAATATCGAACATTCTTTAGATATTTGATTAATACTCAACCCGAATTTCGTAAAGCCCATCCGTTACAAAATATGAAAAAACACCTATTAATCTTACTACAAATATTCGCTGTTAGTTGTAGTGCCCCGACAAATAGAAATATTATCACCACGGATATTTATAATTTTTGGTCGGCTTATGATCAAATTGTCTCTACTCAAGATTCTGCTTTGCAGTACAAATACCTTGACAGCCTTTATTTCCAGAAAGGAACTGCCGGTTTAAACGCAATCAGGGAAGCCCGAAATTATACCCCCCAAGATTATATTGATGCCATAAATAACTACCCCCGGTTTTGGTCTTCGGTTAGGGAAAACACCTTGAAGACCGATAAATTCGTTACCCAATTGGGGCAAGGTGTCGAAAAATTGAGGGCAATATATCCCTCTCTAAAACCCGCCAAGATATATTTTACAATAGGTGCGCTGCGGACAAGCGGTACAACGATGGATAGCCTGCTGCTGATAGGCAGCGAAATCGCCATGACGGATGCAAATACGGTATCCGATGAATTGCCCGAAGATATAAGAGCTGCACGGAGAACCTATTTTGATAGTAATCCGATTGATAATTTAGTTTTTCTGAATGTGCATGAGTATGTTCATACACAACAAAAACCCATAGTTCATAATTTGCTTTCTTTGGTAATTTATGAAGGGGTCGCGGAATTTGTAGCGGCTAAGGCTATGGGAATACCTTCACCTACGCCTGCAATTGAGTATGGGAAACACAACGATAAGGTTAGTCAAAAGTTTGAAGCCGAAATGTTTTTGGGATATAACCTATACCAGTGGCTTTGGGGGGATGAACCCAATGGATTCGGAGTCAGGGATTTGGGATACTATATAGGTTATCAACTGTGCGAAATTTATTATGAAAAAGCAGCCGACAAAAAGGAAGCAATAAAAAAACTCATTGAGTTGGATTATACCGATGAGAAGGAAATTGAAGACTTTGTAAACGAGACGGGCTTTTTTTCATCAACCCTTGAAGCGATTTATACAGAATTTGACCAGAAAAGGCCGATCGTGGAAAACCTAAAACCCTTTAATAATCATAGTTCAAACGTCAGCCCGGAAACAAAGTACTTGGAAATAGAATTCTCCGAGCCTTTAAATGGCCGTAATACAGGGGTGGATTTTGGGGACTTGGGGGAAACTGCTTTTCCAAAGGTGGTGGAAAGATTCTGGTCAGAAGATTTCCGGACGTGGACGTTAAAAGTGGAATTAGAAGCCAATAAACACTACCAAATCCTGATTTCTAATAATTTCAGGAATAACGACGGAATTCCGCTAAAACCCTATTTGATTGACTTTGAAACGGGGCAGAAGTAGGATAATGTTTCTCTTTTGCAATATCTATAAAATAAAAATGACAGGGCTGCATCATCAATGCGGCCCTGCCTGCTTTAAGTAATCTCAACAATTACTTCTTGATAAACCGGATCGTGGAAGATTTTTGAAGGTCGGTATCAACAATACTCATGTTATACATGCCCGGAGCATAATCGGCTATTTCCAGTTTTAATTGTACCGAATGCCCGGAGAGGCTTTCCTGGTGCATGATTCTGCCGTTTAAATCTGACAAAACCAGCAGGTAATTTCCTTTTTGGTTGAAATCTCCTTTTACAAAAAGCTGGTGGGTGGCGGGATTGGGATATACATCCAGCGAAAAATTCCAGATTTCGGTAAACTCAATTTGTCGGACATCGCTGAAGGTATATTCACCGTCGTAGTCAACCTGTTTGATTCGGTAATAGAGCGTTGCAGGGCTGCTGGTGGTATCGGTAAATTCGTAGAAATGAGGAGCCGTAGTCGTGCCCGCTCCTTGTACCTTGCCGATAGGAGTAAAGATTTTTTTATCGAGGCTTTTTTCTACCTGAAAGAAATCATTATTGGTTTCATTGGCGGTCTCCCAGGTCAGAAGTACACTTGAATTATTCAACTGACGGGCATCAAAAGATAACCATTCAACGGGGAAAGGATCATTTAGTGGAACGGTGGCATAGGTAATTTCCTGCCCGTTTTCATCCGTTACGTCGTTGGCCAGATTCTGGAATATATCTTCCATAACAAAAGGCCCGACTCCGGTTGTACTGAATACAATTTTTTGTAGCAGCATTGTGCCGGCAGCCGGAACGAGAAGATAAGTAGGAGAGGAAAAATCATTATCTGTATTTCCATACTGCCACCGCCGGTCATAAGAAAAAGATCCGTAGGTCTCACTTGCCGTGCCTTCCGCGGAAAATAGAAAGCCGGGATTCCACTCGTCCTTAAAGGCATCAAAAGTCATTTCCTTATAGACGGTGGTAGCGCTTTGATAAACAAGGGAGAGATTTACCGCCCCGATGGAAATATCCGTCGCCTCATTGTTACGTACAGAAATGGTGATGGTATCAGTATCAGAGAGACCATGAGTAATTTCATAGAAAAAAGTGAGGCTCTGAGCAAAACCCAAAGACGAAGATAGAAGCAAGCAAAGGAAAATAAAAAATCGGTTCATTTCGTAAATTTCTTGATGCTAAAGGTGTTTACATTAGGTATTATCTGGTGGCACTAGGCACATGAGACCTTTCAAAATAGTTGGTAACTGCACGCCAAAGGTCAACGGAATTGGCGATGAGACTCATATTGGTATCGAAATTATTATATCCGGGTAAAAAATATCCGATTACGCCTTTCTGCAAGTCCACGGAATTAATGATCGAACTTCCGTCGGAGTCTCCGGCAATCATGAGGTGTACGCCGGTATTTACATGCATGGGGTCGTTGTTAATTCCGATTTTAGAAAAAGCCTTATTCATGGACTCGGTAAAGTCTTCGAAATAGATGCGACCTTCCCTGCCGATAGGCAGGCGGGTCATAATGGAGAGGTGGTTGCGGTGGATAACCACTACGTAATAGTTTTGGGTATTGTCCCCGAGTTCCATTTCGAGATAGGAGCTACCGTTCAGACCTACGATATATCCATTTTTGTTTATAAATGCAGCCTGACTGTTGATAATGCGGGTAGAGTCTTCTCCGTCCCGAACTTCTACCAATACCCAGTCAACGATATTGGAATTGGGGATGAAGGGTACAGATTCTGCTCCGGCGTAATCCCAGGGGCTGGCGCTATAGGGCTGTGTCAGCGGGAGAACTCCTGCATTGTTGAGGTTGGTGTTCATCCTTCGGGCGGCGGCGTTATAAGGGCCTTCCAGCATAGCGCGCACAGCAATGCGCGGGGTTGCCGCACAATATTCGTTGCAATGGAGGTTTAGATTGATGCTGGCAATACCGGAAAAATTGCCGGAAGCAGAGCTGTAATCAAACCAGCCGGAAGAGCCGTAATCGTCGTTTTTGCCGTTGGCGGCTGGTCCGACCTGAAATCCGTAATTGTAGGTGTGTGAGTCTAGGGAAAGAAAGAGAGTGTCACCGGTATTTTCTCCCCGGCCTGTCAAAAGGCTTTTTTCGGTATTGAGGCTATAATAGTCCCATACGGTATGCATTTCTTCCGTGATAGCGAGGCTTGCATTTCCGGTCAGATAGGTTTTTCCTATTCCTGCCCACTCAAGCCAGTCCTGTTTTGCATTTAGCCAGAGGCAGACATGCCACTGCTGACCGGGACGGGAAGGATGGAAAATATCTCCTTCAATTTTTGCAGTATAGTTGTTGTAAGTGCTGAAACGGGCACCTTTGCTGTCAAATACAAAGTCATTGAGGTTTTGCCCCGAGACCCGATAGTTGTTGAAATTGACTGCGTGGCCATTAGGGTTAAAACCGGAGCCTTTACAGACATAAGTCACAGAAGATGCATAGTGAGCCTCGGTTGTGGCAATATTCATGTTAATGTCTCCATGTCCTGTCTCTGCCCCACTGAATTCAAACCAGCCGGAAAGTCCATAGTCGGTAGTTTTGTCATTAGCACCCCAGCCTATTTGTACCCCATAGTAGAAATCGCTGGGCATGTGGGTCAGAAAAAGTGTATCTCCCTGATTGGCGCCTTCACCAATTAGCCTGCTGTGGTTTCGATCTATTTCAAAATACTCCCAGTCTTCGTGGTTGCTTCCGTCTCCGCCGTCTTTATATCCACGCCCCATTTCAGACCATTCTTCCCAACTGCGGGCATTAATGAGCCATATTTCGG
Organism: Bacteroidia bacterium; assembly: GCA_033764335.1. Lineage (GTDB taxonomy): Bacteria > Bacteroidota > Bacteroidia > J057 > J057 > JAGQVA01. Next base: position 1,207 of record JANRJC010000003.1, on the reverse strand, counting down.
TCCGATATTTTTTGGACGGGTCGCCGAGGTTTTCTACCCTGCCGGTTATCAGACCCGTTTTGTCATTGTATCGGGTGAGTTTTCCGCCATTGCTGTCAAATTGATAATTTCTTTCCGGCCCTTGGTTCGTGCCGGGAAGTACAATCCACAGTGCGTGTTCGTTGGTGGCAAAATGGGTTATTTCTTCTTCCGTGGAAGCGATTTCCGGCGAGCAGATGATCTCACATTCCTGGCGGGTATTGATCTGACCGGAACCGTTGAAATCGCTGGAATTACTGGCGAAGTTGAAGGTCCCGGAAATGCCGAAGTCGCTGTTTTTGTCATTGGCACCGTCTCCCACCTGAAATCCATAGGAATAATTAGCGGGATTAGGAGTAAGATAAACAATCTCGTCAGAGGAGTGTCCCATACCTACAAACACACTCCTGTCGGTATCGAGTTCATAATAATCCCAGCCGGTGTGATTGGCTGCGTTTCCGCCTGCGCGATAATTCCTTCCCATCGCTGACCATTCGTTCCAGTTTCTGCGGTTTTTCAGCCAGAGGGTTACCCTCCATTTTGACTCATTGTTACAATGGTGTCCATATCCATGCCCATGTCCATGTCCCCCATAACCGTAGCCATAACCATGCGAGTTGTCATTGATGTATTCTATTACCCCTTCGATGCGGGCTGTGCCGTTGTCATAGACCGTAAAAACGCCTCCCTCATCGTCAAATGCATATTCGCCTTCATTTTCAAGGGATATTGCAAAATCATCGTTATGAAAGGATGAAACCGTACACGCCAGATAATTGATGCCCGGGGTATAGAGGTCGGGGCTTTGGGAGGAACAGTCTTCTACGATTTTGGCAATTTCATTGGAGACTGATAAAAATTCCGGACAGCCAGCACCTTTTGCCCTCCGACGGTACCAAGTAGATTGTGTGGTATAAGGCGGGTCATAAGAGGCGAAATTGGAGTTGGGAATAACCGTGAAGTTCTGATCGTTGATCGGGCCTTCTGTGGACATGATCCATTCATATTCGACAGAAGATGTACCTGAGGGCGTTTCTTGACTGATGATGGCGTTGTTGCATGAATAAAATTGCGCAAAGGCAAGGTGATGGAATGGTTCGAAAAAGGCCCCTCCGTGTTAGGCAATCTTTTGCGAAAGGGGCATACCGAGGGCGGTCATTTTATTGAGGCATAAAATTTTGATGGCAGC
>JANRJC010000002.1:0-154123 GCA_033764335.1 Bacteroidia bacterium | reverse complement strand
GCTGCCATCAAAATTTTATGCCTCAATAAAATGACCGCCCTCGGTATGCCCCTTTCGCAAAAGATTGCCTAACACGGAGGGGCCTTTTTCGAACCATTCCATCACCTTGCCTTTGCGCAATTTTATTCATGCAACAACGCCTCAGTAAGAACGATAAAAGTCCAAATCTAAACCTAATTTTTAAAATTGAACCATCACCCTGAGTTTCTGATGTGATTTTTGCAATTACCTTCGGTAAAAAGCTAAATATTGGAGAACGATATCGTGCTAATTTAATCCCGCCATTTTTTAAGTTAATTCCTACAAATTTTCGCTCGGGAAATATTACCCAAGTTGCGGTGGAAGCTACATCAAGGAATCCATATTTATTGGCTGTACGGTTTTTTAGAGATTCCACGATCTTCTGGGCTACGCCAGGAGAATATGAAATAACTTTCTTTCTAAAGTAAATCATAATCTATTTTTCAATTTCTTTATACATAACATCCCTATACCCCCACACCACGTTTCTTCCCCATATCCCCCCATCCTCCCCAATATCCCCCCTTTCCCTCAGACTTACAAGTATCGGGCAGAGATATATCCGGGAGAGCAAAATATTGACCGGGCGAAAGAGGTTTTATGTCAACCTATTTTAGGATGAGACCATAGTTCGTGGCATTTTATATTTTACTTATTTCGTCGGCAGTCAACCCTGTATATTTTATTATTATTTCAATCTCAATTTTATCGTTTTTCATTTGTCGTGCTCGTTCAAAGTCTCTTTGCTTTGCTGCAACTTCGGATACCTTTGCAAGCCGCAACTTTTCCTCGGTTTCTCTCAAACCCGCATAGTCGTATGCTTCCAATTCTTCCGGCGACCACGTTTGAATATTTGCTTCCTCAAATGCAGCTTTCAGTCCGGGGTCGTCCATGCCCTCAGGTATAACCTCAAGATTTTCCGCTTCCTTGATGAAAAACACCCACTTTTCAACAAGCGTTTTCAGGTCTTGCCTTTCGAGGTTGAATTTTGGCAATTCGATGAAATTGAACTCCATGTCCTCCATTATTCGCTCGCCCGTCTCAACATCAAGTATCCGATGGCGGCTGATATATTTCGGGTTTTGCGATAACTCGAAGTCCAAAATGCCCACAAAAATTGTTGGGTTTAGTCTGTCGTAAAATTCACCCCGGTCAATCTGACTGACATAACCCTGCGAAGTGTAGTACAAAACACGTTTGCTAAAACCCAAAGCATCTGCCACCTGCATCTCGACGATGAACTCCCGACCGCTATGGTCTCGTGCCTTTACGTCAATGATGGTTGCCTTCCCGTCTCGAAACTTCGGTAGTTGGTAAGGATTGATGATCGTAATATCCGCGATTATATGCTTCTCCTTGAAGTCAAGGATAGCGTTCAAAAAAGAAATCAGTACTTCCTTCTTGTTCTCGTTGCCAAAGATTTTGCGAAAAGCAATGTCGTTCTTAACGTCTGCGAATTTCATATCAAACAATTTGGTACAAAAATACAAAAACCGCTGGGATTTGCAGCGGTTTTGTGGCTTTTGATAACCAAGTCAGGGCCCGATACTATCACCTATCTGTCCTTATTGTTGCTGGCAATCAGAAGGTAACACTTTTCGGCAGGCTCAACCCTGGCGACTTTGTTTTTTGAATGGATTTTTCTTGATTTAGAGAGGGGATCATCCACCTCTACCTCAAAATCGAAACTCGTTTATTCATTCGTATTCCGCTAGTCAGTTCGATTTGCAGTATATATATGCCTTCGCTTAGGGTTGATAGGTCTATTGCCTGATCCGTTTTTCGATAGGGTTTGATTACCTGGCCATTCATCGAAATGATTTGTACATGCTCGATCTGGTTATTGCTTCCGGTCAGGTCTATGTAAATTTCGGTCGAAGCAGGATTGGGGTATATGTTTATTCCGGCTATGTCTTCTTCTGACAAACTCGTGATTGTGGATTGAATCGTGGACTCACATCCATCAAAGTCTATCACTGTTACGGTCTTCACATTCCCGGTTGTGTCAATGGAAATGTCGTAGGGTTCTACACCTCCCGTTACGATGACTTCATCATCTACCATGATGATATTCAGGGTGTCCAGCAAACAACAAACGTCGGGGTTTCCATTGCCCGCCGGTTCTCCGCCTGGATAATAGCGGTCTATGATGGATTGGAGTATATCTGCCCGGTTCTGGCCTTCGGCTGCGTCATAAGTCAATGACTTCAGGTAATGCCATCCTACACCATAGTCAGGGTCTTCGTTTGGGCCATCTGTATATAGATTGGGATACACAGACAGGGCGTAACTGATGAATGCGGGGTTGTCCTTAGGAATCAGGTCGAAATAGTCTTGTAGCCGATGGTAGATCGCAAGAGAAGGAAGAACGCCGATCTGGGCCAATGTGTCTTGTACGGCAAGGGAATCCTGGGGAAGAATTCCAAAAACGTGAAATAAGGGACGCAAATCTGCCTGTGCGGCAACGGACATTCGGATGATCCTGCTGTCAATGTCCTGATAGATACCATGGTCAATTCCATTCTCAAAGTCTATGAATTCCTGTTTCCAGAAGTTTCTGAGGGGACACCATCCCAATAAATTTACTATTTCAAAATAGTGCCCGTAGCCTCGGTGCTGGTAACGTACTTCGTCGGTTGTCGTGTTTGAAATGTCTCTTTCCGCACCAAATGTATTGGAAACCATCCTATGGGCAGCGGTTTTGTCAATGTCAAACGTATTGGGAACAAAGCTGTAATTCACTGCTTCATTCAAGTCCTGGTTCAGGCCATAATTCATGGCCATGATGTAGGGGAAATTGACTAAAGCCTCCTCCTCCCCCGGAAATTTGGACATCGCCAGGGCATGCCCGGACTCATGAAAATTGGTCTCATCATCCGGCCCCGGGCCGTTAATAAAGTAAGCCGGGCCGGGTACGTCGGTATAGTTCATGGGTGTGTTTGACATCGGATAACCGATGGAATAGGCGTCAAATCGGATGTCCAGATCGGCGATCATATACATATTGTGTTTGTCGGGAATGATCTGTCGGGCCATAATGGAATTGACACCCTGCAAAGCCGCGTCCCAGTCCAGCAGGGTTTGCCGGAGGTCGTATTGCCCCGGCACAATGGAGTGTTTGGGAATGGTGTACATCACATTGTCGGTCTCAAAAACAGCCCAGGGGCCGGGTTTGTTCAGTTCTGCGTTGAAGTCAGGGGTTTCATAAAATGACTTCAGCGAAAAGAAGGGAGCTTCCACACCGTTGTTCACGCGAATCTCTACAATTCCCTCATTGGCTCCGTAGGGCACAAGCACCGAAATGGCCCCTCCCAGCGGATTAAAAACCGCGATGGTTGTGGAATCAATGGGAAACTTCTTCGATATCCTGTCCAATCGCTTAAAGTCGGTTCTGCGGGTCAGATCCCAATCATGGGAACCTACTCTCACCCAATAGTCCTTGCCAACCAGGCTATCCGGTACCGTAACGCTGACTACACTTCCGGGAGATAAATACAGACCGGTAGGCCGAAGCGCGTGATTGGTTCTGTCTTCATTAATATCGAAATAGGGGTTCATGCCCTCCGGGTCGGCAAAATTTGCACGGATCAGCATCGAATGACCTAGCGATGAATCTGCCGGCGGGTCAACATATCCGGGGAAAACGGAACACGAAAGGAACTTCCAGCCATTAATGTGCTGGGGATAATCGGTGTAAACCTCCGGGGTGAATACATGATCGAATATTCCTTGCTGAAGTGCAATCATGGCACGTTCTACTTCCCGACCGGGAGCGGCTGCCGGGTCTTTGGAAAAGCCGTTTTGGGTGTTGGGAGTGGTGAAAAGTACCCCGATTTGATTGTCGTAATCTTCAACCACGCTTTTAGCAAGCAATAGGACAGACTCACTTTCTGCGAGACATTCCGCAAATTGAACGAAGATATTTCGGATCAGCGTCAGTTCATTCGCAGTAAGTGTGGTGGTTCCGTTGATATGGTCATCCAAATCATTCAGTCCATCAAGTACCCTGGTACATGCACTCGGACAATGAGCAGTTACGGCGGCATAACTGTTAATATTATCGGCACCGCTGGAAACAAGCACCTCGTTTACATAAAGCTCATATCCGCTGGGGGCAAAAATGCCGTCCCCATAAGTGTCGTATATCTCAAAGAAAAAGCAGCCATTAGCAAGAACACAGATGCTGTCTGCGTAGCGGGTGTTGCCACCGTAAACACCTCCTTGCCCCCCTTGCATAATGACCGCCCCTGCTAAATCGGTCAAGTTCCAGTAAGTTTCAGAACCATAAGGGTCTGTATTAATAATTACTTTCACTTCAACTTCATTCACGCCACATTGACCGAAGCCATAACCCGCAAAAAAGGTCAGGAGGAAACTGAGTAATAATGTTTTTCTCATTTTATTTTTTGTAGGGGTTAACTAATAAGTCCCCATATAGTTCAGGTTAGTGCGTCTGACTTAGCAGATGGTTCCTTCCTTTCATTCAAAAAGTCTCTGTATCCCAATTACTTTATAATTTCGAAATTTTTTGAACATCACTTTCAGCTTTTGTCAAATAAATAATTGCTGCACGGGCGCAAAACACCCCTGGTGCGACATTTTGCTTTGCGCGCTAAAAGGTGTTATTTTCACCGGAGGAATGTGGAATCTGGCGAAAGCGGAGCGGGGTTTGCAAATGTCTAATGTCAGACGGTCAATGATACGTACAGAAATACGAAAATATCGCCGGCGAGACCCCCGGATTACCTACCGGGGAGAAAATCCCTCTCGCCTAGATAATCTGACGGACTCCGTTTTCAGCATAGCGATTACCCTGCTGATTTTTAATCTGGCAAATCCCAACTCTTTTTCGGATCTGTTGCTGTTCACCAAAACGCTGCCCGCTTTTCTGATCAGTATATCTTTTCTGGTGATGATCTGGAATGAACATTTATGGTTTTCGGAAATCTATACGCTTGACGATACCCACCTGGCGATCTACAATACTATATTTATTGCTCTGATCATTTTTTATGTCTATCCGCTCCGGTTTCTGACGCTTTTTCTGACCAATTTTTTCTTTCAAACCGACATTGATGTAAAAATATACGGAGACGATGTGCCCTATCTCATGATCTATTACGGTCTGGTGGCGTTTGCTCTGTATTTTACCCTGTACCTGCTTTATCATCGGGCCTATAAAATCAAAAACACGCTGGAATTAAGCTCTTTCGAGGAGTTTTATACCCAAGCCCATAAAAAAAGGCTTGCCATTATGTTTATTGTGCCCATCATTTCATGCTTATTGACGGCAGTCGTTAACCCATTTTCTTTTATCCTTGCTTCCGTAATGGGTGGAATCACCTATTGCCTGTACACTCCGGCGATTATTCTCTGGTTGCGGAACTTTGAGAAAACATCAAAAGAATTTGAATAGCAATGAAACAATATCTGCTACTTTCGATCCTATTCGCTCTTATGGCTGCCTGCGGGTTTGCACAAAACCCGGCAGAAGAACTCCTTTACCTCACCGGAAAAGCGAAGAACCACCCCGAAGTCCTGGCTTTTTATAAGTATGCCGATATGGACACTTCCAGCAGGTTTGGGCATTCGTCCCGAAAATTTCCCGGCCTTGCCTTGGCTTTTGATGCGGCCACGGGTTATACGACGGTTCATCAGGCGAGTATCGGAAAAGAATATACCGGGGAACTGCCTTTTGGTTTTAGCCGCGAATGGTCTTCCGCTCAGGCCGCAGCGGTCATCGGGCCTAGTCTGGCCACGAGTCCCGGGTACCTCACACCGGTGGTACAACATCTTGCGGTAAAGGGAGGCCTGGCGATGTTACTCAATTTTGAAAATGACCGCCTGCGCAATATCTATTCTCTGGGTGCTACGACGGAAATGCAGACCCTTACAGGATTAAAATCTGCTCGTTTTGTAGCTGCCGGTGAAGGTTGTCTGGCAGGTGATTGTTTTGAAGGGTTTTCTGTAATGAGAAGAAAGTCACAGGTTTTGGCCGGAAACTTTGACGAAGGGCTGCTATATGGCTACGCGCAGGCCTTTTACGACAGCGGCAATTTTTTTCACGGTACTTACGCCGCCAATGCGCGCACTTCAGGCGTGTATTTTTTTACCGACGGCAAGCGGTTTTCCGGCACTTACAATGAAGAAGGCGGTGCCCTGCGCGGGATATTGACCTATAAAGACGGGACGAAGTTTGACGGGTTGATGGAAAATGGCAAAATCAAAGAAGGAAAAATGACCTATAAATCCGGGATGTTGTATTCCGGGACGTTTAAAGAAAACGGATATTACTTGTCGGGTTCCCTCACTGAGCCGGGTAAAGGGACGTTTACCGGAACCTATACCGACACCAACAAACCCTATAACGGTACATTCCGGGATACTGCCGGAAAATCCTTTACGATCGAAAACGGAGTACGAAAACCCTAAGACCAGGGCCATATCCTTGCCACGAAAAGTCATCCGGTGAGTCCTGACAACGATACCAACCTTTTTACCGATGCGGATCTTTCTATCCTGGGGCAAAAAAGAGAAATATACCATGCATATTCCACAAATGTGAGGAAAGAATACGCCATTTACCCCGATATACTCTACAATCCCGGTCGGAAAAAAGTCTTACAACATTTTCTCGCAATGGAGCAAATTTTTAAGACCCCCCATTTTCAAGAAAAATACGAGGCACAGGCAAGAGCAAATCTGGAGGAGGAATTGATGTCATAGGTTTATTTTATGTGAAATTTTCGCAAAAATTTGCATATAAATAAAATTTTGTTTCTTTTTGTAGTAAATTATGAGAAAAATGTTTGTGCAATTTGTTGTCGAAAACTTCTTATCCTTCAAAGATTCCACTACTTTTAGCATGGTTGGTTATCCTCCCATCAAAGAGCATGAGAATGACGAATATACATGCAATGTTTTTCCCGACCCGACAGAGAAAATCAAACTGTTAAAAAGCAGTGTATTATATGGCGCTAATGGTAGTGGCAAAAGTAACCTTTTGGCAGCGATGGGTTTTTTCAGAAACTTTATTCTAACATCTTCCAGTGAAAAACAGGCAGATGATGAAATAAATGTGCTTCGATTTTTACTATCCATCGAAACGGACAAAAAACCATCTTCCTTTGAAATGATTTTCTACATAGATGATATTCGTTTTCGATTTGGATTTGAAGTAGATAAAGAAAAAATACATTCTGAGTGGCTTTTTTCATTGAAAAACGAAACCTCTGCCAAAGAAACTAAATTGTTTACACGAGAATTTCAGGAAATAAAACCCAATCGGCAGTTTTTTAAGGAAGGAAAGGGGCTTGAAGATAAAACCCGCTCTAATGCTTTATTTCTTTCAACCGTTGCACAGCTTAACGGTGAAATAGCTACACGAATCATTCAATTTTTTAGAAAAGATTTTAGGGTAGTATCGGGATTGGAGGATGAAAACTATGCCAGTTTTACTATTGATAAGTGTAGGACTGATCCCCGATTTAAAACGCAGTTGGTAGAATTTTTTAAAAATATCAGAATCGGGTTTGAAGATATGGAGATAATTGAAGAGGATAATTTATTTACAAACTTCTTTAGTCTTCCTAAAGAGATTCCTCCTGAGTTACAGGAAGTCTTAAAAGATTTGAAAAATATTCAGGACAGAATGAAAAACATACAAAATACAAAAGTTGAATCCAAAAGTATTACTATTAATTTTTTACATAGGAAATTTGATGAAACAGAAAATTTTTTAGGATTGATTGTTTTAGATTTTGGATTACAGTCAAAAGGGACTCAAAAATTATTTAACATTTTCGGTATTTTGATTGATTCCATAGAAAATGGAAGAACTTTAGTAGTGGATGAGTTGGATTCCCGTCTCCATACGCTTTTGACAATGGAATTGATTAAGTTTTTCCATTCAAAAGCCAATAAAAATGCACAACTGATTTTTGCGTCCCATGATACTAATTTATTGCGCCGAGATATATTCCGCAGAGACCAAATCTGGTTTACAGAAAAAAACCAGATTGGCTCAACCGATTTATATTCTTTAGTTGAATACAAGGTAAACCAGGCTACCGTACGCAATGATGCTTCTTTTGAAAAAGATTATTTATTAGGCAAATATGGAGCAATACCCTTTTTAGGAAATATTAAAAAATTCAAAACCGAATTTTTAAATGAGTAGCAAGAGCAGACAAAATAAAAAATTCACGGCTCTTGGTCACTTTGTTGAACGAAAAGCAAACAGTAGAGCGGAACGTCAGGTAGCAGAAGAAAAACCTTTGATGTTATTTAGTTTCAAAGACTTTCAATACAACCATCAAACTCCTCCCGGGCAAACCTATTCGAAGTGGCAGGAAGACGAATTACTCTCTTATATGTTGGAGAAATTTGGTCATATCTGTAACTGTAACCGAATTGAAGCAGAGCAACAAAAGTTTATAAAAGTTTATGGTGATTTCCCCATAAATTCTGAATTCGATAACCCCTTTCCTCACAGTAAATTAGATTGGGCAGTTATTATGAAGATCGCCGGGCAAAAAGGACGAGTTGCGGGACATGTTATTGGACATGTCTTTTATGTTACTTTTCTTGATGCTGAACACAAGTTTTATCCATCCGAAAAGAAAAATACTTAGGAATTAGGTGTAAATACAAAATTCATAGCGTGGACAGGACAAAATGCCGCCATTAGTATCTTGTAAAAAACCCATCTTTCTCTCATCGCACGGTCTGCGCATCCACTACCGAAATCGCAATCATATTCACTACTTCCCGCGTTGTGCTGCCTAATTGCAGAAGGTGAACCGGTTTTTTTAAGCCGAGTAGTACCGGACCGATTTTTTCGATTCCGGCGAGTTCTTTCACCAGGTTGTAAGCAATATTAGAAGCGGAGAGATTGGGGAAAATGAGCACATTCGCGCCTCCTTCTGCCAGACTTGAAAAAGGATAATTTTCCCGGAACAAATCGGTTTGGAACGGTAAATGGGCTTGCATTTCTCCATCGGCGATAAGATAAGGGTATTTGGCTTTTAGAATCTCAACCGCCTTGCGCATTTTTATGGCGTCTTCTCCGTCGGCACTGCCAAAATTGGAATAAGTCAGCAAAGCAATCCTCGGTTTGATATTGAATTTTTCGACTTCCTTAGCTGCCAGTCGGGCGATTTCGACAATGTCTTCAGCCGTCGGATTAAAATTGACGCTGGTATCGGCAAGGAAAAGCGGGCCAAACCGACTCATCAGGATATACATCCCCGACACTTTTTTTACGTCTTCCTGCCGCCCGATTGTCTGTAAAGCCGGGCGTATCGTATCGGGGTAATTGCGGGTCATACCGCCTACCATCGCATCGGCTTCACCTGCTTCCACCATCATACAAGCAAAATAATTGCGGCGACGCACCATATCGTATGCCTCACTTTTGTTGTAACCCTTTCGCTGCCGTTTTTCAAAAAACATGTCGCCAAACTTCGCCAGCCGCGATTTCTCCGCTTCATTTTGCGGAGACATCGGGTCAATGATTTCAACATCGGCCAGGTCTAGGTGATTATCGGTGATCAGTTGCCGGATTTTGCCAATTTTCCCCAATAAAACGGGCGTGGCAATTTTATCTTCTTTTACCTGTTGAGCCGCTTTTAATACCGTTACATTTTCGGCGTCGGCAAGCACAACTCGTTTGGGGTTTTGTTTGGCTTTATTGATAATGCCACGGGTGAGGGTATTGTCTTGCCCGAGTCTTTTTGATAACTGATTTTCATAAGCCTCCCAGTCTGTAATGGGGAATTTGGCGACGCCGGTTTCAATCGCTGCTTTTGCCACGGCGGGAGCCACCGTAGTAAGCAGGCGAGGGTCAACCGGCTTAGGAATAATATATTCTTTTCCAAAAACCAGATTTTCCAGACCGTAGGCCAGATTTACACTGTCAGGCACGGGTTTTTTGGCGAGGTCGGCCAGGGCATATACAGCCGCCAGTTTCATTTCTTCATTGATCACTTTTGACCGCACATCCAATGCCCCGCGAAAAATATAGGGGAATCCCAATACATTATTGACCTGGTTGGGATAATCGCTGCGGCCTGTGGCGAAAATAATGTCTTTACGCGCCGCAAGGGCTTCTTCATAAGCGATTTCAGGCGTGGGATTGGCCATGGCAAATACAATACAATCTTTAGCCATGGATTTTACCATTGTTTGTGTAAGCACATTGCCTTTTGACAAACCGATAAAGACGTCGGCGTTGACCAATGCTTCGGCCAATGTGGTGGTTATCGGAGCGAGGGAATTGGCAAATTCCCGCTTTTTACCGTCGAGATTGGTGCGATCTGGGTGGATCAAACCTTTTGAATCGAACATAAAAATATTCTCCTTTCGGGCTCCCAGGCGGCAATATAAGCTGGTACACGAACTGGCAGAGGCTCCGGCACCGTTGACGACAAATTTGGCTTTTGAAATGTCTTTGCCCACCAGTTCCAGCGAATTGAGCAACGCCGCAGCGCTGATAATGGCCGTGCCATGCTGGTCGTCGTGCATGACGGGTATATTCAATTCGGCTTTCAGCCTTTCTTCAATTTCAAAACATTCCGGAGCCGAAATATCTTCCAGATTGACCCCGCCAAAAGTGGGTTCGAGAATTTTGACTGTGCGGACAAATTCATCCACATTTTTAGTATTCAGCTCTATGTCAAAAACATCTATGTCTGCATAAATTTTAAACAAGAGGCCTTTGCCTTCCATCACCGGTTTACCGGCCTCCGGCCCAATATCTCCCAGCCCCAATACCGCCGTCCCGTTGGAAATGACCGCAACCAGATTACCTTTGGCGGTATATTTATAAACATCTTCCGGGGTTTCTGCAATCGCAAGACAAGGCTCCGCCACGCCGGGAGAATACGCGAGCGTTAAATCCCGCTGAGTGGCAGTTTCTTTGGAGGGAATGACCTCGATTTTCCCGGGACGGCCTTTGGCATGGTAATGAAGAGCCTCTTCTTTGAGTGTTTTTTTCGAATTCATGGGAAGTAGTAGTTTTTAAAATTAGCGCGAAATGAGCACATTTGTTTTTAAACAGACCATAAAAATAAACAATTGTTGGCGGTTTGAAAGAAAATCGAATTCAGAATCACTACTCGCTCGGAAAATCAATTTCGTATGAAAAGGAAAACATTTATCCAGACATCCTCACTTTTTGTTGCAGGAAGTTTTCTGGGGCCTTTGCAGGCTTGTAAACCAGATTCTCCCACCGTCCGAAAAAATTGGGCGGGTAACTATCAGTATCAGGCAAAAGAATTTTATGAACCCCGGTCGGTAGAAGAAATCCAACAACTTGTAAAAAAACTCTCCCAACAAAAGGCATTAGGTTCCCGCCATTGTTTCAACGATATAGCCGACAGCCCGCTAAGTCAGATTTCCACCCGCTATCTCGACAAAGTGGTGGCGATAGACGAAAATGCGAAAACCGTCACCGTAGAGTCCGGCGCGAGATATGGGCAATTTGCTCCAGAACTGGATAAACAAGGATATGCTCTGCATAACCTCGCTTCGTTGCCGCATATTTCCGTGGCAGGTGCCTGCGCCACCGCTACTCATGGTTCCGGAATCACCAATGGAAACCTCGCAACGGCAGTTTCCGCTCTGGAATTTGTCACTGCCAACGGGGAGGTGGTACAAATGAATCGCCACGACAACGGGGACATTTTTCAGGGGTCAGTGGTGAATCTGGGGGCATTAGGTATCGTGACAAAACTGACACTGGACATTCAAAATACCTATTCAGTGCGCCAGGATTTGTTTCAGGATTTGCCTTTGCAGTCTTTGAAGGATAATTTTGAGGCCATTATGTCCGCCGGGTATAGTGTCAGTCTTTTCACCGACTGGCAAAACCAAAATATCAGTCAGGTCTGGATAAAACGCCGTACCGATCAGGACGACACCGACCTCGGTGCAGACTTTTACGGAGCAAAAGCCGCTACTCAGAACCTTCACCCGATTACCCGACTTTCGCCCGAAAATTGTACCGACCAAATGGGCGTTCCCGGCCCCTGGTATGAGCGGTTGCCGCATTTTAAGATGGGTTTTACTCCCAGTAGCGGCGAAGAGCTACAATCCGAATATTTTGTTTCCCGAGAAAATGCGATGGATGCCATTCTGGCTCTGGAGAAAAAAGGAGACCTTATTTTTCCGCAGTTGATGATTTCGGAGATACGCACCATTGATGCCGATAACTATTGGATGAGTCCCTGTTACAACCGGGCGAGTGTGGCCATTCATTTTACCTGGAAACAAAACGCGGAAGAAGTGCGCAAACTTTTACCCATGATTGAGGCCGAGCTTGCGCCTTACCATGTGCGCCCGCATTGGGGAAAACTTTTTACCGTAGAGCCTTCTGTCTTACAATCGCGGTACGAAAGATTGCCCGACTTTCGGGAATTGTTGAAAACCTATGACCCCGAAGGGAAATTCCGCAATGCATTTTTGGATTTGAATATTTATTTATAATCATAATTCACCATCCACTGAATGCCGAATTTATCCGCAAACATGCCAAAATAGGCGTTCCAGAAGGTTTTTTCCAAAGCCAGTTCGATTTTTCCGCCGGCGGAAAGTTTGTTAAAAAGTTCGGTAGCTTCTTCCTCGCTTTCCGTATTGATGGAGATGTAGAAATTATTACCGGCAGTCAGTTTTTGTCCCATGGACTCCAAGGCATCGGTACCCATTAAAACGACACCATTGCCTACAGGTAGGGACACATGCATGATTTTTTCCTGGTCTTCGGCAGACATTTTCTCTCCGTCTGGGATGTCCTTAAAACGCTGGAAACCTGTAAACTCTCCGCCAAATACCGATTTGTAAAAGTTGAAGGCCTCCTCGGTTGTCCCGTTAAAATTGAGATAGGGGTGAAGTGAAAACATATAAATATAGGTTTAGTGGTTGAAGGATAAAGATATGCTAAAAAAATAGGATATGCAATTTTTTTTAGTAAAATAGGAAAAATGCTTTTTCCAAACTAAAATAGAAGACTGGATTAGCGATTATCTGAAAATACTCATAATGACATCATCCTCAACAACAAAACCTGTGATTTTCCTTGCCTTTGCGAATGACCGGCAAAATTACCTTTATAATCTCACCACGGAACAACGAAGCATTCGTAGCGAACTGGAAAGTGCAGAAAAAGCGGGGTTATGTGAAGTGGTTTATGAAACAGATACCACAATTGAAAACATTTTTGACGTATTCCAGAAATACCGGGGAAGGGTTGCGATTTTTCACTATGGCGGTCATGCCGACGATTATAAGATGTTGCTTGAGTCAAAGGCAGGGGGAAGTTCTGTCGCTCATAGTGTGGGACTCAGCACCTTTCTTTCACGGCAGAATGGTTTGCAGTTGGTATTTATCAATGGCTGCTGCTCGGAAAATCAGGCATTAGAACTCATCAGTGCCGGTGTGCCTGCCGTAATTGGAACTAGTCAACCTATTGAGGATACGGTCGCCACCGATCTTTCCACTCGTTTTTATAGCGGATTGGCCGCCGGTGAATCCATTGACAGATCCTGGAAAGCAGCGGCAGATATGGCTAAAAGTATCAAAGGGGAAAGCACCTACCGGTCGTTTAATTTTGACGAAACGCCCGGAACACTTTCCGCTTTTCCCTGGAATATGCATTACCGCGACGGTGCAGACAAAGTGAGAGACTGGAACCTGCCTTCTGCCTCTAAAAGCCCTTTATTTGGCCTTCCCGAGATTCAGGATTCGTACTACCGTAAACTGCCGGCCACTCCCTTCATCGGGCTAAACTATTTCCGGAAAGAGTATGCCGGAATTTTTTTTGGCAGGGGTGCGCAAATCCGCGAGTTGTACGACCGAATTACCGGGATTCATTCGATCGTATTATTTTACGGAAACTCAGGTACGGGCAAATCTTCCTTGCTGGACGCAGGGCTTATTCCCCGTATCGAAAAAGACTATGATGTCCAATATGTCAGAAGGGATTCTTCAAAAGGACTTACCGTTTCCCTTTCAGATGCCCTTAGGCGCGCTAACGGAACTGCGGGAACCGATGCCTCATTGGAAATGGAAGAGAAAGACCGGCAGGGGAAAATCAAGGAATTAAAAGCGGCGATAACTACCAGTTCGGAAACCGTTAAAAAACTGCTGAAAGAAGAACTAAAAAAGCTGGAAACATCCGCCAGTAACCCCACCAACTTACTGGATTTGTGGTGTGTAGTCGAAAAAACCCGAAAAAAACCGCTCATTATCGTGCTGGATCAGGTAGAGGAATGTTTTACCCGACCCCTGTCTTCGGGAGCTGATACAGAACTGGTGGCATTGTTGGAAAATGTCAAAGTGATTTTTGACAAAGATGAAAAAATGCCCCAGGGCAAACTGATTCTTTCTTATCGGAAAGAATTTCACCCGGAAATCAAAGATGGTTTTCAAAAGCGTATGCTGCCATTTTCGGAAGTATATCTCAAACACATGGATCGGGATGGCATTATAGAAGCGATTGAAGGCATTACCCGACAATCTTATACCCAGGAAAAATATGGGCTTTCCCTAGAATCCAGTGTCGCCGAAATTATCGCAGATGATTTGCTGGAAGACAAAGAGTCCCCGGTAGCGCCCATGTTACAAATTGTTCTTACCAAACTCTGGAATTCGGCGGTAAAAATAAATCCGGATAAACCTGTTTTTACTCTTGGGAGCTATCAGGAGATCAAAAAAGCGGGAGTCGCCATGGGCGAGTTTTTTGAGCAACAGATGGCGCAAATCCGTACCTGGAAACCCGAAGTTGTTGATTCTGGCCTTATACTGGACGTGCTTTATGCCCATACGACCAATCAGGGCACGTCGGGTATCCAGACACTGGAAAATCTGCGGGAAAATTACCAGCATATACAGGATACCATTGACAACCTTGTGCAGAAGTGTAAAGACCTCTATTTGCTCACGGAATATCACGGTGAAAAAGCCGCCACCAGTCTCGCTCACGATACTCTGGCTCCCGTGGTCATTTACCGCTTCAACGAGTCCGATACGCCGGGACAAAGAGCTAACCGGATTCTTAACAATAAACTGCGGGATTTTGATGAAAACAAAAAAGGCATTTACCTGGATGAAGCTGACCTGATCGTAGTTGAACAGGGCCTGAAAGGAATGAAAAAACTCCGCGAAAAGGCTAATAACCTGCTCAAAATCAGCCGAGAACTTCAGGTAAAACGGATGAAAGAACGAAGAAGAAACCGCCTTATCCTGCGGGTACTGGCAGGGGTAATCGTGGTCTTTGGTATTTTTGCCGCGATTCAGTGGAACAGTGCACAAAAGGCAAAAGACGAAACCATTCATCAGATTATTCGCTCCAGTTGGAAGGCCGGGGAATTTCTTAAAACGGTAAGTGAACCTAACTATGAGGCCAGCGGAAGCTGGATTCAGGGGGTGCGTTCTATGTACGATTATCTGCGACCGATTATTGACCTCGAAAAAATGCAGTCCCTGTCCCCGGTTCCGATTTTTATTTCCGGGCCACATACCGATGAAGGCAGACAGGAAGTCAATCTGGTTGCCAGCGACTTTGGACGGTATAACCCCGCGTTTTTTAAATGGGGCATGGAATACCTTATTCCCGCCGCAGAAGATGAAAATTTTCGGGCACTTACCCAGTCTGTCTATAATGATTTGATTCTGGATATTGCCCGAGTTTATTACGATACCTACTTTTTTATGCAAGGATTGGATCCAGTGGCAGTGGATAGCGTGAAAAATGCCTATCTCGCCGAAATTGATAAATATAAAGGCCAGGTCTATGAAGGCGGATTTTCAACCGGGCCGGGAGAAAAAATTCAGTTTCTCTTTGATTATCATTTTCAACAAAGTACGGAAGGTTTTTTGAATCCCGATATGATCGTCTATAACGAGATTATTTCTCCCGGATTCTGGATCAGAAGGCAAATAGACGGAACCGACGGCGAAGTATTTGCCCTGCTGGAAAAACTGCTGACGACCTACGACTCGGAGTTTGTGCAAGCGACGCGGCAGTATTATGGGCGATAAGACCTTGACAATTACTATATTGCGGCAGTTAAAATAAATACAAGGATGTTGGAAGTTCTGATCATACTGATTCTCCTGATTTTGAATGGGTTGTTTGCAATGTCAGAAATCGCTTTGGTATCTTCCCGTAAATCAAAACTTCAGCAGAAGGCAGACGAAGGCAGCACGGGTGCCAAAACTGCCCTGAAACTTCTCGAAGAGCCGGAAAAGTTTTTGTCAACGGTTCAGATCGGTATTACGCTCGTGGGGATTGTAGCCGGTGCTTACGGCGGCGGGGCGTTTACCGAAGATTTAAAACCTCTATTTGAACAATCAGACTTATTAAAACCCTACGCCGAAGAAATTGCCTTTGGCATCGTCGTTACCCTCATTACTTATTTTTCGCTGATTATCGGGGAACTCGTACCCAAAAGTATTGCCATGAATAATCCCGAAGGCATTACCATTACTTTTGCGCCTTTTATGCGGGCACTGTCAACGGTTACTTATCCCTTTGTTGTTTTCCTAAGCATTTCAACAAAGGTTTTTCTTAAAATTTTTATGCTAAAAGAGCGCACCGAACCGCCCGTTACGGAAGAAGAACTCAAATACCTGATTGATACCGGTTCCCAACACGGTGTCATCGAAAAACAGGAAAGCGAAATCATGCAGAGTGTTTTTCGTTTTGGAGACCGCAAAGCACAGTCGCTAATGACTCACCGAAACGAGATATTCTGGCTGGACATCAATAAAGATAAAACGGCTATTCTGCAGGAAATTAAGGAAACCGGATTTACCAAATACCCGGTTTGCGAAGACAAAATTGACAATGTGCGGGGGTTTGTTTCGGTAATTGATGTATTGTTTCTCGCCGAGTTGCCGGGAGAGTTTAAGCTGGAATCGGTGTTGAAAGAGCCGGTTTTTATTCCCTCCGGAATGCCTGCTTTAAAAGTGCTGGATTTTTTTCGCAAACAAAGAATTCATTTTGCTTTTGTAGTGGACGAATACGGAGGGATCAACGGATTGATTACCCTGCACGATTTAGTGGAAAATATCATGGGCGATTTACCCGATTTTGAAGAAGAAGTTGCCCAAATCACCAAACGCGATGAGATTTCCTGGTTTGCCGACGCCGACATCAAAATTGACGAGGTCAAAAAGGTAATCGGAATCCCCAAATTCCCCGGAGAAGAAAGTTACTCCACACTGGCCGGTTTTATTATGAATCAGATGTATAAAATTCCGGTTGCGGGAGAGTCCTGTACATATATGAATTACAAATTTGAAGTCGTGGACATGGACGGAAATCGCATTGACAAGGTGCTTATTCATAAACTCCCCTGAGCAACTGCCTTATCGTTGCCAGATGCGAAAGCAAAACCAATGGCACCACACAGCAGGGCAACCAGACAAAAGGAAAATGAAGCAGGGCAATATTCGGCTGCTCAAACCCAAACTGCTGAAAAGGAAAAGGTGTGGACAATACTCCGTGGAAAACGATATTGAGCAGCAAACCGAGGCACACTACATTCCACCCCAGTAAGACACTTCGGGAGAGAACCTTTTTTACATAACCAAAATAAAAAACCAGCGGGCAGGTAAGCCCGGCAAGAATATCAAAATTCCTTCCCTCAAAAGTCATAACCTCGGGGATTGTTTTATGCACAAACAGCCAGAAAAGCACAATTTCCACCGGGATCCGCACGCTGTGAAGGATTGTCATCCACTTTTGATCCATCGAATCGAGGAAAACCCGACCACGAGCCGTAACAAAAAGCCCGATAATGACCAACAAAGGCGGAAGAATGGCCAGCAAAAGCCGCGGCGGCATTGCATCCGTCTGGGTATAAAGCCCTGACAATGCAAGTGGGGTCTGCAAAAGCAGCCAGCCCGCTATCGTTGATAATACCCAAGGGGAATTATGGGATGCGCGGTAAAAAAAATACCCCGTCAGGAACGTCGTCGCACCAAAAATCAGGCTGATGTAGAGGGGGAGAGTTTCCATAAAAAAATAGGTTAGATGGTTTCCAGTTTTTGAATCCATTGGGAAAAACGGGGGCATTTTTCTCTCATATTTTCCAAACCGATTTCCTTAGCAAGAAGACTACCATATATAACTTTATTGTAGCCTTTAATAATTTTTTTCAACCGTGTAGACGGAGTAAATTCAGGATTATCATTGATATTTTCCGGACAATCATAACGACTGATAGTATCTTCTAAAAGCGTAATATCGGCGATTTCATCTTCGCTGAAATTGTTACGAAAAACACTTTGGTCGCAAAAAAGTAAGGCTTCAAACTCATGTAGTTGAAGGTATGGAATGAAACGTCTGCGGAGATTTTCAGAAACAGAACTGGCCATAGCTTCTTCTATGGCATCCAATCTTGAATTTTTTTCAGCTATTTTTTTACTCTTTTTCCAGTCCGGAAAATCGTGTCGGTCTGCAATCCCGTAATAATCAATAAATAGAGAAACGACCACATCCTTTTCATTTTGGAGATGTCTTTCAATTTGATCCTTCAGCTTGTGCCAGGCAACAATCCCCCCTCCAGAATGTTTGATGGTTGGTGCCTGGAGAATGATTCCTTTTTCCTGTAGATACGGAGCGAGTATTTCCTTGCAAAAAGCCTGTTCGGTTTGCCCTTCCCCAATGATAATCAATCTCTTCATTTGGCAAAGGGTTGGGCGGAGTCAATGATATTTCGGGTCCACAATTCCCCCAGAGAATGATCGCCAAGCCATAAGTTTAGTTGATCGGATTGTAATCGGTTAAATACGGACTGGTTTTCTTTTGCATCACGGTCCACAGCAATTACATCTTCGGGTTCGAAGCAATCCACCAGATTTACAGACTGGGTGGCAACGATAATCTGGGATTCTTCCGAAGCTATTTGTAGCATCCCTGCAAGTTTTGTGATTGCCTGCGGATGAAGCCCTAGTTCGGGTTCGTCAATAATAATTATCCCGGGCAGAGTTGGCTGTAACAGCAATGTGGTAAGGGCAATAAATCGAAGCGTGCCATCAGATAGCTGATAAGCTGAAAAATTGGAATCCACATCGCTTTTCTCTTTCCATCTCAATTCAATGTAGGTTTGTTTGCCTTTAATACGGCTGGGTTGCAGAATGAAATCCTGAAAATATGGCGCAACAGACTGAACAGTTTTGACAATTCGTTTATAGGTCTTGGGGTGATTTTCCTTTATCAGGTATAAAATAGCAGGCAGATTTCGACCATCTGATTTTAGATAGTGGTTGTCTTCTATTTCGCAGTTTTTTCGCATGGGGGAGGTTTCGGTTGTGTCATGAAAATGGAAAACCTGCACCCCTGATAAATAGCCCCTTAAAAAAGAGTCCCGAGTAGCGTCTGAGTCGCGAATAATACTTTCTTGATGGGAATCGTAATACTGATATCCGCTTTCATCATCATCAATACTTACCTTATAACCCGATCCTTCCTTTTCAAAAAATAACCCTCCTTCTCTCGTTTGTGCCAAGATAAACTTATAGGCATTATTATATCTTTCATCCTTAGAAAATATCAACTTCCCCTCTAATCTCTGGGTAATTTTCCTCCCAAAATAGAGAAGATTATCCACTCCTTCCTCTATGACAAGTCGCCGCAATTGCTGATTATAAAGAGCTTTGATAAGCTTAAAGAAGGAGATAAAATTAGTTTTTCCCGCTCCGTTACTACCAATAAGAATATTGATGGGTTGTAACTCTAACCTCATATTCTTTATGGATTTATAGCCCTTGATTTCGATGAATTCAATCATACAATGGTAATTTCCATCAATGGATAATCAAATATACAATTCTTCTAACTTTCTATTGCCTGATTTTCACTACCGCTAATTGTTTCATCAAATCCTCCCAACCATCTCCATAAGCTGCGCTCTTTCTCCGCTGCTAAAAAAAGTGTAAACAGCTTCGCTGTTTTCGGGGGCGGCGATTTTATGCTTTTCGAGGAGGCGTTTTACTTGCTGTGCCACGGCCGGGGCCGGGTTGAGGATGTTTGCCCGCTCTCCGGCAATTTTTTGCATCACTGGCAGTAAAAACGGGTAATGGGTGCAGCCCAATACAATCTGATCTACTTTTGCCTCTAACATCGGTTCGAGATACTGGCGCACCAGTTTTTCGGCCTCCGGCGTGTCGGTCTGGTGGTTTTCAACGAGTTCGACCAATCCTTCTCCCACCTGAATATGTACCGCTATGTCGCTGGCAAATTTTTCGCGTGTCCGGCGATAATGTTCGCCGGCAAAGGTTCCTCGTGTGGCCAATACTCCGATATGGCCGGTACGGGTCAGGGTTGCGGCGGGCTTCAATGCGGGTTCGATTCCCACAAAGGGTACCTCAAAATGTGCCCGCAGGTATTGAATGGCCGCAGATGTCGCTGTATTGCAGGCCACCACGATAAGTTTACAGCCTTTGTCTAACAAAAATTCGGTGATTGCGGCTGAAAGGCGGATAATTTCTTCCGCAGGCCGGTTGCCATAAGGGCAATTGCCGCTGTCGGCATAATAAATCAGTGATTCGGAAGGACAGATTTTTTTTACTTCCTTCCAAACCGAAAGGCCACCCAGGCCAGAATCAAATATACCAATAGGGGAGGGGTTCATGTCGGCACAAGTTAAGATTGTTCTATGGGTTTTCAATGATTTATTGTTTTTCTAAATTTTTTTTTAGTCTTGCTTAAAAAATATTTTCGCTTTACTTTTGTTTCCATTAAAATTTGTAGCCAAATGCAAAAGTTTTTTATACCTGTAATCCTAATCGTCGCTTGCGAAATTTTCCTGTTCGCTGCCTGCGAGAAGATTCTTCCTCCTGCGCCTGCCGAAAATGAATTGCTTGATGGCCCGGTGGAAGGGCTGAGTTTTGAGCAAAATCTGCAATTCCTTAAAGGTGATGAGGCCTTCAATGGTGAGGTTTTTACGGTTCAAACGGGTTTGGGGCCTTTATTTGTGGCGACATCCTGTGGGAGTTGTCACGCAGGGGATGGCAAAGGGACTCCTTTTACGACGCTGACCCGATTTGGGCAAAATGATCATTCGGGAAATCAATATCTCCATCTCGGTGGGCCGCAATTACAACACCGGGCGATAGTGGGTTTTCTTCCGGAAAAATTGCCTGCGGGCGCTCCTTCTTCTCAATTTACTCCTCCGGCAAATACGGGTTTAGGTTTTCTGGAATTTGTGACGGATGCCGATATTCTGGCGATGGCAGATTCTTCAGATGCGGATGGCGATGGCATTTCCGGCGTTCCCAATTGGATTACTCCGCCGCAATATGTGGCCATAAGACCCAATGCTATCTCTCAAAAGGGTAAATACATCGGGCGTTTTGGCAAAAAAGCCAGTGTTTATGACCTGTTGCAGCAAACCGCCAATGCCTACAATCAGGACATTGGTATAACTTCTACTTACGAACCTTTTGACACTTATTCCCGTCAGGAAATAGACCCGGAGGTATCAAACCAAACGGTTTTGGACGTGGTTTTTTATCTGCAAACGCTTAAAGCTCCGTTTCCTCGTCAGACAGATGATCCGGAAGTGAATGCCGGTAAACAGATTTTCGAAACGATTAAATGTGCAGGCTGCCACCGCCCGGAACTAAAAACCGGGGATGCACCCATTACTGTTTTGTCCAACAAAACTTTTTATCCCTACACGGATTTACTGCTTCACGATATGGGTAGTGGTTTGGACGATGGTTATACCGAGGGTTCTGCTCAAACTTTTGAGTGGCGTACCCCGCCTTTGTGGGGGCTGGGTTTATCCCAGAATTCGCAGGGCGGCCAGTATTTTCTCCTGCACGATGGAAGGGCAAAAAGCATAGATGAGGCCATTGAATGGCATGGGGGAGAAGCACAAAACAGCCGAGACTTGTATATGAATCTTACTGCGGAAGAAAAACAACAACTCATCCTCTTTTTAGAAAGTCTGTGAAAATATGGAAAGACGATTTTTTATTCGAAAAACATGCCTTGTTTGCACGGGGGCATTATTGTCAGTCCCTTTATTGCAAAGTTGTACTTCTGCACACCTCGTAACGGGTTCGATTGAAAATAATCGGATTGCTTTAAAAAAATCCGAATTTATTTTTTTCAAAAAGGATAAAGAGGTGATCCGCAAATGGGTATTGGTAAAAACGGAAAGGCTGCCTTTTCCCATCGGAGTCTATCGTTTTGAGGAAAATAAATATGCCGCATCCTACCTGGAATGCACTCACCAACAGTGCGAAGTCGAACCTCAGGGAGACCATTTACAATGTCCCTGTCACGGTTCCGAATTTTCAAATGAAGGAAAACTGCAAAACGGCCCTGCCGAAGCGGATTTGAAAACCTTTTCTGTAAGCACGGACGAACATCATATTTACATTTACTAAAATGAAAAAAATAGTCCATCTCTGTCTGTTTATGGTTTTTTATGCCTACATGGCCGCTCAGACAGACAGTAGTTTTTTTAAAAGGAGCGAAAAAGATACTACCAGCAATTTCCTCAATATGGATGCGGTCTATAATCGCCCCTTTTTGCAGGCAGGCAGAATACCCGTAGCCGTAGGCGGTTATGTCGAAAGTAAAGTATCGTTTATGCAAACGGACGGGGTTTCGGAAGGTTATCATTTTCAGATGCAGAGGATGACCCTGTTTGTTTCGTCTTCGGTTCACCGAAAAATAAAATTTTTGTCGGAGATCGAATTTGAAGAAGGAACAAAGGAGATCAATATTGAATTTGCATCGCTGGATCTTCAGTTTAATCCGTTGTTTAATTTGAGAACGGGCATCCTGATGAATCCGATCGGAGCCTTTAACCAAAACCATGATGGCCCCAAGTGGGAATTTAACGACCGCCCGATTTCCGCCGCTCAGATGTTGCCGGCTACATTCAGCAATGTTGGTTTAGGTTTTTGGGGAAAATACGCAAAAAAAGACTGGATTTTTGCATGGGAAGCCTATTTGACCAATGGCTTTGATGACCGGATTATCAATAATACCGAAAACAAAACGTTTCTTCCGGCTTCCAAAAGTAACCCCGACCGGTTTGAGGAAAATTTTAATGGCGTCCCTCTTTTTACCGGAAAAATAGCCTTGCGAAATCGTCGGATCGGGGAAATTGGCTTTTCAACCATGCAGGGTATTTACAACAAATTTGAGGCCGACGGCCTGATTTTAGACCAAAAACGAGCAGTGCGTATCTGGGCAATTGACTTTAATACTCGTTTGCCCCGGCTCAATACTACCCTCACCGGTGAATGGGCCTGGGTATCGGTGGATGTGCCGGAAACCTTCACCCAACAATTTGGCAATCGCCAGGCCGGAGGTTTTTTGGACATTGTACAGCCAGTCTGGAAACGCAGGCTTTGGGGGTTTGACAATGCTGTACTCAACCTGGCTTGTCGTTTAGAATGGGTGGATTGGAATGTGGGGGCTTTTGAAGAAACCGGTGACAATATCGGCGATTCGGTGTGGGCGATTGTTCCCGCCCTTAGTTTCAGACCTTCTGCCCAGACCGTTTTGCGGCTTAATTATCGCTATCAGTCTCAGACAGATATTCTCGGCAATCCTCCTGCCCTTACGGGTGGGTTTCAATTGGGCGTTTCGAGTTATTTCTGACGGGTAAGGAGATAGGTTTGTAAGGCCATCGGATACCGCTCAAAATCCTCAATCGGGGGCACTTCCCCTGCGTGGATTTTTCGCGCCAGTTCCAACGGATCGGGTGCAAAAGTCTGCCCCGGCCACAAGTAAAAGGCCAGTCCGCCTTTGTAAGCTTTGGGTGCCGCAAATTCCTGCATGGCAGGTATTTGTAAGGCAGTTTTCCAAATAAAAAAATAAACCAGCGGCGATACAATAAAAGGTAAAAGGATGGCTATGTTTTGGGTGGTTTGGCTTTGAATTTTGTCATAGATATTCTTGAAACTCAGGCTGGAAAAAACGGCCAGTACAAAGTAGGGGACGAGGAAAAATACATAATTGTCGGTCACATTATACCGCATGGCGAATAACCATACCGGAAGAGCTGCCAGCCCCAGCAGCTTAAACAATTGCCGATCCTGTTTCCATGCGAGGATTATTCCATGAATGATCAGGGGTGTAAAAACATGAAAATTGTAAAGCAGATACCCCAGGCTCCGAAGACTGCCTTTCAGCAGGGTTAGTGGGTCAATTCCCAGTACCTCACTGCCAAAACGATTGTCAAAGAATACCGCTTCCACCGGATTGAGATCATATACAGCCGGTAATAAAATCAGGATACTTCCCAGTCCTGCAAAAATCAGCAGTGATCCGGCAGCCTGTTTTTTTTTCGATTTTCCCCGCCAGAGATAATACAGATAAAAAGGAACCAGCAAAAGCGTCTGTATATGCGTCAGCACTGACAACCCCAGCCATAACCCTGTCTGCGGCATTCGCCGATATTCTCCCGAAAACACGTCCCTAACAACCAATACAAAAACCTGCAAAACCCCCGCGCAATAAAAAGTGTAAACCTCAATCGTTACCGCCTGCCGCCACCAGGTAAAACAAAAAGCCATCATCAGCACCGCGCTTGCCGCAGCAACGGGCGTTTTATTCACCGCTAAAACCAATTGGTATAATCTTTCCATAGCCAGAAGCGCAAATACAACTGAAAGCAGGGAAAGTACTGTCACCGACTCCAGGAAAGGCAGACAGCGCGTGAGCAAGTGTGAAAAATTGATATAGAGAAAATGACTGGTAGCATTAGTGGCCAGATCAAAGCCCTTTTCGGCGTGATAGAGGAAACCCAGCGAGTCCCCAAAACCCGGATGGGGGTTTCGCGTTAGAAGATAGGTTCCTGCAATCCATAAAAGAAACAGATTTGACCGCATACGAATGCAAACTTTCAGATTATCACCAATTAAGTTAAATTGCAGGATAAATGAACCGGACCCTGAACAGATATTTATGAAAATAATGCTTTTTCCCGGCTGGACGAAAGTCCTGCCCTTCGTATTATGGCTGGCTGCTGGAAGCTGTACAAATGAATCACCGGTAATAAAAATCACTGCTGATCCCCATTCATTTGCCCGCCCGGATGAGGTAAAAATCACTCATCTGGATTTGGATATAGTTGTGGATTTCGAAAAAGAAATTCTCGAAGGTACCGCCTTACTCAGTATTGAAAAAGTTAGCAGAAGTGCGGATGACTTGTATCTGGATGTCAAAGACATGGACATCCACTCGGTAGCAATTTCATCAGATGGTAAAGAAGAGCAGGTGGCAAAGTTTACATTCGGAGAGCCGGACTCGATATTGGGGCAATCGCTGATCGTCCCTTTGCGACAAAACACAAAATTTGTAAGCATAGTATATTCCACTCATCCCGGAGCGGAAGCATTACAATTTCTGCCTAAAGAACTTACGGCGGATAAACTTGCCCCTTTCCTGCTTACTCAGTCCCAGGCAATCAATGCCCGCACCTGGATACCGATTCAGGACAGCCCGGGTATTCGGTTTACCTACAATGCCACGGTAAAAGTGCCTGACGGTCTTATGGCAGTGATGAGTGCTCAGAACCCTACAGAAACTATACCCGGCGGCGTTTATTCCTTTGAGATGTCACAACCGGTTCCCGCCTATCTTATGGCTCTGGCTGTGGGTAAATTTGCTTTCAAATCTGTAGGTGAGCGCACCGGTATTTACGCCGAACCCGGGGTACTCGAAGCGGCTGCCTGGGAATTTGCGGAAGTAGAGCAAATGATGACCATCGCCGAGGAAATGTACGGCCCCTACCAATGGGAAAGATATGACTTGATTGTACTGCCGCCGAGTTTTCCTTTTGGGGGAATGGAAAATCCGCGGGTGACCTTTGTGACCCCGACAGTCATCACCGGCGACCGCTCGCTCGTAGCACTCATCGCACACGAACTTGCCCACTCCTGGTCGGGCAATCTTGTTACCAATGCCACCTGGAATGACTTCTGGCTGAATGAGGGTTTTACGGTTTACTTTGAAAATCGCATCATGGAAAAACTCAAAGGCCGCGAATACTCCGAAATGTTGGCGCAAATCAGTTATGAAGATTTGGAAGATGAAGTCCAGGGTTTATGGCCGCAGGACAGTAACCTTACCCGGCTCGCCGTTGATCTTTCGGGCCGAAATCCTGATGACGGTGTGGGTTCCATTGCCTATGACAAAGGATACTTTTTTTTAAGGCTTATTGAAGAAAATGTCGGCAGGGAGGCGTTTGATGTTTTTCTAAAAAATTATTTTGAGGAAAATGCCTTTCAGACCATGACTACCGATCATTTTGTTTCTCTTTTACAAAAAGATCTTCTCAGCAAATACCCCGGCATGGAAGTAACGATTCGCCTCAATGAATGGATTTACGGAGCCGGTATTCCGGAAAATATTCCTTATAAACCCTCGGCACAGTTTAAGTTAGTAGAAGATCAGGTCGCCGCCTGGATTGCCGGCATTTCTCCGGATAAACTCACCACGACCGGATGGACTTCCCACGAATGGCAACATTTTATCCGAAGCCTTCCGGATTCCCTCAGTGCAAATGAGATGGCTTTACTCGACTCGGTATTTTCTTTTACTCGTAGCAAAAACCCTGAAGTCCAGTGTATCTGGTATGTCAAATCCATCCGTTACCAATATTCGCAGGCATACCCGGCCATTCAGGCATTTTTAAACAAAATCGGCAGACGCAAGTTTTTAGATCCTATCTATCGGGAAATGGTAAAAACGGAGGAAGGGAAAATACGTGCAAGGGAAATCTATCGGGAAGCAAGGAAAAACTATCATCCCATTGCGGTTACGACCATAGATGTTATTCTGGATTATCATGAAGAGATTTAGATTTGTGCCTTTAGCGCTGGTGTTTATTTTTCTGACGGCTTTTTCCGATTCAGAGAAAACCTATATCCGTAAAATAGAAAAACACCGCAAAGAAATTCACAAAGAGTTTCAAAACCCGGAGACTTCTCCCTTTCGACAGGCCGCAGGGGATTTTCATGGGCTGGATTATTTTCCGCCGGATCCCGCCTATCGGGTAACCGCAAAGGTCTCATTGACTCCTGAGGCTGCAGCTTTTGAAATGCCTACCAGCGATCCTAAACGCAACAAAAAATTTGTCTCCTACGCAAAACTTACCTTTTCGCTTAAAGGAGAAACTTTCGAATTGATCGCTTATCGCAATCTTCAGCTTGCGGGTATAAAACAATACGAAGACCATTTATTCCTTCCCATCACCGATCTCACTACCGGTGTAGAAACTTACGGTGGCGGCAGATATATGGATATCAGCCTGCCTAAAGGCAATACGCTGGTTCTCGATTTTAACCTCCTTTACAACCCCTATTGCGCTTATAGCGACGGGTGGTCGTGCCCGATTCCCCCGAAAGAAAATTTTCTCAACACCCGACTCGAAGCAGGGGTAAAAAACTATGCAGACCATTAATCATCCCGATAAATCTATTACTCAATGAGTACGGACAACAGCAATATCTGGTATATGGAGGAGGTAAACCTCCTGGAATGTTTCTGTCCGATCAATGGCGCAGAAGAGAGATATGACAAACAACCTAAACGACAGTATAAAAAAGGCGAGTTTATTTATTTTAGTGATGATAACTCCGATAAAGTATTTTTCATCCATAAAGGAGCTGTAAAAATTGCCGGATATACCGAGGATGGAAATGAAATGATCCGCGCAATTCTTCATCCCGGGGAGATTTTTGGAGAAATGGCCGTTTACGGTGAAAATAAACGCAATGATTATGCAACCGCGATTGAGGCTACGGAAGTATGTATTCTCAACCGGGCGGATGTCGTGGGTTTAATGCGGGATGTCTCCGGCTTTCAGGAATTTCTCAACAAACTTATGGGCCAACGGGTGATATACTCCCAGAAAAGGTTGGAATCCCTCCTTTTTAAAGATGCCAAAACCCGTATCGCTGAATATGTATTGGAACAGGCCCGTAAAAGTGGAAGAAATGTAGCCGATGGATCTATCGTGGTTCGCAACTATCTTACTCATCAGGAAATAGCAAGTTTTACCGGCACTTCGCGTCAGACAGTCACGACCATACTCAACCAGTTTCGTGATGAAAACCTCCTTGATTTTGACCGGAAACGTATCCGAATCAAAAATCTGCAACGACTTAAGTCGGAAGTCGCTTAATTTGCACCATGAAACTCAGTTTACGCCATATACCTCTCGTTTTACTCCTTATTTTGCTGCTTGCCGCCGGAGTCTGGGTAGCACGTTTTGCCTGGGATAAAAGCCATAATCTGGATAAATGGGTCGAGATTGTTTCCATCGCCATGATCGAAAACGATCCGGAAACTATCAGTCGCCTTCGGCCTTCTTTTCGCGGTCAGTTGGGGAGTTACAATGAAAAACTCACCTCCCATGAAGATTTATTGAAAAAAAATGCACTACTGGCAGAAGGCTTTCTCCGGGAAATGGAAAAACGAGACACAACCCGCTTTACCGACCGCCAACGCCTCACATATACCCTTATTCGTCGTTCTCTTCAGAATTCGGTGAAAAAATCGGAGTTTTCGGATTTTTTCTTCCCCTTAAATCCCGTGGAGGGGGTGCAGACCCGTTTGCCTGAATTATTTGCCCAACATCATGAAATATCTTCCCGCGACGATGCCAATGCCTGGGTGATTCGATTTCGGAATGTGGACGAAAGTATCCTCATCGCTTTGCGGGATGCCGAAGCAAGGGTAAAAAAAGGTTTTCTCCCGCAGCCATCGCTGATCGCCGCAACCCGAAAGCAGATCGCCGATTTTCTCCAACTGCCGGTTATGCAAAATCCGTTCTATACCGGATATGCCCGAAAACTCGTGCGGCTGGATCCCACCGAACTCAACGAATATGATGCGGCAAAACTGCTGGAACAAACCGCAAATATTCTTGAAAACGAAATTTACCCGGCATACAGGCAACTGGACATTTTTCTCTCCGAATTGCCTTCAAATCCGGAGCAGGAAGCGGGTCTATGGCATTTACCCAAAGGGAGTGATTATTATAAATTTCGATTAACACTGACGGGCCTCGACGGGCATGATCCTTCGGGATTACATAATTTAGGTTTGAAAAGTGCCGATTCACTGGCTTTATTATTGGCCCATGCGTTGAAAATTTCTCCGGCGGAAGCATCTTTTCCCGGCAAAAAACTCCGGGAATGGTCTGCTATACAACCGACGGTTTGTTCTTCGCAGCCGCTTAGCTACAATCCCTGTTTACCTGCATATCAAAAAACTTATCGGGAAACCCTTCCGCTGGTTAGCGGATTGTTTGACAACACGGCGGAAATATCGCGTGTTTCTTTTATCCCGGCAGGAGAACGAGAAAATACATTTACCTTTCCCGTGAAATATTTTCCCGCGGCAGATTCGGCGACACCGGGACGGATGTGGATTAACCCCTTAATGACCGAAGATCATAAGGTTTGGCGGCTGCGTTCGGTGATACACCGTTACCTTATACCGGGGCAACATTTCCGTCAATCCCAGACGATCGCACAGAAAGACTTACCCGAATTTCAGAAATACGAAGAATACCCTGCCTATGCCGAAGGTTGGGCTTTGTACTCAGATTATCTGATGGATCATGATCTTAGTTTATATTCCGGTGATTCGATCAGTCGGGTGGGTTACCTCGAAGCACAACTACGCGCAGCAGCATTACTTGCTATGGATACCGGGATTCATTGGGAAAAATGGACTCCGGCTGAGGGAAAAAAATATCTGGAAGAAAAAGCAGGGTTTTCACCCGAAGAATCCGCACAAATGCTTCAATCAATTCTCTCCCGCCCCGGCTATTTTTGTGGTGCTTGGGTGGGTTTTTCGGAGTTGGTACATTTAAGAAAGTATGCTGAAAAGAATTTAGAAAAAAAATTTTACCTGCCGGAATATCATTCTGCTTTATTATTTACGGGTTCCTGCCCGGTTGATGTTGTAACGCTGGAAATCAGGAAGTTGATACAAAAAAAATTGGCAGACTAATTGCAATAATTTACTGAACAACTGTTGAACAATACAATTCTCCTCGTTGAAAGGAGGCGCCTTATGAAAACAAAATCTACCTTTTTGCTGAGCCTGCTCTTAATGGCGACTGCTGCTACCGCGCCTGCACAGGAATTTCCTGATTGCGAACGTGATTATTCCCTTCTTCAGGAATCCACCCAACCTTCACCTAATGAAATTCGGGAAGGCGCTGAAGTTTACTTGTCCCGTACTTATCTCCAAGCAGTGGAAGAAGGCTATTTTGACCGCTCCCCTTCCGGCTTGCAGCACTGGATTTACGTTCGTCCCGCTTCCCGAAAAGAACTTAAAGAGCCGGAAATTCCGGAAGGTGTGATCGAAAAGATAGCAAAGGACGGAAATGTTTATACTCCTTCCCGCACTCCCTCTTCGGTACATTTTTTCCAGCCAAACGATAATTTTGAAGGAGATTATACGCCCGATTGGAAGGACCCGGTGATGGTGCTTCCCCTAGGCCTCGAACCGGTCAATGTCCTTTCGTTGAATAATCGTTTATTCACGATTCAGGAAAAAAACAAAGACTATATTCGGGTGGCAGTTAGTGGAAAAGAACTCGTTTTTTATACTGGATTTCCGGCACACGAAGATGTTTTTGATACGCAAAGGGTATTGGATCAGCTTTCGGAAAAACAAAATATCGCAGCGGCAGCCCTACTCGGCAAAAACTTCCGAGTTACCCACAGCCCTAATCTTTATTACCGCACCCGCCCCGGTGGACTTAATCACAGTTTTGACCCTTCGTTTGAAATGATTGATTTTACGGTAAAAGATGTTATCACCAATCGCGATGAGGTGTTATTGGCTTATCAGAAAACCAATGAAGTGCTCTATCTGGTGATAGATAAGGATTCGGACTTCAAACTTTTTGAAATGGACTGCATTTCTCTTGCCCAAAGAGAAAGAACAGTTGTCAATACATTACCTGCTGAAACGGTCAATTTTAAGTTGAATGAACTGGTCAAAAAAGAAAATCCCGCTGACGAAATCCTCAAGAATGAAGGCCTGACTGCCGGACTTTACAGCAGGTTTAAACTTCAGGAGGACGGTCTTCGTGGAGAAGGTTCTTACAAATATATTTTACATAATCTCGACGAAGAAGACACAGCACCCTGCCTCTGGGCAAATTTGGATGAAAAGGGAGAGGTATATCTTTCTTCGCAGTATAGCTCGGAAAAAGGGCTTTACCATACCCGGATTGAATTGTACATTGGCACCCGCGAACCCATTATCAGTAGCCGGATTCCTACCCTCGATCCGCGAAGCATGCGGTACAATAAAAAGGGGCTTATTATCGAAAAAATCCGTTTTCCTTTAGGAGGAGATCAGGGCATTATTCAGGCCATCGCACAAAATTATGATCAGCCGATCAAAGTGCGGTTTGTCGCCGGGGGTTCCTATTTTCAGGATGTCGAACTCAGTTTGGTTTACAAAGAAGAGATTCGCGACGTCTATCTTTTATCCCAGCTTATTAAGGCAAAAAATTAACGAAATTAACTTATTAGGATATAAGATCAACCCCATCTGTTTAAGCAGGGAGACGTCTCGGTGATTCTCTTCTTCCTCGGTGGTTTTTTTGATTGCGTGGGATTTAAACCACAGAGAAGGCGGAGAAGCACGGAGGCGATTCGCAGGGATTCATTATCCCAATTACTTTATAATTCCCCAAATTAATTATTCCCCTAACTCCTTCTCGCAGCTTTTTCCCAAATTACGGACTGTTTTCCGCGAATCAGCCGGACAAAACCCGCAAATACGGCGTAATTCATCAGGCAGAAATAGAAAGGCACAAATAATAATTTAAGCCGGATACGCCGATTTTCGAGCAGATATCCGGCGACAGCGGCAAGATAGAAGAGTATCTGCCCGGCTATCAGCCATTGGTAAAGGGGTTCTCCCTGCCCGGCCAATAGGAGGTTGGAAAAAAATACAACTAAAAGCCCAATGGGCGCAAGCGTCCAACGCAAGACCCGGTGAGAGACATACTGGAAAGTAAGTATTCCATACCGGAAAGGATTCAGCAGCGAGCGAAGCCGCCAGACGGCCTGAAGCCCGCCCGCCGAAATACGCACCTTCCGCTTTAGTTCCTCGGAAACGGAGTCCGAAGGAGTTTCCTCCGCAAAAGCATCTGGAGCATAGGCCACCCGAAATCCCCTCCGGGTTATGTCAAGGGTTAAAACAAAATCCTCGATGAGGGTGTCCGCGGGAAGTTGTACAAACAATTCTGTGCGAATGGCAAAAAGTTCGCCGGCAGCACCTACAACCGAATACAACTCGGCGTCCCAGGTTTTGAGCAGGGATTCGTACTTCCAGTACAGCCCCTCACCCGCTCCGGAGGCGGAGTCTGCTTTTTCACTTTTCACCCGTTTTTCGCCTGCGACAGCTCCGATCTGGGGGGAAACAAAATGTTTGACCATGTTGCGGATAGCGGCGGGATTTAGCAGGGTGTTGGCGTCGGTAAAAACCGTAATCGGAGTCGTTACCTGCGGCATAACACGGCTAACTGCGGCGATTTTACCCTGGCGTTCCGGCTGATGTTCATGTCCGATAAGCGGATAGCGGGCGGCGATTTCTGCGGTATTGTCATCTGATCCATCGGTCACCAGCAAAACCCTGATTTTATGGGGGGGATAATCAAGCGCAAGGGTGTTGAGGATTTTTTCTTCCAGGATAATTCCTTCGTTGTAAGCAGCGATTACGATCGTTACTTCCGGCTCATAATCCTCCTTCGGTGGTGCCGGAAGGGATCGCGTCAAACGTTTGATTTTCATCCCAATATATAGCAAAAGCCCATACCCCAGATAGGTATAAATAATTAGGGCGAGGAATCCCCAGAATAAAAATTCCCAAGTAAGAATCATATACAAATGTAGTTAGTAAACAGAATGTTTGTTCAATAAAAAGACGGAAGGAGTTACAACTCATGATTCAATTTTTCCCGATCATCCTATCAGACGGGCAGCCAGCCGCAAATATCTATTTAAGGGTTTATTCTCTAAGTATATTTATTTGATAAAAGCCCCCGATCCTTCCATGTTAATGTTTGAGAATAATTAGCCGGGAAAAGAGGCCGCGGGGTAGTTTTGAGCTAATCATGAGGAGAGAAACAGATATGAGCACCTTGTCGGGTTCAGGATTCCAAAAATATATCCTGGCGGCCATTCTGCTGCTGAGTGGCTGGGTAATATCCCGGCAGGCGGCCTCATTTACCTACCGTACAAAACTCATTATTCGTACCGATTCTCTTTCTTCTCTTGAACAGGTTTTACCCGAAACATATCGGGATGTTTATAATGTTTTACCACAAAACCTTGAAAAAACTCTGCTAATCAATGCCTTACGCAATACCGGCATGCGGATAGCCGTACACGACCTGACCGCAACCACACCGTTTCGGGCGATTCCGGAAGGTTATTCAGATGAAGAAAGGTTAAGGCTTCGCAGCCAATTGGCACAATACCTTCGTGAACAGGACCCTGCAATATTGATTGAAAACCAGGCCCGGCAATTGGTCTTAAAAATGGGGTATGATGCAAATTCCCTTTTCCGCCATCTGAAAATCCAGTGGAAGGAAGATGGCAATACTGCGATTATTTCTTTTTCCAGTGAGCATGCACTTCTATCGGCATTTGTTGTCAATGATTTATGCAGGGAGATTGTGCGTGTACAGCAGGAATTTTTACAAATCAGTGCGCATACCGAAATAAGTGTCATTCAGCAACAGATTCAGATTATGACCGATTTCTGGGCAACAGATTTTGACGAAGAGCGGTTTACCATGCAGGCAGACGGACGCCGGTACTGGCTTCATCCACATTACCCCCGGCTGGAGATGTTTGAGGTGGAAAAAAATTCGAAAACCCGATCCTCGATCAAACTCATTAAAGAGTTAGAAGAACAGCAGGAAATAAAGCTGAAAGAGGGTATGCAAATTATGGGAGACGGGCAGAATATTCTCCGGTATTTAAAAAAACAAAACACCCATTACACCACCGATAGTTATCAGACAATCGAACGTACAATCGCCCTGCAAGCAGCCCGGCTTGACCAACTCAGCGCCGAAATCAGTGCATTGGATCATGCGCTTGACTCTGCCCACAAAACAATTCAACCCTATTATGGAATCAAAAACTGGGTCGTTATTCCCCGGCGTACCGCATCAGACAGTCGTGAATACAAACAAATCCTTTCCATTGCCAATACAATGACCTATCTCTCTTTCAATGAGGCATCACACTTTCAGCAAGACATCGCCCAAAACAATGTACGTCGAATACCTAACCTATTGAATTTCGTCTGGATTACACTTTGTATGGTGATTCTCCTTCATTTCGCAGGTTTTTTCAAAGAAAAACTACTATTTGTATGGGCAAAAGAAAAGTGAGCAGAGGTTTTTGGGGGCTGATAAAAGCAGTCTTGGTTGTCGCCTCATTTCCGGTGGCAGTTATCGGGCTGGTTTATCTTATTTTTACGCTCCTCCCCCGGTCCTATACTTCCGAGGCGAGGATACAGGTTGTCCCGCTGGATAAAAAAGAAACCCTTGCGGGCTTCGACAGCCGAATGCATGAGTTAACTACTGCAATGAACCAACCCCGAATGCAGAGTCTGCTTGTGTTTCAGTTGATCATTCACGATCTGGAAAAAAAACCTTTTCGACCGGTAGATGAAATTAAAGCCCTTTATCCGGAAGAAATGATTCTTTTTGCCGTAGAAGCAATTAAAGAAAAAAGGGAAAAACTCCAGTTGGGGCTTTCCTCTTCTTCCCTAGACAGTATGATCAATGATATGCTGATAAGGCTGGATTATACCCCTGAAAAAATAAACAAACGCTTGTCTGTGAGGCGAATACCGAATACCGACCTCATCAGCATACAAGCCGATTCACGGGATTCGGACCTGGCAACCTTCATGGTAAATACCTATACCCAGGAATATATCCGTTATTATGAAATTGTCGGAAAAGAACGTCTGGAGAAATCCGTTGATTTTTTGGAGCGATTATTGGAGCAAAAACGTGCGGAACTGGAGGAAAAATCGGAGCAACTTCAGTATCACCGGGATTTTTTGCGGAGTCAGGCCCGGCATTCTGAAATCGCAGGTATCCTGACCCGGATTAGCACATTGGAACTAAACAAAAAAGAAGAAGAGGCATTAATTGAAAATCTGAAGACATCGGTACTAAAAAAGAAAAAGGAGAAAAACCAGCAGATCGTAATCAGGACATCCAACTTTGTGAGCAATGTAAAGGAAGATGATCGCGATCTGATGGTAGAATTGGGAAGTGCATTGGCAAGAAAACAATTTCTGGAGCAGCAAATTGAGTATCTTCGCGGAAAACTTACATTAAAGGAAGAAACGGCTCTGGCACCTTACCGACAGGAAATGGAAAGCGCAAGAGATGCTTATTTGGAAGTTTTGGGTAAACTTAAAGCGACCAAAGACTCCGCGGTAAGCCTTTCCCATTCACTTCAGCAGGTAACCTGGGGAAAATCGCGGTTCCCGCTTCATGAGGCTCCGCTGTTTTTTTCGGTACTCGCCGGAGTTGCAGCATTGATTCTGTGGGTGGCTTTTTTAATGAATATTCGGTATTTATA
Source organism: Bacteroidia bacterium (assembly GCA_033764335.1). GTDB lineage: Bacteria > Bacteroidota > Bacteroidia > J057 > J057 > JAGQVA01. Next base: position 118,471 of record JANRJC010000002.1, on the reverse strand, counting down.
AAATACCCTGTTATTTAGACAAAAAATCCGTCCCTTTTTTAAAGAGAATAATTTGATTATTTCGCAGGCGTGATTTATTTGTATCTCTATGGACCTTCTGCATTTTACAAAAGTATTGCTTAGGAGAAAATGGTTGATTCTGGCCGTGACGGTACTTGCCATGATCACCACTTTCCTCATTACCCGTAATGCTCCCAAAAAATATAAAGCGCATGCGCGTTTATCCTCCGGCATTACCGAAGGGAATGATGAGATATTTTCCATGAGTGATATGCAGGGAAAACAAAAGTATGAAATCGAGGCTAAATTTCGGGGAATGGAAGAACTGATTCAATCCCCGCAGGTGCTTAGTCTGGTATCGTATCAACTCATGCTTCATGACCTCGAAAAAACCGAACCGATGCGCAGCCTCGCCTCCGTTCGTACAATGTACTCCGCCGACGAAATCCGTGTTGCCAAAAAACGATACAAAACCCGCCTCGACTCCCTGCAAGTGTTGCTTTCTACCGACGAACTCGAACGCAAGCATATTGATATGCTGCGTCGTATGAGATACGACGACGCCTCTTTGAGGGAAGATATTCTCATCAAACGAATTCCGGGCACCGATTACATCGGTATCGAATACGAATCGGAAAGTCCTTACCTCTCTGCTTTCGTCGTAAATACGCTGAGTCAGGAGTTTATCCGGTTTCATAGCCGCTCCCAAGCCTCCGAAGCCCGCAACAGCGTGAGTTACTTCTCTCAGATGCTCGGAGAAAAAAAACGCGACCTCGATGAAAAAATGCAGGCTTGGGACGCTTACCGAAAAACCGAAGGTGTTTCCGACTTCACCAATCCTGCTCAGGATATGATCTCACTGGTTTCTACTTTGGAAGAAGAACGCGAAAAAGCCAACCAGGAGATATTCTCCGCCGAAGGAAAACTCATCGAAATTGACAACTACTTCGCCGGGGAAGAGAAAAAACCCTACCTCGAAACGGAAGTAACCCGCAGCGGAAACCGCATTATGATCCTGCGCAACCGCCTGGGAAGACTCAACAACAAATATGTTCGTATGGGATTTCAGGCTCAGGGAATCCTTGATTCGCTGGCTACTACCCGTCGGGAATTGGCCGAGGAATTGTTCCAGTCAGTATCCGAAGAATATGGAACTCCCGATACCGAACGCAAAAGGCTGATCAATCAGAAGATAGACAGCGAGTTACGTATCGAAATTGCCCGTGGGCGTATTGCAGCCATTGAAAGAGAACTCAAGCGGCTCGGCAATCAGGCGGGCACTTTTACGGTAAGCGAAGCTACTCCTTCCTCTTATGGTAAAGAAGTAGAACTGGCCCGTGACGCGTATCTCACGGTACTCAACAAACTCAATGAAGCCAAGATGGCTTCCCAAAACGCCACCCTCGGTTCGGTCAGCCAGTTGGAGTTTGTTCAACCCCCTGATAAACCCGAACCTTCCCGCACCCTTATGCTCGTCGTACTCGCCGGGCTTATCACCTTTGCAATCAGCGTTTCCGGTATTTTCCTGATGGAATATCTGGATACCAGCATCCGCTATCCTTCCAATTTTGTGGGACAAACCGGACTGAAATACCTCGCCCCGCTCAACCGTCTTACAAATACCAATCTGGATTTGGTTTCTCTCTTTAATGAAACTCATAAAAACCCCAGCTTGGAAAACTATAAGCAGTTGCTGCGCAAAGTAAGGCACGAAATCATCGCAGAAGGCCCCAAAACACTGCTCATTACCAGTACCAAAAGTGATTCCGGAAAAACCTCTCTGTTGATTTCTTTGGCGTATTCACTAAGCCTGAGCGGGAAAAAAGTGCTGATTATTGACACCAATTTTAAGGATAATTCGCTGACACAAATTACCGGCGCTTCTCCTGCACTGGAAAAATATATCAAAAAGGATATGCCGCGCAAAGCCCTGGTTTCCAGTTCCGTATTTAAGGGAGTGGATGTGATTGGATGTGAAGGCGGGAACTTCTCCCCGGCGGAAGTCCTTGACCCGGAAGACTTTGAAAATCTGTTGATTGAACTTTCTGAGCAATACGATCATATCTTAATGGAAGGTGCGCCACTCAATAAATACGCGGATTCGCAGGAGTTGAGCCGCTTTGCGGCTAAGGTTTTACCGGTTTTCTCCGCTACAAGTTCCATTGACGCCGCCGACCGGGCTTCCATAGATTATCTGAAAGGTTTGGAAAAAGAGGGAAAACTAATGGGTTCGGTGCTGAACAAAGTTGAAATGCGCAACCTGAATCAATGATTGTTATCGAACTGATTTTACTCCTGTATTTTCTATATGTGGTTTTTTATACCCTCATTTTTTCTATTGCGGGTGTAGTAAGACCCTACGGAATTTTTACTACCCCTAAATCTGCAAGCCCCTCAGTCGCCGTTATTATTCCCGCCTATAAAGAAGATACGGTAATCGTTTCTTCGGCAGCTAAAGCCTTGCACCAGGGTTTTCCACAAAAAAACTACGATGTCATCATCATCGCAGATTCGCTGCGGCAGGAAACCCTTTTACAATTGCGTCAGTTGCCCGTAATCGTTGTCGAAGTATCTTTTGATAGCTCCACCAAAGTGAAGGCTCTCCGGGCAGGAATAGCGGCTTTGGAAAGGCCTTATGATATCGTCGTCGTCCTGGACGCAGATAATGTCATGGAAAATGATTTTCTGGAAAAGGTGAGCGTTACCTGGCGCAGGGGAATCCTCGCGATACAGGGCAGAAGGGTTGCCGCCAATAACAATACCCACCTCGCCGTATTGGATGGGCTTAGTGAAATTCTCAACAACCATATTTACCGGAAAGGAAGCAGTGCGCTCGGGCTTTCGGCTTCGCTGAGTGGCTCGGCAATGGCTTTTGATTTTCCCCTATTCGAAGAAACCCTCCGCGATATGGATTCTACCGGAGGATTTGACCGGGATATGGAAGTGCGGCTGGGAATGAGAGGGATAAAAGTATTCTACCTCGCCGAAGCCATTGTCTATGATGAAAAGGTTTCCCGGCAAGAGGTTTTTGCCAATCAGCGCAAACGCTGGATTGCGAGTCAGTATCAATATCTGGGTAAGTATTTTGCAACCGGTATAAAGGCCCTTTTCCGGAGGGATTTTTCGCTTTTCAACAGCAGCGTATTGCGCAATATACAGCTTCCCCGCGTCATCAATATAGGCTTATTGGGGTTGATTGCCGTGGTTTCTATTCCTCTTCAGCCCTGGCTGAACCTGTCTTTTTATTATTGGTGGATACTACTTTTGCTTTTGGGTTTTGCAATGATACTCGCAGTGCCTGTATCTTTTTACGACCGAAAATTTTTCCAGGCTTTGGGGGCTTTACCCGGCACATTTTTTACCATGTTTACCCTGCTTTTTCGGTTAAAGGGAGCTAATAAACAATTTATCCATACTCCTCACGGAGAAGATCAAAAAGAAAATATATCCAGTCAGGGATGATCTCGATTATCACCATTAACTACAATCAGTCTGCGGCTACCCGCGAGTTTCTGAATTCATGCCGACAACTCATCGGCCCGGAAAAAGAAGTGATTGTGGTGGATAATGCTTCAGAAACTCCTCCTGATGAAGAATTTCAGAAAGATTTTCCGGAGGTGAAATTTATTCAAAGCGAAACCAATCGGGGTTTTGCCGGAGGCAACAACCTGGGCATGGAGGCAGCAAATGGCGATTATTTTTGTTTTTTGAACAATGATGTGGTGGTTACACCTGATCTGCTGGAAAAGCTGCTGGCCGTTTTGAAAAATCACCCCAACGCCGGAGGCGTCAGCCCTCTAATCCGTTACCTCAATCCTCCGGAAATTATTCAGTATGCCGGTTACACCTCCATCAACCGCTGGACGGGACGAAACACGGCTTTGGGAAAAGGCGAAAAAGATAACGGGCAGTTTGCTTCGCAGCGACCCACTGCCTACCTGCATGGAGCGGCCATGATGATACCCCGAAAGGTCGTGCAAAAGACCGGGCAGATGCCGGAAGAGTTTTTTCTTTATTATGAAGAAATGGACTGGTGCGAACAAATGCGAAAGGCTGGATTTGAGTTGTGGGTAGAACCTTCTGCGGTTGTTTTTCACCATGCTTCGCTGAGTGTGGGCGGAGAAAGCCTTCTCTGGACTTACTATTACAACCGCAACCGGATTCTTTTTATGAAAAAAAATACCCGGTGGTATCAGTTTCTATTTTTTAAAGTTTACTTTTTGAGTATGGTCGTACCTCGCACCCTGATGAGGTATCTTTTTATGGGGAAAATGGCACATATCAAAGTTTTGTTTCGGGCCATTGCAGAAGTTCCTGATAAAAAAAAGAGGCCATCTCTTTCGCAGAGATGACCTCAAATCGTCTGATGTTTGTATAAAAGATTATACAAATTCTGTTTCTTTTTTCCGGGAGTCAGGTTTACCTGCTTTTGCGCGTTCTTTCATTTCTCGTTTGTAAGCACGATTGTCATTGATAATAAAAACAACTCCGAGGATTACGATAAGCAGGATAGAGCCAAGGATAACCAATTGGAGCAGAGAGAGTTCCATAGGTGTCAGATTAAAGGGTTGTAAATTCAAGCAGGTAAAAAGTACGAAGAAATTTTTAGAAATCCGAATCTATTGTCCGGGATTAAGAATTTTTTGGTATCGAAGGGAATCCTTCAGTACTTCTACTGCGGTCAGAATGTCGGGATCGTCTTTAAAGGAGGCTTCGAGTACGCCTTGTTTATAAAAATAGCGATTGATCAATTCTTTTTTGAGCAGCCGGGAAATTTCGGCTTTGTGAGTGCGTATGTCGGTTTGTTTCAATGAGGTCAGGGTATGGGTAATCGTTTTTAATTCGCCTTCCAAATCGGGTCTGTATTGTTCTTTGTGCAGGATTTCATCCAGTTTTTGAAGTTCTGCTTCGGTTTCGGTTTTGAAGGTGAATTTTTTTTCGGCCACGAAGGCTACAAATGATTCAAAAATTTCATCCGTAATTTCAAATTTTTGGGGAGGTGCAATGGTATCGTGTTTGAGGGTAAACCAGGTGGAAAAATCAAAGATCGTTCGCTGTTCTTCTAATGCCTGAATAACGGGCTGAGTTGCGGGTTTTTCCACTACGATTTCCGGGTCAACCCCTGCACCGTCGTAAACCATACGTCCGTTGCGAGTTTTGAAAGTAACTCTGAGGCTGTCGGCGATACGGTCGGCGGTTCCGTCCTGACGGTGTTCAGAATAGTCAATGGCCTGAATACAACGCCCGCTGGGGGTGTAGTATTTGGCGATGGTAATTTTCATCTGGGTATTGTAGCTGAGGGGGCGCACATTTTGGACCAGCCCTTTCCCAAAACTTTTTTGCCCGACGATCACCCCCCGGTCAAGGTCTTGGATGGCTCCGGAGACAATTTCGGAGGCACTGGCACTGCGGCCATTGATTAGGACGGCGACCGGTATATCGGGATCAATTGCGGGCATGCGGGTGCTGAACGAATTCTGTGAGTCGGGAGTACGTCCTTTCATCTCCACAATTTTTTCATTTTGTGGGACAAATACGTTGGTGACGTTTACCGCTTCATCGAGGCGACCGCCGGGGTTGCCTCGAAGGTCAAGGATAATGCCTTTCAGGCCAGGATTGCTTTTTTTGAGTTTTTGGGTTGCTTCCGCAACTTCGCTGCCGGCATCCTGCATAAAACCGGAGAGCAGGATATAACCAATATCTTCGGTAGCCATACCCGAGTAAGGCACATTTTCACTTTGGATTTCCGTACCGCCGCGCAAAAGTGAAATAGATTTTTCGGTATTATCCACGGCGCGGAAAATAGTCAGAACCACCGCAGATCCTTTTTCGCCGAGAAGCAGGCTGTTGATTTCATCCATCGAAAGTCCACGCCCGGAAATGGTCTCTTCATCAATGCGAATAATTTCATCACCGACTTTGAGCCCGGCCTCATCGGCAGGGCCGTTTTCGTAAAGTTCCATCAGGATCGTTTTTCCGTCGCGTGTCCCAATATCGGCCCCAATTCCGCTGTAATGGCCGGTACTCATGAGTTTGGAATAATCAATCTGACTTTCCGAATAGTAATTGGTATAGGGATCCAGCGATCCAAGCATGGCATCAATGGCGGTACGCATGAGTTGCGTCGGGTTGGTTTCGTCCACATAGACATTGTTGATGTCTTTATAGACTGCACTGAAAATCTCCATGCTTTTGGAAATCTCAAAATAGTCGTCCACCGTCCGGGTCACAAACCCCAGACTGAAAAAAACCATCACGATAACCATCCATCCGCGCAGTTTTTGTCTTTGTAGAAATCGCATATTGAGCCGGTTTTTGTTCCTGAGGTGAAAAGTTAGGCATTTTCAGGCGTATATCCATGAAACATTTATGCGTATTTTGTTTGGGGTAGCTTGAGAAGAATGATTACCTTTGTAAGGTTTTGGGGTTAAACCGTATTTATCATACGATGAGGTTATGAAGACACTTGTTTTGGGATATGTCCTTATGCTCTGTCTCTCAGGAATTCTCCAGGCTCAGGTTACCGATGTACAATTGGGGATGACAGAAGCGGAACTTCAGATGCACGCCAACCCGAGAGAATTTAACGACGGATTTGAACTGGTGAGCCATCGTCCCGGGCTTTATATTTACGCCAACAAATCCAATCCTTTTTATGAAATCCAGATTGAATTTGCCCTTAAAGGCGGAACGGTAAATACGATTAAAACAGTTCATACGGGCCGAAATCCCAAGTTTCGGAAAACTTTGCTGGAGTATTATCTCGAAGTAATCGAAGACTGGAAACACGACCCGCTGCTCGAATCCAACCCAGGCTTAGCAAACAGTTCGCGCAACAGCTTCGCCCAATACAACCCCGAAGTCGAAGCCTTTACCGACGCAGACATGCTGTACCTCTGCGTTTTTATGTTTTACCATAACGGTGAAGAAAGCATTTTTACGAAAATGGAGCGGAAGTTTTAGGAGAAATAGCGGCCATTTTCCTACCCAAAACTACCCTGCCAACAATTTCAAAAATTCGACTAGCCCAATTGCCTCTGTCTCATTAGAAAGCGGAAATCGCTCTCGCCCGGAATACAATACAAATTTTTGGGTGGCATTCACATCTACACATGCCCGATGAAACCCTGGTTGCGTTTTGGGCGCAACAGTGCGTTTAACCTCAATGGCCCATGTTTCCTTTTTCCCTTTCTCCAGAATCAAATCAATCTCGGTCTGGTCGGCGGTACGGTAATAACTCGCTTGCCATGTATCCGGAAGATTCCCGAGAATATTTTCAATCACAAATCCTTCCCACGAATGTCCCAGTATTGGATGCCCCATTAGATCGTCGTATTCAGAAATAGACAGAAGTCTGTGCAATAGCCCAGTATCCCGGATATAGATTTTGGGGGATTTTACCAGGCGTTTTTTTGTATTTCCTGACCAGGGTTGAAGCTGGCGGATCATATACAAATCCGTCAGAATGTCCAGATAATTTCGAACCGTAGTGTGAGACACTTCCAGGCTTTTACCTAAGGACGACATATTGATCTGTTGACCATGTAAATGAGATAACATTGTCCAAAAACGGCGCATTTGGGTCGCAGAAACATTTAACCCCAATTGCGGAATATCGCGTTCCAGATAGGAGGCGATAAAATCCGAACGCCACTTCCAACTCTCTTCATTGTCGGGTGCAAGATAACTTTGTGGGAATCCCCCTCGGAACCAGAGTTTTTCCGGTGAAAATGCGAGTGGATCTAAAGCTTCTATTTCTAAAGCCAAAAACGGTTTGAGCTCAAGATAGCGAATACGTCCGGCCAATGTTTCGGATGATTGCTGAAGCAAATCTTTTGAAGCAGAACCCAGCAGTAGAAACTGTGCATGGGATTCCCCTGCTCGTTTTCTTATATCAACCAAACCTCTTAAAATCCTGAATAAATCAGGTTTGAGTTGAACTTCGTCAATAATCAGAAGCTTATTTTCAAAAGTGCGGAGATACCCTTCGGCGTCTTCCAGTTTAGCCAAATCTGTATCCAATTCTAAGTCAAGATAGAATACAGATTTATTGATATACGTCTCCAAAATTTTAAAGGCCAACGTCGTTTTACCAACTTGGCGCGGCCCTAATAAAACTACAACGGGCATATTTTGAAGAGCCTGAATAAGTTCATCTGTCAAAAGGCGGTGGATCATCTCGGTATCAAGAAGGTTGAGTTTCAATATGCGGAAAAATACAATTTTTTCCTGTAATTTGAAACTTTTGATTTCAGATTACGGGAATAAAAAATATACTAACAGTTTGCAGACGGCATATACTCACCATTTTTTTTTTCCCAACCGGGAAAGTGTTAAATTGACGGAGGTGAATATTAATGTCTTAAACTTTGGATAAACCCATCCGAATATTAGTTCTGGAGGATTCACGGGGCGATGTCGTGTTGATGCGGCATTATCTGGAAGATACGGGCTTACGCTTTCAGATGGAGCATGTGATGACAAGACCGGCTTTTGAACGCGCCCTGATTGAATTCGCTCCGGACATTATCCTTGCTGACTATACCCTTCCGGAATACGACGGTATGATTGCCCTGGCTACGGCACAAAGTATTACTCCGGAAATTCCTTTTATTTTCGTCACCGGAACTATTTCCATCGAAGTTGCCGTCGAAACGCTCAAGCAGGGCGCCGCCGACTACGTGCTCAAAGACCATCTTTCCCGTCTCGGAAAGGTAGTAATAAGTGCCATCCGTGAGCATAAAGAAAGAGACCAGAAACGCCGCACGGAAACGGATTTGCTCGCTTACGAAAGGCTTTTTAACCTTTCGCTGGACCTGCTCTGTATAATAGGAACGGATGGCTATTTTAAAAAAATCAATCCCGGTTTCCAGCGTATGTTGGGATATTCGCAGGAAGAATTGCTGAGCAAACCTTTTATCGAGTTTGTACATGCGGAAGACCAGGCGCCAACTCGTGAAGAGTTTGACAGACAGGTGCGGGGGGTACCAACGGTGCATTTTGAAAACCGCTACATCTGCAAGGATAGCAGTGTCAAATGGCTTGCATGGACGGCAAGACCCGATCCGGAAAGGGGAATTTTGTATTCCGTAGCCAGAGATGTCACCCTTCAGAAAAAAAACGAAGAAGGCATGAGAATACGCGACCGGGCTATGTGGTCCTCCAGCAACGGTCTTCTGATTACCGATCCCAATCTCGACGACAATCCTATTATTTATGTCAATCCTGCTTTTGAAAAAATTTCCGGCTATTCCAGTAGTGAAGTAATCGGCAAAAACTGCCGTTTTCTGCAAAAAGGAGACCGCAACCAGCGCGGACTGGAAATCATGCGCAGAGCCATAATTGAAGCCAAAGAGTGTAAAGTTGTGTTGCGCAATTACAAAAAAAACGGAGAACTGTTTTACAATGAAGTAAAAATCTCTCCTGTAATGGACTCCAATGGAAAAGTCACGCATTTTGTCGGAATTCTTAATGATATTTCGGAACGGTTGAAATCTGAACAGGAGCTTAAAGAAAGTTATCATACTATTGAAGCGCATGCAAAAGAACTTCAACAGTTTGCCTATATCACCTCTCATAATCTAAGGGCACCTGTAGCCAATATTCAGGGACTTTTGGAACTATATGAAAGGGAAAACGATATTGATCCGGATTCGCTACTCATCCTAAATAAAAACCTGCGTATTTCGATAGAAACTCTCGATCGGGTAATTTCCGACCTGAACGCAATTCTGGATATAAAACGAAATCCGGTGCGCAAACAAAAAACCGTCAGGCTTCAGTCGGTACTCGAAGAAGTTCTTTCGAATCTTGCCGAAATGATCCGGCAGACACGCATTCAAATCATCAGCGATTTTTCCGATGTGCCTTCTATTATTACGATTGAACCGTACATTCACAGCATTTTCCACAATCTTATCGAAAATGCAATTAAATACCGATCTCCGAATCGCTCTCCCAAAGTGGAAGTTTTGGCGAATGTGGAAAAAAATACCGTCTTTATCACCTTCCGTGACAATGGATTAGGAATTGACCTTGAACATAATAAAGAAAACCTATTTGGGCTTTACAAGCGGTTTCATTTCCATGTGGAAGGGAAGGGACTGGGTTTACACATGGTCAAACAACAAATCGAGGCAATGGGCGGTACAATTGGATTGCAAAGCAAACCCGATGAAGGCACAACCTTTGTATTGACACTTCCCATGAGTCAGGAATTTCACTCGGTATCGGATCGAGATCCGGAACTGAGTAGTTTATATAGAAGCTAGTTGGAAAACATAGAAAATATGCTGCGTTTTTGCTTGAAATTTCCTTGTTTCGCGTTATATTCTGAAAGATTAATCCACATCTCAGGTTGAGACTGTAATTGAAAAGAATCCGATTCTATGAAAACCAAATTTGTTTTTACTTTTCTGCTTGCTGTATTATCCACCGGTATCGTATGGGGCCAAGAACAAAAAGGGCAATTAGATGCCTTCTCTGTTAGAACAAGGGACGGTTCCTATCACCTTCAGAAACAAGTACCCTCTCAAATCAATCCCATTATCCGTGGAGATGGCATTCCCACCAAACTGTTTGTGGTTCAGCTTGCCCGGTTTGAGGACATGGCGCATATTCCTTCACAATTTCCCGAAGGAACGATGCTCTGGCAAAACCCGGACATTGGGAATGAAAAACTGCTGCTCGCAGGTTTTTTCAGCACCTATGAAGATGCCGTCGAAGCCGCTAAAGCGTGGAAACAACGCAAGGAGTTTGCCAAAGCTTTTGCCCGCAAAGACCCCTTCATGGTTTTGTACAATTAGGATAATTCCACCGGGGAAATTGTATTCGACAAGATTAAAATCTAACATCACTTTTGCGGGTTTTCAGAATTGGAAATAGATATACCGCCAAAGTTTCTTAATTTTATACAGAGCATTTTCTTGAAATCCATGCTTTGCTATGAATAGATGTTCCCTGGTGGTTTTGCTCCTGTTACCATTCTGTATCTATGCCCAGCCTAAAACGGATTTAGGCGTGAACCTCGCTGCGCTTATGATGGGTACCGGCGATGTCCGCGCGGATATTCATCTCACCCCCGGTGTCGCCCTTCAACTGGGAGCAGGAGTTCGAAACCAGAACCGAAATTCGGAGGGGAAGGCGCCTAGTTTTCAGGCTTTAGGAGATTTTATTCAACAAAAAAACCGGGCAGCTTACTTCTCCGTCGGCAGTCGCCTTACCAATCCACAAGAAGATGTTTATGAATATCCTTACATGGGATTTCATCTTACCGGAGTTTGGTACCAGGAAAATCTTCTTCCCGAAGACCCATTAAACGGAAACCCGGCAGTGGTTCATTCTACCTCCGGTTTTAAACTGGGTATTTCCACTACTATTGGCTTTTCGCTGAGGTTAACTTCTACTTTGTACGCCGATCTCGCCGTGCAGATGGGGTATTCTAAACCCCGCGAAGATTTGCTGGCTTATTATCTCCCCGGACTAGGGTATAGCACTTTTGGATACGGCTATATCGGTGTGAAAGGAGGCCATCTGCAACCCGTAATTACGCTCCGTTATACGATTATTAAGGATCGCCGGATGCGTATTCGGGAAATGGAGTAACCCGCAAAATATTTTTAAATTTTATTCGTCTCTGCTGTCACATACAACCCCTGCTGCGTGTTTAGGGTATAACCCTCAATCTATTGTTTGCAGAATAAAAATATAAACCATGTCAGAATCTGTTTATAACCAATATTACCACATTCTCTTCCCCATCGCCTACAATATGCTGGGAAGTGTTTCAGATGCCGAAGACCTGGTTCAGGAGACGCTGCTCAAATGGCTGACCATGAATAACGCCGAAGTCGAAAATGTCAGAGGTTATCTGGTCAAAACGCTGGTAAACAAATGCCTCAATCATATCCGCGACCGGAAAAAGGAAGTTCGCCATCCGGAAATCGCGCCGGAACTACTTGCCGATTTTCTGCCGGGAATTATTGACAAAAGCCAGACTCTATCCCTCGGGGTAAAAGCCATGCTCGAAAAACTTTCGCCGGTAGAAAGAGCCGTTTTCCTGCTAAAGGAAATATTTGGTTATGCTCATCGGGAAATTGCCGAAATGCTGGAAATCACCGAAGAATACTGTCGCCAGATTCTTACCCGTGCTCGCCGTCATCTGCGTGAAAATCGCGCCCGCTATGAAGTAAATCCCGAACACCATCTGCTTGTTTACCAAACCTTCGTCGAGGTTTGTAAAGGTGAAAATCTGAGCGAACTGCTTCAAATCCTGCGGGAGGATATCCAACTCGACGTTTCACAACCTGCGGCAGTATTTTCCGGCCGTATGCAGGTTGCCGAATATCTCCTCGGCCAACACCGCATGGGATTGCAATATGAAATCCTCTGGCTCAAAGACTTACCTGCAATTGTGGCGTATCTTTATCACCAGCCGGTGAGAGTGATCCGGCTGGAAGGCAACGGAGAAGAAATCACCTCCATTCAGATTGAAGTCCTGACCCGCCAGGCTGCTACCCAGCGTACCACCTGGCCATAACTACCCATACCTTCTTCGATTCCCTGATTTTTCAGGTAAGAGTCATAGACTTCATCGGAAAACCGAGGAAAAAAGCCCGGGTATTTTTTTAGCACTTCGTTAATGTTTTCGAGGTCGGCAATCAGGCCAGCGGGCAATTCCGCCCTTTGTGCCAGATAATCCTCATTGTCCAGCATTCGGTACATGACACCCACTTCCCGCCAGTAACCCAACATCCCCCCATAACGAATGGCAGGATCTTCCGATTGATAGCAGGCAAGCCACGCCCAGAAATTGCAGGTACCCTCATCCCCAAACCCATACCCATGTGCCATCTCATGTGTCATCGTAGAGGGAAACGTAATGGCAGGCATCGCCGCATCCACATGACCTTCAAAAACAAAAGGAATATAAATGCCGGTAGCACCCAATTGCATCAGCAGCCCGCGGGGCTGTAAGGCACGCGCCCGCACACGTCCGGGCACAGCATAACCCTGCTCTTTGAGGGTGGATACCAGTTCTGCACGTAACTTTTTTTCCAGATCGCGAAGCGGTAATTCGACCGGAGCGGGTGTTTCCGGAGGTAAAAAATCCCTTCGGGCTGCCAGTAAATCTTCGGTTGCCTGGGCAAACTCTGCGCGAATCATCTCCTCGCTGATTTTTTTCGCCTTTAATCCCAGCCGTTTATCCACCGGCGCACGGTAATAATTAAACCCCCAGAGAACATAGAAAAAAAACAAAAACCCGCCGGCAAAAGCAGACAGACTCAGCAACACTCCCGCCGCCTGATGTGCAAAAGACCTGCCCCGTAGTTTGCGAAAGTTTTTTACCACGGAAAACACAATCCACGTCAGTAAAGCCGGAACCGCCAGATACAACAAGGCAAAAGGAGACCACCCCAATGTATAGTCCCATACAATTCGGAGTAAGGCGTAAATTCCACGGGAATAGACAACCTCCGTAAATTGAGGATTTACGCGGAAAAGCGGTCTTAATAAAAGAGTAATTACCCCCAGCCCGATCCACACAAAACGCCGGTCTATGGGGGGAAATACCCGGTTAACCTTGTTTTTACTCATGTATTTTTTTTCTTAAAATCGCTTTCCAACCATTTAACCCTGAATAACGTCATTTCTCTGGAAATCGTAAAGATTAAAGTGTTTTGATCTTCAGTCATTGAGTCCTAAATTCATCTCGCATTCAATTGAAAAACCTATGGCAGTAAGAGTCGGAAGATGGGATTGCCCTACCTGTGGCCACATCGGAAATACCGGGCCACAAACCAAATGTTCTGCCTGCTCTGCTCCCAGGCCCAAAGATGTTGTTTTTTATCTTCCTCAAGACGCCGAAATCGTCATTGATGAACATAAGCTAAAAGAAGCCGGTTCGGGGGTGGATTGGATTTGCGGGCATTGTACTGCCCAGAACAAAGCCACTCAGACCGAATGCTGGTCCTGTGCCAATCCCCGCGACGAAACGAGTCAGGATGTAAATCTGGAAGAACGCGAATACAGCAACGAAGAAGTGCCCATTGAGGGTCAAAAACGACAGCGCACGATTCACCCTCTCGAACAACAAAGGCTGGTTTCCCCCAAACGTGGAGGATGGTTCAAAAAAATCCTCATCGCAGGGCTGGTACTGCTTGGCGGAGTGATTTTGCTCCGGTCATTTCCCAAACAGATTTCCGTCACGGTCGAAGAGTTTACCTGGGAAAGAACTACCCAGATGCTGCACTACGAACCCGTCACCAAAGAAGAATGGAGTGTGCCGCAAGGAGCTTATGATGTTTCGTCTTTTCAGGCGATAAAGGAATACAAACAAGTGCTTCGCGGCTACGAAACCCGGACCCGCGATGTACAGGTAAAAGTGGGGGAAGAAACCTATGTTTGTGGTCAGATAGACCGGGGAAACGGTTATTTTGAAGATAAATATTGCACCCGGCCCATTTATGAAACCCGCACCGAAACGTATGAAGAAGCCGTCTATGATCAGGTACCGGTGTATGCCACCAAATACCGGTTTACAATCATGGAATGGGTAGCCCATAAAGAAAACCTCCTATATGCGGGCGGCAAAGACCACAACCCGCAATGGCCTTCGACGGAAGGCAAAACCAATCCCGAACAGTGGAAAGAAGGCGATAAAACCCAGGTTTATAAGATCGTCGTCGTCGAAGACGACGGAGACAAACATACTGAAGAGGTAGGACTTGAATTCTGGTCAAAACTGGAAGAAGGCGGAAAAATCAAAGCCAAACGCTCTTTCCTCTTCGACATTTATTATGGCCTTGACGAACCCACAAAAGACAGGTAATCATTTAACATCCCGTCGAGCATGTCCGCTTCCCCTCCCACAACCTGAATGGGTGAAGGCGTAAAACACAACACAAAAATCAATATCGCCACCCAGCCTAATATCTGCCGGGGGAGGTTTACTCGGTGTTCGTGATACGCTGCCGGGTGATCAGGTTTGACAAAACGGAGAACCAAAAACGAATAAAAAATCCAGATAAAATTAGGCGGGATAGAAGGGAAATTCAGTTTAATGATCATCTGAATGAGAAAGGTAATCACAAAAAATACCGCGATTTCCTTCCAATTATTTTTTCCCAAAAGCTGGGAAAAAATATAAACCAAAAACAGCGCGTAAACGCCCATTACCAATACTTTCCCAGGGGAAATGTCCCGAATCTCTACATAACCGGTTCCCCCCGCAAGTAATAACCCCACGATGGCAATCCGCGAAATATAACCCGCCGTTTTTCGCCCAAACATCCCGTAAATAATATGCCCGCCATCCAATTGCCCGATAGGGAGAAGGTTCAACGCTGTAAAAAACAGCGTAATATACCCGACAAATAGCAGGGGATAATGCATGATTTCAAACTGGCCGGGAACCTGCGAAGGGTCGGAAGGAATTACGTTTTTTAGAAATTCAAAAAGAAAATTGGTGCCGATTACGTATGCCTGGCGGTTGGGGTCGGAGAGCAGCCATGCCTTCATTTGTTCGTCAGAAGGTGCGCCGCCAAAGGTTTCCTGATATTCAGGGTGAATGCCGAGTACATAACTTTCCATCGGAGGTAAATGCGAAAAACCATATACCAGCAACAAAACCGAAACCACAAAACCCGCCAGCGGTCCGGCGATACCAATGTCGAAAAATTTGCGGCTGCTGTCCGGAATTTGTTTTAAGACAATCACCGCACCAAAAGAACCGATATTCAGAATGCCTGGAAGCGGAATGTAAAAAGGAATATAAAAGGGCAGGGTAGTGCGCACCCGATGATAAAGAGCCGCAAAAAAATGCCCAAATTCATGGAAGGTGAGGAATAACAAAAATCCCAAAGAGTAAGAAACCCCTTTTGCCAGATCCGTCCATTGCAGCAGGTATTGTTTTTCCACCAATCCCCAGCCCGCCCAGATTTTACCGGTCGTAAGTTCTGTCCCTACCAATAGGGTTGTAAAAATAGAAAGTAAAAATAAAGTGGCATGGATCAGGTAAGTTTTTGGTGTAAATTGAGGTTTCATACAAGGGAGTCAGAGAGACAAATTTAGGTAAAAGAAATGAGTTATGGCGATACCTTATGGCAGACAATCTATAACCGAAGAAGATATAATCGCCGTCGCGGAAACCCTGCGGTCAGACTACCTCACTGGAGGCCCGCGAATCGCGCAGTTTGAGGAGGCATTCGCCCGTTATATCGGCGTAAAATACGCCGTAGCCGTAGCCAACGGCACGGCGGCTCTGCACCTTTGCGCGATGAGCCTCGGGGTAAAACCCGGCCAGAAAGTGATTACTACCCCCAATACATTTGCCGCTACCGCCAATTGTGTACTCTACTGTGGAGGAGAAATCGAATTTGCCGATATAGATCCGCAAACCCTTCTGCTGGATCCCAACCGTGTGGAAGAAAAACTTCGGCATTCGCCTCCGGGTGCGTACCGGGGCATCATCCCCGTTGATTTTGCCGGCATGCCCGTCAACCTCGAAGACTTTCGTACACTCGCCGATAAATACGGCTGTTGGCTGCTCGAAGACGCCTGCCATGCACCCGGCGGTTACTTCACCGATCGCCTCGGCAGTCCGCAATTTTGCGGCAACGGGAAGTTTGCCGAACTGGCGATATTCTCCTTTCATCCGGTCAAACACATCGCCTGCGGCGAGGGAGGCATGATCACCACCAACGACGAAGCCCATTATCAGCGGTTGTTGCGATTGCGCACACATGGCATCACCCGTGAGCGCGACCAGATGACCGAAGATCACGGGGGTTGGTATTACGAGATGTTGGAACTGGGCTACAACTATCGGTTGAGCGACATTCATGCCGCGTTGGGTTGGTCGCAGTTGCAGCGTGCAGATGCCGGGCTGGCGCGGCGGCGCGCCCTGGCGAGTCGGTACGACGAAGCTTTTGCCGGTACGGCGGTAGAAACACCCATGCCCCATGCGGGGCATGCTTATCACCTGTACGTCGTACAAACACCCCATCGCAAAGCATTGTACGAACATCTCCGCAGCAAAGGAATCTATGCCCAAATACATTATATACCGGTACATTATCAACCCTATTATCAACAACTGGGCTGGAAAAAAGGCGATTTTCCCCATACCGAGGCCTACTACGAGCGATGCCTGAGCCTGCCGCTTTATCCCACCCTGACGGATGATGAGCAGGATTTTGTCGTGCAGTGTGTAAGGGATTTTGATTAAAAGTTTTGGAGGATTGGGAAAATTTAAAGAGGTAAAGCGGTAATCTAATATCTTTTATGTAGGTTTCTTCCCTCAATCATACAATCCCAAAATACAGAATATGAAACAGGATGAATTTAAAAATATGTCAATTGAAGAGTTGAAGGGGAAAAGCAAAACCCTGAAATTTCTTGGGGGTATGCTTATCGGAGTTTTGTCGGTATTGCTTATTGTTTCTATTTATTTGTCGGTTGTCAACAAAGAATTTAATCCCTCGATGATCGTGGCCATTGCACTGTCTGCGGTATTGCCTTCCATTTTTATGAGTATCAAAAGAATTGAAAAAGAAATGGCTTCTCGAAGCTAATGAAAATTCATTTTCTAAATCACGCCAGCGTTTTCGTCGAAATCGGCAGCATCCGGTTGTTGACCGACCCGTGGTTTTTCGATACTTGTTTTCAAAAAGGGTGGGGGCTTCGTTTTCACAATGAAAAAGCATTTGAATTCGCACAAACGGCCAGCCATCTCTGGATATCGCACTTCCATTCCGACCATTTCCATACACCAACCCTAAAAAGAATACAGGAAATAAACCCCGAAATCGTCGTTTTGGGCAACCATTCCTACAATTTTCAACTTGACGAAACCCTGCGGAATCTGGGTTTCAAGCAGGTGATTTCATTAAAAGAAAGAAAAATTTTTTCGCTCAGCGAAACCGTAAAAATCACCCGATATCCCACCACGGGCATAGACAATATGCTTTTTATCCAATCTCCGGAAGGCAATATTCTCAACTACAACGACTGCAACCTTCCGCCTTTATCCCGAAAATTGTTCGCCCGCAAGCTGAAGGATATTGATATTTTCATGACCAATTTTAACCACGCCGGAAAACTGCTGATTTACCCTCCTAAGTCCCCCGATGAAATAAAAACCCGGCTGAAAAACAGCTTTCGGAATAATTACGACTTTTTTGAAGTAAAATACATTTTCCCTTTTGCCTCCCACCATTATTACCGCGCTCCGGAAAGCCTTAGTCAGAATGATTCGTTGCTTCAAGCCGCCGAACTTCTCAGCCTCGATGAAAGAATATTAAACCTAAACATTGGCGATACGCTGTCTTACGACAAAAAAACGGGCGAAATTTTCATCGAAAACGGGGTTTTTACAGAAAACGAAAAAACGGTTCTTTCACGCGGAGAAACAATTCCTTATAGCCAATTGGAAGAAACCAGCAAAATCTATTGCCAGTCGCTGCGCAAACATTTTGGGTGGCTGGCTTATTTTATGCCCGCTTTTTACCTCAAAATTGCAGACTTGGGAATACAGGTAAACCTGGATATACGGCGGGGGATACGACAAACGAGAGCCGAAACCGCGCCGCATATCACCGCACATAGCGAGGCGATTTACAACTGGTTTAGCAGCCCGTTTGGCACCGACAGTTTTGTAGTTGGGGCACATTTTGAAATTTCAAATGAAAATAAAATTCCCCTCAAGTGGCAGATTGTTTTGGGTTTGTTGATAGACAATAAACTTAGTATCAAATCAATCTTCCGAATGCTGCGAGGATTGTCGGGGATACAGTTTTTATACAACCGAAGAGAAGAGATAGCGGGCATCCTGCTCCAGCGCAAACTCCACGCAGATTATCATGATTGAGGAGTAATTGAAGACTTACTCAGTAAAACCCGCACTGCTGACCTCGATAGGCCAGCAGTTGCGCGGTTTTCAGGAATACACATAAAAAGTTATTTTCTTTTTTTACGGCAAACTTTTGTACATGCCGTGCAGGGAATGGTGGTGATCACCCCACAAAAATGAGTCAACTGGCACAGGGTGCAAGCAAAATCATCGGGGAAGGTAAAAACCGGAGGTACAAAGGAAAAATAGCTGGCATCGGTTGCCGTCCAGGTTCCCGTCAGCCCCGAACCTGCCTGACCGCTCAGCGAAACCGGAGGCACATTTCCAGCGAAAGCTGCGGCTGTTCCCGTAAAGGTACTGCCATTATCACCGGTAAAAGTGAGTCTAAACCCTTTCAAATTACTACCTGTGATGGAATAAGTTACACCGGAAAGCGTGTCTATGAGTGCGCCTTCCACGTTACCGCTGCCGGTGCTGCGCAGGGCAAGCATTCCACCTACGGTGTGGCTTCCGCCGTTGCCGTCTTTCAGGTTTCCCGTAAAGTTATACGCTACGGCGTTGACACCGGGGTCAGCGGCACTGCGTGCGAGTTTGATTTCACTGTCCTGAGCGGAGAGTTCCAGCCCGGACAAAAAGATGAAAAGGAGAGAGAGAATTAAATTTAAGCGTTTCATTTGTTTACTTGTGTTATTTGATAAAAAGTGAATAAGATGGGTTATAGAGAATGTGGCTGAACTTATTTATCCTCACAATTCAACCCACAAGCGGGCAATAGGGGCAGATAAGGAGGGCCGCCTTCGGGATTGCCGACGCCGGGTTCAAAACCACCGTCTTGAGCGGAGAGCGTGCGGAAAGTTTTCACGAGTTTGGGATAAGTAGGGGAGGGGGGAATCGCCTGAAGGGCATCCTGGTCGTCAATCACCCCGTCTCCGTTGTTGTCGGGAAGCGAAAGGCTGTAAGTCTGGCTATTGCTCGTTGCACCCAATCCTGCCGAGAGACCTGCGGTATAAAACTCAATGTACCGGGCGCTGGATGCGGTGGTGAGTAACATGATTTCTTCTCCCGTGGTTAGGGTGTTGTCAGCCATGATCTGTGTTTCTACCTGCATGATCCCGGTGATAGCCTGGCGAAGATTGGTCGAGCTTCCCGCTGTATTGATCTGCCGGTAGTAGGCGATGGCTTTTTCAGAATATCCTTCCTGCCGCAACAAAGGTTCAAAACCGGTAGGCTGTGCAGAAGAAATACGACTCGCCAAGCCAGTGTTGTCGCCGGTTGTTGCGCCGGTTCGTTGCATGTAAGCGTCCAGAAGAGCATTTTTGTCGGTGATTGTGCTGCGTGAGGTGCTGGAAAGAATGCGGGTGGATTCAATAGCACCGATGATCATCTGCCCAGTGGTTTCGTAGGGATTTTGAGCGTTTTTCAGCCAGCCGGGTACAGAAGCGCGGGAGTTAAACGGCCAGTCGGAGGCCGTCTGAGCGAACCCTGCTCCTCCAACTACCAGCAGGAGAAACAGTAATAAAAGGGACTTTTTCATGTTTTTAGATTTTAAAGGATTAGCTTATTTTTTCGCACAGGCGAGTTTACATTCCGGGCAACGGCCAAAGCTGGGATCGCATCCGACTACTACACGGCAAAGGGTGCAAAGTGCAGCCGGCGTAAATACAAAGGTTCCGGGAGGGGTGCTATTCAAAAACAGCCCGTCAGTCGCATCCCAAGTACCCAAGCTGACATTGCCCGTCCCGGCTATACTGCCGCTGAGGTTGGAGGGGAAACTGCTGCCCATTGCGGCGGCACTTACTCCGGAAAAAGTACTGCCGTCGTCTCCGGTAAAGGTAAGGCGCATAACTCCTTTGACCGGTGTGGCAGCTACGGTATAAAACACATTCGTCACGCTGTCAATCATTCCTCCGGTAATGCTTCCGTCGGCATTTTTGCGAAGAGCCATAAACCCTCCGATGCCATAACCGTCGGCGCGGGTAGTTTTGAAATTGTAAGCTACGGTGTTCACACCGGGGTCAGAAGATTTTGCAGCCAGTTTGGCCGTAGAGTAATCCTGTGCCAGCATTCCGGTCCATCCCAGCAGCAGCACAATCGCAGTTAAAACAAGTTTGACTTTCATTTTGATTACGTGTTTGATTAGTGAAAAAGAATTAATTATTACCTCAAAGATGAGGCTGAAACCGGCACGTAATCAATCCTGCAAAAAGGGGCTTTTGCACTTACCCGGGAAAAGGGGAGGACTTTATCCCCGAAAAAGGGGATGGCCGGGAAATTTTGATTTTGGCCTTAATTTTGCTTTATTACGAATATATCAAGTAAACGGGCGGCACATGGATTTATCCTCTACAGAAAGTTGGTTTGATCTGACGGTGGCAGCAGTAAGCATTATTGCTGTGCTCGTTGGTGCGGTCACTCTCCGCAAAATGTTGCGTGAAGAAACTCAAACGGTATTACAACCGGCTGCTCCGAAAGAAACACCCGGCCCCAATATTTCGGATCGTGTGCGCTCCCGGTTTAAAAGAAAAATCACCACGCAGACGGGCCGGAGTCCGATCATCACCACTACGGAAGTGCTGACAAAACCTCCCAAACAACATATTCCCCCTCGCCTGAAAGGAGATCAGCTTACCCTCGAATCTCCCAGTAAACTGCTTTTTCGCCTGAAAAACGAAGGGCATAAATTGATCTACAAAAAAATACAAACAGGCCCCAACAATGAACTAAACATTGTCTATGAACCGCCCCAACGCCGGATGAATCTGATGCTGGAAGAGTATGACCAAAACGAAATTCTTACTTTCTCCCTCACCGGGACCAATGTAATCTCCCAGACTTATCATTTTATCATTCATTACGGCGATATGGCCGGCAATTTTTACACCCAGCAGATCGCCGGCCTCGGACGTGAATTTCCCATTGTGGAGGCCCCGGTAAAAGTGGTATAAATCAGATCGTTTCGATCTTTTTGAGAAAATCGTCCTTATAACTTTTCCCAATCGGAATTTCTTTATCGCCGATTTCTACCACATTTCCATACAGACTGCGGATTTTGTCCATTGCGACGATGTACGATTTGTGAATCCGGGCAAATTTTCCTTCCGGCAACAACGACTCCATATTTTTCATGGAATGATAGACAATGTGGCGGCGTTGGGCGGTCTGAATATTGACGTATTCGCGCATGCCTTCAACGAATAAAATTTCATCGTACCGCACTTTTACAAGTTTGTAGTCAACCTTGACAAAAAAATAATCTTTCCCCGGTACGATTTCGATTTGTTTTTCTGCCTCCGGCTGACTGCGCAGCCGGCGTTGCTCCGAAGCTTTGTTTATGGCCTGTACAAATCGCTCAAATGCCACCGGCTTTAGCATATAATCAATTACATCCAGTTCATAACCTTCCAAAGCATATTCGGCATAGGCCGTAACGAAGACAACCAAGGGTTTGTATTTCAGGGTTTTGAGCAACTCTACCCCCGTGAGATCCGGCATTTGAATATCCAGAAACATCAGGTCAATTTTTTCTTTTTGCAGAAACGAAAGAGCCTGTACGGCGTTTTCACATTCTCCGGCGAGTTGGAGTTCGGGAATTTTGCCGATGTAAGCGGCGAGGAGTTTGCGGGCGAGGTGTTCGTCATCAACGATGAGGCAGTTCATATACCTTTAAATTTTGGGTATGGAAATCGTCACAGAAAACTGATCCGGCGCGGTTTGAATATCAATTTTGTGGGAATGGGGGTAAATAAGTTCGAGCCGGTTGCGGATATTTTCCAGCCCGATACCCCCTACTTTGTCTTTCCGGATTTCGGAGGGAAGGCTATTGCGGATGGAGAAGACAATATTTTCCGCCGAAACCGAAAGATTTGCCTTTACCCAGCCGGTGTGAATATCGGTGGGGTTCCCGTGTTTGAAGGCATTTTCCACCAGCGGCACAAACAAAAGCGGGGGAATCATAATACCATTGACCTTCCCCTCGATTTCAAAAGTAATATTCTGGTGATCGGGGGTTTTGAGTTGTTGAAGTTCGATAAAATTTTGGAGGTAATGCACCTCGCTGAGCAGCGGTACTCTTTCGGCGCGGCATT
Organism: Bacteroidia bacterium; assembly: GCA_033764335.1. Lineage (GTDB taxonomy): Bacteria > Bacteroidota > Bacteroidia > J057 > J057 > JAGQVA01. Next base: position 95,536 of record JANRJC010000002.1, on the reverse strand, counting down.
CATAAAGCATATACCGCATCATCTCCGACAACTTCATAATGGTCGGCGCGGTTTGTTCCGACTGGGTAAAAGCGAGAGTATAGATGTTGTTGAGCGTATTAAAGAGAAAATGCGGGTTTACCTGTGCTTTGAGGAATTTGAGTTCGGCTTCCAGCCTCTGTGTTTTAAGTTCTTCCTGAAGAATTTCCTTCTGTGAACCATACTGAATCATTTTCAGCGGGAAAGTAATCAGCAGGATAATCACGCTGGAAATGATCGTACCGAGAATATGCGTGCGGGAAAATAACAAAGCAGACTCTACCGCGGCGAGCCTCGCCAGTGTATAATCCGCAAAGATTCTGAGCACAACCGAAAGCAGCAGAATCATCACGAGGCTGAAAACGTATTTTCTATATTTCTTTTGTTCAAAAAAACGGGGCAACAATATATACAAATGCGAATAGACCAGCAGCGCATGAAAAATAGCCATGATGATCGTGCGGAAAAAAGCCGCACGAGGCTGCAAAAACTGAGTGATAAGAAAACTGATAAATATCACATAACCTATCCAAAATAGGACATGGGCAGTGATTTCCCACTGTCGTTGATTAAACCTGCTCATAAAAGCAAGTTTCGGTTTTGCCGCGGATTTTCCAACCCTTTTCAACGAATGTTACATTTTCCTCTACCAACGAGGGGAGGGGGGGCGTTAAGTTATCGAATAACTCAAAGTTATCCGATATGTCCCTCACACCTGGAAGGCTTTGAGCAAGCCCATGAGGCATATCGGCTCGATTTTCGGGGCTTATCCGAGGTGTAGGCAAGCGAAAAAAACTTATTTTCTCACCCATTAGTTGCTGCTATGAAAAGAAAATACATAAAAATGCACATCCTTTTTGAGGAGTCCGGCAGTTGTTTGTCCATCAACCTTGAGACTTAGCAGGCCGAAAACTGGTTGTTTGGCAGGCGCGTTCACACGAATTACAAGACGAGCGACGAGTGTTTCATAAAGTTTGAAACCGACAAGGGGGAATTTATCCGCTATGAAGGTTATGTCCCGGACTTTTTCCCCGGAAATCATTATGGCGATTACGTCGCTTCCACATCGCTTGATAATAAAACCTTTATGTTTGCCATATTGCGGCATAACCCCTGATTTGTTACAAAATCTTCTCGAAATAACCCCTGATTTGTTACAAAAAATGCCGATATTTACCCCTGATCTGTTACAAAGCAGAGAATCTGTATGGTCTTTTCTCGAAAAATTACGGCTGATTTGCTGGCCTGGAAACAGAAGCCGCAGCGCAAGCCGCTCGGTTCAAATATATAAACTACTCATCCTTCAGCGTCTCTGCCGGATTGGTGAGGGCCGTGCGGAGGGAGTGATACCCCACGGTAAGCCATGCCAGTAGAAGGGCCAGGCCTCCGGCTATGAGCAGGGTGAAAATGCTCACATTTACCCGGTAGGCAAAGTTGCTTAGCCAGGAGTCCATAACCCACGCTGCCAACGGTAGGGCAATTACCACGGCAATGATTACCAACCGGGAAAATTCCTTCGACAACAGTGTCAGGATGTTCATAACCGTAGCGCCGAGTACTTTGCGTATGCCGATTTCTTTTGCCCGCTGAACCGTTGTAAAAGATGCCAGACCAAATAACCCCATACAGGCAATCAATATCGCCAGCGCAGCAAAAATGCCAAATGCTTTTCCGATCTGCTGCTCGGACTGATAAAGTTGCTGGTAGGTTTCGTCCAGAAAATGGTATTCAAAAGGTCGGTGGGGGGCCTGTTCTTTCCAGATTTTTTCGAGGTGTGCGAGGGCTTTTTGGGGATCGCCGGGGGTGATTCTTACGAGGGTTTCGTTGTAATCGAATGGCGAAAGAAAAATCACCAGCGGGGAAATTTGACTGTGAAGAGAGGCGATATGAAAATCCCGGACAACCGCCTGCACAAAACCCGCCCGGCGATTGAGGTTGATCGGTTTTCCGATAGCCTCTTGGGGTTCCCAGCCCAGCATTTTTATCGCGGTCTGGTTCAGGATAAAGGGAAAATCTTCCCTTAGCGCACTGGCGGGTGTATAGTTGGTGCCGGCAATGATTTCCAGGCCGAGGGTTTGAACCAGATCTATGTCCGACGCAATCGCCTGTACCAGATCGGAGTTTTCTTCATTCGAAGGTTTAAAAAGGTTGTAAGTGCCATCTACTTTGGTGGGGTTTTCGGAAACAGCAGATACCTGTTCGATTTCTTTTACACTTTTAAACATTCCTTTTATCGCCTCCCATTTTTCGGCTATATCACGGTCTATCGGTATGACTACCAGTTGGTCTTTGTCGTATCCCAGCCGTGTCTGGCGGATGAGTTGAAGCTGATTATAAACAACAAAAGTGCATACAATCAGAAAAACCGATATGACAAACTGAAAGACCACCAGCGATTTGCGGAGCAGACTTCCTCCGGAAGCGGTGCGGTATTTTCCCCGGAGAATGGCCACCGGCTCAAATTTTGTGAAAATCAGGGCGGGCCATATACCGGCCACCAGGCTTACGATTAGCCCGATGATGGCGAGCATAAGCAGGAGCGAAGGTTCCTGGATAAAGTTAAGGGAAAGATCGCGGTGAATCAGGGCATTAAATGTGGGTAGAATTAGTTTCGCAAAAACTACGGAGAAGATTACGGCTAAAAAGGTAATCATCACGGATTCTCCCATAAACTGGGCAAAAATCTGGCTTTTATAGGCGCCTACTACTTTGCGCAGCCCTACTTCGCGGGCGCGATCCACCGAACGTGCCGTCGCGAGGTTCATGTAGTTGATGCAGGCAATAAGAAGAATCAACAGGGCAATCGCCGAGAAGGCATAGACATAACGAATGTCGCTGCCGGGTTCAAGTTCGTTTTCCGCATCGGAGTACAGGTGAATGTCTGTGAGCGGAGTAAGGCGGTAAAGAAGTTTTGTTTCTGGACCTAGTGCGCCGGATAGCTGCTGTTGAATGCGCTGAATAAAGGCGGGAATTTTTTCGCGCAGTGAATAAACGGCTTCCGGACTTTGGAGCAATAGATACGTCTGATAATTGGCGGATCCCCATATTTCCTCTTTGGCAGCATTCAGTGTGGAAAAAGAAGCCAGAAAATCGGCGTGGAAATGCGAGTTGGGCGGCATATCTTGCATCACACCGGTAATTTCGTAGTCGCGGTTGTTGTTGAGATTGAGGATTTTTCCTACCGGGTTTTCCGTGCCGAAATATTTATGGGCCATGGATTGGGAAATGATAACTGTCGAAGGGCGACGGAGTGCGGTACGGAGGTCGCCGGCGGTAAGGGAAAAAGAAAAAATATCGAAGAAGGAGGAATCGGCAAAAAAGAAGCCCATTTCCTGGAAAATTTTAGACTCATACCGAACCACGTCGGGGCTAAACTTGCCGGAGGAGAATATTCTTACGCCCTTTTCCACTTCGGGAAATTCTCGCTGAAAAACGGGCGATAGTGCCGTCGGCGAAACCGAAACATGCCGGATTGTGCCTCCGCTATTGACCTCCATGCTGACCCGGAATATTCGGTCATGGTTTTTGTGGAAACGGTCGTAACTCATTTCATGCCTTACAAAAAGCAAAAGCAGGAGACATGCGGCAAGCCCCGTACCCAAACCCAGTATATTGATCAGCGAATAGGAGAGATGTTTCCGGAGATTTCTTAGGGCGATTATGAAATAATGCTGAATCATGGCAAGGTTGATAAAGGTGAGGGAATCGAAAAAAAATTTAAACCGAAAAAGACGCAACAGGCTGAGCATGCTGAGGAAATATTTCCATCGGGCGTAGAGATTGTTTTTTTCCTGAAGATGCAGACGAAACAACTCGTGGAGGTCGCCGAGTATATCCTCAGCGATGTCGGTTTCGAGGCCCCAGAGGAGAAATTTTTCCATCCAGGAAGGCGGTCGGGGGGATTGTTGTTGTGTCATGGCGTAGGGTTATGAAAAATCAAAGGCAACGGGAGGTACGGCATCCCACAGTTTACTGCGCAGGTCTCGTGCTTCGGTGAGGGCGCGGTGGCCATAGACCGTGACGCGGAAAAAACGTTTGCGTTTTCCTCCCCGTTCCGCCGTCGCTTCTCCGAGGCGCGATTGCAAAAAACCTTTGTCTTCGAGTCGCTTAAAGGCAGTATGAAGCGCTCCTACGCTGATGCCCCGCCCCATGCGGGTTTCCAGTTCCTGTTTTACGCTTACACCGTAAGCTTCGTCGTACAGGGCCGCTACGGCCAGCAATACGATTTCTTCCAGTTCTCCCAAATAAGTACCTTTCATAAGGTTTGAAATATATTATTCCTAAATGTAGGTAAAATAATTGGATTTGCAAAAGCTTTGCAGGAAAACCGATTTTATGTGTAAATTTCTCCCATGAAAAAATACCCCGTTGGCATACAGGATTTTGAGCGACTAATTGAGGGGCAGTTTGTTTACGTGGATAAAACCCGTGAAATATATGATCTCATTTCCCGTGGAAATTATTATTTCCTTTCCCGCCCCCGGCGCTTTGGTAAATCTTTGTTGTTGTCAACGATAAAATATTTGTTTGCAGGAGAAAAAGATTTGTTTCGGGGGTTATGGATCGAAAAACGACATTCTTGGGAAAAACATCCGGTACTGCATTTGTCTTTTTCGGGTATTGGATATAAAAATATAGGCCTGGAGCGAGCACTTTTACAGGAATTAGACATATACGCCCGGCAGAAAGGATTTACTTTTGAGACAGAGGGGCTTGCACCCCGGTTTAAGGAATTAATGGGATTTATCGGGGGGGGTGCTCATAAACTTGTCCTGTTGATAGACGAATATGATAAACCGCTGGTGGACTTTATAGATGACCCCGAACAGGCGGAGGTGAACCGCAATATTCTCCGTACCTTTTTTTCGGCGATCAAGGATTCTGACCCTTTTATCCGTTTTTTTCTGATAACCGGTGTTTCCAAATTCAGCAAGGTTTCCCTTTTTTCGGACTTAAATCATCTGGAAGATATTACCCTGGCTCCTTATGCTGCGACAGTTGCGGGATATACTCAGGACGAATTGGAGCATTATTTTTCAGAAGAGTTGAATACTCTTGCAGCGTTAGAAGGCATAACTACTGCTGCTATCCAGGAAAAAGTAAAACATTGGTACAATGGCTATCGGTGGGGTCGGGAAGAGCGTATTTACAATCCCTTTTCCATTCTGAACCTTGTCAAACAACAGCGATTTGAAAACTTTTGGTGGGATACAGGAACGCCTACTTTTCTGATAAAAAAACTTCGTGAAAACTTTCAATACCATCTCGACATGCTCGAAGCCAGTAGTACGATGTTTGAAAGCTTTACGCTGGATAATATGGATTGGTTGCCGCTGCTGTTTCAGACGGGTTATGTCACAATCAAAAGTTACGATCCGGAGTTGCGTTTATACACGTTGGGATTTCCCAATCTTGAAGTAAAAGATTCTATGCAGCAGCATCTGCTGGCAGCTTACCGGGAGACGTCCAATACAAGCAGCTATCCGGTAATGGTAAATATCAAACGCACACTGGACAAAAAGGATATGGAGGGATTTATTTCCCAGGTGGACATTTTATTTTCCACTATTCCCTACCAGATATTTTTGGAAAAACAGGAGGCGTTTTTTCATGCTATCCTCCACATTACCTTTGTGGGATTAGGGCTGATTACCCAGGCCGAGGTGAGCACGGCAAAAGGTCGTGTGGACAGTGTGGTGTTTACCCCTCAATATATATATCTGATGGAATTTAAACTCGATGCCCCGGTTTCTGAGGCGATGGAGCAGATTCGATTGCGTCAGTATGGAACCTCCTACATCGGCGATGGCCGGGAGGTTTTCGCGGTGGGAATTAGTTTTAGTTCTGCCGAAAAATGTGTAAAAAGCTGGGAAATCAAACCCTACCTAAAACTCCTGGAAGAGGCGTGACAAAAAAAGCCCCGAAGGGCTTTTAGAAACAGATTCACCTTAAGATCTAACCAGCCACATTGGCGCTGGTTCGTAAGCGTTTATATTTATCTACTTTTTCCTTTTCCTCCCGGGTAAGCTGTTGGTAGATTCGGTCAAAGTAGGGTTCGTCAATAAAGTATTTGATCACATAATCGTCGCCGATATTGATGCCATTGGAGCGCATAATGCCGAGCATCATGGGAATCCAACTATACTCATGGTATAATGGCTGCGCCGACGTGGTAACTTTGGACGCAGGGGCTGCTGGTGCGTAATAAGACTGCCGCATATTGCCGGCGACGTGGGTTCCCTGCCCGGAAATATTCGAGTCGTATGTGACCATTTGAGTGATCACCGTACTTTGTTCCGCGTCGGAAGATATTCCTTCCAGCCTCTTGGCTTCTGTACGGGAAACATACTGTACCGACTGGACAAACAGTTTTTGAGCAAAAAGTTTGAATGCAGCCACATTAAATAAGTACTCTTCTCCGGTGGCGTAGAATACGTTGCGGTTTACGTTTTCGACGAAAACGGTGCCGTTATTCTCCAGATAATAACCCCGAATGACATTTTCACTCAGCACCATTTTTAGGGGAGTGATATGCTTTTTTACCAGTTCCCTGTCGTCCGGGCCGCGATAGCTGAAGGTGCGTTCGGGCAGCCAGTCGGTATGGAACATGATCATTTTTTTTTCGGCATTATACCTGCCAAACCGGATAAAAACATGGCGGAGAAATACTTTCTCGAAGGGTTCAATATTTTTCTTCGCGAGGTATTTGTCCACAAATTCAATTTTTTCCGCATCGGCATTGTGGTTGCCGAGCAGGATGATTTTCTCAAAAATCTCCGATAACCGCCGGTTCATTTCGATGGAATCGGAGACATGAGAAGAATTGCGATTTAGGGAAAAGACTTGATTGTTGCCGGTGCGGAGCAGACAGTTTTTTTCATAAAAATTCAAAAAACCGAGTCCGCCGAAGTTAAGGGTCAGGGTTTTGACAGAAGCGGCATAGCGTCCTTTAAGTTCGGCATAAGCAGCCAGTTTAAAACGATTGTCCGAAGTAAGCGGATACGCGCCAATGTATTCGTTAATTATTTCTTCAAGGGAAAGGGTTTTGGAATCACTTTGAGCAAAGAGCGGAGCAAGAATGCAACAAATGGCCAGAAAGCCTAACGTGGTTTTCAGCATTGACAGGACGGATTCTATAAAAAAATTGAGCGTTTAAAAGAATATTCAACGGTAATCAACCACAAGTACGGTCAGCAACGCCGTTTTTTCAATGCGAAAAAGGCGGAAATATTACATCGTACCCAAAAGATCAAATCTGCGCAATTAATCAAAATCTAACATATACGAGAGTGGAAATATTGACTCTTTTGCAGAAATGGAAAACCACAATCCTGCGGCGAAGTACTTCCCTCGTTATTTTATCGGTAGAAAAAACGATCCTCCGGAAAAACTTACTTTGGGTATCAATAACGAGGGTATCAATAACGAGGGATTTCAAATCCCTCGTTATTGATACCCTCGTTATGAATACTTGATACAACTCCCTATTCCTACGTCTTCCTTTCGAATGTAATTAACCACTTCGATTATGAAACCAGGAAGTTTATGTATCATTCTCGTTGCTCTGATGAGCCTTTTTTCAGGGTCTCTGCAAGCCCAAAGCCATGAATTGATTCGCCGCGATTATGGGGTGTCGGGTACACATGTCGAAATCGCGAATGCTCTTACCGCCACACCTGACTTTGGTTATGTTGTCGCGGGCGAATGGGGCGACAGTGCTTTTTTGATGAAATTTAACTGCATGGGGGACACCCTCTGGCGGAATTATTATTACAAAGGCAGCGGCATCGCCGGATTTTCCGGTGTGGTTTCCCGCCTCAATGGCGAACTGGTCGCCGGAGGTTTTTGTACTCACTGTGCCCCCGGCGACACACTGCACAAAACCTGGGTCGTGCGCACCGACTCCCTCGGCAATATGCTTCAGGACACTGCGGTAGGTGATTCTGGAAAATATGTCAATAGCAGCGATATTCACACTACTCAGGACGGGGGATTTATCCTGACCGGAGAGACCAACCGAGGGGGGTTATTTGCCTATTCAGACCATCTGATCAAACTGGATAGTAATTTATCCCCGGAATGGATTAAGTACTACGACGGAAGTTTTTTTGATGAGGCAAATGGCGTAACTCAAACTGCCGACGGCGGTTATGCCTTTATTGGCACCTCGGTTCTTTTTGGTGGCAATGCCGATATTCATGTATTTCGCACGGATTCTGCGGGCACTGTCCTCTGGCATCGTGTAATCGGGGGTACCCCTCCGCTCGCAGGCAATACTGAAGGCAAAGATATTGTTCTCGACAAGAACGGAAACCTTGTCCTTACCGGTATGGTTTATGTGGATAGTCTCCGGAAACAAGATATCCTCGTCATGCGACTGGATGTTCAGTCTGGCGTTACGATGGACTCGGTTCACTATGGAAGCGCGGAAAATGACATCGCCAATAGCATTGCCGCCAAATCCGATGGGGGATTTCTGATCGCCGGTGTATGGGGCATTCCGCTAAACCAGGGTAGTGGCTGGCCTTCTTGGGTAATGGTTTTGGATGCAAATCTGGATTCGTCCACTTCCTATAAATACGATTTCTTCCTCCTTACCAGTAACCTGAAGGCGATTTTGCCGGTTCCCGGGGATTCGGTGACTTTTGTGGCCGCAGGGGTCAGGCATTTTTTTGCTCTTCACAATGTGGAGTTTATTATGCAAAAACTTCCCGATGTCTGTGGTCCGGTAACCTTTACTTCTGCTGCCCGCCACTTACAGTTTTATCCGCGAAACCCGCTTACCAACAAAGCCCAGATTCACATTACGGGATCGGTGGATGAAAATAATCCCGGATTTTCAGCAATCGAACTGAAAATTTTTAAGGATAATCAGTTTCTCCAATCGCAGACTCAGGCGTTGGCATACGCTTCCGGTAAAGCATCTTTTGATTTTCCGATCACACTGGACGGTGGGCTTTTTGAATACCGTTTTGAAATAGCGGGAACAAATGTCGCGGATAACTTTCCTGTAACCACGATGGATCGTATCGTTGTGGGAGATGCCTGGATCATTCAGGGGCAATCCAATGCGGTTGCCGGTCAGGTGGACACACTTGATCCCGCCGGAGCCAATAACAGCCCGTTTATCCGCGTATTTGGTTCCGGAAGTGATGACAGCGAAATCGTGGAAAACGATCGCAACTGGTATATCGCCGACGGCGATGTGTTCCGCCTTTCTCCCGGTCATACGGGGCAGTGGGGGATAAAGCTGGCGCGCCAGATTATAGACAATCACCAGATGCCGGTGGCCCTCCTCAACGGCGCGCATGGCGGTCAGCCGATTTCGTTTTTCCAACGCGATGACGCTTTTCCCGAAAATACCGAAACCAACTATGGACGCCTCTATTTCCGGGCAGAAGAATCGGGGCTGAGGGATTCGGTGCGCGGTATTTTCTGGTATCAGGGAGAGTCCGATACCTACATGGGCGGCCCCACGCTGGATCAGTACAAAGATGATTTTTATTCGCTTTACGACGACTGGAAGGAAGATTACCCTTCGGCAAAAAATTTCTACCTGTTTCAGATACGAAACGGTTGTTTTGCTCCGGTTGACAGCAGCCTGAAAATCATGGAGGCGCAGCGCCAACTCGCCGATGAACTCGCCGATTTGCAGATCATGTCCACTACGGCGATTTCCCACCATACCGATGGTTGCCATTTTCCGTTTACCAACGGCTACGAGGTCTTGGGAAACCGCATTTACCGCCTTGTAGCGCAGGATTTCTATAATATGCCGGCTGACGCTGCCAATGAAGCACCTGTGGTGGTGGAGGCTCATCTGCTTAGCGGAGGGCAGTTAGCTCTAAAGGTCGCAAATGTGGGTACAGGACTTAGTTGGGACACTGGAGCGGAACAGGATTTCCGGCTGGAGGGGACAACCGCGACAATCACCTCCGGAACAGCCTTTGCCGATACGATTCTCCTTACGCTTCAGGGAAATGTGAACACACCTTTGGGTATCAGCTATCTGGGCCATCCCGGAGCAACGGGGCCGTGGGTTACCGACGGTTTGGGTATCGGGCTGGTTTGTTTCCGAGACTTACCGGTAGAAGATAAAACCACCGCGATAGATGCCGATATGCTGAAAGAATTTCTGATTTACCCGAATCCTACAACCGGCAATTTGTTTATCGGCGGGAAAAATGTAGGAGAGTTCCAGGTAAAACTAATGGATATGCACAGCAAAATAATTTTGGAAAAATCATTTTCGCAGGGCACTCATGTACTGGACATATCGCGGTTTTCTCCGGGGTTATATATTGTGGAAATTCAATCCGGAGCGCGCGTCGGAAGAACCAAAGTACTGCTCGGTTTATAGCCGATACGGTGTGCCTGTACTACCAGTTTCTCGCCGGGTTTCAGCGACAAGGGTTCCTGATAAACCATCCATCGCGCCCCCGGTTCGGCTTCCTCAGGGAGAATCTGGTATCCGATGGAAGCTCCGGCGGTAGGGCAGGAAACGGCTATTTTTCCCCCGGTAAAAACCGTTTCCGGCTCCGCCGTCTCGGGCTGGATCTGCCCCGGCCAGATGGTTTCCAGAAACTCGGGTTCTGGCAAAAGCCCTCTGTCCTGAATTTCGGCCATCCATCGGTCGCACTCTTCGCGAAGTTCGGCGAGTTTTTCGCGGTACTGCGGAAGCTCGGCGAGGTTGTGAAGTTCATGCGGGTCGTTGATGCAGTCAAATAACTCTTCTTTCGGTTTTGACTCGCGAAACCACTGTGCCTGAATCTCGTTGAGTTCGCCCGCCTCGCGCATACGCAGGAGTTCCTGCATGATGGGCATTTGTTCGCGGTAAACTACTTTCATATAGTAACCCAGTTCCGGGCGATAGTTGCGGAGGTATTTAAACTGGTGGTCGCGAACGGCCCGTACCATGTCGTATTCAGAATCCATCCGGTCTGCGCCCCCGTGAATGTATTTCCGCTGAGGTTTGTTTGCATATTTTCCCAGAAAAGCCCGCCCGTCCACATAAGCAGGCGGCTCAATTCCTGCCAGCGAAAGAAGAGTGGGCTTAAAATCCACAAAACTCACAAGCTGATCGTCAATTTCTCCCGCGTTTCGTTTGTCGGGAAAACGGATAATCAGCGGCAGACGCAGCCCGGAGTCATAACAAAGTCTTTTCATTCGCGGCAGCGGGCCGCCATGGTCGGCATACCAGAAAATAATGGTGCTGTCAAGCAGGTTGTCTTCTTCCAATTGGCGGATGATTTCGCCTACCTGCGCGTCCATTTCTTTGATATTGGAGTACATTCTTCGAATATCTTTTCTGCCAATGTCATTATCAGGCAGATAAGGAGGAACGGGCACATCGAGGTTTTGGTCCACCCAGAGCGAGTCTTCGGCTTTTACCCATATACGCGATTCGTGGGTCACTTCGAAATTAAAAATGGCAAAAAACGGCTGGCCGGGGGTGCGGTTTCTCCAGTGCGCCTGTTTGCTGCTTTCATCCCAGGCCGTGACCGGTTTGTTCCATTGGTAGTCCTCTTTGGAGTTGTTGGTACAATAATAACCTGCCCTGCGGAGGTGTTCGCTGTGCATACGCACTTCGGGCGGGATGACGGCCTCATACGGTTTTAGACCCGGTGCAAAATACAGAGGATTGCCGCCGGTACGCATGTGATGGCTGCCGATATGCGAGGGGTACATACCACTTGCAAGTGCCGAGCGGCTCGGTGCACATACGCCGGAAGGCGAAAAAGCATGCGTATAACGAATGCCTTCCGCCGCGAGGCGGCTCAGTGTCGGCGTTGCCACCGTAGAGTCGCCGAAAGGCGGGATATAAGGACCCAGATCTTCAGCCACCAGCCAGACAATATTCGGGCGGAAGGGGAAATCCTGGTAGGGCGGGGTGGCAAGTTCTTCGGAAGGTCTTAGACCACAGGCGAAGAGAAAAACGCCACCGATAAGCATGAGGAAAGGAAATTTCATAGTAGTAGCGATAAAAAAGCGATTTATACTGCTGCAAAATAGGGGTTCCGCTGTAAGAAAAAACTCTTGTAAAATATTACAAATTGTTTTAAATTACCGTATTCCAGACAAAACTCCAACCGGGTATATTAAATGATGTCTGTGGGTTCAAGGAATATCAAACGCTAACCCCCATGAAAAAATTTATATCTCCCCTGCTGCTCTTACTTTTTTTGAGTCTTAATCTTTCTTCCCAAACCTCTCTGTATTTTCCCTTTGGAATCTCGCAGAAAGCGATCTTGGACAGCCTGACCCGACACCCTCATGTAAAGTACGACCTGCGATCGGATAGCCAGATCTGGGCACAATGGGGGAAAAGATGGATGCAATATGAGTTGGCAAACAATGAACTATACCTCATCCGTTCCGGCGTTTACCTCAATAACCCGGACAGCGCGGCGGAAATTATGCAGTGTGTCGAATCCTATTTAGACCAATATTTCGACTGGAAGGACAAAACATGGTTTTCGGATAAATATTTGCGCTGGATCGCTTACCGAAAACACCAGTGGGCGCAGTGTGATTATAAAAAAGAAAAGGGGTATCAATCCATCGAACTCCAACTTTACAGCCGTAATTACACTCCTTCCGCCATCCGGGAAAACTGGATCGCAAGTCAGGCCCCGGTGTTTGATCCGACCGATGACTGGGAACTCACCCAGCAAATCGAAAAATCGGTGGTAAGGACGAAGGACTAAATTGCCTCAGAAAGCGAGTTTTTAGGAGTAGGTATGAAAACGCGGTTTTTTACTCCGTCCTTATCGCTTCTACCGGATTGGCGGAAGCGGCACGCAGTGCCTGAAACAAAATCGTCAGCCATGCCACGGCAACAGAAATGACCCCGGCGATAACAAATATTTCTATCCCCGGCTCGGTGCGGTAGGCGTATTCACTCAGCCACTGGTTTGTCAGCCAAAGGCCTCCGACCACAGCAATCAGAAATGCTACTCCCACCAACAGGATAAACTCCCGCGACATTAACATTACCAGATGGGGCACGGAGGCTCCCAATACTTTCCGGATGCCGATCTCCCGCGTGCGCTGCTGGGCAGAAAAAGAAGCAAGGCCCAGTAGTCCCAGGCAGGCAATAAATATGGCTATCCCTGCAAAATAATGCGCCAGTTTACCCATGACCGTCTCCGACTCGTAATACTGCTGATACGTATCATCCATAAACCGGTAGTCCATCGGAAGGTTGGCATTGTATTCTTTATAGATTTGTGTCAGCCCAGAAAGGGCTGTTTCGATCTTGCCAGGAGCAATACGAGCAAACATAAAACCACAGTCCTCCGGTCGCAGGGTCAAAATCACAGGTTCAATCGGCGTGTGGAGAGAGGTGATATGAAAATCTTTGATTACGCCGATAATCCTGCCTTTTCTGCCCCAGACTTCGAGTTCTTTGTCCAGCGGCTCTGTCAGGCCCATCGCTTTTGCGGAGGTTTCATTGATCAGGTAGTTGGCGGAATCGAGGGAGTAGTCGGTTGAAAAATTTCGCCCGGAAGCCAGGTTTATATGCATATTGCCGAGAAAGTCTTCGTTTACTTTGATGACGTGGAAATACATTTCCAGATTAGGGTCTTTGCCTTGCCATACGGGGCTACTGGTTGAGTTTTGAACCATGAGGGGATTCTGGTCGGAGATAGAGATAAAAGTTACGCCCGGTACCGCCAACATTTTTTCTTTTAGGGCGGGGAAATTAGCGTTCATATTTTGCGAATGGCCAAAAAACACCATGTTGTCTTTGTCCAGTCCGAGATTTTGATTTTTGAGAAAGTTAATTTGCTGGCTGACCACCAGCGCACCGATAATCAACAAAATAGAAAGCGAAAACTGAAACACCACCAGACCCATCCGAATCCATACAGCTTCTTTTCCAAATTTTAAGGTTCCTTTCAGAATCTTCACTATCTGGAATGAGGAAAGGAAAAAAGAAGGATAACTGCCCGACAAAACTCCCGCAAATAGCGCAATCCCCCAAAATATCAGCCAATATTCCGGACTCGCATAGTTTATGGCCAGATTTTTTCCGGTAAGCGAATTAAAAAAAGGCATCAGTAATTCCATCGCCAAAATGACCGCCAGCATGGAAATCATCACGGTAAGTACCGATTCGCTCATAAACTGGCTGATGAGCGAAGATCGCGTTGCTCCGATTACCTTGCGTACACCGATTTCTTTGGCACGTTTGACCGAACGAGCCGTAGCCAAGTTCATAAAATTGATGCAGGCAATCAGAATCAGGAAGAAAGCCACTACCGAAAAAATGCGCACATAACTGATTTTCCCTCCGACAGACTTTCCGTTTTCAAATTGAGAATACAGATGTTCTTTTGTCAAGGGATGTAAAAACAGGCTGGCTTCTGCTTCGGGGTAATGGCGGTTGATGGCTTCCTGTATATTGACACTGGCGAGGTTTCCGTCAGTGTTTTGTTTCAACATAACATACATCCAGAAGTTGAAATTGCCCCATTCTTTTTGCCAGGGCTGATTTTCTACCAGGTCTTCAACCGAAAGCACAAAATCGAATTTAAGGGAAGAATTGTCAGGAACATTGGCAAAAACACCGGTTACGGTTACATCGCGGTTGTTATTAATACGAATGGTTTTGCCCAGCGTATTTCCTTTCCAGTTTTCTCCGAAGTATTTGCGGGCGAGGTCTTCGGAGATGGCCAGCGATTTTAAATCCTTCAGGACATTGGCGGGATCGCCTTCAAGGAGTTCGTAAGAAAAAACCTCAAACATTTCCTTACCGCCATAAAGCCCTTCTTCCTTAAATACTTTGCCTTCCAATGCAAAATTGGCGGCGCGGCTTGTTCCCATGAGTACGACGTGGGAAATTTCGGGATATTCTTCACGTAATACTTTTTCCAGCGGTTGGGGCACGGTTCCCCAGGTGACGAGTTCTCCGTCGCCGAAAGCCATATTGGTATATACCCGGTAAATATTGTCTGAATTTGAGTGAAACCGGTCAAAACTCCATTCGTCGGAAACCCAAAGCAGCATAAACATCGCCGTGGTAATACCCACCGTAAGCCCGAGGATATTGATGACCGTGAATGTTTTTTGCCGCTGCATATTGCGGAAAGCAATTTTAAAATGATTTTGCCACATAGCGGTATGAATGAATAGTGTAAATTTTCGCAAAATGCGAAGGCGGAAAAAACGGATAACATCCCATACAAATCGCCAGCGAGCGCGGTGAGTGCCTGTTTCTTCTACCCGGCGGTAAAACAGTTCGTACAAATCACCTTCAATCTCTTCCAGAAAAGCGGGGTGACAGTACCAGTGCAAAAATCGCAGTGCCCAGCGGGGAGGTTGGGGAAGGGAATTCATGAAAAAGCGATTTTAGGGATGTTTTGCCAAAGCTCATTCCGAAGTTCACGTGTTTGGTCGAGCGCGTGTTTGCCACTGGCAGTAAGCGAAAATAATCTTTTCCGGCGTCCACCTCTTTCGGCGGTAGCCCCTCCCATATAGGATTTGACATACCCTTTTTCCTCTAGGCGGTGGAGTGCCGTATGAACCGCGCTGATATTTACGCTTCGGTCTGCTTTTCCTTTGATTTCATCCTGAATGGCTACGCCGTAGGCTTCTTCATTTAAAACACCCACCATGAGCAATACCAGTTCTTCAAATTCACCGAGATAGGCTCTTCCCATAATTTATTATTTCTACAAAAATAAAAGAAATATTTGATTTACAAACCTGAAAATAATACTTTTTCTACAAAAGTAAAAGAAATAATCAGGAAACAACATGATGGGAATCCTGTGAAATAGTATTACCTTAAAACTCCATTAATCAATTGCTATGAAACTATTCCCTACTTCACTGGCTGTTTTGTTGTGGGTCGTTTTACTCCCTTCCTGCGGAGAAAAAAAAGATGATTCGGCTGATTCTGCCACATCTCCCGAAACCGCTGAACTTCCCTTTTTTGTGCCCAACCCTCAGATGGTAAAGGCGCAGGAAATCACCACTTTGCCGATTGGCGCTCAGGCTCCGGACTTCAAACTTCCGGGGGTGGACGACCGGTATTATACACTGGGAGATTTTAATGATGCCAAAGTGCTGACCATTATTTTTACCTGCAATCACTGTCCTACGGCTCAGGCTTACGAAGACCGAATGATTGCTATTGCCAATGAATATAAGGCAAAGGGTGTTCAAATGGTTGCCATTAGCCCCAATAGCCCGCCTGCGCTTCTCCATGAAGAATGCGGTTATACCGACCTGCACGATACTTACGAAGAGATGAAAATACGGGCACAGGACAAAGGTTTTCCTTTTCCCTACCTCTATGACGGGGACAACGAAGAAGTTTCCATCAAATATGGCCCCGTGGCTACGCCCCATGCCTATGTTTTTGATCAAAACCGCAAACTTCAGTATGTAGGCCGCCTTGATGCTTCGGAAAAACCCGGAACTGCCAACGCCGAAGACCTTCGGGCGGCACTTGACGCTGTGCTTGCGGGAACCCCGGTAGCCACTCCGGAAACCAAAACCTTTGGTTGCTCGGTCAAATGGGCCTGGAAAAATGAATATACCCTGAAAGTAGAAAAGGAGTGGGCAGCAAGTCCCGTTTCCCTTGAGCCGCTGGATGAGGCAGGGGTGAAAAAATTGCTGGCCAATGATTCTAAAAAACTGCGTCTGATCAATATCTGGGCTACCTGGTGTGGCCCCTGTATCCTCGAATACCCCGAATTTGTGGAAATCCACCGGATGTTTATGGGCAGGGATTTTGAATTTGTTTCACTAACAGCCGACAGCCCCGAACACCACGACAAAGCCCTTGAATTTCTTCAGAAAAAGGCTTCTGCTCTGACCAATTATGCCTTTGCCAAAGACGACAAATACGCCCTCATTGAAGCCGTGGATCCCAAATGGAACGGTGCACTTCCCTATACCCTGCTGGTAGAACCGGGAGGAAAAATTGTCTATTCGACCCAGGGCGTAATTGACCCGCTTCAACTGAAAAAAACGATTGTAGAACACCCGATGATTGGCCGATATTATTAATCTCCGATATGAAACTACTACTGATACTCATGTTGGTATTTGTGGGGATTTGTATGCCCTCCTGCAAAACCACCCAATCTTCTGCTGACACAGACAATCCCAGCCTCAAAGTCAGCGATAATCACCGCTACCTTACCTTTGCCGATGGCAAAGCCTTTTATTACCTGGGCGATACCGCCTGGGAACTCTTTCACCGGCTCAGCCGGGAAGAGGCCGACATGTACCTCGAAGATCGGGCGGCCAAAGGTTTTACCGTGATTCAGGCAGTGGTACTCGCCGAACTCGAAGGCCTGACCGTGCCCAATGCCTATGGTCATTTACCCTTAAAAGACAACGACCCTACTCAGCCCAATGAAGACTATTTTACCCATGTGGACTATATCGTCAACAAAGCCGAATCCCTGGGTATGTTTATCGGGATGTTGCCCACCTGGGGTGACAAGTTCAATATACGTTGGGGCAAAGGCCCGGAGGTATTTACCCCCGAAAATGCCCGTGTTTATGGGGAATTTCTGGGAAAAAGGTATAAAAACAAGCCGATTATCTGGATACTCGGCGGTGACCGCAACCCCGAAAACGATACACATCTCGCCATTGTGAGGAGCATGGCCGAAGGACTGGAAGTCGGCGACGGCGGTGCTCACCTGAAAACGTATCACCCGCAGGGGGCAAGCAATTCGGCGGAATGGTTTCACGGCGATGAATGGCTGGATTTTAATATGTTTCAGTCGGGACACGGCGCGGTCAATATTGCCAACTACGAAATGAATCTGGCCAATTATGCCCGTACACCGGTAAAACCCACGCTTGACGGAGAGCCGAGGTACGAAGATCACCCGATCAACTGGAAACCAGCAGAGGGGTGGTTTGATGAAGGCGACGTGCGTCAGGCCGCCTGGTGGGGCGCGCTTTCAGGTTCGTGTGGACATACTTATGGAGACCACAACATCTGGCAGATGTGGCAGGAAGGGCGAAGCCCGATTTCGGCGGCGCGTACCCCCTGGCAGCAGGCCATTCACCACCCGGGATCGGCTCAGGTCGGTTTTATGAAAATGTTTCTGGAGGAAAAATCGTGGTACAAACTGGTACCTTCTCCCGAACTGATTCCTACGGATACAACTTCAGGCGGGCGAAAAATAGTAGCGGCGATGGCCGAAGACCGTTCGATAGCCCTGATTTATACGCCTTACGGTTTCCCGGTGGAAGTGGACAAAACTATTTGGGGTGATGCCACATTCAAAGCTATTTGGTTTGACCCGCGCACTTCTGACCGGACGGAGATCGCCCCGGAGGTTTTGGTATCAGGTTTATTTGATCCGCCGGGAGAACCCGGCAGAGCCAGTGACTGGGTGTTGGCAATTGAAAAACAGTAAACCGGGAAAATCCGGCAATTTAGAAAGAAAGCTAACATTTGGGTTGCAAAAAGGCGGTTACTGATAGAAATTAGGCGGATTTGAATAGTTGTTCAGCAATAATAACCCCAAATTCACTTACAGGAAACGGCCCCCGTAATTGTGAGAGAGAATTACAAACTGGTTTTTACCCTGGCTCTTGGTATTTTGCTTTTCTCCCAGCTATCGGGTCAGATACATGGGATGAAATTTGATCGTTTGGGTCATCGGGAAGGCCTTGATGCCAGCATGATTTATTGTACGCTGGAAGATCGCCATGGATTTATCTGGATTGGAACGGGCAAGGGGCTTTATCGGTACGACGGTTCCCGGTTTACTATTTTCCGAAATGATCCCGAAAATTCTCTTTCACTTGGGTCAGATGTAATAAAATACCTTTTTGAAGATCGCAACGGCAAAATCTGGATAGCCACACAGGGGGGAGGGTTAAATTATCTGGATACCGAGCGAATGATTTTTCACCGCTATCTTCATTCTCCGGATGATCCTACGACCCTCAGCAACAATGAGGTGCTGTGCATCTATGAAGACCACGAGGGCATGTTGTGGGTAGGTACAGAAAACGGGTTGAACCGGCTGAATCCTGTTTCCCAAAAATTTACCCGATACCGTTACAATCCGAAAGATGCCTCCACGATAAACGAAATCGCCGTTCTCTGTGTTTTTCAGGACAGCCATCAGCGGATATGGGCGGGTACCTGGGACGGGGGGCTGAACCTTGCCGTGCCTTGTGAGGAAGCCGACGGCAGTATTTCCTACACTTTCCGGCATTTTACCCATGACTCCGGTGATGCCGAAAGTATCAGCAGCGACAATGTATGGAGTATATATGAGGACAAAACCGGGAGGTTGTGGTTAGGGACTTTTGGGGGCGGCCTGAACCTGATGCTTCCCGGTAAATGTGAAAACTGCGATCCCGGCGATCCTGCATTTTCTCCCCGATTCCTTCGCTTCCAACAAGATCCCCAAAGAGACAACAGCCTTTGCAGTAATACGGTTCTTGCAATAAATGAAGACCAGGATGGCAGAATCTGGGTAGGTACGATGCATGGACTTAGTGTCCTGGACCCCAATATTCCGATTATTCGTTCCGGTTCAGGGAAAAAGGGACTAATAACCGGAGATTGGTTTCGGTTTGGCAATTTTTTCTCTACTTTTTCTGATCCGGAGAGCCTCAGTCACAATCATATCCGGAGCATTTACCGCGACCATGTCGGAACTATGTGGCTGAGTTCTTTTGACGGAATTTCCAAATACGACCCGGTGGCACGAAAATTTATCCCCTACTTTCAGGCTTCCACAGAGGGCGAAGGATTTAATGTAAAATCCCTTCTCGAAGACCAATCGGGGCAAATCTGGATAGGAACCGATGGCTCGGGTCTGATTCGTTACGACATAAATACCGGAGAAAAAGAAATATTTGCCCATTCCGATGAAAACCCCGGAAGCCTTATCAATAACTACGTTTGGTCCCTTTATGAAGATCGCAATAACAACCTGTGGGTAGGAACTTATGTCGGGTTGAGCCGATACGACAAAACCACCGGTCGGTTTATTCCTTATTTTTTTCCAGAAGACAAAACGATCCTCGAAGGAACCGACATTTGGGACATCTTAGAAGATAATCAGGGGCGGTTCTGGCTGGGAACCGATCGCGGGCTGGCACTTTTCGACCCGGTCACAGCCACCTTCCGGCTTTTGCGAAACGACCCCGCAAATCCACGAAGCCTTAGCCATAACCAAGTCTCCGATGTTGTGCAGGACATAAAAGGCAATATCTGGGTAGGAACCGCCGGGCAGGGGCTAAACCGGTTGATCGAAGAGTCAGAAAGATCCTTTTACTTTCAGCGTTATATTGATCAGGATTCGGAAAACGGCTCGATCAGCAACAATACCATCACCTCCCTTTGCGCTACGGCTAAAGGACTCTGGATTGGAACCGGAAACGGATTTGACTTTATAGATATAAACACCGGCAAAATCTCCAACTACGGAGGGGAAACCGAAATTGCCAATGTGCAGATTTCCGGAGTCCTGGAGGGCCAAAGTGGAAAAATCTGGCTGAGTACCCGACTGGGTTTGTCGTGTTTTAACCCGGAAAACGGAAAACTCAACAACTACAATATCGAAGATGGTTTGCAGGGCAATTTGTTTAATGACCACGCCAGTTTTAAACATCCTTCCGGAAGACTATTTTTCGGAGGAACTAATGGTTTTAACACCTTTGACCCTGCCGCCATTATCAACAATCCCCATATTCCGGAAGTGAAAATCACCGGAATCCGAATATTCAACGATTACCTTACCATACAATCCGGGAAAAACTCCTCTAAACTTGCCCTGTTAAAAAAGGATATTTCCGTAACACCCTCTGTTACCCTTTCCTACAAACATTCGGTTATCACCTTTGAATTTGCAGCATTAAACTATACTCTCGCCCATAAAAACCGATTTATATATCGCCTTAAAGGATTTGAAAAAGAATGGGATCATGGAAATAATCAAAATATCGCAACTTATACCAATCTCGATCCTGGAACCTACACCTTTGAAGTTCGGGCCGCCAACAACGATGGTCAGTGGAACGAAAAAGGCGTCTCTCTGGAAGTGATTATTACCCCACCTTTCTGGGCAACATGGTGGTTTCGGGCGCTCATGGTTTTGTCCTTTGTCGGAGCCATTATCCTCATTAATATTCTTCGCACCCGAAAAATCATCGCCGATCGAATCCGCCTTCAATCTATGGTGGAGGCTCGGACCATTGAGTTGCTAAAAGCCAACAAAGCCAAAAGTGAATTTCTGGCTAATATGAGCCATGAAATCCGTACTCCGATGAACGGAGTTATTGGGATGACCGATCTGCTTTCCGAAACCCACCTTGACCGCGATCAGGAAGAGTATGTCTCCACCATTCGGTCGAGCAGTGAAAACCTGTTGCACATCATCAACGATATTCTCGATTTCTCCAAAATCGAATCCGGTAAAATGGAGATCGAACAAACCCCCTTTGATTTGGGGGCATGTGTGGAAGAAGTCATGGAATTATTTACCTCCAAAGCCGCACAAAAACACCTGGATCTCATGTATCTGATTGAGGACGATGTGCCATCCTTTATTTGTGGAGATGTGATTCGGGTGCGACAGATTTTGATCAACCTGATCAACAACGCCCTGAAATTTACTGAAAAAGGAGAGGTCTTTTTGAAGGTTTTTATTACCAAAAATAACCCCTCCGCTTCCAAAAGCGGAGAGTCGTTTGAATTGAAGTTTTCAGTCACTGACACCGGTATTGGCATTCCGAAAGATAAACTTGCGACTCTGTTTGAGGCTTTTACCCAAGTGGACGCCTCAGTTACCCGCAAGTACGGCGGCACAGGGCTTGGACTGGCAATTTCTACCCGCCTTACCCAACTAATGGGGGGGAAACTGGAAGCCGAAAGCGAAGAAGGCCAGGGAACCACTTTTACCTTTTCGATACGCACAAAAGCAGTGGCACTTCCCGCTATGGCATTAAGTGATGCAATGGAGGTTTCGCTCGAAGAGAAAAAAATACTTCTGATTGATGATAATGCCCTTAACCGAAAAATCATCCGCCTCTATCTGGAAAAATACGGCTGCAAGGTAACAGACGCATGCTCCGGCCCCGATGCACAGACGGTCATTAGTCAAAACCCGACATTTGACCTCATCCTTTCGGATATGCAAATGCCTGAGATGGACGGGGTAGAACTGGCACAAAAAGTCAGGGAAAACTTGCAGGAATCAATGCCCCCGGTGGTATTATTCACCTCAATCGGTGATCTGGCAACCCTTAAAAAAACGGGTCTTTTTGCAGCCATTCTGACAAAACCGGTAAGACAGCGTCAACTCGTAAAAATTGTCCAGCAAACCCTTAACATCCACCCGGTACTTCCCAAAGTTGTCAGTGTCCCCACGGAAAGTAAAACAGAGGAAGTCGTGTACCCCATTAAACTTCTGGTTGCCGAAGACAACCCGGTAAATCAGAAACTGATTCTCACGCTTTTGAAAAAAGCGGGTTACGAGCCGGTGATGGTCGAAAATGGAAAACTTGCAGTCGAAGAAGTTCATAAAAATAGTTATGACCTGATATTTATGGACATCCAGATGCCCGAGATGGACGGCCTTCAGGCCACCCGCACCATTCGCAGCAGTACCGAATTGTCGTTCCAGCCGGTGATCATCGCCATGACCGCCAATGCCATGCAGGGAGACCGGGAACTTTGTCTGGAAGCCGGTATGGATGATTATATCAGCAAACCCTTTCGCAAAATCGAAGTATTTGAATTAATCAGCCGTTACTCGCAGTTGATCCTTTCCGGTCAACACCACTGAAATCGTTTGAATCGGCACAGAAACCCTATCAATTAGAAAACCACCGGAATTTTTCTATATTGGTTTCTGAAACTAACGACTACTCAGATGCATAAAATTACGATGCTGGGTTCCGGGCTGATAGGCATGTTTTATACGATGTCCTTACACCAGCAAAGAGGCAAAGACCAGGTTTTGCACGTCTATTCACGGCGAGAAGATCGGGTGCGGGAATTTGCCGCGAAATGGGGCATCCCCCGGTGGTCCACCGACATGGCCGAGGCTATCAATGATCCTGAGACCGACGTAGTGGTCATTGGTCTGCCAAACAACCTGCACAAGGAAGCCATTCTCCTGGCCGCTGCCGCCGGAAAGGCCGTTCTCTGCACCAAACCCCTTGCGATGAACGGGCAAGAGGCCCTCGAAATTCTCGAAGCAGTGGAAAAAGCCGGTGTTTTTCACGGTTATCTCGAAGACCTCGCCTATACCCCCAAGACACTCAAAGCCGTTGACGCCGTAAAAAAAGGTGCATTGGGACAGATCACATGGACACGCTCGCGGGAGGCTCATCCCGGCCCGCACAGCGACTGGTTTTGGGATTCCCGTCAGTCGGGTGGGGGAGCCATCATTGATGTGGGATGCCATTGCATTGAGATCGGGCGAAATTTTATGGGAAAACACAACCGCCCGCTCGAAGTGATGTGCTGGGCCGATACCCTTGTCAAACCCATTGACGCCGAAGACAATGCGATCGGACTCATTAAATACGAAAGCGGAGCCGTTGCGCAATTTGAGGTGAGTTGGACCTATCGGGGAGGAATGGATCTTCGCGACGAAGTGGCCGGGACGGAAGGCACGTTGCGGATTGACCATTTTACCCATACCGGGTACGAAATTT
Organism: Bacteroidia bacterium; assembly: GCA_033764335.1. Lineage (GTDB taxonomy): Bacteria > Bacteroidota > Bacteroidia > J057 > J057 > JAGQVA01. Next base: position 71,854 of record JANRJC010000002.1, on the reverse strand, counting down.
TTACCGCTGTGGGCATGGGCGATTATGTAGGAGAAAAGGTCGAAAGCGACAAAGGATGGATGTTTCCGGTAGGGGATGAGGTAAATGCCCTGGGATACAACCACATGTTTGAAGACATACTCGGTGCCTTGGACGAAGGCCGGACGCCGATGGAAAGTTTTTACGACGGGTATGTAGTCAATTGCATCATGGATGCATGTTACCGTTCGTCCAAAACCCGGCAGTGGGAGAAAGTCCATTTACCCGTATGGAGAGGCGGCGAAAAACCCGTGGAAAAAATCGGTTTTAAAGAATACGACGAAAAATATCTTTACCTTAAAGAAGAAAAAATGCCCGACGGGCGCAAAAAACTCATTCTCCGCGAAAAATCTTCCGGAGTTGTCATCGAAAAAATCATTTAACTACTATACTACCAACCCTGGCTAATCCAATCTTATGAATGTAAAATTATACTCACAGTTATCGGCGATGATGTTTCTCAACTACCTGATCTGGGGATTCTGGTTTGTTACGATCATCACCTTTATGACCAAAACCCTGGCCTTTTCCGATGGAGATGCCGGGCTGGCCTTTAGCACTTATGCCATTGCCTCAATGATTTCTCCCTTTTTTGTGGGAATGGTTGCCGATCGTTTTTTTTCTACGGAAAAACTTCTGGGCATATTACACCTGGTAGGCGCGGCATTGATGTATGCACTTTCAGTTACGAGCGAATTTACGCCTTTTTTTATGCTTCTTTTGGCGTACAACCTGGTATTTATGCCGACCATTCCATTGACCAATTCGCTCAGTTTTCACCATTTAAGCGAGGATGAAAAAAAACGTTTTCCGTGGATTCGGGTATTTGGAACAGGCGGATGGATCGTTGCAGGCTGGGTGATCAGCGGTTTGGGGGGAGAGATCACAGCACTACCTTTACAGATCGCTGCGGGGTTGTCGGTTTTGATGGGGATTTATTGTTTTACACTTCCGCATACGCCACCCAAAGGAAAAGACACCCACACAGGTATTCGCGAGATATTGGGTCTTGACGCTTTGGCACTGATGAAAGATCGTTCCTTTGCGACGGTGCTTATCTCTTCTTTCCTGATCTGTATTCCTCTTGCTTTTTATTATGCCTGGACAAATGTCTATCTGATTGAGGTTGGGGTAGAAAATACTGCGCGGTTGCAGACTTTTGGCCAGATGTCCGAGGTTATATTTCTGATTCTGATGCCCTTTTTATTTCTTCGGTTGGGCATGAAAACTGTGATGCTCATCGGCATGGGGTCATGGGTATTGCGGTATGTATTTTTTGCGATGGGCGCCGATCCGATGATATTCTGGATGATATTCATTGGTATTTTGTTGCACGGAGTATGTTATGACTTTTTCTTTGTTGCCGGGCAAATGTATGTGGACAAGGCGACGCCCGACAAGCTAAAAAGTTCGGCACAGGGGTTGTTGACCTTTGCCACCTACGGTTTAGGGTTATACATTGGTACGTGGCTTTCTTCCCAGGTAGTGAGCAGTTTCCAGACAGAAGGCGGACATTATTGGGCGGGGGTATGGTATATCCCGGCGGCGTTGGCGGCGATGGTGCTGATTGGCTTTTGGATGGCCTTTAAGCCCTCCAGCTAAAGCTGGAGGCAATTCAATGCAAAAAATGAATAGGAATGGGTCTTTAGCCCATTCCCTCAGTGCAAAAAAATAATCCTATAAACCAACCCTATGCCCTTTCCAACCATTATCGGCGCGATCGCCGGCGACATTATCGGTTCCCGCTATGAGTGGGATCGCATCAAAACCACAGATTTTGAACTGCTGCACCCCAAATGCGACTATACCGACGACTCGGTAATGACGCTCGCCGTGGCGAAAGGCATATTGGAGGGCAAACCTTTTGGTCCCCTTATGCACGCTTTCGGGCGTGCATATCCGGGGCGGGGCTATGGCGGCAATTTTTACTATTGGCTACTTTCCGACAATCCCCAACCCTACAACAGTTTCGGCAATGGCTCTGCCATGCGGGTGAGTCCGGCGGGTTTTGCTTTTCAGACTTTGGCGGAAACACTGGCGGCGGCGGAGCAGACTGCCTTGCCTTCACACAACCACCCGGAGGGCATCAAAGGCGCACAGGCGACGGCAGGGGCCATGTTTTTGGCGCGGAAGGGAAGCAGCAAAAAAGAAATCGCCGAATATGTAACAAACACTTTTGACTACGACCTCAGTCGGAGTATGGACGAGATACGCCCGGACTACTATTTTGACGAAACCTGCCAGTTGACCGTACCGCCTGCGATTCAGGCCTTTTTGGAAAGTGACGACTACGAAAGCGCCATCCGGCTGGCGGTATCACTCGGCGGAGACAGCGATACCCTCGCTTGTATCACCGGCGGGATTGCTGCCGCTTATTATCGCTATATCCCGCAGGAGATACTGGACTTTGCTTATGCGCTTCTCCCGAAAGAACTTGCCGATATCAGCCGGGCGTTTGACCAACGATTTGGGGGGTAATAGTGCTCATAGTTTTGGATAAAAAGAGCCGGTCTGCCAGTCAATCACAAAGGAACGAGTTTTGGCAGAACTTGCCTGAGCAATTGCCGCACCGATAAGGCCGAAAGCGATGCCTGCTGTTGCGGCTTTACTATTGTGAGAACCGACATCATAACCTTCAAATTCAAGTGCAGAACCTTCAAAATTCACCGGGAAAAACACGCCTAACTGATGAATATATAGTTGGTTGCCGTGATACACGCCCCATATCGGGTCATTGGGGCGAACCGGGCGTGTTTTGCCTTTCGATGTCGTAAATAGAAGCTGTCTCTCTTGAGGTTTATAGATAAATTCGGCAGGCTGAGAGGGCGCATTATTCCGAAACTCTTCAAACGTGGCATAAATCCCCGGTTTACGGTCATTGGTGCGGACAATCGGCGGAATGTCGGGCGTATAAATGGACGAAACGATATTTTCTTCGCTGATATTTCCCGGGCCTTCTACGCTTTGTGCATAATTTCGTATTGCCTGAGCAAGTGCCGAGCCAATCTGCCTTGAATGGCTACTCGTTACATCCAATCCCCCTGTTTTCTGAAAAACTTTTTCCGTATGTAACCGGACATATTTGTCGTTTACTTTTGTCAGAAACTCCAATTCCGCGTCAATGTAAGCCAATTCTGCGGTCGTAAATGTTTGTTCCCATACCCCCAGCCTTTTGATCCGCAAAATCACCGGGAGATAACCTTCTTCGGCGGGGAGTTGTTCGTGGAGATATTCGCGAACCGAAGTAGCGAGGGATTTTTCCAGCGAGAGAGGCACGTTGGTATTATGCGCACCTTTTTGCCCTATTCCGATAAAGGCCGAGTCCGCCTGAAAACGGGCATCAATCACCTCCGTGATATTAAACTTTCGATCCGGAATCTCAATAGCTTCCCCTTTGATCGAAATGATTTTTGTTTTGATAAAAGCAGGATCTTCATAATAACCGCCGGTTTGCCAGTCCAGTATATACGGTCTTCGATGTTCGGGTGAACCCGTTCCCTCTGTGGAGAGGACACCAGAGGCAGTACCCGTAGCAATTGTCTGGCTTTTGGTATTGATTCCGGAGAAAATTAGCTTTTCGTTTTGAAGATACGCTGGAAAAAATAGCCCCCAGTCATAGACATATAATTGTCCCTGATAGTATGCTCCCCAGATCGGATCGGTATTTTTGACCGGTCTTTTTTTTCCTTCCAGAGTAAAAAGCACAAGTTCGCGATTGCCATTAGATTGAGATTCAAGGGGTTGGTCGGGTTTGTTGTGTAAAAAAGATTCGTAACTGGAATAAATTCCCTCCTTCATATTTTTTTCTCGGAGCAGTTGAATAGCCTGTTGGGTAAGAATATTGGCTGCCGGAGTAGCAGGGATTTGCGGGTTCGGATTTTGGGAAAAAAAAGAATCACAGGCTGTAAAAAAAGTCTCGGCGACTTTGGCAGAATGTTGATTTATAATTTTCCGGCCCTCATAACTCAGGTTTACCGACTGGCGATCGAGGAGAACCGGGAGTTGATCCCCTTGCGGTTGGAGGAATTCAAATTCGGCAGAGAGGAAAGCCCTTTCGCGGGTGTCGTAGATATCCTCCCGAATGCCAAGCCGGGTAATTTTTACGATCACGGGGGCGCGATCCGATTGTGTCTGCGGCAGTGACTGCGCGACCGAGTCGAGGATTTCGGCGAGGGGACGGTGGAAGGAGGCCGTCTTTTTGACGAAGTCCGAACCCGTTTCGACGATACCGGCGAAGGAAGGCGAAGCTTGGAAGCGGGCATCGAGCACTTGGATGATTTCAATCGGAGCGGAGGGTGGCGTGAGCGGCATTTGCAGCGGTGGTAGGACTTCCTGCGCCCAAATTTGAGACGACAACCCCAACAACCCCAGTAAGAGACGTATCGGCAAAATTTTCATGATCGGTGATTTTTGTGGCAAAGGTAAAGAGGGTAGGAGAAAGGAGCAAATGAATGAGCATAAATACACATGAGAGATATAGAAAAATTTTTCAATTAACCTGATTGGAAACTTGTTTAAATTATGTTTTCTATAGATACTCTTGTTTCAAAAATGGATACCAAAATCCATATTCCGATACCCATAATCTTTCAAAAAAGTGCCTGCGGCCATTTTTTTCGAGTGGCACACAAATGGTACATTCGTGTCAGAAAGATTTTGTTGATCGAAAGATTTTGGTTGATACATTGACGCAAATGATGTTAATTGTACCTCCTTCAAAAGATATACAAGGTAATGACGCCAATCAAAACATAAAAAGATTATGCCCGTAGCTTTGGTTATTGATACCCTTTCCATTCAAACCTACATTTTTGGAAGTAATAAATTGAAAGAAAACATCGGAGGTTCCTACATCATTGAGGAGTTGGTGTATAAGGAAATGATCCCTAAAGCCTTGAAGGATGCGGGCGTTTCTAATGGATTGGACCTGAAAAAATGGAAAGACGAGCCTGAGGTCTATCGGCTAAATAATCACCCGCAGGAGCAAGTGGAAGTCGGCTACATTGGCGGGGGTAATGCACTGCTGCTTTTCAGGAAAGAGTCTGATAGCAAGGAGTTTATTAAAGCCTATTCCCGCCTGATGCTTACCCATTTTCCAGGGCTGAAAACAGCATTTGGGCTTGAAGAATTCAACTATGAGGCAGGTGAGGGATACGAGACGTTTCGCAAGCGACTCAATGAAAATCTCATTCACAACCGGAATTTTTCAGCCGCGCAGGTGCAACCTTTTAAACACGGCATCGCCGAGGATTGTCCTTGGACGAATGAGGCGCAGGAAACCAAAGATAGCCAATCTGGCAGCCTGATCTCTCAAATGGCTGCATCCCGCGTGAATTTGGTAAAGGGTGCTCAAAAGGTATTACTGGAAAAATTCAAAAATCAGATCGGAGAAGAGTTTTCCTTCACCGACGATCTTGATCAACTCGGCCAGCCCGACGACAAAGGCTATGTCGCCATCGTCCACGCCGACGGCAATGGTATGGGACAGCGCTTCATCGGCTGTCAAAGCTTGGCAGATACTCGGAAGCTCTCTGCTGGAGTGATTGATTACGCGGATAAAGTCATGCAAGGCCTGATCGGTTATATCGTCAGCCTTTTTCAAGGTGAAAAACCTAGGCTTGATTGGGAGTTGGAACAGGACAAAGAAAGCGAAAAGCGCTTCCTCCCCATCCGTCCGCTTATTATCGGCGGTGACGATATAACCTTCGTCTGCGAAGGCCGCTTGGGGGTACATCTGGCAGAGAAGTTACTGGAATACATGCACCAAATCCCCATCAATGGCCAACCTATACATGCCTGTGCTGGGGTGGCAATTGTTCACACCAAATATCCCTTCTACAAAGCCTACCAGTTGGCGGAGGAATTGACAAAACGGGCCAAAGACGCCAGTAGAGGTGAGGTGGGTGGCTCCTGGCTGGAATACATGATTTCAACGGGCGGTTTTTCCGGACCGCTCAAAGAAATCATTACAGACCAGTTCACGGTGGCTGGCAGAGGCACACTTAAATCCGACCCATACCGAGTAGACGGAAGTCAGGCTACCCTGCCTCAACTCCACAATGGCATGAAGGTGTTTGCTGACAAATGGCCCCGTAACAAGATCAAAGACCTCCGGGATGCCCTGCGAAAAGATGAAGCGCACCAAAACTATTTCCTTACTGAAATGGACGCCCGAAAGCTTTCCTTGCCAGGAGAAAAAGATAATGGCAAAACCCTCTGGAAAGAAGGCAAAACACCCTACTACGACATGATTGAACTCATCGACTTTTACCCTGAAAGCCTGTTATCATGAACTATACCCTAACATTAACCACCGAATCCTACCTGCTTACTGGCTCTGGTGAAGGCGGGGTACTGATTGATGCCGATGTGGTATTTCACGCTACTGGCTTTCCGATGATTCCTGCCCGGCGCATCAAAGGCATGCTGAAAGAGAGCCTGGAAGAGGTTATGGAAATTGCCGGGGAAATAGAAGAAGCTATTGGAAAAACTGTAATAAGTTTTTTTGGAGAACCCGGCAAGCCTACCTACGAAGGCAAGTTGCTGTTCCACAACCTGATGCTGCCCGATTGGCAAAAGATATTGATGGAAATATCCGAAAATAAGGGCTTCTCTGGTTTTCAGCCCGATTTTATCAAGGCGTATTTCACTGCTGAAATCCAACAAACTGCGATCGGTCGGGAGAACAAAAAGAACGAAATCGAGGGAGTAGCCAAAAAGAGAAGCCTGCGTAACTACCGGGTGATCAAACCGGGGTTTACCTTCGAGGGGCTACTCGAAACCACCAGCCCGCTGTCGGCGGAGGAGGAAAAACTCCTCAAGCGGGCCGTAATGAATCTTCGCCATGCAGGTACGCGTCGCAACCGGGGTTTTGGAAAGGTAAAGTGCATGCTAAATGTAGCCACTCCTACAGCGCTTACAAATCAAGCAATCCCGGGAGGCCAGGCAGGTAAGCTGTCTGTAACCATCACTACCCAATCCCCTGTCATTCTTGCAGAGCAACAGGGCGACCAAAACACCGTTTTCACCCGCAAATATATCTCCGGCAACCAGATCCGGGGGCTGCTGGCCAATGCCTTCATCCGCAAAAAAGGACTTTCACCCCAAAACGCCCATCAGGACAGCGATTTTTTTGAGGTTTTCCTGTCCGGCAAGGTTCAATTTGGCAATTTAAATTTTAAGCAAGCCAAGCCTATTCCTTTGTATCTGCATGGCGACAAGTTGGATAAGGACAAACCTATCATCTCAGTATTTGCCAAGCCGGAAGGCATCACCAAATCAGTCAATAAAATAGGTGTCATAGCCGGTAACACAATTCATACAAATGGCTTCACCCCTAAAACCACCTTCAACTTCCATAACAGTCGTCCCAATAGGTCTGCAGGACGCAGTACAGAAAACGACGCCGAAACGGGGATCTTTTACTACGAATCTCTCAATGAAGGCCAGGCTTTTGAGGGAGAAATCGCGGGTGATGTCTCTGCTGTCACCAAATTGACTTCGGTACTTTCGTCGCAATTCCGGGCCAGGATGGGCCGCAGCCGCTCCGCACAATATGGGAGCGTGCAGGTTACACTTGTTGATGGTGGTAAATCTGATTCCTCTACAACATTGAACACCGGGGACTATGTGATGACCTTGCAAAGTCCGCTGGTACTACTCAATGAAAACGGACACCCATCGCCTACTGTTGCTGCATTAGAAAAGACTCTAGCCGACTCGCTTGGCAAGAAAGTCAAAGTCAAAAATGCTGCCGCAGCCTTCACCCAAGTAGAACAGTTCAACGCCATTTGGCAGGCCAAATCGGATAAGGTGCCTGCTTTCAAGGAGGGTAGTTCTTTTCTGATGAATCTTCCAGAAAATACAAGTGCCCTGGCTCAGTTGGGTGAATGGACCGAGCAGGGCTTTGGGCGGGTGGTGTTTGAGCGGTACCAAACTGAGGCAAAGTTTGAGCTTGAGAAAGATACTGATTCAACAGATCAGAGCACTCAAGGGCAAGTGGATCGTGATGCCAAGCCTTCTAATGCAGCGCTGGTTAAAATCAAGGAAGCCTTTGATGCAGAAAAAGAACGGCTCAGCGTGAAAACTGAGGCAATAAAAGCGGCTAATAATAAAGTCAAGCGCATCAATAACCACCTGATCGGAAGAATGGAGCGACTGTTTGAGCGCAGCATCTCCGCCGAGGAAATTCACGCTTGGATCAAGGAAACCCAGGGTAAGCCGGCCGGAGATGCTCTCCGCAAAGCTGACCTCGTAAACCACGATCATAAGTTTGATTTGAAAATTGGTCAAGAAAAGGAGAGTAAAGACAACTGGCATCTCCAAAAGCTCTACTGGACCACATTCTTCCAAACTCTCCGCAAAAAGAACAAATCAGATGGCAAATAATAATCGATATCAAGACCGGGTGATCGGCAAGGTCATCCTATGGGCGACCCTGAGCAACGAATCCCCGCTCCTCATTGGGCGCGGCGGTGGCGACGCCGTAGACATTGAGGTGATGCGGCTGCCGGACGGCAAGCCCTATATCCCTGCTTCGTCCATCGCAGGCTGCCTACGGAGTTTTAGCAGCGGGCAGGATGGCTATTTCTGGGGTGAAACTGGCCGGAACAACAAGACAGGCAAAAGCGAACAGCATCCTCTGCAGAGCCATATCCGCTTTGATGACCTGATCCCTGAAGCGTCCTACAAACCCGAAGACATCGTCATGCGCGACGGGGTCAAAATTGACCACAAAAAAGGCACCGCGGAAGACAAGAAGAAATACGATTACCAAGTCATAGAGCCGGGTATCAGTTTCCCCTTCCGTGCTGAAATCACCCTGCGCGCCAGCAGGAAAGACGACTGGAAGACCTTTGTCGAAAGCATAAAAGAATCGCTCCAAAGTCCGCATTTCCGCATTGGGGCCAATACCAATACAGGTTTCGGCAAGGTGACTTGCACAGGTTTTCAGGTATTCCACTTCCAGTTTCCCGCTCATGCGGACGCATGGTTCGAGTATCTGGAAAAGGGCACGCTTTCCATACCCGAAATGCCCATAAAGGTTGATCCTCAGCAACTTGGCAAAGGCTCTTTTTCCATCGAAGCGACTTTCCGCCTCAAATCCAGCCTCATGATCGGGGCCTACGGCATCAAAGGCGACGAACCCGACAAAAGCCAGCTCAAGAGCCGGGATCGCCATGTACTGCCAGGTAAATCCATCCGGGGGGCAATCCGGCACCGGGCTGTAAGGATTTGGAAAATCATGGGCAAGGACGAGGCCGCTCTGTTTGATTTGTTCGGGCATGTCAGCGAAGATGAGAAAACCCAGATTCGCAGCCGCTTGCGGGTGGAGGAGTTTCGGTTTCAGAAAGATGAGGTTGAACCCATGGTACAAAACCGTATCCGGATAGACCGCTTCACAGGCGGTGTCATTGACGGCGCGCTCTTCAACTCCGCGCCGGTATGGACCACAGGACAGGAACAAATCAAGCTGACCTTCACCATCCTGAAAGGTGCGACCCCAGACGAGAAAAAACTCCTGCTCCTGCTGCTCAAAGACCTGTGGCTCGAAGACCTCGCCATTGGTGGAGAGAAAAACGTAGGCCGGGGGATACTGACCGGACTGAACGCCGAAGTCTGGAACGATGGCCAGAAAGTCGCCGCCTTCAAACGCAAAGGTCAAGGCCCCGAACTGGAATTCCTTGAAGGTAGCGTCGCCAACCTCAATGTACTTGTCAACCCTCAACCTGTCACCCCATGAGCCAGCTTCTCACACCCGTATATACCATTCAAAAAATTTCTTCCACCTCCACGCCTGCGAGTTGGGAAAGCATAGATGCCATTGCCCGGCAACTTGGGGAAGGCTACATCGTGCTCTGGCAGCACCATGCGATCTTTACCGGGGTCGTCGAAGGAAAAGTCACCTGGCTGAATGATGCTCAGCCGGTCATCGGAGACGAACACATGGTGCGGGTGCGCGCTTTCAACGAAACACAGGAATATCACTTTTGGAGAAGTAACGGCAAGATTCAGGGACGCCTGCGAACTGATGCCCAGGCCGGAGACCAAGAGGTGGTTGATACGCAGATGATGCTACGCAGCGTGGTGGGGAAGGCACTAAGAAAAGCTCATCCAGACTTGGTCTCGGAAGATGTTGCGCTTATCACCCGAAACTACATCGCCTACGACAGTGCAACCCAGCAAGCAGGCTATGTGGACAGCCGTTTTGTGAAATTTCAACCCTTTAATCCCAACAACGCATGAAAACTGCAAAACTGATCAAGCAAGGAAAAGGCTGGCAACTGGTTGGCGAGAAAACGCTTACGGTACAAGGTGATTTTGGGCTTACCGAGGATATGAACGGCCAGGAGGTCGAGTTTGATAATACCGGGGGGCCCGTCAAACTCATTCGCTTCAATGGAAAGGATTACACCAAACACCAAACTCAACAGCGGGATATGGCAAAAAACAAAAACTTTCAGAGCCAACACAAAGGAGGTAGCCAGGGCGGATTTCAGCAGCAAGGAAATAGGGATAACCGAGGCGGAGGAAATCAAGGGCCGCACAGAGACCCTGCAAGGGCGCCGTACAATTTTGTGCCGCTGAATGAGCTGGTGATGCCTGCCGAGGCAGGGGTGGATTTTGACTCCTATGCGGAGGGAAGGTTGTCGGGGTATATAGACCTTGAGATTGAGGCGTTGACCGATGTTTTTATTCGGGGAGAACTTGAGAAGTTCTTCACAGTCAATGGAGAGTTTGCCATACCTGGCTCCTCATTGAGGGGCCTAATCCGGTCGTTGGTTGAAATCGCTAGCTATAGCCGGATGGAAATGGTGGAAAAGAAGAGAAAGTTCTTTTTTCGGAATATCAGCGACGACTATTTCAAAGATATTTTCCTGGATATCAAGGGCAATGATGTGAGGCAGAAATCAAAAGCTGGTTGGTTGTCTAAGCAGGGTAGCGAGTATTACTTGCAGGAAGCGCCTGCTTTTTATAAGGTAAATAGAAATGCCCTAAAGGCTATAAATCTTGACTGGCAGGACGAAGTTTATAAAACCAATCCTATATGGTTTGACTCCAATGGGGTGCAGAAAATTCATCAAAAGCAGATAAAAAATAGGGAAGGAAGGGTGACAAGAACCTTGAATCTTCACTATAACAAATTAGGAAATAGTGGAATTTCCAAAAATGCTAGGACGGGTTGGAAGCAAGGCACTTTGTTGGTTACAGGGTTGTTTGGCTCCTCAAAACATTTTCAATGGATCATCCCATCTCCTCAGCCCAATGCACAGCAGTATAGAGTCACGGACCTCATGCAGGAGTACCAAATGGATGAAAACAGGGATGAAAAAGCGGACCTTATCAAAGCGCTTCAAAGAGCTGGTGGTCAAGCTGTACCTTGCTTCTTCATTCCCGATGCGAGTGGGAAGCCGGTGGCTGTTGGGCATACAGGAATTTTCCGCCATCCATACCAACACACGATTGGACATGCCGTGAAGCAGGATGCGGGAGCCCATCTTGATGTGGCCAAGTCACTCTTTGGCTTCGCGGATACAGAGGGGAAAAAGGAAGTAATCCAGGCTGGCAAAGTCTTCTTTGAAGATGCCTTTGCGACAGAAAAGCCCCAAACCGAGTTTGGCGCATTGAAAATTCTTTCTTCGCCTAAGCCAACCTCCTTTCAACTATACATTGAACAACCTAAGGATGTGGACGAGAAAAACATGCATCACTGGGGGACGGACAATCACAAAATTCGCGGCCATAAACTATATTGGCATTCGAAACAAAACTGGAGAAATCCGGAGGTCTTGGTCACAGCAAAAACACAGCAGGAACTCATCTTAAATGCCTTCAAAGAGAAAAATACGCAATATACCGTCGGGGAAGTACTCAAGTCTGGAGCAAAGTTTTCTGGCCGCATCCGATTTGACAATCTGTCCCCTGTAGAGCTAGGGGCACTTCTACTCGCAATGGACCTCCCTGATGGATGCGCCCATAAGCTAGGAATGGGCAAATCTCTGGGCATGGGCTCTGTACAAATTCGTCCAACCCTAAAGCTAATTAACCGAAAAAATCGCTACGAAAAGCTGTTTGACTCAGAATCAAGCTGGTCAGCAGCCTATGAAAAAGATTCGGAAATGGCGAGCTTCAAGAATGCTTTTGCAACTTGGATCGGGCCACAAACCGGAAAATTACAAATCAAGAGTGTTACAGATTATTGGGCGCAAGACGGTCGAATGCAAGAACTCAGACACTTGCTGACCTTCGAGCACCAGATGGCTGGAGTTTCATGGGAAAACCGGACACGATACATGCTTATCGAACATCCAACCCATGAGCCCAAAAATGAATACCGGGACAAGTACACCCGTCACGTCCTTCCCAAACCCTCCGAGGTAGTAAAACCCGATACCTACAACAACCCCTAACCACATGGCACTCCTTCAACTTCTTAGCACTCAAACCCACAAAAATTGCAACCTATCACTGCACTCCAGTCGGAACAGGCTGTTTCTTGGTTTATAATCCATTTGAAAAGTATTATGGCAAAAACCTTCATATCTTTTTTAGGCGCTATCGAGTACTTTGAAACTCGTTACTATACTGCACCAGATAAGTCAGACTTATCTCCTCCTATGTTCTATGTCCAAGAGGCAATCCTGAGACAACAGTCTAGCTGGGGTGCAGAAGACCAAGTTCTGATTTTTACGACAGCAGAAGCTCTTGAGCGTAATTATTTCAACCGTTACAGCCGAAAAGGTATAATTGCAAATGATGGCCTCAAAAGCAGGCTTGAGGCATTGGAAAAAGAAGGTTATTTCAAGAATTTTGATTCAGTAAATATTCCCAACGGATATACAGAAGATGAAATCTGGACGGTCTTCAAGCGTATCATAGATCGAATTAGGCCCGGGGATGATGTGTACATGGACATTACCTTTGGATTTCGCTCACTTCCGATGCTGGCATTGGTTCTTTCTAACTATGCCAAGGCCGTAAAGGATGTGAAAGTGAAGGCTATCTATTACGGAAACTATGAAGCAGGGCGAGCGGAGCAGGAACAACGAGTTAAAACAGAAGCGCAAGGAGCCGAAAAGCGTGTTATCGAAGCCCCCATTTTGGACTTACGTCCTTTCTTGGAACTACAAGAATGGACTTCTGCTGCGGAAGCCTTTCTTGACCTCGGACAATCCAAGCCGCTATCCAATCTGATTAGAATTGAAAATAAGGATTTGGCGGACCAGCTTGAGCAGTTTGCCCAATCTATTGTCACCAATCGAGGCCTCGCACTGGTCCGGGACATAGACATTGACTCTTTAAAACAACAAATCGCTTTGCTTCAGACAGAACAAGTTACCCCTCAGCTAGAACCACTTCTAGCTCGTATTGGAGCCAAATTGGATACTTTTAAAACAGGCGATATTCGGAATGGCTTAATGGCAGTAGCTTGGTGTATTGAACATCAACTGGTTCAGCAGGGATATACCCTCCTTCAAGAGACGCTTGTTAGTTTTGTGTTGGAATGTGTATTCGGACGATACGATACCTTTGACCATAACTGGCGCACATGGGCAGGAGCAATACTTTCGGGAATAAAAGTCAAGAATTTGCGCAATAAGCCAGAGTCCGCTGCAGATATTGAGGATTTGAAAGAAATTGAAAATTGGCTGAAAGACAAACCCAATCTAATCAAGCCATATAAAGAACTCACAGGCACCAGAGGAAAACGCAATGATATCAATCACGCAGGGTTTCGAGAGGGGTATGCTACTCCTAAGTCACTTACCGATGAATTAAGCCGTATTTACAATGATGTGGTTTTGGTGCTTAAGCGGTATAACCTTGATGATTTCCAATAACTGCCTCCGCCACTTCGGCCCCCACGACTACGTCAACAATAACCCCTAACCCTATGCCAACCGGACTTATTCTTACTATGGGCTTAGCGCCTGACCCACTGATCTTTTCTATCCAGCGGTTGCAGGCCGATTTTGTCGTATTCATTGGCACAAGTGAGTCGCTCAAAACTTCCGTTGATGCCACAGTTGAGATAACAGGCCTCAAGCCAAGCCAGTACGATAAACTGACTATCAAAGATTCGCCGGACGAGATCGGATCCTTGTGCGAGGTGTTTCAGCAGGCTAAATCTTGGCTGGAGGAACAAGGGGCAACCAATATTGTCTCCGACCCTACCGGCGGCAGAAAATGGATGAGTGCCGGTGCTGTGATGGTTGCTTCCTTTTTGGGGATTCCCATGATGTATGTAGATGTACGCCTCAATCAGGAAAAGAAAGTAATTCCTGATTCGATGCGTATGGTTGAGCTAGGCAACGCCTACGACCAGACTGGATTTATTATTGCCTCCAAAGGTCGGGATGCTTTTAATGCATTTGATTTCAGTGGTGCCGCCTCTCATTTCGGCCAGATTTCCCCTACACATGCACATAAAAAGGAACTATTTCAGGGGCTGAGCTTGCTATGTCGTCAGTTGGCCCGATGGGACCGATTCGAACATTACAACGCCCCGGTAAGCGATGGCATCTACAACGCCATTGACCAGATTGAACGAGCGCTGCGGTCGGGGGCAGGTTCGCCGAAAATGGCCGCTTTTTCGGATGAAATAAAAGCCTTTGTAGGTCATCTCAAAAACATAGAAGGTACAAACAAGCTGTCAGTCGATTTTATCACCGATATTTATCTGAATGCTGGTCGATGCATCAAACGAAATCGTTTTGATGATGCGGTTGGCAGGCATTATCGGACGCTGGAGGCCGTTATGCAGTTTTTCCTTGGCGAGGTCGGAATAGAAGTAGCAAAACCAGACTATTCCCTGCTATCTGAAGAACAAAAGAAAAAGTTTATCAATGGAATCTTTGGGGACTCTTTACCGCAGAAAATCACCTTGAAGGATGGTTTTTGGTTGCTTTATGTGCTTGAACATCAGGTTGGAATGCAATCAATCCGAGTGGGATCGAAGGGCGCGCCGAACTTTCGGTTTGAAACCATTCTGAATGAAAGAAACAGTTCCATTTTAGCGCATGGATTTAACCCAATCGGCGAGGACCATGCTCGTAAGTTCGATAGCCAACTTAAGGAACTGCTTGAAAGTGTATTCGTAGAATCATTTCAAAAAGCGAAGCAATCACTTCAAATACCCCCATTACCTACTCTTGGTTTTTAATCAAAGAAATAGTTTCATATGCCGCCACCTCCCATTCCCAAACAAAACCCCTCCAAACAAAACATTTTTCCGTATCTTTAGAGAAAAGAAAAACTTTCTAATCGGCTTATGGCTTATTCAAAATTTACTTCCATCGTGCGATTCTGCCAGCAGTATGGACTGCGGTCAGAGACTGTAAATAAGCTTTTTAAGGAAACGGAAATCGTACCCGTAAATCCCAGCCAGCGCCTTTCTGATGATATTGCGGAAGCGCAAACCCTCCCCCTCTATACGGAAAAAGCTAAATCGGAATTGCTTATAACCCCCATACTCCGGGATATTCGGAGAAGACACCCTCAGATTACTTTTTTTTCGGGTTTTGCGCTTAATATTGAAGGGGAATTAGACCTCAACGGAAACCCTGATTTTATCCTCAGTGCCAAGCCTAATATCGTAGAGATCGAAGCACCGATATTTTGTCTGATGGAAAGCAAAAACAAGGCTATAGATGAAGGGTTTGCCCAGTGTGCCGCAGAAATGTACGCATCCCGTTTATTCAACCGGCAGATGGGGGAGTCTATTGAAACCATCTTCGGGGCCGTAACCAATGGGTTTGAATGGGTGTTTCTCAAACTTGAGAATCAGGTGATCCATATTGACAGAGATCGTTATTTTATCAGCGAATTGCCTCTATTATTGGGAATTTTTGAAATCATTGTCGGCATGTATGTTCATACCGAGAGGATGAAAGGTTAATGATAATATAAGGTCTTTATTGTAGATTCAAGATAAGTTTATGGTTATGCCTTCCCTCCACCTCCTCTTCTCCCACCAGCTCACGCCCGACCAACTCGCCGATGCACAACAAAACCTGGCGATATCCGATATTCGCTACTTGCCGCCAGACTTGCAGGCTCTCTGGTCGCAGGTGCCGCCTGACCTCGATTCGCTCTATGGCTACGCCACCCCGCTCCGCCTATGGCTACGCGATACCGCCGTCCCCGGTGATTTTGTCCTTATTCAGGGGGATTTTGGGCTGACTTTTATTATGGTGAATTTCTCCCGAACACTCAACCTTACCCCCATTTACGCCACCACCCGACGGGAAAGCCGGGAGGTGACGCGTGAAAATGGGAAAATCGAAAAAACTTTGGTCTTTGAACACGTTCGCTTCCGCGAATATCGCTGATATTACCAAGTCCGGTTTTTCATGAACTCGTCCAGCTCTTTCCGTGTCATCGGGATTTGGTCGGGGTTTTTGTCCAGCCATTTTAAGAAGTCTTCCTTAATGGCATCACTCCACCGCCCGTCTATCTGACCCGGGGTGTATTTGCCTGCTTTCAGACCTTCAATTGCAAAGGCATCCCGAAGGGCGATAAACTCGGCATTGATCAACACTTCCTCCGCCAGGTGCGCCGGGATGAATACGATACCTTCCTGTTTGGCTAATACTACGTCGCCCGGAAATACAGTCACACGTCCAATCCTTATGGGTACATTTACCCCCATCAGCATGGATTCCTGCAAATAGGAAGGGTCAAATCCTCTAACAAAGGCGTTAAATCCTTCGATTTTTTGTAGGCCCGCCAGGTCGCGTACACCGGCATCAAATACCACACCGTTGCCCGACTTGGTGAAAATTGAGTTACCGAGGTTGTCCCCAATCAGGGTTCCGTCAATGATTTTCCCGAAACCGTCGGCCACATAAACATCTCCTTTGCTGAGCATGTCTATCGGCCACGAATTGGCTGCGCCGATGCGACCTTCTGCGTGGCCTTTGTCCAACATTCGTTTTTCAAATTCGGGGCGTTTGGGCATATACACAGCCGTGAGCGCACGCCCAACCACCGGCACATCGTCGTGGATCATCTCCCAGTTGCCTTCAAACTGGTTGTTATATCCTTTGTTTCGTAAAATTCCCCAAGCTTCTTCCAGCGAAACGGCCTTCATGCGGCGGAGTATTTCGTCAGAGACTTTGGGCCGTCCGTCGGGAAACCGTTCGCCGGTCCATTCCTGCGTGTAGTAAGTCAGTTGTTCTTTGGAAATGGCCTGTCCATACAGGCTGCTGGCAATCATGCCTAAAATCGCGAAAAATAGCAGTGCAGTTTTTGTATTCATAGCGTTTAAAAATTGAGGGTTAATAGATAAATATTTGGTCGCCGGCCATTACTTCCTGCGTCTTTTCGTCAAAAGTAACACGTTTTCCGGTTCGCAGTGCCGCCGTAGTCATAATATTGGCGATGGAATGGTTGTACCCGGCTTCAATAGGGGCATTGGGGGTTTTTCGGCTGCGTACACATTCCATCCAGTTGCGCATGTGCAAGGAAGTCATATCATCGGCTCCGGTGTCGGCGGCGGTTTCTGCACGGGTAACGGCTTCGGTAAGAGAAAACGGTGTGAGCAGATTGGCCTGCAATCCCATCGCTTTGGCGTTGCGTTCAGAAAGTCCGCCGTTGGGGGTTACCTGATTGGTGTCGAGGTTGAGTTCTCCGCCGTTGGAGAAATAAATTTCCTTCGTACCTCCGGCACTGTTGTGCATCCGGGAAGAATACACTACCTGAAAGCCTTTGTTTTTGTCGTCGAAGGGGCCATAGTCAAATACGGCAGTCATCGTATCAAAATTGCTGCGCCCGTCGCGCCACATATAAATTCCGCCGTTGGCGGCCACGGAGCGCGGATGGCTGTATCCGCTAAACCAATGTACGGTGTCAATCTGATGGGACATCCACTGGCCGGGAATACCGGAGGAATAGGGCCAGAAAAGACGGTATTCGCAGTACTTGCGAGGATCCCATTCGGCTTTGGGGCGGTTCATCTGGTAACGATCCCAGTCGGTATCTTCTTTGCGGATGGTGCTCGTGAGTTCGGGCAGCCGCCAGCGTCCGGGCTGGTTGACATTCCAGGTCATTTCGACCATGGTGATATCGCCAAATTTTCCGCTTTTGATATAGTCATAAGCCGCCCAATAGTTGCGACCACTTCTGCGCTGGGAACCGATCTGTACGATTTTACCGGTTTCTTTTACGGCGGCCATTGCTGCGCGGGCATCCTGCATGGTCTCGGCCATCGGCTTTTCACAGTAGGCATCACATCCGGCGCGCACAGCTTCCACGAGGTGAAGCGAATGTTGAAAATCGGCAGTGCTGATCAGTACTGCGTCAAGGTTTTTTTCTTTCTCGTAGAGTTCTTCATTGTTGCGGTAGGTTTTGACTTTATTTCCGGTTTTTTCTGAAATAAAAGCCTCTCCTTCGTCCCTGCGGCGGTTCCATATATCTGATACGGCGATAAATTCGAAGTTGAGTTCCTGGTTGTGTTTGAGGAAGGAGGGAATCAGCGCGCTTCTGACGCGGTTGGAAAATCCTACCACGCCGACCTGTACACGGTCGTTGGCACCGAGGATACGGCCATAACTTCTGGCGGTAAAAGCCAGTCCCGCCGTTACAAGGGCGGTGTTTTTGAGGAAAGTTCTGCGATTAGTCATAGTCTAATGGTTAATTGTCAATGGTTAATTGTCAATGGGGGTTATACACTAATCCCGTATTCCCTAAGGGCATTGTTGAGGGATACTTTTTTGTCGGTCGCGGGTTTTCTTTTTCCGATAATGAGGGCACAGGAGACGTTGTAGGTTCCTGCGGGAAATTCTTTCGGAATGGAACCAGGAATCACTACGGATCTTTCGGGGATATAACTTTTATATTCGACGGGTTCCGGCCCCGAAACATCCACAATGCGGGAGGAGGCGGTGAGTACTACATTGGCCCCCAAAACGGCTTCTTTTCCCACTCTTACTCCTTCCACCACAATACACCGGCTGCCGATAAAGGCATCATCTTCGATGATGACGGGCGCCGCCTGCACGGGTTCGAGTACTCCGCCGATCCCAACTCCTCCGCTGAGGTGAACATTCTTGCCAATCTGCGCGCAGGAACCTACGGTCGCCCAGGTGTCCACCATTGTGCCGCTGTCCACATACGCACCGATATTCACATACGAGGGCATCAGGATTACTCCCGAGGCGATATAAGCTCCATAACGCGCCGTAGCCGGAGGTACTACCCGTACACCCTGGGATTTATAGTCGGTTTTTAGGGCCATTTTGTCGTGGTATTCAAAAGGAGGAACTTCAATTACCTCCATCTGGCGTATCGGAAAATAGAGAATTACGGCCTTTTTCACCCAGTCATTGACCTGCCAGCCGTCGGCAGTGGGTTCGGCGCAGCGGAGTTTTCCTTTGTCCAGCAGTTCGACCACAGCGGCAATCGCGGATTGCGTTTCGGAGTTTTTCAGAAGGGAACGATCTTCCCAAGCAGCCTCAATCGTTTTTTGAAATTCGTGCATAAAATTCGGTTTGGACGGGTAATTTAAGAAAGGATTTGCTTTGAGGATTTTTGTCATGAAAATTATCCGCGTTTTTTTGAATAATGGGACAATTATTTGAATATATCGCCTTAATTTTCCTCCTCTGACCAAAAACTATCTGCTATGCGAATATTGATACTCCTGTTTACTTTAGGAATAACGTTTCCGCTTCCGGCGCAGCCTCAAAATACGCCCTTCCAGGGGGATATTCCGCTGATGGACATAACTCATTTTAAAGCCGCTGCCGCCAACTGGCAGGTCGCCGGGGAGGTGACCGCGGACCTGAAAAAGAACGAAGTTCTCAAAACTTCCCCCGGTACGGGTATTCTCGTAAATCTTCCCGACGAAAAAAATAAAAGCAATATTTTTTCTGTCCTCGAACACGGGGATATGGACCTCGATGTGGAATTTATGATGGCCAAACACTCCAACTCGGGCATTTATCTACAAGGGCGCTACGAGGTGCAACTGCTCGATAGCTGGGGGGTAAAAGTGCCCCGTTACGGCGATGTCGGGGGTATCTATCAGCGTTCGGTGGAAGGAAAAGGGGTGGAAGGGTACGCTCCCCGCGTGAATGTCGCCCGCGCTCCCGGCCTCTGGCAACAAATGCACATCGAATTTCAGGCTCCCCGCTTTAATGCAGCAGGCAATAAAGTGGAAAATGCCCGGATTATTCGCCTCGAACTCAATGGCGTAACGCTTCATGAAAATCTCGAACTTACCGGCCCCACTGCCGGCCAGGGTTTACCCGGCGAAGCGGCCAAAGGGCCTTTTATGATACAAGGAGATCACGGCCCGGTTGCTTTCCGCAATTTTCGTTATACCTTGTATGAGCCGGAAACGCTGAATCTCGCAAATCTGAAGTACGAAGTATATACCAATATACCTAACGGCAAACTCGATCTTTCGGGTAAAAAACCTGCTTACTCCGGCACAATGGACAAACTTACGCAGCAGGTGGTTTCGGAAAATGAAAAATTTGTGCTGAAAATTACCGGCATAATGCCTGTCCCCAAACCCGGAAAATACAATTTCCAACTGATGGCTCAGTATATGGGGCAACTGACTGTAGGCGGCAAAACCATTTTGCCTTATGGCTGGCACAACCGGAGCGTATCCACCGACTTGACTGCGGGTGATGTTCCAATCGAAATCATTTATCACAAAGAAGACTCCTGGTACGCCAGTGGCTTGGGACTTTTTGTCTCCGGACCGGGGGTGCGTATGCAACCTCTGCATACGGTAGGTTCTATGCCCATCTCCCATCCGGTGAATCCCATCTATATTACCCCGGCCGATAAACCGGAAATTACCCGCTGTTTTATTGACTATATGGGTATGGGGGAAACTACCTCCCGGCGGATTGTTCATGCCATTTCGGTGGGTTTTCCCGGCGGAATTTCCTATACCTACGACGCCGACAAAGGTTCGCTGATTCAGGCCTGGAAAGGCGGCTACCTCGAAGCTACCCCCATGTGGAATGACCGCGGAGACGGCAGTTCACGTCCGGAAGGTTCTGTACTTCCTCTGGGAGAAATCCCGAATATGGCGGTACTATTACAGGAAAAAAACCCTTGGCCTTCTGCGTTTTCAGAGGTATTGCCCTATAAATTTGAGGGTTACGGAATTGCCGAAGCGGATGGAAGCCCGGTGTTTACCTACACCCTCGGCAATACGCCGGTGAGCGACCGGATAAGCCTGGCAGAAGAAGGAAAATACCTGATAAGATCGGTCAGTGTAGGGACTGGAATCGGTAACGGATTGAATTTTAGAATGGCCGAAGGCAAAAAAAT
This sequence comes from Bacteroidia bacterium, assembly GCA_033764335.1. GTDB lineage: Bacteria > Bacteroidota > Bacteroidia > J057 > J057 > JAGQVA01. The sequence continues at coordinate 50,542 of JANRJC010000002.1, read as the reverse complement.
CGAAAACCTCGGTGACGGGTTGTTTGCCATTGACAAGGTGTTTTATATTCGTGTGGAGGACAAACAGCTAAACCCCGTGGTGCGAAATTCCGAAGGGAAACAAGAACTAATTGTTGCCATTCCTTCCAGTGGAAAAGAGACCACAATCAACTACGCGATCATTTGGTAGTAATGAGAAAAACAACGAAAAACGGCAATGTAAAAAGGACAGACTCATGAAAAATTTTTTAATAGCTTTTATACTGATTTTCTTTTCAATGGGCCTTTTTGCCCAGACCGAACAGGACTATTACCCCATCATCACCCTGCCCATTCCGGAAGGTATAATACTGGAAGTCGGCGGACTAACCACCTTGCCTAACGGCAACATCGCCGCAAGTACCCGCCGCGGAGAGGTCTGGATTGTCGAAAATCCTTATATGGAAAATCAGACAAGGCCTTTTTTCCGAAAATTTGCTTCCGGCCTCCACGAGGCATTGGGTCTGGCTTTCCGGGACGGCACTTTTTACCTTTCCCAGCGGGGCGAGCTTACCCGCCTGTGGGACAAAAACGGCGATCAGGTAGCGGATTTTTATCAGTCGGTTTATGCCTGGCCGGTGTCGGGGCATTACCATGAATACTCCTATGGCCCGGCGATTACGGACGATGGTTATATGTTTGTGTCGGGAAATGTGGCCTTCGGCGACCAGGAATGGTGGCGCGGCGAAAGCCGCGTGCCCTGGCGTGGCTGGATCATGCGCATCTCTCCCGATGGCAAAATGGAACCCTGGGCTACGGGCATGCGTTCTCCCTGCGGACTGGGCCTTATTAATGGCGACCTTTTTTACGCAGACAATCAAGGCGACTGGATGGGATCCGGTGGCCTTATCCACGTCGAAAAAGGCGACTTTACCGGCCACCCGGCAGGCCTGCGTTGGTCCCAACTCCCGGAGTCTCCGGTCAAACTCAAAACCGAAGAATTGTATGCGGTGATTGATCCCCAGTTCTCTCCTCCCGGACAAGCCATCAAACCCGAAAATGATACTTCCCGCGTAATTATACCTCTGTTTGAGGCGGAAGAAAAACTACCCGCCATAAAAACCCCTGCGGTATGGTTGCCTCACAGTGTGCTCGGTATCTCCACCTCACAGATGATTGTGGACGAAACCTCCGGAGCATTTGGCCCCTTTGCCGGACAGGTTTTTATCGGCGATGAAGGACAGAGCAAAATTGTGCGGGTATTTCTCGAAAAGGTAAACGGCGAATATCAGGGCGCTGCTTTTGCCTTCCGCGAAGGATTTCAGTCGGGCGTACTGCGAATGACCTGGGGCAAAGACGGATCGCTTTTTGTCGGACAAACCAACCGCGGTTGGGGTTCGAGCGGGCCGGATGATTTTGGGCTTCAAAGACTTGTCTGGAATGGAAAAATGCCCTTCGAAATGAAAGCCGTTCGCGCCATGCCCGACGGTTTTGAGGTTGAATTTACGCAACCGGTGGACAAAGTCACTGCCTCCAACCCCGACAACTACAAGATTACCGGTTTTATTTACAAATATCACCCGGTGTATGGAAGCCCGGTTGTGAATGATGCCGATTGTTTTTTGGAAGCGGTACAAGTTTCCCGCGACGGCTTAAAAGCACGGATTGTGGTGGATAACCTCCGCGAAAATTATGTTCACGAAATTACGCTGACGGGGATAAAATCTTATTACGATGAACTACCCCTCTTGCATTCGACAGCTTATTATACCCTCAATCAGATACCGGACGGCACTTCACTCAACATTCCCAAAAGAAAAAAGCCGGTAGCTGAAGCCATCTCCCACTCCCATCAGACCGAACCCGCTACACCGCCTCAGCCCGCATCAAAACCTACTGTGAATACGGCAGCCATCAAACGCCAGTTGAAAATGCCAGAGGACTGGACCAAAGGCCCGGATCAGACGGTGCAGATGGGCACAAATCCCGGGTTGAAATTTGACAAAACGCTGGTAACGGTTAAGGCCGGTGCAAAAATAAAGTGGACATTTAACAACAATGACGACATGCCTCACAACTGCGTGATTGTCAGGCCCGGAGAAGGAAATGCAGTGGGTGATCTGGCGATTCAGCTGGGGTTGAAAGGGATTAACATGGGATATATACCGGTGAGTTCAAAAATTTTGTTTCATACACAGTTGATGCAGCCGGGAGCCTCGGAAAGTATTTACTTTTATGCACCCGAAAAACCGGGGGATTATACGTATGTATGTACTGTTCCCGGGCATGCCCAGCTAATGCGAGGAGTACTTAGAGTTACTAATTGAAAAATCACAGACCCCATATCGCCGTAAATACCCGTCTTCTTCTGCCGGGAAAATTGGAAGGCATCAGTCGTTTTGGCTTTGAGATACTGAAACGACTGGTGGTCGCCCATCCGGAGGTGCGTTTTACCTTTATTTTTGACCGGAAATATGACCCTGCCTATATCGTGGGGGACAACATAAAACCGTTGGTAGTGCCTCCTCCGGCGCGCCATCCTTTGCTGTGGCATGCCTGGTTTCACCTGGCCGTACCGCAGGTGTTGAATGCACTCAAACCCGATGTATTTTTTTCCCCGGAATTGTACCTCACCAATCATCGCACGATCCCGCAGATACCGGTGATGCACGACATTGGATTTGAACACAACCCCGACGAAGTCGGCGGTTGGGCGGCGCGTTATCTCCGTAAATATGCACCCCGATATGCCCGCCGGGCAGCGCATATTCTGACGGTTTCCGATTTTTGCCGGGAAGATATTGCCGTGCGGTACGGGATAGATCGTTCGAAAATTTCAATCGCCTATAACGCCGCTCATGCGCGGTTTGTCCCCCTGCCCGAGGCCGAAAAACGCAAAGCCCGAGAAACCTATACGGAGGGTTTACCTTATTTTCATTTTGTAGGAACCATTCAACCTCGAAAAAATATTGAAAACCTGCTTCAGGGATTTGATCTGTTTAAAATCCGTACCGGCCACCCGATGAAACTTCTGATTGTGGGAAAAAGGGGTTGGAACTACCATGCTGCGGCGAAAGCCTATGAGGCAATGGAATACCGCGACGATGTGATTTTTACCGGGTTTTTACCGGACGAAGCACTTGGCCCCGTGTATGCCGCTTCGCAGGGCCTATGTTTGGTTTCCTGGCTGGAAGGTTTTGGAATACCGGTAGTGGAGGCAATGCATGCCGGGATACCGGTTATTTGCAGCAATCGCACCGCTCTACCCGAAATAGTCGGCGATGCTGCACTGAAGGTCCGCCCCGATTCAGCAGAAGAAATCTCCGATGCGATGACCCTGCTCACCTATAATGAGGGCGTTCGCAATGACCTGATAAAAAAGGGACTTATTCAGACCGAAAAATTTTCGTGGGAAGAATCTTCCGATATTGTCTGGAATATACTTGCCCGGTATCTGCACGGCTATTCTCAATGACTACACGGCTGTACAGTTGTGCTTTTTTTTGTGTAACCACTCATCCTAATTTCCGTGATTATTAATTGTATTCTATTTCGAAACAATCACCAATCAGACCTATACATTATGAGACGCACGTTACCTTTACTCTCTCTGGTTATTTTACTACTTCTCCTCGGAGCATGTAAAGCTACCAAGAAGGCTTATGAAAGAGGGGATTACGAACAGGCAGTTTTTAATTCCATCGAAAGACTCAGCAAATCACCCAACCACAAAAAAGCCCGCCAGACACTCGCTCAGGCTTATCCCGACATGGTGGACTTTTATCAGGATCGTATCAATTCGCTAAAAACCGGAGGCGACCCGTTGAAATGGGAGCAGGCCGTGGACTATTATTCCATACTTGACCGCGCTTATACCGAAATTCAGCGCATTCCTGCTGCAAGAAATACGATCTCCCGACCGGTGAATGTGCAGACCGAACTAAATGACGCCAAATTTAAGGCGGCGGAAGTGCGGTATGCCCTTGGAACGCAGGGGATCGAAGCGGGTAAAAAAGGCGATCGTGAAGCTGCCAAACAGGCTTACAACCATTTCCAGCAGGCAATGAAATTTAAGCCGGGCTATCGTGATGCCGAACAAAAAATGCTCGAAGCACAGGATTTGGCGACGATTTACGTGCAGATTCAACCCATTCCCATGCACTCACGCACATTGGCACTCAGCAATGAGTTTTTTGAAAACCAACTGACCGAATACATCCGAAATGCGCCTTTCAGTCCGTTTGTTCGCTTTTTCTCCGCACGGGAAGCCGAAGCGCGAAAACGCGAACCTGATCAGGTGATTCTGATGATTTTTGACGAATTTGTAGTAGGACAGGCGTATGTAAAAGAAACCGTTTACAACCGTGTCAGGGATAGCGTGGTTGTTGGAGAGGTTGAAATCGCCAAAGATTCGGTAGTGGACGTGTATGGTACGGTCAAAGCGGAAATGCACCAGTTTCAAAAAGAAATTTCCTCCGGAGGTCTGCTCGATTTCCGAATCATTGATACCCGTACCGAAGCCATTCTTTCCCAGCGTAAATTCCCCGGTACATATATCTGGTATGATCGTTGGGGGTATTACAACGGCGATGAGCGGGCATTGGCAAACGAGGACAAAGAGTTTATGCGCAGAAGACGCGAGTCTCCCAATCCGCCGCCGCAGGATTTATTTATAGAATTTACCAAACCGATATTCAATCAGGTTACCGGTTTTGTTTCGGATTATTACCGAAATTATTGATCGTCGTCTTCCCGCATACGGGCGCGAAGTTCAACCGGTGCACCTTCTGATTTTTTGCGGAGGCGGTTATTGAGAATTTCCACAATAAACGCAAAGGCCATCGCAAAGTAGATATAACCTTTGTCCACATGCTGGTCAAATCCTTCTGCCACAAGCATAAATCCGATCAAAAGGAGGAAGGATAGGGCCAGCATTTTCATGGTAGGATTGCGGTTGATAAACTCGCTGATAGACTTTGCCGACAGCAGCATAATGCCCAGCGATATAATGACGGCGGCAATCATGATTTCCACGTGGTCGGCAAGACCCACAGCCGTAAGAATTGAGTCGAAGGAAAAAACAATATCCAGCAAACTGATCTGAATAATGACGGACGAAAAAGACTTGGCCTCCGGGTTTTTCTGGTCATCGTCTTTGCCTTCCAGTTTGTGGTGCATTTCCATGATGGTTTTGTACATCAGAAAAAGTCCACCCACTACCAAAATCAGATCCCGCCAGCTCAGATCAAACGGCTGAGGAAGGCTAGAAAATATTCCAATGGGATCTTTTAACTGGACAATCCAACTTATGGAAAGCAACAGGGCGATCCGGAAAACCAGCGCAAGCATCAGGCCCAGAAACCGCGCCCTGCCTTGCTGGTCCGGGGGTAATTTCCCCGCAACAATCGAGATAAAAATGATATTGTCTATGCCGAGAATAATCTCCATAGCTGTCAGCGTAAACAAGCTGATCAGCCCTTCGGTGGTGGTAAAAACTGATAGAAATTCCATGTGCGCAAATATAGGAGAAAGACGGGAAATATTTTGCAGCGTTGAAAATGAAAATCCTTTTCCCGGAGAATTATAACAAAATTTCCGTTACGTTGACTATCTTATTGACCATTCACTTCTTTAACTGTTTACGAATGACTACTACCTTTACCCGAAGAAATTTTCTCCGAACCACCACAATGGCTTCGCTCGCCCTTGCAGTTCCTCAATTTCCCCTGGCGGCAACCGGAAAACCCGGCAGTAAAATGCGTATGGGTCTGGTGACTTACCTTTGGGGACAGGATTGGGATGTGCCCACGCTTATCGCCAATTGTATTCAGTCAAAAATCGGTGCTGTAGAACTTCGCACCGAACACGCGCACGGCGTAGAACCCTCCATTTCGCCCGAAAGAAGAAAAGAAGTACGCCGTATGTTTGAAGACAGCCCGGTGAAAAATCTCGGCCCGGGAACCAACCAGGCCTATCATTACACAGACTCCGCACGACTCCGCGCCGAAATCGAAGGAACCAAAGCCTTTATTAAACTCAGCCATGACATCGGCGGAACCGGCGTGAAAGTCAAACCCAATGCCTTTCCCAAAGAAGTTTCCCGCGAAAAAACCATCGAACAAATCGGGAAATCCCTCAACGAAGTAGGCAAATATGCCGGAGACATGGGCCAAATCATCCGCGTAGAAGTACACGGCGACGAAACCCAGGAATTACCCGCCATGAAAGCAATATTTGATGTCGCGGACAACCCCAACGTCAAAATATGCTGGAACTGCAATCCGCAAGACCTCAATGGACAGGGGCTTGAATACAATTTTAATCTGGTGAAACACCGATTCGGCGATACGGTACATGTGCGCGAAATGAACCTCAACGACTACCCCTATCAGGAACTGATGAATCTGTTTGTGGGAATAGACTACGACGGGTGGATATTGCTCGAATGCCGCACTTCGCCCGAAGACAGGATTGCGGCGATGATTGAACAGCGCAAGGTCTGGTCGAAAATGGTTAAAAAAGCACAGAAGAAAATATGAAAATGTATTTTACCCGGCTTATCTCTGCGGTTTTGTTTTTACTTTTTGCCTGCAAAACCCCTCCTCCTCCTCAGGATTCCCGCCCCAATATTATCCTCATTATGGTGGACGATATGGGCTGGTCTGATATCCAGCCTTACGGCGGAGAAGTCAACACCCCCAATCTCAACCGTCTCGCTGCCGAAGGCATGCGTTTTACCCGGTTTTACAACAACGCAAAATGTACCACTACACGGGCATCCCTCGTCACCGGGCTGTATCCCCGCCGAGACCAGAAAGACGAGGAGCTTTTGCGTACCAATATGATCACCTTTGCCGAACTATTGAAAGAAGCAGGATACCAGACCTCACTGAGTGGAAAATGGCACCTGGGCCGAGATTCCGTCAAACACCCGATTCATCGCGGCTTTGATGAATTTTACGGGCTGCTCGACGGCGCCTGCAATTTCTTTAACCCGGCGGCGAAAGACCCCGATTACAAAGGCAGTAAATACCGGGTTTTCGCTCACAATGACCAGCAGATCACGGAGTTTCCCGACGATTTTTACACCACCGATGCCTTTACCGAACACGCCATTGAGACCATCCGACGGTACAGCCAGGAAGAATCCCCCTTTTTGATCCACATCACCTACAATGCGCCTCACTACCCGATACAGGCCTGGCCCGAGGATATAAAAAAATATGAAGGAAAATACCGAATGGGTTGGGAAGAATTGCGCAAAAACCGCTATGAACGACAACTGGCCATGGGGCTGATTGATTCTACTACTTTTCCGCTTTCCGGCACAGATTCGCAGGCTTACGACTGGAACAGCGCCGACCAGGAGTTTGAAGACCTCCGCATGGCCGTTTACGCGGCGATGATTGACCGGGTGGATCAGAATATCGGGCGGCTGTTGCAAACCCTGGAAGAAACGGGCGAAGCCGAAAACACGCTCATTCTTTTTCTCTCCGACAACGGCGGCTGCGCCGAAGAGCCGGGAGGACGCGACCCCAGAGAAAGAACCCCCGGCCCGGGCAGCGATTATGTGGCCGTAGGGCCGGCATGGGGTTGGGCGCAAAACGCACCTTTCCGCAGGTACAAAGCATGGATGCACGAAGGCGGAATCACCACCCCTTTTATCGCCTGGTGGCCCGGACATATCCCCGCAGATACCATTACCCGCGAAACAGGCCATATTATTGATATTCTGCCCACCTTTGCAGAAATCGCAGGCGTCAATTATCCCCAAACCTATAACGGACACCAAATCCTACCCGTAGAGGGAATCAGTCTTCTTCCTGTGCTAAGAGGGCAAAAACGCCCCGGCCATGATGAACTCTACTGGGAATACACTGGAAACCGCGCCATGCAACAGGGAAACTGGAAAATAGTATGGGATAAACTGGTAAAGGAATGGGAACTTTACGACCTTTCCACCGACCGGACGGAAACCCGGAATCTCGCAGCCACTTACCCCGAAAAGGTACAACAAATGGCCGATAAATGGGCGGAATGGGCCGGGAAAACCGGAATTTTAAAAGAAAACCCAGATGAAAACTTTTAACATGACCCGTAAAAATTATTCACTTTTTCTACTGATTACCCTTTTTCCCTTTTCTCAACTTATCGCCCAGACCTACCCGCTGCGCTAAAACCCCTGTATGACAAATACGGCGTTGACCTGGTATTGCAGGGACACGACCACACCTACGGGCGTGGAGGAAACGAAACCAACGGCGCGCGAGTCAAAACCAAATCAGGTCCCGTGTATGTAGTGTCTGTCAGTGGCCCCAAAATGTATCTTTCCGGATTTGAAAGCTGGATGGACCAGGCAGCGGTGAATTTACAACTGTATCAGGTAGTGAATGTCAACCATGACAGCGTTCAGTATCAGGCATTTACCGTCACGGGAGAACTTTACGATGCGTTTACCCTGAAAAAAGAAAAAAACAATACCCATACTTTTTACGACCGAACCCCGGCGGGAAAACCCATTCAGGGAGACCTACCCCCTCGGTATCTTCAAAATATGGACAGCCTGGAAATAAAAGAATATCAGACGCGGTTTCAGCAGTTTAAGGAACGCACAGGGAGGGAGTGATTAAAAAAAAATATTGAGGATAACTTTAATCCGCATTATTCAGCCATAAGGCGATCAACCTCGGCTTTCAGTGTAGGCAACTCATTTTGAACACTTTCCCAGATAGCCAATGCAGAATATACATCATACTAATGCGCTAATGTATTCCTCCGATTAATGCTTTTATCTGCGTAGGGTAGTATTATTCCTGCCCGAAACAAGTTGTAAACCGCTTCACCTATAGAAATAAGCTCGCGCTCAACTGCTGACTGAACGGTTCGATTTGCTTTGTAATCGTCAAGTGAATCAATTCCATTAAGGTGGCAACTAAAGATAAAACCAATGCGCTCTGTAATATCATACAGGTATTTCTTCGGGTCTTTGGGCATAAAGAAGTATTTTAGTCGCTTCGATAGATCGAATAAAATAAGGGTTTCGCAGGCTTTGATAATCCACTAAATCAATTTTGCGAGTAGGAAAAATTGCGATCATGCCTTCGATCAAACCATCGAGATTGGGTAAATATTTTCCTTGCTGAAGTGCAGCCCCGTCAAATTCATACAAAAAATCAATATCCGAATCCTTGCTAAACGCTTCTTCCAGAACGGACCCAAATACCCACAGATACTTTACGTGATACCTGCGGCAGATCAGATGTATGGCCGTGAGTTTTTTTGCCAAAATCTCCGGCAATGGGGTAATCGTTGATTTCATCTCCTAATAATACGAAAATTTAGCTGAAAGGTAAAACAAACCATATGTCTATCTTCTTTTTCCATCAGTAAGCAAAATAAGATAGAAAATCATACCTCACCCAATCAGACCCTGTGTATGTGGTGTCTGTCAGCGGGGAACTTTGCGGGGATTTCTTTATGTATTTGCTCTCTATAGATAATGTTTAAACATCCAGGTCGAGGCTAAGAATCATTTCCTTTAACTCATTGGGTTTAAGGTCAGTTTTTTCGCTTTTGTCATAGATAGTCAGCAGATATACCGTTTCAGTTTCTATGTAGAGATAGGTAATAACTCTTGCACCACCCGATTTTCCTTTACCCTTGGACGCGATAGCCATCCTTGTTTTATAACAATTATTACTGATATAAGTTCCTGTTTCCGGGTTTTCCGAAATAATAGTAATCAGTTTGGCAAATTCATCTTTGAGGGAGGGATATTTTTTAGCCAGTCGTTTAAGTTCTTTCTCAAAACGAAGGGTAGGAATAATGCTATAACTCATTTAGCAGATCCTGAGCTGTTTTCAATTGAATTTTCCCTTGCTTATGCATGCGAACCTGCTCAGCAGCTTCTCGCAATTCTTCCCAAAGTTGAGCGCCAGAAGAAGTCACAGGCTTAATTTTTTTTATAAAAGAAAGACTTTTCAATACTTTTAATCCAAAAGATGCCTCATTATCAGGAATGTCTATTAGTACTTTCATTCGCATTTGATTTATCGGTATTCTGATACCTGTGCTTTTCAACGCTAATATAGTTAATTAGTTTTCTAATCGAAAGCATACACTAATAGAATTCGTATATATATTTTTAGGGATTATCATAGCAGTGCATTATTTTGAGGCTGATATTGCCTAATTTTATATATGTCCCATGTTTCGATATTTTCTTTTTCTATTCGCCGCAATAGTTACTGCGTGTGGTCATCAGACGCAGCCGGCTGCTAATCCGTTTCAACCCGCAGACCTCGTCAATCCACTCGTGGACGCCGCCAATTCCCGCTGGTTTTTCTTTTCCTCGGCCTGCCGTCCCTTTGGTATGGTCAATCTCAGCCCCGACAACCTCGTCGAAGGAGAATGGGGGAGTGGATACCGCTATGATGTAGATACGATCCGGGGGTTTAGCCATATTCACGCCTGGCAACTCGCCGGCGTTTCGGTCATGCCTGTAAATGGCGAAGTGGATTATGTGCGCGGTGCCGAAGGTTTTGCCTCTCGATTTAACCATCAAAATGAAGTCGTAAAGCCCGGCTACCACAAAGTGCTGCTGGACCGATACGGTATCACGGCCGAACTCACCTCCACCACCCGTGTGGGTTTTCACCGTTATACATTCCCCGAAAATAAACCCGGCGAAATTGTATTTAATCTGGGCGGAATGTTGGGGCCTTCCGAAATGACCGACGGCTCTTTTCGCAAGGTGAGCGATACCGAAGTCGAAGGTTTCACTACCAATGCTCCTACCCGCCGCCGTCCAAAACCCTATCGGGTATATTTTGTCGCGCAGTTTGACCGCCCCTTTCAGTCGCTCGATGGCTGGGCCGGGGAAAATCTTCAGAAAAATATTACCCAAATCGCCGATGTCCGCTGCGGTGGGATCGTAAGGTTTGATCAGCCCGGAACCACTCCTTTGTTAATGAAAGTGGGCATCTCTTACGTAAGCGAAGCCCAGGCCCGCCTCAACCTCGAAACCGAACTCAACCATTGGAACTTTGACCAGGTTGTGAATGATTCCCGCGATACCTGGAACGAATGGTTGGGCAAAATTGAAATCGAAGGGGGAACTCACGACCAGCAGGTGCGGTTTTATACCGATCTGTGGCATGCCTTACAGGGAAGACGAATCATTAGCGATGTGAATGGTTATTATACCGATATGACGGGCGACTCTCCCCGCACCCGCCAGATTCCCCTCGATGCTACCGGAAAACCTGCATTCAACCACTATAATTCCGACTCCTACTGGGGCGCTCAATGGACGATCAATACCTTGTGGGGAATGGCTTACCCGCGTGTAATGGAGGAGTTTTGCCAGTCTATGCTCATGATGTACCGCGACGGAGGCTTGATTCCCCGTGGCCCTTCCGGCGGCAACTATACTTATGTGATGACGGGGGCACCTTCTACGCCATTTTTTGTCAGCGCTTATATGAAAGGAATCGGAAAATACAATACCGAAGAACTATGGACAGCCCTGAAAAAAAATCATGGAGAAGGCGGAATTATGGCGAAAGCCGGATATGAACACGATACCTTTCTCGGAGGCGGTCTGAGTCATTACCTCAAAAACGGTTATGTGCCCTATCCCATTCCCGAGGGGAATTTTGGTTTTCACCAGGATGGAGCAAGCCTAACCCTTGAATACGGCTATCAGGACTGGACGCTGGCACAACTCGCCCGGAAACTGGGAAAAGAAGAAGATTACCAATACTTCATGAAACGCAGCGAAGGGTATAAAAAAATCTACGATCCGGCTACCGGCTGGATTCGCCCGAAAGATGTGGAAGGTAAATGGCTGGAGCCTTTTGATCCTTACAATTACGAACACGGATTCAACGAGTCGAATGGCGCGCAGTCGAGTTGGTTTGTACCCCATGACCTGGCCGGTCTTGCAGAACTGATGGGTGGAAAAGAAGCTGCGGTAGAAAAGTTAAACAAAGCATTTGAGACCGCCGCCAAACAAGGTTTTACCTCCGGTAAGTCCCACGATGCCGAGTTGCAGGAAGAACTGCGCCGCATCCCCATCAACTACGGCAACCAACCTTCGATTCAGACGGGGTATATTTTCAACTATCTCGATCGCCCTGACCTGACGCAGTATTGGATTCGGGAGGTGATTGATTCGGTGTATAGCGGAGTTGACCACACCAGCGGATATAGCGGAGACGAAGATCAGGGGCTGATGGGTTCGCTGGCGGTTTTGATGAAAATAGGGCTGTTTTCCATGCAGGGAGGGGCAAATGAAGAACCTATTTACGAAATTTCCAGTCCTATATTTGACAAAATCACCCTTCATCTGGACCAGCGGTATTATCCGGGCGAAAAGTTCACCATCCATGTAAAGAACAATTCTTCCCAGAACCGATACATCAAATCCGCCAAACTGAATGGCAAGCCATTGGAGAGTTGGTGGTTTTACCATCGCGACTTTGCCCGCGGCGGAGAATTGGAGTTGGAGATGGGGCGGGAGTGATGAGTTCGACCGGTTAGGTTGATAAGCGGCGACCTAACCGGTCAAAGCCTTCTAAATCCTATATTTAGTTACCCCCAAACCACCTCAACCCATATGAAAAATCTTCCTTTCCTCCTGCTTTTTCTGCTTACCGGTAATCTTTTCGCCCAAAACTACCACCTTCTGCTTAGTGGCGGTTTTTCTACCGCTCATCTCTCCGACAGTAACGGGCGGGTTCTCCATACCTGGCACAACCGCGAGGCCGGGGAATGGAAATACGCCGAAATCTCCCCCGAAGGTAATCTTCAGGTTGTGACCCAGTCTGGTGAATGGCTCTCCCTGAACTGGCATTCGCAGGCGATAAAAAGAAAAAAAGCCCCTGCCAGCCTGCTCAAAAAGGCGCAAACCGCCAGCTACGCCCCTGGGAAAGACGAATTTGAAGAAGTGACGATGGTCGCCGATCTCCCCGAAGCACAAACAGAAACATGGCTTTCCCATCACCAGATTCCTCCGCCCTATACACCCGTCGAAATCAAGCAGGAAAAACGCGAAATTACCCTCGACGGACAGTACAAAAAACTCAATCGCGAGACCATCTCCGAAATCGAAGTGGGGTATTGGCAGAATGCCGATAATTACCTTAATGATTTCCTCGCCCTTAACCCCAATGACCTGGAGGGATTGTTTGCCCGTACCCTTCTGCTCACCCGCCGAGGGAATCTGCCGGAAGCAACAAAAATTGCCCGTGAAGCCGTGCAAAAAGGCCTTCGCCCCGAACGTTTTCTCAGCAACCTCAACGGATTGTTTGATCCCCTGCTTCAGTATGAAGATTTCCGGAAGTTTGTGGATTCTATGGGCGTTTCCCGCGTCCTTCACGGCCCCACACTGGGCAATAAAACAGCCGAAAGCATATCTGTCTGGCTCCGCACCAACGGCCCGGCAGATGTATTTGTCAAAGTGCTTAACCCTGCGACCAGGGAAGAAATTACCCGTTCAGAAACGGTCAGAACAAATGCGGAGCATGAATTTACAGGCAAACTGAGCGTACATGGCCTTCAGGCTTCCAATGCCTATTTGTATCAGGTATTTGTAGAGGGCAAACAGGCGGGCGGAAATTATTCATTCACTACCGCGCCGGAAAAGGGTGAAAAATCTGCTTTTAGTATCGGTTTTGCCGGGGGGGCGGGTTATACCCCGTGGTTTGAACGAATGTGGGATACCCTCAATACGCACAATCTCAGTGCCTTTCTGTTGATGGGTGATAATGTGTATATTGATCATCCCGAACGCCCGGCGACTCAACAATACTGTTATTACCGCCGCCAGTCCCGCCCCGAATTTCGAAGATTTGCCTCCGCAACACCCCTGTATGCCATCTGGGATGACCATGATTTTACCTACAACGACGAAAGAGGAGGGCCGGAGATAAACACCCCCTACTGGAAAAAGGATGTATTAAAACTCTTTCAAAACCAGTGGATCAACCCCTACTTTGGCGGTGGAGAAATGGCGCCGGGTTGTTATTTTGACTTTTCTATGGGAGATGTGGATTTTATCATGCTGGATTGCCGCTACTACCGGGAAGACCCAGAGCAAACAAATCCTTCCATGCTGGGAGCGATACAGAAAGAATGGCTGAAAGAAAAACTGAAGTCCAGCAAAGGTACATTTAAAGTTCTCGCCTCCTCGGTTCCCTGGGCAAAGGATACCAAACCCGGCAGCCTCGATACATGGGATGGATATTCGGCGGAAAGGGAAGAAATTTTTTCGTTTATTGAGTCTGAAAAGATTGAAGGTGTGATACTGCTGTCGGCAGATCGCCATCGGTCGGATGCCTGGCATATTGAGCGACCTGATGGGTACGGTTTTTACGAATTTATGAGTTCCAAACTGACCAATGTCCATACGCATAAAGTCATGCCCACGGCACTGTTTGGTTATAACAAAACCTGCTCATTTGGTCAGTTGGATTTTGACACAAAACGAGATGACCCGCAGGTAATGTACCGTATTTTTAATATCGAAAATGAAGAAATTCACCGCATAACCGTGTATCTGAGTCAGTTGCAGATTGTTAACTCCAAATAAATCAGAATGTCTTCCTTAATTGCCCCTTTCCTCCGAATCGTTTTTTTTCTGTTTGTAAGCATTTCCTCCCTCTTCGCGCAGCCGATTCTCTTCGAATGGCCGGAACCTTCCCGCGACGCCAAACCCTGGACTCGCTGGTGGTGGCCGGGCAGTGCCGTGGATAGTGCCAATATCACCTGGAATCTGGAGCAAATCGCCGCCGCTGGCTTTGGCGGGGTGGAAATCACCCCGATATACGGCGCTCGCGGGCAGGAATCCCGATTCCTCCCTTACCTCTCACCCGACTGGGTGAATATGCTCGACTTCACTCTTGAAGAAGCTAAAAGACTGGGCCTGGCCGTGGACATTCCGCCCGGCTCGGGCTGGCGCACCGGCGGCCCCTGGGTAACGCTGGAAGACGCCGACTCGCGAATGGAAATAGCTTCCCTTTCCCTGCTTCCCGGTGCAAAATGGAAAGGTGATTTTAAAGGGAAACGAATATTGTCCGTAATGGCATACGGCCCCGGACAAATCCTCGACCTCACGGAAAGGATTCGGAAAGACTCTACCCTCCGTTGGAAAGTGCCGGAAGGAGAATGGACAATCTGGACAGCCGAAATGGTCTTCCGTGGCGGAAATGTCAAACGCCCCGCCCCCGGCGGGGAGGGGTACAGCATCACGCCCTATTCGTCAGGTGCACTGTCGCGGTTTCTCGAAGCCTATGACCAGCGTGTGGGCACATTGCCTCATGGCCCGATTCATAGCTATTTTCACGATTCTTTCGAATATACGGGCGACGTTTCCCGCGAATTATTTGACCGGTTTCTTCAAATTAAAGGCTACGATCTGCGCGAACATCTGCCAGCTCTCAGTGGAAAAGGCTGGAAAATGGAGGTGGAATCCATTCAGGCGGACTACCGCGAAGTGCTGGGCATCATACTTCGCGACGATTTTTTTACGAGTTTTAGAGATTGGGCGCATGCCAAAGGCAGCCTTTTCCGCAACCAGGCACATGGTTCGCCCGGCAACCTGCTGGACCTCTATGCCCTCGCCGACGTGCCTGAAACCGAAATATTCGGCCCCCTCTCCGGCCCCGATGCCAACCGTCTAATCAATCGTTTTGCTTCCTCTGCCGCCCATGTCGCCGGGCGTTCCCTTTCTTCCTCCGAAAGCTGTACCTGGTTGGGCGAACATTTTACCGTTGGTCTCGACAGCATGAAAGCGGCCATTGATCATCTCTGGCTGGGAGGAATCAACCATGTGTTTTTTCACGGTACAGTATATTCTCCTCAGGATGTGCCCTGGCCGGGCTGGTTGTTTTACGCCTCCGTGCAGATGAATCCGCAAAATCCGCTGTGGAAGGAAGTGCCTGCACTGTCGGAGTATATTTCGCGGGGCCAGGCTGCGCTTCAGGACGGAAAACCCGACAACGATATCCTCCTCTACTGGCCTTATCACGATGTCATTGAGCGGGAAGGCGATTTGAAACAACAACTTGTCGTACACAACCCCACATGGTTTGCCAATAGCGAGTTTGGCCGCATCGCAAAAAAACTGGAAGAGCAGGGCTACGCATTCGACTACATCTCCGACCAACAACTGCAAAACTGCCAATTTAAGGATGGGAAAATTGTAACTCCGGGAGGCAATTCGTACAGCCTGATTGTCATCCCCGGATGCGACTATATGCCACTGGAAACGGCCCTTGCGGTAGAAAAACTCGCTCAGGCGGGTGGTGAAATCATTATGGAAAAACACATTCCCCGGTTTTCCCCCGGCTGGAAAAATAAAAACGCCAACAGTCAGACCCTCGTGGAGACGTGGCAGCGGATTCTCACCGGTACGCCCGTAAGTCTTGTGCCCGACGTATTCCGGGAAATGGCCGCACGAGGAGTGAGGAGAGAGCTGTTGAGTGAAACGGGCGAACTGAAATTTATTCGTAGAAAAAATACGCTGGGGACAAACTACCTGGTGGTGAATGAAGGCAATCAGCCATTTTCCGGATATATTACCCTCGCAGTAGAAGGTAATTCAGTGATCATCATGGACCCAATGACCGGCAAAACCGGACTGGGAGATATGCGCCCCCCCGAAAAAAACAGAACGCAGGTATTTGTCCAACTCCCCGCAAAAGCGTCGCTCATTTTGCGCACCCTTACCGAAACAATCAAAGGCCCCCGCTGGGTGTATGAGTATCCGGCAGGGGAACAGATTCCGCTGACCGGCGAATGGACGGTAGAATTCCTCGCCGGCGGTCCAACCATTCCCCCGAAAAAAAATATCACCACCCTCACAAGCTGGGCAGAATGGGGAAATGCCGAAGAATCCTTTGCCGGAACCGCACGATATAGCCTGACATTTGACGATCCGGGGACGGGGAAAAACTATTTGCTCGACCTCGGAAAAGTCGCAGAAACCGCCGCAATTTACCTCAATGGCAAAAAAATCATTACCCGGCTGATTGCACCCTACACCTGCCATTTAACCCAACTCAAACCCACGGGCAATCTTCTCCAAATCGAAGTCACCAACCTCGCCGCCAACCGCATCCGCGAACTCGACCGGAAAGGCGTAAACTGGAAAAATTTTTACGACATCAATTTTGTCAACCGCGACTACAAAAAATTTGACGCCTCCGAATGGCCCACGTATGAGTCGGGGTTAATGGGGCCGGTTACCCTTCAGCCCCTTTCAGATAAAGCTTATATATTTTCCTATTTCACCGGAAATGGCGAAGACGGGCTGCACCTTGCCCTCAGCCGCGACGGCGTAAAATGGGAGGCGCTGAACCACGGCAACTCCGTGCTAAAACCCCTCGTCGGCGAATCAAAACTCATGCGCGACCCCTGCATTACCCGTGGCCCTGACGGAAATTATCACATGGTATGGACAACATCCTGGAGCGGAACGACCATAGGGTACGCCCATTCCACCGACCTCATTCATTGGTCTGAGCAAAAAGCCATTCCGGTCATGGCACACGAACCCCAAGTGCAAAACTGCTGGGCACCGGAGATTATCTACGATGAAGCTGCGGCGCAATTTATGATCTTCTGGTCGTCAACCATTCCCGGGCGATTTCCCAAAACCGACAAAAGCGAACGAAAAGGCCAGAATCACCGGATGTACTATACCACAACCCAAGACTTTGAGACATTCACCCCGACCCAACTATTTTTTGACCAGGGATTTAACGTCATAGACGGGAGCATCGTGAAGACAGATGGTAAAGCAGGCGGGAAATACGCCATGTTTGTCAAAAACGAATCACTTTTTCCCGTCGCCGAAAAAAACATTCGCCTGACCTACGCCGAAAAACTCACCGGCCCGTGGACAAAAGTAACAGAACCCGTCACCGGCAATTACTGGGCAGAAGGGCCAACCGCAACACAGATCAACGGAAAATGGTTTCTCTACTTTGACAAATACACCCAGCACCAGTACGGCCTGCTGACCTCCACCGATCTCAAAACCTGGGAAGACCATTCAGCAGAACTGCAAATGCCCCAAGGAATCCGGCATGGGACGGTATTGGAAATAACAGGAGAAGAAGTGGGGCGGTTGTTGCAGATCAGGGTGGGGGGGAGCCTTGAAAATTAGATAGTTGTGTTTGGGTGTATGAGTTGTATTTTGTCAAATATTTTACTTAAAAATTTTTATTGACAAATCTTAGGCATGATGTGGGATTTTTGGAACTAAGAGTTTACTTTTTTTCAATCTTCCCCCAATAAATTTCCATTGCGCCTTTTCCTATTGACTACAATTTAGGCTAAGTTTGTCGAGGTATTATATGCAATCCCACCCTCCCAGATACAGACCCCAATATCCCCTGCAAAAGGAGTGTTTCCGGCTTTTCAGGAAGTGTTTCCCTGATCTTGTGCCCAGAATCGTGTTAAGAAAACCGCTTATGGGGGATGACAGCTTCTGAAAAGCGAATCCGCGTCAACTGGCACGGCCTCATTTCCCACGAAATCCATTCCCCACCGTCAAAAAAACAAAAACCAATGAAACTTTTTGCCAAGCTAAAACGTTGGTTTTCTTAGCACAATTTTTCGCACAACCCATAAACACAATATGAATAAGAACTCATCTTACAATCCCCAGATTCACCATCGCCGGTCTATCCGGCTGAAAGGGTATGATTATTCGCAGGCCGGTTTGTATTTTATTACGATGTGTTGTCAGGACAGGGCGCGTTTGTTTGGGGAAATCGGGAGGGGCAACCACAAGGGATTGCCCCGACGGTCTGAAATGATTTTAAACGATGCTGGGAAAATGGTGGAAAGCCAATGGTTGAAATTGCCGGAACGGTTTAAAAATATCGTATTGCACGAATACGTAATAATGCCCGACCATCTCCACGGCATTTTGGAAATCGTGGGGGCGACCCTTGGGGTTGCCCCCAACGACGAAAACGTGGTCGCCGTAGGGGTATCCCTCGTGGATACCCCGGAAGAGGATACCCCGGAAGAGGATACCCCGGAAAAGGATACCCCGGAAAAGGATACCCCGATCGAAAATGGGCAACCACAAGGGATTGCCCCTTCCGTTGGGGATATAATGGCTGCATTCAAATCAATAACAACGGTGGAATATATTCGGGGGGTGAAGGCATTGGGGTGGCGGCGCTTTAATGGAAAATTATGGCAGCGCAATTATTACGAACGTATCATCCGCGACGATAATGCTTATAACAACATCTCGGAATATATTAGAAACAATCCGGCAAAATGGTAAATTTCATAAAAGATGAATTTTTTTTCCCTAAAAGGGACGAAATTGTCTATTTATGCATAAACTTATTAGCCATGAGGTATATTTATTTTGTAGTTTTTATGAGCATTATTTTTTCGGGTTGTCGCAATCATACAAACCCCTCAAAAGTAGAAGATGATTCAGCCTTTGCTTCAAATATTACCAAAGCGATGATCTCTGAGTGGGAATGGCTCAACGAGCCGGAATCTTTTGCTATTGTTGACAGTTCCCTCTCCGTGAAAGTAAAAAAAGGGTCTGATTTTTTTAACAATCCCGAGGATGGCTCGGTTGCGGCTTCCGCGCCTTTTTTGTACCAAAAAATACAAGGCGACTTCGTCGCCAAAACCTTTATCCAGCCGGATTTTAGTTCTCAGTGGAATGCCGTTTCACTAATGGTGTATCTCGATAGCCTAAACTGGATAAAATTTGCTTTTGAAAATTCAGACGCAACCGGCCCCGGGATTGTTACGGTTGTAACAAAGGGAAAATCGGACGACGCCAACGGTGTCATACTCAATGAACATAAGCAGGTATGGCTGGCAATTGCCCGGAAAAATAATAACTATTCCATGCATTGGTCTTTAGACGGTGATAATTATAACATGGCGAGGCTGACTTCTATGCCCGAACAAAACGAAATTAATATCGGGGTAGAAACACAATCTCCCGTTGGTGATTCTGCGACCCACACGATCCATTTTTTTAGCCTAGAGTCACGTACCGTACAAGATCTCCGAAAGCTGTAAGTGCCATTAACGGCTCTTTTGATGCAAATTTTTCTGAATTGGGGTATATTTATCCAAAATAGTGCCGTATATTGCACAAATAAAGTGATGAATAATGACCCATGAGTCTTTAATAAAAATCGTCAAAGAACGCAGGGAAATGATGCGGGTAACGCAGGAAATGTTGGCTGACCTTTCAGGGGTGGGTTTGCGTACCCTGAAACAGTTTGAAAGCGGAAAAGGCAACCCCACACTCCTCACACTGCAAAAACTTGCCGATGTACTGGGGTTGGAGGTTCATTTACAGATAAAAAAAATCCATAATCACAAATGAGAAGCGCAAAGGTTTTGTTTAGAGACATGGAGGCAGGGATTCTCACCCAACACGATGATGGAGCTTTTACGTTCCGGTATCACGATACCTGGGCGGCAGATGGTAGTAAACCCTCCATCAGTCTTACTTTGCCCAAATACCGGCGGGAATTTCACTCCCCCTACCTGTTCCCTTTTTTCTTTAATATGCTTCCCGAGGGCGATAATAAGGCGTTTATCTGCAACTATCTCCGGATTGATCACGATGATTATTTTGGATTGTTACTTCATACTGCCAAAAGCGATCCGATAGGAGCGGTAAAAGTAATCAAAACAGAAGCCCAGCCATGATTCCGAATATTACACATTGCCCCGGAACCCTCGCAGGAGGGTTTAATACCTACAGCCCCGTCTGTCTGAAAAGGGTATTCCGTGGAAAAAAAGTCAGCCATATCCTCCCCTACAACGTGCCAGAGACGAGTCTGGAATCAGGGGTATTATTTGAAGAAAACAGGAAACGGATATCTGTATCGGGTATTCAGGAAAAATACTTGCTGATTCAAGAAAAAAATAAGCTGAGACTAACCCTTGAAGGAGAGCAAGGAACCCATATCCTGAAACCTATTCCAGGTACGGGCAAAAAAGCAGATCAGATGCCCGCCAATGAACACCTCACCATGCAGATTGCCCGCCAGGTGTATGGAATTGAAACAGCCGAAAATGCTATGATATTCTTCCAAAACGGGGACCTTGCATATATTACCCGAAGGTTTGATACAAGAGAAGACGGCATCAGGCTGACAACAGAAGATTTTGCTACACTGGCAGAAAGAACTCCCCAAACTCACGGCGAACATTACAAATATTTGGGAAATTACCTCGATTTATTCCTATTAATGCAGAAACATTTGCCTGCGTACAAACTGGAAGCCCCCAAATTATTGAAATTATTGATCTTCAATTACCTCTTTTCCAACGGTGATGCGCACTTCAAGAATTTTTCTCTGTTGGAGACGCCGATGGGGGATTATCGGCTCAGCCCTGCCTACGATTTGCTGAACAGCCGAATTCATATTGAGGATAGCGATTTTGCTCTGGAGGAGGGCTTATTACCTCGTAATCTGTCTATAGGAAACGTCCGGAATCAGTTTTTCCTTCTCGCCACACACGCTGGGCTGGAAGAAAAACAATTTCAGGCAACGTTGTCCCTATTGACTTCGGGCACTGACCGCGTAGCAAAACTGATCGCTGCCTCCTGGCTGGATGAATCCACCAAACGCAATTACCTGCAGTCCTGGCAGACTCGGCTCAAAAGACTAGCCCAAGAATAATTACACAGAATATTTCCAATAACACTGCAAAACAGCAATAAAAAAAGGCATATAGGCTGATAAACCCGCTATTCAATCATAGCGCAGAAGTTTATCGTCCTGTATGCCTTGCAATGTATTGCCTGGGATTACTAACGCTTGGTGCAGTTCATGCTGCATGTTTCCCCGCCTCCGCTGAAGTTGTAAGAATAATTGATGATCAGCAGATTACCATTGATCGAACCACTACCATTGACAGAGATAGCAAACCCTAGTGCCGTAATGTTCTGATTAGGGATGGTAACAGAGGATTGGTTGACGGTTGCGTTTACCGCAGCCCCCAGGTCGCCCAGGTTGTTGATGATAATCGCGTCATCACCGGCTGATCCGGCAACGACATTGATTTCATAAGTATAATTTCCGGAAGGACAGCTTTCTGCAACTGTGTACTGAGCCAAGAACTTATCCCTCGAAGGAATACAACTCCCGTCATCTTTGGTCGCATCCAAATCATAATTATCGGAATTGGGATCTGTACAACCTTCTGTCGCACAACCCGACGCCAGGGACATGACGACAACAAGCGATACGGAAAGAATCATCAGAGAAAAAAAACGACTTGTCTTCATAGTACTTTATATTATTTTAAAGGTGAGACATAATTAAAGTTTACTTCCGCCTAAAAAGATCGAGACAGCATATCCAATCTGTCTATATATGCTATAATACGGGCATAAGTTAACACTCCCCTTCCAAAATTTTTTATCTTTACAGAAAAATATTCACCCCCTATCGCCCCTATATGCCCAACGCGCTCATCCACGAAACCTCGCCTTACCTGCTTCAACACGCCCACAACCCTGTAAACTGGTATCCCTGGGGGGAAGAGGCTCTCGAAAAGGCCCGCACCGAAAGTAAACTCATCCTTGTCTCCATCGGCTATGCCGCCTGCCACTGGTGTCACGTCATGGAACGCGAATCTTTCGAAGACCCGGAAGTCGCAAAGGTGATGAATGAACATTTTGTCTGTATCAAAGTAGATCGCGAGGAGCGCCCCGACGTGGACAAAATCTACATGGACGCCGTCATGCTTATGACCCAGCGCGGAGGCTGGCCGCTTAATGCCATTGCTCTTCCTGACCGAAGGCCGATTTATGGAGGTACGTATTTCCCGAAAGACCACTGGATCAGTGTGCTGAAACAGGTTCAGGAACTCTACGAAAACCAGCCCCAGCGGGCGCTCGAAGTCGCCGACAACCTCGTCGGTGCGATGAACTCAATGGACAGAGTTATTGCCTCCCGCGACACTACTTTATTGTCGGAAGACGAACTCGACAAAGTTCTCGAAGAATGGATGACACAAGTGGACTTCAAATGGGGAGGCCGCGCCGTCTCCGCCAATAAATTTCCCCTGCCCGTCAACAACCTCTTCCTCCTCCGGGCCGCGTGGTTTACCGGGCATCCCAAAGTGGCCGAAGCGGTAACCGTTACGTTGGAGAAAATGGCCTTTGGCGGGATTTTTGACCATATCGGCGGAGGATTCGCCCGGTATTCGGTGGATCCCTACTGGAAGGTTCCGCATTTTGAAAAAATGCTTTACGACAACGGGCAACTCGTCTCACTCTACGCTGAAGCCTGGCAGCAGCAGCCCAAAGAACTTTACCGCGATGTGGTTTATCATACGCTGGACTTTGTACAGCGGGAAATGACCTCGCCCGAAGGAGGTTTTTATTCGTCTCTCGATGCCGATAGTGAAGGCGTCGAAGGGAAATATTACCTCTGGGATTACGAAGAATTTGAATATATCCTCGACGAAGACTCGAAATTGTTTGCCGACTACTACAACGCCAACCCCATGGGAAACTGGGAAGGGCGAAATATTTTATTTACCCTCGAAACCGAAAGCCAGTTTGCCTTCCGCTGGAAACTCAACGAAGCCGATTTTAAAATAAAAATGGCCGAATGCCGGCAAAAACTGCTGGCTGCCCGTGCAAAACGAGTGCGACCCGGTCTCGACGACAAAATCCTCACCTCATGGAATGCTCTCATGCTCAAGGGCTTTGTTGACGCCTATCGCGTATTTGGAGAGGAAAGATTTTTACAGGCGGCGCTGGACAATGCAAATTTTATCTTCGATAAAATGACGGAGGGCGGAAAGCTGTATCGCAACTATAAAGAAGGGAAACGCACGATTTCAGGTTTTCTGGATGACTATGCGCTGGTAATTGATGCTTATATTGCTTTGTATCAGGTCACTTTTGAGGGCAAATGGCTATCACAGGCGCAGTTGCATACCGCTTATGTCAGTGCCCATTTTTTTGACCGGCACACGGCCATGTTTTTTTATACTTCCGATGAAGAAGAAGTTTTGGTAAGGCGCAAAACGGAAGTTCAGGATGACGTAATTCCCTCCTCAAATGCCGTCATGGCTCACAACCTTCACGCTTTAGGTTTGTTGTATGGAGAGCCGGAGTACTTGCGACAGATGCGACAGATGCTGGCAAATATGAAAACCGCTTTTGTCGAATCACCGGCCTGGCATGCATGTTGGGGGTTATTGGCACTAAAACAGGTATTTCCATTTTATGAAATAGCAATTACCGGGGAAAAGATAGAAGATTTTCGTAAAAAAATGCAAATGCGCTATCATCCCGGCCGGATTTTTGCAGGGAGTACAAAAGAATCATCCCTGCCGTTGCTGAAGGATCGTTTCCAGAAAACAACCCGGGTGTATGTATGTGAAGAGGGTGTTTGTCATCTGCCTGTATCTTCGGTAGAAGAAGCATTGGCGCAGATGGAATGAAGAAACGGAGAGCGGTAAAAGGAAAAACCTTGAGTGAATGATTTTGAGACAGAAACTAAAATATTTTCTTCTGAGTTTGGGGTTGCTCATGGCCCTTTCGGAAAAGGTTTATGCCCAAAAATCCGAACCCGAACTGGACAGTTTACTGACTGCCCTTCAAACGGCTCCGGCAGACAGTCAGAAGGTGATTTTGCTTGCACGACTTTCATGGGTAGTAGAATCGGAAGACCCGGCTGCTGCCCTTCTTCACATTGAAGAGGCCATGGCGCTGGCGCGAAAAATCCACTACACGCAAGGGCTGGCAAGGGCTTGTCAGGACAAAGCCTTTTTGTTGTGGTATCACAATGGTGATTATGAAGAGGCCTTGCGTTTCAACCAGGAAGCCTATGATATTTTTACATCGCTGGGAGATCGGGCCGGAGTCGCTAAATCCTATCATACATTCGCCAATATTGCCGAAATGAAAGGCGATATGAATAAGGCATTAGACTACCATAAAAAATCACTGGAAATACGAAAAAAATCAAACAACCGAATGCAAGAGGCCGGGTCGCATACCCATCTGGGTATTACCTTCAGCAAAATCGGCATGTTTGACAGTGCGCTTGTATATAAAATGGAGGCACTGAAAATATATGAAGAATTGGAAGAAATGGGTGGAATCGCCGGTGTCCGAAACAATATGGGCATTATTTTTATGGAAAAAGGGCAATACAATAAAGCCCTGGAAAACCATTTGAAGGCGCTTAAAATCCGCCGTGATCTGGACGACAAACGAGGTATGATTGCTTCTTACCAGAATATCGGAGAGGTTTTTCAAAAACAGGGCGATCTGAATCGTGCGCTAATGTATTACCAGCAGGCGATGAAGATCAAACTAAAATCGGAAAGCAGGGTAGAAGAGGCAAATACGTATTATGCCATTGGCCAGATCAAGGAACTGCAGACTTTGTACAAGGAGGCTAAAGACTATTATTCGCAGTCATTGACTTTGTTTCAGGAAATGGGCAATACCGTAGCCATCACCAGCAATCTGCTGGGATTGGGGAGGGTCTCCAAAGCGGAAAAAAATTATAGCAAGGCAATAGGCTATTTTCAGGAAGCAAACCTGATCCAGACAGAAACCGGCGACAAAAGCGGAAAAGCGACTTCCTGCCTCGCCTTGGGTAACGTCTATCTTCTTACCGGTGAATCTGACAGAGCCGAAAATTTTCTGCTTCAGGGACTGGCCATTTCGCGCCAGATTGGCGCCGCGATCATTATTCGCGATGCACACCTCGATCTTTCCAATTTTTATGCAAAACAAAATCAGTTCGAAAAGGCATTTTCCTATAAATCTCAATATGAGCATATCAAAGACAGCATCTTTCAGGAGGAAAAGTCGCGTGTAATTGTGGACATTCAGACAGAATACGAGCTTTTAGAAAAAGAAAACCAAATACATGAACTTAATCTCCAACGGGAGATCAACCAGCTTACCCGGTACGGAGTTTTAATCAGCCTTGCGGGAATTATCATTCTGAGCCTCCTTGCGATGATTTATATCCGGTACCAGATTCAAACTCGCGCCAATCGGGTTCTCGCACAACAAAAACAGGAGATCGAAGCCAAAAATAAAGAACTCGCCCTCTCCAATCTGGAACTGGACCAGTTTGCGCATGTTGTCTCCCATGACCTCAAACAGCCGCTCCGCACCATTTCCAACTATTCGACCCTGATGGAGCGGAAATTTTCAAATGTATTCGATGCCAACGGACAAACCTTCCTGAATTTTGTGTCCGAAGGAGTGAAAAACCTGCATGAACTGGTATCCGATCTTCTTGACTATTCCCAAATCAATCAGCAACTCTCTTCTGTAGAACCGGTGAATATGAATGATGTGGTGGCAGGGGTTTTGTTTACCCTTCGAAAACAAATTCGGGAAACAAAAGCGAATGTCAATGTGGCTGTTTTGCCGACGGTTCTGGCCAATAATGGAGGTATAAACCAAGTAATGATGCAACTAATCAGCAATGCGATTAAGTTTGTAAAAAAGGATGTACCCGAGGTCAGCGTGGGATATTCGTTTAACGGAGAGGAACATGTTTTTTCGGTTAAGGATAACGGAATAGGAATTGAGCCGGATTATCAGGAAAAAATTTTCCACGCTTTTTTGCGTTTGCATACTAATGAAGATTTTCCCGGAACCGGGATTGGCTTGGCTATTGCCCAGAAAATTGTAGCCTGGCATAAAGGGCGTATTTGGGTAGAGTCTGTGCCCGGCACTGGAAGCACCTTCTATTTTACCTTACCTCATCAATCTGTTTCATAGTAGTAAAGTATAATATTTTCATATACAACTGCGAAAATCATTCAGGAAATCCCTGAAATTTTTGTTTCTTTAAAATTCAATACCGGGTAACCGATGGGGAAGCCAATGAAAAAGAAGATTACATGGCTTTTTTTACTGCTGATATGGATTCCTGCTTACCCCCAGGCAGTAAATCCTGATATATTGGAATCTCAGTTAAAAAATGCTACTACTCAGCCGGAACGCATGCATTTGCTTAAAGAGCTTGCCTTTGAGCTTAAAAGCAATGATACGGAAAAAGCCCTGACCTATGCCCGAGAATCCCTTTATCTGGCCAATAAATTAAACGACGAACACGGTATCGCCGAAGCCCATCATACCATTGGTCTCATCAATCGCTACAAAGGAGAATACGATGACGCGTTGGACCATTTTCTCAAAGCGATGGAAATCCGCAAAACAATCAACGACGAAGTCGGACTGGCGCGCTCCTACAATAATATCGGACAGATCTCCGACCTCCAGGGCAATTTGGAGGATGCTCTCAATTATTACCGCAAATCTCTGGAACTACGAACCCGTAACAGGGATTCCGTGGGCATGGTCTATTCTTATATTAGCATTGGTGAGGTTTACGAAAAACAGGAAGACTACGAAACGGCTCTTTCTTCGTATGCAGACGCGCTGATTCTGGCAAAAAAAGTCTCCGATGAAAAAGGCCAGACTTTTGCCCATACCCGAATGGGAAACCTGTTCTGGAAAATGGAAATGTATGGAAATGCGCGATCTCATTACCAGGATGCCCTCGATATCAGCACAAAACTGAACAGCAAATACGATATTTCCCTTAGCAATATCGGTCTTGCCCGAATTTTTATTCAGGAACAAAACTTCGAAAAAGCACTACCCTTACTGGAAGAAGGCCTTCGCCTCGCAAAAGAAACCCGTGCTTTGGACAATATCCGCGACGCTTATCAGGGCCTGTCCGAAATTTCTTATCTGAAAAAGGACTTCAAACAGGCGTTTTATTATCAGGAACTTTATACCGAAATGAAAGACAGTTTGTTTAACCAAAACAAATCGGAATCCATTTCCGCGATTCAGGCCCGGCATGAACTGGAGAAAAAAGAACATGAGATCGAGGAACTCAAACGCAATCAGGACATCAGTCGCCTCCGCAATTTTGCCTTCCTGGGCATTTCCGCAGGCTTTTTTTTATTGGTAGTGCTCATTGTGATATTGTACCGGTATCGAATTCAAACCCATACAAACCTCTTACTTTCCACTCAGAAACAGGAAATAGAAACCAAAAACCATGAGTTGGAAATGTCCAACCGTGAACTGGAGGATTTTGCACATGCCGTCTCCCATGACCTAAAACAACCGCTTCGCACCATTGGCAGTTACACCGGATTGATTCAAAAAAGATATGGACACGAACTGGGCGAAGAAGGAAAAGAATATATCGAATTTATCCGGGGAGGGGTAACTCGCCTTCATTCATTGCTGTCCGATTTGCTGGTATATTCAAATGTAGGTGAAACAGAAGCCTTCGACCAGCAGGTGAAAATGGATGACCTCATGCGTTCCGTCCTCGTAAACCTCGATCAACAAATCCGGGATACAGGGGCAATGATTTTTATCGGGCAAATGCCGGGCATAACCGGAAACTATTCCGCGCTCCTGCAACTCTTTCAGAACCTGATAAGCAATAGCATGAAGTTCCAGGCGGAAGGAAACAAACCCAACGTAAACGTGACCCATCGTCTTTTTAAAGACTTTAACCGGTTTGAAGTAAAAGACAATGGCATCGGCATTCCGCCTGAATATCAGGAAAAAATCTTTAAGGCTTTTCACCGCCTCCATACTCAGGAAGAATATCCCGGGTCGGGTATAGGTCTGGCCATCTGTCAGAAGGTCGTTCAGCTTCACGGGGGTGAGATCAGCGTCTGTTCCACTCCCAATAAAGGAAGTTCCTTCTTCGTGGACTTGCCGTTAACCTATACCCACGAATCGTAATTTTCCGGAAAATTATTTCTGCCAGGTTACGTTTTACAATCAATCGGTAACTAATCGTAAAATCACTGTTTCACCTCAAACACGATTAAAATGAAATCATTTTTTGCATTGATTGTTTTCGTTATGGTATCTTTTTCCACCCTTTTGGCTCAGCGATGGATAGATGACTCCCTTCTTTGGGTAAAAGGACCGATGAATACCTTTGTGGTAAAACATTTTGAATCTTTGCAATCTTCCAACCCCAAGCAGATTCTGCAAGAACTGACCTATTCGCTCTCCCCTTCCTTGATAGATGACTCAGTACTTCTTTTCAAAAAAATCTATCAAAACATCAAGGTTCAGGATGTTCGCTTGGCCAAAAGTACGCCCGAAGGAGAATTGGTTTTTGTCCATATCAGTGCAGCCGTAGAACGTCGCCTGCCTTATGACCGTTTCCGATCTTCGGCTAAACTTCGCGCTTGGGCAAAGCAAAAAGGACTAGATATCCGCCACTATATAGCGTTTAAAATAGAAGGTAAAAGCAGCCCTTATAAAATTAACAGTCGTTAATTTACCCGGATTTTTTTCACCTGCCAACTACCATTTTCCCCTAAAAGCCGGGCGATATAAATTCCTGCGGGAATAAAATTTAGGAGGATTTCTGTATTGGCAACGATGCCTTGTTGGTGAATCAGTATTTTTCCCTGTAAATCCATCAGGCTGAAATTCACGGCGGTTTTACCGGTTTGTCCCACTGCTTGAATCCGCAGGGTATGCTGCTGCGCTTCATAGAGCAGATTCCAGTCTGACAACGGCAGCCGATCCTCCATTCGGGTGGAACTTTCCCCGGCATTGATGCGATAAGAGGCCGTTTTAGTGGTGGTAATCACCACGAGGCTGGAATCCTGAAGCAGATGCAGGTGGTAGCCGGTAAGGATTTCCGGTCGGAAATTGTAAGTGCCCGGCGAAGACCATGTGTCAGTCGTGGGATCAAAAATTTGCAACAGCGTATAAGGTGCTTGCACTTCCCCCAAACCCAAAACCCATACTTTTCCGTCAGGCATCAAGGCTCCTGTCGTAGCCTGCCCGGGAATGATCAGGCTATCGGTGATGGAAGATCCGGTCCCGGTAGCATTGACCATAATAGCTTCTTGACTAAAAGAAAAACCATCATCCCAGGTGAGTATCCTCCCGTCCTCAAGTTTGACCACATTTGCAGGATACATAGGAATGATCGGATCTGCATAAGTGATGATTTGAGTTGAAATATCGTAATACTGTCCCCCGGCACCGGTGTGAAAGAGGATGCCATTGTCGAGTACCACAATCGGGCGGCCTCCTGCATCCAGCGGCCCGAAAAGCCCGGTTTGGTCGGTCCACAACATCGTTTTTGTATCAAAGGTGGCGTAATCACCGTTGGTGGAAGTAAGCCATATATTGCTGTCGGGTGTAACAACTGCGGATGTGCCTGTATAAGGCGAGTTGCCAAAAGGTACTGTATCCAGTTCGACCCAAGTCTGGGTAGTTACATCGTACATTTCCACCCCATGGGTACGCTGCATAATGCTGTCAATGGTGAAAATAGCCTTATAACCCTGTCCGTCCATCGAGACGATATTGCCATTGGGAAGGGTTACAACCGTAGGGTTGACAACCTCAGCATGGAGGTCTGGTCCTGCAGCCCAGGTTTCTGGTACAGGATCATAGATATAGGATTTTTTACTGAGCCAGATTTTGCCATTGGGGGCAAATACCTGTTTTTGTCCGCCCCATACGATCACTTTGCCGTCAGGCAGTACCGCAGAACCCGTATGTAGCACACTGTCGGGAAAACGCGCCGTTTCGCGGATCGGAATGGAGCTTTGAGCAAAAGCAGATAAGCCACTCAGGCATAGGAGGAGGATTGTAATGAGATTTTTCATTTGTCAGGAGATTTTGTTGTAAAAACTCCTGCAAGCTCTCCAAAAGCCGGAGGCGATTCAATTACCCTTTTGGGTGATTTTGGAGGCGAAGCCGCTATCGGCTCATTTCTTCTCGAATCTCTTACCCAAACAGCGAGCTGAGTTTCATCGCTACGCCCAGGTCGCCATCAATTTTGAGTTTGCCGCTCATAAATGCGCCCATTGGATTGAGGTTGCCGGAAATCAGGTCGTTAAAATCCTGAAAATCAATCGTCACCGTGCAATCTGCACTTTTGTTTTCATTCGAAACGCTGTTCGGATCGCCTGAACCGTCGAGGTAAATCACCCCTTCCCCTCCTTTAAAGGCAAATTTGATCGTAGAACCTATGCTGTCGGCGGCTCCTGCCATTTTGGCGACTGCTGCGGTGGTATCGGCTAATGTCATGGGACTGATAATTTTTCGGGTAAATTTTAAAAACCAAAGCTAGTCAACATTAAAGAAAAAGGAAACGGAAAATATAAATTTTTCCATATTTTCCGCTTGTTCCATTCACCAACCCGTATCTTTGTATCCGTAAACTTTCGGAAAATATCATGAAAAGACTTGTTGTTCTAACGGGTGCAGGAATCAGCGCAGAAAGTGGCCTCAAAACCTTCCGGGGTTCCGACGGTTTATGGGAAGGACATAATATCCTTGAAGTGGCTTCGCCCGGTGGTTTTGCCCGCAATCCCGAACTCGTGCTCCGGTTTTACAATGAACGCCGCGCCCAGGCGCGCCTCGCACAACCCAATGCCGGGCATTATGCCCTGGCAGAACTCGAAGCGCATTTTGAAGTCCAAATCATCACTCAAAATATAGATGACTTGCATGAAAAAGCGGGATCTGCTCATATTCTCCACCTACACGGTGAAATCAACAAGATGCGAAGTGTGACCGATTCCTCTTATATCGTTGATGTCGAAGGGGATATAAACCTCGGCGATACCGCTCCCGACGGCGGACAACTGCGCCCGCATATCGTCTGGTTTGGGGAAGAAGTTCCGCTCATTACTAAGGCGGTAAAACTGATGGCCGGGGCCGATATCGTCGCGGTTATCGGTACTTCTCTTGTTGTATATCCCGCCGCAGGACTGCTCGAAGTTGCTCCTCCCTACGCTCCGGTTTTTGTGGTGGACCCTCACAAACCTCCGATTTCCGGGGCACGCAACATTCACTATATTCAGGAGCGTGGCTCAATAGGTGTGCCTATTCTTGCCACACTCCTGAAGGAAAAATTTCTGTAAATAGTTGATTTAAAACCCAGGTCAGAATCCAATAGCAACCTGATAAACAATGCCGCGCACGGTTCTTTCTCTCACGGTGCGCACCGGTTCGCGGTTAAAGTCTATCCACTGTACCAGTGTTTCGGTCATTTGCTGGGACTTATAACCCATCGTAAATGTCCACTCAGCCCGGCTTCGGGTGCGAACTTTTAGACCGGCACCCAGGTGATAATAGAGGCCACCCTCCAGGTTGTCCGCAATCCAGGTCGTCGAGACACCGATGCCGTAACCGGCCTGAGCCAGATAAAACGGTGTACGTTTTCTACGCAACAAATCTCCCGAAACTTCCCCAAAAACCGGAACGATGCCGCCGGAATCATATTCGTCTATTCCGACTCCCAGTCCTAGTCCGAGATATTGATTAAAGCGATATCCGGCGCGATAGTTTAAACTTACATCCAACTGACTTCCTCCCCACATATTATCATTGGTGGTGAAGCCGGTGGCGACAAAATGGTAGAGGCCGCGATCGCGGTATTGTATTCCCTGCGGTTTGGTGTTATACTTTCGAATAATTCGGGAGTAACGGGTGGGTTCGCTGGTTATTTTTTCAATTTCACTCTGCCGGTAAACGAGAATACTCCCGCCCACAAGCTCGACTTTGACATATTCGCCGGGTATTTGCTCCAGAATCCAGCCCCGGATTTCGCTGCCATCTTTGAGGTAAATGACATTTTCCATGTTGTATATCTGCCCAATAACATTTGTCCAGGCAGTTGTCAAACCCAGGCAAAAGGCCCCTGCGAGAAAGAAAAAATAGATACGGCTCATAGATCATTCATGTTTGGTGTAAAAAATTACCCAATGATTTTTCAGAATCCCCAGGCAATCTGCCAGACGACTTTTTGATAGAGGCGGGTACCTCTTACAATGGGGGGTTCCAATACGGGCGGGTTGCCGTTGTTCCAGTTCCAGTTGTTCCATAGGATTTCCCAGTCTTCAAACTCCTGATACGAATGTTGAAACTTATAACCGACGGTAAAATACCATTCGTTGCGGGAACGGGTGCTGAGTTTGAGTCCGGCTCCGGCATGGCCCATTAGTCCTCCGTCAAAAACAAGCGTACCCCAGGTGGAAGAAGACCCCACTCCGTAACCCACATTCGCAAAGTAATGAGGGGCGATACGTTTTTTTTCCAATTCTCCATGAATATCGAGGAAAAACGGAGTAATCAGACCCCGATTGTAGGGATCCAGTCCCGTACCTGCGCCGACATTGAGTAGGTGATGAAAGCGATAACCCATGCGATATTGAAGCGTGGGAACCGCCTCCGGCCCCCAGCGCCCTTCGCTGAAGCCCAGTCCAAAGGAAAGTATATTATAGATGCCTTTTTCCCGGAAAATCACCGGGCGAAAATCGTTGCGATATTTAAGTTTGATGTAGGAATACTTGGCGGGTTCACGGGTAATTTTTTCGATTTCTTCGGTTGTATAGGAAAAAATCGTTCCGCCTACAAGTTCAATTTTTACATAATCCCCGATCACCTGCTCCAAAATCTGTCCACGGATAATGCTTCCATTTTTTAAATAAATTACGTCTTCTTCATCAATCCGCTGAGCCGATGAAGTCGCATAAAACCCTGCCATCAGAGTTACAAGGAGAGTCATTGCCCGTAAAAAAGAAAAAATTTTCATAATGGGAAACTTAAAATAGACATCCGCTTCATCCCTAAACTTATCAGGATAGTCATTGTGGTATATATGCAAAAAAAATAGTATTTTTCCTTTAGGCATAGATTCCTAATTTTAGACAGTATGCAGAAAAATCGTTTTAGATGGCAGCGTTTTTTTTAACGGAGACGTCTGAAAGATTAAAATCGCTGCTTAAATTTTATTTACCTAATTTTTAACCTATGAAAATCCGCACAAACATTATGAGAGTTTTGACGGCAACACTATTGCTGGCAACGGTATCCCTTACCGGATGCGTAGAGGACAAGTGTGATCTCGAATACACTTTTAGCCGATACTCACCGGTATATATGTCTCTGGAAGATTTCCGAAACGCAGTTTCCGTAGAGGCTCCCCAAGCCGTACAGAACCCCGGAAAAATATATGTTAAAGACAACTACCTCTTTGTGAGTGAAATAGCCAAAGGAGTACACATTTTTGACAATAAAAATCCGGAAAGCCCCGTGGCCATTGCCTATATTAATGTGCCGGGTAACTATGATATCGCCTTTAATTGCGACAAATTGTACCTCGATTCCAGCACTGACCTTTTGGTATTTGACCTAAACAACCCCTCACAACCCCAATTGATCAATCGTGTGGAGAATGCACTTCCCCATATCGTTTCCTACCGGGGTTATACTGCCGACGCCAACAAAGGTGTAGTGGTGGAATGGGTTCAGGAAATCGCCACGGAAAAATACAATTGTGAAACAGGTATTCCCACACTTTGGCTGGACAATCAGGCCGATGCTACGACCATCGCTTCCATGAACGGAGCCACTTCCCGTACCATCAATCCGGCTACACCGGGTAAAGGCGGTTCAATGTCCCGTTTTGCTGTCAGCGATGACTATATGTATGTGGTTACTCCTACCCAGATGGTGGTATATAACGCTTCGGTCTGTGAAAGCCCTTCCCGTATGAATACCCTTGATCTGGAACTGTGGGGCGGTGAGGCCGAAATGATTTTTAGCATGGACAACCTTCTCATGATCGGTTCTACCAGCAGTATGATGATTTACGATGCAGTGGATCCGGTAAGACCCGTTTTCCTCTCCAACTTCCAGCACGTAACGGCTTGTGACCCTGTAACCGCCAAAGACGGATATGCTTATGTAACCCTGCGCGGCGGCAACGACAACCCGTGCGGTGATGGTTTTGCCAACCAGCTTGACGTGCTCAATATCTCCGAACCCCGGCTGCCTTTCCTCGTGAAATCTTTCCCCATGACTGCACCCGCGGGCCTCGGACTTGATGGAAACCTGCTTTTTATTGCGGATGGAGCTTCCGGACTTCGCGTATTTGATGCTACCAACCCCGAAAAAGTGGGCGACAACCAACTGGCCAATTTCCCTGCGATGGAAGGTTATGACCTGATTCCCAACGAAGGGGTGTTGATTATGGTCGGTGAAGACGGGATTGCTCAGTATGATTATGCGGATCCTAAAAACATAAAACGCCTCAGCACCATTGCTGTAGAGCGATAAGAAAGATTGTTATTTTCTTTGCTGGCCCGTCAGTGCTTCTGGTACTGACGGGTTTTTTGTACCCCATGTATCCAATAGGGCAATTATACCGAAATAGACTCCTGCACCGAGGGCGATACCTTCCCATAAGGGTGAGCGGTCGGGAAATTTATACAGAATATACCCTCCAGCGATAAACCAGACTACCGACACCAGAAGATGGAGGAAAAAATACCGGCGTGATCGGCTGGGATAGGCAAATTTGATGGGAATAAAATGTAATACCCCAAAAAAGAATACCATCGCTACGGTCAACCGAGGCTGATTGTGAAAGACAAAAAAGGCATAAAATATCACCAGATTCCACAGTACCGGAAAACCCACAAAATACTGGTTGTCGGCTACCATGCCTTCTTTCCCATAATAAATCGCTGAGACGATCAGTATGATTGTCAGGCAGGGATACATCCATGCTTCCGAAACCATTTCTGCCTGGTAAAAAAAATATGCCGGAATAATGGCGTAAGTCGCAAAATCTATGACAAAATCAATACTTTTGCCGTCCATGTAGGGCAAAACTTTCTTTACCCTAAATTTGCGGGCCAGGCTTCCGTCAACACCGTCAATGATAAAGCAGACAAATAGCCAGAAATAGGCTTCCTGCCAGTTTTTTTCGCCGGTGGCAATAAGTGCAAGAAACCCGGTAATCAGCCCGAGGGACGTGAATATATGCACACCCCAGGCAATTATTTTTTTATATATGTCAGACAATTCCTCAAAGCTTATTCCGGCAAGTTACAAAAAACAAAAATACTTATGTCAAACCTCTACCTGAACCGAACAAGGATTTTATGGGTGGCCGTTATTCTCTGTGCGGGGGTGGGGGGCATTACCTGGTTTCGTCCCGACTTCAACTGGCTGGGGCTGGTGGTGATAATGGTTTTTTACCTGATGATTTTTGCCGTAGGGCTGTGGGCGGGAAAGGAAAAGCCGGGAGACAATCCGGATTCTTTTCTTCTCGCGGGTCGGAAACTTCCTTTGTGGGTAGGCATAATGACCATGGCGGCTACCTGGATTGACGGGGGGTATATCAACGGAACGGCGGAGTATGCTTCTCAGAATGGTCTGGTCTGGGTGCAGGCACCCTGGGGATACGCCGTCAGCCTTATACTTGGCGGGCTGTTTTTTGCCCGCAAGATGCGCCGGTTTCAATTTCGTACGATGCTTGATCCGCTGAGTCAGCGGTACGGAAAGAGAGCTACCGCTTTGTTTTTTCTTCCGGCAGTTTCCGGGGAAATCTTTTGGACCGCTGCGATTCTCACGGCTTTAGGAACCACTTTTTCCATTATTCTGGACCTTGGGCTGGAAGCTTCGATTATCGTTTCTGCGGCAGTGGCGGTTACCTACACCACGCTTGGAGGTTTGCGGTCAGTGGCTTATACCGATGTGCTTCAGCTTTGTATGCTCACTTTGGGGCTTTTTGTGGTGCTGCCGGTTGTGTTGACACATGCGGGCGGGATTACTACCCTTTGGGAAACCTATTCGGCCCGTTATGGGGCTGCGGCTTCTTTGTTTCCTTCGCGTTCCGCGTTGGGAAATTATTATTGGAACTGGTGGGACACTGCACTGTTGCTGATGTTGGGGGGAATACCCTGGCAGGTGTATTTTCAGCGAGTGCTTGCCACGCGCAGCGAAAACGCTGCGATGTGGTTGTCTATTTTAGCGGGAATTATCTGTCTCGTTGTAGCCGTGCCAGCGGCTCTTATAGGTATGGTGGGGGGGACGACCGACTGGGCTGCACTCGGACTACCGGGGCCGGAAACGACAGCAGGCACACTTCCTTATGTATTTCGCCATCTGACTTCCCCGGTTATGGCTTTGATCGGTCTGGCTACGGTTGCGGCGGCGGTTATGTCTTCGATTGATTCTTCGATGCTTTCGGCAAGTTCCCTGGCGGCATGGAATGTTTGGCGTCCACTGGTAAAACCCGATTTATCGGAGGTTGAGTTAAAAAAAATTGTGCAGCGGAGTATATTGATTGTGGGAACAGCGGCAACCCTACTGGCTCTCAAAGTGGATTCCGTGTATGCCCTGTGGGCATTGTGCAGCGACTTTGTGTATTGCCTTTTGTTTCCGGCACTGGCCTGCGCCATGTTTGATCCCAAAGCCAATACTCCGGGCGCCGTTGCCGGGTTTGCCGTGGCGGCTGTCTTCCGCTTTGGTGGTGGCGATGTCACCCTGGGGCTTCCGGCTATTTTACCCTATCCCATGATCGAAGACGGAGTCGTATTGTTTCCTTTTCGCACTTTCGCTATGGTGAGTGGGTTAATAACGATAATAGTTGTTTCCCGGCTTACCCAGAAAAAATACCCGGCAAGAAGTTGTGAGCCGGTTTCCGGTAAATTATCTGTATCTTAGCGTTATGAAAAAATACCCAATCGGCGTCCAGGACTTCTCCGAAATCCGTACAGGGGGGTATCTGTATGTGGACAAAACCCGCGATATCTATGAGCTTGCTCAAAGCGGGAAATACTTCTTTCTTTCCCGCCCCCGGCGGTTTGGGAAGTCGCTGCTGCTCTCCACGCTGAAATACCTGTTTCAGGGCCGAAGGGAACTTTTTTCGGGATTGTGGGTGGATCGGGAGGCCGAATATGATTGGGTGGCACACCCCGTAGTACACTTTTCGTTCAGCAGTTCCGGCTACAAGGATATTGGCCTGGAAGCGGCTCTCCTGCGCTTAGTCAATGAAGCGGCGGTGCAGTATCACCTTACGCTGGAAAACGTCGGTTTATCCGGACGGTTCCGTGAACTGATTCAGGCGCTGGGCAAAGGCCCCCAAAAACTGGTTTTGCTCATTGACGAATACGACAAACCACTGGTGGATTATATCGAAGACCTTCCCCAAGCGGAAATCCACCGGGATATTCTGAAAAATTTTTTCTCCGTCATTAAGGACTGCGACCCGTTTATCCGGTTTTTTCTGATTACCGGGGTGTCCAAATTCAGCAAAGTGTCGCTGTTTTCGGATCTCAACAATTTGAAAGACATCACCCTTCACCCCCGTCACGCCACCCTGACCGGTTATACGCCCGAAGAAATGGAGACGTATTTTGGCTCCGAATACCCGGCGCTGGCTCAAAAACACAAGATGACACTGTCCGAGGTAACGACCGCGATTCAGCATTGGTACAACGGCTATCAGTGGGAAATCGGCAAACCGGTGTACAACCCTTTTTCGATTCTGATTTTGTTTGATTCGTATCGTTTTGCCAATTATTGGTGGGACTCTGGGACGCCGACCTTTCTCTTAAAATTGCTGCGCCAAGAGTTTGAGTATGATATCTCGCATCTGGAAGCGGGCGATGATATTTTTAATAGCTATACCCTTGAAAACATGGATTGGAAGTCGTTGATGTTCCAGACGGGCTACCTTACCCTCCGCGCCTATGACCCCGAAATCAGGCTTTACACGCTAGGGTATCCTAATTGGGAGGTACGCGACTCGATGTATCGTTATCTTTTGGGAGAATTTCGGCATGACAATACCTCCGATAGTTATCCCCTCATGGTTAACCTCAAACGTGCCCTCGACGCGCAGGACATGCCCCGACTGATCGGACTGATAGATACGCTGTTTTCCACCATCCCCTATCAACTTTTCGATGAAAAACGGGAGGGATTTTTCCACGCGGTTTTGCACTTGACGTTTCAGGGGTTGGGCCTGCTCACCCAGTCAGAAGTAAGTACCTCAAAGGGGCGCGTGGATACGGTGGTTCACAGCAAGACCGGTGTTTATGTCATGGAATTTAAACTCGACGCGCCGGTCGCCGAAGCATTGGCCCAAATTCGGGAAAAACGCTACGGCTCCGCCTACCTAGACGGAACACAGCCGGTAACGGCGGTAGGTATTAGCTTTTCTTCGAAAACCCGCACCGTCTCCGACTGGGAAGCAATACCTTATGCGGAGTTATTGGCCGAAGGATGAAACTCTATAAAAAATATTCTACCTTTGTCGCCGATTTTACACCCGTAAAAAAATGATATGAGTCTTGTTGTTGTTGGATCTATGGCTTTTGATGCGATTGAAACGCCTTTCGGTAAAACCGATAAAATTCTCGGCGGCGCGGCGATGTATATCTCGCTTGCAGCATCTTATTTTACCAATCCGGTCAATGCGGTTTCGGTAGTCGGATACGACTTTCTCGACGCCGATATGAAAATGCTGAGCGATCATGGCGTTGATCTGCGTGGTGTACAAATCAAAAAGGATGAAAAATCCTTCTTCTGGGCTGGTCGTTACCACAACGATATGAATACCCGTGATACTCTC
Source organism: Bacteroidia bacterium (assembly GCA_033764335.1). Lineage (GTDB taxonomy): Bacteria > Bacteroidota > Bacteroidia > J057 > J057 > JAGQVA01. Next base: position 11,126 of record JANRJC010000002.1, on the reverse strand, counting down.
GCTACCGAACTGAACGTATTGGGCACTTTTGACCCGGTAATCCCCGATGCTTATCAAGACTGCGAATACCTGATGCTCGGCAACCTTTCCCCGGAGGTTCAGCGCCAGGTGATCGAGCGCCTGCACAAACGCCCGCAACTGATCGTCATGGATACGATGAACTTCTGGATGAATATTGCAATGGACAGCTTGCTTGAAACGCTTGCATTGGTGGACGTACTTGTCATCAATGACGAAGAGGCGCGGCAATTGTCTGGAGAGTACTCGCTCGTAAAGGCAGCTCATAAAATCATGACCTTTGGGCCTTCTTACCTCGTCATTAAAAAAGGGGAACACGGCGCGCTGTTGTTTCACGGAGAGGAGATTTTTTCTGCACCCGGTCTGCCTTTGGAAGAGGTTTTTGACCCGACAGGGGCCGGCGATACCTTTGCCGGAGGTTTTATCGGGTATATTGCCCGCACAGGTATTGTTAATTTCCAGAATATGAAACGGGCGATTATTTACGGAAGTGCGATGGCCAGCTTTTGTGTGGAAAAATTTGGGCCAGAAAAACTTCAGGGGCTTACGATGGCCCAGATCAATGGTCGGGTCAACCAGTTTGTCCAACTCGCCAATTTTGAGATTATTTCCCGTGAAGTGAGCGACTATCTTGACCAAAGTGCCTGAGCCGCAAAGTTATACCCTTGCCGCTTTTGATTTTGACGGAACCCTTACCCGTAAGGATTCTATGCTGGCTTTTATCCGGTATGTGAGAGGCGATTGGTTTTTTTTTCGGGGAATGGTGGTTTTGTTTCCCTTACTCGTTTTGTTAAAGTTGAAGCTTGTATCGGAGCAGCGAGCAAAAGAGACGATGCTGAAAAAATTTTTCGGGGGAATGTCTGCTGAATCGTTATTTGAGGCGGGTGTTTCCTTTGCCCGTGAAAAAATCCCCGCTATCCTGATTCCCTCCGCCGTGGAGCGACTCCGTTGGCATCAGTCGCAGGGGCATATTTGTTACCTGGTTACTGCGTCCCTGCGTTTTTGGGTACAGGCATGGGCAGAAAGTCAGGGGATCCGCCTGATTGCGACCGAACCGGTGATTTCCGGAGGAATATTTACCGGAAAAATCCTCGGCAAAAACTGTAAAGGATCGGAAAAAGTGCGTCGGCTGGACGAAGCACTTACCGATAAAGTGATCGAAAAAAAATACGCCTACGGCGATACTTCCGGCGACAGAGCGATGCTCGCCTGGGCCGATGAAGGTTTTTACCGGCATTTTTCGTAATTATTTTTCCTTATTTTGTGGAAATTGATTTCTTATGAATCCGATCCGAATTGGCTACGGCTATGATACCCACCGGCTTACCGAAGGGCGAAAACTTATCCTCGGCGGCGTCGAAATTGCGCATTACAAAGGGCTACTGGGGCACTCTGACGCGGATGTGCTTTTGCATGCTATCTGTGATGCGATGCTCGGAGCACTAAACCTCCGGGACATCGGTTTTCATTTTCCCGATACCGATCCCCGCTACAAAAATGCCGATAGCCGTATTTTCCTCGAAGACGCCTACCGCCTGGTCAAAGAAAAAGGGTATGTCCTCGGAAACCTCGACTGTACCGTGATCGCCGAAAAACCCAAAATCAATCCTCATGTTCCGGCCATGCAACAAATCATTGCCGAAATACTGGAAACCGAAACTGAAAATATTTCTATCAAAGCTACTACCAACGAAAAAATGGATGCCCCGGGAAAAGAAGAAAGCATGATCGCCCATGCCGTTGTCCTACTTTTTGCCCGGATGGAGGATTAATCTGTATTTGGAAGTGGGGGGATTGAAATGTATTTTTAACAACCTTTTCCAGATAGGATCAATCTTTTGTCAGGAACTCATTCCTAATGGCAACTATGTTTGAAAGAGAATTTACATGTCCCTCTTGTGGAGCACCGGTAAAACAAAAACACCCCGGTTCTAAAACCCTGATCTGTGCTCATTGTGGCCAGACCAGCCACCTCAATGCCGACACACTGAAAGCTGCCGGTGAAAAACATTTGCTCATTGACTATGGTTCCGTGCTGACTATCGGGCAGACGGGAAAAATCGGTGGCAGGGAATTTCTGGTACTGGGAAAAGTGAGGATAGACTATGAGGACGGTTTTTGGGACGAATGGTATATCCAATACCTCGACAACGGAAACGAAGGCTGGATTCAGGAAGACGACGGAAGTTTTACCCTTTTTCACGAAACCAAAGAAATCAGCGATTCGCTTTCTCTCGAAGACATAACCGTAGGAGAATGGAACGACCTTTGCGGCAACTGGGAACCGGTTTTTATTACTTCCAAAAGTAAAGCCACCGTCAACGGCGGAGAGGGCGAATTGCCCTTTCGCATTATCCCCGGCGAACCCGCCGACTTCGTGGACGGTGTCTGGAATGGAAAAGTGGTAAGTGTAGAACTTTTGCCCGATGAAAAAGTGATTTTTACCGGCCAGTTATTTAGTTTGGAGGAAATGAGCTTATAATTAAGGGACTCAAAAAATGACCACCATCACTACACAGGAAAAACTCGCGACTGTCAAACAGTTTAACTGCACCGGATGTGGAGCCTCGCTCAGTGTCCTCAATCCCCGTGCGCAAAATATCGCCTGCCAGTATTGTGGTTCGGTGCTGGATGTAAATTCGGAACAACATCAAATACTCTCGGCTCTCGGTAAACCCGACCGCTACCACCCGCTTTCGTTTATCCGGCTGGGCATGACCGGGACATTCAACGGCAAAACTTATCAGGTCATTGCCCGTACCCGTGTGCGCATGAAATACAAGGAGTACTGGGCCGAAGACGGCGAAACCGGTTATTCTAATGAGACCTGGATATTTGACGAATGGTTGATGATTGACGCCAACCGGACGTATTTTTACCTTATCGAAGACAAAGAGGGATACCTGATTTCGGAGGAAATTATTCCCGAAACGCCGAGTCTCCTGCCCTCGAATCTGCGAATGAGTCTTTTCCAAAAACAAAGCCCGCAGATTGTGCGGGAATATGGCGATGCCGAAATCATTCATTTTGAAGGAGAATCCAACTACCGGATTACTACCGGCGACCGGCTCCGCTTTGCGATGTACCGCGACCGCGGCATCGAATACAGTGTGGAATGGCGGCTGGAAAAGGACGGTGCATCCATCAAAGAAATTGAGTTTTTTCGCGAAGTACCCGTTTCCCGCCGCAAACTCATCGAGGCTTTCAGCAATAATGAAGAAATCGAAAAACTCCGCGAATCCGAAGGAAAATGGCGGTTTGTGTTTCAGGTCTCCAGTCTTTCTATGGTAGCTTTGCTGGTGATGCTGATTTATTCCATTGCCTATTCCGGGAAAACGGTATTCCGCCAGGATTTTGAAATCCAAAACCTGAATTCTTCCTCACCCGTAGTTTCTCAGGATATTGTCGTTGACGAAGGCGGCCTTTTCAGCCTGGATATGGAGGTCGAATTTATGACACAAAACAGCGAATTTTACGCATTTGCTTATATCATGGACGCCGATTCCGGAGCGATAAGTACTGTGGAGAACGATTTTTATTATTATGCCGGTTACGAAGACGGAGAAAGCTGGACGGAAAGCGACATGTCTGTTTCCAAAGTTTTTCGCCTGAAAGAACCGGGAAATTATCACCTGGAGTTGTACAAAAATGTAGAAACCGGTATTCCGGAGTCCTCGGGTACGATGAAGATCGAATTAAAAAAGGGAATTTTGCTGAGCCGTTATTTTATTTTAGGACTGATTATTCTGGCTATACCTACGTTTATTGCTTTTTCCCGAAAAGGAAGTGTTTAACTAAAAAGTTTTAACCGCTTATGAGTAGTCTGACAAAAATACTGTTGGTTTTGATTTTTAGCGGATTTGGCCTGGCCACTTATGTAGGCTCATCTATGGGCTGGGGAATTGGCGGACTCAAAGATAAACAAACGATGAAGGAGATTCGGGAAAACTGCCCGGACTACTACCGCAATCGCAACGGAGATTGCCTGAGTACGACCTTTCGGAGTTATTATCTGATGAGCGGTACCCGTGGCGGGAGTTTTGGCAGTGGAAAATAAAAACTTAGTGTTTATTAGAGAGAGAGACCTATGAATTCCGAACCGGATGCGGCATTTGTTTATTCTTTTTAACCTGATGCTTCTGTTTATATGCTGCCTTCCGGCACAACCTCCGGGATATGTAGGGAAACGAGCCATTCTCACGTTTGATACTTATACCTTCCCCAATTTTTTTCTGGTTTTGGACGAAAATTATCCTTTCCGCTTCAACTACCGGGTGGGACTGTCGGGTGAATACGTACTTTCCCGAAGGTTTTCGGCAGGATTGACGTTTAACGGTTTTCAAACCCGAACCGATTACCATTTTCGGGGTAGTTATGGTTTTATGCGGATTGATGGATCAGATGTGGGGATTTTTATGAAATCTTATACCTTTCGCCAGCGAGGAAATATCGCTCCTATCGGCCCGTATCAGAAACTGGAAGTATTATACACCCGTTATCGGATGACGGATTTGGATCAGTTGTTTTATCCCGATGGTCGCACCGATTTGGGCCGGTCATCAGACCTGATTGTGGGCATATCGTTTGGCACCCAACACGTTTTCGGTAAACGCATTACCTACCATTGGGGATTACACAGCGGTTGGCTGTTTAAAGGTTTGGACAACCATCGGGCAATTCCGCATGAACAACATCTGAAGGACGTTTCGACCACGCGCCTGCGAGGCATTTTTGGTTTTTCGATCAATATGGGCGTCGGGGTTTTGGTTTGGTGAAGAGCGTTTTTATTCTCCCCCTCCGACCCATACCTTCACCTGGCCGGTGTGCCCGCCGCTGTTTATGCGGAGAAAATACATGCCCGATGCCTGTCCGGAAAGGTTTATCCGAAAGGTGCTGCCGAAACCTTTTGTCTCACTTACTTTCTGCCCCATCGCGGTGAAAACGGTGATTTCGGATTGTTGGGGGGCAAAACCGGGAATATCCCAAACTACTTCGACCCAACCTTGGGTGGGATTGGGAAAAACTTTCACTTTTTCCCGGTATAGTTCCCGTTCGGTCGCTAACGGCCCCGTTGTGTTGGGATTTTTTGAGACCAACATCACCCCTCCGCGCTCATTCCCGACGAGAAGGGTGTTTTTCCCCGAAGTATCCAAAACCGCTGCTGCGGGTGCAGCAAACCAGCCAAACCGATAGTCTAGCAGGTAACCGGTACGCGGCACGGTGTCTGTCAGTGCCTGGGAAAAATCCTCGTAGATGGAGACAAAACCCGCCTCGGATCCGACCAGTAGCTCATCGTTGGTGTCCTCGTCAATATTGGCAAAAAAGGGTTTTGCCCCACCGGAAAAAAAGGAACCGTATTGATTGGCTTCTTTGATTTGTCCCCACTGATTAGTCACAAAACTCAACTGCGGCGAAGTGGGGCCGCCGTTGTTTTGGTAAAAATAAATTTGCCCAAACGCATTTCCCACAAATAAGTCCAGGTCTCCGTCTTTGTCAATATCGTAAAAAGTCGGGCCGCTCAGCGATCCCACATCCAACGAGTCTCCATTGATGTCGCGAAGAAACGGATCCGTTGAAAGCTGAAAATTGGCGGGCGTGCCCGGGGCAGCTACGTTCTGAAAATAGAATAACGTGCCGAGCGAATTACCCAGCACCAAGTCTTTGTCGCCGTCCCCGTCGAGATCGCCAAAAGCCGGAGCCGCGAAATAAATCTGCGGGGTAAGTGAATTCAGCCCGAGGTAGTCGCGGCTTTTCAATTTGAAAGCGGGTTTCTCCGGTGTACCGGTATTTTCGTAGAGATGAAATTGGATTTCCATCTTAAAAGTATCCTGAAACTTATAAATCGTAAGTCCTCCGCCCAGAACAAAATCTATCAACCCGTCATTGTTGTAGTCAAAAAAAGCCGGAGAAGCTTTTTCCCCCACGTCCAGATGGTCGCCTGTGATAAAACCGCGGCCATTGAAACGAAAATCCACCACATCATCCAAACCCTCATTCAGGTAAATAACGGAGCCGTTGATATTTTCGCCGGCGATGGGTTCGTTGGGAGTGACTACGAGGTCGCGGATTTGGTCGTTGTTGAGGTCTAGGTGAAAAAAAGAAGGAAACAACTGCACATCAATGGAAGAATCCGCCTGAGGGTAATTGTATTCCACCGATGTCATAAAAGCGTGGTCAATTTCTCCGCCGTTTTTCAGAAGGGCGGCAGTAGGGTAGGAGACATCGCCGATGAGGCATTCGACCAAAGAATCCCCATCGGTATCCAAAACCAGGAGGGTAGTTCCTGAATGTCGGGAGTCGCCTGTACCGCCACCGTCACCGCCGCGAGGGCAAAATATCGTGTCAGCTACGGTCAGCAAATTGGTGGAACTACTTTCGATAAAATGACCCCAGCAGAAAGAGTCTTTTACATAAACCAGTGTATCCGGATTCCCAAAATTTTCCATTGCGCGGTTGCGGTGAAGAGCTACGAGATTAAAACCCGCCTGTGTACTGATGATGTCGAGATCGCCATCATAATCCACATCCACAATCGCCGGGATATCTGTTCGATCCTGATAGAGATTCTGAAGGGTATTTGACAAAGATTTTAACCGATCGTAAGTAAGCTCAAAACCCACCGAATCCCCTCCATAGACGATATTTTTATAAACCGCAATATTTTCCCCGGAACCCGCCCCGCAAAATATATCTTCCCTTCCATCGCCGTTGTAATCTTTGATCAACATCCACTGTATGCATTTACAACTGTCAAAACGAGACTCAAAGGCGGCGGAGTACTCATATCGGACTTCTCCCACATTCCCGGTGTTGAGATAGACACTAAATTTTTCCCCGTCTCGGTTGAATACCACAAGGTCTTTTTTCCCGTCGAAGTTGAGGTCGAGGTTGCCAAACTGTGTATTATTATTTCCCCCGGCCCAGGCCGATTTTAGCAACTTACCCGTGTCATCGGAGGCCGCTATGCCGTTGCTCAGATGATAGTTTTGCGCCTGAAAGCATAATGGCATGACAATGGTCAAAGAAAAAAGAAAAAACCGTTGAAAAAGCATGATTTGTTTTTGACTTAAAAGTACAAAGATTTACGTGCAATTTATCCAAAGTTATAACTTCGCATCTATGATTAAGATCACAGACCTGCTCAATATATACTTGCAAAACCCCGCCGTCACCACCGATACCCGGAAGGTAAGGTCGGGAGATATTTTTTTTGCTCTTCGCGGCGACAAGTTTGACGGAAACGCATACGCTGCTGCAGCACTCGAACAGGGGGCTGCCTGGGCCGTCATTGATAATCCCCAATACCTCGTGCCGGGTGATGAGCGTTATCTATTGACAGACAACACTCTGAAAACCCTACAAGACCTGGCGCATGCCTGGCGCAAAACCTTTGATATACCCATCCTTGCTATTACCGGGACAAATGGGAAAACTACCAGCAAAGAACTGATTTATGCAGCGCTTTCACAGGGGAAAAAAGCTTGGGCTACTACCGGAAATCTCAACAACCATATCGGTGTACCGCTTACCCTCCTGGCAATGCCTCGCGATACCGAGATTGCCATTGTCGAAATGGGGGCAAACCAGCCCGGCGACATCCGCGAACTGGTAGAGATCGCCGAGCCTACGCATGGCCTGATAACCAATATCGGTTACGCCCATTTGGAGCGGTTTGTAAATATTGACGGCGTACAAAAAACCAAAGGGGAAATGTTTGATTTTATTCGCGAAAGAGGCGGTTCGATTTTTCTTAATGAAACCGATGAAAGGGTAAAAACTGTGGCAGAAGGGATTCCCCAAACAATCACTTTTGGTACCCCTCATTCCGACTACTACTACGAACTCCGCGACCATCAGCTTGAACACATGACCGTAGCCGTTTACCCTAAAAACGGGGCCGAACCCCTGGTCATTCACACCCGGATTACCGGCCTTCACAACTGCATGAATATCCTCGCGGCGGTTGCCGTAGCCGATACCTTTGGAGTAAGCCGGGAAAATATCCGCACAGGACTGGAGGCCTATATTCCCGCCAACAACCGAAGCCAGATATTGGAAAGAGGTTCATACAAAGTGTGGCTGGATGCCTACAACGCCAATCCCTCATCCATGCGGGCAGCAATTTCCAACTTGTTTTCCCTCCGGAAAGATAAAGTGGTACTTATCCTCGGCGACATGTTTGAGTTGGGAAAAGACGAAATTGAACTCCACGCAGCATTAGGCGAATTTATCAATGAATTTAGTCCACAGATGACTATTGGCATCGGGCCTTTGATGTGGCATACGGTAGAACGAATAAAGGGGCCTAAAAAATGGTTTAGCGGCGTGGAAGAAGCCCGTGCGGCGGTAGCAGAAGATGTAAAAGATGCAGCACTGATTTTACTGAAAGGTTCGCGGGGAATGGCATTGGAACGATTGGCAGGAGAGGTATGATTTACCTATCTTTCGGTCATGAAACGAATCCTCTATTTCTGTATAATCTGGGGCATAGGCATAATTTCTGCCTATGGTCAGCCCTTTCCGAATCCGGCAATTGACGTGCAGCAATATACTTTTGCACTGGAAATCAACGATCAGAATGCCGAAATCAAAGGCGAAGCCACCGTGTCGGTGCGATTTGCCAAAGACGGCGTAAAAACTTTTCTGCTTGATCTGGTCAATCAGTCTTCTGCTACTGTCAAAAAAGGCATGAAAGTCACGGCCATTACCCTTGATTCCACGGCTTTGACCTTTACCCATCGCATGAATCAGCTCGAAATCCAACTGCCGGAAGCTCCAGCAGCAGAAAGTGTGAAGTCATTTGTCATTCGTTACGGAGGTATCCCCGCCGACGGGCTGATTATTTCGGAGAATTTGTATGGGAATAAGACCTTTTTCGGGGACAACTGGCCCAACCGCGCCCATCACTGGCTGCCCGTAGTAGATCATCCGCTGGACAAAGCGAAGGTATCCTTTGCCATTACCGCCCCGCAGAAATACCAGGTGATCGCCAATGGCGCTCTGGTGGAAGAAACCGACCTGAGCAATGGTAAACGACTTACTCGGTGGGAAAACAAAGTTCCCCTGCCTACAAAGGTGATGGTTTTTGGTGCGGCAGAATTTGCGGTGGAGTATGTCGGCGACCTCCACAACATCCCGGTTTCGACCTGGGTATATCCCCAAAACCGCGAAGCGGGGTTTTATGACTTTGCGCTGGCTTTACAGGTATTTACCTTCATGGAAAAATATGTAGGGCCATATCCCTTCGAAAAGCTCGCCAATGTCCAGTCCACTACCCGTTATGGCGGCATGGAAAACGCTTCCAACATTTTTTATGCAGAAACCGCTATCACCGGTGAGCGCAGTTCCGAAGAACTCATTGCCCACGAGATCGCCCATCAGTGGTTTGGCAATTCCGCTTCCGAGGCCAGTTGGTATCATATCTGGCTCAGTGAAGGATTTGCCACCTACCTCAAACACCTCTATATGGAAGCCATTTATGGAGAAAAACGATTGGCAGAAGGAATGGCTGTGGACAGGGAAAGTATTTTCCAGACCGGCCCCGACCTTCCTGTTGTAAATGAAAATATTACCAATCTGAATCAGCTTCTCAATACCAATTCTTACGAAAAAGGAGGTTGGATTTTGCACATGCTGAGGAAGGAAGTCGGAGACGAGATGTTTCATAAAGGCATTCGCACCTATTATGAAAAGTACAAACTGAGCAATGCCCTGACCGATGATTTCCGGAAGGTGATGGAAGAAGTTTCGGGGAAAGATTTAAAGCTTTTTTTTGACCAGTGGTTGTTCCGTGCGGGCCATCCCCGATTGAAAATGGAGTGGAAATATGACGGTAAAAAGAAAAAATTGCGGGTCACCGTGAGCCAGACACAGGAAGGAGAATCCTTTGTATTTCCGCTTGAACTAGAGATACGGAGCAAAAACACAACCGAATCAGAAATAATAGAAATGCCTATTTCCCAAAAAGAGGAGACCTTCGAAATAGGAATAAAAACCGAACCTGCGGAAGTAATCATGGATCCGGGGGTAAGACTTTTGTTTAAAGAAACGAAATAGAGAAACAATAAGGAAGGTTGGGATAACAAAAAAGGCTGTCATTGACAGCCTCGGCTTTTGTGCGGATGAGAGGACTCGAACCTCCACAGGATTACTCCCACTAGAACCTGAATCTAGCGCGTCTACCAATTCCGCCACATCCGCTTTTTTCAGGGTTTGCAAATATAGGATGAAAATTGGAAATCGAGCAAGAATTTTTTCGATTTCGGGTATGAAATATGACCGTCTGCGAGTTCTTTTGAAAGGGCTGGGATTAATTTATTATTTTTAGACAATCAAACCCGCCACCGATGAAAAAACTGATACCCGTTTGCCTGTTATTCCTGATTACCCTTTCGGGGTATAGCCAGAAAATCCTTGCAGTCGAAAATGTAAACAAACTAAAGCGGGTAAAATATTTCCCGGGAGATTATATCCGTTTTCAGGGGCATGATGGGGAAGCAAAGTATTACGGTTTTATTGAGAGCGTGGACGATTCGATGGTGGTGTTGGTCAAATCGGTAAAATTTGCCAATTCCGGAGACGAGACCAACAATATGTATCGCGACTATGTACCTCTTCGGGAAATAGCGGCGGTGTATAATACTGACAAAACCTACTGGCGGTATTTCAAAAATATGTACTCCGCCACGGCGATGATATCGGGAGGCGTGCTGATTGGCGGCACGAGCCTCAATACCTTGTTGGAGAATGACACTCCGGATCCGCAGAGCCTGATAATTGCTACAGGCATACTCTTCAGCGGATTTATCGTCAAATATATCGGTCGCGACAAGTACAAGGTTGGCGGCAACCGCAAGTGGCAGATACGAGCGATGGAACCCATAGTTGAAGGGGATATCCGTTCCGGTGATTGAGACACTCGAAACCAGCCGCGTTTAACAGGGGCAGAAAATGTTCTGCCCCTACCGTGCGGAATGATTTTAAATTCTTCGTATATTGAATCATGGAACAACCGTCCCACATATTGCCGGAGATTCTTGCGAAAAACCTCGCGGAGATTCACCTCCTTTGTCGTCGGCACAAGGTCAAACGCCTTTGGGCTTTCGGCT
>JANRJC010000068.1:0-101663 GCA_033764335.1 Bacteroidia bacterium | reverse complement strand
GACAATGGAAGAAATGCCCTTGTTGAGGTCTTGTTTGAGGTTGCCGCTATTGTCGTACAAATAATCCGTATTCGAAGTATTCCCATCAACAAAATGCTCCACGCCCGTCATAGCGGTCTTGACGCCCGCATCGTTGATGCGCTGCAAACGGTTGCTTTTGCCGCTGTTTTCGTAGGTGTAGGAGAGGTTGTCCATGACGCCGTAAGCCGGAGGATCGGCGACCGGGTTGGTCATGCCCTTGCGTTGGAGGCTTTTGATATTGCCGTTGCGGTCGTAGATGAGGTTGGTTACGTCGTAACGGCTCGTGTTCACATTCCAACTGCTGCTCGTTTTTTCGCGGTACTTCGCGCTCGTCAGGCGGTTCATCGGATCGTAAGTGAAGGCGAAGTAGCGGTCATGGTCATAAATAGGCGACACTTAAATCCAACACAATATTCAAAAGTTAAAGGTTTGTTTTTCCCAAAGGTCGCGCTCTTCCGCCCGGTCTGTTTCTATCGTAACCGCAATCGGTATTTTATAAATTTTATTATATCTTTTAGATACTAATGAAAAAGTGGCATCGCCTTTTATCTTTCGAATCTCATCCCCAATATGTACCGGCATTTTGATCGCACCCTGGTCTTTCAGTTTCAGATAAGTATATACAATTAGAATGTTAGAATCGGACCGGAGCAATTGAGTAAAACCCCAATCTATCACCGAAGGAGTGGCGGAACTCCCGAGAGAATCGGTCCTTACAAAAAGGATTTTTTTGATACAAGGTTTCGGTCCTCCACATTTACCGGTATGAACATGTTTGACGATTCCCTGAAATTCAAGTGTTTTAAACATACTATCCGCTTGTTGGTTTATCCTCGCGTATTTGCGATCTCTTTCCGCAATCTCTTGAGTGGTAGCAGTAGTTCGATAAATCAGTAAGATAAACAAAGAAACTACGATTATGCTAAGTAGAAACAATCCTTTATTGGGCATATTCCTCCGTTTATGGTTTAATCCTATTCATACATGAACCCGTATGTCTTTTCGTAATTTAAATTAGGACAGGGTATCTATTTAAATCGCTGCTTCTCCCATTTTCTTACTACATCCCGATAACCCGCCCCAGATTTAAAGAGAACTTTTGATTTATCTGTAAGTGTATAATATGTTGGCATTAAGTAATTTTTGTCAACTAACCAATAATAGGAAGCATATTTCAAGATAATACTTAGCCCCGGGGTCCCTGCTCCAATAGAAATATCTCCACTTTTCCCATCCCATCTATTTTCTGTATTAGGCACCAAAGCCACAGGATTATACAATGCTTCTTCTTCGGTTGCTCCAATAAAATAGGATCCTCCTAGAGAGCCTCCAACACCTAGCTTCCCATTAACCGAAACAGAGCTTGAAATGAACCATTTAGTCCAAGACTCTGGCGTAATTTCCTCTGGAGAGCCATTATAGTTAGCCCAAAAAGGGCTAACTGTCAAATTTGCATTTGCGCCAAGTAAGTCAGCTAATTTTAACGAAGCAGAAGTAATACTCGCTTGACTAATATCGCTTATTCGGGGAAAAGATTCCTTAGTAAAATCAATTCCAATAGCCCAGCCTAAGTATGCATATTGAAACCACTCGCCTTTGTAGGCTCCTCGTTGGAAGAATACAAAAGAAATCCCCATTTTTGAAGCTCCTGTGGCTCCCGGTATACTAACATTAACCCCCGCTTCTATATTAAATCCTACGGCATCAGGTTTAAAAGATACTCCTTGATTGTCAATCCAAGACTGGACATAATCCCAGTTTACAATGCTTCCATCTTCCTCTCTGTAAACACCAACGTTCCAATCATAATGTGGGTCATTTCCTGTGGGATCAGTAAGAATCAGCGGGCTCCCCATCACATAATTATACGGACTCCAAGCCGTGTATTTCTCCCCCAACGCATCCACCCCATTCCACCGCCCCGCCGCCGCATCATACATCCGCGCCCCAAAGTCTATCCACCCTAAACTCAACTCGTCTTGTATCTCCTTCCCGGTAAAAAGGTAACTATTTTTCACCGCAGGCACCAGCGAAAGCCCCGCCATCCGCAGCCCGAAGGGATAGTAGTGATCCACCTGCAAAACTTCCCCATTCACCGGATTGGGATCCACCCCGCCATCGCCATTCATGTCGGCGAACATTACGCGCACATTGCCGAGGTGGTCTTTCAAAAACCACTCATACACAAGCTCATTTCCCGCCCGGCGTACCCGCCCTTCCTCATGGGAAAAGAAAAGGATTGCCGTTGTGGCTCCCGAACCATCGCCGTCCGCATCTTCATAGTGAAACGGCCCGATGTAGTCGGTCTCTACTGTTGTAGCACTGCCGCCATTTCCAAAGACCTTCTGCCTTAACTTCGTTCCAGCAGCATCCCTTCGAGTACCCTCAGGGCAGGCATAAATTTTTCCCATTCGAAAACGTGACGAGGGTCGGTTTATTCAGGTGATTATAGACAATGCTGGAAATGCTCCACACCGGTCATCACCGTCTTGACGCCTGCATCGTTGATGCGTTGGTGTAGGGTCAGACCATGGTCTGACCCTACCTGCGTTTTCGTAGGTGAGGTATCCTGGTGCGCGAATGATTAAGTCGCGACCTACCTTTACATTGGTCATCACTGTATCACAATACCACCAGAATCCCCCCAAAATCTTCCTAAAACCTCAAAGTATCCGGCAGATATTTGGCGGCGAGGTCTTCGTAGTAGGGGCGGAGTGCTGCGACATTAGGAGGTGTGGGTGACTTGGAGTAAAGGTCGTAGGGGTTAAATTTATTTACCCACTTAAACATCTCCCTGTCGTGGTCATCCACCAGGTGGTCGTAGGATTCTTCCCGATGCTGGGCATAAAAGGAATGGTACCGGATCATATACAAGGCAGGCTCTGGCAAATAATCCTTCATGATATGGTAAAGGTATTCGTCATGTCCCCAAGACATGTGGACGTTGCGGAGGCCACAGTTGGGTTCGTATATGCCGTATTTTGTGTTGAATCGCTCGTCGGTGAAGTCAGGGTTGTTTTTAAAAAACTCCGGATAGACAATTTTGTCGGAATAACCACATCCCACGGGGAAAGTATCTCCTACAACGGCCCACTGGGGTTCACCAAACAGGCACAAAACTTTGCCCAGATCGTGCAAAAACCCTGTAAGAACAAACCAGTCGGGATGACCATCTCTGCGGATTGCCTCGGAAGTCTGGAGCAGGTGTTGGGTCTGATCCAGATCAATATCGGGGTCCGAGTCGTCCACCAGCGTATTGAGGTATTCCACGGCGTCCCAAAGCGACATTTCCCGACGGTCGAATTTCAGAAATTCTTTTTCCTTTGCCCTCACAAAATCGTAGGTCTGATAGGTGTGGTTCAGACGGTAAAACTCGCGAACCGTATCGCGTTTGGGATCGTCGTAATTGCGATAATCCTCTTTTGCTTTGGGAGTTGACTCTTCGGGATAACGGAGGAGGACATCCTCTTCCCAAAGTTCCATCATATCATGTGCGGAGACTTCTTTCGGGTTTTTCATTTTTGGGAAAAATTTTTGCTAATATCGTATTTTTGCAGGAGAGGTGCAATCTTAAATGTGGGCAAACTTTTTCCGAAACTAAGAAACCGGAGATTCCGGATTCCGGACGATGTAAGTCAGGTAGGCCATTAACAAAAATACTCCGAATATGACCGTAAAACCCGTAGATCGGCTGTACTCCAACGGGTGAATAATGCGCATGACAATATCATTCAGCAAACCCAGCGGATTGGAAAGAATGTCCCACGAATTCCAGCGCAGGTATCTGCCCAGATAAACCCCAAAACTGGTGAGAAAAAGAATAAAAACCGTAATAACTCTTCCCCAGACATGCCCTAGTCGGTCAAAATAGGCTAGTTGTATTTTACGTAGCGAACTCATTCCTAGCAGGAGACCCGTCCATGCAAAAGAAAGTAATACAATCAAATCGAGCCACAACGGGCTTGCATTCCGGGGGCGAAGATGAAATAAGTCGGTGAGAATGTAAGGCGAATTGGGAAAAAAAAGTAGCCAGCCTGTAATTCCGGCGGCAACTACCCATTTGGAGCGATCCGTGCGCCGTACAAGCCAGAAGGCGATTAGGTAGGGAATCCAGGCGAGAAAGAGATTCCAGGACAAAAAAAGAAAGTATTTATTTCCCGAAATAGAAACCCGAACCAAAAATATAACAAAAGCAAGGATTGAGGACAGCGTAAGAATGGTAAACTCGGATGACCGGTTTTTCCAAAGCAGAGAGACGGTATTCATATAGTTTATTCTGTATTTTTTCATCCACCCATTCCATGAATAATTTCTTCCAGGGCACTCAGATGTTCTTCGAATGCTTTTTTTCCCTCCGAAGTGGAGCGATAGACGGTTTGGGTTTTTTTGCCGACAAACGTTTTGTGAACCGTAAGGTACCCAGCTTCTTCCAGCTTGCTGATATGGCTGGCTAGATTGCCGTCCGAAATTTTGAGTCCCGATTTCAGGGCGAGAAAATCCACCTCATCACTGACCATGAGGAGAGACATGATTTTCAGCCGGAAATGGTTTTCAAAAACCTTATTTAATCGTTCAAAAACGTCTTTCACCGTTCGTATTTTAGATACATCACTGTCCCATACACAATGTGCAGCACCCCAAAACCTAGTGCCCAAAAAACAATTCCATAGCCCAGAAAACTCGCCGCAATCAGCCCCAGTATTATTTCACTAATGCCCAGGTACCGAATTTCCCGGTAGGTATATTTACCCGCATTGAGCAAAGCCATGCCATAAAATACCAGCGTAGCCGGTGCGACCAATGCCGCAAAACCGTACCAGGCAAGCTGGACACAAAAAACCGCCCCGGCCACCAGCGGGATAAAAAGATTGATCATCATGCGCTGTGTAGAGTGAGTCCAGATTTTTTTTCCCTGTCTTTTTGCGTTTCGGACAGTAAAAAAAGTAGCCACGCCTATGGCACAGATCAGGATGAGCAGCGCGATTCCCACCAATGCCAGCAACTGCTCGATTGTGGTGAGATAGGGTTTGCCCCGGATCATACGCACAATGTTGGAGTACATATCATGCCCGTGAAGGTAATGATAGGTCCCCGCGGCTCCTACCAGAGCTACGACCCCCGCACCTACCCCGGAAAGCCCACTCAGCGACATAAAGCGGCTGGACTCCTCCATGAGGTTTCGGATTTCAGAAATGTCTTTTAAACGGTCTTTGTATTCGTTCATTCCAAAGCACTTTGCAACACAAAGCTAATAAACGAAAAGAGAAAAGGAAGGTTTTGGGAAAAATTATTATTTTTGTACAAAAGGGAAAAGGATGAAAACGATAACCATTCGTGAATTCGTGGCTATTATATCTGTGGCCGCCTTGATTTGAGCCACGAATAACGCGAATGTCCCCGAAAATTGCCGATAGCTCTTTTCCACAAACCACTTTCGTTTGAGTATAAAATGAATATACTCATTAACAAACATTATCTTGCCAACAATCCCCCTCCAGAATATCCTCCTCTCCGACTATCATTATGACCTCCCGGAGGATCGTATCGCTCAGTATCCGCTTCCTTTGCGGGATCAGGCTAAACTCCTCATTTACCGCGAGAACAATATCTCCCACAAAACCTTTTTTCAAATTACGGAGGAACTTTCGGACAAAACTCTGCTCGTATTCAACGATACCAAGGTAATCCGTGCCCGTCTTTTTTTTCACCGCGAATCGGGTGCCCGGATTGAAATTTTCCTGCTCAACCCGCACGCTCCTCATGAAGTAAACCACGCCATGCAGGCAACGGGTGAGTGTGCCTGGTCTTGTGTCATTGGGCGCAAAAAACGCTGGAAAGAAGGGGAAGTACTCCGCCAAACGCTGGTGTCAAACGGAGAGGAAATCGTTTTTCAGGCTACATTGGCTGACCGCGAAAAAAACCTCGTGATTTTTTCCTGGTCGCCGGCTCATATTCCTTTCGCCGATATTCTCCGCCTCCTCGGAGAACTGCCCCTGCCGCCTTATATCCAGCGAAAATCCGACGACGAAGACACTGATCACTACCAGACCGTATATGCCCGCCAGGAAGGCGCAGTAGCCGCTCCTACCGCTGGCTTACATTTTACCGAGAATGTTCTTAACTCTCTGAAAAACAAGGGTGTAAAACTCGAATTTGTCACCCTCCATGTCAGTGCGGGAACTTTTCTCCCGGTCAAACACAACCAGGTCGTAAACCATGAAATGCACACCGAGCAGATGGTTCTCCATCCCGAAACGCTCGAAAGGCTGATGGCTCATCCGAATGAAATTGTCGCGGTAGGCACCACTTCTCTCCGGGTGCTGGAAAGTATCTATTGGTTGGGAATACAAATTCTAGCTGACCGTGTTTTCGCAGATACACACAAACCCTTTCTCATCCAAAAACTCGAACCCTACTCCTCCGAAAAGCGGATTCTCCCCACCCGGAAAAAAGCTTTTGAAGCCGTACTCCAATTTATGAACCGCCATCACCTCCGGCAATGGACCGGAGAGACCCAGATTATGATTCTGCCGGGTTATGAATTTCGTGTATGCAGTGGCCTTATGACCAATTTTCATCTGCCGGGTACAACTCTTATGCTGTTGGTAGCCGCTTTTGTTGGCCCTGACTGGCGAAAAATATACCAGGAAGCACTGGACAATCATTACCGTTTTCTAAGTTATGGCGACACTTCACTGCTTTTCACACGATTGGCCGGTGAGAAGTGAGGCGGTTTAGAATTGAATTGATTATCTTGTGCCCTTGCACATTAATCAATGTTTACCATGCGATTCAATCGGTTTTTTACTTTACTACTTGCGGTTTTTCTCTCCCTGCCCGTCTTCGCCGGAGAAGGAATGTGGTTACCCCTTCTTCTCAAATCCAATGAGGCGGAAATGCAGGCAATGGGAATGAAGATTACTGCCGAAGACATTTACAGTATCAATCAGTCCAGCCTTAAAGATGCGATCGTGAGGTTTGGCGGCGGTTGTACCGGAGAACTGATTTCTGCCGAAGGGTTATTACTTACTAACCACCACTGTGGTTTCGGGCAGATACAAAAACACAGTACGCTGGAAAAAGACTATCTGAAAAATGGGTTTTGGGCAATGAGTCGCGAAGAAGAACTCACCAACCCCGGTCTGACCGTGACTTTCATCGTGCGAATGGAAGACGTAACGGAAAAAGTGCTGAAAGATGCCGACCTGGCAGCCGACGAAAACAGCCGGAAGGCACTCATTACCGAGAGAATCTCGGCGATTTCCGCGGAGGCTATAAAAAACACTCACTACAAAGCCGAGATTAAACCCTTTTATTATGGCAACGAATATTATCTTTTTGTCATGGAAGAATTTCGGGATGTGCGACTGGTAGGGGCACCTCCCTCTTCCATCGGCAAGTTTGGCGGTGAGACCGACAACTTGGTATGGCCCCGGCACAACGGAGACTTTTCCGTATTCAGGGTTTACTCCGGTCCGGACGGAAAACCTGCCGATTATTCCCCCCAAAATATTCCCTTAAAACCCCGCCATTTCCTCCCGATATCTCTGGAAGGAGTCGAGGAAGGCGATTTTACGATGGTTTATGGTTTTCCCGGCAGCACCCAGCAATACCTCCCTTCCTTTGCAGTAGATATGATCATAAAGGTACAGGATCCCATTCGGATAGAACTCCGAGAAAAACGGCTGAGTGTGATGAACCGAGAAATGAAAAAAAGTGAGGCCGTTCGTCTCTTATACGCCAACAAAGAAAAAAATATCAGCAACGGCTACAAAATGTGGAAAGGCGAAATACGCGGTCTAAACCGCAACGAAACCGTTCGCAATAAAAAATTATTTGAGCAGGAATTTTTACAGAGAATTGCCACCAACCCCGAATGGCAAAAAAACTACGGAGACTTGCTGTCCCAGTACGAATCTTATTATCGGGAAATAACCCCGGCCATCGCCCAGATTTCATTTTTCCAGGAAGGAGGAGATCAGATCGAACTAATGAAAGTCGCCTGGAAAATGGCCGAAGCCCTCGGCGAAATACAAGAAACCCGCAATGAAGAGCGAAAAGAAGAAGAAATCGAAAAACTCCGCCGGTTTGGACGCAAATTTTACCGCGAATACAACGAGACCATTGACCGCGAAACGATGGGACTGATTCTGGAAGCCTATTACAAATATTTTAAAGAAGAAGACCTCCCGACCCTGATTCCGGTGATAAATGAAAGGTTTTCCGGCGATTTCCATGCTTATGCTAATTATGTTTTTGAAAACAGCAACTTCGTTTCAGAGCGAAATTTTAACGAACTGTTGAATAATTTTGACGCCGCAAAAATTCAGGATGATCCGGCCTTCGGCCTTATGTCCAGTCTTTATCAGAGCTATTTCCGTTATTCGCCACAATATACTGCCCTGAATCAAAAGATCGAACAACTCAACCGCACCTATATGAAAGCCCTGCGGGAAGTTTTCCCCGAGCGCACCTTTTATCCCGATGCAAACCTCACGCTAAGAGTTACTTACGGCAAGGTACAGGGCATGAAACCCAACGACGCCGTCAACTACAACTATTATACAACCCTCGGAGGTATTGTCGAAAAAGGAATTCCCGGCGATTACGATTTTGACATTCCGCCCAAACTCGTTGATCTCTACCAAACTCGTGATTTTGGCCCTTACGCGCATAAAGACGGAGAATTGAGGGTGTGTTTTATCGCTTCTAACCACACTTCCGGAGGAAATTCGGGCAGCCCCGTTATCAATGGCGAGGGCCATCTCGTCGGACTCAACTTTGACCGAAACTGGGAGGGAACGATGAGCAACATTAACTACGACATCAACCAGTGCCGCAACATCAGCGTGGATATTCGGTATGTGCTTTTTGTGATTGATAAATTTGCCGGAGCAGGTTACCTCCTAAAAGAAATGAAACTGGTAACCGCCGAAAACTAAACTTACAGAACCCCCTTCCGTCGGTCGTCCCCCTTTGAAGGGGGACTGACGGGCCACAATAATTAACCATTACCCATTGACCATTAACCTCCTCCTTATCCTTACCGTCTTTACCCTATCATATCCCGATCCAGGTGAAGAGCAAAACCCTCTTCACCGCTTCGCCGGTACGTGGAAAATGGTAGCAGGCAGCCTGCAATCAGAACCCGCGCCGGAGGGTATTGACCCGAAATCTATCACGCTGGAAGTCGTCTGCCGGAAAGGAGAAGACGGCCTTTCGATGATCTGTGAATACCGGGGCAATAAAACCTTCATCACCGATCAGGGGCGAATCCCTTTTCTTTCGGATGGAAGCGAATTATTGGTTTATGAACCCGCCAGTAAAATTGTTTACAAACTCGGGGTAACCAAAAACCATTCAAAAGTCGTGGACATGACCGGGACGTTTGTTCATATTGGAAAAGGCGCATTTGAAAACGAAAACAAACTTATTCTCACCGAATACATTGCCGGGGGCAGTACACCCGCCGGACAACATATTTATATTTGGGAATCCGAAACAATTATCCGGGAGTATTCAGTTTACTTCAATGAGGACGGCGAAAAAATCAGCGAATCGTCCTGGACGCTGAAAAAAACAGAAAACTAGTCATGCAGGTAGTCGAAACACACACACCCCGCCCGCTGCCTACCGTCGGCGGGCTGATTTTTAACCCGGAGGGAAAAATCCTCCTGGTGCGCACACACAAGTGGGCAGACCTTTTGGGTACACCCGGAGGGAAAATGGAATACGGAGAAACGATGGAAGAAGCATTTATTCGCGAAGCCAAAGAAGAAACAGGATTGGATATTTACGACTTGAAATTTGTGCTTATCCGCGACGCCATTAATCACCCACAGTTTTATCGCCCCAACCATTTTATACTCATCAATTTTACCGCACAAACCTATTCCTCCGAAGTCATACTCAATGACGAAGCGTATGAATACCAGTGGGTGGGACTGGAAGAAAGTCTTTTGCTTGACCTCAACCAGCCCACACGTGTTTTGATAGAGACGGTAATGAATCTTTAGCGGGATAAGTGATAATTCTAAAAATATGACAAAGGTTTCCATGATTACCATTGGCACCGAGCTTCTCAAAGGCCGGATTGTCAATACGAATGCTGCCGAAACAGGGCAGATTCTTCGAAAAAACGGATACACATTGGATCGGATTGTTGCGATTGCGGATACTCGTGAAGCCATTCGCGATACCATCGAAGCGGAGCTTGCACAAAACGATATTGTCCTTGTTTCCGGTGGACTTGGCCCGACCAAAGACGACATTACCAAACATACCCTCGCCGAACTTTTCAACAGTCAACTGGTAGAACACGCTCCCACGCTGGATTTTCTGGAAAACCGATATGCCAGTCGCAACCGCACCATGACCCGGCTGACAAGGCTTCAGGCAATGGTACCCGACGTTTGCGAAGTGGTACCCAATACACAGGGCACGGCTCCGGGAATGATGTTTAATCGTGAAGGGAAACTCCTTTTTTCCATGCCCGGAGTACCGTTTGAGATGTTGCACATGCTTGAATACGGGGTATTACCCTTGATGAAAACCCATTTTCCCGTAAATGCCTTCCGGCATCGCACCATCCGGATTACGGGAGTGCCCGAGTCCGTGGCAGCCGAACGGATGGAAACGATCGAACCGCAGATTCCGGGTTCTATTGAGATTGCCTATCTCCCCCGCAACGACGGCCTCTGGCTGGAGTTGTTTACCCAAGCACCCGAATCCGAGGCAACACGCGCAGAAGCCGATTTAACCCTCGCCGAAAATTACGTCAAGGAATTATTTGCCCATGAAATCTACGCCCTGGGAGAACAGCCATTGCCCAAAGAAGTGTTTGATCTATTCCGGCAAAAAGACCTGACCCTCGCCGTAGCAGAAAGCATCACAGGAGGAACTATTTCCGCCATGATTGTATCGGTTTCGGGATCATCTTCTTTTTTCAGAGGTTCGGTAACAGCTTATGCCATACCCGTAAAAACCCAGGTATTGGGTGTGCCGGGAGACGTTATTGAGCGACACTCCGTAGTATCGGAGGCTGTAGCCATCGCCATGGCCGAAGGCGTGCGCAAACTATTAGGCGCAGACATTGGCATAGCTTCAACGGGTTTTGCGGAGCAGGAAGGAGAGATCAAACCCCATGCCTGGCTGGGGTATTCCGACCGTTTTGGCGTGGACGCTTTGTTTCTCGATTTTATCTATAAAAGAAATGTCAACATCGAACGAGCCGCCAATGAAGCCCTGAAGTTATGTTTGAAAAATGTCCGTAGTCGTTTTGAGTAACGAGCGAATTTTGAGTAGCTTTGAGATTTCCTTTTTAAGCTATGGCAAAATTTGAGCTTATAATGCCCAAAATGGGCGAAAGTATCATCGAAGCAACGATCCTTAGCTGGTCTAAAAATATCGGTGATACAATCGAACAGGAAGAGACCGTCCTGGAAATCGCAACCGACAAGGTTGACTCCGAAGTACCTTCGCCCGTAGATGGCCGGCTCATGGAGCAGCGGTTTAAGGAAGGGGACGTTGTGCCCGTCGGTACAGTTATAGCCATCATCGAAACCCAAACCGAAGAAAATCACAGCAGCTCCGACAATGGACATCCGTCCCTGACGGAGATTCCTTATATCCCGGAACCGGAATATCACCGGGTAGCGGAAACACAATCCCTCTCCAACGCTGAAAGCGATCGGTTTTATTCCCCGCTTGTGCTCAATATCGCACGTACCGAAGGCATTACAATGACCGAACTGGAAGCGGTATCCGGCTCCGGACATGGAGGAAGAGTTACCAAAAAAGATATACTGTCTTATGTGAGTAATCGGAAAACCACGCCGGTAATGAAACCGGTTGTCACACCTGCGACGTTACCCGTTTCCCAACCCGTCATTGCAAAAACACCGACAATAACCTTTTCGCACTCAGGAGAATACGAAATCATCGAAATGGACCGTATGCGCAAACTCATTGCGCAAAATATGGTAAACTCCAAACACGTCTCCGCTCACGTAACTTCTTTTGTGGAAGCGGATGTAACCAATATTACCCTTTGGAGAAATCGGTTTAAAGACGCTTTTGAGGCTCGCTATAAAGAAAAGCTCACCTATACTCCCGTTTTTATTCAGGCAGTTGCTCGGGCATTAAGAGAACATCCGCTGGTAAATGCCTCCGTGGACGGAGAGAAAATCCTGATAAAAAAAGACATTAACATAGGAATAGCCGTAGCATTGCCCTCCGACAACCTGATTGTACCGGTAATCCGCAACGCCGACCGGCTAAACCTGGCAGGATTGTCCGCAGCCGTAAACGACCTGGCTTACCGCGCCCGGATCAATAAACTTAAACCCGACGAACTGGAAGGCGGCACTTATACACTTTCGAATGTAGGCACTTTTGGCAATGTGATGGGTACGCCGATCATCATGCAACCGCAGGTGGCGATTCTCGCCACCGGAGCCATCCGAAAAATACCCGCCGTGGTCGAAACCCCGACGGGTGATATGATTGCCATTCGCCAGAAAATGTTCCTCTCGCATTCCTATGACCATCGCATCATTGACGGTGCGCTGGGAGGAAGGTTTGTGAAAAAAGTCGCCGATATCCTCGAAGCCTGGGATATCAATACGCCGATCTAGTTGGTAAACTGAACCTTTACTACGGAAAGGGTTTTTCCCCGATTTTGCATATAGACCATCAGCGCCTCGTCATTGTTGATCTGCTCGCAGAAACGAGGGAAAAACTGATCCCCAAATTTATAGTCGTTCAGCAAAGGAATCCGCTCCGAAACGCGGCCACTCATCCCGATAGTATTGTAGTAAATATTGATGTCGCGTTTGCGGGGTTTGTATTCGTAGAAAATATAAGACCCCTGGCTGCTGACCGCGTTGAAATACGAAAGAGCCGTTGGCGATTCCGATTCCTGATTTTTGTCCACGATGGCATGCCACTCTATATTGCCTGCCCCATTAATGGAAGTCAGGATGACATCTTCGTAATGGTAAATTTCCCGATCCACCCAATAACCGTAAAGATCGCGGTAAGACTGATAAGTGATGTAAAATTTTTCCGCGATCAGGAGTACCCCGCCATCGGAGCGGAGGATGATACCGTCTTCGGAGTCGAGGTAAAAATTGCGCAATTCCCTGCCACGTTGAATCTGAGTATTGGAGAGATAGTTTCGGAGAAAACCCTCATCAAAAGCCTCATTTGCATTAAGCGCGATGGTTCCGTCAGGACGAATTTGCTGAAGGATCGTTCCGGCAATCTGATCCGACGCACGGTTGGAGTAAAAGCCCGCAACGTAAATATTTTCGTCGCGATCCAGCCTGAAAGCAAGATTAGTGATATAACGATCCCCCAACTCAATGGGAATTTCCCGCCCTTTTTCTACGGAAACATCATATCTATAAACCACATACTGAAAATCCGTAGCTTCTTTAAGCGTTACGGTGCGGAAAAATTTACCCAAAACAAAGATATTCCCGCCATTACTTACACGCAAACTTACTACCTGGAAGCGATTGTCGGGGTATTTGAGTTCGAGTTGACCGTCCTGCATAAAATCGCCTTCATCATCAAAGATGTAATAGAGAATCTCCTCCGAGTCGCGTTTGTTCTTTAGATTTTTATAACAGAGTAGGCGTCGTTTGTTGGGCGAAAACACATACTGAAGTTCTACTTTCTGTTCTTTCTGGTTGGGATAAACCGAAAGCGTTTCTTCTTTGGCGATTTCGTTTCCCTCAAGATCAAACCCGTAATAATACGTTTTAATTACCCCTTCTTTCTGGAAAAACTCGGACACAAACACGAGGATATTAGCCCCGATAACGGCCACAAAGTCAATATTTTTGCGTCCATTTTGCTCAAGAACCTGTTTTGTCCACTGCTTTTGAAGATTATTGTCGTATTTGGTCAGGCTTAAAAACCGATTGGATACCAATGTGGAAGGGCCTAAAGTGACGAGGCCGCCATCCGCCGGAGAATATTCATAAAATTCGGGCTTGGGTTCTCTCCGGGTAAGATCAAGCCGGGCCGTAACACTGGTCTGCGCCTCCACGGGCAATACCCCAAGCAGCATCCAGCCGACCAGCACATATACACCTATACGTCTCATAATTACTGCGTTTTTTTGTTTGTTACCATTTTATACGCCCTGACGAATCTAAAGATTCCATACAAAATCAGTATCGCCCCAATAATAAAATGGAAGGTAGCAGGACTGCTTTGCAACGATGAAAAATAAGAAGGAACATTCAGTGGTTGTTTCCAGGCAATAAATATGCCCGAGAAAACAAAAAAGATGCTCATAAACAATCCAAGATATCCAACGATTTTTTCCATATTCGACTTTCCGTTATTTCCCGGATAATTTCATAATTTTTTCCATTAATCAACAAGATTTGGGACAATCTTTGTTGAAAAACTCCTTATATTTAGATTCCCAATTAACCGATTCGCCCTCCACCTTAAACTAAGACTGCATGAAACAGTAATCTACATCAAACTGTAGGATTTATGAACCGGTTATTTATCTCTTTATTTTTCACACTCCTGCTGTGGTCAGAGGCTTTTCCACAGGAAACCTTCACCCAAATCTATGGAGGCAAGCAGGATGAACATGCCATGTCCGTTATCCAGGCACGAGACGGGAACTATGTTCTGGTAGGGTTTACTTTTTCCTATGGAAAAGGGAAAAGCGATGTCTGGGTAATGAAAGTGGATCGTTATGGTGAAGAAATCTGGCGTCGTTTTCTGGGCACGTCCGATTTTGACTGGCCCAATACCTTGATTGAAACAAGGGACGGAAACTATGTGATCGCCGGTTACACCCGTAACTCCACCGACGGGCAAAGTGATGCATGGATTTTCCAACTCAATTCCTTTGGGGAAGGCATGTGGTCCAAAACTTTTGGCGGAAACTTAGATGAAGAAGCAAAATCCATCACCCAGACCGCCGACGGCGGGTTTGCCATCACGGGTTTCTCCTATTCCAACAGCAAAGGAGAAAGTGACGTCTGGCTTCTCCGCCTGAATGCCGTAGGGGAAGAGTTGTGGCAACAGACATACGGGGGTGAAGGGGTAGAAATGGGTTATTCCATCATCGAAACCCGCGATTCTGGTTTCCTAATGGGAGGATATCAGTCTTATGATTCGGTAAATCGGGCAGATATGCTTTTGATAAAAGTGGATCGCAAAGGCAAAGGCGTATGGAGACGTGTTCTTCGCTCGCCCGGCAATGACATTACCGAAGTGGTCCATGAAACGCCGGAGGGCGATTTTATTGCCGGAGGCTGGGCATTTATGCAAGAAAAAGGTGATCTTGACGGTAAAGTGGTACGGCTGACAGCAGGCGGAAAAGTGTTGTGGGAAAAAACTTATGGCGGCGATGGCAAAGATGCCTTTTACGACATGGTTCCCGCCAGCGGCGGTGGTTTTATTTTTTCCGGCCAGACGGGTTCCTTTAGCAAAAATTCGGATGTCTGGATTCTCTGCATCACCGCAGATGGTGTGTTGCAGTGGCAGAAGCGAAGTGATGGCGGGCAAAATGACTACGGTCACGCAATCACTCAAACCCGCGACGGCGGATTCGTTATTGCCGGTGGCACCAAAAGTTATCAGGCAGAGGGAAGCGATATGTATCTGCTCAAAACTGATGCGATGGGCAATTTTGGCGAAGGACCGCTCAAAGGTGAAACCATAACCGCGAATGATTCCCCGCTTCCTCCGACCTCCTCACAACCGGATATATTCAAACCCAATCTCTATATCCTTGCGATGGGTGTTTCGGAATATCAGGATCCGTCCGTTAGCCTGAATTATGCTCATTCTGACGCGGCGGCCCTAGCGGATAAGTTTGCCTCGCTGGAAGGATTGCTCTACAACAAAGTAGAAGTGCGCAAATACCTCAATAAGGAAGCCACCCTTGTGAATATCAAAACCGGTATTTCCTGGTTGGAAAAAGAAGCCACGCAGAAAGACATGATCCTCGTCTTTATTTCTTCCCACGGCGCACTCGACAACAAAGGCAATTTATACATCCTGCCCACCGATTTTGACGCAAATAATCTCTTCGCAACGGCCCTGAATATCCGGGACTTAACCGAAGGAATGAACGGGACGCCCTGTAAAAAGCTGATTTTCCTCGACGCCTGCCATAGCGGCCAGTCGGGTTATGACCTCTTCGAATTTGCCTCCATCAAAGCCCTGCACATCAATAAAGCAGTGGATGAGTTAATGGCCAAAGAACCGGGAGTGACGGTAATGACTTCGTCCAGCGGAAAAGAGTTTTCTTATGAAAATCCCGTGTGGAAACACGGCGCATTTACCAAAGCCATTCTCGAAGGTCTCAACGGTCAGGCAGATTTTAATAAAGACCGGGTAATCAATCTTTTTGAATTGAACCTTTATGTAACCGAAAGAGTCAAGGAGCTTACCGCAGGCCGGCAACATCCTTTTACTCCGATCAATCTTTTCGGTGATATTCCCCTGTTTGTACTGGACTAAAAATCAGTTAAAATATACTAATAAAAAAGCCGAACCTGAAGGTCCGGCTTTTTTATTAGCTGTCTTACAAGCAGCGTCTATTCGAGTTGAATGCGTTTGTGAATAACCCCCTGATTGGTTACGATCCGAAGGACATACACTCCGCGAGCGAGGTTTTCGGAAAGATTCATCCGATGGGTAAATACCCCGCGAACGTTTCCGATTTTCTCTTTCACAATCAGTTTTCCTTCAACCGTAGCCAACACCACTTCGGCTTCATCAAGGCTGATCTGGTCAAACTTGATGTCAAAAGCTCCGTGAGTCGGGTTGGGGTAAATGCTTACATGAGCCGCAAGCAAATCATCTTCAATACCTACCTGAGTAATCAGTACCGTATCGGTAATCGTAGTCGTACCACAATTGTTGGTAACCGTAAGACTTACGATAAACTGATCATTGGTAGCATAGAGGTGAGTAGGATTTTCCAGCGTACTGCTGTCTCCGTCACCAAAAGCCCAAATGTAAGAAGTACCGTTGGGGGTAGTATTGGAGAAGTTAACCGCTGCGCCTACCGTTCCATAATCAAATGCTGCTGCGGGCAGCGAGTCGGTATTGGTGATCGTAAGCGTCGGAGAACTAAACGTACAGCCATTGGCGTCGGTAAGTGTACCGCTATAAGCACCTACTCCCACATTTGTCAGGTCTTCCGTTGTATCACCATTGCTCCAGAGGAAGCTGTAAGGTGCGGTACCACCGGAAACCGAAATCGTGATTGAACCATCGGTATCGTCGGGACAGACCACATTAGTGATCGCATCCAGTGCTACGGCAATGCTATCAGGCTCGTCAACTACAATCGAAGGTGAAGCCAGTGTACAGCCCAGCGAGTCGGTAACTGTACCTGTATAAACACCCGCAGCTAGGTTGGTCAGATCTTCACTGGTAGAACCATTACTCCAGAGGTAGGAATAAGGAGCTGTACCACCGGAAACCGTAACAGAAATTGAACCATTGGCATCGCCGGCACAAAGCGCATTCGAAACACTATCAAGTACCGCATCGAGTGCTGTAGGCTCAGAAACCGTAACCGAACTGGTAGCTTCGCAGCCATTTTCATCCACAACCGTTACATTGTAAGAACCCGCCGGGAGGCCGGTAGCTACTGCGGTTGTCTGAACAGGGTTGGTGCTCCATTCGTAAGCCAGGATACCCTGACCGCCCGTTGCAATGGCACTAGCCTGACCGGTAGAGTCACCGTTACAGTTTACATTGTTGTCAAGTGTCGCCGTAACACCGGGAACGCCTGCGGGAACACTCAGCAAAATGGTATCACTTGCTGTAAATCCCAGACTGTCCACAACCGTAAGCCAGATTTTCTGAACCGTATCAACGCCACTGGTGTTGAGGATCGTGATAGACGGTGTAGTGTCACCCGTTGACCATGCATATACATCGGCGGAGACACCGGAGGGCAGAACTTCTCCGATACAAAGTTTGAGTGAGTCTGGACCCAGGTTCAACTGAGGCGGTACGCCGATGGCGAAGTCGTCAAACGCAAATCCGTCGTCATGGACAGAACCGTCAGCGCCGAAGGCGATGCGGAAACGCACCTGCGACTGACCGATAACCGCGCTATCCAGCGCATGTTGTGCTTGTCTCCATCCATTGGATCCGTTAGAGGTATTCACACGTCCGGTCCAGCCGGTCTGCTGACCGCCGGGAGCGCCATTAATCGTACCGTCGGTGTACCAGTTGTTGGGATCACCCAGGCCACCGATATTTGTCCAGGTAGTGCCATCGTCATTGGTGGACTGAAGTACGGCACCATCCCAGCTAAATTCTGATTCCCACCAGATTTTAAGCGCTACGGAAGCATTGGCAGGAGCACCCGACATATCAAAACAAGGAGATACTACCGAAGAACTTTCATCCGGATTGTAGGTAGCTGTACCCAGACCACCAGTTACCCAGGAGTTGCTTCCTGAAGCTGCACCAATAATCACTGTTTTAGCGGGAGTACCCAAAACCCAGGAAGAGGCAGTTCCACCTGCTATCCATGCACCATTTCCTCCTTCAAAATCCTCAAAATAAGGATAAGTGGAAATCGTCGGAATATGAGTTACTGTTCCAAATACAGTATCATTTGCGGCAACCTGATCACCCACGGTGGTAGCACCTGCGCCCACAAAGTGAGGTCCTACAGCCGAAAGATCTGCTTTGGCAATAAAAGTATAGGTATAAGTAGCCCCGGGATTCAACAAGGTGTTGACGATCTCCGGTGTAATGATCGGACCACCGTCAACCGCAAATGCTGCGGCAAATCCGCCGATTGCTTGTGTACCGTCATTTCTCACGGTAATCGTAACATCGGAGGAATCGCTGAGGCCACAACCATCTTCCGGCAGTTGTACATCAATGGTAGCCAGGTCAACCGGCACAACATCTTTGACGGAAATTTCGTCCAGTGCGACGTCTCCCAAAAAGCCGGAAACCGAAGCGGTAAACCGAACGGATATTACCGACCCGATATAAGCGGCAAGATTGAGCGTATCAGTGATATAAGGATCGGCCTCGGCCGTTTGCTGCTGGTTGTAAAGTTTTAAAATATTGGTTGTCGTACCGCCACTGATGATTTCTACTTCGAAGGAGTCTATATCGGTTCCCACCATGTGATAAGAGAAAATCAGGTTAGGTGCAATGGCCGATGAGAGGTCAATACAATCGGACAGCAATTTCCCTTTCCAGCCGGATAGGGGTGCGCCGGAGGATTCAATGTAAATATATTTACCAGGGCCATTTTTATCGCCGGTGGGGCCTGTGGGGCCGGAAGGCGTACCACCCGAGCGAACCTGCCAGAGAACTGTTCCGGAGGGCTCGTTGGTAAAATTCGGGAAAACGGTTACACCCGTGGCGTAAGCGTCAAAGTTTTCGGAGATGGGCAATGTAATCGGCGTAAAATGCTCTGCCGAACCATCTGTGGTATCGTTTACCAGATCACCATCACCGGCAAGCATGGTATAAGCGGTAATGTTATACACACCCGGAGTAGAAAAGTCCGCCGTGCCAGTGAAGGTATAAGAAGCTGTAGCACCCGGAGCAATAGAACCGGTATAGGTTTCCATTACGGGTGTACCGCCATTTACCGAAAATGCCACGGGAACACTCGTCTGGGTTGCCAGGCCGAAGTTCTGAATGGTGACGGAAACGGTTTCCGTAGCGGAAAGCCCACAGCCGTCTTCGGGTTGGTTAACAGAGGCAATACCCACATTGTTCAGGATCGGGGCAACCACTTTTACGTTGTCCACAATCCAGTACCAGGAGTAATCGCCGGTCCAGTGAAGGCGAACCTGTGCGTTTGCCACACCGGCTGCCTGGGTGGAAATGTCCACGGTTTCAGACTTGGGATTGGTCGTCGTAGTGGTTCCGGAAATGACGGATACCCAAGCGGTACCGTTAAAAACATCCACACTCCACGCACCCCCAAAACCACCCTGGAAATAATGGTCAAAGGTGAGGATAATCGAGGTAACACCTACGCCACTAAACACCGGAGAAGTCAGCACTACATCCTCCGCACCACCGGCAGAAGAGTAGTTATCACTGTCAAAAATAGCCGCCGGGCTGGAAATGGGTGCATTCAGCGTGCGGTTACCGGGGTTGTTAAACCGCCAGGTATCAAAGGTCGGATCACCTGCAATCGTGGTTTGGGTCCATCCCGTGGGGGGAGTAGTTCCCGTACCCGTAGCAAAATTCTCGTCAAGCAGGGTTTGTCCATTTGTGATAAATGGAATTAGACATAACCCTACCAGTAAGGTAAATAGATGCTTCATAAGGTTTTTTGGTAAAGATTTACGGACTCTGTGCTCTTAAATAAAAAATCAATCTACGAAGAAAAAGAAAATCCTGCAATTCTTACATCTTTTCCAGTCGGTATTCGATAACTTTTTCCTCTACCACAAAAGGAACCACATCGGAAAGCCCCATTGTCCGGGCTGCAATAAACACGAGATCCCTTTCCGGTACTTCCGGTTTTGTTTCGCCCTGCATCGAAAGATAAAAACGCCCTGCCTCCGTGAGGCATTTCAAGGGGATCATACCGATTAGCTCTGAGCCAGTAACCCGCAGGCCTCTCTTTTGAGCACTTTCACACACAGCCTCAAATAATGCATGAAGCGAAGTTGCGGACAGGTCTGTCAGGTTGGTGGAAACCTGGGCGATTCCGTATTCTTCGACATACCAGCCGATGGCCTTTACGCCCTTACATTTTCCGGGGATTCTTACCGATTTTCCTGTCTTATCTTTGACGATTTTCCCACCTTCCCGCTTTATATTTCCACTTTCCCGAATATCCGAAGCGACCTTGCCTGCAAGTTCTGCCGAACGGGTATTGAGGTTGACATTAAAGGCTATGAGAAAATCGCGCACCCCGATTACTGTCTGCCCGGGACCGGGCTGAAATTTCTGCGGGCCGTAGTCGGGTTTCCATTGCGGAAGCAGTATTTTTTCGCGAAATCCCTCGTATTCTCCCGATCGGATATTTTCCAACTTTTTCCGTGCCTCGCGAGTGGCCGTTTTTTCATAAAGATATACCGGAATATTCAACTCCTTCCCTACCCTTTGGGCGAGTCGGTGGGCAAAGGGTTTGAGTTTCTCAAAACTGATTCCGCTTACCGGAACCAGCGGACATACGTCCGTAGCACCCATACGCGGGTGATTGCCCCGGTGTTTTCGCATATCAATGCGCTGAGCCGCTTTCCGTATGCCTCTGAATGCACCCTCTACAACCGCTTCCGGCTCGCCGGCAAAAGTTACCACCGTGCGATTCGCCGAATGACCGACATCTACATGCAAAATTTTTACCCCGGCCACGCCGGATATTTCGGCTACAATTGCCTCTATCACCGCAGAGTCGCGGCCTTCGCTAAAATTGGGAATGCATTCTACCAGTGGCATAAAAGTTTTATCACCCAAACTTTTATGCAAGATAGGCCAGCAGATAGGACAATGCAAGGCTTACAATCAAACCCGAAAATACTTTAAAAAGATCCAATGAAATCACCTGTGTGACTTTGCGAAGGGAAGGATCTTTCAGCATAAAACTAATCATGTACTCCCGACCGGCAAGCAATCCCACAAAAACCCAGGTCGTGCTCATCGGAATATTGTTCAACTCCGTGAAAATGAGCAGAATAAACCCATACAAAAAGTCAATGATGGTGGCAGAACGAACATCCGCCGTATTGGTTTTGGAGGTAACAACCTTTTGTACGGCGCCCCCCCGCCGGTAAAATATGTAAGCGAGCAATACGAGCAACAATACAATGGTAAGTATAAATTGTAAATCACTCATCTCCCGGGGCAGATACACATATATATTCGCCAAATCCTGAATCAGCCACTGACTCCACAAAAAGCCCGTTGAACACCACTGCAATGACATCCAGATTTTTTGCTCGCGGGGAGTAATTTCTGTATGGATAAAATGTTTTTCCAGCAGACGGCTGATCACCGCATAAACCGCCGCCGCAACGGAAAAAGCTACCACATAACCCCAAACCGACTTTTCCACCATTTTTTCCACCAACGGTTCCGAAAAAACACTCAGAATCAAAAAAGTCGTGCTTACCGGCACTCCCAGACGGGTAATAATCATCAAAATCAGCGGAGGAAGAATAAAATACCACTTAAACTCTTCGGGAACCGGAACCTCCGAAAGACGCCCATACGAAACATCCCCTACCGCAAACCAGCCATAAAGCAAAACAATTATAAGAATCGTCGCGATATAAGCCCACAGCACATACCATTCCCTTTTTTCATTCGAACTGAGGAAGGTTCCCAAAGTTTGAATCACGTCATTGCCCACAACCGAGTAAGCAGCCAGGGCAAATCCTGTGATCATTAAGATAGTCTCCATAAGGTTTGTATAACCGTTATTCCACAAATTATTCTGCGAAATAAGGCAGTTATATATCAAGAGAATCTTAATATAAGATTATCAAATGATTATCAACTCAGGCAGTCAATCATCACACTAAGCAGAAAAATCATAATCCCGCGGTTGGCGGGGCGTATCCAGTCCGACTCTTCGTCTATACTCTCACTCACAAAGGCAAAAATAGCAGGCTGTGAAGTGGCCGCTTCCATTTCGGACAATACATTTTCTGCCTCTGCCTCCGTGGCGACGTGAAGAGCTTCGAGGTATTTTTCGTTTTTCGCCTTAATCGCCTCCATCACCGAATGCTCCACCGGTGCGAGATTTCCCGCTGCTTTCCAGATTACCAGACCGAGGTACAACAATAATTCGTTTTCCTCCTCATTCAAATCTTCTTCGCCCATCATCATCAGATAGGTGAAAAGCAGTGGCTGAGTCTCCCCAAAATCATCAATCAGTTTTTCGATATCTTCATCTTTTTCCAGATTGCTGATCCATTCGGCAGCATTTTCGATTGATTCGGCAGAAATGATATTCATATAGTAATTTTTCACTTTCCTCAAACAGGCCGGAAAACTATCAAAATTCGGTGGAAGTTCCTACAAAGATGACAGGTGACGAATCACCGGAATTTTCACTAAATTCACGCCTTCAAAATTTTGCGAATGCTTAACCGAATTAACCCCACTGAAACCGCGTCCTGGAAAACCCTGCAAAAGGAATTCGACCGGATGAAAAAAATTCATATACGCGATCTTTTTGCCGCAGATGCTCACCGGTTTGGAAAATATGCCCTTCAGTACGAAGATATTCTACTGGATTACTCCAAAAACCTCATTGACGAACCGGTAAAAACCGCCCTTCTCGCACTCGCCGAAGAGGTTTCGCTGCGTGAAGGAATCGAAAAAATGTTTTCCGGCGACAAAATCAATGAAACCGAAGACCGCGCCGTGCTCCATGTCGCGCTCCGCAACCGCAGCAATTCGCCCGTGATCGTGGACGGCCAGGATGTCATGCCCGAGGTAAATGCTGTCCTCGAAAAAATGGCCGCTTTTGCCCATCGCCTCCACAACGGCGACCTCAAAGGTTATTCCGGAAAACCCATTACCGACATTGTAAACATCGGCATCGGCGGCTCCGACCTCGGCCCTGTCATGGTCACCGAAGCCCTCCGACCCTACTGGAAACCCGGTATCCAACCGCATTTTGTCTCCAATGTGGACGGAACTCATATCGCCGAAACCCTGAAACGAGTCTCCCCGGAAACTACTCTTTTCCTCATCGCCTCCAAAACCTTCACCACCCAGGAGACCATGACGAATGCCCATACGGCCCGCCAATGGTTTCTCAAAGCCGCCGGAGACGAACGTTTTATCAAAGACCATTTTGTCGCCATTTCCACCAATGCCAAAGAAGTATCCGCTTTTGGCATAGACACCGCCAATATGTTTGAGTTTTGGGACTGGGTAGGCGGAAGGTATTCGCTCTGGTCGGCCATCGGTTTTTCGGTCATGTGTACCATCGGTGCCGAAAATTTTATCGCCCTGCTCGAAGGCGCACACGGCATGGACAACCACTTCCGATATGCCCCCTTCGCCGAAAATATCCCCGTCATACTCGCCCTTTTGGGGATTTGGTATAATAATTTTTTTGAAGCCGAAACCGAGGCCATTCTCCCCTACGACCAGTATATGCACCGTTTTCCCGCCTATTTTCAGCAGGGAAACATGGAAAGCAATGGCAAATACGTAGGCCGCGATGGAAAAAGAGTTACCTGGCAAACCGGCCCCGTCATCTGGGGCGAACCCGGCACCAACGGCCAACACGCTTTTTACCAACTCATCCATCAGGGAACCAAAATCATCCCCTGTGATTTCCTTGCGCCCGCTGTCAGCCATAACCCGCTGGGCGACCATCACCCCAAACTACTAGCCAACTTTTTTGCCCAGACCGAAGCCCTGATGAAAGGCAAATCCGAGGCAGAAGTGGTGCTCGAACTCGAAGCCGCCGGCAAAAGCCAGGCAGAAATCGAATACCTCAAACCCTTTAAAGTATTCACCGGAAATAAGCCCACCAATTCCCTCCTCTTCAAACAACTCACCCCCCGTACCCTGGGCAGCCTGATTGCCATGTACGAACACAAAATATTTGTGCAGGGAGTGATATGGAATATCCTCAGTTTTGACCAGTGGGGAGTCGAACTCGGCAAACAACTCGCCAACGCCATTTTGCCCGAACTCAAAAGTACGGCCATTATTTCCTCGCACGACAGTTCTACCAACGGCCTGATCAACGCCTATAAAAAAATGCGATGAAACGTTTTATCCTGGCTTTTCTGACAATATTTCCGGCGGGAATGTTTGCCGCCGCTCCGAAACTTTCGCCGGAGGCGCAAATCAGCCTGCTGACCTGCCAGCCCGGAGAAGAACTCTATTCCTCCTTTGGCCACAGCGCCATACGGATCAGCGATCCACAGACAGGATTAGACGTGGTATTCAACTACGGAACCTTTGACTTCCAGACCCCCAATTTTTACCTCAAATTTATGCGGGGGCAACTCAACTACAAACTCGACACCGACCCCTGGCGCGAGTTTGACTACGCCTACCGCTATTTCAAACGGACCTTTGACGAGCAGGTATTTAACCTGACGTTGGAGCAGAAACAAGCCGTTTTTGACTATCTCGACAAAAACTACCAGCCCGAAAACCGGTTTTACCTCTACGACTTTTTTTTTGACAACTGCGCCACCCGCATCAGCGACGTATTTATTGACGTATTGGGCGACAGTCTGAAATTTGACCCCGGCTATACCGACACAGACAAAACCTTTCGCGACCTGATCGGCGAATACCTACAAGGCAAAGCCTGGACAGACTTTGGCATAGACCTCGCCCTCGGACGAGTGATTGACCGGGCGGCGACGCCGCGGGAGCAGGCATTTTTGCCCGACTACCTCGCAAAATACCTGGGCGCCGCGACCATCGTGCGCGACGGTAAAGAACAACCCTTTGTGGTGAGCGATAACCGCCTTTACGACTCCGGCGTTGTCTATCCCCCCACCCCTTTCTGGCTGCGTCCGGGCGTATTTTTCTGGCCGTTGTTATTGTTGATCGGCTTCCTCACCTGGCGTGAATACAAGGCCGGAAAACGCCGCAAATGGCTGGATGTAACGATATTTTTGATTTACGGGCTGGCGGGCGTATTGATTGCCCTGTTGTGGTTTGCGACCGACCACACCGCCACGGCAAACAACCTCAACATATTATGGTTGTTGCCCACCCATCTGCTGGCGGGATTTCTGCTGATTCCAGCCAACAAACCCACGTGGTTGAAATACTATTTCCTCGGCTCGGCGATATTGGCAGCCCTTGTGATCCTCGGCTGGTTTTTTCTCGGCCAGGCCTTCCACCCGGCGAGTTTGCCGTTGGTGGGGATTGTGATGGTGAGGAGTTTGTGGGTGGGGTTGAATGGGGTTTAAACCGTAGTTATATGCGCCGTTTGGTGCAGCGTGAAATACATTCGACGCCCTCCGGGGTCGAATGATTTTAAAAAACAGGCCTTGAGGCTACAAACATTTGACCCCTCCGGGGTCGGGCTGCGCCTAAACATATCAAATAACTCCTCCGGAGTCGCGCTACGCCTAACCCCCAATTACGTCTGCCATACCATTTGTTTGGGGGCGTAGCCCGATCCCGGAGGGATCATATGTTTGTAGCCAAACGGCTAAGCTCTTTAAATTCAACGACCCCGGCAGGGGTCGTATATTTGTTTTTCAATCGGAAAGCGAGGCGTTTTTGGGCTACAAATTGAAAATGCCGCCGGTACATTCGACGCCCTCCGGGGTCGAAATCCAACTATTTTGCATCCTCAATGCTACAAACATTTGACTCCTCCGGAGTCGGGCTACGCCTAACCCCCAAATTACGTCTGCCATACCATTTGTTTTGGGGCATAGCCCGATCCCGGAGGGATCATATGTTTGTAGCCAAACGGCTAAGCCTTTTATATTGTGCGACTCCGGAGGATGTCGCATAGAAGTTTTTGAATCGAAAATGTACGCGCATTGGCGTTATAAATTGAAGATGCATAGATTCATTCGACGCCCTCCGGGGTCGAATGATTAAAAAAATCCACCCTCCGGCTACAAACATTTGACTCCTCCGGAGTCGGGCTACGCCTAAATAAACACCAAACACAACCCAAAACCACCCATAATCCACCGTACAAATCTCCATTCGTTGGGGGCACATCTCCCTTTTCTAAGGCATCCTCTATGGGATCTCAGATTCCTTGCGGGAATCTTCGACCCCAAACCCCCTACGGATAGGCCGGTTCAAATGGCACTCCCTTCGCTTGCTCCGCGCTCCGGTCGCCGCCATTTGCTCCGGCCTATCCGTCTGCTCCGCTCCTGCTCAATGGAAAGCCCGGAAGGGACTGCCCTAAACTGGGGGGGCAAAGACGAGGCGGAAGCCGAGATAAGTGTCCCGAATCTCCGGCGAATAGTAGTGGCGAAACGCAACGCGGCAGAACCGCGAAGAGGCGATCCAGCTACCGCCGCGGTACATACGAATAGACCCCGTATCAGGCCCCACAGGATCAACCTGTTCACCTGAAGGATAATTGTCATACCGATCCCCACACCATTCCCACACATTCCCGGTCATGTCGTAAATGCCGAGTTGATTGGGGATTTTCAGCCCGACGGGCTGGGTCTGATTGTGGCTGTTCTCCTTATACCAGCCCAGCGGATGCAGGTCGTTGCCACCGGCGTATTCGTAGTTGTCGGTATGATGGGCGCCGCCCCGTGCGGCGTATTCCCACTGCGCTTCCGTAGGGAGGCGAAAACCTTTGGCTTTGTGATTGGCGACCACTTCTTCCTTCCCTTTGAAAGTGTAAACCTCCTCCAAGCCCTGACTTTTGCTCAGCGCATTACAAAACCGCACCGCGTCAAACCAGCTTACATTTTCCACCGGGCGGTTGTTGCCTTTAAACTCAGAAGGATTTTCAGGCATAAGCGCCAACCAGAGTTCCTGGGTCACGGGGTATTTGCCGATGAGGTAGTGGGAAAGGGTGACTTTGTAATTTTTATCCATCCTAAAACTCCCGCCCGGTACTTCGATCATTTCGAGGGTGAAGTTGTTGATGGAGAAGTTGATGCTTTTTGGGGGGGAGATTTTTAGGAGCATGGTATATTTTTAGGATTTACCGAAGCCATTGTTGGAAAGCTGATTTATCCGGTGATTTTGTTTAAAGATATTAAAAAACGAGAAAAAGTCAATTGTGCGTGTGGAGAAGCGAGTAGCGAAGATGCCTCTGATTAGTTCGACGCCCTCCGGGCCGATAGGCCACTTTGTGGGTCGATATCCAACTATTTTGCATCCTCGATGCTACAAACATTTGACTCCTCCGGAGTCCGGCTACGCCTAAACATAAATTTTCTCTGGCAGGACATGTTTGCGATCTCTCCGCGTGTATGTAACCCTCTCGCATCCGCAATGTAATTGCTTGCTGGGCGCAGCCCGACCCCGGAGGGGTCAAATGTTTGTAGCATCAACGATGCCCCTTTGATTAGAAAACGACTCCGGAGGATGTCGCAGATACATTTTTGAATCGAAAATGTACGCGCATTGGCGTCATAAATTGAAGATGCATAGATTGGTTCGACGCCCTCCGGGGTCGATATCCAACTATTTTGCATCCTCGATGCTACAAACATTTGACCCCTCCGGGGTCGGGCTGCGCCTAAACATATCAAATGACTCCTCCGGAGTCGGGCTACGCCTAACCCCCAAATTACGTCTGCCATACCATTTTTTTGGGGGCGCAGCCCGATCCCGGAGGGATCATATGTTTGTAGCCCAATGGCCTGTCTTTTTAAATTCAACGATCCCGGCAGGGGTCGTATATAAGTTTCCTCAAAAAACATTTGCATATTTTCCTAAAAAATAATAGAATTGATTCTTCAACGCACAAAAAACACAACCATGGCAGACACCTTTCATCAAATTTACATTCAAACTGTTTTTGCCGTAAAAAATCGGCGGTCGCTTATTTTGCCCACCTGGGAGGAAGATTTGTACAAATACACCACGGGCATCCTTCACAATCGCGGACATAAAATGCTGGCCATCGGAGGAATGCCCGATCATGTTCACATTTTCATGGGATTCAATCCATCTGAAACCCTTTCCAGTCTGGTAAGGGAAATCAAAAAATCTACCCACGCATTTATCGAAAATCAAAAATTTGCACCGGAGTTTGAATGGCAAGCCGGGTATGGAGGATTTTCCTACAACCGAAATCAATTGGAGGTAGTTTGTCAGTACATCGCCAATCAAAAAATCCATCATCAAAAGAAAACATTTAAAGAAGAGTATCTGGCCCTTCTGGCAGAATTTGAAATTGAAATCGGCAGAAAGGTGCCGTTTGATTTTGATTTGCCCGAATAGCCTACCAGCACAACCGTTGATTCATTCGACACCCTCCGGGCCGATAGGCCACTTTGTGGGTCGATATCCAACTATTTGCATCCTCGATGCTACAAACATTTGACTCCTCCGGAGTCGTATTTAACCCCTTATCCCCGTGACAAAAATAACCAAACAGGGCGTAGCCCGATCCCGGAGGGATCATATGTTTGTAGCCAAACGGCTAAGCTTTTTAAATTCAACGACCCCGGCAGGGGTCGTATATTTGTTTTTCAATCAGAAAGCGAGGCGTTTGGGGGCTACAAATTGAAAAGGCCGCCGGTACATTCGACGCCCTCCGGGGTCGAATGATTAAAAAACCAGCCATTTTGGCTACAAACATACGACTCCTCCGGAGTCCGGCTGCGCCATCCCAAACGAGCGATAGCAAGCCAAAGGTCTCTTTCTGGGAGAACCTATCCCAATCTTTAAAAACTTGTTTATAATTCCCGGAGAATAGTCAACAGTGAGTCCGTTATTTTGGATTTTTCTATTAGATAATCGTCCATTTTTAGTTTGCCTTTATTATACTCTCTTTCATTCGCTGTGTGTCGGCTGGAGATGCCTAATAAGTCGCTGTACAAATCTGTTCCATACGTTGCTTTTTTCAGACAATCTATTGCTTCTCTCAGATTGTCTTCCTCTATCAGGGTTTCCACCTGAGTTACTGTTGTATGGCTGGTTCCAGGCTCCTTTTCCCCCAGCAAAAACCCAAAATCCCTGCACATAAAGTCCTTCCCTTTATACCTGCAACCGCCAAATTTTTGATTCTCCATTAGTAGCTTATACGGCACAAAATCCGCCCCATTTGCGGATACTTCCAGGCTTTCTGTTTTGTCTATTTCATACAGGGTGGTAAATAGTTCGGCGTTAAAGGAGGGATCGGGTTTCGGCATCTGAATCGAAATGCGGCGGTTTTCGTAATCGCAGGAGGCAAAAACCTCCTGCCCTTTGTGCTGAAAAATGAGACCTTTTTTCCAGTACAAATAGTCTTCGCTTGTGGAGCCATACTTGCTGATAAACCGCAGAAAATTGCTTTTGGGCATAAAGTCGGGGTAATGCAGACTGAATACCAACGGTAGTAAGGCCGCAGATTTTTCTCTTTCCGGCTCTTTGCAATTCATCGGCAGGTATTGCGGTGCGATATAACGGGGCTGGTTGTCTTTTTTGATTTCGAATATCAGCTCAAACCGCTTCATCAGGTCAATCCATTCGTTGGGGTTGAGGCTGGTGTTGAGCGTGAATACGACATCCTCCACATGTTTGTCGTCAAACTCTCCTTCTTTTTTCAACACATTTTCCTTATCCAGAATTTTGTAAATCGTATCTGTCACCCATGCCGGATTGGTAAAAACGTAGTTTCGGAGGGTAGGCGGACAATTTTTTTCGTAACGATAGCAGATAATCACGCCGGTTTCGTGAAGAAACTTCGTCAGGGTATCAATCTGACTATTTTCCTGCATGATCTGGTCCGGGCTGTTGTCTTTTTCCTTGCAAAACTTCACATAGTCTTTATACAGCAGGTAGTCTTTTCCCAGATTCCTCACTTCGTTGCGAATATGGTCATAGACTTCAGGAAAGGGCGCGGCGAGATGCGGCAGGTGTACCAGTTGTTCCAGAATGGCTTCTTCCAGAGATTCTATATCCAGATTGTATTGTTGGATGCTCCGGTTATCGTTTTCATTGCGAAAACATACTTTAAACATAAGATTTGACGAATCCACAACTGCTCGCGCTGTCGCTTTATTTTGAACCATCAGCGTCAGATTTTCCGGGGCGTAATGGTTGATGTTTTTCCTCCAATAATCATATGGATGAATACCCTTGTCATGATCCTGTTTTTCGATTTCTTCATCCCATACAAGCAGATACAATACATTGCTGTTGAGAAAAAGGCGGTGAGTAGCGTGATAATATTCCTGCCCGCCGAAATCCCAGAGAAATAAACGGATGTTTTCAATTCTTTTTAATTTCTGCCATCCATTCCGTAGTACTTTCATCCCAATGCTTTTTTTTGCGATTTTGTCTTTAAGGGACTTGGGAAATTGTTCTTCTTTTACCTCCCACGGGTCAATCAGAATGCCGTGCGTGCGCTCTTCCGGGGGAATATGAATAAACTCCTTTTTCCGAAACTGATGAGAAAGCGTCGTTTTTCCCGCCTCTCCGTTTCCGATCAATACAATTTTGGCTTCGGTATTAATGACCTCTCCCTGAAACATTGCGCGGAAATAATCTCTCACCGCCTCCGCCACATTCTCCTTTTCCTTGTCGAAAATCTCCTTAGGAATATTCCCAATGGGGTTTTTGTAGAGGTATATATCTTCCAATTTAGACAAATCTCCTTCCAAACGAAAGTTTTTGATTTTGCTGTTTTGCAGGTAGCAATATTGTAGATTCGGGAAATAGCCCGAAGGAAAAACCAACTCCTCAATCTCCTCCTCATTCCCGCTCATTTCCAGCACTTTAAGGTCTGGCAGGGGATGGGGAAATTTTACAGATCCGCTAAAATGGTTGCCGCTGATGTCGAGAAATTCTACCTTTTCACGTAAGGCTTCGCCCCAGATGCAGGGCAGGTCGGCGGTAGTGAGGTTTTTGTCGTTGTAATACAGCCAGTTGGTGATCATAAATCGGGGAAACATTATACCGAGGTACGTTATGCCATACCCTCGGTACAAAATAGTCGAAAATCAATAGATTTCCAGACAGTCGAGTGTTTTTTCTGTTAAAAAGTTTGGGAGGGGTTATTAATCATAGGAAGAAGTACGAAGTACGATTTACGAAGGCGGAAGTAAGCCTCCTGCGTTTTACTTCGTAGTTCTTATTTGGTACTTCTTATTACTTCTTTCCGTATCGCCTGGCGATCTACTTTGTTTTGTCTTCCGCCTCGGGGAAGTTTGCGGAAAAGGATATGATCGGGCAAAACCTCTTGGTCTATGGAGTATTTGCCGTAGCGGAGTTGCGCCATGATGCTGGCTTCGGTGAGGGGCTTTTCGGCTTCGATGACGAGATAGACGACTTCGTCAAATTGGGTGTCGTCATATACGCCGACCATCACGGCTTCGGTGATGCCGGGGATTTTATTGATCGTGGGTTCGTAAAGGCCGGGATATATGTTCATGTTGCGCCGGATAATCATGTCTTTTTTCCGTCCCGTAAGGATAAGGTTTCCTTCCTCGTCCTTATACCCTCGATCGCCGCTCCGATGCGGGGTTTCGCGGCTGTCGAGGTGCCAGTAGCGGTCAAATAACTGCGGCGACTGAACGAGGATTTCTCCTTCTTCATCTATCTCCACCGCGACGCCTTCCACCGGTTTGCCGAGAATATCGCCTTTGCCCTGCCAGAGGGCTTTTTCTCTGCCGTCTATGGCTGTTACCATCAGGTTTTCGGTCATGCCGTACAGGGCGGTTATGCGGGTGTGGTCGGGCAGGGAGCGAATCAGTTTTGTGAGGAAGGCGGGGTAAACCGGAGCCGAACCCAACATTACGTGTTGAAGACAGGAAGGCAGGTTGCGATGGTTTTTTTCGCAGTGTTGTATCAGCGGGAGGTAGTCGCTGGGGGGACCGAAGAGAAGGGTAATATTGTTTTTTTCGATAAAATCGAGTTTCCAGGCTGCGTCTTTTGTGTAGTCCCACAGATAGACGGGAATGCCTGCCGTCACGCCCATGAGCATAAATTGTGGCAAATGTGTAGCAAGCCGCTGTCCTTCGGGATCGCCCATGAGGGCTACGATCCGGGCGATGGTGGCCTGAAGTGAGCGGTAGGTATGCACAACGCCTTTGGGTTCGGCGAGTGTGCCGGAGGTATAGGTGATTAGAAAGGGCTGGTCCGAAGAGGCTTCGTGCAAATCTTCTGGCGGGGCTGCCTTTTTTTTCAGCCTGCGAAGCGGGATATGCGGACGAAACAGCGGCATAAAGGGGCCCGTGGAGATGATTTTCAGGCCGGGGGTACGAGGAATGTCTATATCCGTAACGCGGGGTTTAAACCCCGCGTTACGGATGTTCCCCGCGTTACGGATGTTCCCCGCGTTACGGATACCCCACCGCAACAGCGGCTGCTCCTGTAAAAGCAAAAGCCGAGCATCCACAAACGCCCATTGTGGGTCAAACTGGTGGAGTTTGGCTTTATAGTTTTCTCTTCCCATCTCAGGATCAATGATGGAGACAATGGCCCGCGCCATGATAAGGGCATAAATAATGATGAGAAAATCTTCTCCCGGAGCCGTGGCAAGCACGACTTTATCGCCGGCGGCGAGGCCCCGGTTTTGGAGTTGCAGCGCAAGGTTGCGCGCAGCGGTAAAAACGGCTGAAGGAAATACCTGGCGGCGCTGTTTTACCAAGATGGCTTTATCGGGCGGCAGGCTTAGCAGCGGTTGAAGGAGGGCATCTGTGAAGAGCATAATCATTAATCCCCGATTGGATCCAGGCTGTATAGTTCCAATTCTTCCTCTTTTCCGCGCAGCCGGATTTTGGTGATGTATTCGGAAACGTATTCTTTTTTGTAGTCGAGTTGTTCCAGCAGGGTATTGGAGAGCAAAAGCCGCCGGTTGTAATGGTTGCACTCCAACTGGATGCGGGAGGCGGTATTGACGGTGTCTCCGTGAAATACGATGTCGCGTTTGTAGTCGCCGATTTCTCCCACAATCACTACGCCGATATGATAACCTGCCTTAAAAACGGGTTCGTAGCCGTATTTTTTCAGGTATCGCGCCCGCCGTTTTTCCATTCGATCCCAGATACCGAAAAAACAATGGATGCAGTTGTTGTTTTTTAAGCCCACCTTTCTCGGCCAGCTAATCACTACTTCGTCGCCTACATACTGGTAGATTTCGCCCTGGCTGCTGCGCACGGGTTTGGCGATGTCAAAGAAAAAATCGTTGAGAAAGTTGTGCCACTTCAAATGTCCGAGCCGCTCGGCGATGG
The DNA here is from genome assembly GCA_033764335.1 of Bacteroidia bacterium. Taxonomy (GTDB): domain Bacteria; phylum Bacteroidota; class Bacteroidia; order J057; family J057; genus JAGQVA01. Next base: position 67,836 of record JANRJC010000068.1, on the reverse strand, counting down.
TCGTGGAAGAACGCAAGTCCATAAACATAAAAATCCGCTCCTCTTCTTTAGGGGTGTGATACCGGCCCAGCAGGTAGTTGAAAAGTACATTCGGCCCTAAAAGACGGGAAACCAGGGTCACAAACTGCAATACCAGCAAAACTACCAGACTGTAAAAAACGATATAGGCAAATTCTCCCCCGGTAATCCAGCTTATCAGCGCGGGTGAATTGGCGAGGTCGGAGAAATTGGCTCCCGTGGTGAGTGAAGTATAAATCCCGGCAACCAGCACCAAAGAAATACTGATCACCGCCAGATAGGCAAAGGTGCGCACCATCAGGACGATCATAAATTGCTGCCGCCGGAGGTCGGTATTAAATAGCCATTTGTCCAGTACTCCGGTAAAAAAGCCAATGGAAAAACCGATACTGGCCGTAACTGTAACCAATTGCCATTCTCCGCCTAAATTTAGTATCGCATAGACAATCCCTACGACTCCTCCGTAAAGGCCTCTTTCCAATAGTCTTGAGAATGCCTGATTATTCATAAAAGTTTGTAAAAGTATCAAGTTACGGCAACGGAGGAAAAGAAGTTACAACTAAGGCCGGGGTGTCACCCAGTTTTGGTTTTCTTCGTTGATGTCTGGAAATGCCTCGTGTCCCAAAGTGATTTCTTGTATATTTTTTTCGGGTTTTATCTGCAAAACCGTTTCCTGTTCGCCATTAGCCCATACTTCGGCGGTTGCATGAAACTCCTGGCTCGTGCCGTCTTCAAATAAAATCGTCAGGTGAACCGGTATGGGCATCTTACCGATTTTTTCGACGGTAATACGCACCTGTTTCCCTTTCATTTCGACCTTTTTCAGCCCCAAATCGGGAACTCCATGGTCAAAAAACCACGCCTGCCAGAACCAGTTGAGATTTTTTCCACTGACTTCGTTAAAGGTATTAAAAAAATCCCAGGGAACGGGGTGTTTGCCTTCCCAACGTTCGATATAAGTTTTCAGGCATTTTTTATAAACTTCTTCGCCTAACATGTCGCGGAGGATATGATAGACGCAGGAGGGTTTGTAATAGGTATTGACCAGATAATTCCAGCCCGAAAGCCAGTTTGTGGGAATAATGAGCGGCAGGTCGTTTTCGGTTCCAGCGGTGCGCAGATATCCCAAAACGTTGTAACTCATCGGGTCTCCGTTTTCGGATTCTTCCTTAAAAACAAGGTCATTGGGAAGATTTGTCGCCCAGCCTTCATCCATCCAGGAGTATTTCCGTTCGTTGATGCCGGTATAAAAGGGAAACCAGGTATGGGCGATTTCGTGGTAGGTGAGGTCAATAAGATCTGCCCGGCTATGGACTCTGCCGTCATTGCAAAGCATGGGAAACTCCATACCTCCGCCCCCTTTATCTGCCTGAAAAACCGTAACTTGTGGGTACGGGAAAGCAATCCCCGGAACATTTTCCTGCATATCCCGCACCGACAGCTGCGCAATTGCTGCGCATTCTTCATAGTAAGAGGATTGAGGGTCGTAAACGGCATGGATATTTACCCTGCGGTTTTTTTCGGCTTCCAGGCTTGTGGCATCCCATATCAGGCTGTCACTTACTGCAAAGGCAAAATCGGGGACATGTTCGGCTTTAAATTTCCAGGTGAGTTGCGGGCTGTCGGGGGTGATTTTTCCGGAAGAAATATCCGCTTCCGTGACAATATGAACGACCTCATTAGAGATGGAAGCGGTTTTGAGTTTTTCCACAAATGGGGGCATAAGCACCGATTCGGCATTCTGCAATTCGCCCGTTGCCCATACCAGTGTCTGCCCCGGCACGGTAATCTCCACTTCAAAGTCGTGAAAATCGTTGTACATCTCCTGACTGGGGGTATAGTTGAGGCGATCCCAGCCGTCTATATCGTCGTAAACCGAAATCTGCGGAAACCAGTAAGCCACAAACCAGGTGCGATCCCCAAAAGCACCCATTCGTATATCAAACTCACGGGGAAAAGTCACCTCCCAGTCTATTTCCAGTGTTATCGCTTCTCCTGAGTTAAGGGCTTTTACCAGCGGAACAAAAAGATTTGTTCCGTTGCGAGACAAATGGTTGCTCCGCCACGAATAAGTGTTTTCTTCTTCCTTCGAAAGATTTACCTCCTGCTCATTGATGGTGAGCCGGTGGAGAATCACGCCATCGTTGATCATATCAGGGGAAAACTGCATGTTTCGGATACCGCCTTTTTTCAGGAGATCGGGGTACAATCGGATTACCAGCTGATTCAGAATCGAGGGGCTTTGGTTGTGATAGGTAATTTTTTCCGAACCAGTGAGTTTCCCTGAAGTAGGGTCAAAATTGGCTTTGATCCGATACGAAGCGCGGTTGATCCAGTAATTGGGACCGGGGTTGCCGTCTCTGCTGCGGGTACCGGCTTCGTAAGCGCGCTGTAATTCTGCGGGAATAAAAATATCGGTTGACTGGCCGTAAACCCATCCGACAGATAAAAAAACCATGAGGGCGGTTTGTACCCAAGAGGAGAGTAATGATTTCATGCTGAGGTTATTGAGAATCTGGTTCGGGAAAATGGAGGGAAAATATTTCCAAAAATTCGTCTAAAAGCTGATAATTAAGCATCCCCGGCTCTTCTTCGGCTTCTTCGCCCAAAGAAAAACCAAAAGGGAGGATCGCCTCCGATTGTACACAGGCGAGGGTTTGGGTGATATCGGGGAAATGGAGGAAAATATGTTCGGCTACGGAGATATAATTTTTTGCTGCTTCCGCATGGGGAAGATTGATCTCAAATTTCAGTTCTTTTTCCCGAAAACCTGCCTGCTGTACAAGACTCCGAATAACCTCGGAATTACAGGTTTCATCTGCGCGGAGGATCACGGCGCCGGATAAATTGAGCAGATCGTCATTCCATTCGGAGAAAGGCAGTGTAATATATCGCCAGGAAAAAGTTTTATCTATCAGAGAAAGTTCGCCGAGGCTGACGACATTCATTTCCAGAATAATCTCCGGGCCGGAAAGCCAGTTGGCAATATTTCCGATCATCTCAGGTGACAGTTTTTTATTGCTACCCCTTTCCAGGCAGAAGCTGATCAGGTCAAATCCTACCGCTGCGCTGGACCTTGCATCCTGAAGATTTGTTAAATTGCTGATCTTAAGTTTTGGCCGCACGAGATTTAAGATTAAAGAAGAATAAACCGGAGAAAAAGTTCCGGCAAATTTAAGATTTAAACCGTTAAATTATGGGAGAAAACACATTTATTCCTTATTCCCGTCCCAATTACGAGGCGGAAGAAATGATCGAACGGAGCAGGGATTATTACGAGTGGATGAACCAACGCCGCACCTTGCGTTTTTTTTCAGACAAACCCGTTCCCCGGCAAGTCATTGAAAACCTGATTCTCACGGCTTCCACTGCGCCTTCCGGCGCGCACAAACAACCCTGGACTTTTTGTGCGGTAGGAGACCCGGAGATCAAACAGAAAATAAGAGCCGCAGCAGAGGAAGAAGAGTACAAAAATTATCACGGTCGTATGACGGAAGAATGGCTGGTCGACCTAAAGGTCTTTGGAACCAACTGGGAAAAACCTTTTCTGGAAATTGCTCCCTGGCTCATAGTGGTATTTCGCCGTGCGTATGAGATCGAAAATGGAGAAAAACGCAACAATTATTACGTGCAGGAATCGGTAGGGCTGGCGACGGGGTTTCTGTTGGCGGCTATCCACCATGCGGGTCTGGTTGCCCTGACACATACCCCCAGCCCCATGAATTTCCTCACCGGAATTCTCCAACGTCCAGAAAATGAACGCCCCTTTTTGCTGATTCCCGTGGGCTACGCCGCACCGGATGCGACCGTACCCTTATTGGAGCGAAAACCCTTGCAGGAAGTGTCAAAGTTTTTTTAAACAACGTTTTTGACGGATACGGCCCGGAATTTGTCTGAATGCGTAATACATCAATCCATTCACGTAATAAATATTACAAGCCCGGAGATTGATTTAATATTCGGGATGATTTTTGATATAGAAAAGCGAGAATGTTTTGTTATATTTATTCGCACATTGCGAATAACAAACGGGGGATTATGCGCAAACACAATGGAATGCGTCCACAGGACGTGGTGATCTTGCTGAAAGTTGTTGCTATGGGGGAAACTCCGTGGCGTTATTCGGATATAGCTCAGGCGTTACACATGAGTCAGTCGGAGGTAGCCGAGGCCCTAAACCGGTCGAAGCTAGGCCGTCTGGTGGATGTTTCGAAGAAAAAAGTTTACCGGGAATCATTCATGGAATTTTTGATTCACGGAGTGAAATATGTTTTCCCGGCGCAGCCGGGTGCATTGGTCAGAGGGATTCCGACGGCACATTCTGCCAAGCCGCTTTCGGATCTGCTGATTTCGGAAACCGAGGCCTTTGTGTGGCCTAGTGCGGTGGGAAATATGCGGGGACAGGGGATTGTACCGCTATATCCCAGTGTAATCAAGGCGATACGAAAGGATCATATATTGTATGAAATGCTCGCGTTGGTGGATGCCATACGTGTGGGAAAAGCCCGGGAGCACAACCTTGCCGTAGAAACATTGGAAAAAATGATCAGAGAAGGAGCGTATGTTGGCTAAAAATCTTCAAATGCTGGAAACCCTGGCTTCCGGTTTCGGAGAATCGTTACACAAAGTTGTTTTTATCGGAGGCGCAACCCTCAGTCTTTATGTCACCGACCGTTCTGCCCCGGAATGTCACCCCTCGGGCGATATTGATGGTATCGTCGGCGGCTCAAGCATGATTGAGTTTTTGGAGTTTCAGCAGATTATCGAAAAAAAGGGATTTAAACGAATGAAACTCTCCCGCCCGGGTGCCGAACAGTGGATGTATGAAGGCATAAAAGTGCGTCTAATGCCCATGAATACCGAGAAAATCGGTTTCACCAACCGCTGGTACGAGGAGGGCGTTTTTCACGCCCGTACTTACCGCCTTCCCGGAGGGAGGCCTATCCGGATTTTCATGCCTGCCTATTTTATGGCTTCCAAAATTGATGCTTTCCTCAACCGGGGCGGAACCGACCTCCGCATGAGTGAAGACTTTCAGGATTTGGTATATCTGTTGGACAACCGTCAGGAAATCCTCGACGACATTCAACAGGCTTTTTATGAAGTACGGTCGTATATCCAGCAGCAATTTGCGCGGTTTCTCACACTCTCTCATCTGGATGAAGGCATCGCCTATGCGCTCCCCGATAGCTTTGACGAGGAAAATATCCTCCGCATAAGGCAGATCATGGAAAAAATAGCCACTCCCAAAATCGCTTCCGTAAGGGCTTAATTATCAAGGGATTTGCTTTACCCGCAATCCCCGGCCAGCGATAACAATGTTTAGAAATTGTTAGGTTTCCGTTAACATTCGGAAATGACTGCTTTTAGGCCTATCTTTGCGCCCAAATTTATTGAACTCGAATGATAAAACTTAGAAATATAGCCATTATTGCTCACGTTGATCATGGCAAAACCACCCTGGTGGACAAAATGCTCATGCAGGGGAAATTGTTCGGATCCCATGAAACTCCCGGAGATCTGATCATGGACAGCAATGATCTTGAAAAGGAACGCGGGATTACAATTCTGGCTAAAAACGCCAGTGTAAGGTACAAAGACGCTAAAATCAATATCATTGACACCCCCGGCCACAGCGACTTTGGCGGAGAAGTAGAGCGGGTGCTCAATATGGCCGACGGCGTATTATTGCTGGTGGATGCTTTTGAAGGCCCCATGCCTCAGACCCGGTTTGTGCTTCAAAAAGCACTTGCGCTCGGTCTTAAACCGATCGTCGTAATCAACAAAGTGGATAAACCCAACTGCCGCCCCGATGAAGTACATGAGGCCGTATTTGACCTTATGTTTGAACTCGACGCCTCGGAAGACCAGCTTAATTTTCCCACCGTTTATGGTTCGGCAAAACATAACTGGATGGGGCCTGACTGGCAGAATCCCACCACCGATATATCCTATCTGATGGATCAGATTCTGGAGCATATTCCCGCTCCGGAAGTAAAAATGGGCATCCCTCAGATGCAGATTACCTCGCTTGATTATTCGCCCTATGTAGGCCGTATCGCTATCGGAAGAGTAATACGCGGTACGCTCAAGTCGGGAATGGCTGCCGGTCTGGTAAGAAGGGATCAATCCCTGCTGAAAACCCGCTTAAAAGAATTATTCGTATTCGAAGGTTTGGGCAAACAAGCCACTGATAATGTTTCTGCCGGTGAAATCTGCGCCGTCGTAGGGCTGGAAGATTTTGACATCGGAGATACCATCACTGACCCGGAAACACCGGAGGGTTTGCCACCGATTTCGATTGACGAGCCGACCATGAGCATGGTATTTACGATCAATGACTCTCCTTTTTTCGGTCGGGAAGGCAAATTTGTAACTTCCCGCCACCTGAAAGAAAGACTTGACCGCGAACTGGAAAAGAACCTCGCCCTTCGTGTGGAAAACACCGATGCTGCTGACGCTTTCACCGTCTATGGCCGGGGTGTATTGCACCTTTCTATCCTGATTGAGACCATGCGCCGTGAAGGTTATGAACTTCAGGTGGGGCAACCCCAGGTAATCATCAAAATGATTGACGGAGTCAAACACGAACCCGTGGAAGAACTCACCATTGACCTTCCGGAAGAAAACGCGGGTCGGGCCATAAATCTCGTCACTCAGCGCAGAGGCGAACTTCACCAGATGGAACAACGTGGTGGCAGAACCGTCCAGGTATTTAAAATCCCTGCAAGAGGCCTGATCGGCTTGCGCAACGAAATGCTCACCGCAACCGCCGGTGAGGCGATTATGGCTCACCGTTTCCTCGCTTTCGAACCCTATAAAGGCGATTTTGAAAAACGCCAGCACGGCTCGCTCATCGCTCACGAAACGGGTTCTGCTTTTGCTTATGCCCTGGACAAACTTCAGGACAGGGGTTTCTTTTTTATCGAACCCATGGAAGACGTATATGAAGGCCAGGTAATCGGTGAAAATAACCGGGGCGACGACCTGGTTGTAAACGTAACCAAGTCCAAAAAACTGACCAACTTCCGGGCTTCCGGCTCCGACGACAAAGTGAAACTGGCTCCGCCCATTAAATTTTCCCTTGAAGAATCCCTGGAGTATATTCAGGAAGATGAATACGTGGAAGTAACCCCTAAATCACTCCGGCTTCGGAAAATTTTCCTGAAAGAACACGACCGGAAAAAGAAAAAAGGGTGATAAAACCGCCTCTTTATTGTTATGCTGATTGATCAGTTGCCGCCTATCACTCATGACCGGTTCTGGGATGCACCGATAAAAGTGCTCCTGGCTACTCTTCTGATTTGTCTGGTGGCTCCGATTGAAATCATGCCGGGTAAAGCCGTGCCCGTGACCCTTCAGTCATTGGTAATCCTCGTAACAGCCATGCTGTTGGGGGCAAAAAAAGGATTCTTTTCCGTTGTTTTATACCTGATTATGGGGTTTGTGGGTCTTCCGGTTTTTGCCGAAGGAGGTCACGGTCTGGATCGCCTATGGGGAGCGAGCGGCGGGTTTTTGGTGGCTTTTCCTCTCGCTGCATGGGTAGTAGGAATGATGGCCACCGGGGCATGGGGACAAAAATGGTGGAACATTATCCTTACGCTTCTTACCGGGCATGTAATCATCCTGATTGTCGGTTTTGGCTGGTACGGTTTTCAGCAGGGATTTGAAGGTATTATGCCCATCCTCCTTCCTTTATTGCCGGGAATGTACATCAAGACCCTCGTGGGGGCAGGAATTGTCATTGCAGTAAATGCACTGATGCTGATGATTATTACGAATGGAAATGAAGATTCGTAATATCCCTTAATTACCCATATCTTTATAAAATGAGAGAATTCAGGCATGGATAAAGACAAAGTAATTGACTCGCTCCGGCAATCGCAATTGTTTTCGGATCTTTCCGAATCGGAACTGCAACAGGTGGCACAACGGGCAAAAGTGCGGCAATATTTCGCCAACGATGTCATCGTATGGCAGGGACAACCCAGTACCGCATTGTTTCTGGTGATAAACGGCATTGTCGCCGTGAAAAATATGTCGGGCAATAAAGAGAGGCTGCTTGCCTACCTAATGCCGGGAAATACCTTTGGCGAAGTGGGTATTCTGGAAAATGAACCCCGCTCCGCCACCGTTTCCGCCCTCAGCGAAGTGGATGTGCTGGCTATCCAACGCGACGATTTCCTCCAAATCCTCGAACAACACTCCCGCGTAGCCATCGAACTCGCCCGCATGCTGGGGCGTTACCTCGTGGACGTAAGCCGCCGCATGAGCAATGAACATCGCAAAACCAAACTTATCCTGCTCTTTCACGGAGAAGAGCACAGCGGCAGCACTACCATCGGTACTTTGCTTGCCGAGGGAATGGTCGAAACCCTAAACGGCCCTACCGCTTATATGGAATACCCCAATCCCTGGCGGGCACTCAGCGGGCATCAACTCGCGCAGGGAACGTCGGTATATCACCATGCCGACGGTTTTGATATTCTTATTCCTTCCGAAGAAAGTTATTTGCCCGTAAATACCCGCGTAACCCTGATGATGGACAATGTGCTGAGTCGCTACGAAAATATGGTGATTCAGGTGCAGAACCAACTTGATGAAGGAGTGGTACAAATGCTGGAACACGCCAATCAGGTGATCGTAATGGGATCGCCGACAAGGGAAGGCCTCTTGCAGATTGATGCGATGCAGAAACAAATCAAAAACCGTATCCGCAAAGAGGACACCGGGCTGATTGTGGTGATCAACCGCAGTAAAAAAACTTATACCGAACTGGACTCTCGAGGAATTGCAGACTTCGACATTCCCTATCTCAAGGATTTTCCGGGCTTTCAGCTTGAGAAAAAAGATTCAGCTTCGCTGCCAGAACCCCTCCTTCGACTCGTCGAAGGCTGCCTTGAGCGATTGGAAAGAACGAATAGTATTGGTATATTTATTCCGACTACCGTAGATGCAGATGTGGCTAGCGATACTACCATCTATATGGATCAGACCAAAGAATTTATGGCCGAAAGGTTTGGCGGGGCAACCTGTAAAATCGTAAGTGGAGTATGGAAAAGTGAACAACTGGGGCTGATTGATGAGGTCGTGTATATTGTTCACTCCTACATTACCCAAGCAGATATGAATCGCTACCTCGATGAAGTCGTGGATTTTATCAAACGCCTCAAACGCGAACTGCGACAGGAAGCCATGGCCCTGGAAGTCAATCATAAACTTACCTTGATTTAGACCGGAATAATACTTGTCCCATGACCCGAAAACTCAGGCGTTTTTTTCCTGCTTTTCTCAAAACCTTCGACAAATATCTCCTGCTTCATTTCCCCGAAATATGGGCAACAAGACTCCATTTTCTTGCCTGGGGATTGCTGATGATTATTCCGCTATGCCTGGGAATGGCCTGGCTACAGGTTGATATTCGAAATTTATCCTATGTAAATACACACTTTGGAATGATGTTTATTCCGGTGGTAATGATTTTTTTGATATGGGTTTATCATCTGGGGAAATACAATCCGGAGAGGGAATTTGGGCATACGTCTTTGCAGAAACGCCTTTCGGTTCAGGCTATGGTGGGGCTGGGAATTGTAATGCTGATGTTTATCCCATACCTGTACGGGTTTTCGGTTTCCTACTTTAATGCCTCACGAATAAATGACCGGGAACTAATCAGCGACATCAACAAAGTCAATCTGATCTCAACCAATCTGGGGAAGAGCAAGGCGGAAAATTTGCGCGACCGAGACCGATACGCTGAAAATTTCACCATCATTCACGGCCCGACTCATCTGGAAGGTGTCGTGCTCGGGGCCTCTCTTTATTTTGACTGGGAAAAAAGAAGCCGGGAAGAAAAACTCAAAATGATCGCAGAATACCTCCGTATCGTCGAAAAATACGACGGCTGGCAGTCTATTCGGGTATATGAACCGGCGCAGATTCTCGACGGGGAAGTGCAAAACCCCGAAAATTTGGAACAGGCTCTTCGCGCCAGTTTTGACAATATTCAATGGCCACTCCGAGATATTGTTGAGGCAAAAGAACGCCATCATTCGTGGAATCATGATTTTATGCATGCAAGTGCCGTATCCCTGATTATATTTTCTATTTTTCTGACTTGGGGCCTGGTGATGATTTACCTCAAAATGGGATGGGCAAAGTTTGTTGTGGGGGTAATTGTGGGTGTTGGGGTTTTTATTCTTTCAAGTTTTGTCGTAATCAGTGGAGGTGATACCGATTTTGCAGTAACACTGTTTATGGGTTTATGGGCGTTTTTTATCCTACAAGCCTATTTTCGTCCCAAAAGCCATCGGGCAAACTACTGGAAAATCCTCATACTGGCATTAGGGGCAGCGATGACACCGGTAGTTCCTTTTATTATTAAGATAGGGTTCGATATTTTTTTCGAGGAACCTTTGGCTTTATTATATATGTCCCTTAGTTCAGGGGTATTGACGTTTTTTTTGTGGAACCTGATTTTCGCCGACCGTTTTCAGAAACTGACATCGTTGCCGGTTCAGGGTTAATCCTCCAAAAACGCAAATCCACCCACCAGATAAATTCCTTTCGGATCACCTTCCGTATTTTCGGTAGAGTCAACCTGTGAGATTTCAAGCGAATTTTTATCCACCGCCTCAATTTCGTAGTCGTGAATTAATTCGAGGGCTTCTTCTTCGCTGTCAGCTACTACTCCATAAGTGGTAAAAAAAGGAATTTCATCTCCCGATTCGGGATCGTTTAGCAGGCCATTTATGACAAAGGAATAGATGCGCGAATTTTCCGAAAATTGCCCGTTGATCTCGCGCAAAAGTTCAGCAGCATCGGTATTGGTGCGTTGGTATTCTACCGCCTGGCGGATATAGTGTTTGGCGGCATCGTTGTCCTCTTCCATATAATAGGCTCGGGCAATATGCGTACAAATCTGGGAAAGCGTTTCGGCAGATTCTTCATCCTCGGGCGTCTGGAGGTATTCCAGTTCGTCCTCCATTTGAAGAATGAGGTCGTGGTGCCCCAACTGATCGAGAATTCGCAACTGAAGCTCAAACGCCTGATTTACAGCCTCGGCATGTTCGATTTTTTGAAGAAGGTTTAAAGCCTTGTCAAAGTCCGCTTTACGGGTATAAACTACGGCTTTGTTTAGGTTTATCCAGTGTTTTTCCGCTCCGGGAAGACGTGAAGCCTGATCCAGTGTACGGATGGCCTCATCAAAATCGCCATTGTCCGATAAAAAATTCCCCAACTGAAGATGAAGTTCCCATGAATCAGGAATGCGTTTGATACCGTCCTTCAACTCGGCAATCGCCCGATCAAATTTTTCTTCCATCACATAAGTAGTAGCGACAATGCGATAGCCAGACTCAATACCTTCGGCCTTGAGCTTATGGCCGATTTCGGCGGCTTCTTTTAGTTTTTCCTCGTGAATCAGTTCCCATGCCTGATCGTTGAGTTTTTCGATTTCTTCAGTAGTTTTCATTGGGGGAATTATCAATTTCTCAAGGCAAATTACAAAATCTTACAAACAGATGGGCGTTTATCGCGTTATCTTGAAAACCTAACAACCATTAGTTCGTCCGAAGAGGATTTTCTATCTTTCCACTGAGATTGCGCCTTATTTTTATGAAAACAACTATCAGCGATTTTTCAAAAACCTCTCCTAAACCCTCCCGGCTTCCGCTAAAAAAAGAGATTTTGTTTCGCGCATATTCGCTTATGCGCACGGCAGAAGCGATGACCGGACTATTTGAAGCCAACCGAGAAACGACGAATAAATATGTTCATGCAACCTCCCGCGGGCATGAAGCGATCCAACTGGCTTTGGCTCTTCAATTATTGCCGCAGGATTTTGTCTCTCCTTACTATCGCGACGATGCGCTTTTGTTGGGAATAGGTATGTTGCCGCATGAACTCATGCTCCAGCTTTTCGCCAAACGCACCGATCCTTTTTCCGGCGGCAGAGCTTACTATTGTCACCCCAGCCTTCGGCAAGACGACAAGCCCAAAATTCCGCACCAGTCTTCGGCGACCGGGATGCAGGCCATACCGGCCACCGGCGTGGCTCAAGGCCTGAAATACCTCGAATCTCAGGGACTCGCCGCTTTCGATAAAACCAATCCCGCTCCCGTAGTGGTATGCAGCATTGGCGATGGTGCAATGACCGAAGGAGAGGTTTCGGAAGCTATGCAAATGGCCGCCCTTCATCAGTATCCTATACTCTATTTTGTGCAGGACAATGGCTGGGGAATATCCGCCCGAGGCGGGGAAATGTACGCCCAAAATGCCTTTGAATTTGCACGAGGATTTAAAGGAATCGAAGCTTTGGACATAGACGGTACCGATTTTATAAATAGTTACAAAACCCTCCACAAAGTCCTCGCAACCATTCGAAGTGAACGACGCCCTTTTTTGCTCCGTGCCCGCGTACCGCTGCTCAATCACCATACCTCCGGTGTGCGTATGGAGTGGTACCGCACAGACCTTCAGGATCATAAAACCGAAGACCCCATTCCCCGCTTTCATCAGCAATTACTCAGCCTGGGCATAAAAAAAACCGAACTCGAAGCCCTTCACCGGGACGCGGAAAAATTTGTCCGGGAGGAAATGGAAAAAGCGATGGCCGCGCCCGATCCCACACCCGAGGACTTATTTAGTCATGTCTATGCGCCGACACCCATAACCGAAGAAAGCGGCGAACGAACCCCCAAAGACGGCAAAGAAGTAGTGATGGTTGATGCCGCACTTCATGCGGTGGACAAAATCCTCCGCGACCATCCGGAAGCGCTTTTGTATGGACAGGATGTCGGGGTTACATTAGGCGGAGTCTTTCGCGAAGCGGCCCTGCTGGCCCAGAAATACGGTAACAACCGCGTGTTTAATACCCCCATTCAGGAAGCCTATATTATCGGCAGTACCGCCGGTATGTCTGCCGCCGGTTGTAAACCCATTGTGGAGATACAATTTGCCGACTATATCTGGCCCGGAGTAAACCAACTCTACGCAGAAGTAAGCCGATCCTATTACCTGTCCAACGGAAAATGGCCGGTGCAAACCGTCATTCGCGTACCGATAGGCGCTTACGGCAGCGGCGGGCCTTTTCATTCGTCAAGCGTAGAGTCCGCGATCCTTACCATTCGAGGTGTAAAAGTAGTTTACCCTTCCAATGCTGCCGACATGAAAGGCCTGATGCGCGCAGCTTTTTACGACCCCAATCCGGTGATTATATTTGAACACAAAGGATTGTACTGGAGCAAAGTGGCGGGCAGCAAAGAGGCCCGCATGATAGAGCCTTCCGATGACTACATCATTCCGCTAGGCAAAGCCCGGATTTATCAGGAAGCAGAAGAAGAAAAAATTGCCGCCGGCGAAAGCTGCCTGGTCATCACGTATGGCATGGGAGTCCATTGGGCAAAAAACGCTTCGAAGGTTTTTCCCGGTAAAGTAGAAATACTGGATTTGCGCACTTTGGAGCCATTGGATTGGGAAGCAATTGTCGAAGGAACAAAAAAACACGGAAAGGTATTGATCCTCACCGAGGAAGTGCTGAAAAACTCCTTTGCAGAATCGCTGGCCGGGCGTATTTCGCTGGAATGTTTTCGGTGGCTGGATGCACCGGTTCACCTCTGCGGAGCGGAGGACGTACCGGCGGTTCCACTCAATTCCCTTCTCGAAGAGACCATGCTCCCCAACGCAGAAAAAGTCAAAACCAAGCTAGAAACCCTGCTGGGCTGGTAAGGGGATTAGAATTTTTTAGGAAGTAAATTACTAACACACCTCTCAGAAAATTCGTATATTGGTATAAAGAAAGCATATAATGGTAAATGTCATATTTTCAGGAGAGTCCGAAGCAGACATTAAACTCTTGATAAAACTTGCCCGGAAAATAGGAATCAAAACCCGGATTCTGAGTATCGAAGAATGGGAAGATATGGGGCTGGGTTTTGCCATTGAAGATGGGAAAACAGGTGAAATAGTAGATACTCGAGAGTTTTTGAAAAAACTTCGTAAATGAAAGTTTTGATTGATAAGACTTTTGAGAAAGACGTTTCGAAAGTCCCCACCTCAGCCTTACACAAAAAACTTGCAAGGGTAATTGAGCAGGTCATCGCAGCGGAGAGTCCAAAGGAGATTCATAATCTGAAAAAACTTCAAGGATATAAAACTTATTATAGGATTAAATTGGGCGATTACCGGATTGGAATAGAAATAGTTAATAATGCAGAGACAACTGAGAACATTGTTTACTTCATCCGATTCCTACACCGAAAAGACGTTTACAAATATTTTCCGTAATTTAAAAAACATCGTTATTCCTTCTTTACCGTTTCCCATTTTTTGTTGGCCGTTTGGATATAACCCTGTTGGTCTTTGTTCCAAATGTCTTGTATATCTTTGTTGTAGTTGAGGTAAAGTTTGCCGTTGAGGATCGTAAAAGCTTCGGGGGTAATGGAGGCTTTGTGGCCATCTGCTACGCCATAAGCGCAATATCCGCCGTACTGAGGCGCGTATTTTGCAGGATCTGCTTTAAAAGCCGCGAGGTTTTCGCCGGAACTGAACCGCCAGGTGGCACCCTTCCATTCAAAAGTAAAAGTATCAGAACCTTTGACCGGTCTTCCCTCCGTAAAATAAGCAACCGGATCATAACCTTTGATGGCTCCTGTCTTGGTGGAATATATTTCACTAGAAGTGTTTTGGGAACAACCCTGAGACATTACCGTCAATATAAAAACGGCCGAAAGGAAGGATATCTTCAAAATATTTTTCATGATGATAGATAGATTTAGGGATAATTTTCACACAAAACAACCCTTCCGGCACAAGAAAATCTGTCATCCGAAAGACATTAGGCAGATTTTTGTGTGAGTGAGAATTTTTAAGTGATTGGAAAAACTTTCCGAATCCTTTGTAAATTGAAAGCCAAACAAAACCCGATTAACCGATGAACTTCAAGACCAAAATTCTTCAGATAGGAAATAACACCGGCATAGAGGTTCCGGAGGAAATCCTCGAAAAACTGGGTGGTGGCAAAAAACCGCTGGTAAATGTCTCCCTGAATAACTATTCTTACCGAAGTGCCGTCGCTAAAATGGGCGATAAATATTTGATAAGTCTCAGTGCCGAAAACCGGAAAAATGCTAACGTAAAAGGCGGAGATGAATTAGAAATTGAGGTAACGTTGGACACAGAACCCCGAACCGTTGAACTTCCCGCAGACTTTCAAAAAGTGCTGGATAAAAACGAAGAAGCTAAAAAGGCATTCGAAAAGCTTTCGCCCAGCAAAAAGAAAGCATTAGTTCTTTCGATCACCGATGCAAAAACGGAAGAGACAAAAATCAAACGCATTGAAAAAGCGGTGGAGGCTTTGACGGAAGGCAAAGGCTAAGCAAACTCCCCCGATGAAGTATCTTTTTACACTTGAAAAGAGGCAGCCATCAACAAGTGATCATTGTTGAGTAAAATCTTCTTCCTCTTCGTTTATACTTGAGGCTGTCGAGGCTTATTTAGAAGTTCCGAAGGGTCAATAATAGGGAGAATTGCACCTTCCAGATATGTTCCCATTGTTTTCACAAGAATCATCCCTCTCGCAGTAGCGTATGCTATTGCTAAAATGTGAGTAATCAAAGTTCCGTCAACGGAAGGTATGGTTTCTTCTTTTTCTGAAATCTGGATTAACTCTTCAAAGTTATCGACAAGAAACGAAAATCCCAGCCTAAATTTTCCAATAGAGGTTACCGATTTCAATTCATTGCTTTCATCATCTTCAAACTGAATATCAGTTTGAATATTCAATATTACCCTTGCGAGTTTTTGGGCGGTATCAAAAAACTCTTCGGATTTAACCCGAAAGACAACGCCAACCAGTTCTTCTGGGGTTATATAAAATTCATTTTCGCCTCCAATACTGAAAGACAGAATACGTGCATCTGTGAGGTGTACCTTGCTGCTGTGAAATGTCGCTTTCTTAGACATGGTTCGGTTTTAAGAAACTGCTCGAATTGTTCGATCAAAAGTAACTTTTGTTGGAATCGGTTTATGAGATGCGACCTCTCTAGAATAGGCAGCCATACTAGGCGTTTCCAATATAAAATCGTCAGTTTCCGTACGATCAAACACGGTACTTGTGAAGGAAATAATTTTTGCTTGAGGTATAAAATCTTCCTGTCCCCATTTTTCTTTCATTCGAATAGGAGTTAGGAAAATATCTTCTCCCAGAACCGATTCCAGTAGTGTTAGGGTTTTAAGTGTGAGATTCTGAAAACCAGACAACATGCGGCTTACTTCAGGTTCAGATTTTCTGAGTAGTTGGGCGAGGTCACGCTGAGTCATTTTCTTCTTTTTGAGAATTGCCATAACCTGCTCTGTTATATCGAGGTTTTTTTGTATAAAAAGCCGATTCGCGGGCTTTATACCGGCAAGTGCTTTGTCAAAATATCTGCTAGCCATTAGTGTTCTTTTTTCAACGGTTATATTCCTTTAAGATTGCTCAGCAAGACGGAAACTAGGATAACTATTCAAAGCCAGATTTCCATATTCCCTTTAAGTTTAATATCTTCTACTGCTAATTCTCCATTAACCAAACTATTCGTAATTTCTGTGGCGATTTTATTTGCGAATCGAAAGTGGCGCAAAAGGTCCGGTGAATCCTGAACTTTTTGAGATGTTTTAAGCCCACCACCACACAGTATCATTATTCCTGGGGGTAAAGGAATACAATAAAGTCTGAGTTTTCCTTTTCTTGTACCTAAATATGAAAGATCCTTAGCTGATATTTGGCTGGGAGGAAGTGCTTTTGCTACATTTTCGTGCCGTAAACTGCAAATGCCCAAACCTCGGTTGCCAATTTGTTCAATCCAAGTAAGAATGAGCGTTAAGTCATTGTAGTAGCCCGCCTGATAGTTTGAATGATTTTTATCAAAAAATCGCTGAATAAAATTGTCTGTTTCCGAATCCTGGTTGTTATCATCTCTAATTGTATAAAAACCTACTCTTTCGTAAATTTTAAATTCCTCAATCAAAAATAGCTTTGCCACAGATTTTTTTTATAGGATGAGAGACGAACCTAAAACTTATTATGAGATTGGTTTTTATTAGCTTATACGATAATTTATCTTAAAAGTTAAGTTCAAAGATATTACTTTTCTAATACAGAGCAAGTATTCTGCATAACTTTTTGATAATATTTCCGCCGAGTGCCTGATTGAAAGGCTCCACAACCTCAATGAAAAATATAAACCGCCAGAACTACAATCGCTAGGCCGGTAAACAGTGAAATCTGGCCGAAGGGACGTATTTTTTTCAGGTAGGTTTCGGTGTCTCCTTTTTTCGCTTTTTTGGACAAAGAGCCGATAATTCCGACCAATGCGCCTAAAACGAGCACCAGCACCAGTTTGGTGATCATCAGCGGCATATTGCCCAGATTTTTCCAGTAAGGCGTCATCAGCGCTCCCCCGGAAATCACAAGCAGTGTCAGGCCGATCTGCCCCATCCGGCTCAGCGCAAAAGTATTTAAGTTAAATTTCTGTGCTTCCTCCGGCGGCATCTTAGAACTGGCAATTCCCAGAAACAAAAAAGCCAGGCTGGTACCGATACCCATAGCCAGGCCAATAAAGTGGACAATCAGCATGATGTCTCTCATCTTATCAGAATTTAGGGGTTAAACAGGTTATAAATATAAGGAGAAAACGGTTTCGTTATTACTCATAAGATACTTCGCGGCATAACTTATTTTCCCCCTTCCCTTTTGTATATTGCTTTAAAACTATATTTGAGGGTTATGAAATGTTTCCGTAGCACCGGATTCCTGCTGCTTTTTATAGGGCTGTTTTTTCTTGCTTCGGCTCAAAAATCGGACACTACCGGTGTATGGGCAAGGGTTATTCTGGCGGAAAAAAAACTAGATTCGCTCCAATACGACCCGGCTCTTGCTCTTCTCGACGAGGCGGAAAATCTATACCTCACTTCTCGTGATCATGAAAAACTTACGGCCGTCTGGCTGAAAAAAACGTTCGTGTATCTCAGTTTACTCGATTTTTCGCTTACTGCCGATTTTCTCATCAAAACACAAAAGGCCATTGATCCTCAAAATCCCCAACACGCCCAAAACCGCGCAGACTGGCTGTTTCTCAAAGGGGTTTTTTTTCACGAAACTGCCGCCTACGACTCCGCGCTGGTTTACCTCCAGCAGTGTGAGCCGCTATACCGCAAAATTTACGGGCCTCAAAGCCGACACACCGGCCAATGTCTTTATTTTTTTTCTGCCGCATGGCTTCGCAAAGCAGACTATAAGGCTTCTCTCGGCTATTCGGAGCAGGCTCTCCGCATTTTTGCGGAGGCTGATCCTGACTCCGCCTGGCTGGGAAAAACCTACAACCTCATAGGGTTTAACTATGGCGAACAAGGCTATCTCAACAAACAAATCGAATTTTACCAAAAATCGCTGGCAGTCAATCTCCTACTTTATGGAGACGACCATTACGAAGTAGCCGTAAACTACAACAATCTGGCTTATACCGAAGGCATAAAAGGCAATTTCTATCAAGCTATTTTTTTTCTGGAAAAATGCCTCAAAATCAATGAGAAAAACCCGCGCGACAACCAACAACTGCTGGGCAGTAACTACCTCAATCTGGGCATGAACTATGCCTATGTCGGCGATTATGGGCGGGCCGATTATTATATGGCTAAGGCATTAGAAGTGCGTACCCGCATTTATGGGGAAAATCACCCCGACATTGCCAATGTTCATCACAATATGGGATCGGTGGCATTGGATCTCGGAGAATACGAAAAAGCTCAAAAACATTTTACTCAAACCCTCGAAATCCGCACCCGCTACCTCGGTGAATCGAATCCCTACGTGGCTCTTTCTCATACCATGCTGGGGCGCAGTCTGCTAAACCTCAAGCAGACGAAAACGGCTTTGATCCATCTCCGGCGCGGACTTTCCGGCTTGCAAAAGGTACTCGGCGACGGACATATCATGGTGGCCAATAGCTACTTTGACCTCGGGCTTTGTTTGGAAGAAATGGGGCAAAGGGATGAGGCTCTGAAAAACTACGAAAAGGCCATCGAAATTATTAAAAATATCGCCGGCCACGACAATGCTCTGCTTACGCGCCTTTACGATGCTTATGCCTACGCGCTGGAAAGCTCCGGAAAAACCGAAAAATCGCTGGCCGTTTTGCAGGAGGGTTTGATAGTGATTTCGGAGGGATTTTCGGACAGAAATTTTCGAAAAAATCCCTCGCTAAGCCAATTGAATTTGGACATAACGGGAGTATTCCTGCTGGGGCAAAAGGCCGAAACCGTGAGAAAAACTCCCTTCGGACAAACAGAAGCCGGGCTTCAGTTTGTTTGGCAGGCCTATTTGCTTACCGATTCGCTCATTCAGAAACTGCGGCTGGGTTTTTTTAATGAAAAATCGGGGGAAATGTTTTCCCGGCGGTTTTTATCGGTGTATGAAAATGCCATCGGCCTCGCCTCACAAATTTTTGAACAAACGGGAGACTCTTCGTTTTTGTATCAGGCTTTTTCTCTCGCCGAAAAGGCCAAATCCATGCTTTTGTTTCAGGCTATCCGCGAAAATCAGGCGCTTATCACCGCCGGAATCCCCCCAGACCTCCTGAACCGGGAGCGATACCTGCGTGCCGAGGTGAGCTATTTTGAGAAAGTGATTTTTGACGAAAAACATAAAGGCATCCATGCCGACAGCGTCCGGCTGCTGGACATAGTGAGCCGACATTTTGCCCTTACTCGCGAAAGAGACAGCCTTATCCAGCAATTTGAAAAAAAATTTCCCGAGTACTATCACCTCAAATTTGACAACCACACCGCAACCGTAGCCGAAGTGCAAAAACAACTCGACGAAGGTGAGTCTATGCTCAGTTATTTTACCGGCGAAAAACATATCTACAGTTTTCTGATTACGAAAGATGAGTTCGCTTTTCATTCACAGGCAACCGATACAGCCTGGCATACGGGTATGACCCGTTTTATTTCCTATCTCAAAAACACCGAACTTGCCGACCAGAAAGCCTATACAACCCAGAGTTACCTCGATTTTGTTTCCCCTGCCCGTCGTTTTTACCGCGATTTGGTCGCTCCTTTCGAAGAAAAACTGCGCCAGCGAGGGGATTTGATCATCATTCCGGATGGAGTAATGGGGTACCTGCCTTTTGAGGTTTTGCTGACGGCAGAGGCGGGCGAGGAAGTGAATTACACCCACCTTCCCTACCTTTTGAGGTTGTGGCAGGTGCGCTACGCCTATTCGGCGACGTTGTTTTGCACACCGAGGGTTTCCTCCCGGAAAAAACAGGCAATTTTTGCCGGTTTTGCGCCCGGTATGGCAGACGGAGCGTTTACTACCTCTTCTTCCGACAACCGGCGCAGCACCCCCCGTTTTCCGAAAATATATGCCAACCAACCCGAAGTACAAACCGTTGCAGGTCTGATGAAAGGCAAGTCCTGGCTGGCGGCACAGGCGACAGAGACTGCTTTTCGGGAAAATGCAGAAGAATATAAAATCCTCCACCTGGCGACCCATGCCTGGATCAACGACGAAAACCCGCTGTATTCGGGGCTGTGGTTTGTACCCGAAATAGAAGGAGACACGGCAAAGCGGGACAGCCTTTCGCTCATAGAGGAGGTGAAGGACGGGTTTCTCCACGCATACGAAATTTACAATCTGGTGATTTCTGCCGATCTGGCGGTGTTGAGTGCCTGTGAGACCGGTTCGGGCGTTTTGCGGCGAGGGGAAGGCATTATGAGCCTGGCGCGGGCGTTTCGGTACGCGGGCTGTCCAAGCGTATTGATGACCCTTTGGAAAGCCGAGGATGTGGCTACCCGCGATTTGATGGCAAAATTTTACCAAAACCTGCACAGCGGCATGGAAAAAGACAAAGCTTTACAGAAAGCGAAACTGGACTTTCTGACCGATAGCGACCGGCAGCACCCCCATTTCTGGGCCGATTTTATCCTTATCGGCGACGAGTCCCCCGTCAAAGACGGCCAGCCGTGGGGCATTTGGATACTGATTTTCGTGATCGCCGGTGGAGTTCTCGCAGGAGTTTTATGGAAAAAATATCGTTCTTCGTATATTTAGACAATGAAACCGATGACTACCCCGCTGCCGGAGATTTTGGAAGAAAAACTTCCTAAAATCCATGAGATATGCCAGAGGCATCATGTCCGCTATCTATGGGTATTTGGGTCCGTTTTAGAAAAAGAGTTCCGCGAAGATTCTGACATTGATTTTTTATATGAATGGGACAGACCCTCAATTTCAGAAGGAGAATATCTTCCCAATCTGGACAGTTGTATAGAATCACTTCAGGCACTTTTTGGCCGAAAAATAGATTTTATCCATTATCCGAGCCTGCGAAATCCCTATTTTATAAAATCCGTAGAGGCCACCAAAATACTGCTTTATGCAAAAAGACCCGAAGAAGTACCTGTTTGATATTGCAGAGTCGATCGGATAATGTTCATCCTCATATTTCTCAATCAACATTCCCAATATTTCCCGTTCATCGCCCTCCAGTGAGCCTTTGGGAGCGTGGCGATCTGCGAAAATATCGTAGCAAAAAAATTCGTGTGCATTCGTGTCATTCGTGGTTACTTTATATTTTGGAGTAAGAAGGTACATGATGCGTGAGGCTTACTAGTCAACATTTGCCGAGGTATTATAATCTTAATATTTCAATCCCTCGTTTCGAAAACAACCGTTCCATTACTATCAATATAAAATGAAGAGCCGTTTTTCCGACAGGAGGCAAGTCCGTGAAAAAATGATGTGGGCTCCTCTAAGTCTTTGATCAGATATTCCCCTCGGGTATTTACTATGTGATATAAATTACCCATTCTGACACAACACCATCCCTCCTCAAAAACCGGAGAGACGCCGTCAAACAAGGAATCAATCAGATATTCTCCATTTTTATCGATTAGTCCCCAATTTCCATTCTTCATTACCCAGCAAACATTCGAATGGAAAAACCAGATATCATCAAATTGGGGCGAAATAGCCATGATACCCTGTTTGTCGATAAACCCCCATTGTTTGCCTGCCATAACGCCAGCAAGGCCTTCATAAAAACTATTTGCACCAGTGTATTGAATTGGAATCCGGATTTTTCCATCCAGTCCAATATAACCAAACAAACCATCTTCACTAGATACTACCGCCATTGAATCACAAAAACTGCTTCCATATAAGCCTGGTTCCAGTTTAATTACCACATTCCCAGTCCTGTCAATGTATCCATGTGAGTTTATTTCCTGTATATAGGCAAGGCCACATCGAAAATCTTCTCCATATTGAATTATATCTGGAAACAAAAAGTTTCCTAAAGTATCAATATAATTATACTTCCCATTTATCCGAACAAGGGCAAAGCCAGTCGAAAAATAACTACCGTAATCAAAATCCATTCCGGTCAGCGCTGTTCCATTTTTATCAATAAAGCCATACCGGTCGTTTATC
The DNA here is from genome assembly GCA_033764335.1 of Bacteroidia bacterium. Taxonomy (GTDB): domain Bacteria; phylum Bacteroidota; class Bacteroidia; order J057; family J057; genus JAGQVA01. The sequence goes on along the minus strand of JANRJC010000068.1, from coordinate 45,344 downwards.
CCTACCAAAGCCTGTCCAGCATGGAAATCTGCGGCAAAGTCATATTGAAGTGCAATCGCTATTTTCCCTGAAGTATCAATATAGCCCCATTTCCCGCCCATTTTCACCGCAGCCTTTCCTTCCGAAAAATTTTTACCAGCATCAAAAATATAATCTATATGTACGTTTCCAGTGCTATCTATATATCCGGTTTTACCGCCAAAGCTTACCGGAAACAGGAATAATTCATGTTCATTCCCTCCAAATTCATTTTCGGTAAAGGGGATCCCCAAACTTATCAGAAAAAGGCTGAGAATGCCGATTAGTTTCATTGTTTATCCTTCGATACTATATGATTTAAAAACCACTGATGTATTATACTAATTGCAGTAGTCCAAATAAAACTCTTTAAGCCGAATCATTTTAGTTGAATCTTCTGTAGAAAACAACTCACAGAAGACATGGGGGTTTTTCCCTATAGCAAAATCCACATCTTCAAAATAACTTTCAGCATATTCACCATCTACAAACGCTGAAAGTCTTAAGTATTTTGGGAGAAAATTCATTTTTAATTCAACCGCCCCCTTTCCGATAGCTTTATTTAAATCTGCAAAAGCTTTTTGCGTAGAAGAATCTGGATCAGTATAGGAATAAAAAAATAAGTATTCATCTTCCGTTTGTGGAATGCAGGCTTCAATATCTTTGTCAGTAGATTTTTGATCGCTCTTCAGTTCCTTTATAACTTTTGCAAGAATGAAAGAATAGTTGGATTCTTTCATTTCATGTCCAGCTTCAATAAGAGGTCTATCTTGTATCTTTTCTTCTACTAATACTTCTTGCTTTTGACCATTTTTTTCAGAACTGGCACAAGCGAAAAAGCCAAATAAAAGGTTTACAAGAAAAATTTGAAGAAAAAATACTAAGATTTTCATAAGGATAATTCTTTAGAGTCTATTGTTAGGCTGATATTGATGATACGTTTTATCCGCAAACTTCATTCTACCCCCCCAACAACCGCTCCGCGGCTTCCCGCCGGTAATGTCCCGGATATGCCACTACGGCTTCGAGGGCTTTTTTAGCTTCTTCGTTCTGCCCGGCTCTCACGTAGGTCAATGCTTTGTACCACAAGGCTTTTTGCCCGGAGGCGCTGCCGGGAGGTACCTGGTCGTAGGCGGCGATGGCGGCCATCACGTGGTGTGCAGCGCCTGGGCCACCGGCCAGCATTGTATGGCTCAGCCCGAGATAGAGGTTTATCTGTGCGCGGCGGGTCGCCTGGCTGTCGGCAAGGGCAGCCTCAAACAGGGGAATGGCTGCTTCGTAATTACGGCTGTTAAAGGCCTCCGAAGCTGCTTCAAGTACGTCGGGAGTTTCTGATTCCCCTGACCGATACCCCGTAAAAGGTTCGATCGCGCCGATGTTTTGGGCGAACAGTTCCTCCGCCGAAGGCGCCGGGCGAAACAACCACACCAGCCCCAACAACAATACAATTACCGCTGCGGCGATACCGTACCACGCCGCAGGGCGAAACGAACGCACAACTGCCCGTGGTTTTTCGGTTTCGCGGTAAAGGTTTTTGAGTGTTTCCTTTCGCTGGCTGCGGGCATAACTGCGGGCCGCGTATTCGGCCTTTGCATGAGCCTTTACCTCGCGGGCAAATGCCGGGTCGTTCTCACAGCGCCGTTCAAAAGCCTGCCGTTCCTCCTCCGACAGACGATTGCTGAGGTAGGCATCAATCAGGGTAAATATGTCCTCACCAGCCATAAAATTGGGTTAAGCAACGTAAAATTATTCTTCATACTCCTCCACTCCTGCCATCATTTCCTTCAATTTTGTCAGGCATTTGTGCCGCTGGCTCGACGCACTGTGCGGGGTGCTGAAATCCATTTTCTCCGCAATCTCCGCCGGACTGTATCCCCACGCTGCGAGCATCAGCAAATCCCTGCACCGCTCGCCCAGCCGCTCGATAAACTGACTCACCCGCTCCAGCCGCTCTTCTCCCATGAGTTTTTTCAGGAAGTCGCGCGAGGTATCGGGAAGTTCCGGAAATTCCTCCACCCATTCGGTTTTTACAGTCGTATTTTTTCGGTGTTGATCAACACATTTGTTGCGAAAGATTCGGGAAAGGTAGGTTTTGAGGCTGGCCTCGCCGCGAAAACTTCCCGCCAAAACATTGTCCACCACTGCCAGAAAAGCTTCGGTATAAGCATCGAGTGCCTCTTCGTCACTGATCCTGTACTTGCGGGGACGAAGGCGGACAAAATCTTTATACTGCATAAAAAAAAGATTCTCATACCGCTGACGAGTTATCCCTCCGGTGCGTAAGCCCGCCAAAATTTCACGATCGGTAGCTGCGTCTTTTTTTCCCCACATGGTAAACAAAAATAGGGAAAAAAAGCGTAAGTTTTGGCGTTTAACCGGTACGATTCAATCTCCCAGACTTTGACGATTTTAGTTGTAATCATTGTTGTTTGCCTCGAATTGCTTCGCACATTTTTTCACTGCCAGGACATGTACAAACTGGCAAGGGAAAAAGGCGAAAGGCCTCTGAAATGGATTCTCGGCACGATCGCCATTTGGTGGACGATTGAAATTTCAGTGGTGTTGGTTTGGATGTATGTGCTCAACTACCGGTATGCCATCATCGGTGTTTTTGTGGGTATTGCGCTTGCGCGAATGGTTTACTACTTTTTCCGGCGCATATTAGAAGAGAAAAACAGCCTCGATATGGATGAAATGATTGATCAAATCGGGAAAAAAGGTAAAGAATGACCGAAGCAGAAAAAGCCAATTTTGTACAGGAAACCCTTGATCGGCTGTACCCGGAGACACCCATTCCGCTGGAACACACCGATCCCTATACCCTTCTTGTAGCGGTGTTACTTTCGGCACAATGTACCGACGTGAGGGTAAATCAGGTTACGCCGCATTTGTTTGCCCGAGCGGGCGATCCTTATGCCATGGCAGAGGTGGACGTGGAAGAAATCCGCGAAATCATCAAACCTTGTGGCCTTTCGCCCACCAAGTCTAAAGCCATTTCCAACCTCTCCAAAATCCTCGTCGAAAAATACGAAGGCAAAGTGCCCGCAACATTTGAGGAACTCGAATCCCTTCCCGGCGTCGGCCACAAAACCGCCTCCGTAGTAATGTCCCAGGCTTTTGGCGTACCCGCATTTCCAGTGGACACCCATATTCACCGGTTGATGCAGCGCTGGACCCTGAGCAGCGGAAAAAACGTCGAACAAACCGAAGCCGACGCCAAAAGACTATTTCCCCGCGAAAGCTGGAATAAATTACACCTTCAGATTATCTATTTTGGAAGGCAGTACTGCCCGGCCCGTGGACACGACCCCGAGAAATGCCCAATTTGCGGAGTAATTGGGGGATGATTGGAGATACATACGTTAGAAGTAACCCAAAAAATCTCTATCTTTCGGCAAAATTAAAACACGATGAGCACCAAAAAAATTATCCTTTTTTCGATTCTCGGTATAGTTCTGCTTTTTGGCGGATACGTAGCATATATTATAGCTACGACCAAAAACCATAGTCCTGCGGGCACGGCAAGCCTTTCACAGGGAGGGTTGGACGTATCCCTTACCTATTCCCGTCCTTTCAAAAAAGGCCGTTTGGTATTCGGTCCGGAAGCCGAAGGCGCATTACAACCTTACGGCAAATACTGGAGACTCGGCGCCAATGAAGCCACCGAAATCACCTTTAGCAAAGCCGTAAAATTTGCCGGAAAACCCGTAGCCGCAGGGCAATATGTAATCTACGCCGTGCCCGGCGAAAGCACCTGGACCTTCGGCCTCAACACCGAACTAGGCCGTTGGGGTTATGCCGAAGTGGATCACGGCAAAGACGTGCTGACCGTAGAAGTGCCTTCCACCACCCTACCCGAAATCGTCGAACAACTCACCCTCGACTTTACCGGACAGGACTCCGTCCTTTTCCTCAACATGAAATGGGACCAGACCCACGTAGCCGTTCCGATTGAGGCGGGGGAATAGATATTTGAGGAGAATTTTGGAAAAAGTTGAATGAGCGAATACCCCCTGCCTCAACCACCGGGGTATTCAATTATAAATTATATAACAAAGATTGCCAATCTTCGTTATATTTATAATAAAAATACAATATGAATATATCACTGACACCTACATTAGAGGCCCTCGTGCAAGCTAAAGTATCATCGGGTCTATACAATAATGCCAGCGAAGTTATACGAGAGGCTCTTCGCCTTATGGAAGAACAGGATCAGTTGAAAAAGCTCAAAATAGAATTGCTGAAAAAAGAGTTAATCTCCGGGGCAGAATCACTCGATCGCGGAGAATCCAGTGATTTTACTGTAAACCAAATTGCCGAAAGAGTTCTAAAAAATTACCATAAAGAGTAATCTATCGTGGAATACAAACTCTCGCGGCTGGCGGAAAAGGATATCGAGGATATACTTACCTATACAATTGAAACATGGGGGCTTAATCAGTTTCGAAATTATCAAAAACAACTTGAGGATGCCCTCAATATTATTTCGTCCGACCCCTATCACCCCTTGAGTCGAAATCGAAAGGATTTATTAAATGAATGCAGATCCTATGCTTTCGGCAGACATATTATTTTCTACAGAATAAAGAATGACGTGGTAGAAATTATAAGGATTCTCCATCAAAAAATGGATTTCGGTGTACATGTTTTGGATATGTAGAAGATGTGCCGTAGGCATAAGGCCTGTAGGGCCGCAATATCGGTAGCCTTCCGGCGCCCCGTTTTTTTATGTTTCCTCTTGCGCTGCGCCGAAGCGCGCAAAATCCTGCTTCTCCGACCGGAGAAGCATATCTTTCTACACACCGTCGGTCATCCCGACGACCGTAGGAAGGAGGGACATTTTCTCGTTACCTGTCACCGGCATCCTTTTGTACCCCATCATTATTCGCTCCCCGGCGGTAGCTAAAGCGACCGGCGATCCTGCCGCAGGCAGGTCATTTGCTCCGACTTAAGTCGGCACGAGTGTAAAGCCAAAGGCCGGAGCACCGGTCGCTTTAGCTACCGCCGAAAGACACGCCGACGGCGCATCGCAAGTTGAAAAAGAAAGGGGGGAGGTCGCCGTTTGGCTACAAACAGGCGACTCCTCCGGAGTCGGGCTACGCCTCAACGCAAAGATACAAGCACCGAACTCCCCGACTCAACGCAACCCATCCGCCTTCTCAATAGAAAGCAGGAGGGTACAGACCGATAATTATCTGTCTCCGACTGGCAGGGATAAAGCGAGGCGGAAGCCGAGATTGTTGACAATAGCCTCAGGTGAGCGGAAGGTGCGAACGGGAACACGACAAAGTTGAAAATTATTTAACCAGCTACCGCCGCGATATACACGATACGCATTCCGTTCATCGCTACCAACCCACGCAGAACCATCAACTGGTGCATCTATATAATTACTATACCAGACATCCTCACACCACTCCCAAACATTTCCGCTCAAATCATATAACCCTAACTCATTCGGGTATTTTTGGCCCACTGGTTGAGTTTGACGCCCACTATTGTCGTCATACCATCCCACATCACTCGGTTTATCGCTACCTGCATATAAATACCCTTCACTATAAATCCCCCCGCGGGCCGCAAACTCCCACTCTGCCTCCGTAGGCAGGCGGTAGGTTTTATCAGTTTTATCATTCAGTTTTTGGAGAAAGGTTTTCGTATCATTCCAGGATACCTGTTCCAGTGGGTGGTTTTCTCCTTTGAAATTTGACGGATTATTTCCCATCACCGCCTGCCACAAAGCCTGCGTCACCGGGTATTTCCCCATATAAAACGACGATACCCGCACACGATGAACGGGTTTTTCATTGTCTCGTGCCTCCGCGTCGCTACCTCCCATATCAAACTCCCCGCCTTCCACAAAGATCATCTCATGGTGAGGGAGGTTTTTTTCGTAGTCGGTGAGGGTGAGGATATTTTTATTTATTTGCATAAGTCTAAAATGGATTGAGAAATTTTTTGCTGTTCGACTCCTGCACTCTGCGAATCTATCCTTCCTGCATTTTTTTCGGTTGTTAGAGCTGACAGTCTCTGTTTTAGTAGAATCCCTTCCTTTTTTTTCCAATCAGGTAAAATAGAAATAAGCGTATCAATAGCATCTTCCAAACGACCCGCACCAAACAGTTCCTGCACTCGCTCCAAGGGGTTTGCCCGCTGGGTTGAAAATACGCCCCGCAGGAGTTCATTGATCAATACATCCTCTCCACTTTTCACACATTCTATGGTCTTTTTTCCTTTTTCTTCCCTAATTTTTAATACACTCAGATCAAAAAAGTGAGGTTCATTACTTTCTACACAACTCTCACAACAACAGGGGATTTTTTCTTCAAATTTCAGGGTGGGAAAGGATCGGGTATGGATATGTTCCAGTTCGTCGCGAATACGCTGAAGGAGGTAACGACGGTCGTCTTCCTGATTGCCTCGCACTTCAATGGTGATGATTTTGCCTCCGGTATCGCCGTCCTGAGTTTCCTGTACCAATGCCTGACAGCCCTTCTGCATAACTAACATACCCTTTTCCCAGACTATTTTTTTCCCTTCCTGCATGGAGATATAAGTATGCAACCGCACAATCAGCCGCCCGATAATGCCTTTGGGCATAAAAGGATACTGATAGGTATAACGCAGGGCCTTCGTGTTTTTATCCCAGGAAAAATGAGGGCGAATATCGGGCAATAACTGCGGGGCGATATAGACGGTTTTTCCCTCTTCCTCCGCCTGAAAACAAACCTCAAAACTGTCTTTGAGCATGAGGTTCATCAGGTGGCGTTGTTCTTCTTTTGTATAATTACAAGCCTCCCATATACCCAGCAAAAGTGATCTGTCAAACCGTCCCTGTTTGTTTTTGACTTCTTCGTGTTTTAGGATTTCATAGACTGCGTTTACCGCCCATTCGGGATTCAGAATCATCAGATCGGAAAGGTTGAGGTCTTCGTAATAATGTAAAATAATGCCCAGGTCGTGCAACATCTGGCTCAGGTCGCTGATCTCTGAATCGTTTTTTATGCCTTTTTTTCTGCAAATTTCCTGAAAACGGGTATATGTGATGTGATTGACTGTTTTGCGGAGTTCGTACAATTCCTCTCGTACCGCACTCCAAAATGCAGGGATTTTCCAGGGAAGATGGGTCATGTACTCGCAGAGAATCTGTCTGATTGCCTGGGACAATCCTTCCAACCGATCGTCTTTTTTGGCAAAGTCCACATCCCGTTTGATGACATCCAGCCGGGGATAGTCGGTTTTGGCTGCCTCGGGATCATAAGGCCACCGGGCGGTGATTGTGCCTCTTTCGTTGAGCACAACCAGCACAGGCAGGCTTTTTTTCTGTCGGGGGTCGTAACCGAGCAGGTCAATAATTTTAAACCAATAGGGAAAATTGGCTACTTCCCGCCTCCCATCGGCCAGCAATACGTAAAATGACCGCCGGGTGAGGAAAAACTGGTGGGTCATATACTGGATTTCCTGCCCCCCAAAGTCCCAGAGATTTACCAGAAAAGGCGTGCCGGGAAAATCAGGGTGGTCAAATTTCCAGCCTTCCCGTATGCCAATTCCTACGGTGGAGAGTTGACTATCATCCGGAACCGGATGGTCCGGATTGTGGAGTTTATTCCAAAGGGTGGTTTTACCGGTTCCACCTTCACCGACGATCAGCATTTTGACTTCATAGACATGGGTTTCCCCCTGGCTGGCCAGCGCCGTCAAAAACCGGAGAATGGCTGCCGTCCCCTGCTTGGTGGTTTCTTCGGTAGGAAAAGTGAGGGTATTTTCCTCCACGTTCAGCGCCTGCACATTTACCATGCCGGGAGGAAAGCGGAGTTCTTTGAGCTTATTTTCGCTCAGGTTGAGCGCGCGCATGTCCTCCGGGCGTAAGTCCGGCAAAACCCCGATTGCCTGCCAGCGGGCATCGTCAAGGCCTGTTTTGGCAAGATTCAGCCCGATGAGGCGGTTCCCGTCGAGTTGGTATTTGGGGGTATCTTTTTTAAATGCCATCAATCCCGTGATGGGATCGGGATAAATGGGCGCGGGATAAAGCGTAAAACCCAGAATCTTTTCGATTTCTGTAATAAGGGCTGGCTTGCTCATTCACGAATATTTTTCCCAATATACAAAATATCGTGAATCCCTAACGAGGGGTTTAAACCCCGCGTTAGGGATACCCCGCGTTAGGGATTCACATTCCGTTTCAGAAGCGTCTTATCACATCCCATAAGCACATCAAGTTCCTGTTCGTAGTTCATAACACTGTGGTGTTCAGGCTGGCGGCGGATATATTCCCTGACCATTTCAACATCCCACCTACTCACGGAAAACCCGCCATATCCATTCTGCCAGCGAAAATCTCCGGAAATCTGATTTTGGGTATTTATCCAGTATGAGGTAATTCCTTTCATTTGTTGCGCCGCCCATGCGATACTCTGAGTCGCTTTCAGCGCAACAAGTGCATGGACATGATCTGGCACGCCATTGAAAATGTCAATCCAAAATGATTTTTCCGCCGCAATCCGGAATAGTTCCTCCCGCATTTCATTGATTATATCAAATGTCAGGATGCGTTCCCGGTGTTTGGTTGACCATGTAAAATGGACGTAGTTGGAGACATAGGATTTGCTCATTGTATTGTGTTAAATGGTTGAATTTCATTTTATCCCTATTTCGGGGTATCGCATAACGCGGGTTATCTATAACGCGGGGTTTAAACCCCGCGTTATAGATAACCCGCGCTGCGGATCGTCAAATATCAAACTTTATCCCCTGTGCCAGCGGCAGTTCGTCGGACCAGTTGATGGTGTTGGTTTGGCGGCGCATGTAGGCTTTCCATGCGTCGGAGCCGGATTCGCGGCCTCCGCCGGTTTCTTTTTCGCCGCCGAAGGCGCCGCCGATTTCGGCACCGGAGGTGCCGATGTTCACATTGGCGATGCCACAGTCGCTGCCCATCAGGCTAAGGAACCGCTCGGATTCTTTCATGTTTTCGGTGAAAATCGCGGAGGAAAGTCCCTGCGGTACGGCATTGTTTTTTTCTACGGCATCCTCCAGGGTTGAGTATTTCATCAGGTACAGGATGGGCGCAAAGGTTTCTTTCTGAACGGTTTGGTAGTGGTTTTCGGCTTCTACGATGGCCGGGACTACGTAGGTTCCGGTTTCATAGCCTTCTCCTTCGAGTATTTCTCCGCCAAAAATCAGTTTACCGCCTTCGGCTTGAATTTCCTGCAAGGATATCATCATGCCCTCGACGGCTTGTGCGTCTATCAGCGGGCCGATAAGGGTTTTCGGATCGAGGGGATTGCCTATCCGCGATCGGAGGGAATGGTAGGCTGCGGTTAGTTTTTCTTTGAATGTGTCGTATATCGCCTCGTCTATAATCAGCCTCCGGGTGGAGGTACATCGCTGCCCGCAAGTGCCTACGGCACCAAATACAATGGCCGGAATGGCGAGTTGCAAGTTGGCGTGGCGGGAGATGATGATGGCGTTGTTACCTCCGAGTTCGAGCAGGGTTTTGCCGAGTCGTTTGCCGACGGTTTCGGCCACAATCTTGCCCATTCGGGTAGAACCGGTGGCGGAAACCAGCGGCATACGATGGTCGGAAGCCATGGTCTGTCCGATTTCCCGGTCGCCGATCACGAGGTTAAAGACGCCTTCGGGCAGGTTATTGGCTTTTAGTACTTCGCTGATAATGTTCATGCAGGCAATGGCTGTCAGCGGCGTTTTTTCGCTGGGTTTCCAGACGGAAACATTGCCACAAACCGCGGCGATCATGGCATTCCATGCCCAGACGGCTACGGGAAAATTAAAAGCGGAAATAACGCCGATCACGCCCAACGGATGCCACTGTTCGTACATGCGATGGTGTTTTCGCTCTGACTGCATGGTGAGGCCGTAAAGTTGCCGGGAGAGGCCCACGGCAAAGTCGCAGATGTCAATCATTTCCTGCACCTCTCCCAGTCCTTCCTGGTAAATTTTACCCATTTCGATCGAGACCAGTTTGCCTAGGGGTTCCTTGTATTCCCTCAGTCTGCCACCGATCTGGCGCACGATTTCGCCGCGCTGGGGTGCGGGCATTTCGCGCCAGATTTTGAAGGCTTCCAGAGCCGTTTGCATTACATGCTCGTACTTTTCCGTTTCGGCATAACAAACCAGTGCGAGCAGTTCGCCGTTGGCTGCCGAATATATGGGTCGGTAATCTCCGCCATTGGCAAATTCATATACCGTACCGGTATGGATGACGGGACATTTTTCGCCAATGCCCAGGGTAGCAAGGAGTTCCTGTAATTCTGTTCTCGTTTGGGTATTCATTGATATTTATCCTTTGATCATTACGCCGGTGGCTTCGAAGGAAAGTTCTACTTTGGGTTCGGTATATTTTTCGGCTGCGGCTTCTTCGGTCATTCCGCCGTCCACTGCATAGTGGCGAAGGGTTTCTACGGAAGTGGTATCGTATGCAATGCGTCCTTCAAATATGGCGGTTTTTCCTGCAGCGTCTTTAGGCACAAAAAATCCATAGTCTTTGAAGGTAATCCGCATGGATTCTTCGTTGGGAAGTTTTACGGTCATCCAGCAGCCTTTGGCCTGGCAGCAGGCTTCGATGGTTCCTTCGAGTTTGACCATCTGGTCGGCACTTCCGGCGGGCATAATTTCGGAAACTTTCATCACGGGCATAACACCGTCTTCATTGATGCGGAGGCCGTGAAAAGAAACAAGGCCGTTGGGCGAAACGCTGTCGGCGGGGTAAACCATTTTTTCGGCGGTTTCACTGGTTTCCGCAACGGTTTCATCGTGGTGATTATCGGCTGATTCGCTGCATGCAAAGAGGAATAATGCTACAGCCACGATCAGAAAAAAAGTCTTTTTCATGTTTTTGCAGTTTGTGAAAAAAATATTGACCACAAATGTACTGAATTTCGTTTTCAGGGGCAATTGTTCCTCATCGGGAATTAATCTTTCCGGAAGGATTTTCGTAATATTAGCCTGTGTGAAAAAATATTTGCTTATGTCTGATTTCAAACGTCTCGCCCGCCTTACCAAAAGTATTGTTCCCCGCTTCGAAAGAGGCCGATCCCGCTACCTCAATCACGACGATGCCCGCATGATGATCAACGATCTCGGTATGCAGATGTCGCCGGAAGTGCTGAAAAAGCTTATTTTTAATGCGGAAATCCTGGAGGATTTTATCAACAGTGTTTACCAGTTGGAACAAAAAATCAACAAGGAAGTCGTAACGGAATACGCGACCATTGACATTGAATACAATCCGAAAGTGTATGTGGAAGGGCACACCGTAGGGTTTTCGATTACTTATAAGGATAAAGAAGTGGTATTTGCGGAATACGATCTGGAGGAAAAAGAGGACATTTAAAAAATTTCCCGAAAGTCGAAGTCAAATACACATTCGCCCAAATCAAAAGTAACGGGGCCTGTCACTTCCAGCCTTGCGTATTTGCCGTCAATGAGTTCATACACCTCCACCCATTTCTGATCAGGCTCTACCAGCCAGTAATATTTGATGCCATTGGATTCGTAAAGACGAAATTTCAGGTTTCGGTCTTTCAGGGCGGTGGATGGCGAAAGGATTTCTACGATGAGGATGGGAAGGCTATTATCGTCATCCTTGTCGTCACCACAAACAATTGAAATGTCAGGCTGAAGAACAGTATCTTCATTGATCAATATATCTATCGGTTGGAAAACAACACATTGATCACAATTCTGAAGTTTTTGGTATAACTTCGCAGATATTACTACACTTGTTTTTTGATGGTTCCGCCGGGGCGCAGGCGGCATTGCATAAGGAATACCGTGAATCAGTTCCCAGTTTCCTTCCCATTTATTATAATCTTCCACCGTATAATGTGGCAAATCGGCAAATGAAATCTGATTGGACATATACTCTGATTTGATCGTTTAAAGATACTACTATTTTTTAAGAATATTTCTCACTTTTTCCTCCAAAAAGTTCCCATTCTCCGGGTTAATGTCCTAGTTTTGCAGTCTGAAAAATTGTAATCCGAATATGAAGACAACACTTAGAACGCATAGTTGTGGTGAATTGAGAATGGAGCACGTCGGGCAGGAAGTTACCCTCTCCGGATGGGTCCACAAATCTCGTGATCTTGGTTATATTCTTTTTGTGGATCTCCGCGACCGCTACGGGATCACGCAGGTCTCCATTAAATCGGATCAGCTTCCTGAAATCTACGAACAGGCCCGCAAACTGGGCCGCGAGTATGTGATTCGTGTCACTGGAAATGTGGCTGAAAGGGAAAGCAAAAATACTAAAATCCCCACGGGTGAGGTCGAACTGATTCCCTCCGCTATTGAGGTTATCAGCGAATCGAAACTCCCTCCTTTCAAAATCGAAAATGATACCGACGGGGGCGAAGAACTCCGCATGGAATATCGCTACCTCGATATACGTCGCCCCAAAATGCGCGACAACCTCATCCTTCGCGCCAAAGCCATGAAGGCGGTGAGAGAATATCTCGACGGCAACCATTTTGTCGAAATCGAAACTCCGTTTCTCATCAAATCCACACCGGAAGGTGCTCGCGACTTTGTCGTTCCTTCAAGGCTTGCTAAAGGCTCTTTTTATGCGCTGCCTCAGTCTCCGCAGATTCTGAAGCAGTTGCTGATGGTCGCTGGCATGGACCGCTACTATCAGATTGTCAAATGTTTCCGCGACGAGGACTTCCGCGGCGACCGCCAGCCGGAGTTTACTCAGATAGACTGCGAAATGTCTTTTGTTCAGCAAAAAGACGTTCTCGATATGTTTGAAGGTCTGGCAAAACACGTTTTCAAAAGAGTGCTTGACGTGGATCTTCCTCCTTTCCTCTGGCTCACTTACAAAGACGCCATTCGCTACTACGGCTCGGATAAACCGGACCTCCGCTTTGACTGCAAAATCATCGAACTCAACGAGGTAATGGGCGGCACGGATTTCAGTATGTTTAATACTCTGCTGGAAACTGACGGACTCATCGCTGCGGTCAATGCTAAAGGCTGCGCCCACTATACGCGCAAACAAACCGACCGACTCACCGACTTTGTCAAAGAACCGCATCGCGGAGCTTCCGGCCTTGTCTATATCAAATACAATGAAGACGGCACGATTAAGTCTTCCATTGAAAAATATTATTCTCCCGAACAACTTCAGCGTATCTGTGAATTTGCAGGTGCTCAGCCGGGCGATATGCTGCTGATAGTGGCGGATAAACTCAAAAATAAAACCCGTAAAATTCTGGGCGACCTGCGGTTGCTCCTGGGCAAAGAAGAAGGCTGGATTGATCCCAAAGCCTGGTCGGTTTTTTGGGTAGTGGATTTCCCCTTGTTTGAAAAAGACGAAGAAACCGGCGAACTCACTTTCGCCCATCACCCTTTCTGTATGCCCCGTGAACATGACCTGGAATATCTTTACAGCGATCCGGAACGGGTAGTCGCTCAGAGTTATGACATGGTGATGAACGGCAACGAAATTGTGAGCGGAAGTATCCGGGTTCACCGCAAGGATGTTCAGGACAAAATTTTTGACATTTTGGGCCTGACCGAAGCGGAAAAAGACGCCAAATTTGGCTTTATGCTGCGCGCTTTTGAATACGGCGCACCGCCACATGGAGGCTGTGCTTTCGGCGTGGACCGTTTTGTGATGTTGCTGGCAGGCGAAAGCAGCATACGCGATGTCATCGCGTTCCCGAAGACGGCCGGAGGCCGAGACCTGATGATGGATGCACCGGCGGAGATTCCGGCAAATGCCATGAAAGACCTGGGGATTAAGCTGGATTTGTAATCCCTGTTTTTAATACATCAACTCTCTTACAAAAGGCACAATCTCCGGCGGCAAAAGCCCGTCCACATGGCCTTTGTATTTGATCACTTCCCGCACAATGGTGGAAGAGACCATTGCCGTCCCCGGGCTGCTGAGCAAATGTACATTTTCGATCTCGGGAGCCATGTGTTTGTTTATCAGCTCGATCGGCTGCTCATAACTCAAATCCTGCGGTGAACGCAATCCCCGCAGGATAAATTTTGCGCCCTGATCTCGGGCGAAGTCCACGGTAAGCCCTTCATAAGCGGTTACGATTATCTGAGGATCATCCCCAAAACAAGCCTCCAGCATTTTCATTCGATCTTCGAGGCTAAACAAATATTTTTTCTGACTATTGACACCGATAGCGACAATCACCTGATCGAAAAGGACACAACCGCGCCGGATAATCTCGACATGGCCGATGGTGATGGGATCAAAGGAACCGGGGAAAAGGGCTTTTTTCATGTTGCTGGATTCTGGGAGACTAATAAAAGATACGGATTTATCCGGAATGACGAAAAAAACTTAAGGTTGAACTCCCGTAAACGCGGGAAAAATCAAATCCCGGTAAGGAGGAAAATAATGTATGTGAAGTGTGTTCTACAATCATAATTCCTTCATCCGCAAGCCATCCGCCGTTATAAAGCTGCTGAATGAGTTCATTCTGTCGGGGCATATCGTAAGGTGGATCCATAAAAATGAGTCCATAACTCACCGGAGGCTGTTTTACATACTGCCAGACGTTGGCTCGTGTGGCGCGGGCATTGGTGATGGAAAGTTGGGCAAATGAGGCCTGAATCGCTGCAATACACTTCGCATTTTGATCCACACTCGTCACGAATGCAGCACCCCGACTCAGGCATTCCAATGAAATATTTCCGGTGCCGGCAAATAAGTCGAGAACCTGGGTTTCGCTCCAGTCGAGTTCGTTGTTGAGTATATTAAATAGGGCTTCTTTTGTGCGATCCGTCGTAGGCCGCACGGGCAGCCCTTTCGGCACCTGGATATTCCTGCCACCAAATTTGCCTCCGATAATCCTCATGATGGTTTTGTGATGTTTGCCAGAAAAGAAAATTTCCACCATTGACTTTCCGCTATTCCCGGAGCATAAAAAGGAGAATCGGTGTCCGGTACATTTAAATCGGGAAGATATTCCCAAAGCCCGCCTTCACGGGTGATCTTTTCGCCAAGTTCACCCATTACGTATATCGGAACATTATTTTGAACCAGTCCCGTTACTTCTCGCACTGTCTGGATAAAATAAACCATATCCGAAGGTGAATGGTGGTGGTAGCTATTACACAAAAGCAACTGGTTTTTTTTCACGGCTGAAATCAGAATATAATCGTCCATGACCAACGCCGAAATCATCACCTCATTTGGACAGGCAATAACGGTTGTTTCAGCCATTAGCATACCAATATGGCTAAGGGAATAATGCCGAATATAGCGGTCGAGTAGATGAGGAATCCCCGGAGGAAGGAAGCAGATGAGCTGAGAATTAAGGGTTTTGCTTTCATGGATAAAAATTTCTTTATCGTCCATTTGGTCGCTGAGCGAGGCTCTTGCTATCAGGCCTTTTTCGCGGGTTTCCCAAAGATCACCGGGGAAAAAAGTAAATAGATGAGAAGATGTATAAATCCGACAACTTAAAAACGGAGTGGATAAGAGTTTATCTTTTTCCAGAACAAACCGGAGAAACATTTCCTGCGAAAATCTACGGGAATTGATACACTCCCGGCACAAAACTATTTCTCCGGAAGGAGCGATCAGCAAATAGTAAACGCGCGAGGACTGCAAAAAAACCACAAGCTGACAGGTTGCCAGGAGGGATTCCCGTATATTCTGAGGAATGTGGGTAATCTGTTCAAACGGTGTATTAACCATAAAATCCCGATTCGGGGTCATAAAGTACAGGCTAAGATAAACACAAACCCTGTGAAATTCGTTTTACAGTGATGGGAAAAATCTATACTTTCATTTTTTGCTTTCAAACTATAATTGATTTAAACCATGCGTAACATATTGGTTCTTATTAGCAGCATTATCGGACTAGGAATTTCCCCTTTACAGGCACAACTCACGGACAAGCTTGTTCCTCACATGGGGTTTATGTGGGAATTTGCGACCCTTGAAGAAACCCCCGGCGGACCGACTTCCACCTTGTCTTCTTTTTACAATTTTCATATCGGTACATATTATGCCATTGCCCATTACAATGATATTTTCAGTTTTGGAGTGGATCCCAGCATTCAAGTAGGACTAAACTTTGTACCGGTATCCAATGGATCAGCGATATATACCCGAGTAAATTATGTCATCCAGGCACCGGTATATCTAATGGCCAGAGTAGGCGCTAATTCAACCCCTTACAACCAGCAGGCGATAGGTTTTGCCACGGGTATCGGAGCCAGTTACACTTTTCTTTCGCAGCAGACGGGCGACATTTCGCTTCGCAGAAAAACCCGCAACGGTTACACCAACCCCAGTGTGGTTGCAGAACTGACGATTTTGTCCCGAGGCAACCCACTTACCGGACGTTTCCATTTTTCTCCTTTTAAAGTAAATTCTGACCTGGTTTTTAAAAATGTGGATACCAAAGAAGTAGTATCTTCTTTTACTTTCCCGATGGGAAACTGGGGTATAGGACTGATTTACGGATTCTGACCTTTTGATTTATCAAAATAAAAGCCCCGTTTGATACAGACGGGGCTTTTATTTTTGGAGGATTGCCGGTAACTTTGCAAGGATAGTTTTCGCTGTATCATCCAATTCCTATCTCAACCCATGAGTATATTAGTAAACAAAAACTCTAAAGTCATTGTCCAGGGTTTTACTGGTAAAGAAGGAACCTTCCATGCCCAGCAAATGATTGAATACGGCACTCAGGTCGTAGGAGGTGTTACTCCCGGCAAAGGTGGCCAGTCTCATCTGGATCGGCCCGTGTTTAATACTGCTGCCGAGGCTGTAAAAGCTACCGGTGCTAATGTCTCGATCATTTTTGTGCCTCCGGCGTATGCCGCAGATGCCATCATGGAAGCCGCTGATTCGGGGGTTAGTCTTATTGTAACTATCACCGAGGGCATTCCCATAAATGATATGATTTACGCCAAAAAATATATTGATGATCGCGGCGTGCGAATGATCGGCCCTAACTGCCCCGGTATCATCACTCCCGGTGAATGCAAAATGGGGATCATGCCCGGTTTTATTCACAAACCCGGAAGAGTCGGTATCATCAGCCGCTCCGGTACGCTTACCTACGAGGCCGTAGATCAGGTGACCAAACAGAATATGGGCCAGTCCACCTGTGTTGGAATTGGTGGTGATCCGATTATTGGTTCTACCCACCTCGATATCATCAAATTATTTAATGAAGATCCCGACACCGACGGCATTATCATGATCGGTGAAATCGGCGGATCCAATGAAGAAATCGCCGCTTACTGGATTAAAGATAATGTAAAAAAACCGGTTGTCGGTTTTATCGCCGGCCAGACGGCCCCTCCCGGACGCCGCATGGGACATGCCGGGGCGATCGTTTCCGGAGGAAAAGGTACTGCTGCGGAAAAAATGCGCGTTATGGCCGATTGTGGTATCCATGTTGTAGAAACTCCTGCCGAAATAGGCAGCACCATGGCCCGCGCCTTGCGCCAATTGGTTTAGACGAAATTTCACAAAATATAAAACAAAGTCGGGGGTATTTATTTATTCCCGGCTTTTTCATAAGCCGCCAGAATGTCTTTGACCAAGCGATGTCTTACGACATCGGAGGCGGTGAGATGCACAAAGGCAATGCCTTTTATCCCCGTCATAAGGCGTGCCGCGTGAATCAGCCCCGACCGCTGACGTGAAGGCAAGTCAATCTGGGTATCATCGCCGGTAATAATCATGTGCGAATGTTCTCCCAAACGAGTCAAGAACATCTTCATCTGCATCTCAGTAGCATTTTGGGCTTCGTCCATGATTACATACGAATGGCTGAGGGTACGTCCCCGCATATAAGCTAATGGCACAATTTCGATGATATTGTTGTCCATATAATATTTGAGCTTCTCGGTATGAATCATATCACCCAAAGCATCATATAAAGGACGCAGATAGGGATCTACTTTTTCTTTCATGTCTCCCGGCAAAAAACCTAGGCTCTCTCCGGCATCCACCGCAGGACGACACAATACGATTTTGCGAACTTTTTTTTCTTTTAAGGCCCGGACCGCAAGTGCCACGGCCATATATGTCTTTCCGGTACCGGCGGGGCCTATGGCAAAAACTATATCATTTTGCTGCTCCGCTCCTACCATCTGCCGCTGGCCCTTGTTTTTGGGTTTTACCATTAACCCACCGCCCCCATGGACAATTACCTCATCCTCACTGGCAAAAGGGTGCTTTTCGTTCAATGCTGGCGAACTGGGTAACAATATTTCGCTGAATTTATTTTCGGAAATCCGCCCTTTTCGTTTAATCTCATCAAAAATAGCAGCCAGAATCGCTTTAATTTTTTCAATTCGCTCTGCTTCCCCTTGCACCTTTAGTTCGTCCCCTCTTGCTACAAATTTTACTCCGGGAAAACCTTCCTCAATCTGATGGAGACGCACATTATTCACACCGTAAACTTCCAGCGGACTAATGTCTTCAAGCAAAAAAGTGTGTTCAACCAATACTTTTGTTTTATGGGTTTAGTATAACTATCCTAAAATACGCAATTTTCATTCTCACTTCAAAAGAAAACCTCCCAATGTGGAAATAAGAATACCTGGATTTTTTCGCTATTCCTTATACAAAGAATTACCGGTCTTCGTTATAAAAAAGAATTTTTTTACAATTATACCCGAATACTTGCAGAATCAACCGGAATCTATTGATTTAGAGTGATGTTACTTGTAATATGGCATCTGATTCCGGCGCGCAACTGTTGGTTCGTCAACTCTATGGCAATCATAACTTTGACATCGGACCTCGGGGATAGCAGTCATTATTCGGCTATCCTTAAAGGTGTAATCCTATCCCTTTTCAGGGGGGTAGAGATTATTGATGTAACTCATAATATCAACAACTTTGATGTTATGCATGCGGCTTATGTGGTCAAACACACCTACCCTTCCTTCCCGGAAGGCACTATCCATATCGTAGCGGTTGATCCTGAACATTCGGAAGCGCGTATGCCCGTGGTGGTAATGGCCCGCAACCAATATTTTATCGGCCCGGATAACGGAGTGATGAGTCTGATCTGCGACAACCATATTCAGCAAAGTGTGGAGATTTCCAATCCCGCATTGGTTCTGGAACAATACCCGCGATCGTTCCGGGCTGCGCGGATCTTTGCCCCCACAGCAGCTTTCCTCGCCAGCGGAGGTACTCTGGAAGAAATCGGCGAACCCGCTGACATTCGCGACCTTCGATGGGGGGAACCCAGCTATAATGGAAACTGCCTGCGCGGAAAAATTATCTACATTGACAAATTTGGCAATGCCGTCACCAATATCCGGAAAGAGGGTTTCCTTGAACTCAAACAGGGACGCAGGTTTGAAATATTTATCCGCAATGTGCGGCTGAGACGCATTGTCAATACTTATTCGGATGTCAGTAAAGCCGATGCACTGGCGATATTCGGAGAAAGCGATAACCTCGAAATAGCCATGAGGGAAGCCTCCGCAGCAGAATTGCTGGGACTAAAAGTACACGATATGATTACGATTGAATTTAATTGACCTGGCTACCGTCCATCATCCAGACCTTCAATCTCCTCTTCCAGCACATCAACATCCTCTTCTTCTTCCAATATCATTTTATCCACATCCCCTGCTTCCATTTCAAGCTCGGTATCTATTTCCTCAAAATCTTCTTCCAACAACAGCTTCATTATGTCATCTTCATCGGAAAGCTCATCAAATGGCTCACTGGTCACAACTTTTGCCAGCAAACCCTGACTGGGTATTTCGTTGCCAAAGTTTGCCACTCGCAAGCGATTGAGATAGTCAATCATACTTTGGGTAACAATAAGATCATTTTTTAGCCGCTGAGAAGAAGGTACATGAGGAGCGGTATTCGCAAATTTGATCACCTTACTGCAATGCAGGCTGATTACATAGGTGTGATCCCGGAAAAGCAATTTTAATTCCGGAATAAAACATTCGGGGCCTACCAATGGGTCTTCCTCATAAATAAAATCGTCCAGATTGTTGATGGAATCCTCAACGGAATACATAATCTTCACCTTCTTCAGATCAAATCGGGTGGTATAACACAATGCGATGTCTTCGGCGGTTTTGACATCCACCTGAACAAGATACATGGTTTCCTGGCTCTCAATCTGGCCTTTCATCGCAGGCGCACCGAAAACCAACACCCAAACAGTAAGCAGGACGGGAATAAATTTGAGGATCATAGTTTGCTATTCTTGTATTCTTAACGCGCAGATTCGGATCAAATTACACTTTTCCAGCCAGCGAAATCACCCTAATTACCCCACCGGTATATTTTACGGGTTCATTTGCGCCAAAGCCTGTCTATTTACGAAATATTCCCGTATTTGTGTTATCTTTGCCTCAAATTCTGATACGCAGGGCATGCTAACCGTCGCTTTTCATACACTTGGATGCAAACTTAATTTCTCAGAAACTTCCACCATCGCCCGGCAGTTTCTCAGTGCCGGTTTTACCAAAACCGACTTCGCCAATCCCGCAGATGTTTATATAGTCAACACCTGCTCGGTCACTGAAAACGCAAACAAAACCTGCAAACGTATTATCCGTCAGGCTCTCCGACAAAACCCGGATGCTTACGTCGTCGTCGTCGGATGTTATGCTCAATTAAAACCTCAGGAAATCGCCGCCATCCCCGGTGTGGACATGGTAGTAGGTGCAGGTGATAAATTTCGCATCCTCGAACTCGTACAAAACTTCACCAAGGAAAAAAAACCTTGCATTTTTAACGACAATATTCAGCAGGTTACCGATTTTCGCGAGTCCTATTCGGTCGGCGACCGTACCCGTTCTTTTCTGAAAATCCAAGACGGCTGCGACTATAAATGTAGTTTTTGTACCATTCCCCTTGCCCGTGGAAAAAGCAGAAGTGATTCGATTGAGAATATCCTCCACAATGCCCAAAAAATTGCCCAAAGCGGAGTTAAAGAAATTGTACTTACCGGCGTAAATATTGGCGACTACGGCAAAGACCAGCCCGGTACTTTTTTTGATGTTGTACGTGCGCTTGATGAAGTAGAAGGAGTAGAGCGTTACCGCATATCTTCGATCGAACCGAACCTCCTCAACAATGACATTATTGCCTTTGTAGCCCATTCAAAGCGGTTTATGCCGCATTTCCATATTCCGCTCCAAAGCGGAAACGATGAACTCCTCGGCAAAATGCGCCGCCGTTACAAAAGAGAATTATACGCAGACCGTGTGCAAACCATAAAATCGCTTATCCCTCACGCCTGTATTGGCGTGGACGTTATTGTCGGTTTCCCCGGTGAAACAGAGGATCATTTTGAGGACACCTACCTTTTTCTCAACGAACTGGATGTATCCTATCTCCACGTTTTTACCTATTCGGAACGGGAAAATACGCTCGCCGAAACAATGGAAGGAAAAGTACCGATGAAAGAAAGGTATATGCGCAACGAACGACTGCGCATGCTTTCCGAAAAAAAACGAAGGTTTTTTTACACACCTTTTACCCATCAGGAACGTCCGGTATTATTTGAAGGTAAAGAAGAAGATGGGCGTATGTTTGGATTTACGGACAACTATATCAAAGTCGTCACCGACTATCGCGAAGATTATATCAATAGGATCATTTCGGTAAGACTCGGCGAAGTAAATCCGGACGGTATCATGGAAGTGCAGGAGGCCGTCAGGCTTCCTTATTAAACCGCATTTTTCGGCTTCTCCAATAAAATACTCCCCCGACAATCAGAATCAGCAGAAAAGGCAGACTCAACAGGTAAAGTACCCCCGCGTTGATTCCCCCGCCGATGATCAGATTACCCGCAGCATCCCGTGACCCCGCCGCCGCTTTACACTGTGCACACTGAGCAAAAACCTCGGCTGCGTTGAGGAGAATGAGAGAAAGGGAGAGTATGAGTTTGAGAGATTTACGCATTTGAATGCCTATCAATTATAGATTTAACGGGTACGTATTTAATAACAAGGCGAAATCAACAAGTAAACCAGCACTCCTGTAACTGCCACATACAGCCAGACGGGCCAGGTAATCTTGGCAAGTCTGCGATGCTGGTCAAACCGCTCGCTCAGCGCCCGATATACGGTAAAAGAAGCCAGTGGCACGATCACTGCCGAAAGCATAATATGTGTACCCAGAATAAACAGATACAAGGATCGTGATACCAGCCCTTCATCGCAATAGGGCGTATGCCCTACCGAAAGGTGATACATAACATACGAAACCAGAAAAACTGCGGAAAGTATATAAGCAGACAACATCATTCGCCGGTGCCAGACTATCTGCCGGTTGGTAATGAATATAAATCCAGCGATCAACAGCACGGAGACCGTTGCATTGATCCCTGCGTTGATTTTGGGGAGAATTAAGGGATCAAATCCCAGATCAAGGTTGACTGCCAATCGGGGATTTAACAACACCGCTACTGCAAGTGGTATTACAACAGACAAAACCCAGATAATGGGAATAAATATGCGGTCGTTGTATTTTGGTTTTTCACTCATATACAGGCAAACTTACAAACCATAATCAACACGCAGCAGGGTAATCAAATCTTCCTGAATTTTTCTTTCTTCCACCAAATCTGTAGCTATATATTGTTTTCTAACCATGCCCTCACGGTCAGTAAGTACAACCGTCGGCGACGTAAAAGGTTGGGGAAAACGTTGGAAATCGGGAACACCTAAGCCTTCCGCAACTGTGACAATCGCATCTCCTGAACCAGAAACAAACATCCAGTTTTGGGTATCTACCCCCAATGAGTCTGTGAACGCTTTTAGAGTACTCGTAGAATCTTCGACACTAAACAGAATAAATTTGATGGCGGGTTTTTTTTCCCAGGCAATATTGTCGAAAGTGCGGCGGAGGTTACCGATGAGAGCCGTATTGGTATAATTTTCGCCCTGCGGAGAATAAAATCCGATAATACAGATATTGCCCAGCAGGTTTTTCTGCGATACGGTATCACCATCGGTATTTACCATACGAAAACCGGGAATTCCGTAATTGAGTGTATCCCCGGTTTCGGTTATTTTATAGACGAAGGGAACTCTGTTAAACTGTTGTTTGGTTCCCACGAAAAGGAAAAAATAGACCAAAAGTGGGACAACAAATACAAAAATCAGGACCACAGGCCCCAGAATGGATCGTTTAGCCATAGTTTTGGGTGTAAATTATGGCTGGAAGTCGTATCAACCTAACCAGACCACTTCAGAATTTTGGCTGCCGGGTTTATCAGACGACGCCTGTTTTCCCCAGTAAGTTCCTTCGGAAATCAACCCGATGATCAGCCATACAATAAAGATGAAGGGAACCAGAATGGTCCATGCGAGACGTTTTACCTCATGGCGAAGGTGCATAAATTCCGCTACGATATAAAACGCTTTAAATATTGTAAGGATCACAAAAGTTGCGACTACGATAGACTGGGCGGTATCTTCGGAGATACCCATCCATTCTGCGTAGTATTTTTTGGTAAAAGCAATAATAAATTCAACTACCGTAAGCCCTGTAAGAATGAGTGCCGTGCGGTAAATAGCGCGTCTGGTTTCTGCTCCGTTGCCAGCCATATTTATTGACAGTTATTGAGTTCTAAACAAGATAAAAGAAGGTAAATACAAATACCCATACAAGGTCCACGAAGTGCCAGTAGAGTCCGATTTTTTCGGTCATCTCGTAGTGGCCGCGTCTCTCATAAGTGCCTTTGTTTACGTTGAGATACAGGATCAGGAGGAGGATTACCCCACTGAATACGTGCGTTCCATGAAATCCGGTAACAAAGAAAAACAAATCCGCAAATGCAGGAGGCCCGTATTCATTGACTTTCAGATTAGCCCCGCCATCAGTAGCACTTGCACTTTGAATAAGAGGTCCTACGATATCTTCTCCATTTATCGGGAAACCATTGTCGAGGCGTACCCCCACAATTTTACCTTGGTTGTCTTTTACCGGATATACCTGTACAGAGATTGTTTTTGTAAGGCCGGATATATTCAGCTTACGGGCATCTACGGCGGAAAGTACGTAAATACCGGAATGCCAGTGGCTGGCTTTTTTCAGAATCGCTTTGATGTGATCCGCGTTGGTAATGGCTGTTCCATCCTGAGTTTTGAGGGTCGTAATCTCTCCGTGTTCATGCGATTCACCGGCATGCTCAGGAGTAAGTGCGACAAGGGATAACTCATCCAGCGCAGGAACCCGGATCCCGTCCAGGCTATTTACATTCACCAGGTATGCCCCATTGGGGTTTCCGGATATAAAATGATACCATTCGTAGGCCTGACAGGACAGGAAGGTTACCCCTCCAAGAATGGTTAAAAGTACCCATTTGGAAACCTCCTTTTTCGACTTTCTATGCCCGGCTTCAACCGCAAGTACCATCGTAACACTGCTGAGAATCAGGACAAAAGTCATCAAACCGACGAATACCAGCGGCCAATGGAGGTGCCAGATTTCGTAGGCAAGGGGAAAGTGGGTAAATACATTTTCGGGTTTTGCCCAGGCAAGTCCTTCGGATACAGAACTTGTCCTCAGCGCACCATACGCAATCAACAGAGCGGAAAAGGTAAAAGCATCAGAAACCAGGAAAAACCACATCATCAGCTTTCCATAGCTGGCGTTGAATATCGGTCGTTCCCCTTCAACTAGTGCTTTCTTATCTACGGATACGTCTGCCATGAACTTTGATTATTTGACGTTTCGAATAAATTGCAAATCTAAGACAAAAGCAAAATTTCTCAATTCTGCGTAATTTTCAGAAAAATAAACAGATAAACCCAGAGCAACCCCAGAAAATGCCAGAAAATACCGGTCAGTTCGTAAGTTAAAGCTCTTTGACCCGGTCGGCGGTAATTTTGTAACGCTGTCCGGATAAATACGATAGAAAGAACGATCAGTCCTCCGACTATGTGGGCGCCATGTAATCCGGTAAATACATAAAAAAAGGATACCGAATTATCGAATCTGCTACTGTCCACCATCGGCATTCCACTTGCTGTCATTGCACCCCAGGCATTGACCTGGCCGATCAGAAACATAATGCCGAGTATAAGTGTCATTCCCAACGCTACCAATGCCTTTGTCCGTTCATTCTGCCGGGCAACCCACATCGCATACTGCATGGTCACACTGCTAAATAAAATAATCCCCAAATTCACCCACAAAATCTCCGGCAGATCAAAAAATATACGTTTTTCTTCACTTACAAATGACTGCTGGACAATATAAGCACTGGTAAGACCACCAAAAATCATGATCACCGTGAGAATGAACAACCACAGAGCAAATTTCTGCGGGTGAAATATGTAGTTTCTTTTTTCCAACTCTATTCCGTAAGCACTCATTTCCATCATTCCTTAAAATAAAAAAACCAATTGCGCCAGAGGAAGGTACATAAAGGAAGCAAACATCAGCTTGCGCGCATGTACCGCCTCCATCGTCCGGTAAAGTTTCCATGCCGGCCAGCAAAAAACCACACCCAACAAAGCTAAAACTCCTGCTGACGACCATCCTATCAATCCTGCCTGTACCGGAAAAACCACTACCGGGATAAGCGAAAGTGTATAGATCAAAATCATCAAAGCACTAAACGTTGTTTTTCCCTGAACAGAAGGCAACATCTTGAAGCCTGCCCGCTGGTAGTCTTCATCTAAAAGCCACGCTATTGCCCAAAAGTGCGGAAACTGCCATAAAAACTGAATGACAAAGAGTATCAAACCGCCTGCATCTATGCTCCCGGTAAAAGCAACCCAGCCGATCAATGGCGGAAGGCCTCCGGGTATCGCTCCGATAAATACAGAAGCCGGAGATACTCGTTTCATGGGCGTATAAACAAAGGCATACGACAACAAACCAATCACTCCCAGCAACGCTGCCGGTAGATTAAAAAACCGACCGATAACCGCCACGCCAGAGACAGACAACAACAAGGCAAAAATCAACGCACCTTTTGAAGATATCCGTCCCGTAGGGATGGGTCTTAATGCCGTACGTTTCATCAATGCGTCCAGTTCTTTTTCAAATAGCTGATTTAGCGCATTAGAAGCACCCGTAATCATCAATCCTCCCAAGCCTATCGCGAATAAACCATAAGCCGTCCACTCACTTCCCGCAGCAATGGCATAACCAAAAACGGCGGAAAGTGCCACAAGCAACGACAGTCGCAGCTTTAACAACTGGACATACGCCAGCGTTTTTGCTTTTACTGCCTGCGAAAGGCTTACTTTTTCGGTCTGTTCGTAAATCATTATCGTTTTTCCTTATTTAAAAGGAGCATTATTCCTACTAATCCCAGTTCAATTCCCAATAACACAGTTGCCATTACCAAATGAAGCGGCTGAAAAATCGCGGGTATTGCCAAATGATGCATTCCCAATCCCAAAATTATTTCCAAAACCAGTACCCCTACCGATGAAAGCATAAGGGTTTGAATAATCCCGGGTTGTTTTACCCATTCCCTCATTTGGTACAACCACAAACCCCATGAAGCTACAACCAGATAATAAAAAAACCGATGTACTTCATATATCCTTCCCAATGCCTGAATCCAGGTTTCCCTTGATTCTTCGCCCATCTGCTCCGCTACTCTATCCACCGATTCCCGTACCTGAGTACCCAACACAATCTGAACCATCGTGACCACCACCACTACCAAGCCCACAAGAATTATCCCGGAAGGAATTACACCGGTTTTTTCCGCTAGGGAGGCGAGTTCGGGGCGATACGAATACAACAAAGCCACAATATAAACTCCCATAATTATCAGGGCGATCACCATGTGGAGTGTAACGATGCCGACCTCAAGGTGAGTTCTGACAACATACGCACCGATTAATCCCTGAATTATAATCGCTATCAGACCCAACAGACTCAGACGGAATTCATTTTTTTGCAGTTTCCTTAGTGGAAAAGCTGCAACAACTGTAAGTATGGCAAAGAACCCTATTAAAACACCAATCAACCGATTGATATATTCCACCCAGGTTTTGAAAGGATCGAAATCTGCAATCATCTTCCCCGCTACCTGAAACCGGGTTTTATAATCCTCGGGTAACTGGGATATATCTGTAGGAGGAACCCATTTCCCAAAACACTTCGGCCAGTCGGGGCAACCCATGCCTGAGCCCGTCATCCTCACAAGTCCTCCTACCAGAATCAAAAACACAACCGCAACAACCGTAATGGCAGCAATTTTTCGATACCGGTTGACGATTTTTGCCGTTGTCAAACTACTTATTTTTATTCCTCCGCTGCTTCTTCCGCCACACGTCTGGGAGAAACTTCCCGGTGGGGTATTGTTGCAGGTTTCGGAAATCCTTCTTCATATTCAACTTCTTCATCCGGAATGTGCTGAGGCAAATAGTCCTCTTTTATACCGGGCTTGCTGTAATCATATGGCCAGCGATATACATGAGGAATATCACCGGGCCAGTTGCCATGACCGGGATTCCGAGGTGTTGTCCACTCCAAGGTATTTGACTTCCACGGATTCAGGGGAGCCTCTTTTCCAAAGAAAATGCTGCCAAAGAAATTGATTACAAACAATAGCTGGGCAGTACCCCCGAGGAAGGCCGCAAACGTAATGAACGTCTGCAGGTTTACAAATACTTCCATAAAGGAGAACGCCGTGTTGGAGTAGTAATGTCTTGCCACACCGCCCAATCCCATAAAGTGCATCGGGAAAAATACCAGATACAAAGAGAGGAACGTAAGCCAGAAGTGTGCATAACCCAGACGAGCATTCATCATTCTGCCAAACATTTTGGGGAACCACTGATATACTCCGGCAAAAAATCCAAAAGCTGATGCACTACCCATTACCAGGTGGAAGTGCGCCGTAACAAAATAAGTATCGTGAAGCGGAATGTCCAATGCCGCATTTCCGAGATATATACCCGTAATACCGCCGGTAATGAAGAAGGAAACAAGTCCTATTGCAAAAAGAATCGGCGTATTAAACTGAATATTTCCCCGCCAGAGTGTGGCTATATAGTTAAATGCTTTAATCGCAGAGGGAACCGCAATCACAAGGGTAAATATCATAAACACCGTTCCGAGGAAAGGATTCATACCCGTTACAAACATGTGGTGTGCCCAAACAATAAAGGACAGCAACCCAATAGCGATCATCGAGCCAATCATAAATTGATAGCCGAAAATCGGTTTGCGCGAATGAACCGACACCACTTCCGAAGCAATTCCTAAAGCGGGAAGTAATACGATATAAACTTCCGGGTGTCCCAAAAACCAGAAAAGGTGTTGGAAAAGAATCGGGCTACCTCCCTGATAGTGGAGAAGTTCACCCGCTATATAAATATCGGAAAGATAAAAACTTGTGCCCAGCAAGCGGTCGAAAATCAGAAGCAGAGCTGCTGAAAAAAGTACCGGGAAGGAAAGTACACCGATTATAGCGGTAAGTAAAAACGCCCATACCGTTAGCGGAAGACGCATCAGCGACATTCCCTGCGTACGCAGGTTTAGGACGGTAGTGATATAATTGATCCCGCCCATCAGAGAGGAGGCGATAAACAAAGCCATTGCTACCAACCACATAGTCATGCCCAGCCCTGATCCCGGGATTGCTTGGGGCAAAGCACTCAGCGGAGGATAAATGGTCCAACCACCAGAAGCGGGTCCTGTGGATATAAAAAGAGACGCCAGCATGATCACACAAGAGGCAAAAAAGAACCAGTATGAAAGCATATTGATAAAGCCGGAGGCCATATCTCTTGCACCGATCTGCAAAGGGATCAGGAAGTTGCTGAACGTACCGCTAAGTCCCGCGGTGAGTACAAAAAATACCATGATGGTACCGTGCATGGTGACCAAAGCCAAGTAAAAATTGGGATCAAGCTGGCCGCCGGGTGCCCATTTACCCAGAATTGTTTCCAAAAACGGAAAAGCCGTTTCCGGATAAGCAAGCTGAATCCGGAAGAGCAACGAAAGTAAAACACCTACCGCCGCCATGATAATACCTGTAATCAGGAATTGCCGGGCGATGATTTTATGATCCTGGCTGAATACATAATGTGTCCAGAAATTTCCGTGGTGATGATGGTCATGAGAATGGTCTTCTCCATTACCATTGTGAACCGTATGTGCAGTCATATCAGACATATATCAATAATCTTTGATACTTGGACTTAATTTATTGATTCAGAGTCAGGTTTGCTTCTGTTTCGGAAGTAACCGCTCCGTTTTCTCTTTCTACAAAATAGGGTTTATCACTCGACTGGCCTTTGAGCCAGGCCTGATACTCTTCCATGGTCTCAACCACGACAATTGCCCGCATATTCCAGTGACCGCCACCGCAGATTTGCTGACAGGACATTTCGTAGTTAAACTCAGGTTCCCCGCGTCTTTCCCGCATTTCTGCAGTTGTAACAGTAGGCTTGAAATGAAAACTTGTAGGCATGCCCGGTACAGCGTCCATTTTTACCCGAAAATGAGGCAGTGTGGGGCTATGGAGCACGTCACGCGACTTGATTTTTAGCAGGATGTTAGTATTTACCGGAAAGTGTATTTCCCGGGTAATAATATCATCTTTTCCGCTTTTATCGGCTGTATTAAACCCTAATAAGTTGGATTCCGCTTCATTAATATAGGAAACTTTCGTTTCTCCAAACAACATATCTGGCCCCGGATAACGGAATGTCCAGTCAAATTGTTTGGCGTTGATTTCTACTTCCAGGGCATCAGCAGGAGCATCACCCATAATTTTATTCCAGTTGATAATACCATAGCTTATCAGAGCGGTAAGCACGATTGCCGGAATGATGGTCCAGGTGACCTCCAGTTTATTGTTATGGGCATAAAACAATGCTTTTTGCCCCGGCTTGGAATAATATTTCCATGCGAAAAAGAACAATAAGGCATTGGTGAGTACCGTAACGAAAACGGAGATAACCGTGGTAATATCAAACATAAAATCTATTTCCTTTCCATGTTCCGAAGCAGGATCATTGATCAAAATAAAATGTTTTGACCATGCACCCGTCGAAACAAAAGCCGCAACGGTTCCTACCACCATAAACACCATAAACAGGGTGCCATTGATCTGATGAGGATTCCATTTGGCGAAAGGATCAATTTCCTTCAGTCGGAAGACCAGATAGAGGTTTACACATACCAGCCCGAAAATTAAAACGAGCAGTATCTGGGCAATTCCGATTAATGATTGTAATGATTGAGGATCCATATATACAATAATAGCTGTCTCTCTCTGATTAATAAATGACTTTTATCTCTTTATACCGGACCGGTAGTATGATGGAGGCTTTCGTCAATATAAGGATGTTTTAAGGGAACAAGGTTCGCTTTGCTTAGTGCATTAAAAACTACCAGTAAAAACACACCCGCAAAGGTAGCAAATACTCCTATTTCCATAATACTAATCCCCTGATTTTGCTGCATGGCACCGGGCATTACCATGAGGAATAAGTCATGCCAGTGGCCATATAGCATTATGACAGCCAGTGGAATAAACACATCCGCACGGCGTTTTGCATTGCGGGTCATCAATCCGAAGAAGGGAATCAGGAAGTTGAGGAATATATTGAGGTAGAAAAAAGTAGCGTATCCGCGATAAGCCTCGTCTTCAACCCGGTATCTTACCACATAATAAATACCCTCCTCGGGAATGTTGGCATACCAGATCAAAAGATACTGCGCCACCCAGATATAACCCCAGAAAACCGTAAAGCCGAAGGCATATTTGCCGAGGTCATGCATGTGTGATTCATTCACATAAGACATGTGGCCCTGGCTCTTCAGGAAAAGAATAATCAGATAGGTAACCACTACCGAAGAAACCATCGAACCGGCAAAGATATACACACCAAAAATGGTACTGAACCAGTGAGGCTCCAGTGATTTTATCCAGTCAATGGAAAACAGCGTATAGGAAATCGCGAAGAAGATAATGAACACGGCGGAAATCGTACCGCTTTTGTAGAAATGAGTTAGTCCCCCTTCGGAGTCTTGTGCCACAGACAATCTGCGAAGCCACAATGCTGCGCCAATCCAAACACCAAAAAACACCACACTTCTTCCGATGAAGAACCCATTGTTCAGGTAAGCCCGTTTCAGGTCTATCAGGGCATCCTGACCGGGGTGAAGGTAAGCCCAGTCGTATAACTGGTTAAGGAAAAAAAACAGTGCCACAAACCCGACGGCAGCCACAGGCAGGTAAGAGGTAATCGCCTCCGGAACCCTCTTAATGGCAGTATGCCACCCGGCATTCCCTACACGATGAATCGTGAGGAAAAACATTGCGCCCATGGCAATGGTAAGAAAGTACAGGCTGTCTATCAAAATATTTGACAGCAGGCGAGTACCTTTTGTGACGGGGTGATGAAGATGCCCGCCTCCGTGAGATTCCTCATCGCCCGGAGTGTCCGCAGTAGAATGAACCGCCTGATCATGCGTTTCCACAGTAGTATGCCCACCGCCGTGCGAATCTGCGGCAGGATCGGACGCCAGAAAGTAACCCGCGATGGAAAGAATAATTCCAATCCCGATCAGGGCATAAGCCACTGTACGCGAGATACCACTGAAGGTGAACCGATCGTTGAGTTTTTCGGATGTAAAATGTACAGCTTCCAAAGTCTTTATATTTTATTGCTCCTGAAATTTTCGGATATAACAAATCACCTGCCAGCGCTGCATCGGCGTTACCTGAGAGGCGTAAGATCCCATTACCCCTTTTCCGTGAGTGATGGAATGAAACATTTCGCCTTCGCTCAAGGCTGCCCGGACAGAATCCCGGTAATCGGGGACTGCCCCAAATTTACCACTGGTGACCAGGTTTCCCTGTCCATCGCCATTCGTACCATGACACATGATACAAAAGGTTTCATACACGGTTTTTCCCGTGAGGTAAGTTTTCTCCGTACACTCATACCCTTTTTCATTCATAGCCACGTCGTTTAGAGGACTTGTCCAGAACTGACGTGCGCTATCCTTTCCTTCAGGAGTATTCGTAAACGGATAAGGGATATAAGCCTCGGGGCGAATCCATGATTCTTCTCGTGGAATAGTTCCCGCAGGTGCTTTTTGCGCATTCAGACCATCGGCAAAAATAGGGTTCATTGGCCCTGAATTTCCCGTTGCAGCATAATGCCCCCCTGTCATCCCACCGGAAAAATCGGTCTGTGAGTAGGGCTCCAGCGGAAGGGAGTTATACATGTTCGGTGAATACTCAATATTCCGCTTCGATTTATCGGTATAACAGCTTGTCACAACGAGTGCTACTGCACCGAGGAGTATCGCTATTTTCCATTTATGATTGAAACGTACCATAGACTTATACTTCTTTTTCAGTGATTTCAAAAGCACCCGTTTCGGAGAATACTCTGCGGATTTCCGCCTCGTCTTCTACTTTATTTTTATCAATTGCAACGACAAAAACATCGTCCGTTTGCCGGTCATCCATGAGAACGGCTTTTTTCCCGGGCCAGTATCCACCCACAATAAGGAAAGTAATAACCATCCCGTGTGCAGCAAACAATACGGTAAGTTCAAAGGTAATCGGGACAAAGTCGGGCCAAGGAAGCGTGGGTTTACCTCCGATATTCATTGGCCAGATTACCCCAAATACCAGAGCTATTAGTAAAATTCCGGTCAAAGCTCCCATACAACCATAGATAAACGCTGCTACGGTGAGCCTTGTGCGTTTGATGTTGAGATAGGGTTCAATGCCGTGAATGGGAAACGGAGAAAAAACGTCATAGACAAGCACTCCCTCGTCCTGAAGGCGTTTTAATGCGTCAAGGGTTGCATCCGGATCCCAATATTTGCCTAGTAAGAAGTTCTTTTTCATCTATCTTTTTCTAAGTGGGCACTCAATTGATTCTTTTCTATTATACAGTAATCGGTTCCTCGGTTCTTTCTTCCAAATCTTTGGGTTTCTTAGGGTGGTTAACCAACGTTTTTACCTCAAACATATTCACTACCGGAAGATATTTGGAGAAAAGGAAAAAACAGGTCATAAACAATCCGAATGTACCTAAAAGAATTCCCGCTTCCACATAGGTGGGCGCATAACTTGCCCAGCTTGAAGGAAGGAAATCCCGGTGAAGAGAAGTAACAATGATTACAAATCGCTCAAACCACATTCCCACGTTTACAAATATGGAAATGATAAAGGTAAGCACCATATTGGTGCGGATTTTCTTAAACCAGAACAACTGCGGGGTAATCACATTACAGCTAAACATGATCCAGTAAGACCAGCCAAACGGACCAAATGCGCGGTTGATAAAAGCATATCTTTCCCAGATAGAACCGGAATACCATGCCGTGAAAAACTCCGTCATATAAGCCAGACCTACCAGCGAACCGGTTGCAATTACAATTTTTGCGATGGACTCCATGTGGTCCATTGTGATATAGTTTTCCAGCCGATATACTTTCCTCGTTACAATCATCAAGGTTTGTACCATGCCGAATCCGGAGAAAATCGCACCTGCAACGAAGTATGGGGGAAAAATGGTAGTGTGCCAGCCCGGTATTACGGAGGTAGCGAAGTCCATACTTACGATGGAGTGCACCGAAAGTACCAGCGGTGTTGCCAGACCGGAAAGGATAAGTGAAACAACCTCAAACCGAGACCAGTTGCGGGAAGATCCCTCCCAACCAAAGGCCATACCACCATAGATCATGGAGGCGATTTTACGTCCTTTTTTTGCCATACGATCGCGGATCGTAGCAAAATCGGGTATCATACCCAGATACCAGAAAACCAGCGAAACCGTAAGGTAGGTCGAAATTGCAAACACGTCCCAAAGCAGCGGTGAGTTGAAGTTTACCCACAACGATCCCCGAGTGTTGGGGAGGGGCAAAAACCAAAGACCCATCCAGGGGCGTCCCATGTGCAGCAGCGGAAACAACCCGGCGCACATAACCGCAAAGATCGTCATTGCCTCGGAGGCCCGGTTAATGGAATTTCTCCATTTCTGCCGGAAAAGCAGCAGTACGGCGGAGATAAGCGTACCCGCGTGACCGATACCGACCCAAAATACGAAGTTTGTAATATCAAAGGCCCATCCAACTGTACGGTTTACTCCCCATACACCGATACCTTCATATATCGTCCAAACGATTAAAGCAGTACCTATACCCAGCACCAGCGCGGAAAAGCCGGTAGCTGCCAACCACATAAGGTTGGGTTTTGACTCAATCGGACGAGTGACATCTTCCGTAATCTGCCCGTAGTGGTCTGTATTGACTACCCATTTCTGCCTTATGGGTGATTCTGCGTGGCTCATATTCGGTGATTATTCTTTAGTTTTTCTATGACTGATAATTTCTTACTTCTGCTCTTTCCTGCGCTTTAAATTCGGCTTCCTCCTCGGTACGATTTCTGACCAAAGCCATATAGTTGACCGAAGGCAGCGTTTTCACATCTTCCAACACGGCATAAGCGCGTTTGTCGCGGAATAATCGGGAGACTTCACTATTAGGATCATTAAAATCGCCAAATACAATCGCACCCGTAGGGCAGGACTGCTGACATGCCGTCTTAATCGAGCCATCTTCCGGTTTGGCAAATGTGCTGTTTGCCTCCACCTTCGCTCTCAGTTTTCCATCCTGAAGGCGTTGTACGCAGAAGGAGCATTTCTCCATTACCCCTCTGAATCGTACCGTAACGTCTGGGTTTAAGACCAGGCGTCCCAGTTCATTATGGGTATAAAGATCGCCGAAAAGCCGCTCGCTCTTCCAGAAGTTATGCCAGTTGAAACGACGTACTTTGTAGGGACAGTTGTTGGCACAATAACGGGTACCTACGCAACGGTTATAGGCCATTTGATTCAATCCCTCCTTGCTGTGAATCGTTGCCAGAACCGGGCAGACAGTCTCACAAGGTGCATTGTCGCAGTGCTGACAAAGCATCGGTTGGAATACAACATCCGGGTTGTCCACATTTCCGCTGTAATACCGGTCTATGCGCATCCAAGCCATATCACGGCTGATCAGGATTTCTTTTTTACCTACTACCGGGATATTATTTTCTGCCTGACATGCCACCACACAAGCTCCGCAACCGGTACACTTGTTCAAATCTATGGCCATTTTCCAGTGAATATGCCGGCTAGTCTCCGGGTCTTCAAAATGGGAATCCCAAAGTGTCACCAGATGTTTTCTATGCGCCTCTTGTTCCTCAAGATGTTTGGCATAATGTCCATCTGGGTTTTTATAATCATTGTAAGTAGTTTCCTGAATAATATGCTCTGTGCGGTCATAATCTTCGCCAAATTGTACTCCTTTTGCAGGATCGTACAGCGTGTTGAAGAGTTGGGTCATCGCAATCTGATATTTCAGTTCGGTGCGTTCAATGGCAACGGTTCCGGCAGAATAAGAAACGGCTCCGTTTTTGAGCGAAGTATAGGGATATACATTTGCTCCGGCCACCTGACGCCCGCTGATCACTTCCCCGTTCGCTCTTTTAGCGGTTTTACCTGCTTTTGCGCTTCCATATCCCAGCGCGATACCCAGCGTATTTTTTGCCTGACCGTACTGAATAACCACCGGCATATACAATTCATTTCCACCAAAGGATACTTTCATCACGTCGCCGTTTTTCAGGCCCTGACTTTCGGCATAACCTGCGGGCACGGTGAGGTAATTGTCCCAGGTAGCTTTTGTGATCGGATCGGGCATTTCCTGGAGCCAGGGGTTGTTGCCGGATTCAACTCCGTCAAGGATTGCAACCTTTTGGTAGAAAGCCAGTTCAAACTGCCCTTCCGCAGGGTTTTCGGTGAATCCTTCTTTTAAAGCATTGGCATAAGTACCCAGTGCGGTTTCGTCGGCTACAAAAGTCGAAGAAGGTGCATTTACAGGGAGAATCTTCACACCCTTCCGCAGAGTTTCATTCCAGAACATGCGGAAGTCGCCGGTTGTAGCGTCAAAAAAACGTTCTTTCCAGAAATTTTGCAGATACGAAAGATAGGTTCCCTGATTCCCCGTCCATTTCATCAGCGACTGTGCAGCCTGGCGGGTTTTGTAAATCGGATGAATGGCCGGCTGGATAAGGCTGTAATGGTTAGATGCCTGTTGAGCATCGCCCCAAGATTCAAGAAAATGGCTGTCAGGACAGGTATATTGGCAAAGAGCAGAAGTTTCATCCTCCTTGTAAGCAAGAGAAACCGAAAGTTCCAGTTTAGGAATGGCTTCTGAAAATACTTTCGTAAAAGCGGAGTTAAAGGCAGGATTTGCACCGATCACAATCAGAGCCTTCACTTGTCCACCTTCCAGTTCTTTTGCCAGTTGGGCAAGTGCCTCGTCGTCCCCTTGTTTGCACAGGGAGGGATTATCTATGTCCAGGGTCTGGCCATAGTTACCGAGCATATTGTTGATAGCTGCAACTACTACCTGAATGGCTACATCGTTTGTGCCACAGACAACCAGCGATTTACCTTGTGAGGCTACGAGATCATCGGCAGCTTTATCAAGCCCGCTGAGCGCAACATTGTATTCAGGTACACCGGGGACAACCCCTTTCCCGAGTTTCTGGGCAACTTTGTTGAAAAGGTTCAACAAAGCCACACCTTCCTGAGAAGGGTTAAGCGGAAAACGCATATCTGCGTTTGCTCCGGTAAGCGTCAGCACCGATTCAAACTGAAGGTG
Source organism: Bacteroidia bacterium (assembly GCA_033764335.1). Classification (GTDB taxonomy): domain Bacteria; phylum Bacteroidota; class Bacteroidia; order J057; family J057; genus JAGQVA01. The sequence goes on along the minus strand of JANRJC010000068.1, from coordinate 8,719 downwards.
TCGCGACATCGGCTGGTCGGGGTTGCGTTTTACCACATATTGAGAGGCAAATTCAACCGGCGAAAGCCAGGTACCGAGGAAGTCGCAGGAGAAACTGATAACGACATCGGCATTTCCAAATTTGTAGGAGGGAACGCCCCGTTTGCCGAAGGTTATTTCATGTGCTTTGGCAAGTGCCGAAGCTGATACCGGATCGTAAGTTATATATGCCCCATTTTCAAATGTGCCTGTAAACTCACTGATAATTTTTTGCAACGAAGGGCTAAGTATCGTATTGGAGACTACACGCAACATTCCGGCGGAAGCCTGAATCTGCGCAAGTTTTTGCATGATTTCTTTGTCCACCGTATCCCAGTCGGCATCATTAGCTCCTTTTTTCGGCCCTTTCATACGATCCATGTCGTAGAGATTGAGCAGGGTAGCTTGTCCCAGAGCAGAAAGGCCGCCATTAGTGAGGGGAGAATCGGGGTTTCCTTCAAGCTTGATTGGACGGCCTTCACGGGTTTTTACCAAAACCGGTGTCCCGTTTGAAGACGTGGAAGCGTACCAGTTGGCAACTCCCGGAATGATATCGTCGGGCTTATTTACGTAAGGAATTGCTTTTTTGACGGGGCCTTCCACGCAAGCAGAAAGAGTAGCTGCGGTAATACCAAAACCCAGTACTTTCAGAAAGTCGCGGCGGTTAGCGGCAAATCCCAGGGACTCATTGGAAGTTTCACTTAACGCATCTTCCAGAGAAATATCTGTGGGGAACTCTTTGGTTGCCTGTTGAATAAACTCAGGCGTTTGTTTCAGTTCCTCGAGCCCTCTCCAATACGTTGGTTTTTTCATCTATGTAAAGTTATATGATGATCTTTTTTATTTTAATAATGACATCTTGCGCAGTCAAGTCCGCCCATATCTTCAACCGTAAAATCGGTTTCTTCGCCTAGAACTTTGACTTTGGTTTCGCGGTGGCAGTTGACACACCAGCCCATACCAAGATTGGTATATTGATAAACTACCTCCATCTCTTCAATCGGGCCATGGCAAGTTTGGCAGGCTACTCCGCCCACTACCACATGCTGTGCGTGATTGAAGTAAGCGTGATCCGGTAAATTGTGAATCCTCACCCACTCTACTGCTTTCGGCTCTTTGGAGTAAGTCTGGTTTTCGGGATCAAAACCTGCTGCTTCATATATTTTGGCAATTTCTTCGGTTCCGTAGCTGGGGCCCTGGTTGATGTAGGTATGACAGTTCATACAGACATTTACTGAAGGAATCCAGGCATTTTTACTTTTGGTTACACCGGAGTGGCAATATTCGCAGGCGATCTGGTTAGTACCTGCGTGAAGTTTATGGCTGAATTTGATCGGCTGTTCGGGCATATATCCCTGATGCAGACCAATGGTACGAGCTTCGATGATGGCTTTGGTCGTTCCACCTACCAACACAAAAGTAGTGATGACGGCGATCACAAATTTGTTTTGAAGAATCAGTTTTGTCCGGTTCCATACACCTGATAAAGTGAAAGGCTCCTGCTGTTCTTTCGATTGAACGGCAGTAACGAGAGTGGCTGTAATCACCACGAGCAATAGCGCAATCACTACGAGCAGTCCGATGAGTGCTAGTACGGCATAGTAGATCCCAGTGGGGAGAACCGGTGCTTCCGGAGTACGGGGATCTCTGAGTGGGAGCGGAGGTGCTACTGCATTATCCGCATAAGCGAGGATATTGTCTATCTCGGCGGGAGTGAGTTGCGGAAAGGGATTCATGGCAGCTTTGCCGTATTGCTCCCACAGAGCAACTGCTTTGGCATCCCCTGATTGAATAAGTGCCGGGGAGTTTTGTACCCATTTATACAGCCATTCTTTGTCGGAGGCGTATTTGGTCGCTACTCCGGAAAGTTGGGGGCCGATAAGCTTCGCATTCACCCGGTGGCAGGCAGAGCAGTTTTGTTTAAAAAGAGTTTCTCCGGCTGCAACATCCACATCTGCACGAAGCTGACCGGCTCCAAGCAGGAAAAAGGAAAGCAGAACAGAGGAGTACAGAATATAGCGGGTATAGGAACGTGCCATACGATATGAGATAGTTTCCATGTCGCCCAACTTTTTTAGAATGATTTCGTTTAAAGCGGACTGTACATTTTTCGGGCGGCAAGTTAATATAGTCCTGATATTGTTCAAAGCACTTGGATCAAAGATTCTCATCTTGTTCTTACATTTAGAATGATTCTAAATTAGGTTGCGATTTTCAGCCCCTTTTAGCCTGAATAATCATTTTATTTTGATAAACTTTCTGTCTAAACAGATTGTTTGCAAGTTATCGAAATAAGTTTCAATTATTTCTGAAAGTTTTGCCTGCCCGTCAAAAATGACAAACTTTGCAAAAACCTGACCAAATTATGAGCGATACTATCCTTGATGTATTAATTGTAGGGGCAGGCCCCATAGGCATGGCATGTGGAATCGAAGCTACGCGCAGAAATCTCACTTATCTGATTGTAGAAAAAGGTTGCCTAGTCAATTCTATTTACTTTTATCCGGTAAATATGACATTCTTCTCCACCTCCGAAAAAATTGAAATCGGAGGGGTTCCTTTTGTTTCTCATCGCGACAAGCCCACCCGAAAAGAGGCCCTCGAATATTATCGCCGGGTGATGTTGAACTGGAAATTGCGGATCAATACTTATGAGAAAGTGGAAGAAATCACCCCTTATCGGGAAATCTATCAGATCAGAAGCAGTAAACGCAACTATTACGCTCGGACAGTTGTCGTAGCCACCGGTTTTTATGACCACCCTAATCTGATGGACATACCGGGGGAAAATTTACCGAAAGTGAAACATTATTTTGATGACCCCCATCCTTATATCGGACATAAAGTAGCGGTAGTAGGTGCGGCTAATTCAGCAATAGATGTTGCTTTGGAAACCTGGCGGAAAAGTGCGGAGGTAACCCTGATCATCCGTCGTCCAGAAATCAGTCCTCGTGTAAAATACTGGGTCAAACCCGATATTGAAAATCGGATAAAGGAAGGCTCAATCCGGACTTTTTTCAATAGTAATCTTGCAGAAATTCGGGAAGAAACCGTGGATATTCTTACTCCGGAAGGATTGGTTACCATCCAAAATGATTTTGTTCTGGCGATGACCGGTTACAAACCTGACTACTCCTGGCTCAACAAAATCGGTGTCTGTATCTCGGATGATGCCCTAAAACAGCCAGAACGCAACGAAAAAACATTTGAAAGTAATCTCCCTAATGTCTATCTGGCAGGTACGGTATGCGGCGGAATGAATACGAATAAATGGTTTATCGAAAACTCTATTGAACATGCAGCGGTCGTGATGGACGAAATTGCTAATAACAAAAAGAGGCCATCCCTCCCGGGATAGCCTCTTTTTTATAATTGAAAGATAAACTAGTTAAAAATGTATCGGATACCTACTTGCAACTGCCATATATCGGTAAGGGAGTTGTTGTAACGGTAGGTAGAGCTTAACAGGTTTGAACCAAGGTTAGCAAAACGGAAAATCGGCTCATTTTCAGCATTTACCCCCCGTGGAATTACCGGACGGGCATTTATAACTGACTGGCTTACACCCCAATCGCTGTTGAGCAGGTTGGTGAAGTTGATCACGTCAGCACGGAACTGAAGCGTATTGCGTTTTCCACCCGCATTAACAAAAAACTCCTGAACAAAACTCAGATCCATTCTGTTCAACCAGGGAAGCAACAGACCGTTGCGCTCCATGATCTGGCCTTTATGAGCACTCAGATAAGGATCTTGCTCCATATAGGCATCAAAAGCAGCTTCTTGCATAGCTATAGTAAAGGTAGTACCGCTGGAAGTATATTCCTGCCAGTTCAATTCAGAAGCACTGTTTGGAATGTAAATCAGGTCATTGGCAGTACCGCCATCACCGTTCATATCACCGCTGTAAACAAAGTTGGTACGACCTTGTGTGCGGCCTTCATACACGATACCAAACTGGGTAGCTCCGATATTTCCGTACTCAATACGGTACGACAAAGCACCTATTACACGATGACGCTGATCGTCATTGGCAAAAGCCAATAACGGATTATTGGGATCACCACCAATGGGATTGTTGAACCATGTACCGGAAGCAATCGAACCCGCATTAATGATGTTTTTAGCTTCACCGAAGTTATAAGCAAGTTTTCCGTAAAAACCATCTTTAAACGGACGCTCCACTTGAAAGGTCAGCGAATATGCCGAACCCTGTCCCGTGTTAGAAAGTACAACTGCGCTGGAAATCTGGTCATTTGCACGGTTGTCAGTGTAACGTGGACGAGTATCGGGTCCTACAAAAGCACTTTGAGCCTCGGGTAGATTGGCATTGTAGTAGCTAACCGCATTTACATCGCGGTTGTAAAGGAATTCTACTGTACCTACGAGGCCCAGCGGAAGTTTTTGTTCAACTGCAAGGTTGGAACGCCATACCTGCGGGAAGCGGAATTTCGGATCGGTAAGTGCCAGCTCGTAAGAAGAAGGTAGCGAAGGATTCGCCGGAATATAGGTGGTAGGATCTGCACTAAAAGGGTAATTGGTTGTATTATCACTTTGAATAAAGCCCGTCAGCACCCCATTGTTACCAATTTGGTTGGAAATCCAAACGAAAGCCGGCCGACCAGTGAAGATACCAGAACCACCGCGCACACGGGTACTTCCATCTTCCTGTACATTATAGCTGAAACCTACACGGGGAGAAATCAGCGGGTTGGGATCGGGAAGTTTGGAAGTAGAAAATTTAACCGTTTCACCTTCGGGATCCAAAAATGAAAGGTCATTTACCGCGGTATTCTCATAACCGGTATTTTGGAAGAAAGGAATATCAACACGAACCCCATAAGTCAGATTAAACTGACTGCTTACCTGCCATTCGTCCTGAATATACAAACCAGTATAAGTTACTTTAGAAGGCTGAACAGGCTCGGCACCACCTTCCAGAGCAGAGTAACGAAGCTGGAAACGGCGGAGAGAAGTATCCATAACCGTACTTGCATCACCATCGGCATCGGCATAAAAATCAGACAAAGACTGATACACATACACACTCTGCGAACCGGGGAAAAATACGTTTTTGAAGGAGAAACGCTCCAAGTTAAATCCGGCAGTGATTTTGTGTGCGTTGGCGTAATAAGTAAGGTTGTCGGAAATCTGAAAAGTACTGTAGCTCAACTGGTTGGAGGGAGTAAACGGCTCATAACCTACGGAAATATAGGTTGATCCATTGTCCTGAATTTCCACCAGAGGGAACGTGGGTTTCGTGTCTGTCGGGTCTCCCTCAAAATCACCTCTGTCTTCATCCTGATAGGTATAACCGATAATCAGGTTATTGGACAGACGGTCGCCCAGGTTGGAGTTTAATTCCGCTACTACAGACTGGATATTTTCGTTGATGCTGTAGTTGCTATTTTGATAACTGAAACGCTCGAGGTTCGGCTGACGGTTTCCAAAACCCAAAGAGGAGCTATTTGAAAGCAGGACATCCTGGCTGGATTTCAGGTAGTTGTAGCGTACACTCAGTTTGTTTTTTTCATTAAGATTAAGGTCAAACTTGGCGAGGAACTTATCCGCTTTAGTATCAAGATTATAGCCTTCGTAAGCACCGGTTTCGTAGCCAAAATTGTCCAGAAGGAAACTGGAAAGATCGTCCAAATCCGACTTCAATACTCGGGAAACGGATCCGCCTACCTGCTGTGTACCGTCATTGGGGGTAAATGTGGTTGCGGGGCTGGAATTTCTTTCAATTTCGCCGCTGATGAAGAAAAACAGTTTGTTTTTAATAATCGGGCCACCTACACGCAAACCGCTCTGGAAATAGTTGAAATTCCCGCGGGGTACAAACTGACCACGGGCACTGTCTCCCAGAAAATTCTGATTGCGAAGCATGTGATAAACCGAAGCAGAAACTTCATTGGTGCCTGAGCGTGTAACGGCATTGATACCGGCACCAACGAAACCTGCCTGCCGTACATCGTAAGGCGCAAGGCTCACTTGTACCTGATCAATCGCATCCAGTGAAATCGGAGATACACCAGTACGGTCGCCGGGTGCAGAGCCCAGACCAAAACTACTGTTAAATACAGATCCGTCAAGGGTGATATTGTTAAGACGATTGTCCTGACCACCAAATGAGGAACCATTTGCCTGGGGTGTCAGACGCGTAAAGTCACTCACACGACGGCTTAATGTAGGCAAAGTACCAATCGCCTGGTTGCTAATGTTGGTAGCAGCTCCGTTTTTTACTTCTGAACGACTGGCCGTGATTTCCACCTCTTCGGTAGAAACGGATTCTTCCTGGAGGCTGAAAGTCAATTGGAAACTCTGACCCAGTCCCAAATAGATCTCATTTTGCTCCTGTGTTCCGTACCCCAGAAATGATATACGAACCCGATAAGGACCACCTACACGAAGACCGGGAAGGTTGAAATATCCTTCTTCGCGTGCGATTGCACCATATACAGATCCGGAGGGACCATGCGTTGCCACTATGGTAGCGCCTTCAAGACCCTTACCTCCGGCGTCTGTAACACGACCGTTCATCGCAGCAGTTGTAACTCCCTGCCCATAAACAGCTGAGCCTATTACCAAAAAGGTAACCAGCCCTAAAATAGTTTGTAAAAGTTTTTGTGTCATGAATGGATAGTTTGGTTTGACAAATTCAACTTCGGCGCAAAGGTATAAAGAGTAATGTTAAGCCATTTTTAAATCTCCATAAATTTGCCCAAGCTAATTTTTTTGGGAATTTATTTTTTTTCTTGCTTTTGCTATTTTTGTTAGTATATTTGTTGTCATCACTCAAACGGGATACTAATCATGTTAGCGAACTACACATTCAATTCCCATTACAGCCCGATCAATCAACCGGGAAACCATCTTCCTAGTCTCCAACTTCTGGAAGGGGGAAAATTTTATCCTCAACAGTTTGCTCCTGTTCTGGTCAATGAGTATGAGCAAATACGTCTGAAATTTTTCCGCTGGGGATTTGTCCCTCGCTGGGCAGAAACCACTGCCGAAGGCAAAAACAGGATATTCGCTGCCGCCGACCATGTATTCACCAATGTAGCTTATCAGACACCCGTGCGCAGTATGCGCTGCCTCGTTCCCGCCGATGGTTATTATGTCGAAACCGGTAATCAAACATTTAAACTTTCGCTTCCGCTTGACAAGACCTTTTGCTTTGCTGCTATCTATGACACCTGGCAAAATAAAGACGGAAGCCTTCTCAATACTTTTGCAATCATTACAACTCCGTCCAGCAGCCAATTGGGCAGATTTGGTCTGCAAATGCCGATGATCGTTCCACGCAACCTTGAAAGTATATGGATGGACCCTCAGACCTCTCCCGGAATCATTTCCAGAATTCTTCACTCACCCGCAAACTTCCCGTTTGCAATCAGAAAAGTTCAGGAACTGAGGGATATTCAAGAATTCGAACGATTAGAACATGTGGCTGCGTAATCGGAATGAGGGGCTGATTTGTGTGGTTCTTTATAAGGCTCCTGTTAGGGAGCCTTTTTTGTTTTCTTAAAACAAACCGGGCTTCCCCGCAAAAGGGAAGCCCGGTTTTATTTGTTGACAAACGCGCTCTCTTTTCTACCGCACGAGGGTAAGGTTACCGGAGTAGTGTTTGTCGCCGAGGGCGATGGCGAAGAAATAGACGCCTTCGGGGGCGGGGTTGCCGTTTTCATCCTTGCCGTCCCAACCCTTGTCGGGGGCATCGGCGGTGAAGAACCCTCTTCCCCAGCGGTCAAAGACCTGGAGGGAGAAGGCTTCGTTGCCGCGGTACTGGACGCGGAAGGCGTCGTTGATGCCGTCGCCGTTCGGACTAAAGACATTCGGAATCAAGACGTCGGGCACGCCCACTTCCCAGGGGCCGACTTCGGTGGTGGCCACACAGCCGTTTTCATCGGTGACGGTCAGCCGGACGGTATAGGCGCCGGGCTGGGTATAGGTATGACTCGGATCGGGCTGGGTCGAGACGCTGCCGTCGCCAAAGTCCCAAAACCAGGAAACGGCGTTGGCGGAGCCGTCGGTGAAGGCCACCGTCGCCCCGGGCAGGAAGAGCGGTTCGCTCGGCGCCGGGACGGTCGTAAAGGCCGCCGTCATCGGGTCGGAGACGACCACCGTCGTCCGGGTGATTTCCGTGCCACAGCCGCCGACGCCGAAGGCCGTCAGGGTGACGGCATACTGTCCGGGCTGTTCAAAGACATGGGTGGGGTTGGCCTCGTTGTTCACCCCGCTGCCGTCGCCAAAGTCCCATTCGTAGCGAATCGCCCCCTCGGCGTTTTCGAGGAAGGACACCGCCAGCGGGGCACAGCCTTCGGAAACGGAGCTAAAATACCCGGCTTTCGCCGTCGGGTTGACCGTCAGGGTGAGGGTCGCGGTATCGGCACAGGCGCCCTCGGCCACGACGACGGTGTAGGTCGTGGTGGTATCGGGGCTTGCCATCGGGGTGGCACTCGTCGCGTCGCTCAAGCCCACCGCCGGCGACCAGGTGAAACTTGCCTGGCCCAAGCCGCCGGTGGCCGTCAGCAGGGTCGCTTCGCCTGCGCAAATCCGGCTCGTGTCGGCACTTGCCGCCGCTTCGACTTTCGGACTCACCGTGACGAGCACCTGGTCATAGGTCGGGCAATCGGCCGAAGCCACCGACACCTGCACGGTGTAGAGGGTCGTTGTGGTCGGGGCCGCCGTGATGGTCGGCAGG
>JANRJC010000008.1:0-61751 GCA_033764335.1 Bacteroidia bacterium | reverse complement strand
CTCAGCCCTGTCAGCGGGGTTGTGCCCTGGTTGTCCGAAATCGAAAGATTATTTCCCGAACCCGAAAGCGTTACTACCGCCTGGAAGGTCGAGTCGCTGAGGCAATTGGTAACCACGGTGTCTATCGCCACATCGCAGACTGGCGGCGGGGTACAATCGGCCGTTACCGGCGCGGCGGTGTCGGCGCAGGCGATCAGGTTCAGATCGGCGGCGAAAATCGTTACGCTGGTATTGTTGGCGTAAGTGCCGAAGTTGTAAGTACCGGCGCTCAGCCCTGTCAGCGGGGTTGTGCCCTGGTTGTCCGAAATCGAAAGATTATTTCCCGAACCCGAAAGCGTTACTACCGCCTGGAAGGTCGAGTCGCTGAGGCAATTGGTAACCACGGTGTCTATCGCCACATCGCAGACCGGCGGCGGCGTACAATCGGCCGTTACGGGAGCGGCGGTGTCGGCGCAGGCGATCAGGTTCAGATCGGCGGCGAAAATCGTTACGCTGGTATTGTTGGCGTAAGTGCCGAAGTTGTAAGTACCGGCGCTCAGGCCTGTCAGCGGGGTTGTGCCCTGATTGTCCGAAATCGAAAGATTATTTCCCGAACCCGAAAGCGTTACTACCGCCTGGAAGGTCGAGTCGCTGAGGCAATTGGTAACCACGGTGTCTATCGCCACATCGCAGACTGGAACAGAACAACTAAGGTTTGCATTTACATCACCCTCTCCGCAGTAGCTTCCCCCATAAAAAAACCAGCCGGAAATACCATAGTTGCCGTTTTTGGAATTGGCGGCTACCCCCATCTGAAAACCGAAGTTATAGTTGGCGGGCATGTGGGTAAGATGAAGCGTATCGCCGGCATAAAAAGTGCCCGGCACACCGGTAAGTCGGCTGCGAGTACTGTCTAATTCATAAAACATCCAGTTGAACTTATTGGCGTGGGCAATGGAGTCTGGAGCCAGTTCAATCTTGATTTTCCGCTGAAGGGCTTTCCATTGAGCAAAAGTCCGGCGATTTTCGAGCCAGATGTTGACATCCCACTGAAGGTTCGACAGCGAATCATTGACTACCCTGCCGACGATATTGGCGGTACTGTCGCTGTAAAAAACGATCATTCCTCCCAATGAATCAAAAACAAACCTTTCGTGGGGCGCACCGGGAAGGTTTGCCAGATACAGCGAATGCCCCCCTATGGGTTGATATTCCGTAAGCACACATACCGAATCAATATAAGGCTGACTGATGGAAGTATGGGTACAGAGCACCACACCTACAAAAAGTAGTAAAAAGAGCCTTCCAAATTCTCGAATGAATTGTATAAATATTCTCATAACCAAACCTTTAACAAAGCCAACAAGGCCTTTCGGCCCAAAGTTAAAATAGTAAGTCCTGGTGTAATTCGGGTTGGGAGAGAGAATGGGAAGTGGTAAAGCCGCCACAAACCACGATAATTTTACAAAAACCATGCTAAATCTTACATGATTTTGATTTTCATTTCAATTATTCGCAATTTATAATGCCCTGATTTTCTAACCACCTAACTATTAAGGACTTAATCTGGGTTCTGTTCAAAAAAAGTGCCTGATAAATTTTTTCGGACATATCATTCACGAAAAATCACCATTCAACGGTAAATATCAACCGTTTGTTCTTCCCGTAGTGGGAGTCAAAGAACCGGGGAGGGTTTTCTCTATCAAAGAGAAAAATAAGCAAATTTCAGGAAAATTCCTACATCTTGAGAAAGCACTTCCGCGTGCGAGGACGCGCCTCGAGAATACAATTTTAGGAGGTTGCCTTGGGTTACCGACATTTCGCCCCTAAAAGGGGCTTTCTATGGGCACAGAACCTCGTATATCTAGTGTTTTAGGTGCTTTTCCGGCTAGGCCGGGACTCCGGAGGAGTCGAATGTTTGTAGCCGAGAGCCACGTCCCCCTTTTTTCGATTCCATTGGCGCGTCTTGGCACGCCTAGTTGACTTTCACCCCGTTTTCAAGACATCGGTATTTACCACTTCTGGCTGGAAAGGCGTGTGTATTCGTTTTTGAAAAAAACGATCGCCATAAGCATGGTCATCAGGGTCTGATTGTAGGGGCGGTTATGATTGCCGAAAGTGGATTCCAGCGTGCCGGAGAGCACAAAATAAAGGATGAACCCAATATACACCAGTCCGGTTTTGTAGCCTTTGTTGTACAAAAAAATGGCATTATTCAAACAAAGAAAAAGCGCACCCAAAAAGAAAAATGTACCCAGATAGCCAATATCAAAAAAGGACTGGAAAAACATATTGTGGGTAACAATCAGGTCGGTTTCATAGGCGTCTTTCGGGAAGATATAGGCATACCGCGCCGAAACACCGGCTGTTGACTGCCCATGTTCGCCAAATCCAATTATATGCATGGTTTTAGGCTCCAATACTTCCTCCAGACATTCTTCCCAGATAATGGAGCGGGAGGACAGCGTAGTGAGGTTTTTGGTGTCTCCGCTGCGTGCAAACTGCGCCAACAGTGGCGAATCGGCAAAAGCAGCGAGAAACCCGCTGAATATAAACGGCAAAAAAGGTACGACTAGAATAAAAACCCGTAAGGCTCCGGTAAACCGCACTTTATAGGTGGCATATACCATTGCAAGTGTCACCACAAAACTCAAAATCGTACCGCGTGAGTCGGCAATCAGCATAAAAGCCGCACAAACTACGACATTGATATAGAGGAATATTTTCTCCTTACGACTCACCTCTAACAACCAAAGGGCAACCAAAGTCATCACCAACGTAGCTCCGGCAAAAATACTGATGGTATTGGGATGGGCTCCATCCGTAAAAGGAATGGATTTTTTCGGGAGGCTGATTCCGATGAGTTTCAGTATAATGGCCTCCTCTCCCTGCCGCCGCAATACCGTATTGGGGTCGTTGTAGCCAATAATGTAGAGAAAAAGCATAAAGGCGATCAACGCCGAAGGAACCATGATCGCCTGAAGCGTGCCCTTAATAAATAGTTTGTCAAAATTGTCGGGATTACGGAAATGATAACCCAAGGCCGCATAAACCAACAGATTGAGGAAAATGACGCTCAATACATCGTTGAGCAAACCCGTAAACGTGGCATTGGGAAAAGCCGTGCGTAATAAACTGATTAAAAATACAATCAGGTAAAGTCCATACATCGTAAAGTTGGACTCAAAATACATTTTCCGAAGATAGATTCGTCCCCGAGACAAAAAGGCATACCGGAATATGCCCAACAACAAAATGAAGTTGGGCAGAAATTTAAAGACAAGGCTACCTCCGGTGAGGCCTTTGAGGTTTACAACAAGGAAAAATGCTACGATGTAATACATTCGGAATCAACCTGTCTGACAAATATAGGTTTAAGTTTTCTCCCTATGCAAATAACCGACGGCGAATCGAGTCTTTTACATTCTTCATCCGGTGCAGGTTCATAAATAATGCCAGCCCCAATTTGACCGGAAAAGAAATATAATAGCCCGCTATCGCCAGGGGATTAGCTTTTGTCTGAATCGGTTCATAACCAAATTTTTCAAAAAAATCGCCCGTTATTGTCTGGCAAAACCAGATTTCTGCCCGGTTTAGACCTCCCTGCATCCAGGTTTTGGTACGGTTGTTTTTGATCCCGACTTTACCCGGTGTATCTTTTTCATTGGAAGAACCGATATACTCCACCTGCTGCATTTTTTCGGAATATTCCACGCCGATAAACGCGCAAAGCCGCTTCAGTTCCTCGGTAGGGCTGCCCGTAATATCCTCAAACCGCACATTCAGCACACGGGGATCACCTTCAAATTTTTTGCTGGCATTGATCGAACTGTTCCACAACCGGCTGATCGTTATCGGATGATAATTTACCCGGAGGCGCATGACCTCCTTTTTATGTTTGGACAAATAGGCATCCGTATTGTCTTTTCGCATCCATTTCTTTTTCTGACTCAGCAAAACCCCCCGAGGGTCGCGGATCATATTGATCACACGGGCATTGGGAAAAAGGTCCAGTATGTCCTGAATATAAAAAACATTCTGCGGGGTTTTTTCGCAGGGGATGGATTTGCCATTGGCTTCGGTTTCGCTTACCAGAAAAGCCAGAAATACATCGTGGCTATAAAGTTTTTCTGCATTTATGTTTTTAACCAATGTGCGAGCTTCCTCCCGGTACTTGTCAGGATTGAAGGTGGCAAGGTATCCCTCTTTTTTTACAAAAATGAGTCTTGAGGCAATATAAATCGCTTCCCCTTCTTCAATCACGCGGTCTTTGTCGTTGACCGACCAGAGTTTTTCAAAAAAGTGGATTTCGTTGACCGAGTGCATCTCGGGGTGTTTGCTGATAATCCGCATCATCATGGTTGTGCCACTACGAGAATTGCCTACAATAAATACAAGTTTCCGGTCACTAATATTCATCTTTCTATTTCTTTTTACTTAAACAAAATGGAAAAGGGTTTTCTTTCTTTTAGCCTGATTTTCAAGAGGTTAACCAACGGTCGAGGCTGAAGATGTCCATAGTAATATCTAAATGCGCCAAAGGCCGAACCATTGGGTGAAAGCAGTTGGTCTTTATGGGCAAAAAACAAAGATTTGCCCGGCAACTGGTTGATGATATTCATCACGAAGGGACGAAACTGCATTCCGAAGGAAAAAACCGGTTTTACTGCCGGTGTTTTGGTAAGCACGTATTCCTCTTCATACTGGCCGAGGTTTTTAGTACCGTAAATATCCACCACATACTTGTAAGCCGCGAGTGCGGGCACCATTTGGCTCAGCCGGGAAGGAAGTATTTCATAAAAAATATCATACACTGCCAAAGCCTCATCGAAGGTCTGGAAGGTATAAGTTTTTTTGCGGTATTGCAGGTTGACCTGATACATATTCACCTGCTTATCAAAATGTACGCCACTGTCGCCAAAATTGGTGCTGTGGGAAATGCGTGGATAGACGTAATAAAGGTCTTTTTCGACAACGTATTTGATGTGATATTTCAACCACGAACTTTCCGGCCAGTTTTTGATGGGTTTGGGGAAACGATCTTGATCGGAGATTTTAGGGCCTTCGTTGTACCAGTCGCGAAATTTTCGCCATTTTTTATCGTTCCAGACCTGCCCCCAGGAGCAGGGAGCCTGAAAAAAAAACACGTCCGAACCGTCTTCTACGGGTATAAAGGGCAAAAACCCCGCATAGGAATTCATCTGGTTCGTATAGAGTCCGATACCGGCGATACGGTCGTCATCGGCGTAATAGTTGGTTGCTTCCTGGGAAAAGCGGTAAAAACAGGGAGACACATAAAGATCGTCTTCGAGCAGGATGACCGATCCGTATTTTTCGGTCATGTCTCCGCAACTGAGGATATGTTTACGCAACCCCAGGTTTTCGGGTCGGTAAAGTACCTCTTTTTCGCCAAAATTCCATTCAAACCGGTGGGCAAGCTCCACGACATCCTGGTTATTTTCGCCCCGGTCAATGCTGATAATCAGCTTTACATCCTCCGGATACTGAGCCTGAGAAAGAGACAGGAGGAGCCGATTCAGCGAGTGAACCCGGTTGTAGGCAACGACTACAATAACCGGCTTGTAATTATTTTCTAAACTTTTCATAAACCGAATAGAAAGTAAGTGCTTTGGTCTGCATGATAAAAGTCCCCCATGTTTTTCGGGAAAGCAGGTATCCAAAGTAGGAAGCTACCGCCTGCGAGATGAGAGTGGCAATTGCAGCGCCTTCGATACCATATCGGGGGATCATAAAAAAATTCAGAATGACATTTATGACCGCTCCCAAAAGGGTGCGGTATAAAGTAATTTTCTGAAGATTTTCAGCGATCATCTGTTTGCTGCTGGCAGCACCCAGAAACACAAATACCAGCGACCAGATATGAATAATCAGCACGGGGCCTGCGGGCGCGAATTTTTCGCCAAACAAAAAAGGAAGTTGCAGGAACCACGGGCCAAAAATCACCATAGGAATGCTGATTCCCAATGCCACCCAGACATTTAAGTTATAAAAATTTTGCAGCCTTTCTAAATATAATTTTTCGTCTTTTTCCTTCGCGTTCATAATCGCCGGGAAAAACGAACTCGCCAGCACCGGACCGAGGAAAAACCAGATTTCCGAAAACCGAAGCGCAGAGGTGTAATAACCCACGGCAACGTTGTCCATCATCTGTTTGATCATAATCTGATCCACCTTCATATACACCATGACCACCATCCCCGAAAAAACCAGCGGCCAGCCGTCAACCAGCATGCCTTTTGCATGGCTATAATCCCATTGCAGATCAAAAGGCCTTTCAAAATGACGGGTAAACCAGACAAACTGTCCAATTCCCACCAGCGCATTCCGAATAAAAAACGCCCAGCCAAACCAGATGAGATCGGCTTCGACGATTACCAGAAAGAGTTGAAGGAAAGCGAAAGCAAATGTGGAAAAAGAGCGGGATTTCACCCCGTAATGGGCCTGAACGGTACTCTGAAAGTGATAATCAAACACGTCCAACGCCTGGAAAACCCCACTGGCAATAACCAGGTATGTGAGGTAAACCGAAGCCTTATCGTCCGGCAGGAAAAAGGCTAACACAAAATACAGCGCAAACGCTGCAACCGCTCCTAAAAAGCGTAAAATTAACGCGGTGCCGAGGATTTTCCGTTCGTTTGTCCGGTCTTTGATCAGGTTTCGTACCACGATCTGCTGAAGACCCAGACCGGCAAAAACCAAAAACAACATGCCCAAACTCCGAGAATAACCGAGGGCACCAAAGCCGTCGGCACCGAGGTATTTTCCTACTTTGGCGGTTACTAAAAAAGAGACCCCCATCTGCATGACACGCCCCCCTAAAAGCCAGGAGGTGTTTTTCAGGTATTTGAGGAAACCTTTAGAGCGAATAACCTTATTCAGTTCTTCAATATAATTCACTGAGGTTTTTTTTAATCCTGCCTTATCCGATCAGTACGCAGATAAGACCTGTGTTTAAGAGCATTTCATAGGGTAAGATACTGATTCTGCCCCTGGAACTGCACCCAAATTAGGAAAAATCCTAACAGCGAAATCATACAAGTTATGAACGGCTAAAAATACTCCGTGAATTGATATTCATCCGGCTCTATGGAATTTCAGACGGAATAAAACGAAGAGGAATGGAAAGCCCTTACAGACCTCCCATTCCCCAAATATTTTTTCGCTCAGAATGTTTTTTTATTTTATTTCAAACCGCTCACTGGCTACTCCGCCGGTAAACTCTACCGACAAAATATACATGCCTTCCGGGATTACAAAAGGAAGGGTTACCTGCATGGCTTTCGTAGGATCGGTTGCCGACCACAATTCACGCCCCATCATGTCCATCAGATATACTTTGAGGATATCTTTGTCTTCTAATCCCACAAAACTAATGTTCACTTTATGGTCGTAGGTGGGGTTAGGGTAAATGTTCACCTCGGGTTTAAGTGCTACTTGGAAATAGACTTCAATCGTACCGAGATAATTATAGGCGCCATCGTAGTCGGTTTGTTTGAGTCGGTAATAGGTTTTTCCGAGGTTGGGATTTTCGTCCACTAACTGGTATTCGCTGATAATTTCGCTTACTCCCATTCCCGGAACATGATCCAACACTTCGAATACGATTCCATCCAATGATTTTTCAACCGTGAAGTAGTCGTTGTTCAATTCGCTGGCCGTAGCCCATTCGAGCAGGACATTTTCACCCAGAATTTTTCCTTCAAAATACATCAGTTCTACCGGGAAAGTAGATGTTCCTTCCGGAGTGAATGTAACATTGTCCACTACGGAGGTTGCTACTTTAGCGTTGTCGTGGCTCGTAACGGCAATCCCGACGTAAATATCTTCTGCCATTTGAATCTCTGCCTGGTCGGCAAGCTGCCAGTTGATGCCATCTGCGGAATAATACCCTCTGAACATATTGCCTTCTCTCACCAGTTTTACCCAGTAAGGAATGGGTACGGGTTTTTCTTTAGGGCTATTGGTGCTGGTGGTCAGCCCTCCTGCCGTCAGTCGGCGCTGGAAAGTCCATCTGCCGGAAGCAGCGATGAAGGTATAGGCATTTTTGGAACCGGGATCCAGTGTCTCCCGCATCATAATCCCCGACTTGGCCCAGGCATGGGTCTGCTGAAGGGATTTGACTCTCAGCACCATTTCTCCGTTGCCTTTCAGGGTTTTGTAGGTATAATGAAAGGCGTCTTTTTTGTCCCAGATATCGGCGCCGGAAGCTTCAATGGTAAAGGTTCCCTTTCCATCCTCACAGGCTTCGCCCGGTACGCTCACCGTTCCGATGTCCTGATTGAGCCAGCCGGTAGGCAGTTTACAACCCACTACTACGGGGGCCGTAACCTGGATCATTACACCCGTGGTGTCCACTGCTCCGGAGTCGTCTTTCACGATCAGCAAAGCCAGGTAGTTGCCGGGGGTTTGGTAGGTATGTGAGGTCAACATGCCTGTGGCGGTTTTTCCGTCTCCAAATTTCCAGGAATATTCGCTGATTTTGCCGTCCACATCGTCTGAGCCGGTAGCATCAAAGTCCACAAGCAGCGGGGCTGTTCCCGTAACCGGGTTAGCATTGATGGCTGCCACGGGTTTTTCGTTGGTATGACCGGGTGTGGAGGTTGTGATCGCGTCGGTAAACAAAACTACCGAGGTAAAAGGTGTCAGTGTAACCGAACCGGTAACGGGAGTCTGATTCACGTCGTAGTAGGTTCCACTGAGAGGAAAACTTTTACTGGCGTCGGTCTGGTTGACAAATATCCGGGCTTTGGCCGTAGGGGTATAAGGAGCAGTGTTTGCTTGGAATACCTGCACGTTGTCGAGGACAAAGTTGTGGCCGTTTGCATACGTTACGCGGAATTCAACCGATCCCGTAGCTTCCGCCGTTTTGCTTTCAAAAACTTTTACAAAATTGCGCCGTGTAGAAGACAACGGATAGTCGAAGGTCTGTACGATTTTGCCGTTGGCTCCTTTAATGTTTACTACCAGGGTCTGAAACTTCGTGGAAGCGACACTAAATTTAAGTTCGTAATATGTTCCTGCTTTCAGCCCACCCGTGATGGCCGTAGAAACGGCTGCGGATGTTGGAGAACCGCTGGTCATTTTTAATTCGTAACAACCTCCGTCCATCGTGCCGCTTTTGCTCAGCCAGGTTGTGGTAGCGTTGCCACTAGCCGTTGTCCAGCCGGAAGCGTTAGTGGTAAATGTTCCGTTGGTGATAAGATTGTTTCCAACCAGTGAAGTTACCGCTACCCAATCCCACTGAAATGGGCTGATTTTATTGTTGTTGATAACGTTGGGCAACATGTTTTCCCACTGATCCATGCTGTAAAGCGGTTTATTGGTCAATTTTCCGATCCGGGCGATATAGGGAGAATAGAGGTTATAAAAATGGTTGTTTTCAAAAACTCCCAGATTGGCCTGGGTATTGTGTTCCGACAACAATCGCACGCAGGAAACATCGGGATTAAAAGAAATGGCGACGTTGTCGTGGAAACGGTTTTTGATGGTTTGCCCGGGAAGGATTTTTTCTTCCAACTGAATGAGGTCGCGTTCCGCTCCGTAAATGACATTGTTTCCAACAATCACATCGTGGGCACCGGAGTTGACAAAAATACCTGCTGTACCGGAGTTCAGCACCGTATTTTTCAATACATTGATATTATAAGATTTGTTGTCAATATAAATCCCGAAAGCCGCAGATTTTACTTTGGCAGCAGGTACTCCGTCATTGTTGCCGATCGGATTATAGACAATATTTTCGCGAATGGTGGTGTGGTGGGTCTGCTCAGAGAAGGTATAGATACAACCTCCGTCATTGAGGTTCAGAAGGGAACCGTTTACGATGTTGCGTTCCACAAGGGAGTTGGCTGCATAAGCGGTGATGCCGGTATAACCCACACTGTCAATGCGATTGTAACCGATATAAACATTGTCCGACATGGTGAAATGGAACCCATTCATTCCCTGATTACCGCTGATTCCGTAGCCGTTGTGGCGACCAATCTGGCGCATGATGTTGTGGGAAAAAGTTCCGCCTTTTACTTCATGACCTTTGACAGCGCGACCGCGTGCACCGTAAAAAAAGCTGTTGGTAACGGTAATATTGGTTCCGCCAAAGGAAACCGAGGTTTCTCCCTGGTCATAGAATTTACAGTTGGTAACGGTATTGTTGGCGCTTTTGCGGTCATAGATAGAAACACCGTCTATTTTTTGCCCGCGGAAGGTAAGGTCGCGAATGGTGATATTGGATCTTTCAGCCGCCGAATAAATGCCATAGTCAATGGTGCTGCCTTCGACCAACAGGTTGTTGGGGTTGGCTCCGTTGGGTGCCCAGAGATATACACGGGCGGTAGCGGCATCATAGGCCCATTCGGTCTCCATGTCCAGTTGTGCGAGTTTTCCATCGAGGAAAAACCCGTAACCGGCTTCCGGTACGTATTTGTTGGCACTGGAAAAATTGATGTTTCCGGAGGCGGTGGAAGAAGCGACCGTTTTGTATTCCCAAGTCCATTTGGTGGTACGGATGCGCACATTGGCTCCTTTCCAGTAGTCAGTGGCCTGGGTGATGGACTTGGAGTTGAGGCCGTTGACCGAAGCGGTATTCACCAGCAGATATCCGGAGTTGGGATAACGTGCCAGTGTCATAAATTTGTTGTTGACATACAGATAAGGAACCGGTGTGGTAGAAGAAGCATACCATATATTGCCCTGATGAAGTTTCCAGGTAGCAATGGGTACCATACCGGAAATGACCGGGTCATTCCCTGTGCCATAAGCACCGAAGGTTATCGGGTTATTTACCCCGCCGTTGACCGTAAGGATAATCTGACCGGTAAATACATCGCCCCTGCGAAAAAGCACATTGTCGCCCGGTTTAAGGGAACCAATCTGAGCGTTGAGTTTCGCAATGGTCTTCCAGGGAGCTGCGGTGCTCGTTCCGGCATTCGCATCGTTGCCTACGGCAGATAAGTAATAAGTAACGGCAAAAGTCTGGGAAAAAAGAAGCAAGAGGAAACTGAGCATCAAAAGTCTTTTCATCAGATTAAAGGTTTCTTTTAATTAAGTTTTGAAGGAAAAACCTGCGAACAAGCCTCTTCCCTTCCCGAAACCACGGTATATGGCTTCGGACATAGCAGATTGTATGATTAGAATTGATTCAGGTGAATCTGGAAAAAGAGCAGGAGGGATAGGTGTTAAAATGCCAATTGCCTGAACCCGGTCAATCGCCGGTCAGGACATGCACCATTTTGTTGTAACCAGAAAAACACCTACGGGTATGCCAGGGAAAAGTAAGACGTTGAGTCATTTGTTTTTACGTTATTAACCTATACCTAATACCTTGGGGCGTTTATTCCGAAGTACCCCTACTCCGGAGTTTTACCCTTTTCCTTTTGCTACTTATCGCTCACTTTAGTGGGGGATTGTAACAGCAGGAATAATTTTACATCGCTAATATAGTACCAGCGTTTGTTTATTCGGTAATCGTTATTTCCAGAGACATAGGTTTTTTTGTAAGTTTTAGGGGTAAAACGCACAAAACACTTCTAAGCCAATGATGATTATCTGGAGAATTGTTTTTCAGGAAAGGCCAAAAATCCTAAAAATTGCGGGATTATTGTCTAAACACTATTCTTCACCGGTTTTTGCGACTTTAATAAACCGCTAAATATTGGGGGATTATTTTATCAATAATGTAAGGATTTCCGAAAAAAAAGGAGAAAAAAAGGAGCCGGGCGGATCATTTCCGGGGGGTATTTTCTTCAAATGTACCATACCACTGTTCAACTGCCCCCGTAAGCCAGGCCAGCGGCGCGTTCCAGTTGATCGTGACTTCATTGGTGGTATAGCTGCAAAAATCATCCAGGTATTTCGTAGCTGGAAGGCTGTCGGGATACATACACTCGTCGCGATTGAGTTCGTTTTGTGGTCCCCCTACCATTAAACCCGGTATAGGAGAGACAATGCCATCGGCCAAGGAAATCCGGTGATGGATATTCTGCGGAGGCTGGGTACCAAACCCCGTGACAAAACAATAACCCGTCGCATTTCTCCCCATAATATAATCCAACGCCGATGTGGCGGCATTGGCATAGGATTTTTCGCCGGTTTTCCGGGCCATAAACATCAGCACAACGCCACGACTGGCCAGATTGCCATTACCGCCCCAGACAAAATCATTCTCGCGCTCGCCCAGCGGGACGCCATAGGCGCTTACGTTCAGGGCATGGTCGCGGTATCGGTCGGCGATCGCGCTCAATTTCTGCAACAATATTTTTCCTTCTCCGGCAGGTAGTTTTTCCGAATGTTCCAGTAAAGTCATCCATGCCAACGGACCTGTATTCCGCCGGGAAGGGGCATCTTCATAATTCTTTTTCACAAAGTTTCCCGCCCGGTAAAAACTGTCCTCCCCGGTAATGGCCCATAACTCCGCCGCCGCCCATGCTCTTTCATCTTCAAAATTGTCGTCGCGGCAAGGCCCGGTTTCGATATCTTCGGGGTTTTCAAAGCCCACCGAAGGGTTTTTACGGCCCCAGACCCAAGCCGCCTGTGCTGCTTTCAGGCAGGAATCGGCAAGTGAGGGTTCCCATTTTCGAAAAGTTCCCGATGCACGGGCCATGACTGCTGCAAAACTCAAGGTCGCAGCCGTACTTTTGCCGATCATCAGACGAGTATTTTGATCTTCTTTGGGCATCACTTTTCGCGCATGGAGGGTGGTGGTAAGTTTGTGGCAGACAAAACCTTCCACAGGATCCTGCATCGTGAGCAGCCACCGAATGCTCCAAAGGGATTCGTCCAAAATATCGGGGAGGGAATTGGAGGACTCGGGTATGTTGAGTGAAAGCGTATCATAATATGCCGGGTATTGCCCGTACAAATCCAACAGCATCCAGGTGCTGAAGGTCGCCGTAGGCACATATTTACCGTAATCTCCGGCATCGTACCAGCCTCGGGAGGAAGATACCCGTGTACCCTCCGGACGCGAAGCGGAAGCGGCGGAAACGTGGATTTTCACCTGATCGTCCCGGTGACCGGCCTTGCGGGGCCATTCGCCTGCGTAAGGCAGTTCGATAGGGGTCGAAGCTCGTTGATAGTAAAATGATCGCAAAACCGCCTTTTGAAGGCCACTATTTACAGCGGAGGTTATACGAAAGGCATAGGATATTCCCACCATCGGTATATCGAGGTAATAATTTCCCGGCTCCGCCAAAGCGGAAAAATCGGCCTTACGCACCACTTCTCCCGAAAACTCCCACCGACGGGCTTCTGTGAGAGTATCGGTAAATACGACTTGTCCCTCCGGCTGCTTTCGGACGAAAAATTTGCCTCCCGGAGCATTTTTCACAATCGCTATTTTAGGCCCGTGGGTATAAAATCCTTCCTGATTCAGGCGGATGTCGGGTGATCCTGATACCGAAGGTAAGTGGGGAGTCGTTGTATCAAAAACAAATAGCCAGATTATCCATCCGGCTATTGCAATAAGCGAAAGAATTGCAACTCTTTTTTTTCCCGTTATCATGTGTTTAGATTGTCTCCGAAGTGAGAATCAGGAAACGACTCGTTCACCGGTGATATAACGTTCGATATTTTGCTGAAATTCGGTATAAACGCTTTCGATGCCTTGGCGAAGGCCAATGGAAGCGCGAAAGCCCTGAGCCGCGAGGCGGCTGACGTCCATTAATTTGCGCGGTGTACCGGAGGGTTTGGAGGTATCAAATTCCAGTTCGCCCTCAAATCCCACTACCTCTTTGACCATAATAGCCAGGTCGCGAATGCTGATGTCCTCCCCTACCCCGATATTGACAAAACCTTTTTCGTTGTAATGGTTCATCAGATACAGGCAGGCTGAGGCGAGATCGTCCACGTGCAAAAATTCGCGTTTGGGGCTGCCATCTCCCCAAATGGTTACAGAGGGCTTGTTTTCCTGTTTTGCCTCGTGAAATTTTCGGATCAATGCGGGAAGAACATGCGAGTTTTGCAGGTCATAATTGTCATTCGGGCCATAGAGATTGGTGGGCATGCAGGAGATAAAATTGCAGCCGTATTGGTCCCGATAGGCTTCACATAGTTTAATACCGGCGATTTTTGCGATGGCATACGGTTCATTGGTAGGCTCCAGAATGCCGGTGAGCAACTGATCTTCGGACATCGGCTGCTGGGCAAATTTGGGATAAATGCAGGAACTTCCGAGAAAAAGAAGTTTTTCAACCGAGTGCCGATATGCCTGATGAATGATGTTCATCTCAATGGCCAGGTTGTCGTACAGAAATTCTGCGCGGTAGGTATTGTTGGCAACAATCCCTCCTACTTTAGCCGCAGCGAGGAAAACAAATTCGGGTTTTTCGAGAGCAAAAAATTCTTCAACCGCTGCCTGGTCGCGGAGGTCAAGTTGAGAGGAGGAACGGGTAACGATATTTTCATACCCTTCTGCCCGGAGTTTTCTTACGATGGCAGAACCTACCATTCCCCGGTGACCGGCAACATAGACTTTAGCTGTTTTGTGCATAAAACACTTTATTCTTTGCTTCTTTTATATCGTTTACCATCATGATTTCCACCAGTTCGTCAATCCCTACTTTGGCTTCCCAACCCATTTTTTGTTTTGCTTTGGTGGGATCTCCGATCAGAAGTTCAACCTCGGCAGGGCGGAAATAACGAGGGTCCACTTCGACCACAAGTTTGCCGGTATTTTTGTCGTATCCTTTTTCATCTACACCGGTACCTTCCCATACGATGTCCATACCGATATGCGAGGCGGCCCTTTCGACAAAATCGCGGACGGTGTACATTTTACCCGTAGCAATGACAAAATCCTCGGCTTCCTCCTGCTGGAGCATCAGCCACATCGCTTCGATATACTCTTTGGCATAACCCCAGTCGCGCTGCGCGTCGAGGTTTCCGAGGCGAAGCACGTCGCGGAGTCCGACCGATATTTCGGCGAGGTTGGTGGTGATTTTACGGGTTACGAAGGTTTTTCCCCGGCGCTCCGATTCGTGGTTGAAGAGGATGCCGTTGCAGGCAAAAAGGTTGTAGGACTCACGGAAGTTTTTGGTAATCCAGAAACCGTATAGTTTGGCCACCCCATAAGGGCTGCGCGGATAAAAGGGTGTGGTTTCTTTTTGGGGAATTTCCTGTACCAGACCGTAAAGTTCTGAAGTAGAAGCCTGATAAAACTTTGCCTCCGGGCACTGATTGCTCATTGCGTCAAGGATACGAAGGGTACCAATGGCGTCCACCTGAGCGGTATATTCCGGAACTTCAAACGATACTTTTACATGACTCTGCGCACCGAGGTTGTAGATTTCATCCGGTTGAATGGTGCGGAGCAATTTGTTGAGATTGGCACTGTCCGACAAATCACCGTGATGCAGATGCAAATTTTTATTGCCCATCAGGTGATCAATTCTTTCGGTATTAAAGGAGGAAGCCCTCCGAATTGTGCCATGAACTTCGTAATTTTTTTCCAACAAAAATTCTGTCAGAAAAGAGCCGTCCTGTCCGGTAATGCCCGTAATAAATGCTTTCTTCATTTCCGATTTTTAAATGCAATTTACTTTTTACGAAAGGAAAAATTTTTCCCTTTCAATTGAATAACTAACAAGCGGGGGGTTGAACCCCCTTCCGTCGGTCGTCCCCCTTGCAAGGGGGACTGACGGGCCAAGTGGTATATAATAATAATTAACCATTAACCATTAATCGCCGTATCCGTAGTGGCTATCAATATAACCATAAGCGGCGACGGATTTTACGTCGTTGATCAGCATACCTACGTTTTTGATTTTTTCGGTATCGTATAATTCGTTGATCCATTTCAGCGATTCGACGCTGGTGGTGCTATCACGCACGACGTAGATATTAAAATCGGTCATCTTCATGATCACCAGATAATCGGAAACGAGTCCTACCGGAGGGGTATCAAATACCACATGGTCGTATTGTTCTCTCAGCTTTTGGATAAGTTCACGCATCCGATCGGTAGCGATCAAGTCCAGCGGATTGGTACAAACCGGGCCGGAGTGAACGACATCCAGGTTTTCGATATGGGTTTTGTGAACAATGTCTTTATGTTCCTTTACTTCTCCGGAGAGGTAGGAAGACAGGCCACGTCCATCGCCATTTTCGAAGTAGCGGGTAACCCGTGGGCGGCGAAGGTCCATATCCACCAGCAGGGTGCGTTTTCCCGCCTGAGCCATGACGGCAGCGAGATTGGTTGCACAGAAGGTTTTGCCTTCTCCGGAACTGGAAGAAGTAAGTCCGATAATCTGCTGAACCGCATTATCGTTGAGGTATTGCATTTTAATGCGGATAGAGCGGAAAGACTCAGCGAGAGCCGTGCGGGAGTCTTTGGGCACGATATAGTTGCTATTGCGGTCGTGGCGAGCCACAAAACCCAGAACCGGAATATTAGTACTGGACTCGATATCGGCGTGGCCGGAGATTTTATCATTGAGAAAGTCTTTCACCACAATTACGACCACCGGAAGTCCAAGTCCGGCAAAAAGAGCAATCAGAATGATGAGTGTTTTTTGCGGAGATACAGGCTTGCGGCCTTCCATTTTGGCATTTTCAATGATTTCAATGTCCACGGTCTGAGACTTCATGGCCATGTATGCCTGGTCGCGTTTGTCGAGGAGATCGCGAAGGCGGGCATCGCCGGAGGCCAAAGCTCGTTCCAAATCATATTTAGCTGCGAGGCCTGCCGGTATTGAACCTCTTTTGCCATATAATCTACGCAATTGTTCTTCACTACTCGCCAACCGATTTTTTTGAGCTTCCAGTCCTGATCTTACATTGGCGACAATGTCACGACGAGTGTTTTTGATTTTTAACTGATTTACTTCCCAGAGGGGACCTTTTTTATTGGTCTGGAATATAAGATCTGCCTCTTCCTCGTATAGTTGTGAAAGTTTGATAATCAACGAATTAAGTACAGCTTCGTTAATATTAAACATCGAAGGTGCGGCCAGTTCGATGTGATCATCTGGCCCGGCATTTTCGATATTGGCGAGGGTTCTTTCATAATAATTTACCGCCGCAGAAATATCCGTTCTTTCTCTTTCGAGTTGCGAAATCTGCAATCCCACCTGCGCCTCGGAAGTTCCGGCATCAATTACACCAGAATTGACCATGGAGGCCGTGAGATCGGTCTGCGTGGTTTCGATTTTTCCGGTAAATTCCTGAATCTGAGAATCCAGAAAAACGATGGTGCGCATGGCAACTTCATTCATCTCATCAAGTTCTTTCTGCCGGTAAGCTTCCAGAAGGAGATTGATAAATTTTTTCTCAACCTCAATCAGTGGACCTTCTGAGGTGATGGAAAGAATATTAGACTCTTCACTGACTGGCTCAATTTTCAGCGAAGTCTGAAAAAGTTCTGCAAGCCCGTCAAGGGTATTGATTTTAAAGAAATACTGATCGCGGGTGTAGGTTTCATAGTCTTCTTTAAAATTCACTCGAAAACTGAGGAGGTTATCTTTGTAGGGTTCACCAATTCGTACTTTTTCATCAATGTCCACCTTCTCGATTTCGCGGATGATTTCTGAATTTTTGATGTCATATAGACTGATACTTTCCCCTTTGGCTTTGACGCGGTATTCGACATCGTTGGTTTTTTCAATAAAAATTTCAATCCCCACCAGTTGTTCTTGGGTAGAATCTATGACAACCGTAAAGGGTACATCTTTGTATTCGGGGTGAGCTTTGAAGTTTTCATAACTATAATAAGAAACGCCTACGTCCATTTTTTTGACTGTTTCCTGGATAAGATTGAAGGAGCGGAGTACCCCGATTTTGTCTTCGAGATCGGATTGCTCCATAAAAACTCCTGTACCCATGTCCTCTACCACAGTAGCCGCGTTTTGATTCCCGAGAATCACTTTCGCTTTTACCCGATAGATTTTAGTGGAAAATTTAATCTGTACAAAAGCCAGCCCCAGCGCAAGGACTACCCCGATAGCAAAAAAATACCATCTGCGAACAAACCGCCCCAGCAACGCTTTCACGTCAATGGTATCATCGCTGTATTGGTTGTTCATTTTAGAAGACTGAAACATGATAAAAAAATTAAAAGATGATTACTCCTGCTTACTGATTCGAATTTGGTTAGCGATATTTATAGCTGTCAATGTTACTGCCGCACCACTAAAAATTACAGAAACCAGTTGAAGATTGGATAGGTTAGAGCGGTTGTTTTTGACTTCCATATTGGGTGCATACAATATATCATTCGGCAAAAGATAATAGTAAGGCGATTTAAATATTTCCGGATCGGTCAGATCCACTTTGATTACTTCCGAACCGCCTTTTACGTTGCGGATAAGGTGAATATTTTTTCGGTCGGCAAACTCTTTAAAATCACCGGCCAGGGCCAGGGCTTCCAACAGGTTCACCGAATTGTTATAGACATAATAATAACCGGGCTTGCTTACTTCCCCGATAATGGAGATGCGATAACTTACCAGGGTAACAAAAACGGTTGCATTTACAAATGCTTTATCTCTTACTTTTTCCTGAATTCGCTCACGAGCCTGGTTTACGGTAAGACCCAAAACCTGGATTTTACCGATATCGGGCAGGTAAATAAATCCCGAATCGCTTACCGAATAGCCATAAAGATATACCCCTACTTCATTGATGTTAAAAATCCCATCGGGCATGGCGTTGAGGTACTGAGTGTTCTGTGGATTAAGGTCTTTTACTTTGATCGAAAGTACGTCGTTGGGCTGAATTTTGTAGAGCGGGGCTTTGTTGTCCATAGCAACCGGCGCATCATAGCGGAAAGCTCCGTCCTGGAAGAGGACTGTATTTTTGTTGGAAATACAGGAGGATAACAGTAAAGTAATTCCGATGACCAAGAGAAAAAGGAGGTGTTTTTTCATGATAAAGTATTTACTGCCTTTTCATCTGCAAGTTAGCCAAAACAGGGCCAGAAGTTGTAGATTTGTAGTGAACCGGCAATATTATTTCCTGAATAGTAATAGTAAAAAATCTAAAGGTTTACTTCAAATAAAAGGGCTTTGCAGGCAAATCAATATCTCCCTACAAAGCCCCTAAGGGGGGATCATAACGGCCGCTGCTGTTCACAGAAAGGCCGAAGGCCGGGATCAGATAATCATTCCTGCGGCGACCGTCTCATTCGTAAATTCATCCACGAGGATGACACTTCCGGTGGTGCGGTTACGGGAATAGCTATCGTGCAGCAAAGGCACAGTAGTTCTTATAAGAATGCGACCGATGTCGTTCAGTCCCATGTCTTCGTTGTTTTCCACACGGTGAAGGGTATTGACATCCACTTTGTAGCGGATTTCTTTGACAATACATCTTGCGTCGCGGGTGGTATGGCGAATTTTGTATTTGCTCCGGGGAGTCAGCTTTTTCTCCGACATCCAGCAGATCATCAATTCGATATCCTGACTTACGGTAGCCTGATTTTCAGGCTTTACCAGCATATCACCCCGGCTGATGTCAATTTCATCCTCCAGTGTAATGGTCACAGACATCGGTGTAAAAGCCTCTTCCTGCTCGCCTTCGTAGGTATCAATGGATTTGATTTTCGAAGAAAATCCAGAAGGGAGAACCATTACACTATCACCGGGTTTAAATACTCCTCCGGAAACTCTTCCTGCGTAGCCGCGATAGTCGGGTCTTCCGTCGGATTGCGGGCGAATCACATACTGTACCGGGAAACGGCTGTCCACGTGATTGTAGTCATTGTCCACGTGAACGGTTTCGAGGGTGTAAAGCAGCGAGGAACCTTTGTACCAGGGCATATTTTCGGATTCATTCACCACGTTGTCGCCTTTCAGCGCACTGATCGGAATGTAGCGAATATCGGGCACTTTCAGTTTGGAGGAAAACTCTTCGTACTGCTCCACGATCTTGTGGTATTGTTCTTCCGAATATCCTACCAGGTCCATCTTATTTACACACACAATCAAGTGTTTGATCTGAAGAAGGGAGGTGATAAAGGAATGGCGGCGGGTTTGTTCGACCACACCATGACGCGCATCAATGAGAATGATGGCGAGGTTGACGGTCGAAGCACCGGTGACCATATTGCGGGTGTACTGAATATGCCCGGGGGTATCGGCGAGGATAAATTTACGATGAGGAGTTGCAAAGTAACGATAAGCAACGTCAATCGTGATTCCCTGCTCGCGCTCTGCCTTCAGACCGTCGGTCAGCAAGGCCAGGTCGAGATAGTCATCTCCCCGGTTGGAACTGGTACGTTCGATAGATTCGAGCTGATCTTCGAAAATGGATTTGGTATCATAAAGCAGACGTCCGATGAGGGTACTTTTGCCATCATCAACGCTGCCGGCTGTGGAAAATCTAAGTAAGTCCATGTATTTTTTTAAAAACTAAAAAATTCAAAATGAATGATTATTCACTGTTCACTAGTCACTGTTCACTAGAAATATCCCTGACGTTTGCGGTCTTCCATAGAAGAATCCGAGCGTTTGTCGTCGCTACGTCCACCACGCTCGGTCACACGGGTAGCAGCAACTTCCTCAATGATGGCCGGAATGTTATCTGCCTCAGAAAGAACTGCACCGGTACAAGTTGCATCGCCGATGGTACGGAAACGAACCACTTTTTCTTCATACTGCTCGCCATTGCCGAGGGTAATGAAGGGGCTTTCAGCCAGCAATATCCCGCCCCGGTTGACTACTTTACGTTTGTGAGCAAAATAAAGACTAGGGAGAGCGATGTTTTCTTTGTGGAGGTACATCCACACGTCGAGTTCTGTCCAGTTGGAAATAGGAAACACACGGAAATTTTCCCCTGGATTGAGGTATCCGTTGTAAAGATCCCACAGTTCGGGACGCTGATTTTTAGGTTCCCACTGACCAAATTCATCGCGATGCGAAAAAAACCGCTCTTTTGCGCGTGCTTTTTCTTCGTCCCGACGGGCACCCCCGAGGCATGCATCGAACTTATTCTGTTCGATTCCCTCCAGCAGGGTAATGCTCTGAAGGGCATTGCGACTGGGATTGGGGCCTTTTTCTTCTACGGCACGACCGCTGTCAATGGAATCCTGCACTGAGGCAACAATCAGACGGGCACCCATTTCTGCGAGGAACCGATCGCGGTATTCGATGGTTTCGGGAAAGTTGTGTCCAGTATCCACGTGCATCATGGGCATGGGCAGTTTTGCCGGGTAAAACGCTTTTCGAGCCAGGTGAGCTAACGTAATGGAATCTTTGCCTCCGGAAAAAAGTAATACGGGCCGCTCAAACTGGGCCGCTGTTTCCCGGATAACAAAAATTGCTTCCGATTCAAGTTGTTCAAGATGACTAAGTCTATAGTCCATTCGTCTGAAAACAATTAGTGATGGTAAAATATAAAGATTAAATTCTATGCGAGTGTTTCGTCCTGATTAGTCGGAAAAACCGGTTCTAAGCTGATTTTCCGATTATGGGCAATAATGCCTCAAATAGTTCCTCCCGACAAGCATCCAGTGTCTTTTCGTCCGTCCTCAATTCTAAAAACGGAGTAGCAGGGGCTTCAAACGGAGAGTCTATGCCGGTAAACTGAGGAATTTTGCCTTCACGGGCTTTTTTGTACAAACCCTTTACATCGCGGCCTTCACATACTTCCAGAGGAGCATTTACATATACCTCCAGGAAATCCTCTGTACCAATGATGTTGCGGGCCAATTCGCGTATTTCGATGGTCGGGCTTACAAAAGAACAAAGACAGATAACTCCCCCGTCAAGAAACAGCTTGGCTGCCTCGGCAATCCGACGGATGTTTTCGGTGCGGTCTTCTTCTGAAAAGGAAAGGTTATTGGACAAACCCACCCTTATATTGTCGCCGTCCAGCAGTTTGGTGAAATAGCCCTCCTCATGCAGGGTGGCTTCCAAAGCCTGTGCAATGGTACTTTTTCCTGAACCGGAAAGGCCGGTCAGCCATACCACAACGGCACGTTGATTGAGCATGTTTTCTTTGTCTTCTCTGGATAATATCCGGTCAAAAATCGGATGAATGTTTTCTGCCATTTTAGTTTTTACCTAATATTCAATTATCGTGCAGAATTACCTGCACATCCCTTTTAAGCAATCAAGTGGGTTTGGAAAAGCCCGACGGGTAAATACCCCGAAGGGGATTGCCGAAAAATACCGGTTAATAAAGAACTTTTCGACTTCGATAATCCACCAGTAACCGCAATATTTTTACATAAATTTCCCGGTGGTTTTCAAGTAAATAATATGTCAAGATATTCGGTTTAATACTCTAATCGGACGCAAAGTAAGCAAAATCCTTACAGGTGTGTGGGAGAGTCGGTGAACTGTAAAAATTATTCCCCGAACAGTAGAATTCCAATTGTAAGAATTATTCAATCCTAAACCCTTTTTGTAAAGAACCCGACCGAATGTAGTCAGCCACGTCTTCGGTCATGCGTCATATAGCGAAAAACGTGCCTGTTTCTATCGTAAATTTTAATTACCCCAATGGTTACAGGGTTAGAACCGTTCATACGCTTCTTTTTCCGCTTTAGAAATAACTTACAAAAAGACATCGCCAACAATTCTATATTTATGCTCCAAATTATCCAGACAACACCGTCTCAAAACATTCTTTCAGGTAATCTTAACACAATAACTGCTCGGAAAATTCCAATATCTATGAGATCAATGACTAATTTTATGAACCCTTTTTTACGGTATATCCTTACCTTCTGTACAATTTTTCTATTGGGTTCTGAATCTTTGCTTTATGCACAGAGTTTTAATCAGGGAATTCTCTCTGGAATAAACCTGTTGAACCCTACTTCTCTTCAGTTTGGGCCGGACAACCGACTGTATGTAACCCAACAACACGGTGAGATTTATATTCTCACCATTGTACGAAACAATGCAGCCGATTACGATGTAACCGACATTGACACAATCCTCGATATCAAAGAAATTCCCAACCACGACGACTTCGGCAATGCCTCAACCAATATCAATGACCGTCAGGTTACGGGCATTTTTGTTGCCGGTACCGCCAACAACCCCATCATTTATGTCAGTTCCAGCGACCCCCGTGAAGGCGCAGGTGCAGGCTCCGGGCAAAGTGGTGATTTAAATCTCGATACCAATAGCGGAATTATCTCTAAACTTACCTGGATCGGCTCGGGTATCAATGACCCTACGGGTTATTGGGATCTGGTTCACCTCGTCAGAGGAATGCCGCGTTCGGAAGAAAACCATGCGAACAACGACTTTATCGTGGATGTGACCACAAATACCGTTTACGCCACCATTGGTGGATTCACCAACGCAGGTAGTCCTTCCATCGCATTTGCATTCACCTGCGAATACGCATTGGCCGCAGCAATCCTTTCCATAGACCTTAATGTAATTGAGGCTCTTCCCACCAAAACCGATGCAGAAGGCCAAAAATATAAATACGATATTCCTACTTTGGATCATCCTACCACCATTGGCGGCGGAGATATCAGTGGAACCCACGTACCCTGGGGCGGAAATGACGGCTTGAACCAAGCCATGCTGGTACAGGGCGGACCCGTACAAATTTTTTCCTCTGGCTGGCGAAATGTCTATGACGTCGTTATGACCGAAGCCGGTTATATGTATGGCTGCGACAACGGAGCCAACCAAGGCTGGGGCGGTCACCCCTGGGGCGAAGGCCCTGCCATTGCAGGTGTATCTTCTGCTACCAACGAATATTGCCCCGGAGAAGGAGGCAGTAGCGGTTCCGGCAACCCTGCCTGCGACCAAAGCGGCGACTCTCAGGTAAACAATGAAAACGGACTTCACAAGTTTTCGCAAGGTTATTACGCAGGTCATCCGAACCCCATCCGCGCAAATCCTACGGGTGCAGGTCTTTATAAAGACGGCGTTTATTATCCCACCGGTAGCCCGTCTCTTCCCGCTGCATGGCCTCCGGTTCCGGCTGCAATGGCAAACCCCATCGAAGGAGATTACAAACTCCCCGGTGCTGCCAACGGTGCTCAGCTCACCTTTAGCCCTCCCGTAAATGGCCTCTGTGAATACACCGCCTCTAATTTTGGCGGAGTATTGGCCGGAGACCTCCTCGGTGTAGCTTATCTCGGCAATAATAAAGGACGTATCTTCCGCATGTTTGTGGATGATAGCAATGGTAATGTCACCGGCTCCAGCATTTTCCTCACCAATTTCACCTCCCTTCCACTGGATGTAACTTCTCTGGGGGATGCCGGTATTTATCCCGGAACCATTTGGACCGCCAATCACGGCTCCAATACCATTACTGTATTTGAGCCTACCGACTACAGCGGTCCGGCGCCTACTTGTGTTGGCAACAACGATCCACTGATTGACGAAGACGGAGACGGTTTTACCAATGCCGACGAACTCGACATCCGCAACAATACCGATCCCTGCAACGCAGGTAGCCAGCCTACCGACAACGACGGTACACTTATCGCAGGATTTAAAGTCTCTGACTGGAATGATCCCGATGACGACGACGATGGAATCGCCGATGCTTTGGATCCTTTTTGTATTGACCCCAACAATGGTACAGACATTACCGCAGCAGACCTTCCCGTTGTATATCCCTTCTTTAATGCTGATCCGGGTACAGGCTTTTTTGGCCTGGGGTTTATGGGCCTGATGGCCAATGGAGGCACCGATTACCTCGAAATACTGAACCCCGATGAGGATCTCATCGCCGGAGGTGCCACCGGTACCTTTACTAATCCCACCGTCGAGGATGGAAGCCCACTTACCAATGATCTGGTCAACTCCTATCAGTTTGGCATTGACATCAGTGCGGCTGCCGAACCTGTTGTATTCCGCACTCAGATGAACGGCAACTTTTTCAACGGAGGTAGCGACACGGATTTTCTACACGGTGTATATATCGGTACCGGCGATCAGAACAATTATGTTATGGCCGCACTCGTAGGTCTGGGAGGAGGAAATGGCGGATTCAGAGTGACACGCGAAATTGGCGGCGTAACTACTTCAACCGATTATCCTGTCGCTAATATTCTGGCTTCTTCCGTCATTCACCTGATGATGCAGGTGGATCCTTCCAATGGAGAAATCCAGCCCTTTTACTCTGCCGACAACGGTGCAGAAACCGCTTTGGGAACCCCCGTTTCGACCAGCGGAAACCTTCTTGCTGCCATACAGGGAACCTATACGGTCAGTGGAATACCCTCTGCACTGGCAACCGGTGTTCTGGCTTCTTCCGGCGCAGGCTTAGATTTTATCGCGAGCTGGGATTTTATCGAAATCTATACTGTCAGTCAGCGCGAAATCCTGGGAGCTACTCCCGATCCTCTCGCCTTTGGCAATGTGAATGTAGGAACCCCCAGTGTATTGGCCATTGACCTCGCAACGGCGCTGAACTTCAGCATAGATATAACCGATATCAACGTAACGGGAGCCGATGCCGCCATGTTTGTATCCGCAGTCAATACCATAGACGACATTATCGTTTCTTCACCCAAAACCCTGGAGATTACATTTACCCCGACCTCCAACGGTGCCAAAGCCGCTACCCTGGAACTGATTCACAGCGGGGCCAACTCTCCGCTAACTATAGCCCTGAGCGGAACCGGTGCAAATTCCGGGGCGCAGACGATTCTTTACCGGATCAATAACGCAGACTCTCTTGTCGCCTCCGGTAATAGCGACCCCGACTGGGCCGTGGACCTCAACGCCAGCCCGTCTGCTTACCGGGTAGCCGGAGGAAATAACCAGGGAAATGGTGTACAACCGCCAACCTTGACCATGGGTGCAACCCTTCCTGTGGGTACACCTGAAAAACTATTCCGCAAAGAGCGTTTTGACCCGATTGCTGGTGCAGAAATGCAATGGGAATTCCCGGTAGCCGGTGCAGCAGGCACACCTTATGAAGTACGACTCTACTTTGCCAATTCCTGTGTATGTACCAATGATCCCGGCGAAAGAGTATTTCATATTGTCATCGAAGGCGATACCGTGGGACTGAATTTTGACATTACTGCCACTTTTGGCCACCGGGTAGCTGGCATGGTTTCCTACGATGTAAATGTAGATGCAGATGGAAAACTGGATATAGACTTCCTTCGGGTGGTAGGTGATCCGATGATCAATGCCATGGAAATCCTCACAGGCGGCAGCCCCGGTGGATTACCCGTCGAAATGCTGAGCTTTGAAGCCCAAGCCGAAGGCAGCGACATTCAATTGAAATGGACAACTTCCTTTGAGTTAAACAATAACGGCTTTGAGGTGCAGATGCTTTCACCCGCTTCACAGGATTTCCAGACCCTCGGATTTGTACAGGGTGCCGGAACCACCAGCGAAAAACAAAACTACGCATACCTCGTCAGAGGCAGAAAACCCGGAACTTATGTCTTCCGCCTCCGCCAGGTTGATTACGACGGTCATTATACTTTTTCCAGCCGGGTAAGTGCTACCGTAGTAGCTGAAAAACTGGGCATCTATATGTATCCCAATCCCTCCACCGGAGAAGTAAATCTGGTTATTGGCAACAACGACCGCCAGCAGGTTTCAGTAGAACTTTACGACGGAATGGGTCGGTTAGTCAAACCACTTCATAAAGGAATAATGGAAAAAGGTTCTCAAACACTGCGGTTTGATCTGAGTGATTTGCCTTCAGGCATCTACATGCTTCGCGCAACCAATGGCGTAACCACCACAGTTGAACGAATCCTCACCTTACAATAGACATTAGGTAACAGGTACACCTTCGGCAAAGAGTTACAACTTTGCATAAAAAAAACCCGGAAGTACTTCCGGGTTTTTTTTATGAACATTAACCAAATTAAACCGGAGCGAGCATAGCTCCTTTTTCTTTGTCGGTTGCCTTTAAAATAATAGACCAGCTACCCTCCGTTTTGACCAGGGTGATGTAATCGGTTACTACTCCCTGAAAACGTTTGTACTGTATCCTGATTTTTGCCACAGCCATATTTCCGGTTATGTCCACGGAAACCACTTCGTGTTTTCGTTTTTGAACCTCCCGATTTTCCCCACTGTCATACATGTGAAGATAATCGGCAAGCGAAACAATAAAACAGGTTTCCTTGCGGGGGTCGGTATAAGTTACTTCTGCCTGAGGATGAAAGGCGGTTCGCAGTACAGCCGCATCCCTTCGGTCGCCGCCGAGGAGGTAGGTATTCAGCACTTCGTTTACTTCGCGCTGGTCTTTTGCCAATTCTTTATCCCAGAGAGCGGTTTTGGGTTTTTCAAAAGAAGCATATTCCTTGTAAGAGGTTCTACTCATAATCCGCCATTCGCCTTCCGTCTGATGAAGGGTGAGGAAATCATTGATCCTCATACCCTTTCCTTCAAAAGTAATACAGGTTCTCACCAGTGCTGTATTACCGGTTATATCCAGACTCAGGATACGAATGTTTTTTTCATGTATAATGGGGTGAGTAGAAGCGAGCGTACTGAGGTAATTCCCTACTTCAAATTTTTCATATTTCCCAGTTTGGATATCCACATAAATCATTCTTGCCTGAGGGTGATAAGCTCGGGCAAGTACTTCCACCGAATGAAGGGCGGCCCCTTCGTAATAGTAATTCAGGGTGCGTTGAATATCCAGCAGGTCATCTGAAGGATAGAGCGCATACAGGGCAGAACAGGAAAGGAATAAAAAAAACAGGCATACAGGCACGATCCGGATGATAGATTTCATAGATACTCTCAGTTAAAGAAGTTGAGAAAATGAAAATCTCCGAATAATAAAAGCCTTTTAAGGATACAATCCCTGATAAAAATTATCTTCCCTCGCTGATATAAACAACTTTATTCGCCCAACAACTGCTTTCAACCGATTAAAAACTGCTATCCCGTGTCCGGAAGCAGGTATCCCGTTTTTCCGGACTTTGGCACTTGGTTTGTTGCGAATCAGAAAAGGTTTACGCATCCTTTTAGTACACCGATTGGTCACTTATTCAGACTCAAATTTTATATTTTGATTTAACCGGCTTTTTCCGGTTTCGTAAATTGTAGTATAAACCATAATTTCGGGATCTGGTAATTTGACAACCCTCCCCTGTGGATTAATCAAAAACGATTGGCAATGAAGAAACCTATTCTGTCCTTTCTATTCATTATTGTGATATTTATTCCGGATTTGAGGGCGCAGCTTTCTCCCTACTTTGAGTTTCAATATCTGTATGATGATGCAGTGGAACTTTTTGAGAAGAAAAAGTATGGCGCCGCTCAGAAAAAAGTGGATGCTTTCCTGATGGCAGAGCAAAACCTCCGGGGCGAAGAACGCGACAATGATCTGCATGCAAATGCACGTTTTATCCAGGCTGTTGGTGCGTATCACCTTGACCGCAACGACGCGGTTTCGCTGATGGAGCAATATATCTTCGAGTTTGACGAAAATACCAAAGCCAGCCTCATGGGCTATTATCTGGGCAAATATCATTTTGACCATCAAAAATACGGCCTGGCCATCCAACCCCTTGTGACTGCCTACAATGCAGGTTCGTTACCACCGGATCAACTTACCGAAGCGATGTTTATCCTGGCTTATGCCTATTTTAAAGAAGGCAATAATGCTCAGGCAATTCATTACTTTGAACTGGTTTCCACGACGGAAAACCGTTACCGCGAAGATGCTCTTTATTATCGGGCGGTGATCTTGTATCAGGATTTAGAGTTTGAAGAAGCCTATTTCGCTTTCAAAGACCTGACCTCTTCGGAGAAATACGGACAGGAAACGCAGGTTTACCTCGCCAATACCATGCTTAAACTCAAAAAATACGATGAGTTGTACATTCTGGCCGACGATCTTATTGCCCGTCCCCGGGTCAAAGGAAAAGATGCCCAGATTTATTATATCGTGGCAAATGCAAGTTTTGAGAGGTATGATTATCCGCGTACCACGGAGTTTTTCAGCCAATATGTAGGCAATAAAGGCAAAATGAATCGTACCGATTATTTCCGTTACGGTTTTGCGCATTATAAACAGGATGAGTTTACGGAAGCAGTTCCGTTTTTTCAGAAGGCGATGATCCAGATTCAGACAGACTCCCTCACGCAGGTATCTTCTTATTACCTGGGATTCTGTTACCTGAAACTCAAAGACAACGACAACGCCAAAATTGCCTTTCAGAAAGCCACCCAGGGAGACGCCACCGGAAACCCGGAAATCAGCCAGGATGCGCTTTATCAGTATGCAAAAGTAGCTTTTGCCACCGGCGACTACTCCAATGCACTCAAAGGTTTGACCCAAATCGTGGAAACATACCCTCGGGCGACCTACATTGACGAAGTACAAACCATGATTGGGGAAACCTACCTGCTTACTCGCGATTACCCCCGGTCTATAAAGTATTTTGAGTCTATTCCCCGCAATACGCCCCGTGCTCAAAAAGCGTATCAATTGGTATGTTATTATTACGGACTGGACCTCTATGAAAGAGGGGGATTTGAGAATTCTATTCCTTTTTTCCGAAAAGCCATTTCCAGCAATTTTGATAAAGATATGGCCCTTAGTGCCCAGTACTGGCTGGCGGAAGCTACCTACCGAAACAATGACAACAAAGGGGCGCTTCTGGCTTACAATGCCTATCTCGGAATGAGCGGTGTGGCGACGAATGAATACAATGCCAATGCTTATTATGGGCAGGGTTGGGCTTATTTTAAGGAAAAAAACTATACTGCCGCCCGCCAGGCTTTCGACAATTTTATCCAAAAAGGCGGACGAACGGCTGAAAAAAACCTGATTGTGGACGCCCACCTGCGTGCGGGAGACTGTTTATTTCTTCAGCGCAACTACGCAGGGGCCAATACTTACTACCAGAAAGTAGTGGATTTCCGCTATACTCAGGGAGATTATGCCTATTACCAGCTTGCGGAAGCCGCTTACCGGCAGAGCAATTACCAAAAGTCGGTCGAAAATTTTGATAAAGTCATCCAAACCTTCCGAACCTCCGACCTTCGCGATGATGCCCTTGACCGTATATCGGAAATTTATGCTACCTGGATCAAAAACAATAACCAGGCCCTCAAATACGCCAAAATGCTGGTGGACGAATATCCTAAAAGTCCCCTCGCTGCCGATGCCTACAACCGCCTGGCCCTGGCTTCTTACAATGCCGGCGATTCCGACGGTGCAGTGCGTTATTTTAAAAAGGTGTTGACGGATTACGCTTCCGACAAAAAAAATGCACAGATAGCACTCGACAATCTTACCGGGCTGGTTTCGGAATCGGAATTTGATAAAATCCTCCGGGATTACCGCAACCAGAACCCCAATATGGATACCAATCTCGCTCAGTTGGTGTTTAATACGGGCAAAGACCGGTTTTTTGCGATGAACTATAGTTCGGCCGTAGATCAGTTTACAACTTATATCAACGACTACAAAAACGGCCCTGACTACTTCGAGGCACTCGTTTTCCGTGCAAGAGCCTATCGGGAACTGGGCAAATTTATTTCTGCCCTTGATGATTACAAACAAATCTATACCGCTACCGTGCGGAATGATTTTACCAACATCGCCCTGCTCGAAGCCGCCGAAATTAAATACGAACAAAAAGATTATACACAGAGTCTCCAACTGTATCAAACCCTTGACAATCAAGCGGGTAAATTGGAAAACAAAGTTCAGGCAAAATTTGGCGTAGCCAAAAGCCATAAAGCACTGGGCGATTATAAACTTGCCCAGGATGCCCTCACCCAGATCGCCAACAACAACGAAGTTGCTGTGTATTCCCGCACCAAAGCACAGGTAGAAATTGGCCATTGCCAGTACCTTGCCGGGCAGTTGTTGTCAGCGAAAGCCTCTTTTGCGAAAGTCGAACAGGAATTTAAAAATGCCTTCGGAGCGGAAAGTCAGTATATGCTCACCAAAATCCTCTTTGACGAAGGAAAACAATTTCAGGCCAAAGGGCAGAATGACCTTGCTACAGGCAAGTTTGAAGAAGTAAAAGATGCCGCAATTTATATGGCAAACAACTACTCCAGCTTCAACTACGAAAAAGCGAAAACCTTTATCGTTGCAGCAAGTGCCTATTTTGAACTTGGCAACGCTTTCCAAGCCAAAGGAACACTGGAAAGCCTCATAAATGAAGCCCCTTATGACGATGTAAAAGAGGAGGCCCGGAAAATTCTGGCCGAAATTCAAGCTAAAGAAGAAGGAAATTAAGCCGGGAGCATTAACGATTGATTTTAATAATGTTAAACATGAATATCAAAAAATATATTTTCATAGGATTTGCCTCATTGGCAATCTGGGGAGAAGTGGCTGCTCAGAACAATAACCCTTTAGGGGGAAAAGACACTCTTACCCTTGAGAATGAGCGTATTGAGGATGTCATTGAAAGCGAAAAACCTTTTTTGAAACCGCCATATCAGGAATTAGAGCAGGCAAAGACGGAAGAAGTTAAGTTTGATTCTCGTGACTTTTATGTAGAAACCGATTTTGAACCGGCTCCTCCCGACATTCGCGAAGTGGAAAAAGAAAAAGCCGAAAAGCTCAAAAACAATATGATCAAACTGGGGTTTGGCCGGTTTGCTACCCCTTTTGCCAATCTCTACATCAACAACGGCGAAAACCGTGATGTGGATTATGGTTTTGAGTTTGGCCATATTTCCGCCCATCAGGACAACCTCATTCCCCTGCGAGAATTTCGAAGAGATTACGGCAGCCTTCAGGCGAGCATGGTAGCCAAAGAAAATACCTTTAAAGCCCAGGCAAAACTCCTGAATTCCAGCTATTTTAACTACGCCAACACCGATACTTTACCTTCCGACGGGGTACAGGATTCCCTGCGAATGGCTTTTACCCATTTTGGCATACAAGGAGTACTGGCCAGCAATTATGACCGAAACCGGGACTACGAATACGAAGCAGGGGCAGGCATTAAATTTCACAGCGATCGCCGCGACAACTCCGAATTTCATTTTGACCTGACACCTTCGGGGGGCTACCGAGTCACACCGGATGTAATGGTAGGAGCCAAAACCGGCTTTAACTTTGTAAGAGGAAAAATTGACCGGCTGAACCAAAACCGGATTTTACTTTCCGCCCGACCGGCAGTAACTTATGACAACGGCGACCTTATGATATCCGGCGGTATTCAGGTAAACTACTTCAAAAACAGTGCAGATACAGCCAGTATCTCTCAGTTTGGTCCGGCCTTCGAAGCCTCCTATGAATTTGTGCCTGATGCTATCGCCATCGTCGCCGGCTATACCTCGGGAATGGTCAATAACCATTATTACGGGATGATTGAGGAGAATCCTTATGTTGCCACAGGGGTAACGATCAAACCCGGAATTGAAAAGATGAATATCTATGCAGGTCTGGAAGGAAACCTCAACCACAAAATAGATTTTGCCGCACGAGCTTATTACAAGCGCATTGAAAACCAACTGATTTACGACAACAGCGGCGACGGTCGGTATTTTGCAGCAGTGTATGACTCGGCGATGACCGTCGCTGGTGTACATGCCGAAATCAACTACGACTTGAAAGAAAATATTGAAGGAGGTATTGCCCTGAATATCAATAATTACACCACAAGCACGGTTGCCAAATATTATGGTGCGTCCCCGGTAAGACTCGATTTTTTTGCAGTTTATACCTGGGAGAAAAAACTTAGCGCCCGCGGTGAAGTATTTGTTTTTGGGCCAAGACCAATGGGCATTGATTCAATAGGCGAAATAATCAGGCAAAATACATTTATTGATATAAATCTTTCTGCGGATTATAGAATAACTGATGGATTTTCTGTATTTTTGGGGGTTGAAAATCTGTTGAGTACCAAATATCAGCGATGGAATAACTACGTCGAAAGGCCGATTGACATCAAAGGAGGAATTACACTGGCATTTTAAAAGTTTTTTCCTTTTCTTTCGTTATGTTCATACAGGTTGAAAGCCGGTAGTTTTTCGCCCCCAATTTTTATGGAACTGAGTGTAGAAGTTTATCTGGCAAGTGCTTTCAGGGAGTTGGATGTCTTTGCGCTTCCAAAGGTAGGTACATTCCGGAAAATACAGAATGGGGCGCGTATAGCAGAGGATTCGTCCGTTGTTTTTCCACCTGAAATTGAAATAGAATTCAGCCCTCTGTCGGACGCTAAATTAGATCTTACACATTACCTAAAGGATCATATTCATATTGATCCGATTGAGGCCGAAAAAATTGTTCACAATATAAGTGAAACAATTCTTAAAAATTTGAAAGAAAATGGTTACTTTGAGGTTCCCAAAATCGGGATACTTAAAGAGGATCATGATCATATCCTGGCGTTCTTTACTTATCATTCTGAAGAAAATGTATTAGCGGATGATTTTTATGGGCTAAAACCGGTTTGTTTTATCCAGAATAATCAGCTTGTACTTCATCAAGGCGAAACCCCAACTTACATGAAAAACGATTACAGTGCTGAAAAAACTCTTAATTTCAGCTCAGTCGGATGGAAAACTTTCTTGCTCATCGCTCTTATCTTTACACTTGGTTTTTTGGTTCTTAATCAAGGCCCTTTCATTAAACATCGCTCCAGCCTCGATAATGGTATCCTTGCCATTCGACCGCTGGACCCTCCTCGTAGTTTTCGTGGTGATTTTCTGACGGAAAATCCAGAGGATTCCATAAGTCTGGCCTTAGAAGAAAGTGTGCTTGCCGATGCTGAAACCGATGGGCTTGACGGCGCCGCCCGTTCTTCAGAAGGAGATCAAACTTTAAGTCCCAACCCCTCTTCGGAAAATACCGAGTCAACCGATACGAAACTCTTTTCGGATAATACAAACGCACGGCTTTCTCAGGAGGAACTCGGTACTCCCCGTGGCCAGGATTTGGGAAATACTCGCGGGGTTTCTTCCCGCGAGGGGTTTGGACAGGTGTCTAACCTCTCCGTCCTTGACACCGCTAAAGAAAAACCCAATACCCGCTCTACTTCGTCCAATACCGCCCGGCTGCTTTCACCTGTCAAAAACTACCATCTCATCACCGGAAGTTTTGGCACACTCAGCGCGGCTCAAAAATTTGTAAATCAATTAAAACAAGACGGTACGGATGCGATTATTCTCTTCCCTGCCGAAGGCAGTGGGCAGACGTATCGCGTAAGCATTTACCGCAACAGCGACCGAAGCCGAGTGGAAGAACAGGGAGCAAAATTGGAAAAACTCGGCCAAAAACCAGGCTGGATTTTCGAAGAACGGTAACAACCGGCTATCCTTTGTCCCAAAATTTTCAGCCGCTTACCGCCTGATAACACTTTCTAAAACACAAAAAAGTATTGCCGGTTTGTTATAAGCCGGCTTTTTTTTTTCGGTAAACTT
Organism: Bacteroidia bacterium; assembly: GCA_033764335.1. Taxonomy (GTDB): domain Bacteria; phylum Bacteroidota; class Bacteroidia; order J057; family J057; genus JAGQVA01. The sequence continues at coordinate 27,513 of JANRJC010000008.1, read as the reverse complement.
CCCTAACCTTGTCCCACGAACTAACAACTTGTTTATGAAACCAATTTGGGGAATTGATTTGGGCGGAACCAAAATTGAAGCCGTTGTTCTGGATACGGATAATAATTATGAAGTGCTCAGCCGAAAGCGCATTGATACAGAAGCCACACAGGGTTATGAGCATATTGTCAGTCGTATCCTTCATCTTCTGACTTTGGTTGAACAAGAAACCGGGTTGAAGCCACAAAAAGTAGGAATGGGAACTCCCGGTGCAATAGACCCTGATCTTGGAACCATTAAAAATAGTAATTCTACGGCCCTGATCGGTAAACCATTGAGGCATGATTTGGAACGGCAGAAAGGCATTCCGTTTTTTCTCGCCAATGACGCCAATTGTTTTGCCCTCGCAGAAGCCAAAATGGGAACTGTTCCCGAACGCATTGCCCATGCAGAAGTTGTATTCGGCGTAATCATGGGTACCGGCGTGGGAGGTGGAATTGTGGTCAATGGAAAAGTAATCAATGGGCGACACAGCATCGGCGGAGAATGGGGGCACAACTTCCTGGATGCATCCGGAGGAGATTGTTACTGTGGAAGAATCGGATGTGTCGAAAGACTGCTCAGTGGCCCGGCTTCGGAGCGATATTATCAAAACAAAAGCGGAACCTTCCGCAAGCTTCGGGATATTTATACCCGCTCACAGGAAGGCTCCGACATACTGGCAACCGAAACAATTGATCGGCTGATTCACTTCTTTGGCAAAGCATTAGGGCCTATTATCAATATTCTCGACCCGGAAGCAATTGTATTGGGGGGAGGAGTGGGTAATATTGATCGGCTTTATACGGATGGAGTCAAAGAAGTGGAGAAATACGTATTTAATCCCCGCATGGAAACCCTTTTTCTGAAGCCTAAATTGGGCGACAGTGCCGGGGTATTTGGTGCGGCGATGTTGGTGGAATAAACTAAAGGAAAACAACTCAGTTTTTGCTTACCAGTGTAACATCAAACTCGGGCAGCCCTTCGTCATCCATACTGGAAATATAACTAAACCTTCCGTCGAAAGAATAAACACCACATCCGGCCGGAAAATTGGCCTCTTTCGCTTTGCCTGTCTCCGGATCTATCGCATATACGCGCCAGTCTTCCGTAACATAGGAAGTATAATCGGCCATCTGTTCTTCACTCATCCCCATTTTTTTCATCGTCTTTAACCGATCATCTCGTGTAAGGCCCCATTCCAGATGGACATCGGAGGCCACAAACAATTTGCCTTTACACCAGCCCGTCAAAGCAATATTTCCCGGATAAACATCGGTATTAAACAACTCTTCATAATCAGAAGAATAAACATTTACATCCGGATGCCCCTCCCCTGAAGAGGCCACGGCCAGCCATTGTTCGTATCCTTCTATCTCATTTACCTGATAGTAGGCCCCCAATTCGGGTAAAGTATCCGTAATGACTCCGCGTGAAATATTCAGGTAATAAATCCCCCGTTGAAGTTCCTCCGGATCCCAAGTTGCCAGTATTAATCCTTTATCATCCTGAGTCCAGGTAAAAGTGGTAACACGCAATTCTTTGGGTATTGGAATCGCTTTTACAATCGTCGAACGCCCAGGTTCCATAAAATGGATCACCGTTTGTTCTTCCACATTCACCTGGCAGGCAAGCCGATTGCTTTTGTTTGCCCATTCCACTTTGGTTTTGTATCCCTTAAAGTGGAAGGTTCCCAACGTATCCTGAGCATAAAGATGCCCAAACAACAATCCCATCAGCAGTAGTATTTTCATAATAATCACAATTTTTAACGGATTAGGGTAATGGTTCCTCCGCGATTTACGTTGGTTCCATTATTTAGTAAAGCATTTAGCGCATACACATAAACCCCTTCCTGCACAGCACTCCCCTTGTCATTATAACCATCCCAACCTTCGCTAAGATTGTATAAGGTACGAACTTTTGTACCCCAACGGTCAAAAATATCCATCTCGACGGATACCAGCCCTTCCCCAAAGAAGTAAAATACATCATTATTTCCATCTCCATTGGGGGTAAATGCATTAGGAATAAAAATAACACCATCCGGTACAATTTCAAAGGTTAAAGAAATCGTATCCGCACAGGAAAAATGAGGGTCAAAAGCAGTGAGTTTTACCGTATAAATACCGGGTTCTGTATAAGTATGTACCGGGTTTTCAACGTTCGATATAATACCGGGATTATCCCCAAAAGACCACTCGTAAGCCACGGCAAACTGAGACTGATTGGTAAACTGTACTCTTCCCTGCGAAAGCAATAAGGGTTTGTCTGCCGGAATATCCGCGACAAAGTCTGCGATTGCCGGCGGTTCGTCGGGTATTGTTACCGAAAATGATTCGGAACAGCCTTTTGCATCGGTAACCAAAACGGTATAACTCTGGTTCCCCCACAAATCCGTGGCCAAAGGGCCTTCCTGAGGAGGCGAGGTTTGCCACTGATAGGTATATGCAGGTATTCCCCCGGAAACATCTACCAATACTGAACCGTTGGCCTGAAGGCAAAAAGCCGATACCGTTTCAACCGCAACAACCTCTATCTGATCCGGCTCATGAATGATGCCATTGGCAGCGGTTTCGCAGCCGTTGCGATCTCGCACTACTACTCCATAACTTCCAGCACTCACTCCTGATAATTGGGAATTTGTAGTACCATTTGACCAAAGATAGGCGTAACCCGCTGTTCCGCCAGAAACAGAAACCTGCGCAGAGCCATCGGCTCCCCCAAAACAATTTACATCCGTAAAAGCAGCACTGACAACCAACGCTTCGGGCTGGTTTACTGTCGCCTGGCCCTGTATTGTACAACCATTGGAATCCGTAATGGAAACCGAATAAATACCCGCCACCAGATGGGTGACATTGACGGAGGAACCACCGTTTGACCAATTGTACGAATAAGGTGGCGTACCTCCTCCGGCCAGAGTTGTAATACTCCCATTATTTTCCCCAAAACATTTTACATCCTCCGGCGAAAGGGTTGTCTCCAAAGGAAGCGGATCATCCAAAAATATCGAAGCTGTATCATTGCAACCGTTTATATCCACCACATTCACCGCATAGGTCCCCTCCCCCAGCCCACTGAGGTTTGGTGTACTAGGAAATGTTCCTCCATTCCAAACAATACTATATGGACCGGTTCCACCTGAAACCGACACCCCCACAAACCCTTCATTACTACCAAAACACAACGGTACGCCGAAAGAATCAATCACCACAACCAACTCTTCGGGTTCGCCGATAAGGACTTCCAACTCGGTAGTACACTGACCATCATTCACTATCGCAAGGTAAGTTCCTGAGGCAAGACCCGTAATGGTCGAACCATTTGCCCCCGTACTCCAGCTATAGGTATAATTACCCGTTCCTCCGGTTGCTATTACCTGTGCGCTTCCGTCGTTTAATCCCCAACAAGACGCATCCAAAATATTCACCGGTGAAAGAATGGGAGCGGCTTCATCTATGAGAGAAACGGAAGTTGTCGCGGAACAATTGTTCTGATCCGTAACAATGACGGTATAAGTTCCGGAATCGAGCGACGTGATCCCGGCGGTCATTTGGGGGGGAATCGTCTGCCAGACATAGCTGAAACTCCCTGTACCTCCACTGGCAATAACCGTAGCCGTGCCATTGTCATCGGAACAGGTTTCAGGGGTAAGTGAAGTCTGAAGGGAAATAGCCGGGGGTTCATTTACTACATAAAAACCCGTAGCGACGCACCCGTTTTGATCTGTAACCAGAAGAGTGTAAGTAGCTGCCGGTAAATTGCTGACTGTAGCGGTATTCAGCGCGGAGTTATTGTTCCAAAGATAGCTATATCCTCCCGCTCCACCACTGACAACCGCAGTGGCATTTCCATCGCTGAAACCAAAGCAGGAAGCATTAGTTCCATTGAAGGAAAGTGTAATTATCGGAGGTTCGGAGATTACGGAGGAAAGCACTGACTCGCAGCCATTCGCATCGCGAATGGTTGTGGTATAAGTCCCCGCAACCAGCCCACTGAACGTGTTTGTAACCGAAAAATTAACTCCGTCAGGAGCATATAAATACGGGGCCGTTCCGCCTGTACCGGACAGGGTAAAACTCCCCGTATTGTTTCCGTTACAATCCACATCGGCCAAAGCCGTTACGGTTCCACTCAGAGGAAGCGGCTCACTGATCGTTACCGAAGTGGTTGCCTCACAGCCGACGGAGTCGCGTATAAAAAATCCCGGCGCACCTGCGGCTAGCCCGGAAAAGGTTCCGGAAACCTGCCAGTTGATGCCATTCGACGAATATTCAAAACCACCGTTTCCCCCCGTCCCGAGCAGCGTGACCGATCCTGTGGCATTCCCGCTGCAATCCACATCCGTGAGCGCAGCAATCGTTGCGCCAATAGGCAGTGGTTCGGTTATGATAAAGGGGGCTGTTGCTTCACATCCGTTGGCGTCGCGCACGGTAAAGGTATAGTTACCTGCCGAGAGGCCGGGAAACCCATTTCCCGAAACAAAATTTACGCCATCCACTGAATATTGCCAGGAACCCGTTCCCCCGGAACCAAATCCTACCACACTCCCCGTAGCCGCGCCGGGGCAATCTGCCGGAGTGGTGGAAAAAATATTCGCTGCTAAAGCCGATGGCTCTGTAAGTGTAACCTGTACAAAAGCAGGACAACTATTGCTGTCTTTGACAGTGATAACATAACTACCGGCAGTAAGTCCACTAAAAGTTCCGGAAGGGGAAAAATTATTATTATCCAGCGAAAACTGATAAGGTAGAATCCCGCCACTAGCACTGACCGTCAATGCGCCGGTATTAGTGCCGTTACATAGAAGATTGGTCTGAGATACCAGCGTTGCCGTCGGAGCATTGATCGCCGAAACCGTCGTAACAATCTGTGTTTCACAGTTATTCCCATCCCGAATCGTCACCGTATAAATTCCCGGGGCCAGGTTCGAAAATGTACCCGTCGGCACAAAATTGATCCCGTCAATCGAATACTGATACCCAAACCCTCCGCCATTGGCAGAAACGGAAAACGAACCTGTGGGAACCAGACAATCTGAATCAAAACTTTCGCTAATGATCGCCGTCAGCGGGCCGGGTTGGGTGATATTTACGGAGGAATTGGTAATACAATTATTGACATCCCTTACCGAAACGGGATAAAACCCCGCCGGCAGGTTCGTGAAAGCAGCCGCAGATTGATAATTAATTCCATCCAACGAAAACTCATATCCCCCCGAACCACCCGAAGCAGAGAGCATAAAAACACCGGAAGAATCGCCAAAACAACCCGGGTTAGTCTGAGCAACGAGTGAAAGCAGTAAGGGAGAAGGAGAAGTCACGGCTATCTGAGCCGTATCTGCGCAGTTATTAGCGTCTGAGACAATCACCGAATAGTTTCCGGCGGAAAGGTTATTTACCACCGGAGTAATGCCCACTGCCGGAGTCCACGCATAATTATACCCCGGAGTCCCCCCCGTTACGGAAGCCGAAACCGACCCATCATTTGCTCCACTACAGGTGAGGGGCGTCGCCGTGAGAGAAGCCACCGGCTTTGGTAAAACCGAAATACTGATCGTTTCATTGTCGGAACCACACAAATTGCTAACCGTGAGGGTATAGTTGGTACTCGTCGTTGGAGAAGCCACCGGGTTTGCAATTGTTGCATTGCTCAATCCTGTGGAAGGTGTCCAGATAAAAGTAGAATTTGCGAGGTTCGTTCCTCCGGCGCTCAGGGGTACAGAAGTTCCCGCACAAATCGCCTGTGCCGAAAAAGGATTGAGCGAAGGGGGTTGGGAAACCGTAACCGGTACGACCGTCGAATACACACAGGTAGGAGTCGTTACGGTCAGGGAATAATTGGTATTGGTCGTTGGCGAAGCTGTCGGAGCAGCAATATTGGGATTATTCAGACCTGCTGCCGGAGTCCACAAATAAGTCGCAGCAGAGGGGGCGACATTAAAAGTAAGCGAAGCGTTTAAGGCAACCGTATTTCCGAGGCAAATGGAGGGGTTTGAGGGTGTAACCGCAAGGGTAGCTTCAGAGATAATATTGACGTTAGCGGAAGAAACACATACACCTTCTGTATAAGTAACCGAGTAAGTCCCCGGCCCGGAAACCGTTGCCACCGGATTAGCGATATTCGGATTGGAAAGCCCGGCAGCCGGTGTCCAGGAAAATGAGCCATTCCCCGGCGATCCATTCACCGAAGCAGCCAGTTGAACAGACTGATTTATACCCGGACAAATCGTTGTATCCGAGGCCATTACAGAAACTTCATCCTGCACATAGATCAAATACCCTACCACCTGTTGTCCAAATACCGGGCATGCATTATCGGCAACCGTGACGGTAAACGAATGGCTGCCGACATCGGCCACCGTAGTTGGCCAGGAAAAGGTTGCGGTAAGAGGGTTCGTTCCGGTAATATTCAAGGTTGCGCCGGGAATAGTGGAAGCCAGATTGGTGAGGCCGGAAAGTTGGTCAGCGGCATTATTGTCTGAGGCCGAAATTGTAAAACTCAGCGTATTGCCCGCGCAAACGGTAAAAGTATTTCCGTTGAGGTTTCCGCCGCTGACAGCGGCGGGAGGGTTGAGCACCGGCGGATCGTTGAGACAATTGATTACCACAATCTGAAGATCGCGCATGGTAGTACCGATAAGTACCCCGTTGCGGTATTGTTTTACCAAAACGGTAACAATGCTCTGCTGGGTACTTCCCGGTGTAAAGGAAATCTGGCCGGAGGCCGGATCAAAACCAAAACTATTGGGCGGGGTGGTACTGATGGGATAAGCAGGAGAAAATGGGGAATAGTATAAAACCTGTGTAGGAACGCCGAGGGTCAGTTCAAGTGGGTTGACGAGTTCGTAGGCCAACGAATCGCCGTCGGGATCAACGGCGCCGTTGTTGTAGAGAATAGGTTCACCCGCGCAGACATAAGGAGTAGGAATGGAGGTGAAAACCGGAGAGCTATTGCAATTGACGGTAAGGTTGTTGAGCGTAGCCTCCACATACGTTTCGGTACCACCGGAAATAGAGGTAATTGGCGCGTTGGTAATGGCACTGTTGCGGCAGCACTGCGACCAGCTAAGCACCCAGTCGCTGCAATTGGCGGGAAGGGTGATAATTCCGGTATAAATATATTGCTCTACACCGGGCAGAAATCCTCCTTGGCAGGAGCTATTGGGTTTCTGAGCAGGACAAAGCGGTGAAATGTCCACTGCGCTTACCTGGTTCACCGTCAGAGTCGTATTTACGCCACAAGAAACGGAACGAACCCCGATCGAATAGGTAGGTTGAGTCGTAATCCCTGCACAATCGCGGTAAAAGGCCAGCGTGATTTGATATTGATTTCCCCCCAGACACTGGTAGGTCAGGTCCACACCCATAGCATGAGTGGCAAAGGAGCGGGAAACGGGAAAAAGAGAAAAAATCAGGGAAAAGAAAAACAACAGGAAGGGTGCAACAGCAGTTTGCATAGGGAGGTTTCGGTAATTTGGAATGAGTCTTTACCTCTTAACGCAAACCTAAGGCCGTTCCGTATGTTTAGTTTATGCCATATATCCACATCGGGGGAATATTGGCCGGGACAAATCGAATTTCCTCCAACGGCATATCCTTATACACTCTTTTCATTACGGGAGGCATATAGGTAAAAAATCGGTAAATGGCTCCTTTTTCGGTGTGTCGAAGGATCGCCTCGTTGGTCAGGGTTTTGTATTCATCCGGCAAAAAAGGCAGGCCTGAAATAATCAGATCGGCATGAGTTTTATCGTATTTCGCCAATACCTCATCCATAAGATGGGCACTGGTATGCTCAATATGTATGCGCCCATCAAATTTTGCATTCAAGAGTTTGATATAACTCTCCTCTATTTCGATCAATATAATCGTTGTACCTTCTTTGCAATTGGCGAGAATTTCTTCCGTAAATACCCCATTGCCTGGGCCGAGTTCCACAACCGTATTTATCTTATCCCAATTTATACCATCAACCATTGCCCGTGCAGCTGCCGCCGAACTAGGGATAACCGAGGCATTACGCAGCGGGTTTTTAAGAAAATTTTTGAGAAAAAGCGTTTTTTCCATAAAAATTAGTCACAGATTTGGCCCAAAGATAGGGATTTTGGGGACTTTTGCAGGTAGTTATAGGAATGGGTAATCAGAAATGCATTATTTTAGGGAAAGCTTTGTAATAACAGACGGGCATGATTGAAAAGTTGACAATAAAAAATTTTAAGTCTATCAAGGAACTGGAACTGCCTTGCCGAAAGCTCAACGTCTTTATTGGAGACCCCAATAGCGGGAAAAGCAATATTATCGAAGCGCTAGCTCTTCAAAGTCAGAATGCTTTTCATCAGGAACTTAATAAGGACATTTTCCGCTATAAAACACTGGGAGATTTGTTTTATGATTTTAATATCAACCAGCCAATAGAAGTTATTACCAATGAAAAACAATCGAAGCTGGTTTATGCAATAAAAGAAGATGGCTCTCCAGAAAATACGTTCAATTTTATACCTGATATTTCTAAACCCGATCAAATATTGTCACACATTTCACATGATGGAAAAACCCATGGTGGTCATTATGGGAAAACCAATGTCCATTATTACGAATACAAGCGTATTAAAAGTTTTTTCCATAATTATGGCCCTCACCTCTCAGTTCCCTTTGGTGAAAATTTGCCCAACCTGCTTTTAGCCAATCCCACCTACAAAAAATGGGTTTCCGAATTTTTACAATCAAAGGGTTTAACTCTTACGCTGAAGCCTGCCGAAAATGATATGGCTGTAAGTAAATTTATTGACGGAGAAATATACAGTTATCCTTATTTCACCCTGTCGGAGACTTTGCAGAGAATTATCTTTTACAACATTGCCCTGATGAGCAATAAGGATTCGGTTTTATTGTTTGATGAACCGGAAAGTAACACATTCCCATTCTATACAAAGTTTCTCGCAGAGAGAATTGCGTTGGATGAAAGCAATCAGTTTTTTATCACCACACATAATCCCTATCTGCTTCTCAGTCTGATTGAAAAATCAAAAGCATCCAACCTGAATGTGTGTTATGTGGAAATGAAGGATTATCAGACGAAAGTAACAGCCTTAAACGAAATCCAGATATCGCAGGTATTGGATTTTAATTCGGATGTTTTTTTCAATTTCAACCGGATTATTGAAGCATGAAACAGGTACATTTGGAGTGTTTGCCCGATGAAATGGTGGTAAAGACATTGGGGATTCAAAAAAGGTTTATTACTCACCATCAGGGGAAATCCAGAGTATTTCACAAGTTAAAAACCGAAAACGATCAACTCGCCCTGGTTGATGAGGATCCCGGGACAATACCTACCAACTATGAAAAAAGTCTGATTTTCATTGAAGAGAAGTTTGGGATAAAACGATATCGTGATCAATCCGGGAATAAGGTTCTTATTCTTAAAGTGAAGCTGGAAGATTGGATCATTGCTTTATGCAAAGAAGCAAAGGTTGATTTGAAAAAATTCAATTTGCCCGATAAACCAGATGATCTTCATAAACACATTAATCAGCGCCTGCCAAAGTTTGAAGATTTGATCCATTATTTATTGAAAACAAATAACCCCGGTATTGAACAATTAAAGGAATGGCTTCAATAATCGAAATAAACGCTTCAAATTCATTTATCCCCCAACCTCTGGTCATAGATGAATTTCAAGAGTTTTTCCGGTTAAATCCGGGCATTTAAAGCGATATGCAAAGGATTTGGGCGCAAACCAAAATGTCGCACCGAGGGTGTTTGAAAGAAGGAACCTTTCGTCCTCACGCGCGCTATGGCGCAACCCCTGAAAAAAAAGGGGGGAACGGGCCTTCCGGCTACAAACATTCGACTCCTCCGGAGTCCCGGCTTCGCCGAAAAAGTGCCTAAAACGCGAAATATGCGGGGTTTTGCCGACCGGCAAGACCTCGGAGAGGTCCAATGTTTGTAGCCTCGATGGCCGCCCCCCTTTTTTTCTACGGGGTTACGCCTAGGGCGCAGGGGTACGAAAGATTCTTTGTCCCCAACGCCTGACGGTGAACGCCTTTGACCGCAGGTGCGACATTTTGGTTTGCGCCCTCCTAATCGAAGAATTTGGGAAGGAATATACCATATATTTTTCCATCTTGGCACTTATTGCTTCCTCCAAAACCTCTCGTGTAGAGGTTGAATCTGTATTACAAAAAGACGTTGGCGGCTACCTAAGCCGACTCGAAAATGAATATAGGATTATCCGACGGGTTCAACCCATTTTTGCAAAGCCCGGAAGCCGTATGGTTAAGTATTATATCGCCGATAAATTTTTGGCATTCTACCTGAGTTTTATGAAATTCCCTTCGTCAAAATATCTTTGTTAAAAAACATGAATGGGATTGGGACTAAAACACACTTTATGAAAAAATTATTACTTGTTTTTATTATCGCTGTACTATCCTCAGGTTGTGCATCAATATTGAATGCGCCCTATCAAAAGGTCGCTATTAGCACCCCGGAAAACACCGAAATCCTTATCAACGGGGAAGAAGCCACCCTGAAACAAGGGAAATATCTCATGAAACGAGATTTTAAACCTAAACAAATAACGATCAACCGGGAAGGCTATAAAAGCGAAAACGTAACTGTTATTCAATACAAACGGTCCCCCCTTTATATCCTGTCATGGGTGCCCTTTGGAATTCTGGTTTACCCTCCCTTTTACGATATTGGCCCTAAAAGCTATAATTATGACAAAGAAATCGCCACAAATAAGGATATGGTGAGTCTCCCGCTGAAAGGAGAGAAAACTAAAGAGATTATGCTCAATAAGATTGGGATAAACTTAACCTCTGAAAATATTAAGTACCGATATTTCGGGACATACAGCCAGTATCTTCGAAGAGGCACAACAAAATCGGTAAGAACGGATGATTCTAATGAAGATGTCGAATTACAAAATACCATTTTCACAGACGCACTAAACGAAATCCTGAAAGAAAATGGTTATATAGATACGACGAAAACGGTTTTAAAAAACAGCTATCTCAACAACCTCCTGATCAATGCAACCATTACCGATTATACCTTCAACAATATCACCAATAAAATCGTCTTTGTTGATCTGACCATAAACTGGGAGGTGCTCGATTATTATAAAAACAGTGTATATACCTATACGTCCTATTCCCATTCCGGCCAATTTGGTATCCATGACTACGATAAAAAGGATGAAACCATATATCAGGCAATCAAAGATGCCATTGAGTATGGGCTGATTGAATTTATGAATACAGAAAAAACGCTGGAACTGCTACATGATTATAGCGAGTTGGAAACCGAATCTTCTTTTGAAGAAATCGTTATTCCCTCATCAGAAACCTATGTTTCGGATTTAAATCAGGCGATAAAGTCTTCGGTTACAGTGAAAAACAAAAATGGGCATGGAAGTGGATTTATCGTCAGCCCCAATGGCTACATTATCACCAATTACCATGTTGTCGCAGAGAAAGAGGGCTTGAAAATCAGAATGAATGATAAAACCGAACATGACGCCACCATCGTGAGGATAAGCAAATTACGAGACCTCGCGCTTCTCAAAATAGAGGTAAATGGACTGATTCCTTTTGATATAAGCCCGTCGGAAGAAGTAGAAATAGCCTCGGACGTATATGTGGTGGGTACTCCTAATGCCGAAGACCTTTCCCAGACGGTGTCCCGAGGCATTATTTCGGGGGTGAGAGAAACGAGCGATGGCCTCAAGCTGATTCAAACAGATGCCAGCATTAACCCCGGTAATAGCGGCGGGGCAATGGCAAATAAACAAGGGCTGGTCTTAGGTGTAATCAGTGCTAAACTCATGGGAGGAAATATTGAAGGGGTAGGGTTTGGAATTCCTTCTTCTGAAATTTTCAAAACACTTAAAATCGTTCGGAAATAACTACGGAAAATCGCTATTGTAGAATACTATTTTTAAAATACATGATTACTAAGGGGTTTTTGCTTCGATGGTGGAGCGAAGCCTCTGCCTACTCAAATAAAAAGGCAAATACAACAGCAGAAAATAGGGAATGACGATCAACTGCGCCACGATGATATACCAGGGCCAGGGGCCAAACAAGTCCAAAACCGTCGCAAAAGGAGGTTTGGCATTAAGGTAAAAATAATTGGTGTCAAATAGGGCGTTTATGCCCATCATTATCAGAAAATAGATTTCCAAACCTATATACGAACGAAACAGTCCCCGAAGCGTAGGGCGATACCCCCATACAAAGGTTGCATACAAAACGATGATTACCAGCCCGTTGTGGACAATCCAGAATTTCATAAATGTATAATGCGGAAAACCGTCCAGTAAGTCCGGCGTAATAATCGCCTGTACCGTACCTGCCAGAATCCAGAAAAGAATCAGTTCATAGACTTTTTTGCTTCGGGTAAAAGTAAAAACGGGGATAGTAAGGGCGAGAAAATTGCAAATGACCAACGGCAAATCTTCTTTGTAGCTAAATTTCCCTCTGCCGATTTCCAATAATGTCCAAACAATCACTGTCGCTGAAACAAATACTCCCAATGCATTAAATATTTGCTGCTGTTTTATTTCCTCCTTTTGGGCTTGGGCATACCGGATAATCAGATAACCCAAAATCGCAGAAACTAATACCACCCCGATATGCTGAAAACTCCAAGTGGTAAAGCGCGTATTTTCCAGAAAAAATAACTCGTACATAAAAATGGAGGCTGTAAATTCAGTCTGTAAATTCTTATATTTCAAATATATGAAACTAATTGAGGAATTTCTGCAAGGCAAGACAGGGAAGGCAGAAGAAAACGAAGATTTTATGTTTTTTTCAGAAAATTTTGCCGCCGTAATTGATGGTGTTACGGCCAAAAGGCCAGAAATGGCAGGTACGGGGCGAATTGCCGCAGAAATTATTCACCGGGAAATTTTCCGTTTACCCGCAGAAACCACCTGGGAGGAAGCCCTTGAAATATTCACCCAAGCGATTTTCAGCCATTACCAGCAAACAGGAATAGCCGAAGCCGCCCGGCACGATCCCCGTCTGCGCATGGGGGCGGTAACCGCCGTTTTCAGTGTTTTCCATCGTGAAATCTGGCTTATGGGCGACTGCCAATGCCTCATCAACGGGCATTTCTATGAAAACCCCGCATCCATTGATGCCGTCATGAGCGAAGCCCGTGCCTTGTACAATCACATCGCCCTTCAAACCGGGAAAAACGTGGAAGACCTCGCCAGCCACGACCCCGGAAGAGAATTTATCAGCCCGATTCTTCAGCAACAAAGCCTTTTGCAAAATAACCCGGCTGCCGGAGAATACGCTTTTTTTGTGATAGACGGATTCACCCCCATGAAAAACCAGGTAAAAATAATTTCTGTAAATAAGGGAGACGAAATTGTGCTTGCCACCGATGGCTACCCACGCTTATCCCCTACCCTCGAAGCAAGCGAAAAAAAATTACGTGAGATCATCACGCGAGATCCTATGCTGATTTCGTTATATAAATCAACTAAAGGCGTGAAAAAAGGAAACATTTCCTTTGACGATCGCGCCTACCTGCGTTTTTTGTTTTAAATCTGCTGGACTATGAAGATTACCCGAATTGTACTACCCGCGATTCTATTTGTAATGCCCCTGAGTCTTTCGGCTCAACTGATTTACTCCTCCACTACGATTGACGATCTGGACTTTATCCTCGGAGAATGGAAAGGCGAACTTCAGACCTTTCACCCGGATGATCCCTCAGTTTTTTCGGCCATTCCCGCCAGTATGGAATATCGGAAAATCAAAAACAAAAAAATTATTTATGAATGGAAACTCACTCCTCCAGACGGCTTTCCGGTAAGGCAGAAAGGGAATATTGAATTTAAAAACGGATTGCTCTATTTCGGAGATGGATATTACGAACTAAAGGAAAAACGAACCACCCGAGGAAACGACGGAACAGAGTGGGTATTTTACCGCCGCGCCAAAGAGGGGAAAAACAAACTCCTAATCAAACAGACCCTTTCCGTCGAAGGCTCCAACCTTTCCCTGAAAAAGGAAATCCAGTTACAGGGCGAGTTTGAGTATGTGCGGGTGAGCATTTATCGGATGGAGAGGAGGTAGGGGGAGTTGGTAAATTTGATTGGAAACAAAATTGAAATATTTGGGGAGATATGGCTCATTCTTCAAAAGTGACACATCGCACGGAAGTAGATGAAGCCGACATCTTGTCTTTGCTCATAGAGAACTTTGAAGATAAATTTTATCCCGCACAGGCGTCCGATCCCAATCCAAAATTATTCAGAAGGTGAATAAAACTCCGTTTTATTCCTATCTTCACCCCAAAATCAATCCATTGCAGACTGTCCTTGACATTCAAAACCTCACCCGCCACTTCGGGAAAATCCATGCTGTGGACGGCATATCCTTTTCCGTGGAAAAGGGATCGGTCTATGGCCTGCTCGGCCCTAATGGCAGCGGTAAAACTACGACCCTGGGCATCGTCCTCGGCGTCATCCGCGCCGATAGTGGCGCTTATTCCTGGTATGGCGAAGCGCCTTCGCCGCAAGTCTTGCGGCGCATTGGCGCCGTGCTGGAACAACCCAATTTTTTCCCCTACCTCTCAGGCGACGACAACCTAAAAATTGTCGCTGACATAAAAGGTGTGCCTTATACACGGGTGGAGGAAGTACTAACGCTCACCGGGCTTTCGGGCCGTGGCGTGGATGCTTTTGGAAAATATTCTCTCGGTATGAAACAACGGCTGGCCATTGCCGCCGCCATGATTAGCGAACCGGAGGTGCTCGTCCTCGACGAGCCTACCAATGGCCTCGACCCGCAGGGAATCGCCGATATACGGGCATTGATCTCCTCCATCGCTCAAAATGGCACGACAATCCTGCTGGCAAGTCACCTGCTCGACGAAGTGGAGAAAGTCTGCTCGCATCTCGGTATCCTCAAAAATGGTAAACTGCTATATTCCGGCCCGGTCGAGCAAATGCTCAACCAGGGACAATCCGAATACCTAGAACTACTGGCCGAAGATATGAAACAGCTTTTCGCCGTCATTCAGACTTATCCCGGCGTAAAAGAAGTGAAAAAAATCGAAGGTAAAATGGCGGTTTTTTTTGAAGAAAAACCCGATGTAAAATCGCTTAATCAGTTTCTCATCGGTGAAGGCGTGGTCATTACGCATCTCGCTCTGAAAAAACGCAGCCTCGAAAGTCAGTTTCTTGACCTGATCAAAAATAAAGAAAACTCATGAACAGCCGTTTACTGCAAATCGAATTTCGAAAAAGCCTGAAATTTCGCACTTTCTGGATTCTTACCGGGCTTTTTGGTGTTTTTCTCCTGCTCGCGGTGATGGCTTTTCAAAGCATCAAACCCACGGAAATCAACGGGCAAAGTACAGAAGAAATCGAGTTTGGGTTTTATTCTTTCCCGATGGTCTGGCATACGGTCGGTTATCTGGCCGGGTATATGGGACTTTTCCTGGCGATTCTTGTGATCATCAACATTACGAATGAGTACAACTTCCGCACTTTGCGGCAGCATATCATAGACGGACTAGGTCGGGGGGAATTTTTGTTTTCCAAATTTTCGCTGGTATTTATTCTCACCGCTGCCGCTACGCTTTGGGTATTTGCTACGAGCCTGCTGTTTGGCTATCTCAACACCGAAACGCCGGGAGAGTTTTCGGTATTTAAATCGGTAGGCTGGATCGGTATCGTCGGAGTGCAAATTTTGGGTTATCTGAGCCTGGCGGGGCTGGTCGCTTTGTTTTTTCGCAATGCGGGCCTTTCCATCGTCATGTTTATCGCTTATACGCTTATGATTGAGCGGATTGTTTGGGCCATTTCTCCGGATATGATTGACCGGTTTTTTCCCGCCAAAAGCCTGAGCAACCTTATTCCCTTTCCGGTTCCCGAACAGATGATTCCTCCGACAGAAGCTACGGGCGGACAGCCACTGCCTTTTATCCCTGATCAAAGTATGCCCGGATGGGAAATCGGTGTCGCCATCGTATGGATAGGGGTTTTCTGGGGAGTGGGTTATCTTTTGCTGAAAAAACGGGACCTTTAGTGAGGCACAATCTCTACTGAAAAAATATAATTCCATTCGCCCCACTTCCGCTGTTTTTCTATTTCTTTGATCGAGATTTTATTTTTTTCTCCGATAGCGGTAATACGTTGAATATCACAATCTTCGGATAAAATCATCCAAATTGTGGCACCCGGCAGAATATAGCCAGGCAAGGCCGCAAACAACCTTTCAAAGTATTCGAATTTTTCCCCGCAAAAGAACGCATATTCTTTTTCCGATTCGGGGTATCGCGGATAATAGGGCGGGTTGATGACGATAATGTCAAACTTTATTTCCGGAAAACGGACAAATAAATCGGAAAGGATGACCGTGAGGGATACTTGATTTTGGATTGCGTTTGTTTGAATATTCGCTACTGCTATCTCGCTGATATCGGAAGCGGTTACGAAAGCGCCTTGCTGCGCAGCAAAAACCGAAATGATTCCACTTCCCGCCCCCAGTTCCAGAAATTTTTTCCCCGCGAGATCTTTTCCCGAAAGAAAATCCAGTAAAATTTTTGTGCTGATAAACAACCCCGGATGAAAGACGCCCGGCTGCACACCGATGCGAATATTCTTCCAGGTAAAACTTCGGTTGCTGGACAAATACCAACCAGAAAGAGGCCTGAGAACCGGATAAAGGATGCGTTTGGCCAATCTGCGAAAAAGAGAACTATTCGGCATAAAATCCTTCAATTTCGGGCTGACGATAGCGCCAGAGTTTCTGTATGGCTTTTAGTTCGTATGGGAAGGTGAAAAAATTGCTTTTGTAACGCAGAGAAGCAGCCATTTGCAAAAACTTACGCTTTGCAGGTGTCAGTTTAAAATCTGAAGCCGTAGGATAATAGGCGTTTAGAACCGTTTCAAAATTTTTGATTTTGTCCACCATCGCCGGTGTCAACCAGGGCGTCAGGGGATTTTTTCGCAGGTCAAAATTTTCCCATTGGGGGTTCAGCCAGTCGTCGAGGTGCTGCGGGAAACGAAATCCCTGACTTTTTACCCGCTCGTACAATTCCGAACCCTCGGTGGCAACCGGGCTGTACAGGTAAATGATGATTTCCGTTGCCGGATTGATTTCCTTGATTTCTTTGATAAACTGAATGTCCTGATCAATCTGCGCCATGACTTTTTCGGGTGTGGCGGCGGGCATTCCCAAGACAAAAGAATATTCTGGAACGATATCAAACTTTCGGAGTCTTCCGGCAAAAGTTTTGATTTGTGCAGCGGTTTGGGTTCCACCTTTGTCCATCTGGCTGAGGATATCGTCGCTGGAAGTTTCCGCCCCAAAAAATATCATGCGGCAACCGGCGGCCCGCATTTTTTCCAGGGATTCATCGGTGTATTTGTCCAAAGTATCAATTCGCCCTTCGCCCCACCAGTTCATGTTGTCGTTTCGGATCCGTTCGGAAAATTCTACCACCCGCTTTTGAGAGACAAAAAAGTTGTTGTCGTGAAATTCAATGGCATTGGCGCCGTAGGTATTTTTCAGATGGAGAATGTCGGCATAAATTTTTTCGGCAGACTTACCCGACCAGCGAGCATTGTAGATGGGTACAACGGCGCAGAAGGAGCAGGTAAACGGACAACCTGCGCTGGAGTGATAAGCGATAGTTTTTGTTCCAAGAAAAGTTTTTCCGAGGTAATGGCCGATCGGATAAAAGCGGTTGAGTTTTTCGTAAGGGAGATCCGGCAGACCATCCTGATCCAGTAGAGACGCTTTGGGTGTCTGGATAATTTTGCCTTCTTTTCGGAAAATGAGGTTTTGAATCTTTTCCGGGTTTCCTTTTGCCAAAATACAATCCAGCAATTCGGGAAAAGCCTTGTCCCCTGGGCCGTTGACGATAAAGTCCACATACCCGGATTCGATCACAACTTTATATTGATTGGAAGCGAAATAGCCGCCCCAGACCGTAGTGACGGAGGGATATTGTTGTTTGACTTTTTGGGTAAATAGAATCGCCTGCCGTAGCTGTGGACCGGGCATCACGGTAACACCGAAAAAAGTATATTCTCCCGAATCGAGGTAAGAACAAATCATCTGAAAAGGGTCCTTTTCCCGATTTCCATCCACAAAAACATATTCATATTTCCCCTCAATAGAAGCTCCCACCTGAAGGATGGAGTTGGGAATACGGTGTTTGCTGTTGGCGCTGCGAGGATTAAAGAGAATAACTTTATTCATAAGATCCTTTTAATCAATAGCTTAGCCCTTCATTAAAGTTAAACAGAGCATAACCTTGTCCTTCCTTGTATCCCGGTACATCCGGTATTTGGTTTTGAGCGGCGGATTCAGAAACCGGTGTTGAAAAAGGCATTTTTCCGGTGGGATTAAATTTGCCGGTGATTATATCCAGTATAGCTTCAGGGGTAGTACCAAATGTAGCCATCACTCCTTTGACCGAAGTTTTTGCCGGATTATAAACCTCATCAATCACCCAGGGGTTTGAATAGTTTACTACCAGAATTGTAGGCTTTTTCGCCGTCAACGAGTTGACATAATCGGTATTTACACCATTTTTAGACAAGGATAAAAAAAGCGGGGAGCCATCCGACTGAAACAGCGGTTTTGATTGAGGGATTAACCATAACAATACTACGTCAGCCTTTTCAGGAGCGTCCACAAACTCAATTTCCCATAAGTTAGTATCCGCTTTAAAAACATTACTCGCCGCAACTCCTGCTTTGGGCAGATAAGACTCGAAATATACTTTTGTATTTTTTTTGAGGGGAAGAAAAGCATGATTATCGAGCGTTTCATTCCTGAGTAACACGACCGATTTTTTCATCGCCAGGTTTGCCCTTTCCTGAAATTCTTTTTTCCCGACCACTTTTTCGGCGGCATCCACATCCACGTAAGGATTTTCAAACAGCCCGAGCGCAAATTTTTCCAAAAGCAGCCGGTGAACGGATTCATCTACCAGCGGCATTAATTCGGGGTAAAGCTGAAGCGTTTCCCTTAATTTTGTAGGATCAGCTGTACCCGAAAAAATATTTACCCCTGCTTCAATCGCTTTTTTGTAGCGATCGGTCAGGCTGAGATCTTCGACACCCCAGGGCATCATATCTATGGGACCGGTATCGGAATTGATAATTCCCTTAAATCCCAGTTCACCCCGGAGCAATCCCTGCAAAATGGGTTTATTGTAGGCGTAAGCCACTTCTTCGTATTTTGTTCCTACGGGAAAAGAGTAATAAGGCATAATGGCCGACGTTCCGGCATCAATAGCCGCTTTAAAAGGAATCAGGTTATTTTCAAACATTCCACCGGTAAACATTTCCCTTTTTCCCCACTCAAAATGTGGGTCTTGTCCGCCTTCGGTAGCGCCTCCACCGGGAAAATGTTTGGTAGTAAGGGCGATGGATGAAGAATTAAGTTTTTCACCCTGAAAACCCAAAACCACTTCACGGATCATGCTCGCAGCCAGTTGAGCATCTTCGCCAAAAGTGCCTTCGGTTCTTTGCCAGCGAGGTTCTGTGCTCAGGTCTGCCATATACA
Source organism: Bacteroidia bacterium (assembly GCA_033764335.1). GTDB lineage: Bacteria > Bacteroidota > Bacteroidia > J057 > J057 > JAGQVA01. The sequence continues at coordinate 7,937 of JANRJC010000008.1, read as the reverse complement.
TATACCCTTTGCGAAGGCCTACGGCGAGCCATTCCTGCCGTGCGATATCGGCAAATTCGCGAGTAAGTTGGGAGTCGCGCATAGCGGCGAGGCCGAGTTCGCCCGGCCAGGTGGAAAAAGCCGTTTTTCCTACACTCAAACCAATGGAGGCATCAATGGTGATATGATTGCGGGGGTTAGAGGCGACAATCGCCGGGATACCTAGGCCATCACTTTCGCAGAGTGCCTGGAGGTTGTTTGCCCATTCCGCGATGATCCGGGCAGGCGGATTGGCTCTCAAAATAAAATGCCTTTGGTGGAACTGTGTGACGGCTTTGGTAGTCCCGGCAGCACCCATATTGGGATAAGGAAGAGGTTTGCGGGTAAACATGTTGTCATTCGAAACCATGTCTTCTTCATTAAACCCACTGCCAATCGGGCCTGATGCTTCTCGCCCGCGTTGAAAAGACCAGTCATTTTCCATCCGCGAAGTACTGATGAGCATAAAACCTGCTTTTTGTTCCAGCGACATTTTAGAAACCAAGTCTTTGCTTCTTTCCTCATCCGAAAGTCGCCAGTCTTCGTAAGGGTCTAGTGCGCCATTGCGGTTGAGGTCTTTGAATTGTTGTCCGTCAATTTCGAGAATTTTGGCACTGCGCGAACCCAGTTTGGGCTGTTGTTTGCTGCCATTATCAGAAAAACTGCCGCCTGAGCTACAGGCAGAGACCGCCAACAGACAACCGGTGGCACAGATCACACGGAGGGTAAAGGAAAAATGATTAGTAGAAAGGAGCATAGAATTACAGAATTAGGGCTTAAATCAGGCGTAACCGCTGGTAAATTATATAATAATCGTAAGTGAAACTATCGTAGTTCGAGATTTTCGACAACCTTTCTCCTGCCGATACGGTACAGTGTCCATCCGCCAGACAATTGGTCCAAAACCGTAGTTTCGTAGTTGTCGAGGATATACCGGGTATTTATCATAGGATTGTGGTTTTCCCATTGAGGCTGCCAGCGCACAGGATTTACCAGAAGCAGGTTCCCCATTTCGAAAGTATCCGGGGCGGGATAATAAAGGTCGTAAACGGGCGCAGAGAGGCCATAACTTTCCAGCGCCAGCCTTACCTCAAAGGTGTAAAGCGGCGCAGGCGGAAGCGCAGCCACCCGAGCATACAGTTGGCGTTCGGTGTAGTTTATCTGGTAAAAACTGGAAAACAACTGCGCAAAAAGCCCTAGTTGCAGGCAAACAGAAGCCACCACCAAAAGAGGAAGCCAGCGGCCAGAAATTTTACCCAGCAAATGTTGCCATGCAGGGAAATAACAGACGATGACAAATAGAAAACTCAGTATCAGAAAGCGTTTATTTTGCAAAACGAGGCCCGAAACAAACAGACTATACAAGGCGACCGAAGCTAAAATCAATTGAATTTCAGGCTTTTGAAAATCTTGCTTTCGGACAAAAAACATAAATAAAAACCCGGGAAAAAGATAGACTGGGTGGAAAAACTGATAAGATGTATTGACCAGGTTAATGACCGGATAAAGGGTATCGCCATCGGGGCCGGTAAATGATCTTCGGAAAACATTGGCCAGCGACCATGAACCCTGAAGGTGGTGGTGAAAAAACTCTCCGGTGAATCCTCTTTTAAAATATACATACACCAGAAAAAACAGAGCGACAACGATCCCGCCCACTACAATATGCCCAAACTTCCGGTTGCGAACCATGATCCAGACCGCAGCAAGGCACGGCACAAATAGCAGTGGTGCAACCAAATAACGGGTAAAAAAAGCCAGAATGGCTCCTGCGGTAAGCATCGCGAGAGAAAACCCGGTCTGTGATTTTTGGTACAACAAAAAATGATAAAAAACCAGGGACGCCCAGAAAGCCGTAAAAAAATCGGTCATCACAGACAAACTCCCACGAAGGAGATATGGAGAAAGAACCAGCCACAGAAACAGATAACCGGAGATTGTTTTGTCAGGAGTTTCGGGAAATAAAAGGTGAATGATACGGCTGATGACGAAAGTTGTACCAACCAGCCCGACAACCGAAATAAGTTGCAAAAACAGCGCCGTATGCCCGAAAAATACGGCAAAAGCCGCACCTGAAAGCGGGTAAAAAGGAGGAACCTGAAAAGAATAAACCTCCGGCTCTCCCCTCAGCAATTGTTCAATGGCCAAAGAAAACTGGTAATACTGAAAAGCATCCTGCCCGTACAGGCCATTAAAGCCCAAAACTCCATATACAATTGCCCAGACTACCAGCGGGAAAAAAAACAACCAATGATGATATGAATGCAGCCTTTTCAGCATTTCCGGAAAAGATAGTTAGGGTTTTTCAGAACAAAAATATAACCCTTGTGCCGTAACAACTCTCGAGCGAGGATTTTTCTACCGCCCTGCGAATGATCGGCCGAATCATCGAGCAGCACAAACCCTCCGGGTTCAAGATGCCGGTCAAGGTTTTTCCAGTCTTCCCAAGCGGCTTCCGGATGATGATCTCCGTCAATAAAGCCAAAACTCACTGCCCCTCCCAGACGTGTCATTCGGCCAAACATATCTTTTGTTTCCGTTCCGTCCTCCCAGTTTTCCCAGAACCTGACTGAGGTTAAATCAAAACTGTGAGGAAGTCGTCTGGAACTGAAAAAAGAGACATTTCGGAGAAAACTATCCCTGACAAACTGCATATAGTCTGTCCGGGTGAGATAAGGATGATCGCCCACCCGAGTCATATAAGGCTCTCCAGGGTTGAGATGATCTTTTTCACCGCAATAGGACCAGTTATCGCAGGTAAAAAGCACATTATTGCGCTGATATTTCTGAAGAAAATAGGTAATCACATTGGCGGAAAGTCCGGCATAGGAACCCGTTTCAACGAGGGGAGAATCAGAAGGAAGATGGCGAATGGCATAATCAAAGGCGAGCAGGTTGCCCCGGATCAGCATACCGGCATTGGCGCAGAAAAGGCGGTTGATATACTCATCCGATAGGTCAATGGGGCCGGGAAAGAAGTAGTTTTTAAGTTTTCGGAGAAAATATTCCATGCGATTTTCGGCAGAATCATTTTTTTGCAACAAGATCGTCCGGAATATCGAAAAAAAGCAGAATCTTTGAAAACGATATGTTGTCGTAGCGATTCTAATGATTTTTATGAAAACAGGAGATATTTACGAAGTCGAGTTTTCTTTTTCGCAGGAAGAAGTTGTCGCTTTTGCTAAAGTTTCGGGAGACTACAATCCGATCCATTTGGATGCAGAATATGCGGCGCAGACGGTTTTTAAAAAGCCGATTATTCACGGTTTTTTGGGGGGAAGTGTGATTTCGCGAGTTATGGGCACGGAATTTCCCGGTGAGGGTACGATATACCTGAGTCAGACGATGACTTTTCGGCGCCCCATGTTTGCGGGCGAAAAATACAAAGCTGTTTTCACGGTGATGGAAGTGGACGAAAGGCGCCACCGCGCCCGGATCGAGACGAATATTGTGTCTTTAGAAGACCAAAAGCCTACCCTGACAGGGGAGGCTTTTGTGATGAATTCGTTAAAAATCTGAGGATTAGTTGTTTCCTCCACCGATATCCTGGATGGCGGGTTGTTCTTCTTTCATCCCTTCTTGTTTGCCGCCGATGACTTTGGACATTTCTGACTGGAAGTTGGAAAGTTTGATTTTTTCCTGTTCGATGGTTTCGAGTTGATTGCGGCGGCTGATCTTATTGTTTTCGATTTCCTGAAGAGTTTCGGCGAGTTTGTTTTCCAGTTTTACACTGTCGCTCACCATTCTTTCATGGTCTTTGATGGCTTTGTCAATCACCTTTGTCTGTTCCTCAATCGCCAGTTCAAATTCATAGATGCTCACTTCGGTTTGCAGACCTTTCAGGATGTCGGCTGCGCCACGCATGGTTTCAGCGTCAGTTTGAGAATTGATAAAATTGCCGTTTCCGGAGGATAGGAAAAGATTCACACGCGTGAGGTTTTCATCGGTTTTGGTAGCCGTTTCCACTTTGTAAAACATATCCAGGGTATTGGCTGACATCCGGGCGTAGCTGGCTCCGGTGATTGTTTTTACCCCTTTGACGGCTTTGGGTTTGACCCCGGTTGCGGCTTCAAATTTTTTGTCGAGTACAGCTTCGACATTCTTTAGTTGGCCAACTACGACCATAGAGAGGGCATTTTGAGATTCATTTTTGAGGAAATTGCGGGGGCCTTCAACGATTTCCTGAGCGGAAACGGAGAAAAAACCTGCAAAAATGATCATACCGGCGAGAAGTAGAGTTTTTGTTATTTTCATGACGAATAGATTTATTGGCTTATTATAAAGACCCTAAAATTTACCAAAAGTCACCTCAACCGGAAAATTAATTTTACATCGTAATAATTAATAATTCGATGTCGCGGTAGTTCATGCTCATGCCAAAGATTCGGGAAATATTTTTTTTGGTAAGATGTCTTCGGTAAATATAAATGCCTTGTTTAAGACCTTCATTGTAACGGACAAGATTGTCCAGACCTCCGCTATCCCCGATGCTTACAAGTAAAGGCCCCAGAATATTGCTGATAGCGATGGAAGCTGTTCGGGCTACCCGCGAAGCAATATTAGGCACACAATAATGGATGACTTCATGTTTGATAAAAGTGGGTTGATCATGAGTGGTGAGCCGACTCGTTTCGACACAGCCGCCCTGGTCAATGGCCACATCAATAATCACGGATCCGGGTCGCATCTGGCGCACCATATCTTCGGTAACGACCATCGGTGTGCGCTGCCCTTCGCGATAAGCGGCACCGATGACCACATCGGCGGCTACCACTGCGTCATGGATATAATTGCCCTGAGCAACAGAAGTATATACATTAATCCCCAGTTCTTTTTCAATGCGCCGGAGTTTATAAATTTCTTCGTCAATGATTCGCACCCGCGCCCCCATACCCATAGCGGTTTGGGCGGCATTAAAGCCCACATTACCGGCACCAATGATGGTCACCTCCGCCGGCGGAATCCCCGTAATTCCGCCCAGAAGAATGCCCTGTCCGTTATTATTTCCGGTGAGCAACTCAGAGGCAATATGGATGGAGGAAACCCCTGCGATTTCACTCATCATTTGCACCAGCGGGAGGGAATTATCGCCCCCTCGGTAAAACTCAAAACCGATAGCCGTAATATTTTTCCGGATAAGCTGATTGAGGTAGTCAGGGGTAAGACTTCCGAGGTTTACTGCCGAGATAAGCGTCTGGTTCTCCCTTAGCAGGGCAAGTTCTTCGCCGGAAAGCGGGGATATTTTCAAAATAAAATCGGCCTGCTTGAATATATCCTCTCGTTTATAGCAAATCACAACCCCTACTTCCGAATAATCCCTATCCGTAAACCGGGCGCCTTCCCCGGCTTTATGCTCGATATATACTTCATGGCCGTTGGCTACAAGTACTCCTGCGGAAGAAGGGGTAAGTGCCACCCGGTTTTCCTGAAAAAAACTTTCTTTAGGTATGCCTATTTTTAGATTTCGGCGGGATTGGTCGGCTCGGGCAGGCATTTCCTGTGGCACAGCCCAAGAACCGGGATAAATACCGGAAAACAAACCACTATCAATTGCAAAAGAAATTTTCCCCATTCGGTCAGCAAATTAAACGAATTACTCTACGGTTATTTTCAGCGATAAAAATATGTATTTGAGCCGCTTCAGCGGGGAGCAAAGTTGGAATTTTTTCGGGCCATTCGATAAAAATATAAGAACCTGAATCAAAATATTCTTCTACGCCAATATCATACGCCTCAGTTTCGGAACGGATGCGATAAAAATCGAAATGATATATGGAGGCTGTAAGGCTGGAATATTCGTTTACCAGAGTAAATGTAGGACTAGTTACCGGTTCTACAACGCCAAGAAAACTACAAAAACTCTTGATAAGTGTAGTTTTCCCTGCTCCCAAGTCACCGTAAAATGCAAAAATTTTCAGATGATTACAAATGCTCAGGATGTTTTTTGTTATCTCCGGATTATCAGACTCCGTCTGACTCTGAAAAGTATATTCCAGCATACAGGTTATAGGTTGAGCAACCGCTTTACCGGTTTTTGGGAACCAAATCTACAATCGGAATGATCATTTCTTCAAGGCTTACGCCGCCGTGCTGAAAAGTATCCTTATAATAATTGACGTAATAGTTGTAATTATTGGGATAGGCAAAAAAATGATCCTCCATTGCAAAAACATAGGTAGAACTGACGTTTGTTTTTGGCAGGAAAGCATCTTCCGGCTTTCTTACGGTAAACAGGTGTTTGGCACCTTCATCGTAATTCAGGTTTTTTCCTTGTTTGTACCGGAGGTTGGTGGTGGTATGCCGGTCGCCGATGATACGCGTGGGGCGTTTTACCCTGATCGTACCATGATCGGTTGTAAGCACGATTCGCACGTTGCGCTGACTCAGGGTCTGAAGCACCCGCAACAGCGGTGAAAACTCCAACCAGGAGCGCGAAATGGAGCGGTATGCAGCTTCATTGGGGGCCAGTTCCCGGATGATATTCATTTCCGTACGGGAATGGGAAAGAAGGTCTATGAAGTTATAGACAATGACATTGAGGTCATTGTTCATTAGATTAAGAATATTGTCAGCGAGGTTTTTCCCGTCCTCATTAGTAATGACTTTGTGATAGCTATGTTTGATGTTTAGCTTTTTTCGGCGGATTTGTTCGCTCAGCAAATCTGCCTCAAAATTATTTTTGCCACCTTCCTCTTCGTCATTGAGCCAGAATTTGGGGTATCTTGAAGCGATTTCCGAAGGCATAAGGCCGGCGAATATGGCATTCCGCGCATATTGCGTGGCGGTAGGGAGAATCCCGTAATAGGCTCTTTCGTTTTCGATATAGTACAGCTCTGAGATAATCGTTTCAAAAGCCTTCCACTGATCATATCGCAGACAATCCACCAAAATAAAAAACACGCTTTCATACCCTTTGTCGAGTAGCGGAAACGTGGTCTGCGAGAGAATATCGGGCGAAAGAATGGGTTTTTCCGCCGGATTAGAAGTATGCAGCCAGTCAATATAGTTGCGGCTGACAAATCGCCCGAAGTTGTTATTTGCCTCTCCCAACTGGGTATTAAGCACTTCTTCCATGCTTTTGTCGGTATTGTCACCCATTTTGGTTTCCCAAAACATGAGTTTCCGGTAAATGTCCACCCAGTCTTTGAAGTTATTATCTTCAAAAAACTGCATGGCAATGTTTCGGAAATCCTGCTGATAGCCCGAATTTACCTTTTCGTTGACGAGGCGTTTGTTTTCGAGTATTTTTTTGCAGGCAAGGAGGATCTGGGTGGGTTTAACCGGCTTGATCAGGTAATCACTGATTTGTGATCCGAGTGCATCTTCCATGATATGTTCCTCCTCGGATTTGGTGATCATAATCACCGGCGTATTGGGTTTTATCTGTTGGATTTCAGATAAAACCGTTAGCCCGTCCATTCCGGGCATTTGTTCATCCAAAAAGACAATATCATAACTTTCCTGACGGAGCATTTCCAGCGCATCAATACCATTGCTGGCACTTTCCACATCAAAATTTTTTTCCTTCAAAAACAGCATATGTGCTTTCAGCAGATCTATTTCATCGTCCACCCAAAGAATTTTCGGATTCGGCATAAGTGATACTTAGTTAAAATCAAAATTGCGGTTTTTCCGCTTTTTTTACGAATTCAATAAAGGTAAATATTTTTCAGACGTTCTGGTTGGGTTTGATGAAATGATTGGAAATAAGCAGGTAAGAAAATTTCGCTTTTCGTTATACGGGCATGAAGAGGGCTGGTTGCGGCAAAAAACTCACCCTGGATTTGCTATCTTTGCCCGGACAGTAGGTTTAGTCATAAAACCATTAGATTTACCAGATGTCCAATACACGAAAAGTTTACGACAAGGAATTCAAGGAACGCGCCGTGCGGCTGAGTTACGAGGCATCGAGCATGAGT
>JANRJC010000063.1:0-72043 GCA_033764335.1 Bacteroidia bacterium | reverse complement strand
CTGCCATCAAAATTTTATGCCTCAATAAAATGACCGCCCTTGGTATGCCCCTTTCGCAAAAGATTGCCTAACACGGAGGGGCCTTTTTCGAACCATTCCATCACCTTGCCTTTGCGCAATTTTATTCATGCAACAACGCCGATTTTATCAATAAATGAACACAGCATTATGTATTTCGACTATCCCTTTCGCCCAATCATTTCATTTACCCGGATACTCAACCGTGCAAAGCCTAAACATCTGGCCTGGGGGAGGGTATTAATCGGGTACTTGAAGTTATTATTCTTTGAACCCTTCCGATGGATGGAGGGAGTCTGGACTTTGATAAGTAATGTCCGCAATACGCAGGTAGATCGCCCGGTTTTTATTTTGGGGCATTGGCGAAGTGGGACTACCCACCTTCAAACTTTAATCGCCGCGCATCCATCCTTTGCAAGCATGAATGTGTTTCAGGCTGTATTTCCAGACCAATTTGCGCTGACCGAATCCTGGCTAAAACCGGTTTTAAGGGTGATCGCTCGTTGGATCAATTATCAAAATCACTTTCATCAAAGGCCTCTGGATTGGGACGAAGCCCAAGAAGAGGATCTGGCATTGGCAAGTATGCCTGTCTCCGAAACGCCCTATTGGGCTCGTTCATTAGGTCGTTCACACTCATTGCGCAATATTGATCCCCAAGCGCGGATGCGAGTACATAAACGTTTTGTGCAGAAGTTGCAAAGAAAAAACCCTGGCAAACGCCTGGTGCTGAAATCTCCCCCTAATCTTCTTTTCCTTCCTGAACTTATCACCGCCTATCCTGATGCCCGATTTATATTTATTTACCGCGATGCAATAGAAGTTTATCATTCGATGCAAAAACTTTGGCGTGCCACTTTTGACACTTTTGCCTTTTGTACCCTTTCCGTAGAAGAGGTACACGCTGCGATCATCGAAGATTTTGCGGAGTTGATGGCGGCCTATCAACGGTTTCGCGACTCATCGTCAGCGGAAAGACTCATAGAGGTGGATTATCATCAATTACAACGTACGGAATCTTCAGAAATGGAAAAGATTTGGGCTTTTTTAGAAGAGCACCCACCTGCTACTCCAGCCAATTCTACCTTTTATGTCCCTCATACATATCAAAGTTCTGTGGATTTAGTAGAAGAATTAAAGACGAAATGGGCTCCCTATCTTTGGCCCACAGCCAGATAAGGAGTCCATGCGCATATAAAAAAGTTTTCGCCACTTTTTAATCCTCATTTAGGGAGAGGGGTTTTTGATATGTGGCGCGATTCCTCAACTGATCCAACGAAACAGGTGGTGGATCAGTCGTGAGTTTAGTTCCCTTCCACAAACGGAAGTAGGCTTTAAAATAAGAGATCCGGTTGGGATCGTTTTTGTCAATCAGTTTTTCCAGATGTATCCATGGCACCTTTGGATGTTCATGGTGTGCGCGATGCAGATTGAAGTTGAGGTAAAATGCCTGGATCCATCCCGGCAACTTGTGGTTATGTGCCCCGTGAAGTATATCCCGCTCGGAGTGTGCATGATTGACGTAGTTTTGCGATGACCAGATAAACCCATGGACTAGATACATGATCAAATAGTTCTGCCAAACCAGGTTCAGGCCTAGAATGAGTGCTGTATGAAATAACCCTACCCCCAGGGACTCCCATCTGATCAGGGGGAGGGTTTTCTTGTCCAGACCTGATAACATGCCTTCGGTCATGAGGTCCTGACGAAACACCGAAGCTGTCATTGCCTTTGGGAAGAGGATAAAAACAATAACACTAAAAGGTAATAGTAACCACTGTATTCCCAGGCGACCGATATGGAGGTAGAGGGTTCTCTTGAATCTGCTTTGATGCGAATAATGCAGGTCAAACATCTCAAAATCAGTGCGATTGCGCCTATGATGTCCAAGGTGACACTGCTGGTAGAAGGTTTTAGGAGTTATAAACAGAATAGAAAGCAGATAGCCGAGGATATAGTTGCTCGTTTTGTTTTCGTGTAAAATGTAATGTTCTGATTCATGTAATAAAGAATATACGGGAATCATCATTAATCCAAACAGCAGGGCTATAAACGCGAAACTCCCTCCCAAATTTATCTTAGATCCTATGATAAGGAGTGAAAGGCAAACTCCGGTTATCGAGAGAGTAAGAATGGTATTGAGCTTCGAGGGAATGGGGTAATTTGAATGGGCGTGGGTTTTCATAAAAGCAATGATTAGAGGTTCTTTTTACTGCACGAAATGAAAATGAAAGGTGGTTGCAACTATTAAAATTTAAATCAGGTCAGAAATTCATCCATTCTTCTAACTCGCCAACCTTAAACAACGCGGGCATCTTAAAATCACCGTCTTTGATTTTGTTTCTGTTTTTCAGAAACTCTTTTAAGGCGAATGACTCCTCCTCCTTCAATGGACGTACTTTCAGGGGTTTTAATTGGCCTAATCTTAAAGCCTGGGCGTAGTAGGGATTTTCTTCCAAACCTGACTCTACTACTTCTTTGACCTTCTGCAGGTCTGAGTGAGCGTAATCATTATTTTTAAAACTAATGAATAAATTATATTGAAAAGAGCCTTGGTTGTTGGATGGACAAACAAAGAGGCAATTAATTCGGGTCAGCATTAAATTGGGAATGAAATTCAGGGCCAGGAGTACATGATGCTCACTCATCTTTTCTCCCACCAAATCTGACCTTCTGTTAGTCCTGCCTATAAATATCAAACTGGGATTTGATCTAAAAAATCCGGTAACTTTAACCAGATCACCGCTGGCATATCTATACAAACCACCTCCGGTCGTCAGGATGGTTTCGTAAACACCTCCTATTTTCAGCTGATGGGCCAAAAATATCTTCTGCTGATCAACAGGTCTGAATTCAAAAAAATGCGACCGCAGACTTAATACAGGGTCGTATTCAGGGTGAACGGGAATGGAAGTGATCCCTTCGGTGGCCAATAATCCTTTGGCTTGAATGGGAACTTCTCCCAGTCTTGCCCTTAAACCTGGCAGACTTAATTCCGCCTGGGCATGCGTCCAACAGCTCACCATACGGAGACTGGGGAAGAGAGACTTCCAGGTGTATTTGTTTTTTAGCTTGTCATTCAGAAAATTTCTTCTTTTAGAACTACCTTCCTTCGTAACTGAAAGCCAGTCAAGTAGATAGGGTAGATTCTTTTGTAGAAAATTATCTAATTGAATTAGGAAGGCAGGACTCCAGATCGAAAGGAGAGCCAGCTTATCCTTTAATAGTAATTCTTTCAGGGTCTTAAGATAGAATATTTCCGGGGCAGTCTCCTGGCTGATTGAAGGGGAAACTGCCCAGATGTTTGAGAGCAAAAAACGGGTAAAAGGATTGAAATATTCATTGTCGCTTTCCATTCCTATTGGAATTCCATGGTTTGTTTTCCTTTTTATCCGGGTTGCGGGAGAAAGCGACCAGTAAGAAGGCCCGTTAAATACTTCAGGATTTGAAATGAATAAAGAACAAATCCAGGCTGCTACCCCTTTCTGAAACTCATTTCTAAGAGATTGTGTGTAGGGAATTAATTTGGACATAGAAGTACTTCCGGATGTTTCTTCAAATGCCAGCAATTGTTCCTGACTCAATACATTCTTTTCTCCATTTAAAATTTTATCAATCCAACCCTGAATCTCATGCCATTCCTGGAGAGGAACTTTATTAGCAAACCTTTGATAATTGTCTATGTTGCGAAAGTCATGCGTCTTCCCAAACAGAGTGTTTTGGTTATTTTTTATATAATTTTTCAGTTTTATTGCCTGGGTATGTTCTACCTGAATGCAGGCTTTCAGAAAGCGTCTGTATTCAATCATCTGACTTAAAACCCAGATTCTATTTGCTATGAAAGAAATATTCATTCGACGGAAAGGGGGTTATTCATGCCATCCGTAAAATATTTCAGGGCTATTCCTTTTAGATTATCGGGAGAAATCTCAGCCAAACAGGCTAGTTCGTGACCTAAGTAAAATCCAGGGTTTTTTTCCAGAAAATAAGCGACCGTGGGTTTATTTCGCTTTTGCCAGGTGGATGCTGTTAATTCCGGTTTTAATTGTCCCATGCTTGTTGGGAAAATAATCAGTCCCTGTTGAGGTTTCCAGTAATTGCCAAAAAGCGTGTTTAAAGCGCGATCCAAAATGGGGAATAAGTTATCCGCATCAATATCATTTGGACGAGGAAAATAAGCATGAAAAAATAATGGCAGGTATGTATAGGTGCGATGTCCTTTCGAGATCAACAACCAGTACCATTTTTTTTGAGGATCAGTTGCTACAATTCGCCCACCAGTGTGCATACCTCCCTTTATTAGTTCATTTGATCCCCAATAGGGGGGCGAAATAATGGTGTCACCCGAAAATACAATATTATATTCGGACGTTCCGGTGCCTCCGGGGTTCACTGAAAAAGTGGTAAAACCTTGGATAACTCCTTCGGTGTCCTTTAATATACCTACCCACTGTTTTTGCTGTAGATCTTTTTCAAATTGATGTCTTCTTACACAATCATAATTACTTTCCATAAGAAAGTACATTCTTTCGATCTCCTCTGGTTCAATCTGTGTTCGGGGCACTAACGAATAAGTTAAGTTAGTTTTTGTATTAATTGATTCCATTGTTTTGCGATTTTAGCATGGGAAATTACTTTTCCATTGGGGTTCTCCATTGAGTGATAAATCCTTCAATTGAGAGAATTACGGCTTCTGTTATGATCATTTTCATAAAGCTCCTAACTCAAAATAAAGTTTAGATTTGTTTAAATCGTTTACCAGTTCATCTACCTCTTCCCATGAGACAAGCCAGGCTTTACTGGTGTAAATAATATGAGGGTATTTTTTTACAACCGGGATCAGTGGATCTCGTTCATGAAAACCTGCGGTAAGCGAATGATAGATATGCTTATTAGTCAGATCGCTAATAAGTTTCCGTAGCAGCATATCGAAGACTTCTTTCCGATCTCCCTCAATACAGACTGTTGCGAGGAAGATGGATTTCAACATTTGCCCTGCTCGCGGGAGATTGGGTTTTCCCGAGAGCCAGGCATATCCGTTTATCGCACCTCTCAGTGCAGCCATTGCAGCAGAATAGCCATCAATATAGTATTGTTTGAATGCATTTTGATCCCACGCGGATAGGGTTCCGATGATTTGGTTGTTCTCACATGCAATGTAAATATCATCGGGGCCCAGGCCTTTTAATAGAGCCGTGCCGGAGCCCATATGGGCTGCTTTATAGGCAGGAAATAAAGACCTATTCAAGGGCGCAGTGCGTGTCAGAAAATCAAACCAATTTTCCAACTCATTTTTTTTCAGCTTGCGGATTTCTATTTGATCATTCCCCTCAATCTTAATCCTGCGCTTTAGCCCGATGGCAAAGGTGAAAAAACGACCCAGGGGATAGGCCTTTGGCAGCCCTGCCCTATGAGAGAGAAATAGATTCTCCGCCTGAAGATTTCCTTCTGTCAGCATCAAAATATCCCACTTACAGTCTGACTGCTCATGCACCCGTCGGAGGTATTTAAATAGTTTGATAAGTGCATAAGATCCCCGGTATGATTTGTCTATTCTTAGGCTGCTCAAGTAGCCCATAACTTGCTCCTTTTGATGGATAAAGCAGGGTTTTATAGCTCGAATTGCAGTCCCCACCGGTTGGTTCTTGTCTAAGTCTTTCGCATAAGCCATATGGATTGATGTGCCCATTACCCCACTTCCATCCATAAAATCCGGTTCTCGTTCATACCGCATCCGGATACTCCCGTCAGGTGTATTTTCCCGGAGGATCCGTTTAAGTTCTTCATTAAGACTATGATGAACGGGCTCTACGACAATTCTTGGCATAAGTGCTAACGTTAGTTTATTCGACAGAAAGCTTTTCATGCAAATGGCGATCTGCCTCAGCGACTGGCAGAAGTTCTCCCTGAAAAAGTGGATCACCAAGTGGATAACCTTCCCTTTGATTACCCTCTCCCCTTAGCATAAGATTGATAAGCCAGTATATTCCCAGCATAAAAAACGACCGGGTATAAATGGGATTAAACATTCTGTACAAAATAGAACGGAGACTATAAAATGCCTTTCTGGCTTTAAAACACTCTCTTTTTATTTCTTCGGGAGGTAGTTTTGTTTTGAAAGGAACATGACCATAAAAATAATTATCGTTTAGCCACCATTTTTCATATAATAATTTTCCTTCCTTCTCCAATTGATTGTATAGAGGTGTACCTGGAAAAGGAGTTAAGTGGTTAAAAGCGGCCATGAAAATCCGGTTTTTTATGCAAAAATCGGATGTCTGTTTGAAAGTGTCGAGGGTATCATTGTCATAGCCAAAAAGAAAGGTGGCATATAACCCGATTCCAAATTTATTTAATTGTTGAATAGCCGGTGTAAAGCCGCCCCTTTTGTAATTAAATGTCTTATTCATCGAGTCCAGATTTTCGTGATTTAATGATTCAAAACCAATCAGGACTCCCTGGCAACCACTATCTTTCATTATCTGTAATAATTCATCATCATAGGTCATGTTAATGCTGGCCTGACTAACCCAGCGGATTTTTAGTGGTTTTAGGGCTTCATAAAACTTTTTGGCCTCTTTGGGGGAGGCAACGCTATTATCATCAACAAAAAAGTAGAGAGATTTTCGATCATTTATCTGTTTGATTTCCTGAATGATCGTATCTGTGCACCTGCGTGTTTGCGATCCTTCAAAATAGGCAGTAACTGCGCAAAAATTGCATTTAAAAATACAACCTCTGGAAGCCTCTATCAATCGCACGTTAAGATATTTTTTGTTCTTGAAAATAGAGCGATCGGGCATTATATGGCTGATATCAGACCGTCCCTGTTGCCGGTAGGTTCGGTTCATTGTGCCATTCTTAAAATCTTCAATAACTTGTGGCCAAATTTGTTCAGCTTCTCCAATCACCACCGCCTCTGCATACTGCATAACCTCTTCCGGAACCAGTGTAGCATGAAATCCTCCCATGACAACAGGGATATTTCTTCTCCTATACTCTGTTGCAATCTGGTATGAGCGCTTAGCGGTGTAGGTTTCCACACTGATCGCTACCAAATCGGTAGGCTCATCGTAAGGTATTTTTTCCATCCGGTCATCGTAGAACGCGATTTCTATATCTTTAGGAGTGAGGGCCGCGAGATAAGCAGCCGGCAAAGGCTCCATTTGCCAGGATTTGATATAATCTTTCCCAATTTCCCGGCCAATACATGGGTGAATGATGGTAAGCTTCATGGTAAACCTCCCTGGCAGTTATAAAATTTTGTGAGATTAAATGCGTAAAATCTATAGCCAAAATTGGCTGCAAGTATAGTGGTGAGATTAGGCATCTGAAATCGTACTCGCCGTACGATTGAGGGCAACTGATAAGTTTTTCTCCAAACCCATTCGTGTCCTTTAAGCAATTCGTCTGCGGAAAGTTTATTGGGGTGAAAAACTACATGTTGGCCGTCGTACAAACTCCAATCCCGGGTAATAATCCGATTCTGCTTTTCCAACTGGGCGAAAAGAGGTGTACCCGGGAATGGCGTTAGAATTGCATATCTCGGAAGGTCAATCTTATTTTGATTGACAAAATCCAACACCTTTTCAAAAACGTCTTTTTCTTCATTATCCAGCCCAAACACAAAGGTTCCCATGATGGAAATCCCCTTTTGGTGTAGTTGATAAATCAACTCCTCGTAGTTCTGTGGGCGATTAAATCGCTTTTTGATGCTTCCCAGTCCCTCGGGCATTATGCTTTCAAAACCTATTAGCAAACCCGAACAGCCACTTTTTTCAATCAGATCCATTAATTCGGGATCTTCTAGCAAAAGGGTAGTTGACAAGCCAAACCATTTTATTTTTAAGGGTATTAATGCATGGAATAAGGCTTTGGCATACTGCCTGTCGGCAATTAAATTTAGGTCATAGAAGATGATTCTTTTAGAGCCCATTTGTCGGATATCCTCTACTACATGTGAAATGGGTTTTTGGAAGGGTTGCCTTCCCCATGCACTGGGGACAACACAAAAATCACAGTTATGTACACATCCCCTTGTCGCTTCGAAAGTATTGATCGTCAGGAACTTCTTCTTCTTCAACAACTCCCGTCGGGGAAAGGGAAGTAACTCACTTTTTCCCAAACTGAAATCTGGTTTCATATCATAACGACTTTTCATCCTGCCCGCCACAAAATCATGAAGCAGTTCTGGCCAGGATTCTTCCGCATAGCCTGTGACAATGGCATCCGCATGAAGCATACTTTCCTCTGGAACCAGGGTGACATGAGGTCCTCCCAAAACGACGGTTTTACCTCCCTGCCTGTATTGATCCGCTAATTCATAGGCTCGTGTGGAGCTACCTGTAATAACCGTAATGCCGATCAGATCTGCTTCAAAGGAAGTAGGAATATGCTCTATTCCTTCGTCATAGATTTCGACAGTAGCATTTAATTCTTTGGGTATCAGGGCTGCAAGGGTCGTAAGCGTTAGCGGTGCAGCCCTGAGCATTTTCTTAAATATCCCCCGGGGATGACGGTATAATGGACCTTTGGGAGATAACAAGACAATTTTGAGCGAAGGTTGTTTTGATTTCATTGGATTTTATTTTGGCATCTTAATGCAAGCCCAAACGCATTCCTTGTTTTTTAAAAGCTTCCTGTCTGAATAGCGAACTATAGGTCAGATAAATACCCAGACGGAAGAGTGATCTCATATTAGTTTTTAAATCAAAGGCCCGGCTAATAATTGATTTAATACTATTAAACCTTAGTCTGGCTGCAAAACAGGCCTCTGTCAGCTCATCTGCGGATATAAGTTTGGGATGGAATGCGGCATGATTAAACCTGTAATCGGGATGTAACCACCATTTTCCATCGAAAAGCAATCGGTTTTCCTTCTTCATCTTCTCATAAAGAAGTGTCCCGGGATAGGGAAGAAGGATATTGTAGGCAGCAAAAGCAAATTTGCTTTCGATAGCAAAATCAACCGTCATTTCAATGGACTCCCGGGTGTCGTGTTCGTGACCAAGCGTAAAGGCCGCCCAACTCTGAATCCCATGATCTCTGAGTATATTAAGTATGTGTTTATAATTGCTGGTAGAAGGGAGAAGGTTTGAAGCTTTTCGCATTTGTTTCAGATCTTTTGGATTGATTGACTCAAATCCAAATACGTTTCCCATACATCCGCTTTTAGCCATAAGCTTCATAAGTTCCATATCCTCAACAACATCCAATGTGGCCTGCGACATCCATTTTATCTTCAGTGGAATCAGTTCTCTAAAAAAAATTTTGGCTGCTTCGTGATTAGAAACCAGGTTGTCATCAACAAAAAAGATCATTTTTCGATCCAGTGATTCGATCTCTCGGATCACTTCTTTTACCTCTCTGATAAAATGGGTTTTATCGAAGTAGGAACTTATTGCACAAAACGTACAGCCGTACCTGCATCCACGCCCAAATTGCATCAGGGATACGGGTAAGTATTTTTTCCCCCTAAAAATATCTCTGCGGGGAAGAATATTAGGATGAGGAACCCCTGCATGAGAATGATAGATGGGTCTGAGCCGATGGGCTTTTGCATCTTCGATCACTTCGTGCCAAAGCCATTCGGCATCCCCCAAAAAAACAGAATCAGCATGAGCAGCCACTTCTTCGGGTATTAATTTGGGATGTATGCCTCCCATGATCACGGGGACACCTCTTTGCTGATATTCATGGGCTATTTCGTAAGATCTCCTTGCCGTAAATGTTTCTACCGTTATGGCTACCAAATCGGTAGGAGAATCGTAGGGAATATTTTCCATTCTGTCGTCAAAAAATGAGATATCTACATCGGGAGGTGTCAATGCCGCCAAAACGCCTATTTGCAAAGGTTCCATTCGGGCTTCATCTACAAATGACCCACCGTCTCCCATCCGACCAATTTTAGGCTTGATTAAAGTGATATGCATGGTTTTATCATTTTTGTACATTCACATCCCATTCGCCTAGGTTTGCTCCCTGCTTGCGCATAATTTCTCGCCGGGAAACCAGGTTTGCATTAAGATAGACACCCAGATTAAACAAATCTTTCGCATTGCTTTGAAAGTTGAGGGCCCGTGAAAATATAGAATGGTAATTGTAAAAGGCTTTTCTTGTGCGAAAACACCCTTCTTCTAATTCTTCCGGAGTCATCCCTTTGGGTTGAAAAATGGTCTTCCCATAACTAAAATTTGGATCCAGCCACCATTTGTCATAAATCAGCCGCCCTTCTTTCTGTAGTCTTTCGTAAAGCTTTGATCCCGGGGTAGGAGTGAGGGGATTAAAATTGGCAATAAAAAATTTTTGCCGGAGGGCAAATTCGAGCGTCGCATCAAAAGCATCTATTGTATCAAAGTCATAACCAAATACAAATGTACCGTAGATCATTATCCCCCGATCGTAAAACCGCTGTATAGCATTCTCGTAATTCCCATTCCTGATGTTCCATTTCTTCTTCATCTGAACAAGATTTCGCGGATCTAACGATTCAAAACCCGTTAGGGCAACGATACATCCGCTCTTGCGCATCAAATCCAATAGCTCATCGTCCTGAGTTACATCTATACTTATCTGGCAGGACCATCGAATATTTAGGGGAATTAATCCTTTAAATAGTTCTTTTGCTTTTTCTTTATTAATCAACAGATTGTCATCAACAAAGAAAATCAATTTTTCATCCAGGGCCTCTATTTCTGCCAGCACTTCCTTAACCGGTCTTTGTCTTAGGTTATTGCCATAAAAGGCATGAATGGAACAGAAGTCACAAGCAAACCTGCATCCTCTGCTATATTGAACCGGAACTACTTTTGCATATTTTAAGCCTTTGAATATATCTCGGTTGTAGTGGATTCCTTCAAGGGACCCTTCCGAATTGTTGGTGTATATTTTTTTTAATTTGTTTTTGCTTGCGTCGGTGACGACTTGTGGCCATACCGACTCTGCATCACCTATCACAATTGCATCTGAATGTTTCAGGGCCTCCTCTGGCAAAAATGTAGGATGATATCCGCCCATTACAACAGGAACCCCCATTGCTCTAAATTTTTCGGAAATTTCATAGGATCTCGCGGCTGTATAGGTCTCTACTGAAATAGCTACTAAATCAGTGGGTATGTCATAATTGATGGATTCCAATCTTTCATCCATGAAATGAATTTCCACATCGGAGGGAGTCAGCCCATACAAAATCGAGAAAGCCAAAGGTTGCATGGCGTCTGATGATCGCATATTCCTAATATTGGGGCGGATAAAAGTGATATGCATAGTCAAAATATGATTAAAATATAATGTCGTAGTAAGTATTAGATATAAAAATGACATAAGTCATTGCGTGAAAAAACAATAGTCAGGTGTCCTCGTATCCAACCCGCTATTGTTTTTACTTTTGTGAATGACCTCCATTTTTTATTTCCAATTTATTCTCTAGCTTTATATCTATAAGCCTCCCTGAAGGAATTTTCCTGTCAAAATTTGATCATTAGACCGCTAATTGCGTCTTTGGTTATGGATATTCGTTTCTTGTAATTAGGTCTAGAATAATAAACACAAATGAAAAGACACTTACCCGTTTTTTTATTGTTGGGAACATTTTTGTTTTCCTCCTATTTCGAATTGGTGGCACAAGACCCGATTTTTAGTCAGTATTTCGCCAATCCCATGTACCTCAATCCGGCACTGACCGGGATGTATGGGGGAACCCATATTACCCTCAACGGCCAGAAAATGCGTTATAAGGCGGGCGATTTTTTGACCAATAGTGCCGCGATAAGTACAGATGTTCACTGTATTCAGTCGGCTTTTGGCTTGATTTATTCGGATGATCGTGCAGGGGACGCTCCGGTAAAATGGCAGCGCATGGGAGCTTCCTGGGCATGGCATGCCCGACCGATGGATAAGATGGATTATCCCTGGGATTTGCGCCTGGGCCTCAACGGAACGTATAACCGGCGAAGCCTCGATCTGGACAGACTCGTTTTCAGCGATCAGCTTCATGCGATTTATGGCAATCAGGGCCCCAGTGCGGTGGATTTGAGTGCTTTTGGGGGGGATAATAGTTTTTTTGACCTGGATTTTGGGGCGGATTTTTCGAGCAATATAAAAGAGACTTTTTATTTTAATACCGGTTTTGCGGTTAATCACCTCATGCGGGTGGATCCTTCATTGATCAACATCAATGACACGCTTCCGGTTCGGTTTACGGGCTATTTTCAGGGAAGCCTGGAAATGGAAAATGGCCCTCGCGACTACTGGCTGATCCCTTTTGCCAAAATGGATATGCAACGGTCTTCTCGGCAATGGACCTCCCAAGATACGACAACTAATACTCGGATTTTATTTCCCGCCGCCTTCATTTACCGACTCAACTACGGAGTATTATTTGCCATGCGACCCGGGACACGCAACGGGCAAAATGTGGGCTTCTGGGGCGGTTTTATGATGGGGCATAGTGTCAATGGCTCGTTAAACCAAAATATCAACACCTTCACTCCTATGGTGGGTTTTACCTGGAGTGGAGGCGCTGCCGATTATCGGTTCGGGATGAGTTATGATTATGACTTCTCCGGACCGAGAAGTGATACCGGAGGGATTTTCGAGATTTCCCTGATGATGACAATTCCCGAGGCTAGTTTTTTCTGTAGTTCGGGTACTCAGATGATGCGCCGAAGATGCCCGGTACCGGGCATGCCTTCCAGCAGTTTTTCTGCCTCTCCCCGTAATCGGATAAAGTATAAATGACGATTTTCCATTCTCCTAAAGTGGATTTATGAAATTGTTTTTTCGCGCCTTTACACTGACGATACTGCTGAGCGAATGCCTGAGGCTTTCTGCTCAGTGTAATGCAAATTTTACCTTTGTGCAGTCTCCCAATAACTGTGCGGCTACACCGGTACAATTTACCGCTACGGGCAACCCGGCGTCCACCACCAGTTATTTCTGGAGTTTTGGGGATGGCGGTTCTGACTCGAATCCCACGGCACAACACGCTTATCCGGTCACCGCTACCAATACCAATTACACCGTAACGCTGATTGTTATGGATACCAGCGGTGCCTCTTGTAATACCTCTCAGGTAGTGACCGTTCAGGGGGTGACGCCGATTCTCGCTACATTGAGTCAGCCTTTTTTCTGTGCTCCGGATACTACGGTTGCGACCTTTCCTTTTTCCCTGACTATTGACCCGGCAAGCATGGTACTTGGCCCTTTTTCGGTAAATTTTGGGGATGGTAGCCCGGCTGTAGCCAGTGCCGGACCGGTGATTGCTCATACTTATACCCAATATGGTACATTTACGGTTACGATAACTGCGAATGGGGCTTCCTGCCCCGGGTTTTATGACGAGATTCACTTTTACACCGATCCGGTAGCTTCTATCCAGATTATCGGCCCGCCGTTTATTTGTGAGGGAAATGCCATTACGGTAGCCAATATCAGCGATGTAAGCAAAGGCAACATAGATTATTTTGTGTGGGATTGGGGGGGTTACGGAACTTCTTACGTGGTTTATGATACGGCTACGCAGAGTTATACCTATAATCTTGATAGTCTCAATATTTGTGCGGGTCTTCCTTTTCAGGGGTATTCGGATGGTGTAACGCTCCGGGCTTACAATAAATGTTCGGATCACTTTACTACTTCACAGATCAAAATAAGGGCCTTGCCCCGTGCCGACTTTGAATGGCCCAAACCGGTTTGTCTTCCCAACGCAACCGTATTTTTTAATAATCAAAGTTGCCCTATCAGCAATTATGTTGATCCGGTCTCTTTTACCTGGCTATTTGAAAATAATTCCGGAGGGGTGGATACTTCCTATCTTTCTTTTCCTTTCTACATCTATACCCAGCCGGGCCAGTACGATGTAACGCTTATTGCTTACAACAATTGCGGGGCGGACACCTTAACCCAAACCGTAAACGTCATTCCTCCACCCGTAGCGGCTTTTGTACCCGATACCACTTTTGGCTGTATCAACTTTTGCATAGATGTCACCAACAACTCAACTCCCGGTAGCAATGTCAATTATACCTGGGTGGTTTTTGGGGACACTGCCTGCTGGAATTTTGCCGATACTACCCAAAATGCGCAGTCTTTTCAGCCGGGGTTTTGTTTTTCCTGCCCCGATTCGTTTCCAATCCGATTGACTGCCGCCAATGTCTGCGGTGTGGACTCGGTGAGAGACACTATTTTTGCCCGTCAACCGCCAGAACTGACGATGGCTTTGATTGACGACACGTGTGGTGTTTTTGTGCTGAATAATATTTTTTATTCGGTGCTGGATTACGGTGCGCCGATTACGGCATATAGCTGGACCTTTACCGGCGGAACACCCTCGACATTTAACGGGCCTGTTCCGCCTCCGGTCACTTTTTCTCCGGGAAATAACTCCGTCCAGTTGTGTGTCGTCAATGACTGTGGTAATACGTGCATCTCCCGCAATTTTTTGGTCGCTCCGCTTCCTTTCATTGATGCCGGACCCGACACCGTCATTTGCCTCAATGATACCCTTTCCCTTAGCGCTAGTCCTTCTCCCGGTTTTTGGTCGGGGGCTTCGGTGGACTCTTTCGGGGTGTTTATTCCGGATACATTTGGCAGTTATGCCCTTATTTATACCCACCTCGCCAGCAGTTGCCGGGTGTATGATACCGTGAGGGTAACGGTTCAGGATACTCCTGTGGTAAACGTTTTAAATCCCTTTACCCAACTTTGCCTCGATACTAATGTAGTGATTACCTTAAATGCCAATCCCCCCGGCGGAACGTGGACTGGTGCGGGATTGTTTAATGTCAATCAGTTTCGTGCTGATACGGCGGGAACTTTTACGTTTGTTTATGAAGTACCCGACCCGTTGGCAGGTTGTGTGGGACGCGGGTTTGCGACGATTGTGATAGACACTCTTCCTCGAATAGACAGCATCCCCGCTTTAGTATTGTACTGTTATGGCAATTTTCCCGAACCGCTTCCTACGGTGATTCCGGCGGGCGGTGTCTGGTCGGGTTCTCCGGGGATTCAGGGAAATATATTCAATCCCGGTTTGCTGCCCGGCCCGGATACGCTGATGATCTATTATACTTTTACTGACGGCAATGGATGTAGTATCACCGACAGTATGGAAGTGCATGTGGTAAATCCTACCGGAGTGGATGCCGGCCTTGGGGATACTTTGTGTTTTAATGCAGGAATAGGGACTCTTATCGGTGCTTTTCCGCAAGGAGGTGTATGGAGTATTTTATCGGGAAATTATCTCACAGACCCCCTTTCCGGGACATTTAATACACTTCTGATGGCTTCGGGGAATAATGCTTTTACTTATACCCTTTTTGCCGGAACAAGCTGTGAAGTTTCGGATATAACTCAGGTTTTTATTCAGGATACCACAACCGTTTCGATCGGCCCCGATACGGTTGTCTGTACTTCGGCGGGGCAGTTTTTTCTGCCTGCTTCCGTATCTGGTGGTGCATGGACCGGGCTGGGAATTGTAAATCCGAATACAGGGCTTTACGACCCTTCGGTAGTTCCTCCGGGTACAACCGATCAGGTTTGTTATTCCATCGTGAATGGCTTTAATTGTAACAGTCGTGATTGTCGTTTGATTTACGGGGATTCGTTGCCAACTCCCGGATTTGGGGGGCCGCTTGTAGGCTGTATCGGTCAGAATCTCACTTTCCCTCTCAATTCGGTGTATGCTACTTCACATATTTGGAATTACGGCGACGGCACTCCACAGACCGGTTCCAATAATCATATTTACACATTTCCGGGTATTTTCACCATTGTTCAGTATGCCTATAATGCCAATGGCTGTGTGGATTCGGTGAGCCGAACGATCACCATTTCCGAACCACCTTCGGCGAGTTTTACGGTAAATGTGGACAGCGGCTGTGCTCCGCTGACCGTAACCTTTACCAATACAAGCAATATCGCGGGCGGAACTTGTTTCTGGACTTTTGGCGACGGACAGACGGAGAATAACTGCACCCCTGCTCCGCATTTGTTTTTGGACAGTACCGATGTGGCTCATTATACGGTCACCTTGACGATTGTCAATCTTTGTGATACAGTAACCGCCAGTCAGATCATAACCGTTTACCCGCGACCACAGGTAATTTTTGATTCGCAGGTGGATACGGGTTGTTCGGTTTTGCCGATCCAATTTGGCAATTTGACCACCGGAAAACCCGATGATTTTTTCTGGTATTTAAACACCTTTTCGCCCGGAAATCTTTTTTCGACGGATAGTATTCCCCCAATTCAATATTATTCACACCTTGACAGCACCGGGTTTAGCGTCTATGAGATTTTTCTGGTAGCGGCCAATCAATGCGGTACGGATACCGGGCGGCAGGAGATCGTAGTTTTGCCCAATACCCTTGATGCTTTATTTAATACCAGCGATCTTTCAGGTTGCGCGCCGCTCACGGTTACTTTTGCTGATCTTTCCGGTGCGCCTTTTCTTTGTTGGGAAATGGATGGAACCAATCCGACGGGCGATACGGTGAGTTATACATTCACCAATCCGGGAACCTATACCGTGAGTCATTGTGTGAATAATGGCTGTAGTTACGATACGAATGAAGTGGTGATAACGGTTTATCCGCAACCATTTGTGGCATTTACTGCCGACACGGCTACCATCTGCCAGGGTGATACGGTCAATTTTACGAATCTTTCCCAGGGTATAAACGCCCAAAACTGGGACTTTGGCGACGGTGGATTGAGCACGGCATTTAATCCTTCTCATATTTACCCAATTGCCGGAGTTTATACCGTTATCCTTACGGCTTTTGCCGATACCAACTCTTGCAGTAATCAGGCAAGTTTGCCAATTACTGTATTACCTCCCCCTCTCGTAAGTTTTTCGCCTTCCGATACGGCGGGTTGCCCGCCGCTGGCGGTGAGTTTCACCAACGTTCCGCCTAATCTCAACTACATCTGGAATTTCGGCGATGGCAGTTTCAGCACATTGTCTCAACCGACGCATACTTATACAACTACGGGTTTTTACACGGCCAGTCTCACCGTCGTGGATAATCTCGGTTGCCGCAACAATACCAGTGAAAACATCCGGATACATGAGGTTCCCTCTGCAGATTTTGCGGCAAATATGGACACGGTTTGTGGCCCGGGCGTGCCAATCAGTTTTCACAATCTTTCGTCGGGCGATACAATTCTTGCTTATTCATGGGATTTTGGGGATAATTCGCCTCTTTCCACTCAAATACACCCCGTACATGTTTATAATGCCGTCGGTGTTTATCCCGTTGTGCTGACTACGGTAAATGCGTTTAATTGTGAAGACACCGCAAGTAAAACAATCGTTGTATTGCCAATACCGCAGGCGATTCTCGCCGCTTCGGACACGCTCGGTTGTGTGCCGTTGCCGGTAATTTTCACCGACAATTCGCTCAACAGCAGTGGGCGCGAGTGGCTGATCAATGGGCAGTTTTTCTCAGGTAATCCGGTGAATGTGACCTTTAATTCTCCTCCGGATACTTGTTATCAAATTCGCATGGTAGCCGATACTGCGGGATTTTGTTTTGATACGACAACTTTTCAGGTCTGCACGGCAAGTCCGCCGCTGGCGGCTTTGGGCACAGGCTGGGACAAGTTTTGTGGCACTCCGGCCTTAAATCAGTTTACAGACCAATCACAATCAACTTTGCCACTGACGTATGAGTGGTCCTTTGGCGATGGGAGTACTTCGGTGTTAAAAAATCCGGCGCATATTTTTCAGCAGACCGGAACTTTTTCAGTGCGTTTAGTTGTGACAAATGCCTACGGTTGCAGAGACACGCTTACGGATCAGGTAACGGTTTTGCCGCAGCCCGTGGCAAATTTTCAGCCGCAACCTGACCGTGGCTGTTCGCCTTTACAGGTGGTTTTTTCCAATAACAGCAGCAACTTCAGTCACTCGTTTTGGGATTTTGGAGATGGTAGCGGTTTTTCTCTCCAGGCAAATCCGGAGCATATCTATTATCCGACCGATACGGTATTTACGGTCAAACTGATGGTGGACACCGCTGATTTTTGTTTTGATTCGGCGACGACGCAGATACGGATAGGAAGTGCACCGGTCGCCGGTTTTGAGGCTTCTTTGTATGAAGCCTGCCAGTCGGCGACGGTGCGTTTCACCAACCAGTCTTTTTCAGCGGCGCTGGGTTTGAGTTATCGTTGGTTTTTTGGCAATGGAGACAGTTCAAGCCTGAAAAATCCGGTAGTATTTTTTGACCAACCCGGAACGTATGAAGTTCGCCTGGTGGCGATTAATACTTATGGCTGTGCCGATACGTTTTCCCGAACAATCCAAGTTTATCCGCAGTCGGAGGCTTTGTTTGTGGCTGATCCGGTGAATGTATGTGAAGGGGAAAGTGTGGTTTTTCGGGATATGTCGGTGAATGCGACCCAATGGCGCTGGGATTTTGGCGATGGTGCGGTGAGTGTGGATTCAATGCCGGTTCACCGATACGATCAGGAGGGCGTGTATGACGTGGAGTTAATTGTTTCTTACAATGGAAAATGCGGCGATACCCTCCGATACGACGACCTGATTACCGTATTTAAAAGTCCGCTGGCAAATTTTACGGCGAAAGATACGAGTCTGATTCCGGGATTACCCGATGGTTTGGTGCGGTTTACCAACGAGTCCTTTTTTGCCGACCGTTACCTTTGGAGCTTTGGCAACGGCGACACCTCGAATGTTGAAAGCCCGTTATACCAATACCGCGTAAATACCTCCTACGAGGTTTCCCTGATCGCCTACGCCGCCAATGGCTGCACCGATACAGCTTGGCAGACGATCAATATCGGCGGGATTGAAGGTTTGCAAATTCCAACGGCTTTTGCCCCGGTAAGCGGAACCCAGCCGGAGGAAGGATATCCTCAATCCGGGGATTTGTTTACCGTATTTTTCCCTCGGGGCATTGGCCTGAAAGCCTATCATATCGCGGTTTATTCGCGGTGGGGAGAACTGTTGTGGGAGTCAAAAAACCTCACCGACGGAATTCCAACCGAATGGTGGAACGGCAATGATCGGAAAGGAAGCCTAATGACATCCGGGGTGTATATTTATCAGGTGCATGAAGCCGTATTTGACGACGGCTCGGAGTGGTCGGGAAGGAGGACCGGAAATGTGACCCTGGTGCGATAGGGGAGTAAAAACGCTTGAGCACATTTTATCTAGATCTTCCTCAGTTTCAGCACTTCTTCTGCGAAGCGGAAGGTCTCGGCTTTTAAGGCTTCGGCTTCGCCGGAGGTATAGGGGCTGCCGATGGCATGTACGCCTGCCTGAGGAAAACTTTTTTTCCACTTTAATTCCGGCGGCGTCCCCAACAGCCGATACATTTTCTGCATCTTCTGCACGGATACGGTTTTGTCCTGTAATTGACGATTTTTGTAGTAATACGCCATAAAAAAGGGTTGTTTTACTCGCTGAAATGTCTCCGGTTTCATCGTCGAGCGTATCAGATTCTTCAGAGCGATTAATGCCTCAATCCGGTGTCTTGCAATCCAATACTGTCTGCCGGGGCCTTCAATCTCCCGATCCCGGTAATTTCCCCGGAAAACCAGCCGCGCCAAATGTAATCCCCACGGCCCTGCCAGCAAACGAGTTATGCTGGAATACAAATCTATATTGGGCGAATAACAGATCAGTGCTGCAATTTCCGGAAAATGGGCCGCGAGGTAAATGCCCAAAGTAGAGCCGGTGGAGGCGGTGATAAGGATTACTTTTTCGCCGATTTGTTCTCCGACGGCCAGAGCAAAGAGGCCGGAATCCATAAAACTCTCGGGGGTAAAATCGAGCATCGGCTCGGGGGTGTCCACACCGTGGGCGTGAAGGCGGCTAAGATAGACGTTACAGCCGTATCGCTCCCCAAATTCGCGGTGAATAGGGTCTATTTCTTTATAACTCGCCGAAAAACCGTGCAAAAAAACAAGGCTGTAAGGGGTTTTCTGGTATTCGCTTCCTTTGGCCCAAAGAATACGCGCTTCGTTGTCGGGTCTTAAATGGGGAGTCTGGAGTTCCGTCTCATGAATAAACTTTTCCAATTCCCGGAGGTTGGAGGGGAGAATAGGCAAATCCATTTGATACACAGGTTTCGGAGGTCGGGGACCGACCCAGAATATTACCCCCGACAGAAGCATTAAACCCAGCAATATCAACCCCAATATCATCATATATTCGGGCAATAAGCCCTTTATCTGCGCTTCAACTGTACAATTACCACTGCTACGGATTTTTCCTGGCTACTGCCTGAAAAAGCTGCTTGTGTAGGAAAATAACTCATATCCTTTGCCGAAAGTTTCTGATCCCCCAGAACCTGTTCTACCCGCTGAAAAATGCTGCCTGGAGTGCGTTCCAACTGTTCGGTAAGGTTGAAGATATTCAGCGGTTTTTTACTAAACAATACACAAAGGTACTCTTCTCCCAGGCTTGTATGCATTCGGTAAAAATTGTCGGAGGAAGGGAGGGAAATACTTTTTCCTTGTGAACCTACCTGGGCAGACTGATCCCGCTGACTCGGAAAAATCGTATAAATCTGCCGGTTAGGATCAAACCCAATCACATATACATAACCTTGTTTTCCTTCGATTTTGAGTTTATAGCGATTCCCCCCTTGATAGATTTTACGGAAGCGGTAAAAATTGCCGTACAACCGCAGTTGCATATTTTCGCCGGTTTCATCGGTGAAGGTAATGCGTCCTGCCATGTCCATGAGGGGTGTTTCGGGCGTAAGGGTACGGGGTTTTTCGGTGGTAGGGGAAGGGCTGGGACTTCCGGCAACCGTTTCGGGGCGGGGGTTTTGCTGCTGGAGGATATAGGCATATTTGGCAAAAGCCGCAAAGTCGTCGTACCGCACCCAGATATAACCGTTGTCTCCCCAGCCGGTTCCCCAGCTGTTTTGAATTTCAAAGGCGCCTCCGTATTTGCGTTCGTCATACCCGATGACGCACATGGCATGGCCGAAGTAGTTTGTGGTGGAGGGGCTTTCTGCGGGATTCCAGACGGCCTGCCCATCGGCTTTTTCAAAAGAAGGCGGACAGCGGAAACCAATCACCACCGGTATGCCATTGGCGATGCTTTGCCGCACCGATTCGAGTTTGGTTTCCGGGGTGTCTTTCAGGTAAAAAAGACGGTTATAGGCTTTGATTTTGTATTGGGCAGCGGTGCGGATAAGCCCCGAAGGAATCTGTCCCGGACAGGCATCTTTGAGGTCGGAAAATTTTACCGTACCGGTCTGCGCCATTACTTTCATCGCTTCGTCTATGGATACCGGTGAATAACACGAAACATCCGGGCTGATAAGTTTATATACAAACCCGGGTGAAAATGCATTTTCGGTAATAAATGCCTGATTTGTCCAACCTTCTTTTTGGGCTTCCACAATAGTACGTGCCGTATAAGCGGTTGCCCAGCCTACGCAGTTATTGTACTTACCCTGATCCTTGGGCAAGGGCGAAAAATTTTTCAGTGAAACAGCAGGTGCGGTTCTGCGTCCGGTCTCATCGGGGTTTGGAATCTGAGCTATAGGTATATTTTCATAACCCTCGTCATCCATCAGCAACCCCGCACCTCTGTTTTCCTGAGCAAAGAGAATATGCGTTGCAATAAAAAGCAGAGCAAAAAAGAAAGAAAGTTTTATCATAAACTCCGTTTTTCTTTATACCTGGGAGAAATCCATCGGTATAAGGAAAGTACGTATAATATTGGAAACAGTGTCGGCATATTCCGGCAAATTTCTCATCTTATTCCATTCATCGCTGCTGATAAAGTCATTCCAGTTGGCGTCTCTTTCAGCCATATCCTTAAAAGTGAGCATATAGGTCAGGTTAGGCATATTGTCGCCGATAAGGGTTTTCCCAAAAAATACGGGCATCATTTTCACTTTGCGGAATAAGGCAGTTTCTTCTTTGTCAAACATCAAAACTTTTCGCCGGTTGGCGTCTTCGTTATGGCTTTGGTAAAGCCGAAGTTCGAATATACGAGGGCCATTGGTTTGAGCCGCAGCGGGCACTTCGATATTGGGCACGGACTCAAAGGCCGACATCAGGCTGGATTCGTAATGGCTGAATATCGCTTTGTCAGACCCGACCTGCAAATAAGGTGCGCAGGCAGACTGATAAGTCGAATCCGCAGCCAGGGATTCGCTCAAACCGGCAAAATCTTTAAAGGCGGGATAGGTAATCAGGACATAAATTTTCGTTGGCTGGGGGGCATGTAATTCGGTAAAAACGCCGACATTTTTCATTCCCAGTCGGTTGAGCGCCGGTATCAGCCCGTCTTTCAGGTAGTCGGTCAGGGTTTTCTGGCTTCGCCCGAAATTGACATGATACACACGCAACTCGTGGAAGACCGACTCCTTTTTTTTCTTTTGAGGAGAGGCTGTGAGTGAAGCTGCGCTAAGGCCAACCACAGTGGCGGCGGCAGCATTTTTGACAAAGTTTCTTCGTTTCATTGTTTAATCAATTGATAAAAGGTTTCGAGGTCTATATTGGATCCGCAGGCAATCAGCCCGACTTTTTTCCCTTTGAGTTCTTCGCGCAGCGGGCCTAACAGGGCGGCGAGGGAAGCGGCAGCGGCGGGTTCGGCTGCGAGTTTTAATTCGTTGAACATCAGCCGCATAGCGTTGCGTATTTCATCATCTTCTACGAGTACGATTTTCTCCAGGTATCGTCTGCACAAATCCAGGCTGTAAGGCATGGCAAAAGGAGAGCCTAAACTGTCGGCGATGGTGCGCACGGCTTCGAGGGATTCGGGTTTTCCGGAAATAAAACTGCGGTACATGGTATCGGCTCCGACGGGTTCTACGCCCAAAATCCGGCACTCCGGATTGATTTGCCGGATGGCACATGCCATGCCTCCGGCGAGTCCGCCGCCGCCTACGGGAATGATTACTGCGTCCATTCGGGCAACCTGGCGGGTATATTCCAGCCCGATGGTAGCTGTGCCCAAAGCGGTGAGCGGCCCCTCAAAGGGATGTACAAAGGTTCGGCCTTCTTCCCGCTGGATGCGGGATACTTCTTCAAATGCACGAACTACATTTTCTACCAGCACTACTTCTGTACCTAATTCCCGGCATCGCTGAATCCGGAAGGGATTCGCTGTCCGGGGCATTACTACTTTGGCGTGAGTGCCAAGTACTTGGGCAGCGTATCCTACGGCAATGGCATGGTTTCCGGCACTGACGGCAGTAACTCCTTTTTTGAGGCCCTCTTCGTCCAGTTCCATCATTACCAGTAAAGCGCCCCGAGGTTTAAAGCTGCCGGCAAATTGAAATAATTCCAGTTTGATATAGACTTGGGTATCTTTTCCCAAAAGGTTGTCTTTTGTCAGCGAATCCCAACTGACTACCGGAGTTTCTTTTATCCGCGTATCAAGCCTCGCACGGGCGAAGATGATTTCCTGAAGGGTCGGAGCAAGAGCAGTTAGAGCCATAATAATCCATTTGCCGGACAATCTAATATTTTGTCGGGATAAATGGGAAAAGGATTGCGATTTTACCCGAGAGAATGTTTTCGCTGATACTCTTTGGGGGTGAACCCCGTAATGGTTTTAAACCGGCGGTTGAAGTTGGAGGTATTATTAAATCCACAGATAAAGCCGATTTCTGCAATAGGAAACCGCTCTTCCCGTAACAAACGACAGGCATGTCCTATGCGGATTTCGTTGAGAAATTGAGAGAAGGTCTTCTGGGTACTGCGTTTGAAATAACGGCAAAAGGCCGTCGGACTCATGTGCGCTACGGAGGCTACCTGTTCCAGTCGCACTTCCTCCTGGTAGTTGCCCATGACAAAATTAAATACATCGTTGATTTTATCGCTATCCGATTTTTTCAGCGAAGGATCCGAAACGCGACTGGAGAGGAAAATGAGTTCGGTAGAATGGGAAAGTATATCTAATATGCCCAAAAGTTCCAAAAGCCGGGGCAATCCCTGTTTTTCCCGAATATGGAGCATTTTTTCGGTGATAATTTCACGGGTTTTGCCCATTATTTTCAACCCTCTTCCCGCATGGATAAGTAACTGTCGGATCGCCGTGGTTTCGGGCAGAGACATAAACTTTTCTCCAGGAAAATCGGGGGTAAAAAAAACATGGATCGCTCGGGCTTTGATCGGCGAACCGGTTTCATAATACGCCGGGTCATTGCGGAAAACATGGGGAATATTGGAGCCTAGTAAAATGAGGTCTCCGGCTTCAAACCGTTCGATATTATCCCCGACAAATCGGGTGCCCGTACTTTCGAGGATGAGCGAAAGCTGGCAGGCATAGTGAAAATGTAAAGGCGTAAAAAAATAAGGCCCTTCATCTAAAGAAATACTAAAGGATTCGCCCAGCGATTGCGGAATTTGAAAAAAAATCGCCTTCATCATGCGTATTTTTATAGCTCAAAATTGTGGATAAACAAAATTCTCTGCTAAAATAGTATAAAAAATGGATAATATTCACCGCGATTATTCAGTTCGTAAATCGTACCTTTATTCATCCATTCGTTTTTGTTAACGATTTTCCCTAACCGCTTGCGCTTATGACTACCACCAAACGTATCTGTGTCTGGTCCGGCCCGCGAAATGGCTCCTCGGCGTTTCTGTATGCATTTGCTCAACGCGGAGATACCGTCGTGATGGATGAGCCTTTATACGGCCATTATCTGAAACGTACCGGTGCTCAACATCCGGGCAGGGAAGAAGTGTTGGCACAGGTGGATACCGCGGCGGAGTCTGTTATATCTAACGGAATACTCGGCGATCACTCGCGTCCGGTACTCTTTATCAAAGACATGCCTCATCACCTCGTGGGGCTTGACCTGGGTTTTGTCAATGAATTGGAGAATATATTTTTGATTCGCAACCCGCGTGAGGCCATCCCTTCGCTGCTGCGTTATATCCCTAACCCCGAAATGCTGGACACTGCTTATAAGATGCAGTATGAATTATTCGAAAGGCTGCGCGCTCAGGGCAAAAACCCGCTCGTCATTGATGTAAAACATATACGGCTGAACCCCAAGGCTCAGATCAAGCGAGTGTGCAGCCGAACCGGAATAAACTTTGCAGACACAATGCTTAAATGGCAGTCCGGAACTCTGCCACAGGAAGGGATTTGGGGAAAATATTGGTATGATCAAGTCCATCAGTCCACCGGATTTATGCCTTACGAAGAAAAATCGTTCGATGAAATTCCGGAGCACCTAGAATCTCTTGTGGAAGAATGTTATGACTACTACCTAAAGCTTTATGAATATGCCATCCTAAACTAAAAGAATGGCATTCCCATTCCCTGCCCCGGAGAAATGGGTTTTATATCCTAGTTTTGAGCCTTCCGCAACTTTTGTTCGGAAGGCTCTGCTATTTTTAGAGATGGTGTGTGTTTTTTAATTGATTTTCGCAAACTCTCTTACTTCGGCCAAAGTTGACAAGGCAAAAAAAGGATTTAACGATAGATTAACAACCCGGTGAAGGCCCAATAGGCGTGCGAGGACGCGCCTTTTGAAATAAAAATATAGGGGATCGGCTCGGGGCTACAAACATATGACTCCTCCGGCCGATAGGTCCCCTCCGGGAAGTCCCGGCCTAGCCGGAAAAGTGCCAAAACGGTAGTTATGCGGGATTTTGCCGACAGGCAAGACCTCGGAGAGGGGGTGCAAACCAAGTTGTCGCAATACTTAAAAATAGCGAAAAGACCCTTCTCTCGGGGATATTCGACTTCCGTTGGTCGTCAGGGTGCCGGGCTGCTCCGTCAAGAATGTGCTTCTCCATCCGGAGAAGCGCGTTTTTATTGACACAACGGGTCTTCCCGACGACCGAAGGAAGGAGGTACCTTTTCAGAGAACCGACCGTAGGGCGACATTTTTGTTTGCGCCCGTTTTTAATTGAGCACTTCCATAAAACCGTCTCCCAATTCGATGAAACATTTTTCCATTTGAAAATGTGTCACAATCTCATTAAGATTGGCTTCTAAAATTTCGATCAATCTTGAGGTGGGGATATTTCCTAAACTGACTTTTAGTAATCTGACCGGTGAGTTTTCTAGAAGATGACTGTTTTTGAAGTCAGCGTCTTTCGTCATTACCGTAAATCCGTTTTCATTTGCATAATGGCTAATTTCGGAATCCTTTGTGTAGAAACCATCAAGCATATTATTTACATGTATTGCTTCATGTCCTTTACTTTCAAAATAGCGGACAACCTTATAGGCTATATGGACATCACACAAAACTTTGAATGTCATGCTGCTAGTGTTATGGTTCTTCCCGAAACAAGGATTTTCGCAAACTCAAGGCTAGCCAAGATGTCTTCTTTTTCTAGTTCGGGATGATCCTCCAAGATTTCTTCAAAACGCATCTCCGATAGCAGCATATCCAGTAATACTTCTACAGGCCATCGCATCCCCCGGATGCAGGGTTTTCCATGGCAAACCTCCGGATTTACAGTTATGCGGTTTAAGTATTGGGATGCCGTATTCTTCATGTCTTAACTTTATCTTTTCCTTATACGATTTGAAGGTTACAATATCCATAAAAAAATTCAATACCTCTTACTTCGGCAATAGTATTTTTTCTATGAGAAAGAATTTAGGCAGTACCATAAAGCTAAAGCAAATCTTAGAATTGTGAAGAAAAGTTTGAATCTGGGCCGTTCGTTTCAGGCAAAGTTGACAAGGCAAAAAAAGGATTTAACGATAGATTAACAACCCGGTAAAGGCCAAATAGGCGTGCGAGGACGCGCCTTTTGAAATAAAAATAGAGGGCATCGGCTCGGGGCTACAAACATATGACTCCTCCGGCCGATAGGTCCCCTCCGGGAAGTCCCGGCCTAGCCGGAAAAGTGCCAAAACGGTAGTTATGCGGGGTTTTGCCGACAGGCAAGACCTCGGAGAGGTCGAATGTTTGTAGCTGGAAGGCCCATTTCCCCTTTTTTTTCAGGGGTTGCGTCGTAGCGCGCGTGAGTACGAAAGATTCCTTGTTTCAAACACTCGGCGGTGGACTCCCAAGACCCCGGGCGCGACATTTTGGTTTGCGCCGATTGAAAACTATGTAAAAGTCAAATCTTATGTCCTGTACTTGCGTTTTCCCAATTTATTATTCTAAATTCCGCAAAAGTACCACGACATGTTGCGAAGTTTTATTTTTCTCCTCCTCTTTCTCCCGATTCTTTTTTTCGGACAAACCCTTGACTCATCGCTGCTTTCTCTAGAGCGAATTTTCCGAGACCGTGAATTTTCTCCAGAATCCTTTGGTCCTTCTCAATGGTTGGAAGAGGGGAAATCCTTTACCACGCTCGAACCTTCTTTAGGCAAATCGGGGGGAACCGACATTGTTGAGTATCTGTCCAAAACGGGCAAACGCACCGTTCTGGTTCCTGCCGAATGGCTGATTCCCGCAATAGGAATGCCTCCGCTTGAAATTGCGGATTACCAATGGTCGGCAGATATGAATCAACTGCTTATCTTCACCAATACTCAGAAGGTATGGCGCGACCACACCCGCGGGGATTACTGGGTATTGGACAGGACTTCCCGCAAACTCACCCAAATCGGAAAAAATCTGCGCCCTTCGAGCCTCATGTTTGCCAAATTTTCTCCCGATGGTTCCCGTGTTGCTTATGTAAGGGAAAACAATCTGTATGTGGAACAAATTTCCGACGGGAGGGTTACCCCACTTACCCTGGACGGCTCGGCGACAATTATTAATGGTACTTTTGACTGGGCGTATGAGGAGGAACTTTCGCTTCAGGATGGATTTCGATGGAGCCCGGACGGATTAAACATTGCCTTTTGGCAGTTGAATGTTTCCGGGGTAAGAGATTTTTATATTGTTAATAATACCGACTCACTGTATCCTCAAATTCATTCTATCCCTT
The DNA here is from genome assembly GCA_033764335.1 of Bacteroidia bacterium. Taxonomy (GTDB): domain Bacteria; phylum Bacteroidota; class Bacteroidia; order J057; family J057; genus JAGQVA01. The sequence continues at coordinate 44,173 of JANRJC010000063.1, read as the reverse complement.
ATCCGAAAGTAGGCGAGCAGAATGCCGCAGCAAAAGTGGGCGTTGTCTCTGTACGTGGAGGGAAAATCACCTGGATGGAGGTTGACGGAGATCCTCGAAACCATTATCTGGCGAGACTGGACTGGATAAACGAAGGGGAAATTTTACTCCAACAACTCAACCGCAAACAAAACCGCAACCGGGTGATGGTCGGAAATATTGCGTCCGGTGAGGTCAAAAATCTATTTATCGAAAAAGACTCTGCCTGGGTAGAACTGATGGACGATATAGTATGGGCCGAGAAAGGCAAAACTTTCCTCTGGCTCAGCGAAAGAGATGGCTGGCGGCATGTATGGCGGGTTTCGCTCAATAATGGAAATCTTCAATGCCTTACCCCGGCGGATTACGACGTGGAAAAAATTGTAGGTGTTGACCCCAAAGGTGGTTGGTTTTATTATATCGCTTCGCCGGAAAACCCTAACCAGCGATATATCTTTCGCACACCACTGAACGGAACGGGCATTGCCGAAGGGATTTCGCCTTCGAGCCAGCCGGGCACTCATTCTTATGATGTTTCGCCCGATGGGCAATATGCGATTCATACCTGGTCAGCGATGGGAGAACCTCCCATGGCGGAGCTGGTAAGTCTGCCCGACCACCAGACCGTCAGCGTATGGGCCACCAATGAAACCCTGCGACAGAAACTCAGCGCTCTTAAAACCGGAGAAACCCGTTATTTTAATGTGCGCACCCGCGACGGAGCCGACATGGACGGGTGGTATATCCAGCCTCCGGATTTTGATCCCACAAAAAAATACCCGGTGTTGTTTTATGTTTACGGAGAACCGTGGGTACAAACAGCAAAAGATGTTTGGGGTGGAAATCGTTATCTCTGGCACCTGATGCTTTCGCAGATGGGTTATGTTGTGATGACGGTGGACAACCGGGGCACACCTTCGTTAAAAGGCCGCGATTGGCGGAAAATCGTTTATGGACAGATTGGTATTCTGGCATCAGATGACCAGGCAGATGCAGTTCGGGAAGTGAGTAGCTGGGACTGGGTGGACGCCAAAAAAATCGCTATCTGGGGCTGGAGCGGGGGCGGTTCGATGACCCTGAACATGATGTTTCGTTATCCGGAATTGTATCACACCGGTATGTCCGTGGCGCCTGTAGCGGATCAACGATTGTATGACGCTATCTATCAGGAAAGGTATATGGGGCTGCTCGCCGAAAACCCCGAGGGATACCGATTGGGGTCGCCCGTTACTTTTGCCCAAAATCTTAAGGGCAATCTTTTACTTGTACACGGAACCGGCGATGATAATGTCCACTATCAAAACACCGAAATCCTTATAAACGAACTAATCCGTCGCAACCGGCCTTTTGATATGATGGCTTACCCCAACCGGACCCACAGCATCAGCGAGGGCGCAGGCACCTCGTATCATCTGTACGGGCTATTGACGAGGTATCTTACCCAGCATATTCCTCCGGGAAAAAACTAATATTTCTCCTAAACGCCTTTCGTCTATAAAATCGGGTCGTTCGTCGTGACGAATCATTGTTCGTCCGTAACTAATAGCTTTCCGTCAAGGTAAATCAGGTGTTCGGCTAAATCCCAAAGCCGGAAATAACTATTTTTTGAGAATCTTGTACCTTGCACGTTACTGATTCCAGAAAGATTTTAAAGTGTGTGGTCAGCCAGATGGTTTGCTGCCTGAGAATTTCCTCGGGCAGGTGGCTTGTTGTTTCGGAATTTCACCCTTAACCTTTATTTTATGAGTCTTAAACTACGAATGATTTTTCTGATTTTTTCCATTTTCATGGTCCAGCACCTTCGGGCGCAGGATCGCGTCGTATCCGGTAAGGTTACTGCTGCGGAAAATGGAACGGCCCTTTCGGGTGCAACGGTTTTGCTGAAAGGTACGACTGTGGGAGCTTTTACCGACGATCAGGGGCGGTATCAGGTTCGAGTACCTGCCAGCGGCGGTGTGCTGATTGTTTCTTTTTATGGCTACGATACCCGTGAGATTGAAGTGGGCAGTCAGACCACGCTGGACATCAGCCTTGTGGAAGAAGTAAATTCTTTGGATGAGGTAGTCATTACTGCTCTCGGTGTACAAAGGGATAAAAAAGCCCTGGGATATGCCGTACAGGAGTTAAAAGGCCAAGACTTGGTTGAGACCAAAGAATCCAATATTGTCAATTCTCTCGCCGGAAAAATCGCCGGGGTGCAAGTCACCAGTTCCTCCGGAGCGCCCGGTGCTTCCTCCCGGATTGTAATACGCGGCGCATCTTCTTTGCTCGGCAACAACCAGCCGCTGTTTGTTGTGGATGGAATTCCGCTGGACAATACCCAGTTTTCTTCCAGCCCGCGCAATAGCACCAACGAACCCGCCAACGGAACCCGTAAAGGCGACGAAGAACAGGGCGGTGCAGATTATGGAAATGCTATTTCTGACCTCAACCCCGATGATATCGAAAGCATGAGTGTGCTGAAAGGGCCGACCGCAGTTGCACTCTACGGTTCCCGCGCACAAAACGGAGCCATTATCATCACCACCAAATCAGGAGCCGCCCAAAAAGGTGTGGGCGTTACGCTGAGCAGTTCTTATTCGCTTCAAACTCCCCTTCGACTTCCGGAGTTTCAGAACGAATACGGGCAGGGCGGATACGGGCTTGTGGACTATCCCGACTACCTGGACGTGGACGAAAGCTGGGGACATCCATTGGATGGAAGGATTATGAAAAATGTTTTCGCTGAAGACGTGCCCTGGGTAGCTAATCCCGACAACGTGAAAAACTTCTTCGAAACCGGTTATAATTTTGTCAATAATGCCTCTCTTCAGGGCGGAAATGATCTGGCGCAGTTCCGGTTTTCGCTTTCTAACCTCGATCAAAAAGGCATTATGCCCAATACAGGTCTGGGCAGAACCAATATCGGTTTAAAAGCCACCCTGAAAGCTACCGAAAAACTGAGTATTACCTCAAGCGTAAACTATTCGGTCACGCAGGGCAAAAACCGCCCGCTCACCGGTTATGATGGGCAAAACGTTTTCCAGTCCATGTTTAACTGGCACGGTCGGCAGATTGATTATTCTCGGTTTAAAGATTATAAAAATGAGGACGGAAGTTTTATTCTAAATCTTTCCGACCCCAATTACAGCGAAGCTTACGGATGGCCGATTGCACCGATACCTGCGTGGCAAAACAATCCTTACGCCAGCCTGAATGAAAATGTAAACACCGACCGCCGCGACCGCATCATCGGTAATTTTAAGATCAATTACGACCTTACCTCATGGTTGAGTGCTTATCTGCGAGCAGGTACAGATTTTTATTCCGATCGTCGGGAACAGGTTTATCGTGCAGGTATGAAAGACCCTTCTTCCCGCCGTACCGGAGGATTTGTCCACGACAATTACAATGTCAATACCTATAATATTGACTTTGTACTGAGCGCAAAAACAGATTTTACTTCCGATTTCAGCGGTAGCCTGCTCGTCGGTGCCAACCGGTTCCACAATACCGTTGACAATGAGTTTACCTATGTGGAAGGTCTCTTGATTCCCGACATTTACAATATCAGCAACGCCCGCGGTACACCCGACTCACGGGAATTTCAGACCGCCAAACGGATCAACGGCGTATATGCTGCGGGGCAGTTGTCCTATAAAAATTATCTTTTCCTCGATCTCACCGGAAGAAATGACTGGTCATCCACGTTGCCTGCCGGAAATCGTTCCTACTTTTACCCGTCAGCCAGTGGTAGTTTTGTCTTTTCAGATGCTTTATCGTTGCCCGGTTTTATCAGCTTTGGAAAAATCCGTGCGGGTTTAGCCCAGGTTGGAAATGATACAGATCCCTTTGTGCTTCAGTCCTATTTTGTGAAAAAACGGATCGCAGACAACAGCGCAGACATTACTTTCCCTTTTAATGGACAACCTTCGTTTGCTTTGGGCGACGAGCTTGCAAATGCGAACCTTTTACCCGAAGCGACTACCTCTTGGGAAGTGGGCGCAGATATTCGGTTTTTCGAGAATCGCCTGGGCATTGACGTAACGTATTATTCGGCTTCTACTCAAAACCAGCTGATGAAACTCACGCTGCCTTCTTCTACCGGATTCAGCAGCCAGGTAATCAATGCCGGCGAAATCCAGAATAGCGGGATCGAAGTGATGCTTTTGGCGGCTCCTGTGTCCACCGCGGGCGGTTTTGACTGGAATATTGCCGTCAATTTTGCCAAAAACAACAGCAACGTCGTAGAATTACACCCGCAGGTAGAATCCATTATTCTGGAAACCCACCGTGCGCAGTTGGAAGCTCGTCCCGGTCAGCCTTATGGCATTCTTTACGGTACAGCATGGAACCGGGTGACCGACGAAAATAGCCCCTATTTTGGCGAAAGGATCATCGAAGATGACGGACGTCCGACACGTGCACCGGGAGGCAATCAGGTATTGGGCAATATCCAGCCCGACTTTTTGATGGGGATCAATAACTCGATTTCTTGGAAAGGTGCCTATTTGAGTTTCCTCGTTGACTGGAAACAAGGCGGTGATATGTTTTCGCTGACCAATTTCTTTGGCGGTTATTCCGGTGTATTGTCCTACACCACAGAAGGACGGAACGGAGACTATATCGCCGAGGGCGTTGCCCGCAATTCCGACGGTACTTTCCGCCCCAATGACATTCCGGTAAATGCCGAAGAATACTGGCACCGCACTTTTTCCGCACAGGAAGCCGGTGTTTATGATGCCACTTATGTAAAACTGAGAGAAGTAAAACTGGGATATTCGCTGCCGTCAACGGTCATGTCCAAAACGCCTTTTAAGGGATTGACCCTTGCGCTTCAGGGACGTAATCTTTGGATCATTCATTCAAATGTACCCAATGTGGATCCCGAAAGCAGCGCATACGGAGCTTCGAACGGACAAGGGTTTGAAGTAAACGGCATACCTTCTGTCCGGAGTTTTGGCGGCACAATTACCCTTAAACTTTAGTATTTCAGCAGTAAAAAAGAAAAGTATGAAAAAATCATTCATAAAAATTTCACCGGCTTTGGCTCTGACCTTTATGATGTTGCTCGGAGCCTGTGAGCAGCGGTTTGATGAGTTTAACAGCAACCCCAATGCCCCGGCTAATGCTTCTCCGGAGTTTGTTTTGCCGGGCGCGATTGTGGATTTGGCCTATTATACCAACTATCAATTGGGCATCAATTACATCGGTCTGTGGGTACAACAACACGCTTCGGGTGCGTATCCGGAGGAAGACCAGTATAGCCCGAGGTTGGACGACATCAATATTTTCTGGAATAATATCTACGACAATAACCTGAAAGACCTGCGTTATATCATTGACAACGGATCGCCCAATCAGGTCGCCGTAGCCAAAATCCTCAGTGCGTATGGTTTTATGGCACTTACGGACATTTGGGGAGATATTCCCTATTCTCAGGCACTTCAGGCCGAAAAAGGGGATGAATACCTGACACCCGCCTTTGACACCCAGCAGGCGGTATATGAGGGGATCATTAAAGACCTGGACGATGCGGTGAAAATGATGGACAAATCCAGCATAGACCGTTTTGGTGAGCAGGATCTGATGTTGCATGGCGATCTTGATCTTTGGGAGAAATTTGCCAATTCGCTCCGTCTCCGGGCGTATCTGCATCTCTCCGAAGTAGATCCCACCACTTCCCGGGCAGGTATTGAAGCCATGCTCGTCAAGCCGCTTATTTCCAGTAACAGCGAAAACATTGCCCTGCATTTTGTGGATGTACCCGGCAATCGCAACCCGATCCACTCTCATTTTTCGGGTCGCCCCAATGACTTCCGCATGAGCAAATCCATGATGGACCGTCTGATTGGTTCCGGAGATTCCCTTAATCCTGCCGACCCTCGCACCGAGATGTATGCAGAGCGCAACATTGAAGGTTATTTTGTCGGAGTACCCAATGGGGTCAATGGGCTGGGAGATGTCGGATTGGACAACTTTACTTCCTGCAAATTTGGCCCATCCTTTCTGGAAGCCGCTGCCCCGCTGTATTTTATGACTTATGCAGAGGTGGAATTTATTCGTGCCGAAGCTGCTGCCCGTGGCTGGATTGCCGCAGACGCCAAAACCGCTTATGAAACGGCCATCAAAGCATCGTTTGACCAACACGGTATTACCGATGCGGCGGTCATAGATGCCTTTCTTGCCGATCCTAATGTGGCCTACGACCCGGCCCGTGGACTTGAACTCGTAAGCACCCAAAAATGGATCGCAATGTTTGGGCAGCCCATTGAATCATGGACGAATTTCCGCCGCACCGATTGGCCGCAACTCCCCATTGCCCTCAACGACCAAAACAACGGCGAATTTCCCAAACGAATGTTTTACCCTGCGGTAGAACAAACCACCAATGGAGCCAATGTCACCGCCGCTACGGAACGCCAGGGCGGAGCCGAACTGGCTGACCCCATCTGGTGGGATGTGGATTAATTTTTAAAAGCTCTCCATTCCTCAGTGTTTCTCCGAGTTCTCCGTGGTTTTTCCAATAACGTGAAGAAAAAACCACGGAGAACCTGGAGAGGCGCTGAGTAATTTATTAGTATGAAAAAAGTTTATTTTTTCCTTCTGATTGCCTCTATGGCAAGCCCAAGTTGCAAGCCGGAGGCCGTTCCGCCAGATGATTCTCTGGAAATATTGATGTTGGCACTGGTACATTTGCCGGTACAATTCCCCTTGGATTTTGTGGCGGATGAAGTCGTGGGTGATTACAAACCTTCCACCGGCCTGCTCCGCGTAACCGGAAAAATGGTCGGCACGAATGACAAAATTGAACTCCGAATCCGAGATACGGGCAACGAGGTAGAAGGCGAATATAATATCGGCGACTTTTCACTTTCGGATACGAATGTAAAAGCCGAGTTTCTCGACGGAACCAATGCCTGGAATGCACGGAGTCTCTCCGGTACATTTATTATCACAAAGTTTGAACCCTCCCAAACCGCAAAAGTCTGGTTTCTTTCCGGTACGTTTTCTTTTCGGGCAAAATCGGGCGATCAGGAGTTTGATATTACCCAGGGTGAAATTAAAAATGCCCTTATACTGGAAGAATCCTAGCCCGTCAAAGCGAATTGTAATAGATGGCAATCTTTACTAAATCGCCCTTCTCCTTAAAATGAAGATGGTTTTGTTTGACAAATTCGTTAACAACTTCCGCTTTTCCTCCGAAAAACATTTCCTGCTTGCGCGCATTCGCAGAAATGGCATAAACCGCTTCGTTGACAACAAAATAAAACTTTTCCTTTTGGACCCATTCGGGTGTCCGGTCGCCGATGTCAATCTGGACATTATAATTGCCTTCCTTCAGAATCAGTTCGTAGTGGGAAATGAGTTTCAGCTTTTCGCCATTGACGAGCAGTTCTACCAAACCACTAAGTGCATTTTCGTCGGTAAACCGAAACCTGTCCCCCCCAACAAACACACGGACGTTTCCTGCCATATCCTTCCCATCAAACTGAAGGATTTCTTCATTTTCCAGAATACGTACTCCGTCCGGAAAACGAATTTCCAACCGGTCAGCCTGAAGGTCGTACCTCAACGGAACCCCGGCAATGAGGCTCGAATCCGGAAGATAAATATTTCCCGTCATCCATTCTTCTTCCACATAAAAACTTCCCCTGTAACTCTCCGGGATAAAAGGAATTTCCTGAATAAAACTATTAGGAAGTCCCTTATTGACATCCAGAAAACCCTCATTGCGGGTGACTTGTGAAAAAACTGACTGTGTGAAAAGGGAAAAATGAACACACAAAATCAGATAGCGGCAGGGATTGATTTTTCTCATCATTAAGATTGATTTAGATGAGTTGTGTATTCAGGTAATTTACCATATTTACCTTAAATTTTAAAAAGAATTTACTGCAATGACTACACACATCCGAACCTACGAAGAGTATCAGGAGACCTACCGCAAAAGCGTGGAAGATCCTGAAGGATTCTGGGCCGGTGAGGCTTCTACCTTCCACTGGCGGAAAAAATGGGACAAAGTGCTGGAATGGAATTTCCGCGATCCTGAGGTAAAATGGTTTATCGGTGGGAAAATGAACATTACCGAAAACTGCCTAGACCGCCACCTCGAAACCCGCGGAGATAAAGTAGCCATTCTCTGGGAATCCAATGATCCCTCCGCAGAATCCATAACTTATACCTATCGCCAGTTGCATACTGCCGTCTGCCGTATGGCCAATGTGCTGAAAGCCAATGGAGTAGGGAAGGGCGACAGGGTTTGTTTTTATATGCCGATGGTTCCCGAACTGGCTATCGGAGTATTGGCTTGTGCCCGGATCGGGGCAATCCATTCGGTGGTATTCGCCGGGTTTTCGTCTTCTTCCCTCGCCGACCGGATTAATGACGCCTCGGCGAAAATGGTGATTTGTTCCGACGGCAATTTCCGCGGTGCCAAAAGCATTCCGGTGAAAAGTGTAGTGGACGAGGCCATCGTTTCTACCCATTCGGTGGAAAAAGTGCTCGTTTTAAAGCATACCCATACGCCGGTGGACTGGATACCGGGCCGCGATGTCTGGATTCATGAGGCTCTCGACGGTGTGAGTGACTTTTGTGAAGCCGAAGAAATGGACGCCGAGGATATGTTATTTATCCTTTATACCTCCGGCTCCACCGGTAAACCCAAAGGAGTGGTTCACACCTGTGGCGGATACATGGTTTACACCGAATATTCCTTCCGCAATGTATTTCAGTACGAAGAAAACGACATTTACTGGTGTACTGCCGATATTGGCTGGGTGACGGGGCATTCCTACATCGTCTATGGTCCCCTGCTGGCGGGCGCAACAACGCTGATGTTTGAGGGAATTCCCACCTATCCCGACGCCGGAAGGTTCTGGAAAATATGTGAAAAACACAAAGTAACTCATTTCTATACCGCACCCACTGCCATCCGCGCCCTTCAGGCTTACGGACTTGACTATGTAAAACCCTACGACCTGAGCAGCCTGAAAGTGTTGGGTTCGGTGGGAGAGCCTATCAACGAGGAAGCATGGAACTGGTACAATGAAAATATCGGGGCCAAAGGTCTGCCCATCGTGGATACCTGGTGGCAAACCGAAACCGGAGGCATTATGATTTCCCCGTTGGCGGGCATTACTCCGCTCAAACCCTGTTATGCTACCCTGCCGCTGCCGGGAATTCAGCCGGTGTTGCTGGACTCTGAGGGCAAAGAAATCGCCGGAAACGGAGTCGAAGGGCTGCTATGTATAAAATTTCCCTGGCCTTCGATGATTCGCACGACTTATGGTGACCATGAAAGATGTCGCCAGGTGTATTTTGGACCATACACCGACAAATATTTTACCGGCGATGGCTGCCGCCGCGATGAAGACGGTTTCTATCGCATTATCGGGCGCGTGGACGACGTGATCAACGTCTCCGGCCACCGGATGGGCACCGCCGAGGTAGAAAACGCCATTAACGAACATCCCAATGTGGTCGAATCTGCCGTAGTCGGTTATCCCCACGAAATCAAAGGTCAGGGTATTTATGCTTATGTAATCTGTCAGGAAAAACCCGCCGATGAAGTTACTTTGCGTAAAGAGATTTTATCGGTCGTCACCCGCGAGATCGGAGCCATTGCCAAACCCGACGTAATACAGGTGGTGAGCGGACTACCTAAAACCCGTTCGGGGAAAATCATGCGTCGTATCCTTCGCAAAATTGCCGAAGGTTCGACCGACAGCCTGGGCGATATCTCGACCCTGCTCGACCCTGCGGTCGTGGAAGAAATTAAAGCGGGAGCACTTTTGCTAAAATGATAAATTTTTTCGTATATTTTTTCCATGAAACAGTTGACAACGGACTGGTTCCTGGAAGGAACACTCGATTTTGAGTATAAAAAATACATTCTCCTGGCCTATTTGCAGCAGGTAAGCCGCGAATTTGCGGAAGTGCGGTTGTACCCCTCATTTTCCGAACTGATTTTTCACTACAACAACCTCCATCAGTTTAAGGAAAACAAACAACAGCTTTTTTCGCAGTTTCCGACCCATATCAGCATGGAAGAATTTCGCAAGCTGCGGCTTCACCGCGAGCCGGAAGTGCGCGACAGCGAAGACCTGGTCGAGATAGACACGATCATTGACTATGCCCTTCCGGCGATACAGCAGCGACTAAAAGACGGAAAAGAGATTTACGATTATATAGACGAACACCTGAACATCGAACCCATTGGCATCACCCCCCTTCACAAAAAAGAAGGGTACATCATGTTGCGGGTAAACCCGATGCGCACGGTAAAAGTGTATGAGTACCGGATCAGTTTTTTCGAAAACACCGACGCCAACTACCACGGCATCACCCTCAACTACCTGGACTCCTTCACCTACAGCCTGGCCAACACCTACGAAAACAAAAAACTCGAACTCATCCGCCACCACACCAAAATGCCCAACCCCGCGACCTGGCTACTCTACACGATCCACCCCATCCCGGAGGAAGCATCGCTACTGCCGGTGGCGAAAAGGAAGATGTTGGCGTATTTGAGGTAGGGATTATTGCAAAGAAATTTTGCCAGACCGTATTAGTGCTCCTTTAAAACTCAGAATACGATAAGTGTAAAGACCCCTTGCAAAAGAACTTACAGAAATTGATTGTGTGGTTTGTGAGGTTAGGTCAATTTGCTCTTCCAGCACAAACTGCCCTAGGTGATTAAAAAGCTGAAATGATAACGGAGCATCATTGGTTTTCTTTCCAACAGCTTCGATTGTAATTGTAGAAGAAGCTGGGTTAGGATATACTTGAAGGATTTGATTGATCGCTCGTATGATGGCAATTCTATTGGAGTATTGCGTTGATCCGGACACATCGGTGGCTTTAATTCGATATAAATGCTCAGCCAATAATGGTTTTTTATCAATAAAACTATATGTCGAATGAGGCTGATTTCGAGACGAAGTACTACCTATAGGCTCAAATATTTGATTGTTGTTCATTCGTTCGATTTCATATCTTTGAATTTCTACTTCGTTGACAACACTCCATTCCAGTCGGTTTCCAAGTTCCTCTGCTCGTCCCTGAAGTTGTATATCATCCACCGCCAAAGTACCCGGAGGGCTAAATGCCCGGGTAATACGGTTGCCGTTGGCGTCGTAGGTGTAAATGATTTGGGAGCCGTCGGGATAAACGACCATATACAGTTGGCCATTATTATCGTAGCTAGTTGCAATTTGCCCATAATACCAATGACAACTAACCATAAGGATAAAAAAAGATAATCCTGTTACTCTGTTCATAAGTAAATGTATTAATACTGACTACACAGAACTCCGGGTCTTGCAACGAATAGAGATAAACCTACAGAGGCACCTGCTCCTAGTTTTAATTTCAGCCCTAAACCGTTAGAAAGTGAATACCCAGCTTTACTTTGTAATCCAACAGATCCAAGCCCTGCTGAAAATCCAATATTGAAATCAAGAAATTTTGTGGAAAGACATTGATCTGATTCTGTCTCAATAGCGCTGTAATAAATACTTGCCTTTAGATTTCCATTCGCTATGCCCAACTCCCCATTAACTTTTGAAATAGATACAGTATTTTTAACAAAAAATTTATCTTGTATAATTGTTGGATTTCCATTGTCAAAAGTTAATGCCGCAAATCCACCCTCTATATATGCTGTACCAGATCTTAAATCTTGAACGTGGGTTCCGTAAATGCTAGGAGGAGTAATATTTCCATATTTTTTACCTGCAATAACTTCTACAGATCTCCAATTATCTCCAAAAGACGTATTTACTGTGAATTTTTCATCAGTATCATAATATTTTGATATTCGTACAGAATTTAATGTGGGTTTCTTAGCTTCTTTGTAAGATTCACCACAATATCCTGTTGGATCAAAATAGGAAGTTGGGTTGTTATTTACATAAATATATTTATTGAGTGTCTTCGGTTGTGTTAGAAACGAAGGAAAAGGATCCCTACTCAGAAACCTTCCATCCATTACATCCAGATACCTTGCCCGTACAAATAGCAGCCCATCCGTTTCCTGCTGTACACCCATTTGACCCATAAAGAGATAAGGCTGGTCGGTCGTTCCTACATGATTGGTTACTGTGCCAAAAGGCTCATAGGTGTAGGAATCACTCAGCGATCCGGTCTGGTCAGTAAGTGCGATGGTATTACCCATTGGGTCATAGTGATAGTAACGTTCATCTCCATTAGGAGAAATTTGAGACACCAGCCCGATTCCATAGACATAGGAATTTAAAATATTTCCTGCATCATCATATTCACGCAATATCTGAGAAACTTCTCCGATCAAATCTAAAAGGTATTGAGTTTTTGTACCATTTTTATTTTTTTCAATACGGTTTCCCAAAGGATCATAAACAAAACTGGTTACATCTGGTCCTTTCGTTAATGAAGCAAGCGTACCAGATGCGTGCCATGTGTAGCTGGTATTCCCCCCGGGACCAGTTTCTGAACTGCGAAAACCACTGTTGTTGTTGGTATAGCTATTCACTCCGTCTCCCAGCAGTTGATTATCTGAATTGTACGAATAGGTATAGTTTCCTGGCATTGCTGTTGGTATAAGCCCGGCAAGAATCTGTTCAGAAGTTCTGAATCCCCGGTCGTTTAATGTCAGTATCGTTTTATAAATATCTACTCCTCCTATATTCTTATGAGTGATACCTGTAATTCTTGCTGCGGGATCATAATCGTAATGAGCACTTGCGCCATTTCCGTAGGTGATATCGGTTAATTGTGCGCCGGCGTTGTATTGATAAGAAGTTGTGTTATTCAGCCAATCGTGTACGGATGTCATCTGATTGAGACCATTATATTGATAATTAACCTGATTCCCACCTGGGTAGGTGATCCTTGTTCGATTTCCGTTTGCATCGTAAGTGAAAGATGTTGTTCTTCCAAAAGGATCTGTGCAGACTATTGGAAGATTTCTGTTGTTATAAATAATGCTTGTTGTTCCAATATTTCCTGTTGACTCCGAAAAATTCCGCAAGTTATCATTCTCATCATAACTATATGAAAAATCGGGCGAACCGAAAGCGTTAAAAGATTTTCCCGTCAGCCGATAGAGTGCATCATAATAGAAATAAGTTGTCGTGCCAGTAGGCTCCGTAACCGAAAATAAATTGCCCATATCGTAATATTGATAAGAATATGCGTTGCCTGCCCCATCCGTTCGGCTTGTGAGGCGTCCTTCGTTATCATAGGTGAAATTCTGGGTAAAGCCTTTGGGATCAGTAATCGAAATCAAATTCCCGGCGGGGTCATATGCATACAATGCAAAACCTCCCGTTGGATCTGTCACTTTTGTAAGTCTTCCTCTATTATCATACTCGTAGATAGTTGACTGATTTAAAGCGTCAGAAGATTGTACTACCCGGCCAAGTTCGTCATATACCAATCTTGTTGCTTTTTCAAGAGGGTCAGTGATTTTGGTTAAATGATTAAGTGCGTCATATTCATAAGACGTGATATTTCCAAGAGGATCCGTTTCTTCTATAAGATTTCCTGAAGGATCATAAGTGTATAGGTTGGTTCCTAATGGATGAGTTAAACCGGTTACTTGTCCTTTGAGATCGTAAGTATATGTAAAAATATTACCCTTAGGGTCGGTTAATGATGAAATTCGATCAAGTGCATCATAAGAAATACTGGTAAAAAAACCTGCAGGATCAGTAACCTTTACCATTCGGCTTTTTATATCGTATTCAAATTGAGTAATAAACCCTTTTTTGTCTTTTTTTGTTAGCATATTACCATTGAGATCGTATGTGTATTCAATGGTTTTACCGAGTGCATCAGTTTCAGTCAGAACATGATCCTGTTGGTCATAAGTGAAAGAGGTTAAATTATTATCGTAATCGAAAATACTGGTCAGGCGTTTAAATGGATCAGTATAGAGAAATTGCATTTCTCCAGACGGTCTGATAATTTTTGATGGATTAGGGTTCCCCCCGGATAAAGAGTAGTCAAAGCTGGTCGTTGTTGCCAAGGCATCTATAACACCAGCTAAAAGACCTTTTGTATCCAACTGATTGGCATAAGTGTAGGAAAGAGTAGTGCCCCCCGGCAAAGATTGGGAAGTCATATTTCCTGATGCATCGTAATACATAAAAACAGAATTCCCAATAGCATCTGTTATAGAAACGATATCATTATTTCCATTGTATGTGATATTGGTTACATTGGCTTTGGGATCAATAATTGATACAATATTGCCACGGGAATCATAAGAGAAAGAGAAAGAATTTCCCTTTTCGTCAGTAGTAGATACAAGATTATTCATATCATCATACTGCTTAATTTTCTCGAAACCCAGTTCATCCACTTCTTTAATTAGCCTCAAATCCTGATCATGATAAAATATCCGATTTCCTCCTAGCGGAAAAAATGCGGTTGTTGCTCCAGTGATTGGGGTATTATACTGGAATGAATATAAATTTCCGTAGGTATCTGTTTGTTGTGTTACCCTGTTCTGGGCGTCGTAAAGATTATTTATGATTGTATTTCCTAAAGGATCAATAATTGAAGTAATTCTGTGCTGATTGTCATATACATAGGTGGTTACAGCTCCAGCACCATCCTGCACAGATAATAAGTCTCCCTGAGGAGAATATGTGAATTTATATTTCCTGGTGTTTTGTATAAACATGGAATCAATGTGGCCTGTACCGACGTTGTTATAAAACTGGATAGAACCTGCTGCGTTAGAGTTTACGGCGATGAGTTTTGAGGAAGAGTAATAAAATAAGGTTACATTTCCTTTTCTGTCAACGATGCTGTCTAATCTCCCCGTAGAATTAAAACTATAGTATGTTCCTGTTAGATAACTCAGTCGGTAGCGTCCGCTTTGCAATTGAGTAAGTTCTTCGTAGATACCTTGGTAATGTGGGATTGATTGACCACCGCCTGTAGGCAGATATTCTACTTCATGCCCATCTCCAAAATGTACTGTCCAAAAATTAGCAGTAATATTGAGAAATATATCAAAACTATGTGTCCAACCATACCCTATAGGACCATTGTAGCCAAGATTCCGGGAGTTGTAGCCACGTGTGAAAGTTAATGGTTCCGGAAATGCGGGTATGCTAAAATCATCGTGGAAGAGAAAATAGGCACCTGTGGCCATATTTATTGGTTCTGCACAAATACCGTAAGGATAATTCTGACCAAAGGTTTGTTTTTCATTTATGGGTGTATTTTGCTGATCGGGGTTATAAAAATTATTTGCGTTGGCAGTTTGACCATTTTGTACTGTAATTATTATATTTGAAGGAGTAACCCATCCTGTAATAGGCTTATATTCAATTATGTATGTGCCAACAGGTATATTTGATACTACAGTGCCGGAATTATTCCAAGCTTGCCCACTTATTCTCCATTGCGCCCCATCCGTGACACTTTCTTCGGGGGAAAGGATACCACTTATGTTACCTGTATTAGTGGCAACAGTGTATGTCCTATTCAGGGTAGTTGTTTGATTTGCTAGAAGGTTGACCGTCTCCGAAGGTGGAGCCGTATATCCCGGAATTCCTTTATATTGTATTGTATGGTTGCCAGATGAAGTATTGAGTGTGTTTCCACTACTATACCATGTAGAATTATCAATTTGCCATTCAGCACCTGCTGCAAGTGCGCCAGCAGGAGAAAGATTAACAGAAATGCTTGCCGGATTAGTGATGGGCGCGTAATTTCCTGTTATTGAGACAACGCTAGTTGGGGATGCAAGAATTACTATTTGATTAGGCGGTGTAGTAAAGCCTGGAATCGTGGAAAATTCTACTGTATAAGTTCCGGCACACAGGGGATTTGCATTTAATCCCGGTGCTTGCCAACACAAATTAGCAGTTCTCCAAAGAGCACCTGCACTTACTGCGCTAGCTGGGGTGATGGATACGTCAAGAATATCCGGAGAATTTCCAGGTGTGTAGGTCACTTCGCTAGCTTTTATCCAGCCATACAGTAACGCTACTCCTGTGGAAGGATGTAGCACATTATTCGGTAAATATATTTGGTACCATAGGTTTCCGCTAATTGATGTACTACCGTAAACGACAAACTTGGAATTGTTGTAAATTTTTGCGGTCCCTCCATTAACAATTCCTTTTGTCAAACTTCCTGCTGCGATATAAACGTCTGCATATCCCGTGGGGGAAGATGCTGTTATGTAAGGAGAAAAACAATCTGCAGCCATAAAATAATTATCTTTAGCCATGTAACCTGATGCTTGAGTTCCATTATGGCTGGGAAGATAAACTTTAAACCATTCTTCATTTATGGGATTTCCTGGGTCGCAAACGGTTTCGAAGGCAATCATCTTATGCTGATAATTGATCGTTGTCATCTGGCATTGCCCTAAAAACGTGGGAATGCAAGCGTTGATGTATAACCCGGATGTGTTATTTGACTGGATAGGAAATTCAAGATTTTGGGCAGATGATGAATTTGTATTTACTAATAGGATAAACATGCCCAAAATCGGGCAATATTTTATGTTTTTATGTTGAATGATACTTGCCCAAAATAGGACTAAGAAACACTTAATTTGATATAATGATACCATTATGTCAAAGTTTTTATTGAAAACCATTCTTTGTCGGGTTAGAGGATTATCGTTGAAAGTAATTAGCACTATCACATATTTTCTAAAATTGATTACTGCTTTCTAAAATCTACAGCTAGGCCTAATAATAATTTTTTATCGGCTTGGGTAAATATTTCATCTGGTTCTTGCCAGACAAAAATATACTTGTTTGATCGAATACCTTTTGTTCCCCATACGATTTGAAAATAGTTTTTTTGCGGATTTGTATAAACATAATAGCTCCCATCCCATCTAACTTCTTCTTCATTGATTTTGTCTCCTCCTTTTCTTCCATAATTAACAAGATTGTTACTTAAATAGCATTCAGCAGTTCGGTCTTCATTAAATTGAATGTAGTATCCTTTATTTGAAACCCATTTGCCAATCAATGCTTCAGTTTCCAATTTTTCTACGGTTTTTATCCATCCCGAGGCTTTATCACTATTGTATCTGCTATACTCATCCCCTGTTAACGATGTAGCTTTTTGGAAAACAATTTCGCCATTATTTTTTTCACTGAATTGCAACTTATATTCTTTCCCTTCATTGGGTTTAAGAGTGTAACCAATTGCAAAGTCATTCGAATACATATAATTTGCATATATTCCTTTTATCGTATCTTTTTGGGTAGCATCGTAAAACCAAAAACTGTGGTCTGATGGCTCGAAATGATAAATGTTCATTTTTTCCGATTTATTTGACGTTGCTTGCCAAGTCCCTACAAATTTAAATGGAACTGCTTGGTAAAATAGGTAGTCTTTGTAGGCATTTATACCATACTGTGTATCATTCACCTTTGAAAGATATGGCGTTCCATTCCCTCCGGGTGCTGGTATCCAACCATTACTTGAAGGAACTACTTCAAATCTTAATGTGGATACTTCTGGAGGATAAAAATCTGCTCCAAATGATGTATTGGCTAGAGTCTTAATTTTTACTCTCACAAAAAAGGTATTATTTCTGTCGGGGTTCGGTATTACTTCAATTACTTCCTCTAGTATTGCAAAGGCACATGCAAAAATGAAACGATTTTCTGTAGATTGCTCTTTTACAAGATATGCCTGATATCCTGGAGACATTAATGACACGTTGGTACTTTTGCCATCAGAAGATATTGAAGTTTGTATAATTTTTTTGAAACTCAAGGAGTTTAATAGCGAAGAAAGTTCGTTATTTTTGCTAATCACTTCAGTGCTATAACTTGATTGAACAGCAATACCTAATGTAATTGGGAAAAATTTCTGCAACTCTGAATAAGCCTCACTATTTGAAGGAACCTGAGAGCGGCAGAATATCGAGTTAAAATAAAAAATGATTAATATAATGCTGTATAATATAGGTGTTCTGGCTATCATATATGTTTCATTTAGATTTTAGGTCCCATGATATACATCCCCCCCCCAAAGCGAGCAGGCAGCTTACCTGCTCTCTTGAGGGTTACCTCCCTGTCTGAAGGTGTATGATGATTTTAGATGGAAAGAACGATTTGATGTTTGAATCTGCATTTTTTCTTTCAGCACTTATTGGGTAAAAAAAATGGGAAAAATCCACTCGTTTTCTTATATTGTTCTCCTTAATCACTGCTGAAAATGGCCTCATTTGTTTGTTAGGCCTGCTTTCAGTTTTTTTTGAAATCAACTGAAATAATGGAGCGCTGCTGTGAAAGGAAAAAAAATTTCGAATACTCTGTCTATTCTTACGCCCAATGAAAGGCTCAGGCTGGTGAAATTTGTCAAAGGCGAAGTTTCCGGAAAAGAAACCGAACTTGTCCGGATGATGGAGCTTGCCGCTAAAAAAAATGCAATCCTATGGGAGGATTCGAAAGTCTGGAAGGCTCTTTACGGTTCTCTTACCTTTGATCAACAAAAATACAATCACAATTGCAGCCGATTATTGGCGCTGATTTCGCCTTTTCTTCCAATCCTTCATTTCCTGCGAGATGAAAGTCGTGTGGAACTCGCACGTTTACAGATTTTTAATCAAAAGGAAACCTTTTCAGAGTTTGAGCGGTTGTGCAAAGATTTTTCGAAATCCTTTACAGATAAACAGTACGCTACACCCGAAGATCAATTTCTGGATTTTCAAATTCAACTCGAAAAACATCGTTTTCTGGTTTCCAATCCCCAAATTCATTTGCAGGACAATCTTGCTAAGGTAACCCCCTCGTTTGATCTGTATTGGGTAATCCAGAAATTGCAACTGGCCTGCTATAACTCAGTTCATGAGAAGGTGATAGGTGGAAAGATACCCGATCCATTTTTGCCGCAACTCAACTATTTTTTAGACAATAATCCCAGCTTCAGCCAAGTCCCGATTATCCGCTTTTACCGGATTCTTTATCAATTAATTGAGAGCGATAGCATTGCCGGGGCGGATCTGTTTGTTGACTTTATCAGAAATCAAAAACATGAATTGCCTTTTGCCGTTGTCTCCGGAGCGTTTGACCTTCTTATGAATTACCTGATTCGTTGCCTAAATATGAACGGGAATGATCAGCAGGTTAAAAACCTCATTACATTCATTTATGATTGGGGTTTTTCGGATCAATGGGTATATCTGAATGGCCGGTTGCGACCGGAACATTTCAAAAATCGGGCACTTCTGTTTATCCGGATGGAGCAATATGAAGAAACGAAACAGTTTATTGAAACCCATCAGGATAAACTGGATGATTCGATTCGAGCTGATTTGGTTGAGCTTGTCAATATCCATCTCAATTTGCGACAAAACAAGCTTGAGGGTTTGGAGATTCGGATCTCCTCATTAAGGTTTACAAACCCGCTGTACCAAATTTCCCTGAAAATATTACGGTTACAAGTACGCTACCAAAATTACTGGAATAAACCAGGAGACTATCTTAACTTTGGTACAGTTCCCTACTTGAAATATTTAATCGGGGAAATAAAAAACATTATCACATTTATTTCTAAAAGCAAATCAATTTCTGAATACCATAAAAATACTTATTGTACCCGACTGAGTTATATGGCTAGACTGATTAATGCAGAAAATTATCCTGAAGCACTTGTACACCTAAAACAGGAAGTACAAAACGTCCGGCTGGATGATTCTTCCTGGATTTTGCAGCAGATTGATGTTCGACTCACCCCGCCAGCACATTGATTAAATCGTATTTGGTGATGATGTCGAGGGCGCCGCTTTGGGCTTGGACCAGTACTGCGGGGTTGTCTTTGTTGATGAGTTTGCTGATGATTTCGATGCGGGTGCTGCCCATCACGAAGGGCAAAGGGTCGCTCATCGCCTGGCTCACCGGGGCGTCTTTCAGGGCCGGGTCGTCGAGGATGGTGTTGAGTACTCTCGTCTCGTTCAGGCTGCCGATAATGACTCCGTTGGCCATGACGGGTATCTGGGAAATGTTTTCCCCCCGCATGATCTTAATGGCGTCAGAAAGGGTCTGACTGGCATTCAGGGTGACAAGCGGCGTGTGGGTCTGTTTTTTGCGCAGGATTTGTTCGGCGGTGAGCATGTTTTCCTCGTCGAGGAAATTGTGGTTTTTCATCCAGGCATCATTAAAAACCTTGCCCAGATAACGGGTGCCATGGTCGGGCAATATGATCACCATCACATCGTCTTTTTTGAGGTCGCGGGCGTATTCCAGCGCGCCATGTACCGCCGAACCACACGACCAGCCGACAAATAATCCTTCCACCCGCGCAAGTTTGCGGGCCATCAGGGCGGCGTCTTTGTCGGTGACTTTAATGATATGGTCAATCACGGCCATATTGCAGTTTTCGGGAAGAATGTCTTCTCCAATGCCTTCGGTGAGGTAGGGGTAAATTTCTTTCGGATCAATTTCTCCGGTTTCGTGAAGTTTTTTGAAAACGGAACCGTAGGTATCAAGCCCAATGGTTTTTATGTCGGGGTTTTGTTCTTTGAGGTAGGAAGAAATGCCGCTGATAGTGCCGCAGGTTCCCATGCCGGCGGCGAGGTGGGTAATTTTTCCGCCGGTTTGTTCCCAGATTTCGGGGCCGGTTGTTTCATAGTGTGCCGCCGTATTGCTCATATTGTCGTACTGGTTCATCCAGATGGAGTTGGGAATTTCCGAGCCGAGGCGTTTGGCGATGGAGTAGTAGGAGCGGGGATCTTCGGGTTCGACGTTGGTGGGGCAGACGATGACTTCGGCGCCGACGGCGCGGAGGATGTCAATTTTTTCTTGCGACTGTTTGTCCGCCATGGTAAAAATGCAGCGATAACCTTTCACGGCAGCTGCGAGGGCGAGTCCCATGCCGGTATTGCCGGAGGTACTTTCGATGATCGTTCCACCGGGTTTGAGGATGCCTTTTCGTTCGGCGTCTTCAATCATTTTAACCGCGATGCGGTCTTTGATGCTATGGCCGGGGTTGAAATATTCCACTTTGACCAGGACGGTGCCTTTGATGTGGGAAGCAATGGAGTTGAGTTTTACCAGTGGGGTATTGCCAATGGTTTCAATAATATTGTTGTAAATCATCTAAGTGTTTTGTTTGATCATTCTCCTGTCAGCGGCAAATATACAAATTCAGAGGGTGATAAAGTACCACAAATCGTAGAAGGTATGTGTCCAGACGGTGATGGCTAGTTGTCTTTTGATAAAAATATAAAACATCACCAGCCCGAAAAGAAAGCGGTAAATGACGGTATAGACGCTGAATTCATCCCCAAAAGGGTAAAGGTAGTGGGAAAGGGTATAAATGAGGGTTCCCACCGATACCACCCACCAGAACCCGGAGTTTTTGGGGTTAAATTTGGGCACGGTAATTTTCATGCGGGTGACGGTCTGGGTATCGGTTTTGAGTTGTTTGAAGTATTTGGACTTTTTGGCCAGCCAGGCAATGAGCATAAAAAGCAGTCCCCGAAAAATGATTTCCTCATAAAAACCGGCACCAAAGGCCAGTGCGATATCCTGAACAAAATTGCTGAGGTAATCGCGCATGGACTGGCTTTCATCAATGGAAAACGGGATGCTAAGGTTGGGGTCGGCAATATTTCCCAGAAAAGACACAATCCAGGGTAGGATAATAATAATCAATGAACCGTAAACAAATCCTTCCAGCGCCATGAAGGAAAAATAGTACCAGTTGGGGCGAAAGGGTTTTTTGACCGAGGGTTTGAAGTCTTTGCCTTTTTTCTTTTTTTCTTCATTGTCTTTTCGGCGGTCAAATCGGTCTTTTTCGCCCATCCAATCCATTCTCAGCAGGTCGCCCCAGTTAATAATAAGAGCCAGTGAGATTAACAGCGTACCATGCGGCACAACTTTTTGGGCAAATTTAAACCATGCGTCCACCCCATTGTAAGCCAGTACATGGGGGTTAAAAGATACCAGCAGCAGCAATTCGTAAAAAAGCAGGACAATAATCAGGTGCCCGAATTCATAGAATCGGTGATTGAGCGAGTTGTTATACTTTTCAATTGCTTTGTAAAACTCAGTTTCAACAAATACTACTGCCATAACTAAAAAAGAAATAAGCTGTAAGGATTGGCCTTACAGCTTATTCAAAGCTAAAAAACTTTCATCAATTATTCATACATAATCGTAACATTGGAGCCGCTTCCTGCACCTTCGAGTATTTTCAGGCAGGCAGGTGAAAGGGCAACCAGTGAGGGATTCTGCGGGTCGAGGCGGCTTACTACTTCGACTTCGACAAAACCGGAATTGTTGGGGATCATCATCTTGAAGGTAGCACCGGGTGCGAGGGTTTTATGAGCTGCATAAAACCGTTGGTGTGTGATGCGATCATTCGTATATGAGCGGTAAGTGCCACTCTCAATGGTGTTGCCGGTCGGGTTGGACCGCGGAGATTCTGTTCTATAACTGCTGGTTGTGCGATAAGAATAGGTTTGTGCTGGTTCGGGAATAGAGGAGTAGGATGTACCCCGAGACTGAGGGGCTTCCCATTGACTGCGGGCCATACGGGCTTTTTCTGCGGCTTCAAGAGCCTGCTGTTTTTGCAGGTCTTCGGTGCTGGCTTGCTCGTATCTTTTGGCAGCAATAATCACCTGGCCGGGAGTCAGATCCGAAATGGCATTCCATTCGAGGATTTCTTCGGGAGAAACCTGGTAATTGTCGGCGATGGAAAAAAGATCATCTCCTTTTTTTACCTGATAATAGATTCTTTTTTCGATTTGAGTAGAAGAACCCGTTGCCGGAGGAGTATCTCGTTCCCGCATACGGCTTACGAGGGTGGCATCGGTGGTATTCGTGGTAGGAGTATTAAAAAGATCACCGAGGCTGCGGGTATTTTCCTGGGGTTGGCGGGAAACGACCGGTTTTTCTTCTGCTATTTCCTCCACGGGTTGTACGGGTGCGGCTGTACGGGCCGTTGCCGATCGGGGAGTGCTGGTTTCTACAATCAGCCTTTGACCGGGATAGATGGTGTTTTGAGTCAGCCCGTTAAGGGATTTAATTCGCTCAAGCGGGAGGTCATACTTCTTAGAAATACTGAAAAGCGTTTCACCGGATTTGACAAAATGGACAGAGGATGATGTTTCTGTCGGGTCTTCAGAGAGAAAAACGAGGTCTCCTATCTGGGCATACAGCGGTGTTGTGCCCAAGATTAGTCCGGCGAAAAGGAGGTTAAAGAAAGGTCTGATTGTGTCTCGCAGATTTTTTTTCACCATAGCATCGTTCATAAGGTATTAAGGGATTCTGTTTCAGGACGAGTTATGCGTTGGAATCAAACAGGGGCAGATTTCACAACAAATTATGGTCATTAAAACGAATAAAATACTCAATTGTTGTAATTTTCTATCATGGGTAAAATAAACTCCTTATTTCAGTACGATTGAAGTATTTAAAGTTGAAACATCGTGCAGCAGCGTTTTGAAGTCGGTTTCAACCCATACACTCTGTTCTTTTTTTCCGCCGAGTTCGCTATTTGCCCCAGAATAAACGACTTTCACCGGTTGGGCAAAGGTAAAGTTGAGCTTATATTTCATGGACTCCATCAGGCTGCTAATTTGCCCGGCGGTTTCTTCGTCTTCAAACTC
Source organism: Bacteroidia bacterium (assembly GCA_033764335.1). GTDB lineage: Bacteria > Bacteroidota > Bacteroidia > J057 > J057 > JAGQVA01. The sequence continues at coordinate 20,586 of JANRJC010000063.1, read as the reverse complement.
TTCCGGAAGTGCATCCTCGGGCATAAGGTGGGTTCGTGTAATGGTATTGCCTTGGCGGGTAAAAAATGTGAAAAACTCAGACTCCGCATCTTCCACCATAATTTCGTTTAAGGCGAGGTTTAAAACGTCAATATTGTTAAAATCAAAAGTTACTCCATACATCCCTGTATCCTCATTATCAAGGACTTGTACTTTTGATATGCCTTTTATTTCCTGAAGCCGCTCAGCAGTTTCTGTAAAAGAAAAAGACGTTGACTCTGCTGCCGAATCTGCGGATGCATTCATTTTCATCAGTTGGGCAATCTCGCTCATATCTATGAGGTACTTCATTGAGCCGGAGCCATTTTTTTGGAAGGTATAAGATTCTTCAAAAGTCAGGCAGGAACTCACACCAAAAGCTAACGTCAGGAGGAAAATTCTTGAAAGGAGGAGTTTTATTTTGTTAGTAATCATCATCATTCAAAATTTACAAAGAGTAAATATACCTATTTGCCGGGGAAAAAAGGATGATTATTTTTGCTCTTATGGTAAAAGTACAACAATGCCCTACTTGCGGGGGTTCTTCTCCTCATGCATCGGATCGCTGCAATTATTGCGGAAACTATCTACTTCACCTTACAATTTTCGAACAAAAACCCGGCCCGGCACAAGGTAACCCACCGGATGAAAAATGGCTGTATTTTCGTTCGCTGAAACGTGGGTATCAGTTGATGATTGCGGCGGGGTTACTGATGGCCGGAACGATTTATCTGCTGATCTTTGATCGGTTATCGGAGGATGAACTGGTAGCCGTTTCACCGATCTGGTTTTTGTTGATCATTTTGGGTACCGGAGGCCTGTTTACCGAAAAAGCCGTTCAACTGATTCTTCAAAAACAGGCAAATGACTTTCCTTCTGCAATCGGCAAAGCTACCCAATCCCTGTCTCCGATTGTACGTCTGGCTGTTGGTATTGTGTTTTTGGTTCCTTTTTTCATCTTCGGTCTTACCAAAAGGTTTTCTTCTCCCCTGATTATCACAAGTCTGATGACGTTGGTATGGGCGCTGGTTTTGTATTTATTCCTTTTCGGAATTTTCCCTTCGTTATAAAAATAACGTAGGGGCAGACCATTGTCTGCCCCTACGCATTGGCCAGACCATGGTCTGTCCCTACTATTCGTATCACGCTTAGTTCTGGTTCCGATCTTTTGCTTCATGCAGACATCTCCACATGCATTTCTGATAGGCTTCGAGGGCTTTTTTGACGACTTCCAGTTTCACTACGGGGATGGTATTGGTTCCATTTGAAAGGGTCAGAATCTGAAATCCTTCGTGGCTGGTAACCCAGTCTTTGCATTTGTCTTTGCATTTCAAATAGGCTTTCTGGCGTGGGCTGAGGGACGGGCCGTTGTTGTCGGGGATAATGCGATCCAGTGCAAAAATCCAGAAATCCATCGTGCCGGGGCGAACGTCAATCAGGTTGATAATCGGGTCACCATTCGCATCTTGTTCTACCGTAGCTTTTCCCAGCAATTCGCCGTTTTTGCTTTCCAGTTTAACACCTACTTTTCCGGTTTCTTTCTTTACGGTCACTTTGGCAAATTTATCGCCGTATTTGATATGGTAGGTGGAAATGGTTACAGATTCGGTCTCGCTGATAACCACAATTTCTTGTGCGTAAGAAAGACCCATGCCAATAAACATAAACAGACTCAGGGCCAGTGCGATAATCGGGTTTACTTTTAAGGTTTTCATAATACGTTTGTTGAAAAGATTTAAATTGTTGATACTTAAAGAATGTGTTTTTGCAAATTCATAGTTTAGTATCTGCCGCTTTTCAAAACGTAACATGAAATAGATTTTTTTTTCAGAATTGTTAGAGTAATAGAACACCCTATGGTTCTCGCAAAGACCGCTAAGGTTTCGCAAAGTGCGCAAAGAGGCTCTTGGCGATCTTCGCGGTTCTTGGCGTACTTGGCGTGAAACTGCTTGTGCTCTGGTTTAGTTTCCCCTCAAAATCACTTCTTTTGTCTCGCCAACCTTGATTTCGAAGTTTACGGGTGCGTAATTTCCCTTTTGTGCCCATCCAGTCAACCTATATTTTCCCGGTGTAAGGGCGTATTTTTCGCCGGAGTTATGGAAGGTCTGGGCTTTTCCATCGGGCAGACTGATCCAACAACGGTCGTCTTTGTCCCTGCTTCCGTCGGGTTTCTGGTATATGACCGTGACGTGACCACAAGGTACCTCGACTTTGATATTCTGAATAGCATCTGTGGCGTTTATTTCAACGTTTTTTTCGGCATAAGGGGTTAATGCAAGGGGGAGGTGTACATCATAAACGCCCGGAATCACTAACGCTCCATTTGCCCGGTGAACGTCGTATTTTTTTTCTCCATTTTGCCACAACTCATAGTTATTGCGAAATAACAAACCCGACTCTGCCGCCACTATCGTGATGACCACTTTCACTGTATGGGTGAGGGCAAATAAAAGCTCTCGTTTTTCGTCCGGCAAAAGGGTGGCCGTCAGGGAAAGTTTATTTTCCGGATTAGGCTGGGTGCGAAATTCGTAGGTTCCCGCTTCGACATAAACTGTGTCCTGCGGACGAAAGGAAAATACCTCGCGGTTGTTCTGCCAGGCATAAATCAATGCTCCTTTTTCTTTAAGCGCTCCGTCCCGAAAATTCGCCCAGATTAAAGGGGGTTCTTCAATGGTAAAAGAAAGGGTTTTGTCTTGCTTCTCGGGAATAGTGACTTCGGCAAGAACCGGTTTATAAAGGCTTCCATTTCGGGTTTCCACCCCGACTTCGAGTTTGTATTTCCCTGCCGGAACCGGGTTGCGGTGGTAACTTTTGATTACAATATTTTCTCTACCGGTTTGACGCAGGATGCCTTTAATGGTCAGTTCTTTTCCTTCGGAGGTTTTTCCGATAAGCCAGACTCCGTTTGTGCCGGAGGTGGTGTGGATTTCGGTGAGTTCTCCGGAAAGTTCAGAGGCGGACTCCGCATTGTGGTATTCGGTGCCGGCGGCTTCGGCTATACATTCCATTGCAAGCCGTGCCTGTTCTTCGAGACCCAATCCTACTACATGGACACGGATATTGATATTTTTCCCTTTCCACTCCCGCATCAGGGCACAGGGGTCTTCGTCGCAGGTTTCGATCCCATCGCTGATGAGGATAATATCTCCCGCCCGGTCGCCAAAATCTTTGAGCGCTTCCCGAAAACTGTAGCTAATCGGGGTTCGACCTTTGGGATTAATGGTTTTCACCTGGCGGAGGAATTCGGCGGATACCGCTTCGGGCGAACCAAAAGGTACGAGAAGTTCAGAGTCGGTGCAGTCTTTTTCGCGCCGGTGGCCGTAAGCCCGAAGGGCCAGTTCCTTGCCACTAAAATCCTGACCGACAAACTCTTCCAGGACTTTTTTTGCGGTTTCGATTTTGAGGGTATTGTCGGAAAGTTTTCCCCACATCGAACCCGAGGCGTCAAAGATAATATATACTCCTTCCGGCGGAAGGGTTTGGGCAAAAACCCATTTCCCCGAAAAAAAACAAAACACTAAAACAAAGGCGAAAGCGGAAAATCGTACTGTCATAGCCGTAATTTTTCCCCTAAATAATTCCTTTTTCACGCTTTCGGCTATCACTCAAATGCGGTATTTTTATATTTAAATCAGTTTGTCTTTCATCGCTTTTTTTACGGCCTGCCCACGGGAATTTACATGGAGTTTTTTGTAAATATTTTTGATATGGGTGCGGATGGTATGGCCGCTGACAAACAGGTTTTCGGCGATGACTTTATAGTTTTGGCCATCACAAAGCTGCCGTAATATTTCGGTTTCGCGCTCCGAAAGCGGGGTCTGGGAAGAAGTATGAAAAGATTGCAGTACTTTGCGGGCAATCTGAGTACTCATCGGTGCTCCGCCTTCATGGACTTCGGTGATCGCCGCCAACAGTTCTGCCGGGGGAGTGCTCTTTATAAGGTAACCGGAAGCACCCGCCCGCAAAGATTCAAAGACACTGTTGTCGTCTGCTTGTACCGTAAGCATTAGTATGTCCAAATCGGGAAGCGCAGCTTTTAGTTTTTTTACTCCTTCAATTCCCGACATACCGGGCAGATTAATGTCCATCAGCGCCACATCCGGGCGGAAAGAAATCAGGACAGGCAGTGCCGTTTCGCAGTCGTGAAAGGTCTTCTGACAGGAATAACCCGTCGTCCCGTCAATAATCAATGCCAGTGTCTGACAGATGTCCTTGTCGTCCTCAACGATGGCTACGTGAATCATGATTTATTTTTTATAAACAAGCTATCTGACCCAAATTGATAAAAGTGAAATTTAAAACCAATCCCCCTAATGCGGTAAAATCAAGGATAATTCGACGAGGGTTCCTCCTTCCGGCAACGACTCAATTTTAAGGGTTGCCCCGATTTTTTGGGCGCGTTCGCGCATGTTTTTGAGTCCATAACCGGTTCCCAATACTTCCTCTCCCAGTCCTTTGCCCCGATCCTGGAATGATAGGGTGAGTCTCTCTCCGTAATGATTTGCCCGGAAAAATACTTCATTTCCTCCTGCATATTTTAGGGAATTATTCATTGCTTCCTTAAAAAGTAGTACCAGATGCCTGCGTGTTGAGAGTGGAATTTTGATCTTTTCGAGGTCGGGGCGTATGCCTTCTGTTCGGAAAGTGATGTCTGTCTGCTCAAATAAGGCATCTCCAAAGTCTTTCAAATGTACTAAGGTATCGTAGAGGGAGTCTTTTTCGGGATCCAGCACCCAGATTAAATCTCTCACACCTTCGGAAAGGGTTTGGACATTGGTTTCTACTTTTTGCAAAAGGGGGCGTTGTGTGAGCGACGCCTGCCTTTTGGCGAGTTCGAGAAAGAGGCTGATTTTGGTGAGTTTGTTTCCCAACTCGTCGTGAAAATCGGCAGCGGCATTTTTGCGTACCTGTTCGCGCTCATCGGTACGGGCTTTTTCCAGCCGAATACGGGATTGATCCCGGTAGTAAATAAATGCAGCTAATAACATTCCGGAAAACACAATGTATAGCAGGTAGGCCCAACCGGTTTTCCAGGGTGGGGGAGAGACATGGATAAAAAGGCTCGCACCGGTTTCATTCCACAATCCGTCATTATTGCAGGCTTTTACCCTGAAAACATAATCCCCCGGATCGAGGTTGGTGTAGGTGGCCTTTCGCTCATCTCCTGTGTATATCCAGTTTTCATCAAATCCTTCGAGTTTATAAGCATATCGGTTTTTCCGGGGGAAAACATAATTTAAAGCCGCAAACTCCAGCGAAACCACATAGTCCCGGTAGGTGAGGTTTAGCTGCGAGGTCTTACTGATGGTTTGTTTGAGGGGAATATTTCCATTTCTTATTTTTTTTCCGGGAAAAACAGTCTCATTCAAAATCTTGAGCCGTGTAATTACTACTTCGGGTGGAAAAGGATTGCCGGTAATAGCTGCCGGAAAAAAGGAATTGTACCCGTTCATCCCTCCAAAATACATTTTCCCGGAAGGGCTGCGGAAATGCGCACCGATATTAAACTCATTGTCCTGAAGGCCATCATTCAGGTCATAGTTTTTAAAAGCGGAGTAGGTTGCGGAGTTTGTTTCGGTCGAAAAACGAGAAAGTCCCTTGTTGGTGCTAATCCATAGGTTTCCGGCTAAATCTTCTTCAATCCCATAAATCACATTGTCGGGCAACCCGTCTTTTTTGGAAAAATATCGAAAAAAAACCTGTTCTCCCTCCTTAATCATCTGATTTATCCCCCCGCCGTCGGTTCCGATCCAAAGGGTTCCTTTGCGATCCCGGAAAAGGATATTAATAAAATTATTGCTCAGACTTGTGGGGTTTCCCGGCTGGTGGGTAAAGTTTCGAAAAGTGCCCGTCCGTTTGTCGAAAAGATTTAATCCTTCGTCGGTTCCTACCCAAAGCTGGTGTTTTCCTTCGGGTTCCAATGTCCATACGTGATCATTGCTGATGCTTTGGGGCAAACCAGGATCGTGTCGGTAGGCAGTGAAGATTTCAGTAGCGGGGTCAAAACGGTTTAAACCGCCGCCGCGTGTGCCCAGCCATAAAATGCCTTCCTCGTCGAAAAAGGTGGCAAAAATGCGCTGATTGTTAAGCCCACCGGGTTTGTCGGGTTCAGCAAAGTAGCGAATAAACCCTTCTTTTTCGGGCAAATATTTATTTAAACCACCGAATGTCCCCACCCAGAGGTTTCCTTTCGGGTCTTCGGTAAATGTGGTAACAATCGAATGACTCAGGCCAAAGGGATTTCGCGCATCGGGAAAAAAAAAGGTAACTGCTCCGTCTGCCGCGACTTTTCGGCAGCCACTGCCTTCTGTGCCTATCCACAAAACGCCCCTGCGATCTTCATAAAGCGCCGTAATTACATTGGCGTAAAGGTTTTGTGGGCTTTCTTCGGGAGAAAGATGGTGTTGAAATTGTCGGTAAACAGATTTTTCGGATGGGACATGGCTTTTTCCCTGCGCGATTACCAACCGGCTGATGCCATTGGTTTCCAATCCTGCCCACAACAGACCCATATTGTCGGAAAAAAGGGTTACTACTCGGTCTCCCCCCAATGAAAAGGGATCGTTGGGGTCATTAAGGTAATGTACAAAGTGTAACAGGCTGTCTTCAATAAATTGATTAAGTCCTCCGCCACGGGTACCCGCCCAGAGTGTTCCGGTTTCATCTCGAACCACACTGGTTACGAATTCCTCGCTGATGCTTACAGGATCGTCCGGATTGTGAGTAAAATAAATAAGTTCGACGGGTTTGCTCAAACTGTCCAGCGCGATCCGGTGAAGCCCCTGGCGGGTAGCCACCCAGAGTATTCGCCCAGGATAAAGCGGGTCTTCGTAGAGTTGTTTGATGTTCAGGCTTTTGAGTCGGAAAGAATGGGTGGTATCCCGATTAAAACCAGTGATTTGGGGATGGGGGGAATGGGGCTGAAAACGGAGGAGGTTCAGACCATTTTCGGTACCGGCCCATAATACCCCGGCAGGATCCTGCCAGAGGGTGGTAATGGTATTGTTGCTCAGATGAGAATTACGGCTGGAAAAAACGGTAAAGGATCCCGTATCTCCCTTTTTTCCGGGAATAAAACGGTTAAGACCGAGATTCGTTCCTACCCAGATTGTACCTTCTCGATCCCGATAAATAATATTTACATAGTCATTGCTCAGGCTCGAAGAATCGGAAGGGTTGTGGCGGTAGTGGGAAAAAACTTCCGTTTGAGGGTGGTAAATGCTAATGCCGCCACCGCTGGTGCCGATCCATATATCTCCTTCCGGAGACTCCATCAGCGTGGTAACGGTATTAGCACTGAGCGAAAAAGGATCGCCGGGAACATGTTCAAAAATCAGTGATTCATATCCCTCGTAGCGATTGAGGCCGTCGGATGTTCCGATCCACATAAATCCCTGCGAGTCGCGCAAGAGGGTATTGACCGAACCATGAGAAAGGCCGTCTTCGACCGAAAAATGAAAAAAACGGAGCGAATGGATTTCCTGACAAAGGACGGTATCCGTTGCAAAAATCAGTAACAACCCCAATATTTTACCTAACTGATTCATCGAAAGGTAAAATACAAAAATAAAAAAGAGGCTGACAAATAAGATGTCAGCCTCGTGTAAGTTTTATTGGGGAAGGTAATTAGGCTTCAGCCTGAATATCGGCTGCTTGTATGCTGATTACCTTGCGTGTTTTTTCATTGTAAGTGCGGTCAGTAAAAGTCACCACACCATCGGCGAGAGCAAAAAGAGTATGGTCTTTACCCATGCCGACATTTTTTCCTGCGCGGAACTTTGTTCCCCGCTGACGGACGATGATATTGCCTGCAATCACTTTCTGGCCGCCGTAAATTTTCACTCCGAGCCGTTGACTGGCTGATTCGCGACCGTTTTTGGAACTACCTGCACCTTTCTTATGAGCCATGACAAGATTATTTTGTGCGTTTATGCTTTGATGGATTCAATTTTGATTTTGGACATCTGCTGACGGTGTCCGTTTTTTACTTGGTATCCTTTGCGGCGTTTTTTCTTGAATACGATGACTTTATCGCTTTTCACGTGGTCAATAACAGTAGCAGAAACGCTGGCTCCTTCAACAAAAGGTTTTCCCACCGCGATGGCACCGTCGTTGTCCAACAAAAGTACTTCACCGAACTCAACCGATGCGCCGGTTTCTTCTGCCATGCGATTTACATAAATCTGCTGGCCTTCTTCCACTTTGAATTGGATACCTTGAATATTTACAACTGCGTACATGTGCGTTTTTATTTTTGAGTCTGCAAAGATATATAAAAAACTGAGTCATCAAAAAATTGAATGGAAAAAATCCGGACATTCATTCCCGAAACCGCAGGATCGTACCCGATTCGCCCACTACGATACCGTCGCCTTCATCAAAAAGGTGGAGGTCATGCAGATTTTCAAGGGTTTCTTTTTCGAGTTTTTTCCAGCTATGACCTGCATCGGAGGTTTTGAGAATAAGTCCTTTGTCGCCGACGATGTATCCGGTTTCTGAATCCCAGAAACGCACTTTCTGGTAAAAATGCCGGGGATTTGCAGGGTTATTTCCGTTGCGCAGCACTTCCCAGGTAAAACCTCCGTCGGTGGTTTTTACGATGGTTCCGGTGCGTCCGACGGCAAAACCGGTTTGCGCATCTACAAAACTAAGAGAAGTGAAAAATTCATTTTTGGCAGGTGTAAATGCCCATGTTTTTCCACCATCGGTAGTTTTGATAATCGTGCCATAACCACAGGCGTATCCGGTTTGTGCATCTGTGAATACCACATCGCGAAGTTCATATCCCGGAGTATCCACTACTGCCCAGGTATAACCGAAGTCTTCCGACCGGTGAATAACGCCTTTGTCATACCCATTTCCTCCGACAACGACCACGACCGAATCTGAGACGAGCGCAATGCCCCGCAAGGGCATCCAACCTTCAGTCTGGCGAATTTCCCAATGATTGCCGCCGTCGAAAGTGCGCAAAACTTTTCCCTCAAAACAAATCGCCAGCCCCGTAAGCGCATCGCGAAAGGCGAGGTTGAAAACGATTTTTTCAAAAAGTTCTGCAGGCATCTGCCGCTCCCAGGTCTGGCCGCCGTCGGCGGTATGGAAAATAAGATTCTGATCAAATCTTCTTCCTCCGGCCACAAAGCCGTTTTTCGCGTCGTGAAAAAATACAGAAGTAAGCCGGTCGGACGCAGGGCTTTGCGGAATCTCCCAAGTGGGCGTGATTTTCTCCCGACAGCCTGCTGCCAGAAAAAACAACCCGATCAGGAAAAAAAAAGCCCGAGTCATAAAGTTACTTTTTAGGAACAAATTTCAAGGAAACCGAATTGATGCAATACCGGAGGCCTGTCGGCTGAGGGCCGTCTTCGAATACATGACCGAGATGGGCATCACACCGGCTGCACAATACTTCGGTTCGCACCATCCCAAGAGACCGGTCTGTTTCGCTTGTCACCTTGTCCGGGGCAATCTTATCCCAAAAACTTGGCCAGCCGGTACCGGATTCAAACTTGGTTTCCGAACTGAAAAGCGGAGCTTCGCAGCAGACACAGACGTAGGTTCCGGTTTTTTTATTGTTCCAGTATTCACCGGTAAAAGCGCGCTCGGTGCCTTTTTGGCGGGTTACGTAGTATTGCTGAGAAGTAAGTTGAGCTTTCCATTCAGCTTCGGTTTTTACGATTTTTCCTTCCGCGGAAGTCGTTTCTGCCGGGATGGAAGGTTGCGTCTGAGTGAGGCTCTGATTCTGGCCACAGGCTGTAAAAAAAGCAGCCATGATACTTAGGAAAATCAGGCTGCGAAAAGAATGTTTGACAGGGAAAATATACATGAGAGAGAAGTTTAGGGTTGAAGATCAAGTATATCGGTGAAAATAGGACATGAGTATTTCTCCGGCTTCTTGGGCAGAATGCCCAAAACTTATAAGCCCTTCTACGTGTCCGGCCATGGCAAAGATTTGATAAGCCCCCAGGTTTTTTTCTTCCCAAAGCCTTCGGACTTCTTTCGCCATTTCGGGAGTCCCGTAGGTGATTTCCTCCTGTGTGGTGGGGATTTTATGAAGAAGGTTTTCCCATAAACCGAAGTGATGGACATGAATCACTGCCTCGAAGGACTCCGGTAATGCGTAAACGGCCGCATGGGTAAGTGCTTCGGAAGATGCTTTTATCGGCCCGGTGCAGGAGAGGAAATTTTTCTCCAAATCATATCCGGTTACCAATGAATAATGTTCGGGAGTAAGTATAGGTAAATGTCCCGTTTGCGTACCGGAAATAACAAACAAACCCTCCGATCCGGGGTATTTAGCGGAAATATTTCCATATCCCACTCCAAGATTTTCATTGTATCCAATGAGTTTATGTTGAAACAGAATACTCCGCCATTCGTTGATTTGCATCAGAATGTCTTCGTTTACGGGGGATCCTGTCTGCCATTGACAGTAATATTTTATATAACCTTCTTCCTTCAAAACTGGGAAAACGTTAAAAATCTGCGCATGTACCTACGCAGTTGAGCAGCTTGGCGATGTCTTTTATTCGAATACTGTAACAAATATTTTTCCCGTCTCTTACGGAATTTAGTATGCCCACGTCTTCCAGCGCCTTAAGGTGTTGGGAAGCATTAGACTGGCTGATTTTGATGGTTTCGAAAATATCCTTGACAGGAAGGCTCTCTTTTTCCAGGAGCAATTCCACGATCATAAGCCGGGAAGGGTGTCCGATGATTTTGAGCAGTTTGGCGACCCTTTTGAGCTTTTCGGGTTCTTTCCATAAGGTGATTACTTCCATAATAATGAGTTAGATAAGACAATTTTTGAGATAATTAGTACGGTATTTTTTCGGGGAAAAGGCTGCGAATGCCGGTTTCACTGGCAGGACAAATTCCTTTCTCCGTAATGAGTCCGGAGATATAGTGTGCGGGCGTTACATCAAATGCATAGTTAACTGCCGGGCTGTCGGCGGGAGTTAATCGTATCTCCGTTATTTTTTCATTTATTTCGTCCCATCCCTGAATATGGGTTACTTCTCGTGCCGAACGTTTTTCAATGGGTATTTCTTCTACCCCCTTCTTAATCTCCCAGTCAATGGTAGAGGAGGGCAGGGCGACGTAAAAAGGGATATTATTGTCTTTGGCGGCAAGTGCTTTGAGATAGGTTCCGATTTTATTGGCGACATCTCCGTTGAGGGCCGTGCGGTCCGTACCTACAAAACAGATGTCAACCATTCGATGTTGCATGAGATGGCCTCCGGCATTGTCGGGGATGACCGTATGAGGAATACCGGCTTCTGCCAGTTCCCAAGCCGTAATGGACGCGCCCTGATTGCGGGGTCGGGTTTCATCCACCCAGACATGAACCGCTATTCCGGCCTGGTGGGCCTGATAAATGGGCGATGTAGCCGTTCCCCATTCGACACAAGCCATTCTGCCCGCGTTGCAGTGGGTCAGAATCTGCACGGGTTTTCCCGCTTTGGACTTGCTGATTTCCTGGATAAGACTAAGTCCGTGGAGGCCGATCTGTCGGCAAACTTCGGCGTCTTCTTCGGCCATCAAATGTGCGGACTGGAGTGCCCGTTGAATTTTTTCCTCGGCTGTTCCCGGCAATTTCAGGACTTTCTTTTGCTGCTCAATGGCCCATTTCAGGTTTACGGCAGTGGGGCGGGTGGCGAGTAAAATATCGGCAGCGGATTGAAGGCTCGCTTCAAAGTCGTCGCTTTGAGCGGCTTCCCTTGCGGCGAAATACATACCGTAAGCCGCCGTCACGCCGATAAGAGGAGCACCTCGTACCCACATATCGCGGATGGCGAGGGCAGTATCTTCGACCGAGTTTAGGTCTGCCAGCACAAATTGATGAGGGAGAAACCGTTGATCCACAATGGTCACAACGGGTAAATAACTCTCCTGCGCCCAAATTGTGCGGCGTTTGTATTGGTATTGGGTCATGGCGTAAGTCTAAAAGAGTTTGGCCTGTTTACCGTGCAAAACGCCCCATTCATGCTGAAGCAACCAGCGCTTTCGCTGCAATCCTGCCGCATAACCTGTCAGTTTGCCATCGCTGCTGATTACTCGATGGCAGGGGACAACCAGTCCGATTTTATTTTTATTACAGGCACTTCCTACAGCCCGTACGGCATTAGGGGAAAAAACCCGTTTTGCAATGGCAAGGTATGAAGTGGTAGTTCCTAAGGGAATATTCATGAGTTCGCGCCATACTTTTTGCTGAAACTCGGTGCCGTCGAAGTCGAGAAAAACCGTAAAATGAGTCCTTTTTCCGGCAAAATATTCATCCAGTTGCTCAATACATTGGAGAAGAACCGGAAAATTAGGCTGAATTTCGTAGGTTGGGTAATCGGTAAAAGAGAGGGACCGAATACCTAATTCGGATGCAGTGATTTCAACCGGACCTACCGGAGTATCATAATAGGTTTTTGCGACAATATTATCCATTTACTTACGGAAATACCGGTATAAATTACAAACTTTCTTGTAATTCAACTTTATTATATTGACAAATTAAATTATTCACTCTAAAAAAGAAGGCATGCAGGTAAATATTGACATCCACACGTTTGAATTTAAGGGCGAAAAAAAGTTTGACATCCAAAAAACGCCCACTCAAATTCCGGATTTTTACCGGGATAAAGATCATTACAAAAACCTGATGGAAGAGTTTCAGGAAGAAATTGACGAGTTACAGACGATGATGTATGCCCATGACCGCTATGCCCTGCTGCTGATTTTTCAGGCAATGGACGCTGCAGGCAAGGACGGTACAATTCAAAAGGTAATGTCGGGGATAAATCCGCATGGGGTGGACATTTATTCATTTAAAAAACCCTCGGATAGCGAATTGGACCATGACTTTTTATGGCGCACAACCGTGGCTTTTCCCCAACGCGGAAAAATCGGAATCTTCAACCGATCCTATTACGAAGAAGTGCTGGTGGTAAAAGTTCATCCCGAAATACTGACTCGCTACCAGCGCCTGCCGGCGGAACTGGTGATTGACCCGGAAGAGGTTTGGAAACAACGATATGAGGACATCCGCAATCTGGAAAAATACGCTTACCGGAACGGCATCCGCGTGGTTAAATTTTTTCTAAATATTTCGAAAGACGAACAGCGTAAACGTTTCCTCAGCCGACTGAATGAACCGGACAAAAACTGGAAGTTTGCCGAAGCCGATGTGAAAGAGCGGAGTTACTGGGATAAATATATGGAAGCTTACCAATCGTGTATCAATGCGACGGCCACTCCGGAAGCGCCCTGGTATGTGATTCCGGCAGATGACAAAAACAATATGCGGCTGATTGTTGCGAAGGTTATTCTTGCTCAGATGGAAGAGTTGGATATGAAATTTCCCGCAGTGGACGAAGCCCGTAAGGCAGAGTTTCAGAAATTTCGGGAAATGCTGGAAAAGGATTAATCTTCCTCTTCCGCGTCCGGATCCATATACAATTCCAATAAGCCTTCGGGCAGGATTGTATAAACGGTTTTCTTTTCGAGGTCAGCCTTGGGGACAAAGGCATCTGTCACCGGAATCAGGATTTCAACCCCCCGGTATTCCATAATCATAATACTCTGAGCCGGGCCGTCTGCAAAGTCCTTAACTGTACCGAGGATGCCTAAGTTTTTATCTTCAACGGTAAAGCCCAATACTTCAAAGAAGTAAAAATTTCCTTCCGAAAGAGCGGGCAGATTTTCGGCGGGATAATAAAGGGTAGAGCCAATAATACTCTCTGCCTGTTCACGTGTAGAAATATTTTCCAGAGAGAGAATAACCGATTTTTTCCCCGAAGGGGTGAGTTTTTTTACATTAAAATCCTGAAGCGGAGCCGTTTTCCGCGAGAGATATACCTTTCGGATTTTCAAGTAATCAGAGAGGTCGAAAACGTCCAGAATAGCCGTTACCTCTCCTTTCAGGCCGTGGGCTTTGGCGATATAACCGATTTCAACACAGTCTTCTTTTTTCATTGCATTAAAAAAATAGTGCCATCTTCAGGAATCCAAAGATGGCACAATGTATTTTAAAAGAATCGTCTATTCGGATTGTTCTTCCGTTGTGGCGGTTTCTTCTACTTCCGCAGCAGGCACTTCTTCGACTACGGAAGTTTCTTCAACTACCGGAGTTTCTTCTACTTTGGGGGCTTCTACCACGACGGGTTTGGGCTTTTCGGTGACCGGAACTTCTTCAAGCGGCATACCGCTGATGTCCACAGAGACCATTCTTTTTTTCTTTTTGGATTTTTTCTGATCCCACCAGCGGGAAAAAATGCGCGAAGCTTCTTCTTCGGACTTGCCTTGTTTGAGGAGAGCAAATTTGACCGTTACACCGGCATGGCGAAGGATGTCTCCCACCGTATTGGTAGGCTGAGCACCATTCTGGAGCCATTTGAGTGCTTTGGCATGATCCACATAAATTTTGGCGGGCTGAGAAATGGCATCGTAAAAGCCAATTTTTTCAATAAACCGACCATCCCGGGGAGAACGAGAATCCGCTGCAACAATTGCGTAGTGAGGAAGTTTGCGTCGCCCCTGGCGTTTTAATCTTAATTTTACTGGCATATAACCACAAATCTATTAGTTGTGAGAAAATTTGAGCCGCAAATTTAGACGAAACTCCCGAATAAACAAGGGGTTTTGTGACTTTTGAAAGGAAAAGTCGGCATAGTGCGGGTTGCGTTAATTCCTGTCTTTCCTTAAGTTGTCGGGTGAAATTGCTTATATAACCTGACTTTAATTGATTCCTCATGAAAGTTTTTAGACTGCTGCCGCTTCTTTTTGCGGGATTGTGGGGGCTAAACACCGCCCTTTCCGCCCCGGAAATTCTTTTCCTACGAGCAAGCACTGATTCAGTCAGACTTTTCGAAAAATTTGAAGTCCGGATGGACATCAAGGCCGATTTTGTCAACCCCTTTGACCCGGATGAAATAGATCTGTCGGCTGTATTTACTGCACCTTCCGGTAAAATCTGGAATATCCCGGGATTTTACAATTATTCCGACTGGCGTTCCCTTTGGATGATTCGTTTTTCCCCGGATGAAGTGGGTGTATGGAACTATGTGATCCATGTCCGGGACCGGACCGGAGTTATGCATAAAGATTCGCTTTCCTTTGTGGCCGTAAAATCGGGCCATCACGGGCCGGTACGTGTGGCCGCCAATCATCGTTATCTTGAATACAAAGACGGTACTTCTTTCTACGGTGTGGGTATGTGGTACAACGACAGTTATTCCGGTTACAACTCGGGGAGAATTTTGCCCGAAGACCTCGACAGACTCCAACGCCTGGGCGTGAATTTTATCAGTACCTTTATTACTCCGTTGGAGACCTATGCCTCCGGCATGGGCCGTTATGATCAGAATATCGCCGGTCGGCTCGATCAGGTGCTGGAAATGTGCGAAGAGCGGGATATGATTCTGAGCATGAATATATGGTTCCATTCTTATTTGTCGGAAACTGTCTGGGGGGGAGGAAATATTCGATGGAATACAAACCCGTATCAGACCATTACCGATGCTCGTGATTTTTTCCATAGCAAACTCGCCTGGTATTATCAGGAAAAACTCTATCGCTACATGATTGCCCGCTGGGGATACAGTCGTTCGCTGGGTATATGGTTTATTGTAGATGAGGTAAACGGTACCGATGGTTGGGTTTCGGGAGATACACTCGGCGCCGCTCAATGGGGAAAAAATGTACATGATTATTTCAAAGCTCACGACCCGTGGCAGCACCTTACTACCGGGACTCGCAGCGGGGGAATTAAAGAATTTTGGCACGAAGGTTATCAGACTTTTGACCTTGCCGCCCGCGAAATCTACGAAGCTCAGGGATTTGCAATTATTCGCGACGGGAAAATCAATCCCGGCGATACTCATCCGCTTAAAGACAGCTACGGCAACTACGCTCAGGAAGTCCGGAAACTGTGGCACGGATACGGAAGACCCGCTATCATCGGTGAAACGGGCTGGGATCATACTTTTTACGAACCCCGAACGCCGGGTTACCTCGCCCAATATCACAACGCTATCTGGGTGAGCATGGCCACCGGTACAGCCATGATGCCCTTCTGGTGGGCTTATTCGGGTTTACTGAATGATAATATAGCCTCCAGTCGCCTCCAGAGCATCCGTGAGTTTTCCAACGAAGTACCCTTCTCCCGACTTACCGATATAACCCCCGTTGATTCGGTCTTATGCAGCGGAGATGGATTTGCGATGAAAAGTAAGGAAATGATTTATGGATGGATCGTAAACCCCAATACCGATGTGGCAGGTGATGAAGTAACCTTGTCCGGTATTATGGATGGGAGCTATAAACTTCGGCTTTTTCATACCTGGCGCGGACGATTCCTCGACCAAACAGAAATTCTAACTGCGACTGGAGGAAAACTCGTATTTTCCATTCCTCAACCCGTTATTACTGGCTCTCACGCCAATTATATCGGTCAGGACATCGCTTTTGTATTGGAAAAACAGTAATTAACCCGAAGAAACAGAAAAAAACAAGATGAACTAAATTATACATTATGAACAGAGCGGTATTTTTGATTTTGATTCTGATACTAGGGAGCTGTGCAGAAACTGCGGACAAAAAAACAACTTCATCACAGACCTGGGAGGGAAACCGGGCCTATACTCTGGGCAAAATTTCGCTGGAAGCTACGGCACGGGATACCGACCGGTTTAAACCCCGGCCTACCGTCACCTCGCGTATTCTGGGCCTGATATGGACTTCGGTATTTGATGCCTGGTCGGTCTATGACGCAAAGGCAGTTCCGGTTTACTTTACCGGATTGGAGCGTCGTCCGGAAGCCGAAAGGACGCTCGAAAACAAAGAAATCGCCATTAGTTATGCGGCATATCGTGCGATGATGGAGTATTACTGGGCAGATTCTGCTTACCTCCGCCAGGCGATGCTGGAAATGGGCCTTAATCCGGATGACAACTCCGAAGATCCTACAAGCCCTGTGGGCATTGGTAACCTGGCGGCAAAAGCGGTAATTGAGGCGAGGAAAAATGACGGAGCCAATCAGTACGGAGACATCGAAGGATCGGACGGCACGGCTTATTCGGATTATACGGGCTATCAGCCGGTGAACACGGCGGACAAACTCACCGACATCAATCGTTGGCAGCCCAAATATTTTTCCGACGGAAAAGGCGGTCAATATGCCCCTGGCTGTCTTACGCCTCACTGGCACAAAGTCAAGCCACTGATTCTGGAAAGTGGGGATCAACTTCGCCCCGGCCCCCCACCGATGGTGGGTTCGGCGCAACTTGCCGCCGAAGTAAAAGAAGTTATTGACCTTCAGGCCGGTCTCACCAACGAGCAGAAGGCGCTGGTAGAATTTATGCGGGATGGGCCAAAATCTGTACAACAGGCTGGGCATTGGCTGATTTTTGCGCAAAAAGTTTCTACCCGAGACCAACATACGCTCGACCAGGATGTGCAAATGTATTTTCTGGTTGCAGCTACGGCAATGGATGCTTTTATCGCTGCCTGGGACTCAAAAATGTTTTACGATTTTGCCCGACCTTACGCACTGGTTCACGATTATTATCAGTCGCAGGTGATCAAAGCATGGGGTGGCCCGGAGACAGGAATGACCGAAATGCCTGCCAATCAGTGGCGACCGTATTCTCCCGAAACCTTTCTCTGTCCGCCGTTTCCGAGTTATGTTTCGGGACATAGTTGTGTCAGCGGTGCGTGTAGTGAGGCCCTGCGAATGTTTACAGGGAGTGATATTTTCGGCGACTCTGTAAGGTTGGCTCCCGGTTCGATGACCGAACCCGCTCATGTAGGGGATTCGGTTACGCTGCATTTTCCTACTTTTACGGAAACGGCAAACATGGCGGGAATCTCGCGGGTACTGGGAGGATACCATATTCAGGCTGATAATATTGCCGGGTTGGAACTGGGCAGGGGGGTTGCCGGAATTGTATTTGACAAATTCCGCAAGCATACCGGACAGTGAAAGGCTTTGCGGTAAAAATTTCCTAATATGGCAGGGAAATTTTGGTTATAGATTGTACCAGAAATAAACCTATGAAAAAACTTGCCATTATCGGGGTATTTGCGTTTGGATTGGTTTCTTCCTTTGCGCAACCTGTATTTCAAATGTCGGATTATGCGGCTGTGGGGGATTCGTTTGTGATAAGTTCTACCCAATTAAACCTCACCGGATTGGATTTCGCGCAAACAGGAGCGGGGTTTTCCTGGGATTACAGCACGCTGGTGGGCACAGGCCAGGATGTGATCCGTTTTATTAACCCCGATAATGCCGGTTATCGCACTTCGTGGATTGCCAATTGTATCGTGACGACCGGTGGTGTTTTTGCCTGCCCGGGCAAATGGGATGACCTGACCAATTTGGCCGTAAGAGAAACCGATGACAGCAACCCGGGGCTTTTAAACCTGTTACCGGTGGGTGTAAGCAATATTGTCACTCATTATAGCAAGGACAATAATCTTCTCCGCGAAACACTGCTCGGCGTAAGTGTCGGTTCGGGCGGCCTTTCGCTGCCGTTTCCGATTGATTACACGATTCCGGATACCATTTATCGTTTTCCAATCAACTATCTGGATGTGGATAGCTCTGCTAAAGATTTTTCGCTTGACCTCAATCCTTTTGGAATAGATTTTCTTTACAGTAGTAACCAAAAGCGGGTGAATACGGTGGAAGGCTGGGGAAACCTGATTACGCCTTACGGCACATTTCCTTCCGCGCTCAAACTGCGAACAGTCATTTATCACAACGATTCTTTATCCACTCAGGGCAATACCCTTCCGGGAAATATCACTACGGAAGTTGTCTATTCGTGGCTTGATCCGGGGACGGGGTATCCGGTGCTTCAGGCAACGGGCCTTATCGCGGCGGGGCTGGAGGTCATTACGAATGTGCGGTTTCTCGATTCCGTCCGCTGTTATGATCCGGTGGCATTTTTTCTGGCGACGCCGATTCCGGTGATTGCGGACCCTTCCTCGGGTCTTGCAACGGTAAACTTTACCAATCTGAGTCAGAATGCGGATCAATTTGCCTGGGACTTTGGCGACGGTGGGTTTTCTACTGCAACCAATCCTTCCCACGATTTTACGGGAGCGGGAGTTTATCAGGTTCAATTGATTGCCTGCAATTCGATCTGTACTCCTCTTCGTTGTGATACGGTGATGATTCCGGTGATTGTGATAGATACAGCCCAGATTGCCGCCAATTTTTTTCCCTCCACCCCGACTACCTGCGTGGGCGATACGGTTACCTTTTCCAATTTTTCAGTGAATGCCGATCAATATTTATGGGATTTTGGAGATGGCGATACCTCCACACTCGAGGAGCCGGTACACGCCTGGCAGACTTCCGGCAATTTTACCATTACTCTGATTGCTTCCGGGACCGGATTATCCGATACCCTTCAGCGGACGATCACAGTAAATGCGGTGCCGGTGGCATCCGCGGGAAATGATACGAGCCTCAATCCCGGCCAGAACGTACAACTGTCCGCTTCCGGTGGTGGGAATAATGCTATATATGCCTGGAATTTCGACGCGACACTAAGCTGCCTTCTTTGTGCTAACCCGATAGCAACCCCTTCGCAGACAACACTTTATGTAGTTTCGGTGCAAAATAACTGTGGTTTTTCGACGGATACGGTGAGGGTAACGGTTTCCGGTACAGGAATCGAAGCCGAACACCTGATCAGCCGTACCTTTAAGGTATTTCCCAACCCGGCAGAAGACCATATCACCATTGAGCGAACCGCCGATGTACCCAGCCGTTCGGCGTATGTTTGGCTTTTGTACGATGCCGATGGTCGCATGATCGCCCAAGGCAGAGCCACTACCCGAAAGACCAATGTTCCCCTTTCGCGGTATCCGCAAGGATTGTACCTGCTTCAGGTCGTATCGAAAGGCGACTCCGGGTTTTTCCGCGTAGTGAAGCGGTAGGGGGAACCAATCCGGAGCTTTGACAAAACCGGAGTCTGGTGATATTGATAAGGGACGTAGAAAAAAAATTTTCCGAACTATTCCCTTTTTCGTAGTATAGAGGCATGAAACGAAAACACAATCGGCATTCTCCCGAGACAGGGGAGATGCAAAGTCCGCACGACCGCTTCCTGAAACATACCCTGGAAGACCTCTCAAAGGCCCGAGCAACCTTAGAAGGTATATTGCCCCCGGCCCTTTTTTCCCGTCTCCGTTTGGAGACTCTCACGGCAGCAGATACGAGTTATCTTGATCCTCGGCTTCGCGAATATTTTTCCGATGTGGTCTATACTTGTCAGACCCAAGAGAAGATTCCGCTTCAGATCGCTTTTCTGTTTGAACACAAAAGTTATCCGCCGCATGTTCCGCATCTGCAACTTCTGCGGTATATGCTGGAAATTTGGGATCGGGAGGCACGGGAAAACAAGCCCTTGAGTTTAGTGATACCGATTTTGTTGTATCACGGAAAAGAGGCGTGGGAATACCGTCCGTTTGACAGCTATTTTTCCGGTGAGTTGGACGAGGGGTTGAGGAGTTACGCCCCGTTGTTTGATTTTCTGACGCTCAATCTTCAGGCGGCCAGTTTTGAAGAGATCG
>JANRJC010000061.1:0-93240 GCA_033764335.1 Bacteroidia bacterium | reverse complement strand
GCAAAACTTCTGCCTTTTCCCCAATCCCGCGCAGAACTGGGTGAACGTGGAAATCCTTTCCGGCAATACCCAGACCCCCCATACCGTCGAACTGCTCACCCTCTATGGTGGCCTCGTGGACCGCAGGGATTTAGCAGCAGGAGAAACGATTACGGGACTTTCCCTGGCCCATCTCTCCGCAGGAATCTATCTGGTGAGGGTATCTGCCCCCGGCAAAAAAGGCGAGGTGTTGAAACTGGTGAAGGAGTGAGTATCCGTAGCGCGGGGTTTAAACCCCGCGTTATGGATACGGATGCGCTGGATATATAAAATTCCTCATAAAAATTTTGGAATCTATAATTACTAGACTACTTTTGCACCGGGTAAGGCTGTACGACCAGATCCTGCTGAACTCCGCCAGGACCGAAAGGTAGCAACGGTAAGTGGTTGATCGGTGTGATATAGTTCTTACCCCTTTTTTTTTGCCCAAATTTTCCATGACTACCGCCGACCTGCAATTTCTCCACCGTTGCATCCAACTGGCCGAATTGGGCGGAACGAAGGTTATTCCCAACCCCAAAGTAGGTGCTGTAATCGTCCACAATGGGACCATTATCGGCGAAGGATTTCACCCTTATTCCGGTGGCCCACATGCAGAAGTGGTAGCTGTCAGAGATGTAACAGACCCGCAACTCCTGCCCGATTCTACTATTTATGTCAGCCTGGAACCCTGCAACCACTTCGGGAAAACGCCTCCCTGTGTGGATTTGATTCTGGAACATAAAATTCCCCGTGTGGTGGTCGGCTGCCTTGATCCCAACCCCAAAGTAGCGGGCAAAGGAATCGAAAGACTCCGTACAAATGGAGTAGAAGTGGAATTAGCCGAAGATGTTACCCCTTTTACCTTTCTCAACCGGGCCTTTTTTGTCAACCAATTGTACCACCGCCCCTATATCACCCTGAAATGGGCGCAGACTGCCGACGGATTTATAGCAGGAAAAGATGAGGCGGGGAATGGTATTCCTATAAAAATCACGGATTTCCCTTCCGACGTACTGGTTCACAAACTGAGAGCGAGCCACCAGGCGATTCTGGTCGGAAGGAAAACTGCATTATCAGACGATCCCTCGCTTACCACAAGACATTATCCCGGAGAAAATCCGTTGCGGATCGTTTTTGATAGAAACGGCAGGCTGCCCCGCACGTTGAAACTGTTTACGGACGGAAACAAAACGATGATTTTGGGAGCAGAAACAACGAAGGCAGAAAACGTCGCCTACTATTCCCCCCCCCAATGGACCAATCTTTCCCTCCTTTTAGAAGAATTATATTCAGAAAAAGGCATTTGCAGCATTCTGGTTGAAGGAGGGAGGGAAATTTTGCAGCAGTTTATAGACCAGGGCGTTTACGACGAGATAATTTGTTTTGAAGGCCCAGATAAAATACAGGAGGGAATTCCTGCTCCGAAATTGCCTCCCGATTTTTCGTATGACAGCATCCATTTTTCCGGCAGGGATGTGGTGAGAAAAAAATATGTACGGAAATACAGACTTAAATAGGCGGGCTATTATCAAAGTTGCCCAAGTATTAGGCGAACTCTCTCTTTTATACTCAAGTGGCTATTTTATCCGTAACCTCCTTGATTGAAGCCACGAATAACGCGAATGTACACGAAAACTACCGACAGTTGTTTTCCGCAAACCACTTTTGTTTGAGTATATTCCCAAAATACCTCAAAGTATCATATTTTTTTCCCGCCCTGATTTTTTTCTCTTTGGCGTTCGCGCTGTTTTTTCTTTTGTTGTTGATTGCGTTTCCACTTATCAATGGCGTTGTCTTTAACGAAAACATAACGCACGGACACTGCCGTATTCAGCCCAAAGCCATTGCCCTCGCCGGAGGTGAGGTGAGGTTTGAAGTCGGCGGAAATGTTTAGTCCTGCCAGGGTTACTTCTGCGCCGAGTAGAGCGTCCACACCCGCGATCCCGCCGGTGCCATTTTGAAATCCAAAATGCGGACCTCCGCCAAAATAGACATTCGCGCGCCGGGCAAGAATGCTTTTGTGGCGCCGGGCGAGTACGTGTAGGTAGGTGGTCTGATTAAAGTCGTTTTGCAGAATGCCTTCAACGGTCACTTTGTTGAGTACACGCTGATTGACCGTTAGGCCAAACGAATTACCAAGGCGTATTCCCGCGCTGGTAATGTAGGTTTGAGCGAAAATTTCCGAGAAGGAAAATAAAAATAGAACTGCCGAAAACAAAAACTTATGATAATACCCCATAGTAAATTCAGTTTAAAGTACAAAGATAAGACAAGATTTGACGGGCAAGGATGCTTATAACCTGCCCAATTTAATGCCGGACAATGGGTTTGGGAAATATAACGCCAAAAAAATCCCGCTTTCTATAATGGAAAGCGGGAAATGATTGAAAGTATAAGAAATTTTTGGCTCAATTAATCCACGTTATCATGGAGAAAAGAGTTGTTGTCTTTTAATTTATACTTTCTTTCGTGGTCTTCGTCAACACTTAAACGCGAAAGCTGGGATTTATGATCCGGTTTTTCGGGGTCCACGAGGACACTTTTCCGTAAATACGCAGGTACGGTTTCGAGTCCCTGAAGGCTTTCCGGGTCATGAAGATCATAAACCTTGGAATTTAATTTTTTGATTCTTTGTTCTCTTTCGAGATGATTCAGGCGGCGGATTTCTTTTTCACGGCGAATCACTTCTTCCTCATCGAAAGTATGATGACGTGCCGGAGTGTGATTTACCGGAGCGACAGCGGGTATTTTTTCCACTACGGCAACCGGGGTTTCTTTTTTCACTTCGTCGTAGCGAGTAGCAATGACTGTAACGCGGATTTTTTCGCCCATTGCTTCATCATAAACGATACCGTAAATAATGTTGGCCTGATTACCGGCACATTCCTGAACATATTCTACTACCTGGGTGGTTTCATCCATCCGGAGCGACTGTTCGGAGGCGGTAATATTCACCACAATTCCGCGGGCGCCTTCTACGCCGATATTGTCGAGGAGCGGCGAGTTGATGGCCATTTCTACAGCCTGCATCGCACGCCCGTCGCCCTCGGCAGTAGCAGTACCCATGAGGGCTTTACCCCCGTCGCGCATAATGGTGCATACGTCGGCAAAGTCCACATTGATATAACCTTCGGTGGTGATAATTTCGGCGATACCTTTGGCCGCATTGCAGAGTACCTGATCTGCTTCTTCAAAGGCGCGCTTCATCGTCACATTAGATCCGAGGATTTTGTGAAGGTTATTGTTGTCAATAACAATGAGGGTATCCACGACGCTCTGAAGTTCGGCGATACCTGCGAGAGCCTGTTGGGATCTGCGGGGACCTTCAAACTTAAAGGGCGTGGTAACAATACCGACGGTAAGGACGCCCATTTCTTTGGCCATTGCGGCCAGGACAGGGGCGGCGCCGGTTCCGGTTCCACCGCCCATTCCGGCGGTGATAAATACCATTTTGGTATTTTCTTTCAGCACGGCACGCACTTCTTCGAGACTTTCAATTGCCGATTTTTTACCAACTTCGGGATTGGCACCGGCACCGAGACCTTCGGTCTGATTGGCACCTAAACGGATTTTGGAAGGGATGGGGCTGTTTTTTAAGGCTTGCAGATCGGTATTACAGACGATGAAATCAACGCCTTCAATTCCTTTTTCAAACATATTGTTCACTGCATTCCCACCGCCGCCACCTACGCCTACTACCTTTATGATAGAGTTTTGATTTTTTGGAAATTCAAATTGCATGGCTCCTGTATTTTGATGTTAGTCACTATTATTCAATAAAATCACCGGTACTACTCAGGGTACTTTCAAACCAGGTTTTCACTTTGTCAATGAAACTGATTTTGGGGCCGCCACCGCGCTGCTGAAATTGAGGCACAGGCTCGCGTTTGGCACTGGTGCGGACGGGTTCAAATTCGGATGCTTCCAGGCCCATGATGACCAGACCGGTACCAGTAGCATACATCGGGAAATTTACTTCATCTACAAGACCACTGGCGAGGTGTTCACCGGGCAGACCGATACGGGTATCAATGCCGGTTACATATTCCACACATTGTTTCATGTGCTGGAGTTGAGATCCCCCACCGGTAACGACGATGCCGGCCACCAGTTTGTCTTCATATCCGGAGTTTTTGATTTCTGCGGCGACAAACTCGGTGATTTCTTCCATCCGTGACTGAATGACACGGGCGAGCATGCTCTTATGGATTTCTTTTGCCGGGCGGTCGCGTGGGCCGGGAATGCTTATTACGACATCCTCTGTTACGGCGTCGGCGAGTGCGCTTCCGTACTGAACTTTGAGCAACTCGGCATGTTTTTTCATAACCTTGCAGCCATGTTTGATGTCCTCGGTTACGATATTTCCACCGAAAGGAATCACGGCTGTATGGCGAATGATATTATTTTCAAAAACCGCTATGTCGGTCGTTCCTCCGCCTATATCCACCAGACATACACCGGCTTCTTTTTCTTCCTGGGTAAGTACTGCCGCGCTGGACGCCAGCGGTTCTAATATAAGTTCAGCCACTTCCAGACCGGCGCGAACCACACATTTATAGATATTGTTGGCAGCAGTGGTCTGACCGGTTACGATGTGAAAATTGCCTTCCAGACGGACCCCCGACATACCTACCGGGTCAATAATACCGGATTGAGAATCAACGGTATATTCTTGCGGAAGTACGTGGATAATCTCTGTACCGGGCTGGGTGGCAATTTTAAACATGTCCGTATGGAGACGGCTTACATCATCCTGCGTAATTTCAAAATCAGGGTTATTCAGGGTAATGATGCCTTTGTGTTGCATGCTGCGGACATGCTCACCGGCTATTCCAACATGAACCACCTCGATTTTAATTCCTGATTGTTTTTCTGCTTCAGCGATCGCCTCGCGAATCGCCTGAACCGTTTTTTCAATGTTGACAACCACACCCCGGCTTACGCCGTCGGAATGAGCCTTGCCCAATCCCAAGATGTTGATTTTACCAAATTCGTTGCGTTTACCGACAATGGCGCAAATTTTTGTTGTGCCAATGTCCAGACCTACGACGATTTTTTCTGTTGACATTCCTTTTTCTGAAGACATAGCTTTGCGTTTAATTTTTAGGACTTTCGTTACTCATAAGAGCAAGTGCGACGTAATTTTTTTTATAATCGTTTTCTTTTAGCGACAACCTGACCGCGGAATTCCACGCTCACATACCGATACCGATCCAGTCCGACCTCCCTTACCACCTGACGATAAAAATCCATCAGGTTACTAAACTTCTCCTCAATCCTTACCGGCTGGCCAAACTCTATGTACATATCTCCTACTTGCGGGTAAAGTACAAGCTCTCCGCTTTGTTTGATTTCTATCTCGGATATCTGAACATTCCAAAATTCATGGCGCTGAATATAGTTCAGCACGGGCAGCGCCGACAAAATAGTGGTGCATTCAAATGTATCCACAAGGCCTTCATTAAAATCCCCTCTGATCAGCACTACATTTGCGGCATGGCGATGGGAATCCGGAAATTTATGCCCCGTTGAATCCATGTATATATAGTTGCCGTCATTGTTGATCAATCGGGCTACCGGTTTGCGCAGTTTGGCTTCTACATGCAAAGCACCTTGTATGCTTTTATAAATTTCCGCTTCCTCAATGGAGGGATGAGCCGTCAAAATCGTTTCGAGTTCTTTCAGGTCAAGATGGCTCATTTTCTCACCGATGATTTTTCTTTCACCTTCATCCGTGATG
Source organism: Bacteroidia bacterium (assembly GCA_033764335.1). GTDB lineage: Bacteria > Bacteroidota > Bacteroidia > J057 > J057 > JAGQVA01. Next base: position 87,479 of record JANRJC010000061.1, on the reverse strand, counting down.
ACATCTGTGATGTCTTCGGCATTCATGAACTGATTATCCGATTCAGCTTCTATTCTGACCTTAATATCGCTAAGGGCCATATTTTGCTGATAGAATCCGGCAAGGAGAAACAAGAGCAGGACAACCCCAGCAATAACCGGATAGAGGATAAAACTTTTCAGTTTTATCTTTCCGTTTACCAAAGACACAGACGTTTTACGTCGTTTCTTTTTCTCCGACTCAATCTCTTCGAATGAGCGGTTTGTCTTGGGTGTTTTTGCACGGGGAGAATATGTTGTAACCAGAAAAAACATGGTATTAGTTATGTTTGGTTAGTTATTTTTATATAAATCCTCAGTCAGTTTTTTGATTTTTGAAGTTTCGCGGTCTATATCTCCGGCCCCCAGGCTCATAACCACTGCCGGTTTTTGTATCATCTCTTTCAGTCTCTCTGTCAGGGTCTCCTTTGTAACCAGCACTTTTTCCTCAGTTGTAATCCGGTTGAGCAATTGCTCCGAAGTAATGCCCGGTATCGGCTCTTCCCTTGCCGGATAGATATCCATCAATAACACGGCATCTGCTTTTGAAAGTTCGCCGGCAAATCCCTCCAGAAAATCCCGTGTGCGGGTAAACAAATGCGGCTGAAATACTACCACAAGTTTTCTTTCGGGAAACAGGTCGCGGGCAGTTCTTACTACCGCTTCAATCTCCGAAGGGTGATGCGCATAATCGTCCACATAGGTCAGTTCTCTATTGTGAGTATGCACTTCAAATCTCCGGTATATCCCGCTGAAAGTGGTTACGGCTTTGCGTATCCCGGCCTCCGATGCGCCACAGCGCAATGCAACGGCTATGGCTGCCACCATGTTTTTCACATTGTGTCTCCCCGGCATCGGCAGCGATAAATCCGCCATTTTCCCGGTCGGAGAAACAAAGTCAAATGTGGTACTCAGGTTTTCAAATCGAAGATTTTCGGCGTAATATGTTCCGTTACTTACGCCAAATGTTTCCACTTGTCTTCCGGTAAAATAGTCTTTCAAAGATTCTTCCACCAGAAGGTTTTCCGATTGCCCGGCAAACAAAACGTAGTTTTCCCGCATCGCTTCCGCTGTCCCATAAATATCGAGATGATCAGCATCAAGCGAAGTTATTACAGCGATCTCTGGATTTAAAGTCAGAAAAGAACGGTCGTATTCATCGGCTTCCACTACCAGAAAATCCGTGGAACCGAGGATAAAATTGGCTTTCAGGTTGTTGGAAATTCCCCCTAAAAATGCGGTACAATCAATATCGCTGCTTTGCAATACGTGTGTGAGCATTGTAGATGTGGTCGTTTTTCCATGTGTACCGGCTACTGCCAGTGTCCGGAAAGAACGGCTGATTTCTCCCAAAGCCTGAGAGCGTTTCAGGGTAGGTATGCCCGCCCTTATAGCCGCAGTATATTCAACACTTTCCCTGCTAATCGCAGGAGTATAGATCATCATATCCTGCCCCCTCAAATGATCCGCATCCATTGTGTAAAAAATCTGCATCCCCTCCGATTCCAATTGGTCGGTCACAATAGATTTTGATCGGTCATATCCACTAACCGTTTTGCCTTTGAGGTGGAAATAATGCGCAAGCGCACTCATTCCGATTCCTCCGATGCCCAGAAAGTAGATATTTTTTGCCTCGTTCATATTTTTCCCTCACTAAAGAGTTCATCTACAATCTCTTTTGCCGCATTGTGTTTTTCCATGGAGGTGATTTTCTGCGTAAGCAGGATCAGCCGTGGTTTATCGCTCAAAATAGCCAACGCCTCATTCACGAGTTTTTCGCGTGCTTCTTTGTCTCGAACCAGTACCGCAGCATCTTTTTCGGAAAGAGAAAGCGCATTTTTCGTTTGGTGATCCTCTGCCACATTGGGAGAGGGTACCAGAATTGCAGGTTTAGAAAGTGCTATCAGTTCCGATATTGTACTGCCACCGGCGCGGCTGATAATCAGGTCTGCCGCCGAGTAGGCTGCTGCCATATCATCTATAAATGGCAGCAGCTTTACGTTCGGATGATTGATTATCAAAGGAGCCAATGTTTCATAATATCTTTTACCACACTGCCAGACCAGTTGTACATCGGCATCAATGATTTTTTGCAGGTTTTGCTGCAAAGCATCATTTAACGTCAGTGCCCCCAGGCTACCTCCCAGGCTCAGTAGTATCGGTTTGGCAGGATTTAACCCTAGTTTTACCGCAGCAACTTCCCGTGATAACAATTGAAAAGTGCGAATAGGATTACCTGTTACGATTACTTTCTCTTCCGGGAAATATTTTTTTGCATCCGCATTTCCCAACAATATCTTAGAAGCTTTCGGTGCCAGCCATTTATTGACCAGTCCCGGATAAGCATTCTGCTCACAGATAAAGAGCGGAATCTTTTTGCCCGCAGCTACTCTTCCCAGCGGGCCACTCGCAAATCCGCCTACGCCTACTACCAACTGCGGGCGAAATCTGTTTAGAATCTGCCTCGCCTGAATCTGGCTCACAACAAACTTTAAAGGAAAGAGCAGGTTGCGAAAAATGTTCTGCAACGTGATCTGGCGCTGGATACCGCTGATCCAGACTGCCTTGATCGGAAAATTATATTTAGGAACTACACTCAACTCCATGCCTCCGCTGGCACCCACAAACAGGATTTCGGCATCCGGCTCTCGCCGTTTGATCTCATTGGCAATGGACACTGCGGGGAAAATATGCCCCCCGGTACCACCCCCTGATATGATTACTTTTCTGCTCATGCCTGACGTGCGGGTCTAAGTTTTACTGTTCCTTGTGGTTTAATATTTTTTAGAAATCCGGGTTTTTTTACGCTTTTCTTTCCATCGGCCTGCATCGCATCACGGCTCACACTCAATATGATACCAAGCGAAACCGAGGTTATCAAAATCGAAGTTCCTCCCATACTGATCAAGGGTAATGTCAACCCTGTAACAGGCAACAAACCCACCGTTACACTCATATTCAACATCGCCTGAAGCACCAGAATAAAGGATAATCCCGCCGCCATCAAAGCCCCAAACGTCTTACTTACCGTTACAATAATCACACTTCGAAAGAGCAACATGAGGTATAACCCCAGCACAAGGACTCCGCCCAAAAGGCCGTACTCTTCAATAATGATTGCATATACAAAGTCGGCGTGTGCAAGCGGAATAAAATTTCGCTGAGCACTTTTCCCTACGCCCCTTCCAAAAATTCCTCCCGAAGCGATGGCCACGTTTGACTGGGTGGTCTGGACGTTGCCTTCGTAATACTCGTTGGTAATCCTCTCCGCATAATCACTCCAACGCGACTGCCAGGTTTCCGAACGTTTGGCGGTCAAAACCAGGATCAACAGTCCAATTATTGCCACGCTGACAAGCATTCCCAGATATTTCAGATCAACGCCTCCTATAAACATAACCATCATACTTGCCATAAACATCAAAATGGCTGTACTCAGGTTGGAAGGTGCGATCAATCCGCAAATCACCGATACCCAGAATAAAGAAGGGAGAAAGCCTTCGTAAAAATCCTTAATCACATCCTGCCGCTGGGTCAGAAGTTTGGCCAGATAAATCATAAGGGTAAGTTTCGCGAGGTCAGAAGGCTGAAAAGACTGACCAAAAAGCGAAATCCATCGGGCTGCCTCATTGATTTCACTTCCACTTACGATGGTGTATAAAAGGAGCGGGATGGTAATGGTCAGCAGGATATTCGTCAACCGCGCAAAAATCCGGTAGTCCATCAGGTGTACGATGAAGATAATCAGGAATCCTACTCCCAGCAGAATCGCATGTTTTATCACCGAATATTCAGTATTTCCACCATGCAGACGGAATGCCAGGGCACTTGATGCACTGTAAACGGCGAGAATACTCACAAGCGAGATCAGGATTATCAGTATCCAGATAATCTTATCCCCTTTTAGTCTATGTAAAATCCAGCGTAGCATTTTGCTGTTTTTATTGGTTATTGTTTGTTAATTATCTCCTGAACGGCTGCCTTAAACTGTTTTCCTCTGTCTTCATAATTGGTAAACAGATCGAAGCTGGCGCATGCAGGTGAAAGCAGAACTGTATCTCCGGGTTGTGAAAGTTTTCCGGCGGTTTCCACCGCTGATTTCATACTCATTTCCTGATATACCGGCACATTAAATGCCTTCAGGAATTTTTCTTTTTTCTCACCCAACACCACGATAGCCTTCACTTTTTCCTGTACAAAAGAAACAAGTGGTTGGTAATCATTTCCCTTATCCACCCCTCCGGCCATCCAAACAATCGGTCCTTCGAGGCCTTCGAGTGCAAAATAAACGGCATCCACATTCGTCGCTTTTGAATCATTGATGTAACGAACGCCCTTTATTTCTCCGCAAGGCTCCAACCGGTGTTCAATCGGGAGAAAACTTTTTAGCGCAGGAGTAAGCGATTTTACGTCCACCCCATACGCTTCGACTGCAAGCAATGCCGCCAGGGTATTAACCTGATTATGTCTTCCCAGAAGGTTCATTTCCCGGAAATCCATCACAGGCCCTGATGCCGCAAGATGCAACCAGTTGTTTTCCATCCAGGCGGCAGAGTCAGGTGTTTTTTTCAAACCAAATCCCTGCTTTTTAGCCAAAACAGACAGCTTCTCCATCATGCGCAGGCTTTGTTCATCTTCCAGACACCAGATAAATGCATTTTGCATGGTCTGATTCTCAGTAATTCTGAATTTAGCTGCTGCGTAGTTGTCAAGTGAATAACTGTACCGGTCAAGATGGTCAGGAGTGATATTGAGTAATACCGCCACATCCGGACGAAACGTTTCAATATCGTCGAGCTGGAAACTACTGATTTCCAGCACATAACCTTCCCGTTTTTCCATCGCAACCTGCAAGGCGAAACTCTGGCCGATATTACCGCCCAGACCCACGTCTTTTCCGGCTGCCTTCAACAGATGATAGATCAGCGAAGTAGTAGTGGTTTTCCCATTACTACCGGTTATTCCGATGATTCTCGCCGTGGTATAACGGGAAGCATATTCGATCTCGGAAATGACCGCTTTTCCGGCTGCTTTCAACTGTTGAATGATTGGCACGGTACCGGGAATTCCCGGACTTTTCACAATCAAATCTGCATCAAAGAACTTATCTATACTGTGCGTTCCTTCTTCGAATGGAATCGCATTTTGTATCAATTCATTTTTATAATTTTCCTTTATCAGTCCTGCATCAGATAGCCAAACCTCCTGTCCTTGTTTTTTTGCCAGAATAGCAGCACCCACACCACTTTCCCCGCCTCCCAGAATTGCTGTTTTGGCCATGTCTATCTGAGTTTAAGCGTTGCAAAAGCCACCAGTACCATCAGAATCGCCACAATAAAAAACCTTGCTACAATTTTTGATTCATGTAATCCCGATTTTTCATAGTGGTGGTGCAGGGGAGACATCTTAAAAATCCGCCTTCCTTCACCGTATTTCCGCTTGGTATATTTGAAATAAGAAACCTGAATAATCACCGAAAGCGACTCTGCAAAAAATATCCCGCACAGAATCGGCAGTAACAATTCTTTTTTCACCATCAGTGAAAGTATCCCAACCGCACCCCCCAAAGCCAGGCTGCCGGTATCGCCCATAAATACCTGGGCCGGATAAGAATTGTACCACAGAAAACCCAGACAGCCTCCCACCAACGCCGCAACATATACCAGCAATTCTGCGGAAAGAGGTATATAGCTGATGTTGAGGTAGTTGGAAAACACATAGTTTCCCGATACATAAGCAAACACCCCCAAACCCGCACCGACAATCGCGGTTGTTCCTGCCGCCAGGCCGTCAATACCATCGGTAAGATTTACACTGTTTGATACTGCGGTTACTACAAAAATGACAATGAGCAGATATACAATTCTTCCCAGTATATTCGGATTGATGACTCTGTCAAGGAAAAAGACTTTCGAGTAATCAAACACATAATCCTTAAAAAACGGAAAATCCGTAATGTATATAAAACTCTGATCCTCAGGCCCGAAAAGCTCGCTTGCGATAAGTTTCCGCTGCTCCTGTGGGATAAGAATGATCTTTTCCTCTTGTCGGGTTTCACCCAATGAATCGGTTGTCATCCGCATAACCCGGTAAAGCGATATTGTCTCATAAATTTCACCACTGGGAAAGGTTGTAAAGGCTTCCCCATTAATCCTCACCAGTTCGTCTCCGCTGCGAAATCCGGCATCTCTGAGCACACGATTGGATTTGATTTTATTAAGCTGGGTGATACTGGCCCGGCTTCCCATAAAATCAGGGTGAAACAACATGGTTATACCCACAATCAAACCCAAACCTATCTGGCCGATGATTTTAAATTTACCCTTCAGCCCCTGTTTATCCTTTTTGAAAACTTTGATATAATCGTCCACAAATCCAATTATCCCCATCCAGATTGTTCCCAGCAGAATCAACCATACATAACCATTTTGAATATCTCCCCATAACAGAGTTGGAATCACTACTGCTGCAACAATAATCAAACCTCCCATCGTAGGTGTACCGGCTTTCGAGGCGTGATCCGGCCCTATGGCACTGTCCCGCACTACTTCTCCAATCAGGTTTTTTCTCAGTAAGTCAATGATCTTTTTGCCGATAAGCAAAGAAATAATCAGGGAGAAAATGATCGAAAGGATTGCTCTGAAAGTAATGAACTGGAACACCCCAAATCCCGGGATGTCATAAACACTATCTAACCAGTCCAATAAGTAGTATAGCATCTGTTTTCTTATTATCCGTGAAATTCGTCCAAAGCTTCCTGTAAAACGATCCGGTCATCAAAGGGATGTTTAACCCCTTGTATCTCCTGATAATCTTCATGCCCTTTTCCTGCAACCAGAATAATATCCAGCTCCGTAGCCAGTCTGCTCGCAGTGCGGATGGCTTCTTTTCGGTTTTCAATCACCAGGGTCTTTTTTTTCTGGCTGGCCGATACTCCGTTGCTGATTTCTTCGAGAATAGTCTGTGGTTCTTCATTCCTCGGGTTATCCGAAGTGAATATCACCTGATCCGATTTTTCAGCGGCGATTCGGCCCATAACCGGTCGTTTTCCTTTGTCCCGGTTTCCGCCACATCCTACCACGGTGATCACTTTCCCGCCTGCCTGGTGAATATTCTGAATGGTATTCAGGACATTTTCGAGCGCGTCCGGGGTATGAGCATAGTCCACAATTCCGGTGATAGCGGCTTTTTTGCTTCGTATAACCTGAAATCTTCCGGAAACACCTTCAAATCCGCTAAGGTACTCCAGGGCTTCCCGTCTGTTAAGACCTAACTCAACCGCCGCACCCAATACCATGAGGAGATTATAAGCATTAAAACTCCCGATCATCCGAAACCATACATCTTCGTTTTCAATTCGAAGGAGAAGGCCCTGAAAAGTATTTTCCACGATTTTGGCGTGGTAGTCCGCCGCGCGGCTGATTGCAAAACTCCGGACGGTCGCCCGTGTGTTCTGCACCATCACCTTGCTATTTTTATCATCCGTATTGATCAGGGCAATAGAACCCGCTGCCAACTGGTCAAAGAGGATTTTTTTTGCCCGGATATACTCAGAAAAACTCCCGTGGTAATCCAAATGGTCATGGGTAATATTGGTAAACATGGCCAAGCGGAAGGGTATTCCACTTACGCGATGTTGTACCAGTGAATGGCTGCTCACTTCCATAAAACAATATTCACAGCCTTCTTTCACCATTTCTGCAAAAAGCTGATGCAGTTGGCGGGGGTCAGGAGTGGTATGTGTTGCAGGCAATTCCCGGTCACCAATTTTATTGCCGATCGTGGAAATCATCCCCGAGGTATAACCCAAATGCTGAAACAGCCGGTGTAAAAGATTGACAGAAGTGGTTTTACCATTTGTACCCGTCACACCGACAACTATGAGTTTTCGCGAGGGGTTTCCATACAGATTTGAAAGAATATAAGCCAGTTCACGCTGACTGTTTTCCACCTTCACGTAGGTAATTTCGGGAACCAGCGTTGCGGGAAATTCTTCACACACAACTGCAGTTGCTCCCTTGGCTATCGCTATGTCAATGAACGCATGTCCATCTGTTGCTGTTCCTTTTACAGCTACAAACATCGTTTCCCCTTTCACCGATCTTGAATCAAAGTGAACGTCTGTTATTTCCCGATCTGAAGTGCCTTTGATCAAAACTACCGGCACCTGGTTCAATAATGCTGCGAGTTTCACAAGTTCTTTTTTGTCTATCCGAGAAATAAGGTGATGGAGGAACTATTTCCGAGTTTGTACCCAGGTAAAAGCGATTGTCGCCTTACCCTTCCGGTACCACGTAACACAACTTTTAAACCTAACCGTTCAAGCAGGGTAATCGCATCGCGGCTGGTCATACCTCTGACATTGGGAACGGTCAATACTTCTTTATCAAATGGCACCAGATTAATCTGATGGCCGTTGGATTCTGCTTTCACCCATTCTCCTTCGGGAAGGATGCTGGTGTTGATCCCCAATTCGGGGTACACCGCTTTTGCGCTTTGCGTAAACATTAGCTGGTTGGCGGGTTTACGTGTGGGGCGAGGATCTTCTTTCCGGGGAATTTTGGAGAGTTCCAAATCCATCGAATAAATTTCCCCGGCGATTTCACGGAAAATCGGAGCGGCGACAGTACCCCCTGAAGCATAACCACCTTCCGGTTCGTCTATCATTATATAAAGGGTATAACGAGGATTGTTGGCAGGGAAAAATCCCCCAAAAGAAGCCCGGTATTTTCTTACATATTGTCCGTTTTCAATTTTCCTGGCTGTACCGGTTTTACCTGCCACTTCGAACGGTAACCCTCGGAATGCAGGCTGCGCTGTACCGTAGATAACCACCGCCTTCATCAGTTCCCATATTTTACCGATTGCCTCTTTCGAGCACATCTGCGGATTCATTACTTCGGCACCGTAGGACGCAATCACTCGTGAATTGTCCCTGATTTCCTTTACGATCCAGGGTCTCATAAGTGTTCCCTGATTTGCGACGCCATTGTAAAAAGTAGCCATCTGCAAAGGCGTAACCTGAAGCGAATACCCGTAGGAAAGAGAAGGTAAAGTCGCCATTGTCCATTCCTTGCTGTCAGGGGTAATGATAATCGGCTGGGGTTCACCGGAAAGCTGAAAATCCGTCGTTTGGAAAAAACCAAAGTTTTTCAAATGCTCCATATAACGGGCGGGGTTCGCTCCGAAATGCTCATTTACGGCCATTGACATACCCACATTGGAAGATTGGGCAAATACCTTTTCAAATTCAATGGCTCCCCATGCATGTCCGTTATCTGTTACTTCTTTGTCGTCATACATAATGGAACCATTACCCGTATCAATGGTATCACAAACATCAATCAGGTTATCTTCCATTAAAGCAAGCGCCGACGCCGTTTTAAACGTAGAACCGGGTTCCACCTGCGTGGCAATCCCATGGTTTTGGTTTTCCGGATAATTCGCCAAAGCTTTGATTTTACCGGTTTTCACTTCCATTAGAATGGCTGTGCCGTATTTTGCCTGGTGTTTTTCGACGCCACTTTTCAGCGCGGTTTCCACAACATCCTGTAAATCAACGTCCAGCGTTGTTACTACATCCAAGCCGTCTCGCGATCCATCATCCCCGTATTCATCCAGTGGAACATACGAGTCGCCTACCACTTTTTGGGCAAGGATATAACCGTCCCGGCCCCTCAACTCGCGATTAAAGGAATATTCAATACCCCTTACCCCGAGGGTATCATCTGCCAGGCGGCCCAGGGTGATACGGGCAAGTTCTCCCATAGGATAAAACCGCTCGTTATTAAATTTTTCGATGACAAGACCTCCCTTGTAGCGGCCCCAGTTGAGAATGGGCCAGGTTTTGACCATCTCTAATTCTTTAAAATTGAGTTTTTTACGAGAGAGGTAAACGTGTTTATCCCCGCGAACGAGTGCCTCTTTTACCCGGTTGTAGTAAAACAAGGTATCTTCGCCTTCTTCGCCAAAATGGTTGACGAGGTTAGCGGCAAGTAACATCAGGGAGTCATTGAAATTGGGTGAGGCTGTAGTATCAATAATTGTGGGGTCCAGGGCTATACGATAAAAAGGCAGACTGGTAGCCATGATAGTACCATCTTCAGAAACAATATTGCCTCTGTCGGCCACCATCTTTTTGAAAAAAACCTGGTCTTCAATTTCTTTTTGTACCCATTCACTTTTGTTCCATTGAATGATAATCACCCGCAAAACAATCAGCCCTCCAAACAAAAGGAATAAACCAAAGAGTGTGTAAACCCGGAGTAATATGTGATTAGAAACACTTTTCATTTTACCTGGCAATCAATTCATTTCTAAAAAAATTGAACAAACGTTTCCGTCCGTGAAGGACCGGGATTATGTCAGGGAACAGCGCAGAATGGGCGAAAGGATAAAAGAGCCGAGCTGGGTATCTAAGGCTGTATTTGTGTGTTGGGTTGTGCGGTTTCGTTCGTTAATTGAGAGACCTCTGCCCCTTTAATAATCTTATAAGCCGGTTCGTGGAGTGTTCGCAGGCCAACAGTGTCCACTATCTGCTGAATTTTTGAAAGGCGGGTACCTGCGCTGAGCGTAGATTCCTTGAGCAGGTAATTAGACTTTAGTCTTTTTACTTCCACCCGGTAGGATTCCATGATTTTAACTTGTCGTTCAGCGCGGTGCGAGTTCCAGATATAGACCAGACCAATTGCAGCGAGGAAAATCATGAACTTAATATAATCGTCCACCACCATTATAGATAGACCCCTGCGCGGTTTGCCGGTGGCAGTAGTTTTTCCATTTTTCTGCAAGGGTAAACGATATTTACTAAGAATCTTCACTTATTTGCTGCGTTTGATTCGGTATATTCACTATTAATCAAGACTGTACCATTTCTTTTTCAACTGCTCTGAGCCGGGCACTTCGCGCGCGGGGGTTAGCCGTTATTTCCGCTTCACTTGCCTGGATTGCACTGCGCGTGATTTTTTTCCAGGGAGTAAGTGATCTTCCGTAGAAGTCTTTTTCTTCTTTGCCGGAGAGGTTTCCGGCTCTGAAAAAATTTTTCACCATTCGGTCTTCGAGTGAGTGATACGCAATCACCACGATACGACCGCCCGGTCGGAGTATTTTCAGCGATGCAAGTAGCAGGTTTTCCAGTGCTTCCATCTCATGATTGACAACGATCCGGAGCGACTGATAGACCTGGGCAAGGTATTTGGATTTCCGCTGGGCGGGGATACAGCTTTCGATCAGCGTTTCAAACTGCCGGGTAGTTGAAAGCGGAGCGCGTTTTCGCCCTCCTACAATTGTCCTGGCCAGTTTCCGGCTGTTGGGTACCTCGCCATAGCGGGAGAAGATACTCACCAGTTCCGGTTCATCCGTCTCATTCAGTATATCCGCAGCGGTAAGAGGCTGGGTAGTATCCATTCGCATATCCAGGGGAGCCTCAAACCGATAGCTAAACCCCCTTTCGGGAGTATCAATCTGGTGAGAAGATATGCCCAAATCTGCAAGAATACCATCCACAGAACCAATGCCTGCGTTGCTCAAAACAGTTTCAATGAACTTAAAATCTGCCGCAAAGAACCTCAGCCGCTGATCTTTCGCCACTTCCCCTGCTGCATCTTTATCTTTATCGAAGGCAATTAATTGCCCGTTTTCTCCTAATCTTTTCAGGATTTCTCCTGTATGCCCCCCGCCGCCATGTGTTACATCCACATATACACCACCGGGTTTGATCGCGAGGAGGTCCACTGACTCCTTTAACAACACCGGCGTGTGGTAACTCATTCGTCGTCCCCTCCGCTCATCACTTCTTCAGCCAGCGACTCAAAATCAAACCCCGGTTCTTCCAGCCAGGACTCATACGTCGTCTGATCCCAAATTTCCACCTTGTCAATCTGCGCTACCAACACTACATCTTTCCCTATTCCGGCAAACTCCATCAGGCGTTTGGGAAGTAATACCCGCGCACTTCCATCTAATGTCAATTGTGTCGCTCCGTTCAAAAACATCCGGGTAAAAGCACGGTTCTTCTTCACATACTGGTTGCGGGACTGCAACCGCTCCAACTCCTTTTCCCAAACCTGAATCGGATACAACACCAAACACTTGTCCAGTCCCCGATTTATCACAAACTCTGTCTGCTGATCCTCTGGCAATTGCTTACGAAGACCCGAAGGCAAAAGAAACCTGCCTTTGTCGTCCAGTTTGCAATTGTATTCACCGATCAGAGAGGTCATACTTTCGGACACTAAATCAATTATGTAAAACTATAAAAAACTTCCCACATTTTCCCACTTTTTCCCACGAAAAATATACAAATTTTCCACAACTTGTTAGAACAACTCATGGAATTAGCGAAACACACAACAATACTAATAAATTTAGACAACAAATCCAAATTTTTAGGTGAAATGATAAAAAAATAAGCAAAAATACCCCAAACTCTTCCGGGGAAAAAGTGGTAATAATTGGGGAATAGTGGGAAATTTATCCTAAAAAAAATGAAACGGGTTACTTTTGGGAATTTTTTACCCGAATTTGTTTTACTTCCTGAAGCAGAGAAGTGGTAACCGAGCCCGATGTTATATGTGCCGAATTGCCAAACCCTTTTCGGGCAATTTCATTCATTTCGGAAATCTTAAACGCTGGCAATTTTCCAAAGTAAAAAACACTGAGTGGAATTTCTTTCGAAGGAAGTTTCTCCAGTGGCTTATCTAACACTTCTATCTCAAATCCTCCGTCTGTGGCGAAAATGATCCGGTTATTTCCTCCTTGTATAAAATGGGAAACGGCCACTTCGTAGGCTAGTTCAACCGCCCGCGCCGGTTTTGTTTCGCCCGATGAAACCAGTTCGCTGATAGCCGCAGCGATTTTTTCCTGCTCCGAAGCGGGCACTCCGCTCAGAATCACGGATGGTTTACCGGAATAGGTAATCACCGATATTTTGTCCTCCGGGCGCATATATGCCAGGAGTTCGGTAAATGCATGCTGTAACAAAGGCAACCCTGTGGGTTTTCGCATCGAAGCCGAAACATCCAGCAAAAATACCAGATTGTTGGGCGCATATCCCGAAAGGTCATAACTGCTGTCTATCCGCGCCGAATCCTCCGCCGTCCGCGCTCCTTTGTACAACATCGCGCTGTCTTCTGCCGAAAACGTTCCCGCCCCCTCCGCCCATACTCCGCTTTTTCGCAATCTTTCGGGCCAGGCAGCGGGAAACAACATCCACACCGAGCCCTTGCCCCCGGCATCGTTTTGCCCACTCACCAGCAGGTCGTTGCGACCGTCTTCATTCAGATCACCCAACGGACTGATTGAATAAGCCCACTGATATTTTGTTTCAAAAATGCCTTCAAAGTTTCGGGAGGTTTCGCTGATTTTATGGTTGTCTAACACGGTTCCGTCTCGTTTCATGTATAATATGTACACCGCTCCCCGATCTTTTCCGCCATCGTCATCTGAAACAGCACTTACGGCAAGGTCTGGTATCGTATCGCCGTTCATATCTCCAATCTTTGCGAGAGAGGTTCCAAAACGGTCGTCCAGATCAATATAACCCGAAAACCCGTTCTGATTGGAAATGATTTTCTGATGTGTTTTCACGGTTCCGTCGCGGTTGAGAAAAAGAATCCATACCGCTCCTTTATTAAAACCGGCTTCATCATCCATCATCGCACCGACAGCCAGGTCTTCTACGCCATCCTGATTGAGGTCGCCGAGAGACTCGACCGAAATGCCAAACTGGTCCCCCCGAAGAAGAGTACCTTCAAAACCTCCTGCTTCGGATTCGATGACTACACTTTTTTTAATTTTTCCTTCTTTATCCGGAAAAATAATCCAGACATTTCCTTTGCCTTTTTCGGGATCCATGGCACTTCCCACAGCCCATTCACCCACACCATCCCCGTCCATATCATTGAGCAGGGCGATATCGGATCCAAATAACTGATCTTTAGCCAGGAGGCCGACCAGGCCGGGAGTTCTTCCGCTATAAAAAAAATGTGATTTTACCGTTCCATCCGTATTGAGAAGCAATAACCAGAAGGCTCCATATTCAATCACCCCCAGTCGGGCACGGGGCTCACACACCAGGATGTCCGGCACTCCGTCTTTGTCCCAATCGCCTGCCGATTCTATCCTTGAACCAAAACCGCCGCCTGAAGAGGGATTACCGGTAAAACCGCCGATGCCTGGCGCGATTTTTTTCTTTTGTAAAATCGCGCCTTCTTTATCCAGAAAAAAAATCCATAAAACACCCGAAGAGTCCAGCGGAGCTGCGGCAACGATTTCCGTAACTCCGTCTCCGTCTAAGTCGCCAATTGTCGCAACTCCCCTCCCAAACTCAGAGGTTTTGTCCAGAATAGTGGTCAGTGATTCGGTTTGGCTGCTGAGTTTAAGATGTTCATAGAAAATCCTTTCCTCGTTTTGGGCAAACGAAATCTCTGGTAAAAAAAACAGAACGATGAAGGAAATAAGCAGAGAAAAAGAAGAGATACGCATGGCAAGGTGATTTATCGGCAAGATAAACATCCTATCTACAACGAAAAAGCAGGCCCTTGGGGAGCCTGCTTACGAACTAACTACTACTACTACTCACAAAACGATTCTTTATACTAGGTTATTTCAGAGCGACGAGCTTTTCAATTACATTAGACTCACTATACACTCTGAAGATGACCTCATCTGTTAATGCTTTTTCTAGGTTAAAGATACGGCCAGAGTTTTCATCGAGTTTCACAACATCGGAGAAAATCGTTTTCCGGCGGCTGTCAAGTACTTCAACAAAAACCGAACCGTCTTTTTCACCCGAAACATTCAGTCTCACTTTCCGGGAATCTGCCAGTGTTTCGAAGTCAGCCTCAAATACGGGAGTGGGTTTGTCTGCCACGCTGAGAGCTAATTCCTGTTTGAACTCATTGACGTCTCCGGTAACAATCACGGTGTAATCACCATGAGGAGCTTGGCTAAAGTTGATGGGTTTGATAAAGCCGGAAGTCGTTTTAATTTTTTCCCGGTACAATTCATGATTTTCCGCATCAACTACGCTCACCAGAACCGTTTGTTCAATCGGAGAATTATACACAAGATGAAACAAATTCCCGACTGGATTCGAAACAATTCTGACTTGCGGCTCGTTAACAGAGTTTGCATGGTTGCTGGCACTTTGGCCAGACATGGTTGCGATTAGAAAAGAGAAAGTTACTAATCCTAAAAGCCTGAGATGGTTCATAAATGTTTGTTAAGTGGAACATAAGTGCTTTAAAGATTTCGTAACAAAGATAGGGTATAATTATCAATTGTCAAACGTTTTTTTAAAAAATTTTAATTTATTTTAAAAATTTAACTGGTTTTTTACAATTTATTAATTTTTAGAAATCCTTTTCACTCTTCACATATCATTGATTTTCAGGGAATTATATATTCATCTTAAAGGTTTCCCAACCACCGGGATAAAACTTCTGTTACCCCCGGTTTCAGCAAAAAAGTAAGGGCAATTCCCGCCAGCGCACCCCAAAGATGAGCCGCATGATTGATATTCATCTCTGACTTTCGGAACATACTCACCAGACTATAAATCATAAAAGCGATGGCTACCAGATAACCCGGAAGTTGAAGGATTGGCCATTTCTCCGAAATAATTGGTAAACCAAACTTCAGATAAGGATTACAGATTACGGTACTAAGCACGACCGCACTTATCGCCCCGGAAGCCCCCACTGTGCCCTCATAAGAGGTATCCCGCCGGTAACGCACCACTACATACAAATTGCTCAACACCAAACCCAAAACATATAAAGTCAGAAATTGCCAGTGCCCCAGGCGATGCTCCAGAATAAAACTGAAAAAATAGAAGGTGACCATGTTCATCAACATGTGAAGATAATTGCCATGGATAAACCCGCTGGTCAGCACCCGCCAGTATTCCCGATAAATGAGCATATCATAAGGCACAAGCACATGTTTATCCCGAAAATCTTCGTCCAGCAATGCCCAAATGCTCAGCCCCAGAGTAATGATCAGAATGCCCAGGGCCACTGGAGCATCCAAAATATATGATAGTGCCATTGTCTTTTCCGATATTTATTACGGATAACAAATAACCCATTCATAGAATAATTCAAAAACCAATATGATCTAAAATCTATCACCCAGTGACCCGATAGCGCGGGGATGAATCCCCGCGCTATTGATATTCGATTCCTTTTTCAGGCGTAGCCGGACTCCGGAGGAGTCGAATGTTTGCAGATGTACACCCACCAAGCGTAACCATTCCTCAAATCTTCCTGCTGGCGATTTCCTGTAAATAGGATCGCAATGGCTCAAAATGGGTTTTTTGTGAAAGTGCCTGGCCGAGGTATTTTGCTTTTTCAAAATAGCGATGGATGAGGGCCTGGGTATGGGATTCGATATCCAATTGGCGGAATATCTCCAACATTTTTTCGACTTTCGAGTCGCTGTTTTCGGCCATTAATGCCGCTATGGTTTTTCGTTGCGAAGGGTCGGCCAGTTCCTGCGCCTTGAGCAAAAGATAGGTTTTTTTATTTTCGATAATATCGCCGCCTACCTGTTTTCCGAATCCTTCCGGAGGAAAAGCATCCATAAGGTCATCCTGCAATTGAAACCCGATTCCCAAGCTTTCGCCAAATTCGCGAAACTGGCCGACAATCTCCTCATCGGCTCCGCCGGCAAGGGAGCCTAAGCTCATACATCCGCCGAGAAGGACGGCGGTTTTTTTACGGATCATTTCGAGGTAGTCGGGAATGGTCGCATGTTCCTGCAAAGCCAAATCCATGTCTTCCATCTGACCTTCGCATACGGCCAGCGACACTCGCGTATATTCTTTCATCAGTGGAGCGGCTCTTTCGGGAAAATCGCCGGTCACGAGATCCATTGAAAAGGCCAGCAAAGCATCACCGGAAAGTATGGCGATATTTTCATTCCACTTTATATGCACAGTAGCATTTCCCCGCCGCACCGGCGCCCGATCCATGATATCGTCGTGTACAAGGGTAAAATTGTGAAATACCTCCACGGCTACGGCCAGATTCATGGCTTTCATGGGATTGGCTCCGGAAACGGCTTGATAAGCGAGAAGAGTAAGGATGGGGCGTATTCTTTTTCCTTTCAAAGAGAGGATATACGCCATGGGTTGGTAAAGATTGGCGGGTTTACGCTGATCCAATCCGAGGTTTTCGATGTGTTGCTCTACGGCGGCTTTTAGCTCAGTGGTATTGTACATGCGGGTTTGGGTAAATGGCAGTTACAAAGTAACTAAGGTTTTTTATACCTCACAACTCCCCCCACAAGGGTATATTCAATGACTGTGGAGAGGATTTTTTCTTCTTCCACCACCATAATATCCTGCGACAAAACGGTAAAGTCTCCAAGTTTTCCCACTTCAATGGATCCTTTTTCTTTTTCCTGAAAGGCTCCATAGGCGGCGTCGAGGGTATATGACCGAAGGGCTTCCGCCCTTGTCATCTTCTGCGAAGGTTCGTATCCGCCCGACGGCTCACCTGCAAGGGTTTTTCGGGACACCGAAGCGTAAAAACAGGCGATCGGACTAAGCGGCTCAACGGGCGCGTCAGTTCCGTTGATGACTTTTGCGCCGGAATCTATCAATTTACGCCATACGTAGGCGCCTTCATCAATGCGTTTTTGCCCCAGCCGGTCAATCGCCCAGGGGCGGTCGGAGGACATGTGAATCGCCTGCATCGAAGCGATGACGCCCAGTTTTGAAAATCGGGGAATATCTTCCGGATGAAGATGCTGCGCGTGTTCGATGCGAAAACGGGGATCTTTTATCTCTGGAGATTCGGCAAAAGCGGCTTCAAATCGGTCCAATACTTCGCGATTTGCCCGATCGCCAATCGCGTGAACACAAACCTGAAACCCATGTTTCAGGGCATCGCGGGACACGGTTTGTACATAGTCCATAGGCATGATCGGATTGCCCCGATGGCCGGGGCGGTCGGTGTACTCTTCCAGCAGCCAGGCACCCCTAGAACCCAATGCCCCATCGGCATAGAGTTTGATCGCCCGCACGGTTAGAAATTCACTTTCTGTATGAGGGCCTTTGGCGTACCAGGTTTGCAGCAATTTTTCATCACTGCCATCGAGCATGGTCCAGAGGCGAATAGCCATCTTCCCTTCTTTTACAAAAGCCTCATAGGTATCTATGGCCGCAGGGCCGGAACCCGCATCCTGAAAACTGGTGAGGCCATTAGCCAGACATTCATCAATGGCAGCCTGAAGATCGAGTCGAAGGGTTTCGGGGGTATCTTGTGGAACAAATCTGCCAATCAGTCCGGCTGCGCTTTCGGTAAAAATACCGGTAGGCCTGCCGTCGGGGTACTGGATGATTTCACCTTCTTCGCCGAAGGTCATGCTGGGAGTAATTCCGGCGATTTCCATGGCTTTGGCATTGGCAAAGGCCGCGTGCCCACTGGCATGAGAGAGAAAAACCGGATTGTCGGGAGATACGGCACTTAGTTTTTCGTGAGTCTGATAACCGGTGATCATTTCCGGCTGAGGTATCCATTTGCTTTGATGCCAGCCGCGACCGAGAATCCATTCACCGGGCTTGGCTTTTGCCACGGCTTCCGCCACTTTTTCCACCAGTTCGTCATAGCTGCCTACTGCCAGAAGATTCAGATAACGTTTATTTTCCCCTACCCCCATGATATGCGCATGACTTTCGATCAGGCCGGGCACAACGGTTTTACCGGCGAGGTCGAGGACTTCGGTTTTTTCCTCGATAAAAACTTCAATTTCTTCATTTGTTCCGACGGCAATAATCCTTCCATCTTTGACCGCCACCGCTTCTGCGTGAGGTTGAGAAGGATTTACGGTGTAAATATTGCCATTGATCAGGGCAAAATCTGCCGGAGTTTTGGGAATACAGGCAGAGAGGGAGAAGACGATAAGAGAAAGGGATAAACGCATAATAAAACTTTCAGGAAAATAGAAATTTTATCAATGAGGAAAACCAATTGAGAGAAATTATCGTTGAGAGGAAGTCTGCCGACCCCGTTAACGGGGTCACGCCACAAATTTACCCCTCTTTCCTCAAAATCTCCAGCGGTGGATTGTTTAGTACACTGCGGCTGTTGGTCAGGCCGATGAGTACGGTCATCCCGGTGATAAAACCAAATACTACCAGTGCCGGTACAAAGTCGGGAACAAACGCTGTTTCAAAGGTGAATACTGCCAGTCCCCAGGTGCTCAATAGGGCAAGGATTATTCCGGAAAATGAGGCCAGGCCTCCCAAAATCATGTACTCCAACGCATTGATGATTAATATCTGCCGCCGACTCGCCCCCAATGTGCGCAGCAATACGCTTTCTTGTATCCGTTGGTATTTGGAGATAATGACCGAACCAATCAGCACGATCAAACCGGTAAATATGCTGAACATGGCCATAAACTGGATGACAAAGGAAACTTTATCTAAAACTTCTTCCACTGTCGAAAGAATTAACCCTAAATCCACGAGCGAAATATTCGGGTATTCTCGCGCGATCTGTTGCTGAAATTTCGCCGAACTTTCCTGGCTACCCACCTTCGTAATCAATACATGAAACTGCGGTGCGTCTTCCAGTACCCCCGTGGGAAATACCACCAGAAAATTGGTTTGTACTCGTTGAAAATCCACCTTCCGAAAACTGCCTACGACCGTTTTTATCGGTACTCCCTGCACGTCAAACACCAATTCGTCGCCAAGTTCCAACTGCATTGCTTCTTTGGCAAAACCTTCTTCCAATGAAACGTAAATCGTCTCTCCGGCTTTTCCAGACCATTCACCGGCAACAATTTTTTCGGTATCAATCAGCGTATCACGAAAAGTCACTCGGTACTCCCGATTGAGAGTCCAGCCACTCACTCCTTGTGCGGTATCTGCCAGTAGTTCTTCCCGGCTGCGCCCCTTTAGCGAGTCGAGCCGCATGGTTATGATGGGCACTTCCTGAAGCACGGGGAAGCCGTAGGAGCGGGTAAGGTCTGCAATTTGGGTTTTTTGGGTAGTCTGTATATCAAACAAAACCATATTGGGAAGGTCGCCTTTGTCGGAAATGGCTACCGTTTCCACCAACAGTCCCTGCACAAAATACAGGGTCGAAATCAGTCCTGTTCCCAGCCCGATGGACACAATAAGGGTGAGAGTCATATTGTTGGGGCGGTAAAGGTTTGCAAGGCTCTGCCTCCACAGGTAATTCCACCGGGAAGGAAAGTATTTTCGCACCAGCCACATCGTCAGCCAGGCAAGGCCGGTGAGCAACAGAAAAGCCCCCAGCAGGGAAAGTGAAAAAATCAACGCATTTCGCCAACTGCCCATCTGAAGATAGGCAAAACCAAAAATAAACAGACCAATCAAACCGCTAATGGCCCATTGTAGGTAGTCGCGTCGAGTATTTTCAGACTCAAACGAAGCGCGTATTGCACTGAGCGGAGAAATCCGCCGCACTGCCAGTAGTGGCAACATGGCGAATAACAGGGAAATGATGACTCCTACGCCGATTCCTTCAAATATCGCCTCAAAAGAAACCCCGAAATTAGCTTCAAAGGGCAGAAAATCGCGCAATACTGCGGGCAAAATAGTCTGTATCTGACTGCCCAATATGGCCCCGGCTACCGAACCCAAAAAACCCATTCCCCCAATCTGAATCAAAAATATCATAAACGCCTGGCGTCCTGTAGCTCCGAGGCAACGTAAGACCGCCACGGTGTCAATTTTTTCTCTTGTATATATATGCACAGCACTCGCCACCCCGACACAACCCAGCAACAGCGCCACAAACCCCACCAGATTGAGAAATTCGCTGAGGTTGGAAAATGCGCGGCTGGTGTCGCGTTTTTTTTCTTCTACGGTATCGTAACGGAGGTTTAATGTACGCATCCTCGCCTCAAAACCTTCCATCATTTTCTCCACGTCCCGGTTGTCGTCAAATTTATAATACCGCTGGTAATTGATACGGCTACCTTTTTGCACCAGACCTGTCTGATCGAGGTATTGCATTGGGATGTACACCGGGGCAGCGACCGTAGCGGTGATACCGCTTTGCCCCGGTACACGGAGCAGCTTACCCGCAATTTCAAACATGAGGTTACCTACCTTCACCGAATCGCCGATTTCCGCATTGTACTGGAGCATGAGGGTCTGGTCCACGAGCGCATACTGCCCCTGAAGGAAAGTGCGCGATACGGATGTTGGAAGCGTTTCTATTTCTCCGTAAAAGGGGTATTTGCCCTCCAATACACGCACCTGTACCAGGCGGGTTCCCTGGCTTTTGGGAAAATAAACCATCGAGGCAAAAAACAATTCATTGGCCTGTTCTCCCCCCAATGAATCCATAAACACCTGCGCCGAGTCGCTAAAGGGCTGGTTGTTATTGATCATCAGATCGGCCCCCAATAATTCACGCGCTTCGCCCTGAATTTCTTCGCGGAGATTATCTTCAAAAGAATTTATGGCCACAAGAGCGGCCACACCGAGTACAATGGAGGAAGTAAACAAAACCAGCCGGGAGCGGCTGCGGCGGCTGTCCCGCCACGCCATAATCCAAAGCCATTTATATTTTTCGAAGTTCATTTTTATTAATCATTGATTTGACACCCTATTCACTCACAACTTTTCCGCCTTTAAGCCGGATAATGCGTTGGGTTTTGGCGGCGAGTTCGAGGTTATGGGTGACAACGATGAGGGTTGTGCCCGCTTCGCGGTTGAGTTGAAATAAAAGGTCTTCGACCTTAAGGCTGGTCTCGGCATCGAGATTGCCGGTAGGCTCATCGGCAAATAATATTTTCGGTTTATTGACAAATGCCCGGGCCATGGATACCCGCTGCTGTTCGCCGCCGGAAAGCTGTACCGGATAATGATGCGAGCGGTCTGCCAGTCCTACCCTATCAAGCAAATCCATCGCAAGGCTGCGCACACCGGTAGCACCGCGAAGTTCCAGTGGAACCATGATGTTTTCCACAGCCGTAAGCGTTGGCAGCAACTGAAAACTTTGGAAAATAAAACCCACATGTTCATTACGCACCGCCGCACGCTGGTCTTCGGTCAGTTCGTCGAGGCGAATATTGTTGAGATATACCGACCCCGAACTTGCCCGGTCGAGACCCGCACAAAGGCCAAGAAGCGTCGTTTTGCCACTTCCCGAAGGCCCGACAATGGAGGCAGTGTCCCCCGCATTTATATCAAAACTCACATCATCCAGCACCGTCAGCATCTGACCGGCACTTGCATAAGTTTTTGTAAGGTTTTTTACCGATAAAATATGATTCACTTTAATTAAATTTTAATTCCCCGTTAACCATTGACTATTCAGCATTAACCATTAAAAAGACTAAATTACTTTTTATATTTTTACAAAAAATTCATCATGCGATTCTTTTTGCTTTTTCTTTCTTTTTGCTTTTTCGCGGCGTGTGCTTCTCCGGAAAAAGAGACTGATAATGACACTGCCGCCCCGTCTGCCGACTCTTCATTGGTCAAAACAACTGTAGAGACGGATAAGCCCGTCATTTTATTTTTTGGCAACAGCCTTACGGCGGGTTATGGGTTGGAATTGTCGCAGGCGTTTCCGGCATTGATTCAAAATCGGCTGGATTCACTTTCACTGGAATACACGGTAATTAACGCCGGTCTGAGTGGAGAGACAACGGCCTCGGGCAAAAACCGGGTGGACTGGTTGTTAAAACAGAAACCCGCCGTTTTTGTTTTGGAGTTGGGAGCCAATGACGGGCTTCGGGGCATAGACCCGGCAGAGACAAGGCGTAATTTGCAGGAAATCATAGATAAAGTCAGAGTCAGCGACCCGGCGACCAAAATCATTCTCTGCGGCATGATGGTTCCCCCCAATATGGGGCCTGACTATGGGAAGCAGTTTCAGGTAATATATCCGGAACTAGCCGAAAAAAACAATTTGACCCTCATCCCCTTTTTACTCAACGGCGTAGCCGGCGAACCCGAACTCAACCTGGGCGACGGCATCCACCCCACCGTTGAAGGACACAAAATCGTAATGGAAAATGTGTGGGAAGTCTTGTGCAAAGTAATTGAGACGGGGTGTTGATTTTCCTTCCTCAAAAATTATTAACTTGTCCTCAAAACACACGCAAAATGAAACAGTTTATCTTTGGGTTATTATTTGCCGCTCTGTTTTTGGGCTTTTCCTGCGGTAATGGGGAAAATGCAGAAACGGAGGCGGAAGCTGCCGGTGAAGCTTCCGAAGGAATGGCGGAGGCTGCCGAAACCGACTCTCCCGGTGATAATCATGCCATCTGCCTCTGGTCCCCCGCCGGGCTTCGTGAACAACCGGGTATGGGCAAAGGCAATAAATATCTCGCCAATATCAACTTCGGGGAAATCGTCTCCCTCACCGGAAACCGGGAAGAGGTAACGAGTGAAAAACGCAACTATATGGAGGTCGTGCTCTCCGACGGTAAAACCGGCTGGACTTATGAACACCTTTTTGCCCTTAATGCCGAACGCGGAGTGGCTATTGAGGAAATCGAAATTTACGAAAGACCCGACCTCACTACCTTTGACGGCGATAAATTTAACCGCGGAGAAATTGTGGCAATCATTCCCGGTGAAAAAACCGGATGGGCAGAAGCATTTGGCAAAGAGAAAAAAAAATCGGGATGGATTCAGAAAGTTTCTTCCGTCAGTACCGATGAAGTGGATGTAACCGTTGCTATTCTCGTGGACAAGGCAATGGCGGAAAAAACCCCGGAACAACAACAGGAGGCGCTAAAAGAACTGGCGGAAAATTCTACCTTCAAACAATCCTCCCTCATCAATATGGTGAATGATTCTCTCGCCAAAGTCGCTGACAGAGCCGATCTTCCGCCCAATCAATTGTACATCACCACCGACATACTAAACGTGCGCTCTGACCCTAATAATGAAAACGATAATATCGTATTCAAACTCAAGGAGGGGGATATATGCACCATTCTGGAAAAAGGCGAGCGTGTCGCCATTCGGGAAATGAATGACTATTGGTACAAAATCGAATTTGAAGGGAAAGAAGGCTGGGTTTATGGATATTTTACTTCCAAAAAACTGATGGAGTAGTCGCCTTTCAGACAGGTTCCACAAAACGGGCTTCCGTACCCACAAAGACAAGTAACCAGCCTTTTAGATTAGGCATACGCTTTAATTCGTCATGTTGAAGGTAAGACTTTAATTGGAGCACCCCTTCTTCTTTTACAGAAGTGAGTCGGGCTGTTTCTGATTTGGGAAGGTATTTTAACTCAATGGCTATCGTGTAGTTGGGTTTTACCGGAGGACGTTCTTTCAGCAAAATATCTACATATTTCCGATCCGTCTCATATTCACTTTTGACGGTATAGATTCCCACCATGTGAAAAAGCGAAACAATTATAGCTTTAATGTGTTTTTCATCAAATCCTATACTATCCCGATTTGAAAGCGAAATGAGGATTTTTTCCACAATAGCAACAAATGGCAGGATATTATTCTGCATTGCCAGTTGCTCGACCGCCTCGCTGAGTTTTATATCTGAACGACTGATTCGGGTCTTTTCCAGAAGGATTTCCGAAAAATATTGATAATAAAGTTCTTCAATCACATAATTGGGAAATTGAAAGACGATGCGCCTGAGGTGAGGTTCGCGAATAGTCAACATCCCCATATAGAAAAGCAAACTCACAAAATCGTCCCGTTTGAAGGTTCGATCGAAACTAAACTGAGGCGTAAGTTTGGCCGATACTTCGCGTTTTTCAACCAATGCCTCTATGACTTCATAATGCTGTTCGTCCACTTCTCCAATACGAAATAACTGTTGTAGTTTGCCATAGTCGGAAACTACATTGGTATCGAGAATATTTTCCGGATATCGTTTTTCTTTTTGGTATTCAATCGCAAAATATAATACCATATCAGGGTTGTACAGACGTTCCGCTGCTCTTGAGTGAAATAAATAACCATCGTACCACTGCTTTACATCTGCCATTATTGACGGCAATTCGGCCTCCGATATGCCTATATTTAGAAGCAGATTTTCGACCTCGCTCTCCGTAAATCCCATCATGGCCTGTAATCCCCGATCAAGGGTGAGATTTCGCGAAATGTTAAATCCAGAAGTAAAACTGTCTAGTGTAATCGGAGATACGCCTGTAAGAAAAATACGATCCACGATTCCTTCTGCCGTAGCAGTTTTTATTGCTTCATAAAATTTTCGCACATAACCATTCCTGCTGACTACATCACGATAGTCTGAAAACCGAAAAGAAATAAGTTCATTGGCAAAATGGTCGTACTCATCAATCAGGATATAAATATAGGAATCTCCTCCCTGCCTTCTAAAATGATCGGATAATCGTGTAATCATCTCATGGGCATCGGAGTGTGTAAGAATATGCTTTTTTTCTTCTTCTGTAAAATACTCTTTGTAAACAGCCATAAAATTTCCAATTCCACTTTTGACTTTGTTTACAAATCCTTCACGAGTGGTGTGAAGGGTTTCTGTATGAATCCCGCTAAAATCAAACTTTAATACCAGAAAAGAATTTGCCAGTGGAGTTGGATGTTTGCCAATATATTGAGAGCCAAACAAGTCGTTAAACTTGTTTTTGTATTCAAGCCCATAATAATGTTGAAGGGTTGACAACCATAAACTTTTTCCAAAACGACGGGGGCGCAAATAAGCGATATACTTTTCACCTAACTGCTCAAGTTGCACAATAAAATGAGTCCTGTCTATATAATAATAACCCTGAGTAATCAGGCTTCCAAAATTGCTGGTGCCATAAGGTATTTTTACCATGCCCAAAGATAGAAATAATCTATTATTTCACCACAGCCTGCGCGGAGGCGTCCACATTATAGGGCAAAGTATTTTCGCCGTTAAGTCGTTCGCTGATTTTGCGCAGATGGTGATCCACCCCGATCTCTGAGCCGGGGACAAAACCGGGCACAGTAATCACTTGGGCCAATACGCCGCCGACGCCGCGATGCATGACACCACGAGGGATATAGACCAAGTCTCCCACGGCGAGAGGTGTCTCAAAAATTAATCCTTTTGCCTGAGCCGGGGTCACCTCATCCGGTCTTTCGATCAGGGAAACCTGATTGCTCGTGAGCAGTTTAGCTCCGGGCAATACCATCTGTACCAAATAAAACTCATCAAAGCCTCCTTCCTCCGGGTGATAATGGGAAAAAGAATCCATGATCCGCACCCGGTGGGCGTTCAAGTGATGATACCGGTATTTTCCTACTTTATCCAGCCACGTAAGCAAAATCCGGCGGTAGGCGTTTGTCTCCGTGGCGCAACCTCCGGGCGTGTCCGTGATATTCGGATCCCAGTCAGGCCGCACAAAAGAGGGAATATCGGCCGGTGGGGCATCCGGAGCAGTAAACATAAGCATGTTCAACGCGCTGTCTGTTGTCAATCCTTCTCCTACCCGCAACAATACAATATCGCCCACCGATACCTTCGAACTTTCCCCCGTTGTAAGGGTAGCTGTCGTCTCTCCGGTTTGAATAAATACAATCCTCGCGGCATTTGCCGCTTTTTTTATCGAGGTTTCACCCGATAAATAATCCAGTTGATAACCCGGATTTTTCAGGGCGAAAACCTTGCGAATGGATTCAAATGCCCTTTTATCCTCATCGGCAAGATGGGCGATCATTATGCCTGATGCCGATTTTTTCAACTGCCTTGCAATAAACCCCTGGGTTGACATCATAACAAGCAAAAAGAATATGCCGATTTCCCCGGCGGTAGCGAGTGATTGAATGCGCATAGCGGTATTGTAAGTTCTCTGGGGATAAGTTAATAAATTCATCGGAGAAATGTATATTTTCTGCTCAAAGAAAGGATATGCCCGTCAACATCCCTATATATGAAATCCCGGAAGTCCGTAAGGGAGGTACCGAATACGGATTCAAAATTTTCCAGTTGAAAGGGAAAAAGCAGGAATTATTATCTACTTTTCCCCGCGAAACCCATATACCTCATCGCCATCCTTTTTACGAAATCTGCTTTTTTATTCAGGGATCGGGGGAATCGGAAATGGATTTTCACCGTTCCGTCATTCACTCTCCAGGGCTTCATTTTATCGGGCCGGGAAGGGTACACCGGATCGAAGGAGATGCCGAAAGCCTGGGTTATGTCATTGCCTTTACCCGCGAGTTTTTTTGCACGGAGGAAACCGAAAGAAGGCTGCTTGACGATGCTCCTTTTTTCAAGGCCAATGCCACAGAACCTGCTATTATCCTAAAGGAAGATGATTTTAGCTATTTCCGGTCTATAATGGAAAACATGGTACGCGACTACCTCTATGCGTCTTCTCATACCGAATCGCTCCTCCGCGCCTGGTTAAAAATCTTGTTGATCCGCAGCGTGGACTTATACCGGCAACAAACCACTAGCCCCAACTCAGCGGAAATCCACGCCCGGTACATCGTGGAAAAATTTCAGCAGTTGCTGGAAAATCACTATGAAACTGACCATCAGGTAGGCCAATATGCCAGCCGGCTTTCTATCACCCCCGACCACCTCAATCGCCTCACCCGGCAGGCATTGGGCAAAAAAGCCAGTGAAATGATTTTAGACCGTATTATTCTGGAAATCAAACGTTTGCTTCTTTTCTCGAATCTCAACGCAAAAGAAATCGCCTACCGGCTCAATTTTAGCGACCCCTCTTACTTCGGGCGTATTTTCCGAAAAAAAACCGGGCATACGCCCTCTTCCTTTCGCGCGGCCATGCAGGAAAAGTACCAGTTATGACCGGAATTATTCATTTACCCGACCCGAATTGATTTTTAGATTTGTATCTATACAAGGACTATATTATACACATGCAGATCAATTATTCTCTTTCCGCCAACGACCTCACCCGCCCCATTAATCGTTTCTGGGAATTGTCTGGACAAAAAATTCACCTTATCCGCAAGGAGTATAACCCGGCCAACGGCTCACCCGTTTTTACCGCCGCCGGAAAATATACCACCCGAGGTTGGACCGAATGGACCCAGGGTTTTCAGTTTGGGTCGGAAATTCTCCATTTTGACGCCTCCGGCGACACAGCGGCCCTCGAATATGGTCGCAAAGCTACCGTAGCACTCATGGCTTCGCATGTAGGCCATTTTGGAGTACATGATCATGGCTTCAACAATGTGAGCACCTACGGCAACCTGCTCCGGCTGATGAAGGAGGGGAAAACCCCTTTCAACGAATGGGAAAAACATTTCTACGAAATGGCGCTCAAACTCTCCGGCGCCGTGCAAGCACGGCGGTGGACGCCGATTAAAAACGGCGGAGGGTATATCTACTCTTTTAATGGACCTCATTCGCTGTTTGTGGATACCATCCGCACCGTAAGGGCACTGGAGGTAAGCCATCTGCTCGGATATGCGATCTGGGGAGAAAATGATACAAAAACCAGCCTCCTCGAACGCGCCATCCATCATGGAATCGCTACCGCGGATTATTCGGTCTATTACGGAAAAGGCCGCGACATCTACGATGTATGGGGCCGCACCGCCCACGAGAGTGTTTTTAATGTAAATGACGGCAATTTCCGTTGCCCTAATTCTCAGCAGGGATACACGGGCTTTAGCACTTGGACAAGAGGCCTCGCCTGGGCTATGGTGGGATTTGCGGAGCAACTTGAGTTTATCAGCGAACTTCCCCACGATGATTTTCAAGCTTTGGGTGGCTATAAGGCGGTGGAAGAAAAATTCTTACAAGCAGCAAAGGCAACTTGTGATTTTTTCATCGAAAATACCGCTACGGACGGCATTCCTTACTGGGATACGGGTGCGCCCGGATTGGTTCATCTCGGAGATTACCTCTCGCGACCCGCCGAACCCTACAACGACTTTGAGCCAGTGGACGCCACTGCCGCCGCGATAGGCGTACAGGGCTTGTTGCGCCTCGGTTTGTACCTGGAAGAAAAAGGAGACGTGGATGGTAGTAAAAAATACTGGCAGGCCGGGCTTACTTCGCTTCATACGCTTTTGCAGGAACCCTATCTCAGTACCGACCCGCAACACCAGGGCTTATTGCTCCATTCGGTTTATCACCGCCCTAACGGCTGGGACTATGTGCCCGAAGGACGTAAAATCCCCTGCGGTGAATCCAGTATGTGGGGGGATTATCATATCCGCGAAGTAGTGCTTTTTCTCCAGCGGTTAATCAAAAATTTGCCTTACTACTCCTTTTATTCTCCTGCAAAATGAATAAACCCGCGCTCAACAGGCTTTGCATCCACACGATCACAACAAAACCCTGGTCTCTGGAAAAAGCCGTAGAAAACTACCTCGCTGCCGGTGTAACCGGTATAAGCGTATGGCAGGACGCAGCTGCCGCTATGGGGTTTTTGAAAGCAGGAGAACTGCTAAAATCTTCAGGAATGCAGGTAGTTTCCTATGTTCGGGGCGGTTTTTTCCCTCATCTCGAACTTAGCGAAAGGCAAAAAGCCATTGATCAAAATCTCCGCCTGCTCGATGAAGCCGCTGCGGTAGGTGCGCCTATGCTGGTACTGGTCTGTGGCGCAGCACCGGGTCAGTCGCTGGATACTTCCCGTGCCCAGATTCAGGCAGGGATCGAGGCCCTTATCCCTCATGCAGAATCACGGGGTGTAAAACTCGCCATCGAACCCCTGCACCCGATGTATGCCGATACCCGCTCGGCCATCAATACACTCACCTCCGCCAATGATATGGCAGAAGCCATAAATTCCCCCTTTGTAGGAATAGCCGTGGACGTTTATCATCTGTGGTGGGAACCGGGATTAGAAACGCAGATTCAACGTTGCGGGGCAAACCAGCACCTATTTGCCTTTCATATCTGCGATTGGAAAGTGCCCACAGAGGATTTTCTCAACGACCGCGGACTCATGGGCGAAGGTTGTATTCCCGTAAAGCAGATTCGCCAATGGGTAGAAAATACAGGCTTCTCCGGTTTTTGCGAAGTAGAAATCTTCTCTCATCGCTATTGGGCGATGGATCAACACATTTTCCTAAATAATATCATTCACGCTTATCAAAATTATAGCTAATGAACCCTTCCCTTAAAGTCCATAAAATCGGTATCATCCTGAACGGCGTCACGGGCCGGATGGGGACTAATCAGCACCTCATGCGCTCAATGGTGGAAATCATTCGCCAGGGAGGCGTGTGGTTAGGTCCGGCAGAGACAATTATGCCCGTCCCTACCCTTGTCGGAAGAAATGCGGTCAAACTCGAAAAGCTCTGCAAAGCTGCCGGAATTGAAAAAATGACTACCGACCTCGATGAGGCCCTCGCCGACAGCAGCAACAGCATTTATTTTGATGCACAGACAACCGGGCAACGCCACGCCGCCGTCAAAAAAGCCATTGAAGCAGGCAAACATGTTTATTGTGAAAAACCCACAGGAGTAAGCACAGCAGAGGCCTTGGACCTGTATCACCTGGCCGAAAAAGCAGGCATTAAACACGGCGTTGTTCAAGACAAATTATGGCTTCCGGGGATTCTGAAACTCCGACGTTTGATCGAAACCGGTTTTTTCGGGAAAATACTTTCCGTAAGAGGAGAATTTGGTTACTGGGTATTTGAAGGCCATTCTATTCCTGCACAACGCCCCTCCTGGAACTACCGCAAAGAAGACGATGGGGGAATTATCGTGGACATGCTTTGCCACTGGCGATATGTATTGGATCAGGTATTTGGCAAAGTAAAAGCCGTCTCCTGCCTCGGGGTTACCCATATTCCAGAGCGAATAGACGAACAGGGCAAACCCTATGTATGCACCGCCGATGACAGCGCCTATGCAACCTTTGAATTAGAAAACGATATTATCGCCCACTTCAATTCTTCGTGGAATGTGCGTGTCCGCCGGGATGACCTGCTGACGCTTCAGGTGGATGGTACCAAAGGTTCTGCGGTTGCGGGCCTGCGTCATTGTTACATTCAACATTATGGCAATACCCCCAAACCCGTATGGAATCCGGACATCGAACAGCCGATTAATTTTTACAGCGACTGGGCAAAAGTCCCCGATCAGGAGTTTCATGACAACGCATTCAAAGCCCAATGGGAACTTTTCCTAAAACATATTGTGCGCAATGATCCTTTTCCGTGGAATCTCATGGAAGGAGCCAAAGGTGTACAGTTGGCGGAGAAAGGCATTGAAAGCTGGCAAAAAAGAGCCTGGGTGAATTTGGAAGAATTATCCTAAAGCCCCAAAGATATGTCAAAAATTGCATTAGTAACGGGAGGAAGCCGGGGCATAGGCCTCGGCATCGCCCAAAAACTCGCAGCCGAAGGCTGGGATCTGGCGATAAATGGCGTGCGAGAAGAAAGCGCCATAACTTCTGTACTGGAAGGACTTCGGGCAAATGGCGGCAAGGTGATTTATTGCCAGGGAAATGTGGGAGAATCCGCCGATCGGAGACAAATGATGGAACAAGTAAAAGCCGAACTCGGAGGCTTGAATGTCCTTGTCAATAACGCAGGTGTAGCCCCCAGGGAGCGGAGAGATATTTTGGAGACGACGGAGGAGAGTTATGATTATGTGATGGACATCAACCTCAAAGGAAGTTATTTCCTTTGCCAGGCCGCAGCCAACTGGCTGGTAACACAGAAAAAAGCCGATCCGGATTTTTGGGGTTGTATGATCAATATTTCCTCTATTTCCGCTACGGTCGCCTCCGTCAACCGCGGCGAATACTGTGTTTCCAAAGCAGGTATGAGCATGGTCACCCAATTGTTTGCTACCCGCCTCGGCGAATATGACCTTCCGGTATATGAAGTTCGC
The DNA here is from genome assembly GCA_033764335.1 of Bacteroidia bacterium. Classification (GTDB taxonomy): domain Bacteria; phylum Bacteroidota; class Bacteroidia; order J057; family J057; genus JAGQVA01. The sequence goes on along the minus strand of JANRJC010000061.1, from coordinate 55,705 downwards.
CCCGGAGTCATTATGACCGATATGACCGGCGGGGTTAAGGAAAAATACGATAAATTGATTGCAGAGGGCCTTTCCGTTCAGAAACGCTGGGGACTCCCGGAGGACGTGGGAAAAACCGTAGCCATGCTCGCGCGCAGGGATATGCCTTTTTCCACGGGGCAAGTGCTGATGGTGGACGGTGGGATTACGCTTCCACGGTTATAAATAGAGATTTTCGCCCAAAAATATTCCCATAAAAAAGGGTCCCTCAACAGGACCCTTTTCATTTATAACTTAATCATTCATTAGAAACAATCAACAATCCGCACCGGGATAACCACAGTTTTGTTTGTATCCACCAAGGGTACGGTCTATCTGATTCTGAGGAATCGGACGGAAGATGTGGTAATCTTTAATATTGGGAGCGGCCTGAGGATTATGGAGGCGTACTCTTTCAACGAGTTTGCTCACGCCATTGATTTTCACACGTGCGAGGTCAAACCAGCGGTGCATTTCACCGTCGAGTTCGCGAGCGCGTTCGTCGAGAATATAGTCAATGGTCACATCACCCGAGGTAATCATCATCTCTGCTTCTTTGCCGGGCCATGCAGCTCTTTCGCGAACCATGTTAATGTCTGCTGCAGCTTCGTCGAGTTTGTTTTGCATAAACCGAACTTCGGCACGCATCAGGTAAGCATCGGCGAGACGCATCAGCACGAGGTCACGTGAACCCGGTTCATGCTGACGATCCGGACGGCGGGGATCCTGGAATTTTTTGAGCGTCGGGAAGACTTTTTCGTCATAATTGTCTTTAGTATAAACGATATAACGGCTCTTGGCTTTGCGATCTGCGGGCCATAACTGGTCTTTTCCGGGGCCGGGGATGAAGAAAGCAGTATCGCCCAATGCATACTTCCGCTGTCCAACTAAAGAAGCGCTCACATGACCGGCATCTGCTTCAGCCTGTGTCCATTTAGGAATTGTAGCAGCATTGTTCGAAATCCAAGCATGCTGATAACTCATATCATAACGACTGTCAATGTCGCGGTTCCAGAGACTCAGTGCAAAGTCTGTAGGACGGAAACGTTTCCACGGGCGACCGTTTTGGGTGTCGCGGGTCATACCGGGGCGAATGTCATATTCCATCAGGAAGTAGAGGTGTCCGCGATTTCCTTCAGTATCAATACGAGTATCGGCCAGAGCTTTGGAGTTTTGCACGGCAAAAATTACCTCGCTGTTGCGCTGATTGTCCTGATTCCAGAGTTTGTCAAAAGAATCCAGGAGTGAAAATCCGTAGTTGCTGATTACCGAGGTCATCAGGGCTTCGGCATTCGCAAAATCGCTCGCTTCTTTATAAGGCTGGTATCCACGGGTTGCATACACTTTTGCCAGAAGGAATTCCGCAGCAGGTTTGGTAGCGCGACCGTAATCATTCTGAGTAGCGGGCAAGGTTGCAACCGCTACTTCCAGATCGGCAATGATTGCTTTGTAAATATCGGCAGCCGGTGTACGGTTAGCTTCTACCTGAACCCCTTCGGTTTCTTCGAGGGAGAGGTGAATATCACCGTAAAACTGTACCAGCGTGAAATAATACAAAGCCCTTAAAAACCGAACTTCGGCCAAACGATTGGCTTTCAGGGTTTCATCCATTTCAATGCCTTCGGAGCGGTTGATGGCAGCATTTGCCTGGTTGATTCCGCGGTAAAAATCCCGCCATGTATCCTGTATAAATGCATCTGCGGAGCTAAGGCCACCATCATAACGGTTGATTGCCTTAAAACTTCCGTCAGCACCATTGGTATGAACATCGGTACCAAAAGCCGTCATGGTGAATCCTCTTTCAGGACCCCAGAAAAACTTCATTTCCGAATAGGTAGCTTTCACAGCATCTTCAAATCCCTGAACGGTGGTATAATAAGTACCCGCCGATACATCCGAGATCAGTTCTTCCTTCAGGAAGTTTTCGCAGGAGATGAAGGAAAAACACAGAAGCGCGATCGCAGAAAATTTAATAGTCGCTTTCATTTCTGTAAATTTAAGAGTAGTAAGAGTTAGAATTGGAGATTTATGCCTAACAGTACAAGTCTGCTGGTGGGTACGTCACCTGTGTTGATGTCGTCGTTGTTCTCCGGATCATACGATTCGTATTTGGAGAAGAAATAGACATTCTGAGCACTTGCGTACACACGGAGGCGAGACATTTTCAGTTTTTCGGCTACTGCATTGGGGAAGGTATAACCCAGAGAAACATTGCGCAGTTTCAGGAATGATCCGTCAAAATAACTGCGGGTACTTCCATCGCGAGGAAACTCCTGGTTCTCGTTGGGCCGGGGGTTTTCGTTGCTCGGGTTATCAATCGTCCAATAATCCACATCCAGGTTGTTGTAACGAGCAAACAGTGAGTTGTTGTCGTCGTGGAAACGGCTGCGGATCATCTGGCCGTATTTGAAATAAACAAAGAAGCTGAAATCAATTCCCTTGAACTCAAATCGGTTGGTCAGACCTCCGTAGAAATCCGGCACATCTGAACCCAAAATAATCCGGTCAGCGGGGGTAATTAAACCGTCACCGTCCTGGTCTTTGAGTTTGATCTCACCGGGGACTTTGTTTTCCATGGCTTTTGCCATGTCAACTTCGTCTTTCTGCCAGATACCGATTTTTTCGTAATCATAGAATACGCGGATTGGCTCTCCAATAAACCAACGGTTACCAATATCATCAATTGGATTTCCATTTTCATCTCTAAGGGCAAGCTCTACGATTTCTTCGTCATATCTTGAAAGATTAAGAGTAATATCCCAACGGAGTCCATCAGGATTATAGATTGCATTGGCATTAAGTGTCAATTCCTGGCCGCTTGTACGGGTAGCTCCAATATTTTGCAGTACGCTGCTATAACCCGACGTAGGCGGAAGGCTGCGCTGCAGAATGATGTCGGTGGTATTGGTCAGGAACCAGTCAAACGAACCGGATATTCTTCCCTGAAAAAATCCAAAATCCAAACCGATGTCTGTGGTAGAAGAAACTTCCCATCCCAGTTCCGGGTTCGGAATCTGGTTCAAACCAAAACCAAATGCAGGCACTTCATCCCAAGAATAAACAGTACGGCGAAGACCACCGAGTGTCTGATAAGGAGATACGGAAGTATTTCCAACAGAACCATAAGAGCCTCTCAGTTTCAATTCGTCCACCCATTTTACATTTTTCATAAAACCTTCATCCACAATCCTCCATCCGAGAGAAACACCGGGGAAGTAATGCCATTTGTTACCTTCGGCAAGACGGGAAGATCCATCCGCACGGAGGGTAAGTTGAAGCAGGTATTTTCCGGCTATGTCATAGTTTACACGTCCCATAAAGGAGGAAAGAGACCACTGTTCCAAACGGCTGGCAACAGCCTGGCGCACTTCAGCAACTCCCAGATTATAGAACAAAGCTGATTCGTAGGGAAGGTTGGCAACATCTACCCGGCCTTGTTCATAAGTATTCTGCTGAATACTTTGAAGGGCGGTGATTTTCAGATCGTGAATGGAGCCAATTTTTTTCTGGTAAGTAAGCACGTTTTCCCAGGTATAACCCAAGTCTGTATTATGCTCAACCGAAGCTTTGGCAGGTCCCCCACGGTTGGTATTGGTAAGACTTCCGGTGAAAATACCGTTTCTCCGGTAACGAAAATCCGCTCCGAGGTTTGACCGGAAAGTAAGCCCATCGAAAATTTTCGCTTCTGCATACAGCGACGGAAAAAGACGTGCAAAACGACGTTCGTCAATATAAGCATTGGGCGCAACTTCATTCAGCGGATTGGTACGGATACCGTCGTTGGTGGGAAGAAAAATCAAGCCTCCTGCGTCATTATAAGGTACACCCAGCGGGTTATTAGGCAATGCCTCACCCAGCGTTGCATTGGAACCCCAGTTTTGGATGGAATACGAAACCATCGTGGATGTCCCCACTTTAAACCGATCATTAATGATATGGTCAAGGTTTACACGACCGGTAAGGCGTTTGAAATCCTGATTTACGATAATTCCCTGCTCGTCAAATACACCCACAGATACATTAAAAAGTGTTTTTTGAGTACCTCCGCGAAGACCTAACTGGTGGTTGGTCTGATAACCGGAACCTAAGATAAGATCCTGGTAATCGGTACTTCTGATGGGCGTTGCAGCGAGAGAGGCTTGTTCTACCGGGTCGGTAAAAATTTTGTCATCGGTAGGAATCACCCCATTCCAGGAAACCTGATTGGTAACCGGGTCTCTTCTGCGGGATTCGCGTTTCATCGCAGCGAATTCCTCGCCATTCATCATGTCCACTTTGTGAAGGGGGTTTGTCGTACCGTAGTAGGTATCATACGAGAATACCGTTTTACCCGAAGCACCTCTTTTGGTAGTGATAAGAACCACACCATTTGCACCGCGGGAGCCGTAAATAGCCGTAGCAGAAGCATCTTTCAATACTTCGATAGACTCAATGTCCTGCGGGTTGATGTCAAACATTGTACCGGTGCTGTTGGTACCACCGCTGGTACTGGTCATCGGAATTCCGTCAATGACATACAGCGGGTCATTGGAAGCAGTAATGGAGCGGCGACCGCGAATCTGGATCGAAGAACCCTGTCCGGGTCTTCCCCCCTGAGAGGTCACGTCCACACCGGCAACCTGGCCCTGCATCGCTTGGAGAGAACTTCCCGTAGGAATGCTGCCCACAGCCTTTGCATCAATCGAGGAAATTGCACCCGTGATCGTCCTTCTTTGTTGAGTTCCATAACCCACGATGACAACTTCGCTCAGGGAAGCAACGTCTTCGGAGAGAGAGACATTAATGACCGTCTGACTTCCGACTTCCACTTCAAAGTCGGTAAATCCGTAGTAAGAGAACAACAATACATCTTCGGCAGAGGCATTGATTTTAAAGTTTCCGTCGTTGTCGGTAAGAGCCCCTCGGGCAGTTCCCTTTACAACTACAGAAACACCGGTAAGAGCGGTTCCATTGGCTTTATCAACCACTTTACCAGAAACGGAGGTCTGGGCATAAAGAACTGATGTGAGGCACCAGCACATTAATACCAGACCTAGTGAGTAGCGTAGTAACTGTTTCATAGTAAAAATTAGAGTGTAGAATTAGAATAAACATAGTCCGTTATCTCTAATTTAGAAAGAATTCTGAAACGGCAAGACATGTAAAAGTATTTCTTACTCTTAAATGGCAAAAAGGAATAGCTTTTGTGAAAATTTGCATCTTATTTTCTTTTGGACTATAAGATGGTTTTTAGAAATGAGGCGAAGAAATCTCAACAAAAATCCCCGTGAGAAACTACTCACAGGGATATATTTTTGCGGAGAGGGAGTGATTTGCTTCGCTGATCTCTGATGGGAAAAAACACCCTATGGATACAGCCTCACTTTTATTAGCAAAGCTCTTTCAATGATACTATCGGGATGATTCATTCCCAATATTTTAATTGTAGCTTCTGCTTCTTCCGTTTTGGGATAAAGAATCCCTTCAATACTTACCTCAAAATGATTTTCCCATTGGTCTTTTCTTGGATGGAAGAATCGAATGACCGGGCCGTTATCGGCAAGTAACGTTCCCAGATCGGATCCTTTATTTCGATTACAAATTGGGCATGAATAGGCAAGGTTTTCTAACTCCGTTTGCCCACCATGCTTTAAGCTAATGATGTGATCAATTTGAAATTTATAGAAAGAATTGCTTTCAGGTGTACGACAATATTCACATTTGTAAAGTGCTCTCTCCGCCACAAAACTTCGGAAGGAATCAGGAATATATACGCTCATTGGGCAAGGCGGTAAAGAGCCCTTGCTTTAGCCAATCGAATCAGACGTTCCAAGACGATATAATGATCCAGTTCATCTTTTTCCTCAACAGTAAGACCAATTGCTTTTTCCTTCGCGATTAACCCATCCAGTCTTATCTGCATTTCATCGGAAGCACGGAGACCCAATACTTTCTTAGGGTTCATGCTTGCAATAAAATCCGCCACTTTGTCATATGTAGTTTGAGCGATCATATACCCGTTTAAATTATAATTTTCCTATCCAACCCGCTCTAATCTACGAAGAAAATCATAAAAAGGCTATTTTTTGAATGTCTTCATTCAAAAAAATAGCCTTTCTGCGGAGAGGGAGGGATTCGAACCCCCGGTGCCTTGCGGCACAACGGTTTTCAAGACCGCCGCATTCGACCACTCTGCCACCTCTCCGTTTTGCGTGTGCAAATCTACGATAGTTTTTCTATTGGTACAACTCCGAATAATATTCTTCCAACATCCTTTTTACCGCAAACTGCTCGTATGTATCCAATATACTCGCCCGCATCATATTTTCCCATTTCCCCCGATTGTCATAGTACGTCGGAATCACTTCTTCGGTTAATACTTTGTACAATCCCTTGCGGTCATGGGCGTCGAGGATATCTTCGTCTTCGTGCTCAAACCCATCGCCAAACTGCCAGCCATTGATCCCATGTTTGCATGCTTCCGGCCACCAGCCGTCAAGTATGCTGCAATTCAACACGCCGTTAATTGAGGCTTTCATGCCCGATGTACCGCTCGCTTCTTTCGGACGGCGTGGATTATTCAACCACACATCCGAACCCCGCGTAAGCATTGTGCCGATCTCCATGTCGTAGTTTTCCAGAAACACCACCGACTGTGGCCATCGCCTTGTCATCTCTACCAGCTCGGCCACAATCGCCTTGCCTCCGTCATCCAATGGATGTGCCCTGCCGGAAAATATGATCTGCACCCGCCCCGAATCGAGGAGCGGTTCGATGATCTCCGGCTCGGAAAATATCAGGTTGCTGCGTTTGTACGGCACAGCACGGCGGGAAAAGCCGATGATAAGTTTATTCAGGTCGAGTTTTACGCCGTTTCGGGCTTCGACAAAATCAATGAGTTTTTGTTTGTTGACCTGGTGTGGAGTCCATACATCTTGCCCGGCCACCGCAGCCTCAATCATCGCCGAATCCACCCAGGTAGGCAAATGGATGGCATTGGTAATGGCTTTGATCGGAGAACGTCCGCTGATGTGTTTCCACATTTTGTTGGCGGTTTTACCGTGAAGTTGTGCTACGGCATTGGACACGCGGGACAATCGCAATGCGCCGACCGTCATGTTAAACGGGTCTCCGCCCATTTGTTTAAGTTGCCGGGGTGTAATGCCCAGATTGGCACCCATATAGGTCAGTCGGCTGATGGGGTGTGATTCATTGCCCTGAACGACGGGTGTATGTGTGGTAAATACAATTTCCTTGCGACTGGCTTCTCTCGCGTCAATATAGGTCATGCCTGCCGCCATTTTTTCGCGGATCAGTTCAAACCCCGCAAAAAGAGCATGGCCTTCATTAAAATGATACACGTCCACCTCAATCCCCAGCTTGCGCAAAGCACGCACGCCCGCGATCCCCAGCACCATTTCCTGTGCGATCCGTTCTTCGCCAAACCAGCCGTACAACTGCCCGGTGATCCAGGCATCTTCGTTGCCGGGAATATCGGTGTCCAGCAGATACAGCGGCGCGTTGCCAAATGACTCTGTTTTCCATACTTTACAACGTACCTCCCGGCTGCGAATTTCTACGGAAACCTCTACCCCGGTATCTTCCAAAAATTCGTGACGGTAATTGTGGTAGGTGTCATAAGGCTGCCCCGTCGCGTCTATCAGTTGATCGGTATAACCTTGTTTCCAGCGGATACCGATACCCACGATAGGGAAACCGTGGTCGTGAGCGCCTTTTAAATAATCTCCGGCAAGGATACCCAAACCACCTGCATACAATTTGAAGGAACTTTGCAAGGCATACTCCATACAGAAGTAGGCAACCCGTGGCTGAGCAGATTGAACTATTTTCGTCATAACATTTTCTTAAAAAACCACACAAAGGAAAAGAGGCTATCCCTCCTTTGAGACAGCCTCTAATTTCAATATATTTTTAATGTCATTTAAGACCTTTCATCGTAGATATTAACACCCCTGTATTGTTTGGGATCAAACTCAAATTCGACATCGCCAAACCCCACATTGGTTTTTATGTCGTAAAATTCGTAGATGGTTTGGGTCTGTTTGCGGTCAACCAGCACCACTTTTTCGAGGAATTTGGTTTTTTTATTAATCCATACATAAGCCTGGTTGTAATCCAGTTCGTCGCTTTGAATGGCCATAAAAATCTTGTGGCAGACTACGCCGTGAATTTCGTTTTCTCCTTCGTAACGAGATTTGGTGCTGGATTCGTAGATTTTGAAAATGCTTTCCACATTTATGCCTTCATCTTCGGTATAAGACATGATGCTTACTTCATTCACTTCGGGAAGATAAATCCACAGTGTTTTGCTGTTGCAAAAGATCTTCTGGTCATCCAGCGAAATTACGTACTTGCCTTTTTTGTATTTGATGCTCCCGTTTTTAGCGACAGGGCGCATATTCGGGTTCGTGATCGAATACTTAAACCCTGCGGAAAAATCGTCCAGGGATTCCAGTTTGGCTTTGGACTCACTAAGGATTCCACCGGAAATGTCATTGCTAACAGAAAAGCCGGTGAGGCCCAGATACATTGCCAGAACTATTGGAAAAACTAAAACAAAACTTTTCATTCTATGTATGTTTGTTGATATAAAACTTATTTCAGTCGTTAGAAATATTGCTCAAATACCGTTCCAACTCTGCTTCATCGGTAATTAAAACATCACGTGCTTTGCTTCCGGAATGTGGTCCCACAATGCCTGCACGCTCCAACTGGTCAATAATTCTTCCTGCGCGGTTATAGCCCAGTTTCATTTTTCGCTGGATCAAAGAGGCCGAGCCGATCTGATAACGCACAATCATACGGGCTGCTTCTTCAAATTTGCTGTCTTTTTCAAAGGGTTCCTCGGCGTCGCCTTCTTCCTCATCCTCCGAAGGTGTTTCCGGCAAAAAGTAGGGTTCCGGGAATCCTCGCTGACTGGCGATATGTTCTACGACTCTTTCTACTTCCGGGGTATCAATAAAGGCATTCTGTATTCGAATGAGGTCACTCCCTGTCGAAAGTAACAAATCCCCTCTTCCCACAAGCTGATCTGCGCCGTTGGCGTCGAGAATTGTGCGGGAATCCACTTTCGAAATTACACGGTAGGATAGTCGGGCGGGAAAGTTGGCTTTGATAATACCGGTGATGACATTCACTGAAGGCCGTTGCGTAGCCACCACGAGGTGAATTCCCACGGCACGGGCAAGCTGGGCCAGACGGGCAATGGGCATTTCGACTTCTTTTCCCGCCACCATCATCATGTCGGCCAATTCGTCCACAATCAGGACTATATAAGGAAGGAACTGATGCCCTTTGCGGGGGTTGAGTTTCCGGCTGATAAATTTGGTATTGTATTCTTTGAGGTTACGTACCCTTGCCTTTTTGAGCAGGTCGTAGCGCATATCCATTTCGATGCAAAGACTTTTCAGTACATTTACCGCGTCGCGCACATCGGTGATAATCGGGTCGTCGCCCTGCTCGGGTAGTTGGGCGAGAAAGTGGTTTTTGAGTGCCTGGTACAGGTTCATTTCCACTTTTTTCGGGTCAATGAGAATAAATTTCACCTCCGCCGGGTGTTTTTTGTACAGCAATGAAGTAATCACGGTGTTGAGACCCACCGACTTACCTTGTCCGGTTGCCCCGGCAATCAGGAGGTGAGGCATTTTGTTGAGGTCGGCGACAAATACCTCGTTGGATATGGTTCGGCCAATGGCGATGGGCAGTTCGGCTTTAGAATTGAGAAACTTCTGAGTGGACATCACTCCGCGAAGTGATACCACTTCCGGCTTGGAATTAGGAACTTCGATACCAATGGTTCCCTGACCCGGCATAGGCGCAATAATACGGATTCCGAGTGCTGCAAGGCTAAGCGCAATATCATCCTCCAGGTTGCGGATTTTCGAAATCCTTACACCCGGTGCAGGGACAATCTCATACAGCGTAACCGTCGGGCCAATGGTCGCTTTGATGTGGTCAATTTTAATCCCGTAATCGCCGAGAGTTTTGACAATTTTGTTTTTATTGTTTTCGAGTTCCTCGCGGTTTACTTCCCGTCCTCTTCCGGAGCCGTGATCTTCGAGCAGTTCAAAGGTGGGAGGAATATAATCAGACAACTCTTGTGTGGGGTCGTAAAACTCATCTTCCAGAATATCATCTGCATTATCCACTTCCAGATCTTCGTCGGGGACAATTTTTTCTACCCGATCTTCATCACCGATCACCAGGCCTATATTATCCTCGCCGATTTGTTCCAGTTGACGGTTATTGGAGGCCGTAAATTTGGGTTCCTCTTTTGTTTCGACAATCGTAAATTCGAGTTGAGGATTACCTCCGGAAGAGCGGGCCTTTTCACGGATTTCCTCATCACCGGGGACGGACAGCTCAAAGCGGATTCCATCACCGGGAACCGGTTTTGTTTCTGATAGCGGTTCTTTAATCGGTTTGACAAAAATTTCAGGGGTGGTTTTAAGCTCCATCGGAGGTTTGGGCGTATTAGCAACGAGTCCCGTTTCTGGCTGCGTGGGCGATTCCGTGGATTTATTTTTTTTGATTCCCTGATTAATTCCCGATTGGATTTTTTGAAGCGGATGCCGGAAATTTGAATGGGAAACCGCCGACCGAAGCGTGTCTATGAGTTGAGACGCCCGGAGTTCTGCATTAAAATTGACTACCACAAATACTACGAGGGCAAAAAGAAGCAGAAAAGCCATGCCTACTCGGGCCACATATCGGAAGAAAAAATGATTTACATAATAACCAAACCCGCCACCGAGGTCGAAGGTGGTGGAGTTCATAAGGATTTCGATATAGGAAAAAAAGACCGAGCCGAATAAGACGACAAACAAAACGTATTTCAGGATTTTTTTAGCGAAATCATAAAAATCATTTTCCAGAAATACCAGCCCGACAATCATGCCATACAGGAGGAGCACAAAGCTAAAAATGCCAAACCCTCTGCGAATAATGAGGTCTGAAAGTTTTGCCCCGACAAAACCCAGCCAGTTGTTTACCTCAGCCGCGGCTTCAATACCGGCCTCCGTAGCAGATTGGTCTCCGTTTCCGGTAAAAAAATAGGAGATACAGGAAAGAATGGAGATCACACAAAAAAACAGGAGGGACCATGCAAATATCTTTCTGCTTTGATCCTTGTTGGGAGGATTCGTTTTGAATGTTTCGGCAATGGCGAGAAAAGACGAAATCGGCCCGGAAGACTTGCTTTTGCCCGTTTGCTTTTTTCTACCGGTGGAGGTTTGTTTTGCCATTAAGGTAAAAGTATAAATAACGCCCCGGAAAATACTGATTCAGAGAACCTTAAATAATTGCCCCAAATATACCCATTTTTCGCACAGGAATCAATTTCGTTTCGCAATCTTCCGGATAAAAACGTGTATTTATCTTTCAATTACGAATTTTCGTGTGAGCACTCCTTTGGGGGAAACCCACCGGAAAATATAGACTCCCGGCGCAAAACCCGCTACGGATACCGGTTGATTAAAACGCCCCGGAGATAGTTTTGTTTCGCGATGATACAGGTTTCGTCCCAAAATATCCTGTATTTCCAGAGAGACTTCTTCGGATGAAAAAAGTTCTCCTTCTACCGTAAATTCTCCCTTATTCGGGTTGGGATAAAGGTGGAAATTCTGAAGAATGTCTGCCAACGGATCAATCGCCGACAAAATCGCCCGAATGGTCGGCGAAGGGCCGGACTGACAGCCGCTCAGGGTATCCACCGCAACTGCGTAATAGTTTCCCGAACCGGCCGGCATCCAGGATGCTCCCGAACCGGCAGGCGTGCCATTAGAATTGTACCACTGATAGGTATAGGCCGGATTGGGGGAGGCTATCGTAAGGGTAAAACTCCCGTCAAAGGCAATACTCGGCGCAATAATCAATATTGCCTGCACCTCAAATACGGCTGAGGATGACACACAAAGTGTATTGCGGTCAATTACCTCCGCTATATAGTCGCCGGCTTGATCCGCCATTAGTATCGAGTCGTTCATCCCGGCAATAAGATTACCGTCGCGATACCACTGAATGGAATCGCTTGTGTTTACAATAAGAGCCAATGAATCGCCCGGACATACCCAATTGGTATCGGCAAAAATAACCGGAATTGCTGGAAGAGAATCCACATGAAGAGTATCGGTACAAGAAATAACCTGCACCGGGTGGTCAACGGTGAATTTTACGGTCAATCCGCTGTTTACGACCGTTATATCTCCGGCATTCAGGGGAGGAATCGTCAGAAAAACCGATGCTCCGGAGCCATTGGTATTGGTTGCACAACCATCATCGCCGGTAAGCTGGTCTTCATCCCAAACCTGAAATTCATAAACGCCGGTATCCAATTGGAAAGTGGTAATAGTGGTATTCAACGGAAGGTTTGCCCCTCCGTTTGTGACAGGGTTGGCCGAAGTGTTTACCAGTTCGTTTCCATTCGGATCTTTCAGAATCCAGTACAAATCCCCCGCATCCAGCAGGTCTGAACAATTGACGTTTTCAATGACCACGCTGGTAAGGAAAAACCCACTTGTATCAATTGTGGCTTCATATTCTAAAATATAGTCCCCGCCTTCTGTCAACACCTGCTGAAAGGGATTTTCGTCGGAGGTCGAATATACCGGGCCGTCGGGTCCTGTGAGGTTCCAGAAATAGGAAAAACCAGGGTTGCCGTTACTGGGAATATTGTTGTCCAAATCCAGTACAACCGGCTCACAGAAAGAGCTGAGGTTGTAGGTATAACAATCCCCCACAAAGGGACAGGGGCCTACTTTCAGCGAAGCATTGTAAGTGGCAGCCTGGTCGGTGGGGTTATTGAAAATAATCACATTGGCGGTGATATGCACGACCACCGGAAAAAAACCGGGGCTTGTCGGTGTCCCAAACACCCTTACACAACCCAGTGTATCCACATTGGCACTGTCGGGGTGAACATAATAAATGCAGGTATCGAGGTTACAATCCCAGGTTAGGCCGGGAGGCAATCCGGTGATGCTGTCTATGCTGAAATAGTTGAAGGGAAAGGTCAGGTTTTGCCCGGCAAAACTTACGGTCGTATCCCGGGGCAGAAAGAAGGTAATGTCCATCTCATAATATTCACAGCCATCGGCATCATTCAACTGTGCAGGGTAAATACCGGGAACGGAAGGCACACCCGAATCAATTACACATTGCGCGAAAGCCTGATTACTCAAGCCGCCCAACAGCAAAATACCCGTGAGAATGGCGAATAGTGCATTAGTGAGGTTTTTCATAAGAGGATACATTGAGGATTGATTCAAGAATACTACGAACAAAACCGGGGCCTTCATATATAAAACCTGAATAAATCTGAATCAAACTTGCTCCGTCCTCCAGTCTTTGTTGTGCATCGGTGGGGTTCATGATTCCGCCTACGCCTATGAGTGGCAGATTTCCCTCGGTTTTATGATGAAGATACCGTAGCACCTCGGAGGCTCGTTTGGTCAGCGGTTTCCCGCTAAGTCCGCCATTTCCAATGGCGGCAACCGTTTTTTCCGGTGTTTGCAAGCCCTCCCGGCTTAGGGTGGTATTAGTAGCAATCAACCCGTTGAGGCCGGTAATACGAGCGACTTCTACCACATCGTCTAGTTGTTCTTCACTCAGATCGGGGGCAATTTTGAGCAAAAGGGGTTTGGAAACGGAGCGAGCCTGGTTGTTTTCCTGTAAAGTACCCAGAAGCCGGGTCAGGGGTTCTTTTTCCTGAAGGCTGCGCAATCCGGGAGTATTAGGAGAACTCACATTTACCACAAAATAATCTGCGTAGTCAAATAAATGTTTCAGGCAAAAGAGGTAATCCTCCACGGCATTTTCATTGGAAGTATCTTTGTTTTTGCCAATGTTTACGCCGATAATCATCTCTCCTTTGTCCAGGTTTTTCAGACGTTTTACCATAGCCGCTACCCCCGCATTATTGAATCCCATACGGTTGAGGATGGCCTGGTCTTCCGGCAGGCGAAAAAGTCTTTGTCGGGGATTGCCCGGCTGAGGCCGGGGAGTAACGGTTCCGAGTTCCGCAAAACCAAACCCCAGGTGTTTCCACCAATCTGCCAGAATGCCATCCTTATCAAATCCGGCGGCAAGGCCTACCGGGTTTTTAAACGTTAGTCCCCAGAGGGTACGTTCCAACTGAGGATGTCGCAGGGTAAAACGACGGTCAAAAAAAGAGGGCATCAACGGAAGGGAAAACCCATTCCGCAGCATCCGAAGGGTAAAGTGATGAATCTGCTCCGGGTCAAACTGAAACAGGACAGGCCGAATAATCTGGCGATACATAAGGTGAATTGCGGTACAAAAATTTATTGCGCGGCATCCGCTTCGAGGGTAATGGTACGCTCAACCGGATTGTAGGGACTTGGCACCAGATTACCATCGGCATCCAGCAATTCCAGTCTTATGGTTGCTTCGCCGGGTTTAAGTCCCTGAATTAGATAGGGTGCCCACTCGGTGAGCATAAATTCCTGGTCGTTGATGGTGGCGCGGACTTTAAATCCATCCGGGGACAGGGAAACATTCACCAGAAAAAAATCCAGCAATACATTTTTAATTTCTTCTCCCTTGTAGGCTCCTTTGGGGCGGCTGTAAAACATGTGTGCCGCCGAAAGGTCGGGTTTTGCATCGGAGGGTGCTCCTACCTGAAACTGATCCAGGTAGTACGAAACGGCCCCGGTGCCTCTGTTTTTTATACTTTCATGGTAGGATCGAGAGAGGAAAGCGAGTATGACATGGTTTCCTTCTTTGAGTGTGTCGGTCGAAAAAGAGGTTTCATAATGAGCGGAATAGGGGTTGTTGTCCACAATAAGATGGACATGCTGACCGTGGCCGGAATTGGCGAGGGCATTACCCGGCAAAGGCGGAGTCTGGACGCCCAGTTCATAATTCTGAACTTCAAAGTTAAACATGACGCGAGCGTCGTCGGTCAGTTCAGAAGAAATCAGTGAAAGGTTGGCCGTTTCGTAAAGGGGAGAACCTTCCAAAGGAGCGAGTGTGAGGATTCCTCCATTCGCCAGGTTTTCCGCATTGGCGTCGGGTGATTTTTTTTCAGAACCACAGGCGGCGAATAAACCGGAGAGAATAACCAGAAGCAGGAGATTAATCTTATTCATAACAACAGCAGTAAATATTGTAAAACAACGATTTTGGTTTACGGGAAATGCCCCGAAGATAATGAACCCGTAAATGAATTAATAACTTTTATGAAACTTGTCAGGTTTTTCGTATTTTCTCAGACTATGAATCGCCTAAACAATATCCTCTGCCCGGTGGACTTTTCTGAGGCCTCCTATCAGGCTATCGAAAAGGCCAGTTTTTTTGCTCAGCTTTTTCAGGCTGATCTGACCCTGCTGCACGTTATCAGCGTTTTACCGAAATCTTTTGGGGTGGTATTTGGTCTCGATCTAAATACCCGTGACATGGTTGATAAAGCAACCGAAAATGCACGGACGCTGCTACGCGAAGCCAAAAAAAATTATGTGCCTTATGCCGTTAAATGCAAATCCAGTATCCGGGTAGGAAACCTCGCAGGCCAGGTCATCGAGGAAGCCGCCGCGATAAAAGCGGATTTACTGGTAATCACCTTACAGGAATCGGCTCGTCAGGACTCCGCCGTGGACGATTCCCACCTCAGTCAAATCCTGCGCGAAGTATCCTGCCCGGTCATCACATTTCGCGCAAGCAAGCCGAGTGGGCTGGAGGCGCGAAAGGGGTTTAAAAAAATAGTGATTCCGGTACAACGCAAGGCAAACCTTGCGGCTATTAAAGATTATATCAATAACTACCTTTCGTTTATGGGGCCGGAGATTGTATTGATTTCGGTTTTACCGCCAGACGCCCCCGAACTTCGTGTGCAGGAATACTCCCTTTACCTTCAGGAAACGGCAAAAGAATGGGCGGATGAGGGACTGGGCAAGGTCACTCGTGCCTTACGACAACACGCAAATCCGGTGCGCGAGGTCCATCAGTTTGCGGTTTCGCAGGGATGCGATTTGCTGCTACTGCCTCCCGGGAAAA
The DNA here is from genome assembly GCA_033764335.1 of Bacteroidia bacterium. GTDB lineage: Bacteria > Bacteroidota > Bacteroidia > J057 > J057 > JAGQVA01. The sequence continues at coordinate 39,676 of JANRJC010000061.1, read as the reverse complement.
TTTTTGATGAGAACGTTACTTCTCCCACAAGCGGAAACAGTACGATAATAAGTCAGGCTCCCTTACCTGTAATGGTATTCCGATCGGCAATGGCAACACCTTCATGAAGCCATTTACTCAATCCACTTGATGTTACAGCCGGTGAGGGTTGTTTGAGAGGAGAGGGGTTTTTTATTTATTAGCAGGCTGTCAATCGCATTGCTAAGATAGGGTTCTTTTACCAGCGTTACATCAAGTGGATTATCATCAATCATACCGCGATAGGCAATGTTGTAGTTTTTTTCACGAGGAGCCAAAACGACGACTTCGGGTGTTTTGGTTGCGTGAAACATCTTGGCTACGCGCTGGTCTGCGTCTTTAAGATAGGGAAAAGGAAAGCCCGAAATTGCCTGCATACGGGAAGCAGAGTCGCGGGCACTCATGCTCGGGTCGTTGCTGTTGATGGCAATAAAATTCACTTCTTTCCCCCGATACTTCTCATAAATACTGATCAGTCGGTCTTTGTACTGAACGGCATAAGAGCAATGAGAACTCGTAAAAATCACCACGGTTAGTTTTTTACCTGCCAGAGAATCCAGCGAAAGGGCCTGGCCCTGGGCGTTTTCCAAGGTGAAGTTCGAAATTTTTATACTGTCCTGAGCGAACACGGGTTTGTAGAAGGCAAATAGCCCTATAATAAAACCCAGACAGGTTATATACATGAACTTGCTCATAAGTGGGGTGATTAAAAATGAAAACTCTGGTCTTTGGAAATAATCATACGGACTTCCATCGGGTCAGTCATTCTGATCACGTCAACCAGACGTCCCTGATTGGTAAAAAGCAGGTTTACGGGAATACGATAGTTCCAGGTTGAATCTAGGTTTCCGACAAATGTTTCAGCGACGGCTGAATCAAGATGAAAAGAACTACTTACCGATTCGTATTTGCCCCAGAAGTTTTTAAGGTTTTGGGGAAGGTTGGTTGAATTTTCAACCGAAACAAACAATACTTCCACCAATTCCCCCGGGTTTTTATGTAGCTGTATCAATCCCGGTAATTCTTTAACGCAGGCTTTTGACTGCGTAGTATAAAAATTGACCAGCACATAGGGTTTTGCCGAATTTTTCACCAAAGCATGAAGTTGCACCACATCAATGTTCTGCACAAGGTTGTCTGTTTCCGCCAGATTCGAGCGATGGCAGGAAATCACAGACGTAAGTAAGCAGAAACTCAGAATGTATGGCGTAATGTACTTCATATTGTTTGTGCAGATCGTCTTTTTTTACGTCAACCGAGAGGATTCCGTTTGGTCCCGTCAGAAAATTCCTGAAATCAATGAGTATATTATGTTTGAAAGCGATACCCTGCCCAAATAATTTATAGACAGTTTCTTTGATACTCCATATCAGGAGGAAAATATCCATTTGGGGGTGATTGTTATAAAATTCCAGTTCGGATTCGCCCATAAAAAGAAAACGTGTCTGGGTATTTCTTTTATGCCCGAGGTATTCGATATCAATTCCAACTTCGCCGTTAAGAGAAGCAATTGCGGCGGAATAGCGGGTAGAATGAGTATAAGAGATATTATGGGAGTTATTGGTGAGATAAGGTTTTCCATTTTTCCCGTTGAGGGATTCCACCCGCATGTGATTGGCGATTTTCAGGATTTCTTTCATACACAGGCGGCTGGAGAGCCATTCGAGGCGTTTCTGAGGGTGTTTAATTTCGGCCAGGCGCGCCCATTCATTTTCATAAAGCTTTATTCGCTCAAGAAAATATATCTCGGGTTCCTCTATTTTCCAGACGCCTACCGAAACGCCCGGAATCGTATTTTTAAGCTGAATAAACGGCATGCGGTTTTTTTTCCATTCCAGGTATGAATTTAACAAATAAAATCAGTACTGGCAATGAAAAAACAGCCGCCCTGAAATGTAAGGCGGCTGCAAAAAGATCTGCAAAATGAGAATAAAATCTTGACAAGCCTGTCCGGCAACTGCGGGCAGTCTCTGTTTTAGGAGAAGTAAGAATTGTAATTATTCGTTCTTAGTTGTTGAGGAAGGTAGTTTTTCCTTGTTTTTCAAGGTAAGCGTTTGCTTCATCAATCGTAACTCGTACCCCATCAAGATAAGGCACAACCCAAGCGTCTTTCATGCCCATTTTGCGGAGTTCATCGCGAAAAGATTGCGCTTCATCATAGACCCGGAAACTTCCGATGACATATTTGTTGAATCCGTCGGCTCTTTCGGCGACAAAATCCCCGCCTGCTTGTTCGGGCGGATTATTCATTTCATAGAATACATAAGCGCCAATCTGAACCCGGTAGGTAAGCCCGGCCTGGATACCCAGATCATTGACGGTTTTCTGGGCCTGATAAGCTTTTTCGAGCTTCTCTTTCTGGCTGCGCTGCGCCTGAAGTTCACCCTCCATCTGGATTAATGCCCAACGAAGGCTATCCACAAGGTCGGAGCTTTGGGTAGAAGAACCTTTTTTCATCAGCTCTTTATTACGAGCTTTCAGATCTTTAATCTGCTCCTGGTAATTTTCGAATTCGGCTTTAAGAGACAAGGGATTTTTGGTGTACATCTTGGCTTTGTCCTTCCAGAACTTTTTTTCGTCGTCAGGTTCCTGGGCAAAAACAGAGTTAATCTGGAAAAACAGGGCAAGAATGGAAAAAATAAAGACCGGCAAATACCTCATTTTGCAAAAATTCTTATAAGTAATTATTCAAAAGTAAAAAATGTTCATACGAACTAAAACCCTTGTACAGAGTTTTGAACGCCAGATCAGGTTAGAATATTTGAATAAGTGATCTTCAAACGGATCAATACCCCATATTCAGACCATAGACAATATCTATGCCTCCCAAAAAAATCACCTCAAAGAATAACGTTTGGAGAAGTAAGGTTTTCAGCTAAAATGTTTTTAATAAGAACATTTTCCACTCCGGATTTTTATTATCACAACTTCCGTGCCGATATAAAAATGCGGTTGGAATTGGCCCGGCAGGACATTATTTTTGCCGCTCAGATTATAATTTTTTAGACTAAACCATAAAATTTATTCCATGTCAAAAGTAACTGTGATCGGTGCGGGTAATGTAGGCTCTACCTGCGCAGAATGTATAGCAAGGGCTGAAGTGACCAACGAAGTAATCCTGCTTGACATTAAAGAAAATCTGGCCGAAGGCAAGGCCCTCGATCAGTGGCAAACCTCTGCCGTAAACTATTTTGACACTCGTATTATCGGTTCCACCAACGACTATGCCGCTACCGCCGGCTCTGATGTGGTTGTCATCACTTCCGGTATCCCCCGTAAACCTGGCATGAGCCGCGATGACCTCATCTCTACCAATGCAGGCATCGTTAAAACGGTTACCGAAAACGTGATTGCTCATTCCCCCGAATGTATTATCATCGTGGTTTCCAATCCGCTGGATGTAATGACTTATCAGGCTTTCCTCACCTCCAAATTTCCCAGCCACAGAGTAATGGGGATGGCCGGAGTATTGGATACCGCCCGCTACCGCGCATTCCTCGCAGAAGAACTTAACTGCTCGCCCAAAGACATTCAGGCTGTATTGATGGGTGGACATGGTGATACCATGGTTCCTCTGCCCCGCTATACTACCGTCGCAGGTATTCCTGTAACCGAACTGGTAGATCCCGCACGGCTTGATGCTATCGTTGAAAGAACCAAAGGCGGTGGTGGGGAAATTGTAAAACTCCTCGGTACCTCCGCATGGTATGCTCCCGGTGCTGCTGCCGCTCAAATGGTCGAAGCCATTATGAAAGACTCCAAACGTATCTTCCCCGTTTGTGCATGGCTCACCGGAGAATATGGTATCAAAAACCTCTACCTTGGTGTTCCGGTAAAACTCGGCCGCAAGGGCATCGAAGAAATCATCGAACTAAAACTCAACGACCAGGAAATGGCCCTTCTCCAAAGCTCCGCAGTAGCCGTAAGAGAAGTTTGTGAAGTCCTTGACCGACTCTGATAATGGTTAATGGTTAATTGTCAATGGTTAATGAAATAATTGACCATTGACAATTAACCATTGACAATTGACAATTATTCCACTACGGAGAACTTACCGATAAAGTCCTCCACTCCCTCCAGATCGGTGTAGATGTGGTAAATATATACGCCGGGTTTAATTCTCATTTTGGTCTTGTCCCGAAGATCCCACTCATACCCGCCGTCACCGTCAGTTTCCTCCAGTCGGTTGACAAAACGGCCGGATACCGTAAAAACTTCTATCGTCGCCTGTTTGGTCAGATTGGCAAATCGCACGCCTTCAAATAATTCGTGCGGATATGCAGGGTTAGGGTAAACAAAGGCTTCCGACAAGTCCTCTTTATGTGAAGAAAAAGTAGCTACATTGCCTTCCTCGCCGATACATATAAGGTTGATCGCACAAATATTTTCGACTTTCACCGACAAAGGATAACCCAAAGCCCCAAACCGGGCATCTTTCAAGGTAATTTTAACCGCATCCTGATCGTCGGATGCCCATTCTATTTTTGACAGGGTTCCCACAGGGGAAAGGGTATAGTTGACCGAGTCAAGGGCTTGCGTTTCTTCCAATGGAAAATTAAAATACAATACGCCTTCTTTATCGCCGATTGCCTCCCAGTGGGTTAGATATAAACTTTCCTCTTCCGTTTTTTCATAAAAAAAACTCCGTTCCCTACTGTTTGGGGCTATATAGGCCAGTTCTGCATCCGTAAATGTGCTGTCTATTTTCAACGTATTTACTCCTTCGATAAAATTTGCCGTGAAGGTGAGAATCAGACGCTTGCCATAATCCCCCGCCCGGATAATCGAAACCGGGGTCATTTTACCGTTAACCACAAACCGACTCTTATCGGTATCGCGATCTTCCATTTCCTGAGAAAACCAGATTTCGAGTTGGTTGGATCCGGAGGTTTTTATACTGTCAATAACGGGAGCAGCATGTGGGCGCAACAAAAAAGCATTTCCAAAACCGCTTACCGAAGGATTTAACGCAGGGTTTACGGATCGCAGCACGTATAAGTATAGTTCGTCTTCCTCCAGATTCGCGTCGGTGAATGAGACCCCGGTCAAAGGGCCAAGTACGGTTGCCGTGTCATTATTCAGGGGGTCTTTCACCCGCCAGATTTCATATCCGGTAGCATTTGCGGAAGGATTCCAGTCAAGCCGTATGTCTGTTGTCCCGGTTACAACTCCTCGTAGGGAACCCACGGGAGTGGGGCCGGTATAGAGCACATTTTTTTCGTAAAAAAAGGTAGTATCTCCCCGACCAATACCTACTTCCTGCACACCATTTCCATTAAAATCGCCGATGATGTGGTGGGTTGCCAGGGAACCATAATAAAACCACTGCCAATGATATTCCGAGCCGTTGTAATCGAGAATATAGGTGCGGGGAAAAGTCGTGAAAACCAGTTCGTCCGCTACGTCTGTGTCGAGGTTCCCGGCGGTAGCGGCGTTGTAGGTTTCGGTATCAATGTCGTAAATAAAATCTTCCCATACGACCTCAAAGCTATCGTTTTCAAAGCTTTTAAATATACGCAGCCACCAATGCGGGGTGTCATATTCGATATCTGAATTTTTCAGGGAGCTGGTATGTGCGGCAACAAAAAATTCAGGGAACCCGTCTCCGTCAAAATCACCTTTGGTCAGATATACTCCAGACTTGGTGAGATCAGTAAGATTGCGAAAAATGTCCTTGTAAGTATTTCCCGAAACATGTTCATAAATGATAATGTCTCCATCAAAATCTCCATAAATGACCTCAGCTTTCCCGTCTCTGTCAAAGTCACCTGAAATCGCCCGTGGGCTGATTCCACCCATGTAATCGGGGGTAAGATCGCGAAGATCGGCGGATTTTGACCAGGTATTTCCGGAACGTTCATAGACGTAAAAATCCACGTCGTCTTTAAGCAAAAGTTCGAGTTGATTATCGCCGTCTGTGTCGGCAAATCCTTCTGCGCGTAAGGAATCGCCCAGATTAGAATAAATGATTTCTTTAGGGAAAAGACCTGTATTTTTTTGCTCGGTAATATAACTTGAATCATTTACCGAACTCAACAGTTCCAGAAGTCCGTCACCGTCGGCATCCGCAATGTCTTTGGGAATAAGTACCGGTTTAAAACTGAGTGAATCCGCTTTGATGAAAAAGCTGCCGTTAAACTCATACAACATCAACTGACCAAAACTAAGGCTGGGTTTGTATTCATTTAACACCACTTCTTTCAAACCGTCATTGTCAAAATCATAGGTTTCATTCAAAAATCTTCCCATCGGCAGGGAATAGTCCAACTCCGTGAAACCGGAGCGGTTGATATAACCCGGCTGGAAGCTGAATGTTGCCGGAACTGTCTGGCTGACCAATCCCGCCAGGTTCTGCGCTTCGATAAAAAATTCATAAGTACCATTACTGATTTCCGGGACGCCGAGCAAAAATTCTCCGTTGCGAGTAGTGCGATCAAAAACCTCTTTTTGATAGACAGCGTTTCCGGTTCGACGATAATAAAGCGTATGATACCCCTGATCGGAGCTTCGGAAAATGACCAGGAATTTTTTTTCATGATTGTCCCATACAGAAGCCGCGCGGACGATACGGGTTTCCGGCGGTGTTTTATCTCGGACAAAACGGATTCGGTCTTCGGTTGTAAATCCATCGGTGCGTTCGACCCTTATACGAATCGTATAATCCCCTTCGGGTAAAGATTGCCCGTCCCAATTAGCCGGAAAACCCTGTGTATCAAGGTCGGAGGGTATATCAGACAAGTCCCAAAACGCAAGCGTATCATCTTTCAACTGATATTCTTGGTCGGAGACGATGGAATGCCAGGGGTTTTTGTCCTCGATTCCGTACTGCCATTCGATATGGTAGCGAAGAAATTCGGGGTCAAGTACCGTACCGGTAACAAACACCGTATCACGGGGACTGCCCCCGTCGTTGACGGGAGCGGTGATTTTCACCACGGAGGAGCCGACAACTTGCAGCAATTTTTCAAGGTTCAGCCGCCCTGCGCCGGTAAGGTGATCCCAACCTTCGTCCGATATGTCATCGGTAGTAGTCGTAAGCAGTCCTCTTACTTGCTGGGGAGTGCGATAACCATTTTTCGCAAAAAGCAATCCCACGGCAGCGCTTACCATCGGAGCCGAAGTACTGGTACCCTGTGTAGTGGTAAAGGCAGTAACCGTACCATCCGAAGCCGTATCCAGCATGGTGGTGGTGAATATCCGGCTTCCCGGAGCACAAAGGTCAACCGTAAGCCCATAACTACTCAGCGGCCACAGGTACTCCCTGCCGCCGGCATCCCTATCTGAGGCAGAAACCGAAATCACTTCGTCAAAACCGGAGGGATAATGTAAGTCATCGCCCGTACCATTTCCGGCAGAAGAAACCATGATTACCCCTTTTTCATAGGCATATTTAATAGCGGCATGCATGGTCAGCGAAGGGTAAATATCTCCAAAACTGAAATTTAGAATTTTAATACCGTTGTCTGCTGCATAAATGATTGCCCTTGCGATGTCATCGTCTTCCCCTGAACCATTGCCTGCAAAGGCTCTCAGCACCACCAGCTTACAATCCGGAGCCACGCCGGAGCCTCCGACCTGGTTATCTCCTTTGGCGGCAATAATACCACTGACAACAGTTCCGTGTGAGTTTTCATCTTGTGGGAAAGGGTCTTCAAACAGATAGTCGCCCCCGAAAGGACTTCGGGGCTGATCCGTAAAATCGTACCCGGCGACATCATCCACAAAGGCATTTTGGTCATTGTCCAAACCGTCAAAATCACCGGAAACACCCCCTCTGACCTCGGATGAAGGCCATGGATCAAAACGTCCATTGCCGTTGATGTCCTCCGCAGCATTGATATATACCTGACCTTCAAACTCGGGATGATCAAAATCCAGCCCCGTATCTAATACACCGATCCGCACGTCGGAACGCCCCCGAGTGATGTCCCAAGCCTGATAGGAACGAATAGCTGTGTGAAACCACTGGCGGGCAAGCGAGTCATCATCCGGAGTATAAGTCGCTCGGTCAAGGGCAACTTTGCGATTTTCTTCCACATATACAAAATCGCCCGATTGAAGCAACCGATTTATTTCTGCCCTTACATCGTCGCCTCGCAACTGAAGAGTAAAAATGCCGCCTATTTCAGGATGTGCCGTTTTGCCCTTTACCAGAGGAGAAACTTTGCGTAGGTCCGGAAGAAAATTATACTTTAGGGCTAAAGTCGGAGAAATATCTTCCTTTTGCAGAATTACGCCGGTTTTTTCCGTAAAAAAAGATTCAAGGTCGGTTTTTCCCGGCAGGAGTTTGAGATTAACCTCCGTCTGAGACCATCCGTTTAGAGAAAAGAGGATAGCCGTAAAAAATAAAAAAAGGGCTTTCATCATTGGCGAAACTTAGTTGTACCCGAAAGAGAAAAACCAACAAAGGTTTTTTCAAGCAACGAATTTCGAACAAAAAAAGAGACGGATTAGTTTAATAATCAGAAAATTTTAACTGGGCACTTATTTTCGCACTCTTTGCCTAGCTAATTTTGCTACATTCAAGACGGGAAGGCCCATTTATAGGGGTCATTCATTATGCAGGACGCAGAAATCATAACGATCCTTTTGGCCGACGATAGCCGTTCGGACCTTGATCTTGTCCGATTTGCATTGGAGGATTTACAACTCCCTGTCCGTATATTATATGCAAAGGATGGGCAGGAAGTTTTGGATAAATTACTTATTCCGTCGAGTTCTTCCGTCAATAACATTTATCCGGAGTTGATTTTGCTTGATCTTGAACTGCCTCGTGTGCACGGGTTGGACGTTTTGAAAACGCTTAGGGAACAGCCCTCTACCCAACATCTCCCGATAATTATTTTTTCCTCTTCGTTCAATGAAACCGTAATACAACAGTGTTACGAACTCGGAGCAAATGGCTTCGTTCAGAAACCCATAGATTTTTTTGAATTTGCCCGTATTTTGGAGGGGATCATTCGTTTTTGGGTTTCCCCTTAAATAGAATTGAGTCAGTATATATCCACTTGCGCCCGGTATTGCCGTGTCTTTTCAGGTAGGAATCGCCTGGGTTATGGACGTTTTTATTTTTGTGGATATATGGATATTTGCCAATTTCCGTTTTCGCAAGATTTTACGTACCGGAGGTACTGTACCAAACAGGCAATATTCATGATTTACACGGAGCAATTCTGCCACACTCCAGGCCTGAGCAAAACAACCCCGGGCAGCATGAGGCTGATTTCCGTCAAAAATTTCCGAAACAGAGCCAAGACAGGCGTCCCGGATATGTTCGTCCATTCCGATGAATAACTTTCTTGCCTCTTCTTTTCCGAGCAGGCCTTTTATCCGTATGACCGAATCAATATAAGGCCCCATGAGCCATCCCCAAACCGTACCCTGATGATAAGCACCATCTCTGGCCATGATATCACCCTGATATTTTGCGTGGTACTGAGAATCCTGATAGGAAAGACTTCTCAGCCCCCGGGGCGTCAATAATTCTTCCTCGACTTTTTTGAGTATCTGATACGATTTTGTCGCGCTCATTAGTTGAAAAGGCAGACTAATCGCAAATATCTGGTTGGGGCGTACCGCGTCGTCGCGAAAGTCCTTATTAATACAATCATAGAGACAGCCTTTTTCGGTGTTCCAGAACTGTATTTGAAACTGCTTTTTAATCTGTCGGGCTTTGTGAGAACTTTCCTCGGCGAGGATTTTATTTCCGGAGAGCGTATTCAGGTATGCAAATATCTCCCAGGCATTATACCAGAGAGCATTGACCTCTACGGCTTTACCTATTCGAGGAGTTACTACCCAGTCGCCGCATTTGGCATCCATCCAAGTAAGTTGTACCCCTTCAACCCCTCCGCAAAGAAGCCCGTCTTCATCCGTATGGATATTGTATCGGGTACCTTTTTCATGCCAGTGGAGAATTTCGGAAAGTACGGGCATGATTTCTTTTTCGACAAAATCCCTGTCGCCCGATTCCTGAAGATATTTATATACGGCCACAAAAAACCAGAGCGTAGCATCAATGGTATTATACAATGGCTGTTCCCCTTTTTCGGGAAAACGGTTGGGGATCATTCCGGAATCCACCTCGCGAGCGTACTCCCGCAATATTTGGCGGGCTTCCTCGTATCGGCCGGAGGCGAGACAGATGCCGGGCAGAGAAATCATAGTATCCCTTCCCCAATCACAAAACCAGGGATACCCGGCAATAATGCTTTTCCCGCCTTCTCCTCTTTCGACCAGGAACTGGTCGGCGGCAAGGCTAAGCGTTTGCAACATCGGCGAGGGGGAACCCGTCTTTTTGATGACTCGCTGGCGTCTTTGTTTTTCAATTTCAAAAAGCAGCCAAGGGTCGCGGCCCTGGGGGTTTTCGGTTGACAAAATCAAACCGACCTTTGAGCCTGCTTCCATCGGAATGGACAATTTGCCGGGGCAGAACAAATCTTCGTGAGCTTCCTGCCCGCGCTTTTGCTCTTCGACATATTCAAACTGGTAATACCAATCGGGTATCGCTTCAAAATGTGCACCCGGAGCCGAAATAAACACCTCCGGTACCTCGGGATAAGATCTTGTACGCATGATCCCATCCTCAAAAATTGCCACGGGGTTGATCCTGTGATTAAAGTGCGAAAGTTCGTGATGCCCTCTTGCCCCAAGTAGAGGTTTTAATTCAAGCGTAAAATTTTTATTTGCCCTCAGCACCTCATACAAAACAAGCACAGTGTTTTCTCCCTGCAATGCAACAATCGTTTTGCGCATTTCAATGCCGTTGGTCTGGTACAGAAATTCGGGAAAAATATCCCGCTTAAATTCTTTCTGGAAAATATAACCGGTAGGATAGATGGTTCCCCGGTATTTGTTGCTGCTGAGGTGATACGTTTTTTCTCCGGCGATCACTTTGTCTTCGAGTTTCGAGACCATCACCATACGCCCAACGGGCGGGCGTGTAGCCGCAATCAGTAAACCATGATAACGGCGGGTATTGGCGTTAATAACGGTAGAGCAGGAGTAGCCGCCGAGGCCGTTGGTTTCCAGCCATTCATGCTGAATAGCTTTCTCAAAACGGTTTAAAACGGCACCATCAATAGCAATCATCGGGACTGGCATTTAAAGGGTTTGTTCACCTCTGTGAGGGAGACGGAAACAGTAAATCGTACGAGTAGATGTGTGACTGTAAAATTCTCTGTTTATTCTGGCTTTCCCGAGTGGGATTACCGTCATTTCTTACAATAACCGAATTAAACGAACCGTCCTTTTAGGCGAAAAAAAATTATATGCTTTGGCTATTTTTGAATCAGATTTTCAATTTTGATAATTATTTCATAATAGTAGAAACAATTTTCACTGTATGGAAGTTTATCAAACTGATTCAAAAAAAGTAAAGACACAAATCACGGCTCAAATATAACATGAGCCGTGCTATTTTTTTACCTTTTGTGATTTTTTTTTTTACAATCAGGCATAATGGCCAATCCAGCCATTTACAAACTGATAGACATACCAGAAATTGATGGGTTTTTGACGGTTGTCCCGATTGCAAAGGATAATCACGGTAGTCTCTGCCTGAAGATCGCGGATAAAGCAGGTTCGGTATCCATGCCACCAGCCAAAATGATAAACCAGATCTGGATAAAAAGGTTTCATCCGCCATCCCAAACCGTAATTTTGGTCTTTTTCTTCGGGGCTTCCCGGTAAACATGACTCGGTCAGGTGTTTTTGATTGAGGAGTTTTCCTTCTGCCAGAGCGCGATCAAAACGATAAAGATCCATTACGGTGGAATAGACCCCTTTGTCGCCAAAAACTCCGTCGAGATAATCACCTTCTACTTTATAGTATCCGCGTAAAGTACGCTGGTAGCTAAACGTGCGGTTGGGGCGGGTCTCCCGTTCCTGATAATTGCAAAGCCAGGTACTTTCCATTCCCACGGGTTTGAATATCCGCTCGTCCAGAAAATCGGCAAATGTTTTTTTACTGAGATATTCCACCATCGCCGCAAGGAACACATAGTTGGTATTACAGTATTCAAACTTTTTGTCAGGTTGAAAAAACAACGGAGGCTTGTTTTTGATGTAATAGTCCAGCACATCCTTGTAGTTCATGTGTACTCGTTTGTCCCACGAAGCATGCATCAGCCCCATATACCGGGAAAGCCCGGAGCGATGATTGAGCAGGTGGCGGATCGTCATGTTTTCATAAGGGAAATCCGGAATATAATACCGGATTTTGTCATCAATATCCAAAACACCGTCCTGTTGAAGCAGGAGGATAGCCGTGGCGGTAAAGGTTTTAGAGACCGACGCAAGCTGAAAAACGGACTCGGTAGTAAGTTCTTCTTTTGCTTTTAAATCTGCGTATCCATACGCACCCGTATGGATAATTTTGCCTCTTCGCGCAATTAAAACCGTTCCACTAAACTCTTTTCTCTTTTGTAAATCGAGGAAAAGGCTGTCAACTTCCGGAGAGAATGCCTCCCGAAATCGGTCGGATACCGACCCGGGAATGGCGCTGGTGGTATCCGGCTTCTCAATATAAGAAGTACGAATTGCCCGGGCTTCCAATGAAGCCCCCAAAGTGGGGCTGTTTTCAAAAAGCGTTTTTCCGCATGACAAGGGGAGCAAGCAAATGCCAATTAGGATGATACTGCGTAAAACCATAGTAACAGGTACAACTAAGAGCTATGCAAACACCGGTAAACTAATGGGTTTTCTGAAAATTGCAAGTGCAGAAATATTAAATATCCATCATTTGGATAATATTTTCGTTAAATATCAATACATTTTCATTCACCTTTCACCAAAAATCAAACTCCCTACACGCACCATCGTTGATCCTTCTTCGATCGCTATCTCAAAATCTCCGGACATGCCCATGGACAGTATTTCCATGGATATCCGGGGATGAATAATGTCGGAAAAATCCGCCGCGGCTTTTTTCAGCCGACGAAACTGGCTGCGAATTGTGGTTTCGTCATCCGTAAATTCCGCCATTCCCATCAGTCCTTGTATCATCACGTGGGGGTATTTATCTATATTTCGAAGAATATCCTCACATTCCGCTTCATTCATGCCGGATTTTGAGTTTTCCTCCGAAATATTCAACTGAAACAAACAAGGGATGACCCGCTCGTTTTTTTCCGCCTGATAATTGATTTCTTCCAATAATCGGGCCGAATCCACTGAATGAATCAGATATACAAAGGGTGCTATATACTTGACCTTGTTTCGCTGAAGTGTTCCAATCAAATGCCATCGGGCCTCCGGCAACTGTGGCTGTTTTTCCCTCAGTTCCTGAACCTTATTCTCCCCAAAATCTCGCTGCCCCATCCTAAAAACATCTTTGATGCTGTCCATCGGTTTTGTTTTCGATACGGCAATCAGGGTTATTTCTTGCGAAGATTTTCCTACCCTTGCGGCGGCACCCTTAATGGCAGACCGGACATCCTCTAAATTTTGTGATAAACTCATAGCTGCGTTCCCTCCGATTTGTCGCTAAATTTCGCAGTTTTTTTTATATCATGCAGCATATTTGCCGGGGCACCCGTCAAACAGAAAAAACAATTACCTATGAAAAAGTTACTCACCCCAGTCATTCTTTTTATAACCTTGTCCAGCAGCTTTTTGAGTGGCTGTATTCAGGACAAATGTGAGCAGACGGTAACCTACTTCAACTACCTGCCTGTTTATAAAAGTTACGCAGAAATCCGTGCTTCTGTACAGAGCGAACCCGCAAAAGATATTGTTACCCCTGGTAAAATTTACTTCAAAGATGCTTATATCTTTATCAGCGAAGTAAATAAAGGGATTCACATTATTAACAATAGCAATCCCTACAGCCCGCAGAATATTGGTTTCATCAATATCCCCGGAAACCACGATCTGGCCATCAAAGGCAATACTCTTTATGCCGACAGCTATGTAGATCTTCTTGCACTGGATATTACCGACCTAACCAATGTTACGGTTGCTGACCGCGATGAAAATGTATTCCCTTATGGCTGGCATCACGACGGTCTTTGGGCAGACCCGGACAGTGGTATTGCCGTTGATTGGGTAGAAAAAGAGATTTCCGAAACGGTAGATTGCGGAAATAACGGTGGTGTATTTTTTGATATGCCCAACGTATTTATCCGCAGCGATGTAATGGCTATGGGAGTACAAGAATTTGCCTCCAACAGCACGATTAAAAATGACGCATTGGGCGGTAATAGTGGTAATAGTGAGTTTGGAACAGGAGTAGGCGGATCGCTCGCCCGTTTTACCATTGTCAATGACTATCTCTACGCCGTTACCTGGACCGACCTCGAAGTATTTGATATTACGGATATGGCGCATCCTCAGTCGGTACGCGAAGTGCCTATTGGCTGGGATATTGAAACCATATTCCCCACCAATAACCGCCTGTTTATCGGTGCTATGTCGGGAATGTTTATTTACTCCCTCGACAATCCGACCAATCCGACCTACCTTTCTCAGTTTTCACACGTGAGAAGTTGTGATCCGGTAGTGGTGGAAAATGATTACGCTTTTGTAACCCTGAAAAATGAAAGCGGCAATGTTTGCGACGGATTTGCCAATCAGCTTGATGTGATTAATATCTCCGATCTTACCAAACCTAACCTCGAATATACTTATTCGATGACCGCGCCCAGTGGTTTGGGTATTCGCAACGGTGTACTTTTTATCTGTGATGGTTCAGCCGGGCTAAAAGTATATGATGCTACGGATGTGAGCAAAATCAATAAAAATCTGCTGGCGCAGTTTAGCGACATTCAAGTTACGGACGTGATTCCGCTGCACAATCTTTTGCTGGCTATTGGCAAAGGTGGTTTATACCAGTATGATTACTCCGATTTACAGGATATAAAACAAATCAGCCTTATCCCGGTAGTAAACGAATAACTACCAGCGAATCAGGGCTGAAGCCCATGTAAAACCACTCCCGAAGGCGGCCAGGCATACCAGGTCGCCTTCTTTTATTTTGCCGAGTTCCCAGGCTTCGTTCAGGGCAATCGGTATAGAGGCAGCGGTGGTATTGCCGTATTTCTGAATATTGTTGTGAACTTTTTCCTCCGGAAGCCCGAGGGTACGCCTCACTACTTCGGCGATACGAAGGTTTGCCTGATGAGGAATCAGCATATCAATATCCTGCGGAGTATAACCGGTTTTGTTGAGTGCCTCCATAATTACCTCCGGAAATTTTTCCACGGCAAATTTGAAAACGTATTTCCCGTTCATTACCGGATATATGGATCGGTTGTCAATCATTTCATGAGTAATGTGCCGTGGCTGATGGCCGGAAGGGGTAAGTACCGCCAGTCGCTCGGCGTGTTCACCGTCGGCGTGAAGATGAGTAGTAAGGATACCTTTTCCCTCTTCTTCGGTAGCCTGAATGACAACGGCGCCTGCCCCATCGCCAAAAAGTACGGTTACGTCTCTGCCTTCATCGGAAAAATCGAGTCCGGAAGAATGAATCTCCGACCCGATCATCAATACATTTTTGTACATACCCGCCTTGATAAACTGATCCGCAATGGAAAGTCCGTAAATAAAACCCGAACACTGGCAGCGTATATCTAAAGCAGGAACGCCTTTGGTGTTTAGGCCAAGTTCACGCTGCACAAGCACCCCTGAGCCGGGGAACATATAATCGGGGTTCAGCGTAGCCAATATGATAAAATCAATATCCTCAGGTTGAATCCCCGCTCTTTCAATGGCCATGCGGGCGGCGCGGGTTCCCATATTGGCTACGGTATCTTTACCATGAGTAAAATACCTGCGCTGTACAATACCGGAGCGCTCCTGTATCCATTCGTCGGAAGTATCAAATCTTTTTGCGAGATCGTGATTGGTCACCACGTTTTCGGGCACATAGTAGCCTAGTCCTGCGATTTTTGAATGTATCATTGTTTGATCACTTTTCGGATAATATTTTCCCTTCCCTGACTCAGCCGAAGGAAAAATACACCGGCAGGAAGACTATAGGTCGCCGGCGTCCAGGCAAAAGTTCCGGGGGAAAATAAACGGTTCTCTTCAAGCAGTAATTTACCCGTAATATCGGTAATTTCAAGATAAACTATTGATTCTTCTTTTATGCTAAACCGAATATCCAACTGATCCCGAAAGGGCATAGGAGAAAGTTCATGGATAACAAATGCCAGCCCTTGCCGATTGATTTGCACAATCTCTGAAGTGGTAAGGTTTCCATTGACATCTGCTACCTGGAGGCGATAATAGGTGATGTTCGCAGGCGCCGGATTGTCAGTAAACCGGTACTCCTGTCCCTTCACCGCCGCCATTTTTCCAATAGGCAGAAAATCCGTTCCGTTCAGGCTTCTTTCCACCTGAAAATAGGCTTGGTTTTCACCCCGCGTTTTCCAGGTGAGTATATTCTGAATCCCCTGATTAACCCCTTCAAAATAGACAAATTCTACCGGTAATACTGGGTTGATAATACTCCGGGTGAGAATCATATCAAAGGTACAACCGGCACCTTTTACCCCGTCCACGATAATAGTGTAAGTGGTTCCATTATTGAGGGTCAATGGGCCAAAAACCCCATCTGCGGAAGGGAAGTTGTTTTGCGCACCGATATTTCCGCAGGTATAGTTGAGTGTATTATCCAGCAAAATGGTCGTATTAGCGGCATCCGCCGGGTCAAAGTTATCGGAAACCATAACGGTAAGTGAGTCAGGCCCGGCATCGGGGCAGTCCATATTTCCAATATGGAGGTACCAGTCGTCATTCTGAGGCGTTACGGGTGGATCAAACTGAAAAAACACACTGTTGTCTATGGATTCATTCACGCCTACACAACGGAAAATCCGGGCACCTGTACCGGGCAGAAATACATCTCCGGTAGAGCCATCCGTAATACAAACCACGTCATCATCCAGAAAATGGTCTTCGGTATGGGGGCCGGGACATTCGTTTTGCATTCGTTGTTTGGTGGCGCAGATCGTTGTACCGCCGATGGCATCGGTCCAACTTCCGGAGCCGCCTGCGGCGGCATTAGAATCAATACCGTTGCCGGAAGTTAGGGTTGTCGGGCTGGCAGCCCGGTCATTGGCCGGTGGGTTGCAGGTGGAAACCAACTGCGTACAAATAGATACCGAGCCTCCGCTACCGGTTACTCTTTCGAGAAGAAGGTAGTAGGTTCCAGAACCATCCATGCCGCGGGCGTTTACGGTGGCATTAAAGCCGCCGGTGGTCACAGCCCAGCAGCCGGAATAACGCAGGGTAAATGCCTGCGAGTTTGTATTGGTCCATGCGCAGGGATCGCCGTTCCCGCTGTCTTTGGACTCTGCATAGATCAGGTAATACCGCACCTCCGCATTCGCAGCAAAATTAAAACTCAACTCAAAGTCCACGTTGTACTGGTCGGTGGGAAAATTGACATCATTGGGATCAAACTGAAACCAAAGGTCTTCTGCACAGGTTGCCTGATTGGTGCACCCGTTGGGGGTATAGTTAAAAAGATTGGAGCAGGTTCCGGAAAAAGCCTGAACTACCGGAGTTGCACAGCTATAAGGAGGGGCGGGGGTAAGTACCGTCAAACCAAAAGCGGTGGTACAATCATTTCCCCGCACATTTTCGGAGAAAATCATCAACAGGCTGATAAAAACAAATATTCGCTGCAAGTGACGCCAACTTTCTTTCATAGTATGTTTGGGTATTTTCTTTGGGAAAAGCCGAAAAGCCAGGGTATTTAACCTGAAATTTACCGATTTCGCTACGAAATAAGAAATTTATTACAAGGTTTGAAATACCTTATGTACCAACTGCGAAAGAAGGCTGGTGATCCGAATCAGGTTTTGCGGACTTTCTTTTCGAGGATTTGGGTTCCCCATTTTACGATCGCCTGTTCCAAATCCTGAAGTTTGAAAGGTTTACTGATATAATCATCCATTCCGGCGGCGAGGTATTCTTCACGAACACCCATCATGGCGTTGGCGGTCATAGCGACGATTACAGGTCGGTGAACAGTGCCGAATTTTTCGATAATTTTTTGGGTAGCCGTCAGCCCATCCATCTCGGGCATCTGTATATCCATAAAAATCAGATCGAAAGAAGATTTATCAAGAGCTTCGAGTGCCTCTTTTCCGTCGGAGACAATTTCGATTTCAAACCCCATTTTCTCCAGAATTCCTTCGATAACCGTCTGGTTGATCATATTGTCCTCGGCTACCATAATCCGGAGGGGAAAACGCTCGCCCAATGTATCATTAAAAGCAAACTGATTTTCCTTTTTGCGGTTACGTTCATTTGATTCGGCCTCCCGATCTACTTTGGTAGAAATAAAAAATATAAAAGACGATCCTTTGTCCGGTATGCTTTCAACACGAATCGCCCCTTTCATCAGTTCGAGAAGTTTTTTGGTAATAGCCAATCCCAATCCTACCCCACCAAATTTGCGAGAAATGGAGTTGTCCACCTGCTGAAAAGAGTCAAATATGGTGCTTTGTTTTTCTTCGGCAATCCCAATTCCCGTATCTGTGACCTCAAACTCCAATTCCAGCGGATCGTTGTGTTGCAAAGGTTCATGGGGGGGAGTCAGGAGGCGGGCCTGTATCTGAATACTGCCTTTCTGTGTAAATTTAAGGGCATTGCTAACGAGGTTCACCAGTACCTGGCGAAGGCGGGTAGGGTCGCAAAATATATATCCGGGAACATCTTTGGCGATTTCAAAGGCGAGTTTTAATCCTTTTTCTTCAGCAGTACTTTGAAACAGAGCCATTACTTCATTGAGAAGTTCGGTGACCGAAGTGCTGCGGATTTCAAGTTCCAGTTTACCCGCCTCAACCCTCGAATAGTCAAGAATATCGTTTAGAATCGAAAGAAGATTATTGCTGGAAGTAGAGATGGTCTGGGCGTATTCGCGCTGTTGGTCGTTGAGGCGTGTATTCATCAGGAGGCTCGTCATGCCGATGATTCCGTTCATAGGTGTGCGAATCTCGTGGCTCATCGTTGCCAGGAAGTTGGATTTGGCGACGGAAGCTGCTTCGGCCTGGCGTTTGGCTTCTTCAAGCCGCTGATTGATTTTGTGTAGCTGGCGGTTTTGAGTATTAATGACTTTGTTCTGATGAGCCAGTTGGTCATTAACTTTTTGTTTGATTTTGGTTTGACGAAAGAGTACCCCCAGCAAAATAATAATGAGGAAAAGCACAATGCTTCCCGCGTAAATAATGATCTGATTCTGCCGGGCACGTTCTTCTCCAATACGGATGACATTTTTGGCTTCTTCCAGCTTTTTTTCCTGAACGGTAGCTTCGTAGCGGTTTTGAATATCCGCGATTTCGCGGGTTTTCTGTGTACGAAACAGCGAGTCATTCAAACCGGTAAAATACTGATAGTATTTCAGCGCATTATTGAGGTCTTCTGATTCGACATATATATCTGTGAGCAGCTTATAAGTACTTCGGCGGAAGGTATCAAGCGGAGTATGAGAAGAAAGCGAAAGGCAATGATTCAGGGCATCAATAGCATCGTCGTATTCTTTAAGATGGTAATAGACTTTGCCGATATTATACATAACATCCACGCTCGTATCCCCAAGAGCCGTCTGATTTTTGAGGGATTCATTGTAGTGAACGAGGGCGCGGTTATAGTCCTCTTCGGCCATATAAGTATCTCCGATTTTGCTCAGGGTTTCGGCACGGGCGGCGCGGTCGGGGAGATCATCCCTGGCGATGAGAGCCTGATCAAAATAAAACCGGGCCTTGTGGACACTGTCCATAGCCAGGTAAACTTCGCCAATGCTATGGCGATCATCCGCACTTTTTTCTTCGTTGTGTAGCAACTGCTGAATCTCCAGCGATCGGTTATAATACTCCAGGGCACGATTGTATCTTTTATCCAGATAAAAAACCCTGCCTATATTGTTTAAGGTTTGCGAAATCCCCGCTGAGTCGGCGATATTTTTATAAAGGTCAAGTGTCTGAAAATAAATAGTATGCGCCATGGGGAGATTGCCCATTTTTTCGTTCATCAACCCAATCTGGTTGTGGGCATTGGCAATTCCCTGCGCATCTTTCTGACTTTCCGCCAGTTCTTTGGAGCGTTGAAAATAGGTGATGGCTTCCTCGTATTTTCCGAGGATAATACATACCGACTGAATTTCTTTAAGGGTGGACTGCGTCTCAATTGCTTTGCTGTAACGAAGTCGAAGGTTCAGCGCGTCTTTATAATGGGTAAAAGCGTTTTCGTATTCTCCGAGTAACTTAAATACATTTCCCAGGTCATGTTCGGCATTCGCCTGAAGGCGGGGATCTTCGAGTTCCCGGGCAATGCGCAGCGACTGATAGGCAAAATCAATAGCCTGCTTGCGGTTTCCTTCTTTGGCAGAAAGGTAAACCATTTTACTTAAAACCGCCGGCTGCTCCGATTTCGGAAGACCCAATAACTCCCGGTTGAGGCTATCAAGACTCTCCGGATTATTTCCATAAACCGGTATTGATAATCCCAACAGGATAACCCAATACAACAGGTACCTTATTCGGCCAACCTTCATACGATAAAAATACATACTTCCCCAATAATATCTAACCGCATTTACCGTGCCCCTTTTAAGCTATAACGCTGAAATTTCCCTAAATTATAAAAATGTCTGATACTTACATAAGCAAAACACCGGGCATTGTTTCAATACCCGGTGAAAATGTCCTATTGGGCTGTTTTTTAATTTACTGTGGGAAAATTACTCCACAATATTGGGGTTTTTGATTTTGTCTTTTTCGGTAATTCCGGAGATAACCTCAATATTGATTCCATCGGAAAGCCCCGTCTGAACGGGTACTTTTTTAAATTGCTGAGTACCTGTTTCGATTTCTACGAATGTGGACTCATCCTCAAATTGAAGTAAACCCTCCCGAATAGCGAGGACACTATCTTTCCGCTGAAGCACAATATCTGCATTTGCGCTATAACCGGCGCGGATAAACTGGTCTTTTTTGAGGTTTACTTCGGCGCGAATTTCAAACTGAATGGCTCCATTTTCCTCCACGCCTTTGGGGGAAATATGTTCCAGCGTTGCTGAAAACTTTTCCGAATCAATTGCGCCTATCGTAAGAAGCAGTTCCATCCCTTCGCGGATTTTCCCCACTTCGGATTCATCTACTTTTCCTTCAAAAATCATGTCCTCCAGGTTGGCTACCACCGCAATCGTAGTACCATCGTTGAAGGTATTGGCTTCAATCACGGAGTTGCCTTCTTCTACCGGAACATCCAGTACCATGCCTCCAATCGTGGCGCGAATATTCGTATTGGCCGTTTGTCCGGTTTTTTGGGTAGAACCTTCCCGGATGAGTTGGAGGTTGTCTTTGGCGGCGGAAAGTTCTTCTTTGGCGGTTTTGTAATTGAGGTCAAACTGTTGAAAAACGGCTTCGGCAATAACTCCATCGGCCAAAAGCTGTTTGTTTCTTTCATATTCTTTGCGGGAATTTTCCAGGCTTATTTCCGCCCGGTTGACCCGGCTCTCTGCGCTGTTGAGGTTGACCATATTAGGGATAATCCTCACCGTAGCGATCAGGTCACCTGTTTTTATTATGTCTCCCGGTTCTACATACAGGGTTTTGATCAGTCCGGAAACCTGTGGTTTGATTTCCACTTCTTTACGGGGTACTACCGACCCGGTAGCGACGGTTTTTTTGACAATATCGGTATAGAAAGGAGCCTCTGTTTCATAGACAACCGGCGGTTTTTGATTTTTATTATAGAGGAAAAAACCCGTCCAGATAAACAATCCGATAAGACTGCCGACAATAACGATGGGGAGAATTGTGCGCTTCATAAATAATAAAATTTCCTGAATACTCTATTTTAAAAAATCATCTAATCTGCCCTTAATGCATCCACGGGGCTGATGGATAAAGCACGTCTCGCCGGAATAAATCCGGCAAACGCTCCACCTAAAACCAGGATTACCAGGGCACGTACCATGAGCGAAAAATCCACCGAGGGATCCTGAAAAAAATTGCTTTCCAGATGAAACTCCATCGCTGCCCAATTGTAGAGTTCCAATAATCCCAGACCGCTCATCAATCCGAGGTAACCGGCAACCGTAGTGAGGAAAACCGACTCCATTAGAATCAGCGATACAATGGAAATGGGGCGTGCACCCAGCGCACGGCGAATACCGATTTCCTTGGTGCGCTCTTTTACCAGAACCAGCATAATATTACTTATACCAATAACTCCGGCTATCAGCGTACAGATACCCACAAACCAGGAAAGCAGGTTAATTCCCGTCATGGTATTGCTCATTTGATTAAACCGCTCTTCCAGATTAAAATGCCCGAAAGCGCGATTATCGTCAGGAGCAACCCGGTGGCGGGCTTTTAATATTTTTAACACTTTTTCTTCGGCCACCGATACCGGCACATTATCCTGGCTTGTGATGGCTATCCAGCCTACAAAGCTGCCGTAATTAAATGCCTGCTGAAAGGTGGAAAAAGGAATATATATTTTCTGGGTAGCGTTGTCTCCACGGCTTCCGTCCTGCTCCGTATCAAAAGTGCCGATTACCTTAAAATACACCCCATTGATATAGATATAATCTCCGATCGGATCTTCTTCCGGGTCAAACAAAATTTCCCGAACTCGCGGGCCGATGACGGCTACTTTTCGCTTTTCTTCAATATCCAGCGGGTTAATAAAACGACCGGCGATAATTTTGGGTGATTCCACCTCAAAAATATTAGGCATATTTCCGGAGACGCCAAATGTGCCGTAGCGGTTTCCCCGCGTAACGCTGTTATTGCCCTGCCAACCGCCCAGTTGATTAATCGGGGAAATGATCCGGGCTTCGGGAATCGCCTGCGCCATTGCCGCCATGTCATCGAGTGTCATGCGCATCTGCCGACCGGGCGGGAGACCGTTGTAAGCTTTAGAGGTGGACTGATTCCATACATAGAGGCTGTTGGTAGCCATACCAGCAAAACCCTTTGTGGCTCCGTTTTCGAGTCCCTTACCTGCGCCCATCATCACTACCAGCATAAAAATGCCCCAAAACACGCCGAAGGCCGTCAAGGTCGTCCGCAAGGGATTTTTGGAAAGCGAGTGGAAAATTTCCTGCCACTTGTCTATATCAATCATATCGGTCAGGTTTTAAGCTTATTCATCGCGAAGGGCTTCAATCGGGCGGATACGGGCCGCTTTGATTGCGGGAACCAGCCCGGCCATTGTTCCGGCAACTACCAGCAGGATCGTAGCTTGCAAAGCTACGCCCAGGTTGATCTCCGGATTGGAGAACATGGGCGTATCGGGTGGGACAACCGAGGCCACCAAGGCAAGAAGTCCGACACCCAACATCAGTCCTAAATATCCGGCCATCGAAGTTATAAATACTGACTCCTGAATAATAAGGCTAAGAATAGACCCGGGGGTTGCGCCAATTGCCTTGCGGATGCCAATTTCTTTTGTCCTTTCTTTCACCACAATCATCATGATATTGCCGACACCCACTACCCCGGCGAGGATTGTGCCTATGCCAATTACCCAGATAAAGGCCTGAATTCCTCCCAGCACCCCCATGATATTCTGAAACCTTTCAATACTGTTGTGGATCGAAACCGCTTTGGGGTCTTCGGTAGAATAGTTATTCCGCTTCGAGAGCGTTTGATTGATCTGCGCCGAAATTTTCATGCTTTCTTCCAGATCGGCATCCCCGACAGTTACCATCAACTGATTGATATTGTTGGCGCCATTGAATATGCGTTGGGCTGTGGTGATCGGTATATACATCGTTTCGGTTTCACCCTCGTTTCCCTCATCTTCAAAGACACCTACGACCTTAAATGCAATACCATTCAGATTAATATATTTTCCAATTGCCGGTTCATGGGCAAACAGAGCATCTTTTACCCTAATACCAATCGCTACGACCTTACGGTACTCTGCAATGTCAATATCATTAATGTATCGGCCTTCTACAATCAGGGTTTTTTCCAGATACTTACTGTCCGGATGGATACAACGAATCGAAAAAGCGCCAAACTCATCTTTGTAGTTTACCATTACCGATGAACGGATATGAAACCTCGCGCTTATATGGTCAATTCCTTCAACCTGAGTGCGTATGGCGTCGTAGTCTTCATTCGTAAATTGTACCCTGCGACCCGGCTGAAGCCCTTTATGAGGAAGGCTCGTTGTGCCACTGGAAATCCAGATGCTGTTGATGGCATCATCTTTAAACATATTGGTAACGCCATTCTGCAACCCGTTGCCGGCGCCCAGCAGAATCACCAGCATGAATATCCCCCAGGCAACGCTGAAAGCCGTAAGAAAAGTCCTGAGTTTATTTTTTGCAATGGTCGCAAAAATCTCCTGCCATTTGTCCAGATCAAACATAACAACTGCTTTTGAGGGTTAGGTTAATGCGTGATTTTTTCATTGGCTTCAATTTGACCGTCGCGAAGGCGGATAATACGATTGGTCATCGCGGCAATGTCATGTTCGTGGGTAACAATCACAACCGTTATTCCTGAGCGATTGATTTCCTTTAGCACTTCCATTACTTCTAAGGAAGTCTGTGAGTCTAGTGCCCCGGTGGGTTCGTCAGCGAGAATAAGTTTGGGTTGGGAAATAAGTGCCCGTGCAATGGCTACGCGCTGCTTTTGGCCGCCGGAGAGTTCATTGGGCTGATGCTCTGCCCATGCGCGGAGGCCCACTTTGTCGAGGTATTCAAGCGCGAGTTTATTGCGTTTGATCCTTCCGACATTCTGGTAATATAGGGGAAGAGCCACGTTTTCCATGGCATTTTTAAAAGAGATCAGGTTAAAAGACTGAAACACAAACCCGATTAGTTTATTGCGGTAAACGGCGGCTTTGGTTTCCGACAAATCTTTGATCAACGTCCCGTTAAGGGTATAGGAACCGGTATCGTAATTGTCGAGAATCCCGAGAATATTTAGCAAAGTAGATTTACCCGATCCCGAAGAACCCATAATGGACACCAGTTCTCCCGCTTGTATGTCGAGGTTTATACCTTTGAGCACATGTAGAGAATTATGCCCGATCTGGTAAGACTTATGAATATCTTTTAGTGTGAGCATGTAAAATAATATCTGTCCCGTTTACCGCAAGTATTCTACGGCAATTAAGGTTGTGAAGTCGTAAATTTATCCGTCGTTTGCAGAGAATATATACCTGTTGGTCGAATAATCCTTCTATTTATTACCAAACCGCTTCAGCGTTCCTTCCGGAAAGTTCCATTCAGGGGTAAATAACGGCCCCTTTTCAGCCAAAAACCAGGGACTAAGTGCGTGATTTTCAGGGTTACGGAGCACATGCATCTCTTGTGCAGGCATATAACTCTGGGCAAGCAAAAAGATACGGCTGCCATCCTGAATATTTTCTGCAACATCCACAACAATAACCGCATGACCGGGAAATCCCCCCTGGATAAATACATCTCCCGGTTGAATCTGAGTTATTTCCGGCACAGTTGTCAACTCTTTATCTAATGAAAAGGTACCTGCATACGAAAAGACCAAATCCATATATTTCCGGAAAGTGCGGTAGCTGGCGTCAGGTGCGGCAGATTTTGTCCAGGTGACCTTATTTCCACTAAACTGAGGCCGGTATCCCTCGCGGTAACGAGTATAGTCGGCGCGGTCTCCGGAGGTAAAATTGAAATGAATCCGGTCATATTCTCCACAGGCAAAATGATACTCTGCTTTCAGGCGCATGACCGCATCGGCACATTGCTGAAGGTCGCGGGTTCCGGCATCTATATCTATGACCCGATAGTGAGCATTCTGATTATGCTTAGGCTCTCCGTTGTATAACATCACTTTCGGGGTACCGGGCTTTAGGGGAAGTTGGCGGAGCCATTCCCCAAAACTATTCGAAAAAACCTCCACCCTGCGATATCCTTCCGGAACCGGTATCCGGAAAGCCAGCATCTGCGAAGACTCACAGGAATCTTTCCAGCGATAATCATTTTGAGAAACGGCCCGAAAAGTAAGGCTCCCCAAAATCAGAAACATCGCAATTTTTGAAACATTCTTCATATTCCGCGAAATTTACGGAAAAGTTATTTGCCAAAAGAATCAAAGCAGCCTCAACCTTCGTATTTTACACCATGCAATATATCAATCCATTCTCCCTCCTTAATCTCGATCCGGCCAAGTTTAGTCAGGGACTGGATCAGGCAAAACTAAAACGCGAAAAAAAGCGTTTGCTGGCCGAGTTTGAACTTCACAACACCCCTACCCTTGAAATACACGGAAAGCAGGTCTCCAAATCAGACGTACTTCGGGTTTTTGATATGCTCGCCATTGACTCAGAGTTTGCCCATCATCTAAGGGTTTTTCAGAATCCCGGCCTGCTCGCTTTTCTGGAAGAAGCTTCACTTGATTATTTTTATTCCGGCGATATTGCCCTTTTAAGCACATTACCTGCCGATTTTCTGGGGTTTATCGGGCCTTATTTTGCCGAACAGTACAACCGCAGGCTTTTTCACGCTTTCCGGCAAAAAGACTGGGAAGAGATGAAAGTGATATGTACCCATCCCATTGGGATTCCGATAACCTTTTTTGCGAATGCTTACAAAGATACTTATCGCCATATCCATACACGAGTCACCGAAATCGAACAACTTTCCCAAAAGATTGCTGAGGGAGAAGCTCCGGATGGCAGAGTGCAGGAAATCTGTGACGAATTATTGTTGACCTCCATTAACCATCTGCCTGACTATTTTGCCACGGTAAGAGACAAATACGGACAAGCCCTGGAGGTTTTGGCACTGGCGGTGTTTAATACCCACCGGCGGGGACAGTTGGGAATGTTTATCCTCCGGCAGGGACTAAAACTAGACGTAACCACGGGTACACGGGACCGGCTGCAATATGTATTGGATCAGTTGCTAAAACTCGCCCCGACGGAGTCGCTTTTTGAATCTTTTACCGGGGGAGGAAAAAAAGAGGAGGACAACTCTACCTTCTGGTGGATTGCCCTGGGGGTAGGAGCAGTTGCTGCCTGGGCTTTGAGCAAACTAATAAGGGACTAATTGCGAAAGCGTACCGAAAATGTGGGAGTTTTTCTTTCGAAAATTTTATCCCTTCAAAACTTATCCCTAAATTAGAGGCATCCCCTGCATTTTTTATTTTACATGTTTGTTGGTTTATGTTTAAAAATTACCATATCCACCGGGCGGTCTTAAAATGGCTGATCCTCTGCTCTCTGATTGTAATGACAACACAACTCCTCCTGGATGGTAATATCCCCCCCCTTAAACAGGCAAAAAAGAAAACTTTTGTGCAGATAAGGGAAGCCCTTAATGCCGTGAGTCACCCAACCACAGAACCTTCGACCGCAACTTATTCCTATACCGGAGATCGTATCCTTTTTTCCCGCCCACAGGCCTGTGAAGATCAGCTAAAAATCGAGGTAATCCGTTTTGGGGGTGTAAAAGAATTTAGCAGAGACTATTCTCCCGAAGAGTTGACCGCAGAAATAGATTTCCGGGTGGATTTCCTCACCAGCGGTATTTTTCTATTGAAAGTACGCTGCGAAAATTTTGAAATGACCCGCCTGTTTATTCGGTGATTACCGATTCCGAATAAAAACAATCCCAACGATGTAAGAAATCCGGCGATTTGCGCCGCGATAGTTGTTTTTAGCCCCTTTTCCATTCCCCTTCCATCCCTGTTTTTTTACCGGTCGGCGGGATATATCTGCTATTCATACCCGTTTATAGAAGGTAATTTGGTACAAACCGATAAATTGAACTGTTATTTAATTTATAAAAGAGTATAGACCCCAGCTTTTAATCAAAGTAAATTTTCCCAGGAAGACATGTAAGATTCGGGAGTTTTTGGAGCAGTTTTTGTATCAATTGTTATTACCAGCGTCAAAAGAAAAAATTTATGGAACAGGCGAATATCCCCCAAAACCGGTTCGAAGAGTATTTGGAAAAAATTGAGGCCCGCGAGAAAAGCCGTCGCAGAAAAACCAACCTTAAGTGGTTTCTGTTGCTTGCGTTTATGGGTACAGGCTTTGTTGTGTATCAACAATCGGGAGTTGTAGAAAAGACCCCGGAGTTTCGGAAGTTTGCAATCGCCGACCTGGACCCCGACCTTGTCAATGGCATTTTTGCTCAGGAAAGCGAGCCTATTATTGTCTATCACCCGGAAATCGGCAATGACACCGTTACTTCGATCAATGATTATTATCAGGTTCTAAATGTGATTGATCTGATAGAAATGGGACGCAAGGCATATACCGATATGGAGAAAAAAACAACGGACAGCACCTCTATGGAGCCTTTGCAAACATTTATTGTGGACGTTGCCGGTGAAAGACAGATTAAAAGAAAGCTGATTTTTACCATTGAAGATTACAACGAGGAAATTGAGTATGAGTTGGATTTTGGAAATGGTGTAACCAAAGCTGTAAAAGACCGCACGGTCTATTCTTATCCGTTGCCAGGCCATTTTGATCTTACGCTGAAAGCCACGAGCAAAGACGGACGCAGCAGCAAATATGTCAAAAAATATGAAATCCTCTCCGGCGAAACGCCCGTCAACCTCGCCAATAACAACTAATTTTACCCATTAGAAACAGATAAACCTTAGAAATGTCCGCCGCAAGGTGGACATTTTTTATTTCGCAGATCCGCTTCTACCTTTGTACTTTAGTGGCGTATTCGCGAAGTTTTATAAAATCATGAAAAAAGCAAACTTTTTCACCGAAGAAGAATTAGGCAAAATCGAAACTGCGGTCAAGCAGTCGGAAAGTAAAACTTCCGGAGAAATAGTCCCGGTTTTTGTCAATCAATGCGCCACTTATCCCGCTGCCATCTATAAGGGAGGTGTCACACTGGCATTGATTGTATTTGTGGCACTTATTCTGATGGATCGGATGGCGAGGGGATTTTTATTTTATGACCCTTTTTGGTATCTTATTGTAGTGAGTGGTGCGGGAGTTGTGGGGGCTTTGGGAGTGAAGTATATACCAGCTTTACACCGGTGGCTCGCAGGAAAAAACCACCTTCGCGAGATGGCTTATTTTAAGGCCAATGAATTTTTCCTCCAGGAAGAAGTTTTTCATACGGCAGATCGCACGGGCATTATGATTTTTATTGCCTGGTTTGAACATCAGGTGATCATAATGGCAGACAAAGGGATTAGTCAGGTGGTAGAACAATCCTCCTGGGATCATATTGTGGAAGAGATGGTAACCTTCATTAAATCGGGCAAGGTGTCGGAAGGCATTATCAAAGCCGTTGAAGACTGTTCCAAACTTCTGGCTGAAAAGGGAGTAGATATTAAACCCGACGACAAAGACGAACTTTCGAATCAGCTACGCACCGAATAACAGAGAAAGAATAAGCCAAAACTATTCTATAAATTCATATTCCGATATTCGAATATTGGCAACATTATCTGTTTCATTTGACCCAAATGATTTTACCGGTCAATATCTCTTATTTCCCATTCATACAAAAGGCTAAACAGAAATGAAAATTCCTGTCTATTTTCATTCAACAATTCGACCCATTCCCCCCCAAACCTAACACTTGTGATCTAAGACTTTCGCCATTTTCAAAATTTTTACTGCTGAAACCAGTGAGAGTAATTTTTCTGTGGCTCGCTTTTTGGCAGGTTACTGAAGGCTTTACTTCCACATAATTTGAGAAGATATGCAAAACGCAAACAAGACGACAACTGTTCACAAAATTGATGATTATCTCCATCGGATTGAAACCCACGAGAAAGCCGAACGGAGGAAAAAAAGCCTTTATGCTCTATTGTTTTTCGCAGTCGTTGGTATAGGTTTTACGGCCTATAAAACGATTTATTTCCAGAATTCGCTCCGCACCTACAGTGCTGCCGATCTTTCTTATGAAAAGGTTCAGGCATTATTTACGGAGAATGAAGCCCCCATTATCATCAGTCATCCCGACATTGGTCAGGATACCGTAAAATCAGTTGAAGACTACATTACGGTTTTAAATCTTCTCGATCTTATCGAACAAAACCGGAATCTGGCAATTAGCGTTTCCGATACTATTTCCTCCGGTGAAACGGCACAGGAAACGGAACAAAATAGCCTTTCTCCTTACATGGTTGACATTGACGGAGAACGCAAACAAGGCCGTAACCTCACCTTTTCGATTGAAAATTTTGACCCAGAAGTTACGTATATGCTGGATTTTGGCAATGGTTTCAGACGCAAGGTTTCGAAATCGTTTACCTACGTTTACGATCAATCCGGAAGATACCGAATCCAGTTACTGGCTACCAAGGGAAACGTTTCCAATGTATATACCAAAAGACTGGAAATCAGTGCCGATGAAAGAGTGGGTACCCAAATTGCAGAAGCAACCAAATCCGTAAACGAACCGGAATCCATCATTGATCTTAACTCTGGGAAAGAAGCAGAAGTAAAAACCGGCACACAACAACCGGAAGAATCCGTAGAATCCGGCTCCGCCGAGAATACGGCCTCAACCACACCCTCCGTTACCGAAAGAGAAGCCAGTTCCTCTCCGGTAGAAGACCCGGAAAGTTTCCGCACTGAAAATACACGGGAACTCCCTTCGCGGCCCGCACCCCAACTCACCAATGAAGTCGCCAAACCCGCCAACACTTCTTTAAATAAACCACTGGTTGCCGCACAGCTTATGCCCGAGTTTCCCGGTGGCACAAAAGCACTCGCGCGGTTTTTTAACAAAAACTACCGCTATCCGCTGCAAGCAATGAATGACGAAGTGGAAGGAGTCGTATATGTGAGGTTTATTGTAAACCCTGATGGAAGTCTCAGCAATGCAAAAGTCGTCAAAGGCGTAGGATATGGATGTGATGAAGAAGCCATTCGCCTTGTTTCGCTGATGCCTAAATGGATTCCCGGTGAACAAGACGGAAAAAAAGTAGCGGTGTATAAAACCATACCCATCACCTTCCGCCTTCTCAACTAATAAAACTTTCTCCAGGGAATATTCACTCATTTCTGAAGGGGGCTGTCTCAAAAATCGAGGCGGCCCCTTTTTCGTTTGGTATTTCCATTTTTTCGGGCAAACTTGCCGGTGTGTTAATGACAAATTTGCTTATGAAAAGATTATTCTGGATGATAATAGGAGTATTGGCGATTCCGACAATGAGTTTCGCTCAAAAAGCTCCCAAACTGGAGACCCGGGCCGACAGTATTTCTTATGCATTGGGCATGGATATTGGAAAAAATCTGGGAGAACTTGACCTCGGTATCAGCGCAGAAATGCTGTACAAGGGTTTGAATGATGTATATTCCAGCACGGAATCTCCCATAACCGAAGAAGGCCTTCAGGCTCTGCTTATGGCTTTCCAACAGGAAGCACAGTCTTCTCAGGAAAAGAAGTTTATGGCAAAAGCCGAAACTGCCAAACAGGAAGGTGAACTCTTCCTCAATCAAAATAAATCCGAAGAAGGGGTTGTGGTACTGCCCAGCGGGCTTCAGTACAAAGTCCTCACCCCCGGTAACGGCCCCTCTCCCGGCCCCGACAATATCGTGAGGGTTCACTATGAAGGCCGTTTTCTGGACGAATCGGTATTCGATAGCTCCTATGAAAGAGGAACCCCCGCGCAGTTTGCAGTAAATCAGGTGATTGCCGGGTGGACGGAAGCGCTTCAATTGATGAACGCCGGAGCAAAATGGCGGTTGTTTATTCCTTCCGACCTGGCCTACGGCCCCAACGGTTATCCACCGAATATCGGTCCCAACGAAACCCTCATTTTTGAGGTAGAGTTACTCGACTTTCAGTAAGCTCGAATCTTACTGAAAAGGTTCGCGTACGGTTCGTGTAAACCCGCTAAAGCCTAGCTTTTGTAGGTAAGGAATGACGGTTTCTTTCATGTAACCGGTCGCCTCCGGGCTGTATAACCCGGCCATTACTTTGTACAGGCCATCTTCAAAGGTCAGAAACGTGCCATAAGCAAAGGTATTGGATATTTTTTCGTACCGGCGCATATCCGGCTGCTGGAAAGCCCCCAACTGGATACTGTAAACTAATGCCCGGGTTTTAGTTGTGCGCAGACTGCGTTCATCCGCTTCAATATAGGCATTGGTATAACCTCTCGCCCATATTAGGGAGAGTATATTTTCCGCCGTTTGTTTCCCCAGATAAGGCCCCACGAAAACTTTTTTGCCTTCCTCGGCACGACTTTGCTGAACCGGAAGTTCGGCAATGGAAAAAGGTCGGATAAAGCCAAATTCTTTAAGATCTTCAAACTGGTTTAAATCTTCCAGTGAGGTCATTGTACCCACGTAAATCTGGTAGATGGTATGGTCTGCTCCCGGTTGCTCTTCTGTTTGAGAAAAAGCGATGGAACCCATAAAAAAAACCGCCGAAAAACTTGCGGTAAGTTGTAAAAGGACGCCGTTCATAAGTTAGGTTTTAGGTTTCCCGATTATTTGTTTTAAACTCTCAATTTACCGATTTTATTGCTTTCTACCCCCATCGGATGTTATTTACA
This sequence comes from Bacteroidia bacterium, assembly GCA_033764335.1. Classification (GTDB taxonomy): domain Bacteria; phylum Bacteroidota; class Bacteroidia; order J057; family J057; genus JAGQVA01. The sequence goes on along the minus strand of JANRJC010000061.1, from coordinate 7,214 downwards.
ACCAAACTACCCAACCCTCGTTTCGTATGAAGAGCCTATGAGTTCCTATTCCAAATTATTTCGTGCCTCTGCCAAAGAACAAAACTACGGCGGCAAACTTTCGCTCAAAGACAATATCCGCGCACTTAAATACCTTCCGCCTTTCCTCAAACTCATCTGGGATACCCAACCCTGGATGGCCGCAGGAAATATGATTTTACGGTTGTTTAAAGCCGGTATCCCTGTAAGTACATTGTATCTGGGAAAGTTGATTATTGATGAGGTAATATTGCTCTCCCAAACGGCCGGGGCCGACAAATCCTACCTTTGGATGTTGATTGCCGCAGAGTTTGGACTGGCTCTGTTTTCCTCGCTTCTGGGAAGAGCCATTTCCCTGCTGGATGCTTTGCTGGGAGATCTTTTCAGCAATGAAAGTTCGGTGCGCCTCATTGCCCATGCGGCAAGTCTCGACCTTCCGCAATTTGAGGATTCGGTATTTTACGACAAACTCGAACGCGCCCGCCAGCAGACCAATAGCCGCACCATTTTAATGTCTCAGATGTTACTCCAGGCGCAGGATATGATTTCTATGGCTTTTCTCGCTGCCGGGCTGACGATATTCAACCCCTGGCTGATTTTGCTACTGGTCATTACCGTCATTCCCGCTTTTATCAGCGAAACCCATTTCAACCAGCGGAGTTATTCACTGTCCCGCGCATGGACACCCGAGCGGCGCGAACTTGACTATGTGCGGTACATCGGAGCGAGCGACCAGACGGTAAAAGAGGTCAAAATATTTGGCCTTGCCGACTTTCTGAAAGGGCGTTTCCAGCAACTGGCACATCGGTATTACCTCGCCAATAAAGTATTGGCGATCCGGCGTGCCGTCTGGGGATTTGTATTTAACAGCCTGGGCGATCTGGGTTATTACGGGGCATACGTAATGATCGCCCTTCAGGCCATCGGCGGACAGATAAGCCTCGGTGACCTGATTTTTCTTTCCGGCTCTTTCAGCCGCCTGAGTGCATTATTGCAGGGAATTCTTTCACGATTTTCAACCATTGCGCAGAGTGCCCTTTACCTTCAAGACTTTTTCGATTTTTTTGCCATGAAGCCGGCGATTTTTTCCCCTGCCGATCCCCTGCCCTTTCCTTCTGCAATTCAAGAAGGATTTGTATTTGAAAATGTTTCCTTTAAATACCCCAACTCCCCTCAGTACGCCCTCCGGAATGCATCCTTTACCCTGAAAGCCGGAGAAAAAATAGCCCTTGTAGGCGAAAACGGCGCAGGTAAAACCACCTTGGTCAAGCTAATGGCCCGGCTTTATGATCCGACCGAGGGGCGAATCCTCCTCGACGGACACGACCTCCGCCATTACGACCTGGACCAATTGCGGCAGGCAATTGGGGTGATATTTCAGGACTATGTGCGGTACAGCCTGACTGTAGGCGAAAACATTGCGGTCGGACAAATCACCGACCTCGACAATAAAGCCCGAATCGAAGAGGCTGCCCGAAAAAGCATGGCTGATACGGTGGTGAAAACACTGGCAGGAGGATACGACCAGATGCTGGGAAGGAAATTTGACAAAGGAGTAGAACTTTCCGGCGGGCAGTGGCAGAAGGTCGCGCTGGGGCGGGCGTATATGCGCGAAGCGCAAGTACTTATCTTGGATGAACCCACCGCCGCCCTTGACGCAAGAGCCGAATACGACGTATTCGTGCGGTTTTCAGAACTCACACAAGGCAAAACCGCCATTCTGATCTCACACCGCTTCAGCACCGTAAGAATGGCCGACCGAATCCTCGTGTTGGAAAATGGCGGTATCCGCGAATCCGGCTCCCACGAAGAACTGCTGGCATTGGGCGGGATTTACGCGGAGTTGTTTGAGTTGCAGGCGCAGGGGTATCGGTAGAATTTATACTTAGATTCTTCAATAATAATGTTTTAATGCCTCTTTAAACCTACCTTTAATGGTGTTTACAAGATGTGGTGGGCTAATAACAATCACACTATCTGCATAGGATAAAATTAATCTTTCAAGCTCATAGTTAATGATGACCTGCAGACTAACCTCCAGCGTATTTTCATCAAGCCACTTTGATCTCTGAGAACCATGAAGTGGCTTTGTCTCCATATATCGCCCCGTCTTACCTATAAAATTCAATACTATGCATTCTACCACACCGTCAACCGGCTTAGTTACACCTATAATATCTTCAAAATACTCCGGCCAGTCTATTGAAGTATTTTTTTGATATTTAGCCTTGATTTCTTTGACTGCAATGATTCTGTCAATGGCCAGATTCCAATCATATTTTTCCTTTTCGGGGTTATATCCAAAGAGAAACCAGCGATTGTTGTATTGTTTTAGGAAGTAGGGATGAATGATTATTTCAAATGGTACTTCACTCTGGTAGGGCTGATAGCTAACCCCAAGTACCTGTCTGTAAAAAATAGCATTATGCAATGGACCCAAATGCTCAATTCCTTTTAAATATTGATTGCTGTCAAAATCCATGATGGTGGTGGCATTAGATTCATCAGAAACCAATCCTTGCTTTAACTTAGGCACTAATTCATTTATCCAATCAAATTGTGGCATTCCATTGAACTGCGAGAGTATATCAACCGCTGTTTTCAATTGGTTGATTTCTATCTCATTAAGAGGCATACTATTAATTGAAAACGAAGGATCGGTATATCTATAGTACACTCTTTTACCATCACGAAGTTTGGCAAGCTCTATTTGCCATCCTTCTTTACTTTGCATGAAGGCAATATCTTCGAAAATCTGCCTGCGACTGATTCCATTAGATTGGGGATCAATTTCCAATAGAACCTGCTCACATTCTGTGATAAGGTCATCAATAAAATACCGCCTACCCGTGTTCCGGAAACACTTATCTAGTAATTTGTAACGTATAAGCGCATTTTTATTGGTTGCCATAACTAAATTTTCAGTTTACCAAACTTCATAGAGCGAAGTTAAAAAAAAATATTACTTTTATGCAGTTGTACTGCACAGTTGTTGCATTACTTTGTTTTGCGTTCATTGGAAGCCTGCTACACGACATTGATTTGTGCCAACTGGAAACCTTCGCAAGAAAGATTCAGATCGGTTGGTGTTCCGAAGTAATTCGGGATGAATGTTTTTAGGTTATTGTTGACTGTATTTATTATACAAAATTCAGTTAATGATGATTATTACTGACATGTTACTGTCTGTACGAATAAGTTTATAAACAAAGAATGATGTAACAGGCTTCCTTGAACTTTTGTAAATGATCAAACTGAACACAACACATATTAACCACGTAAGAATTGCTTTTGAAAAAATGCAGTCAAGGGAAGATTTACTTTGCTTGTTAAATGAAGTAAAACCCCTTGTTTATGCTGATTCTGAGAAAAGTATTCCTTTTAAGATCAAGCAACTTACCTGGTATTCAAACCCTAAACTGGGAAAAAAGCGTTATTCACAGTTCCAAATAAAAAAAAAATCAGGAGCAAACAGATATATACACGCACCTGTTAATGGATTGAAGTCCCTTCAAAAAACTCTAAGTTTTATCCTGCAATGTGTATTTGAACCTCATAATACAGCAATGGGATTTGTCAAAGGCAAATCTATAATAGATAATGCCAAACTCCATGTAGGAAGCATATATGTATATAATATTGACCTTAAAGATTTTTTTCCGAGCGTTGATCAGGCAAGGGTATGGAAATGTTTACAATTAAAACCGTTTAATCTATCCGGAGAAAAAAGGTTGCCTATTGCCAATATCATCGCTTCACTTTGCTGTACGGAAATGAATGTAGAACGAAAAAAGGGAAATGATGAATGGGAAACAGTAAACCGTAGTGTACTGCCGCAGGGTGCGCCAACTTCTCCCGTAATCACAAATATAATTTGTCAACGACTCGATTATCTACTTTCCAGTGTTGCAAAACGATTTGGCTTAAAATATTCTCGTTATGCAGACGATATTACTTTTAGTTCTATGCATAATGTATATCAGCCTGAAAGCGAATTTCTGAAAGAACTATATCGCATAATCGCTCAACAAGGTTTTAATATAAAAGAGGAAAAAACCCGACTACAAAAAAACGGATATAGAAAAGAAGTAACCGGATTGTTGGTCAATGAGAAAGTCAATGTACAGAAGCGCTACATTAAATACCTTCGCATGTGGTTGTATTATTGGGAAAGGTACGGGTATGAGCGAGCTTACACCTTTTTCCTTCAGCAGTACATAGCTGATAAAAAAAATCTTACAAAAAGCAGCCCCGATATGGTAAATATCATTCGCGGCAAATTAGATTACTTAAGAATGGTGAAGGGAGAAGAGGATCGAACCTATATGCAGTTAAAAGAGCGGGTCGAGAAGTTGATGGTAAGAAAAGTGAAACCTTCTGATGAGGAAATCATTACTGAAGTTTTAGATGTTTCGGGGAAACAAAATATTAATATCACAGAGGAATATTTACCCCAGTTAACATCATGGATGAGCGAAGATAGTGCAAAATTTTACAGATCAGCGGTAAGTTTTATTGGGGATATTATGATAGGAAGAGAACCAGAACGTGATGAAAAAGGACCACTGAAGAATTATAGAGAAGCCGGTTTTGGTTCACTTGAAACAGAAAACATAGAGATTTCTGCTAAAGATAAAAAAAAGAGAACTGGTCAAAATTTTGATTTAAATACACATAGACCTCAAGATTTAACGGCATTTCTAGCTTTGTTTCGATCAGGAGACCATCCATTTAAATATTTGGTTCATGACTTTATAAAACCCGGAGAAATTTTTGTCCTTAGTGAATTTATCCAAAAGGTTGAAAATAGTTTTTATTTAGAGACAAAGAAATTTTCAATTTCCCAAGCATTATATGCTCGATTAAAAGCGTTTATTGGTCTGTCGAGAGAACAATGGAGTCTGCGTTTCAAGGGAATTTCACGTGATTTTTCCTTTTCTTCTGATAATGTAAAAAAATGGTGCGAGGATCATCCTAATAAACATCCTATTTTTGGGTATTCTTCTGAAATAAAGCTATTTACTGAAGGTATTCGAATTGAAAGGAATTTGGAGGCATTGATTAACAGTGTGCTTTTAGAAAAAAATTTAGAGGATTTTCATATTGAATATGTCAATTTGAAAGAAGCCACTTTTGATACAGACATTGAGGCTTTATTATCAGGACTTGGCATAATATTCAACACTATTCGCCAGAGGGCAGAAAACAGTAAAAGATTAAAGATTATATTTCAAGAAAACCTCTCTTCCAAAGGTGAAATTTTAAGTATAATTAAGATTATACATTGCGATTCAAACTGTGACAAATCTCTTAATGAAGATGTTTTATTCAAAGGGGATTTAAAATCTGCCAAATCCTATTTTTATAGGCTATGTGACTGGTCAATAATAGCCAACAATCTTAATTCAGAAGTTAATAAAATTAATATCCTCTTTAACGCTTCATCAAACGTTAAGAAACAAGAAAAACTGGATGAAGTCATTGAAGGTTTTACACATATACTAACATTTTATACCTAAATTTATGATTTACTTGTTTGATGATAATGAATTTGGTCAAATGTCCAGTAATTATGGGGTTGATATGCTTGAAGAGCTATCCAACTTTCCAAAGCTTATCAAACATATAAATAAAGTGGCTAAAAATGAAGAGTTAGATGATATGCTTAAAATTGCAACTGCGATATTTATCCATGCTTCATTCTCTCCTAGTAAACTCAAGGATTACATCTGCAAAAAGGCAGAGGAAAGACATATACCTTTAGTAGTATTTACCGGACAGGAGCCAACAACTATATGGGATGATAAGAACCCCAAGATTATCCGAAAAATTAAAAAAGATAGGTTTTACCATTATTTGATACCATTTTTGAAGCATTGCCAAGAATATCCTCAAGAGTCATTAGAAATTAGAAAACTCGTTTTTGGCAAAAATTATGAGGTGGAGAAAAGTTTAATTATCCAAGATAGATTGGGCCTATTTCTTTCATTCAGGACTGATATTTTTAATTATGAATCTGATTTTAAGATTAGTACACAAGAACGTAAGGATTTATTAGAACTATTCTTTTTTCTTTATCCAGAAAATTATGAAATCGAGTTTTTGAATTTTCATAATCGCTTCAAAAACCAGCAAACAGACGCCAGATCATTTTTTATCGAAATAAAAAACTTAGTGTCAACAATTATACACATTTATGAATAACCAAATCGCCATTATAGAAGAACATAAAATCTCTTTAGGAGAGAAATTTGGCTTTACCAGACTCGAATACCTTCAAGAAGTAACGGACCAGAAAATTGATGAATGGATCAACCAAATATTTGATCAACATTCAACGATTGAGAAAATTATTATTCCTGCCAGACTTGGCAAGGATGACACTGATTATACAGGATTACGGGTAGGATTACATATCAGGCTAACCAAGAGACTAAATGCCAAACGACTGATTCCTATCATTTTTGTTTCAGAGCAAACTAAAAGTGAAATCATCAGTAACCAAATTGAGAACAATAAAGAAAAAACAGGATATCTTCTTTTTACTCCAGGTGTGAAACTCGTCAGTTCATTTGATATTAAAACAGCCGCCGAAACTTTCAATACAACAATCTCTGAGCATGAGATGAAAATTTTAGTTTTACCCAAATTGATCCTTACAAATCAACGGGAACAAGGTCACCAACTCGCCAATGAATGGGGGGCGTTCCGGTTAGCAAAATTTGCAGGGAAAGAATTGACAACACTAAAACTTCCTCCTGACTTATACTTCAAATACCAGTTTGCAAAAACAGATATAAATATTCAACCTCAAAAAGTGAGCTTTATTGGGTTGGAAAAAAAAGGGTGTAACGCCTTGCTAATTGATGATTATGCAGAAAAGGGTTGGGCTGAAGTATTGGAACATATTTTAAGAAGCCATATTAATCCTCATAGATCAAAATTAGAAATAATGACAAATTTTGAAGATGCTTATGCCTCTCAAAATTATGAAGATAAAGATATTATCTTCCTTGATTTAAGACTCAAACCTGAAGAGGACAAAGCCTCTGAATGGGCGCAAACCAAATTGTCGCACCCTTGGATAAATTTTTGCGTTGGGAGTCGTAAGTTGTGGGGATAAAATCCATCTGATGACCGAAGAAGAATTTCTGCAACTAGCCAAGTCCAAGTTTGCTTCCATTAAGCAACTCAAA